>VXTP01000012.1 GCA_009837395.1 Gemmatimonadota bacterium
GCGGACCAGTTGAGGAGGCGGCCGCCGGGGATGCGGTGGGCGTAGTCGCCGCGGACGTCGAAGGTCCAGGCGTCGCGGGGGTTGGGCGCGGGTTCGCCGTCGGCCGATGCTGACGCTGAGGCCGGCGCGGGCGGTGCGTAGCGGGTGTAGATCTGGTCCTGCCAGAGGGCGTCGGAGCCGGTGGCGGCGTCGCCCCAGCGGGGGGACATGGAGAGGGAGAGGCCCTCGCCGCCGGGGTTTCCGAGGCTGAGGGTGAGGCCGAGTCCGCGCTCCTCGTAGCCGGCCACGGAGTGGACGGCGAGCATGCGGCCCTGGGCGTCGATGCGCAGGAAGCCGGCGCGGGCGCGGAGGCCGCCTGTGAGCTCGAGGCCGGTGCCGGGCTGGCCGGCGCCGCCGTCGCGGCGGACGTGGGCTTCGCCGAAGGGGGCGAGGGTGAGCCCGCCGAGGCGGATCTGCTGGGACAGCTCGGTGCCGAGGCGCACCTGGTTCACGGCGGCGACCTGGCTGTCGAGAGTCTGCGTGCCGACGTCGGTGGCGAGTTCGGCCCAGCCGGCGTCGGCGCGGAGGCCGAGTTCGAAGCCGCCGCCCGCGGCGAGCCGGCGGCGCAGTTCGACGAGGCCGAGGCGGAGGCCGAGCCCGCTGGCCTCGCGGTGGCCGGTCTCGCGCACGTTGTCCGCGTCGCCCCAGCCGCCGCCGGCGGTGAGCCACAGCGAGGTGCCGCCGCTCGACCACTGCAGGTAGGGGTGGACGGCGACGAGCCGGGTCTCGAGCGAGCCGCTGGCCCCTCCCGCGGTCCAGTCGCCGGTACCGCGGCTGCGGGCCACGGCGACGCCGAGCAGCCAGGTGTTGCCGAGCCGGGTGTCCAGGCCCACGTAGCCCGTCTGCAGCTCGCCCTTGTAGTCGCTCGCCTCGGTGGGCGCGCCCTGGAACGTCTGCACGTCGCCCTGTCCCCAGAGTTGGAGGCGCACTCCGCCCCCGCCGCCGGCTTCCTGGCCGACGCCGAAGGTGAACTGGAACTCGGAGCCGCGCAGCGGATCGCGCCCGCCCTCGAAGCGGGGGGCGAGGTCGCCGACGCGGAAGAGATCGCCGAGGGTCATGTCGTCATCGGAGCCGTCACGCCCGGCCGCACTTGGGCCGCCCTGGCCACCCGGCCCGCCCGGGCTGCCCGCCGGGGACCTGGAGGCGCCTGCGGACATGGGTGCGCCCGGGGCCATGGAGGTGCCCCCGGCCATGGAGGCGCCCGCGCTCATGGGCGCGCCCGCGTCGGGGGCCGCCTCGGAACGGACCCGCGAGGTCACGCCGGAGAGCCAGCCCGACCACATGCGCTCGGCCTCGGCCCGCGCCGCCTTCGTGCCGAGCGGCACCTTGCGGCCCATGAGCGAGAGCCGCGACGCCCCCGACCGACTGGCCGACGTGCGGCGGCCCAGCGTCATGCGCGCGCTCGCCAGGTGCCCCCGCGCCATCCCCGCGAAGGCGTGCGACATCACCTCGCGCGCCGGACGGTCCGACACCCGCACCGCCACCGTCTGCATCGCCTGCAGGCCGCCCGGGTCCGACGCCGCGACCGCCACCGCCGCCACCCCGTAGCCCACCGGCGAGAGCGTGAGCACGCTCCCGGTGATCGTCGCCTCGACCACCGCCGGGTCCGACGACACCGTGCGGTACAGGAGCGCGTCCCCGTCCGTGTCCGAGAAGAACGGGCCCAGTTCGATGTTCGCCGACTCGCCGCCCTCGTCGAGCGACTGGTTCGGGATCGTGCCCACCGCCTCCGGCGCGTCGTTCACCGGCAGCACCGTCACCTCAACCGCCGCCGACGCCGTCGCGCCGTTCCCGTCGTCGACCGTGTACGTAAACGTGTCCGTCCCGTGCCAGTTCGCGTCCGGCGTGTAGCGCACCCCGCCCGCCGCGATCGCCGCCGTCCCGTTCGAAGGCGCCGTCACCGCCGACACCTTGAGGCCGTCGCCGTCGGCGTCCGTGTCGTTGGCCAGCACCGGCACCGTCACCGGCTCGTCCTCGTTCGTCGTCGCCGCGTCGTCGTTCGCCACCGGCACGTCGTTCACCGGCACGACCGTCACCTCGACCGCCGCCTCCGACGTGCCGCCGTTCCCGTCGTCCGCGACGTACGTGAACGTGTCCGTCCCGTGCCAGTTCTCGTCCGGCATGTACCGCACGCCGCTGCCGTCCGCCGCGACCGCCGCCGTCCCGTTCGCCGGCTTCGTCACCGAGGAGACGCGCAGGGTGTCGCCGTCGACGTCCGTGTCGTTGGCCAGCACCGGCACCTCGACCGCCTCGTCCTCGTCCGTCGACGCCGTGTCGGCCGCCGCCTCCGGCGCGTCGTTCACCGGCAGCACCGTCACCTCGACCGCCGCCTCGGTCGCCGCCCCGTTGCCGTCCTCCGCCGCGTACGTGAAGCGGTCCGTCCCGTACCAGTTCTCATCCGGCGTGTAGCGCACGGCGCCGCCGTCCGCCGCGACCTCCGTCGTCCCGTTCTCCGCCGCCGACACCGACGACACCCGGAGCCCCGTCCCCTCGGGGTCCGAGTCGTTGGCCAGCACGTCCACCGTCAGCGCCACGTCCTCGTCGGTCGTCGCCGTGTCGTCCACCGCCGCCGGCAGTTCGACCACGTTCACGACCCTCACCACCACGTCCGCCTCCGCCATCTCGCCGTCCGGGTCCGTCGCCTCCACGATCAACTCGTAGACGTTGGGCGGCGTCTCGAAGTCCTCGCCCGGACCCGTGTACATCAGCGTCCCGTCCCGGGAGTCGACCGCGAACCGTTGCGCGTCGCCCTCCGCCAGGACGTAGTCGAGCCGGTCGCCATCCGGGTCCGTGGCCGACACCGGGCCCAGATCGACCGGCTGCAGGCCGCTCCCGTCCAGGTTCTCCGGCAGTTCGAACGCGTACTCCGAC
>VXTP01000014.1:0-228 GCA_009837395.1 Gemmatimonadota bacterium
CTCGTAGCCCGATCAGCACGACGTACTCGGCGCTGCCCTTGCCGAGCGTGGTGTGGCCGCCGAAGACATGCGGGGCGACCTCCGGGTTGTCGAAGGGTCGGGCCGCGTCGGAGAAGTCGGCGTACGCCTGGGCGGGGCGCCTTGTCGGCCGGGAGAGCGCGTACCGGCGTTTGCCGATCAGGATTGCGCGCGGGACGGAGCCGCCGGCGCGCCGGTGCAGCTCGTACG
>VXTP01000014.1:238-2856 GCA_009837395.1 Gemmatimonadota bacterium
GCAGCCGTGTCCCAGGGCGTCGATCCCCGGCTTGCCGGCCAGCCAGTCGGCCAGGAAGGCGCGGGTCGGGCCGAGCTTCAGCTCTGCGGTACAGACGCGCCGGTGCCGGTTGGGCAGGTACGCCTTGTGCGAGACGAGCTCCTCGAAGACCTCTCCGCGCCAGTGGAAGCCGTTTGGGTTGTTTCCTGTTCGCGGGCCGTCGTTGACCAGCCGGTAGGACTGCAGCCGGCGCCAGCGGCCGCGGCGTGCGTCCTCGTAGGTCTGAAACTCGGTGAGCAGGAGCGGGATCCCGAATTCCCGCTCGACGCGTCGCTTGCACTCGGCGACGAAGCGGTACGTCTCCGGGTGCTCGCACGCCGTGTTGTTGAAGACGACGACGTCACCGCGTTCCGGCTCCAGGATGCCGTTCTCGAGCAGAATGAAGAGCAGCATCGCGCTCGACCTGCCGCCGGAGAACTTGACCACGTGCGGCAGGCGCTTGTGCGCTTCGGAGCGGTACGTCAGGGTGTGGGGGTCGTGGTTGGTCGGGCTGTTCGGGGTGTCCGCCGTGCGGACGTGGAGTTTGGGTATAGCGTTCATGTCGGGTGTTCGCTCGGGGCGTGCTCGTCCTCCTGCGCCTCGAGCGCGACGCCGTCGATCCGGCCCGCGGCGAAGCAGCACGGTGCAGCACCCATGAAGTCGGGCGGCCCGCCTTCGAGCAGCACCATCCCGAGCCGGGTGGCCGCGAAGTCGGCGGTGAAGTGGATCTCGTCCTGGAGCGGTCCTCCGGTGGGGGCCTTGCCGCCGTCCGGTGCGGCCCGCATCGCGTTCACGCGCATCTGCTCGCTGGCCATTGCCGGCCACTCGAAGGGCGGCTCGAGCTCGTCGAGCAGCGCGGCGACGTGCTCCTCGATGACGGCGAGGTGTTCGTCGTTGCGGGGCAGCGGGCGTTGCGGATAGTAGGAGGAGATCCCGATCAGGTTGCCGCTCTCGACGAACGCCCGTTACTCGACCGGGTACCCGTCGAACAACAGCATCTGGTCGCCGATCCAGGGGCGGCGCCAGACGGGGACGATGACGCGCGGGTAGTCCTCGAGTACCTCCAGCAGGCGGCAGTCGACCGGGAGCGAATGCCGGGTCTCGGCGTCAGGCTTGCGTCCCTCGCTCATCGAGAACTTCAGGTCCGCGCTGGCGCAGCAGTCCCAGCGGAGCATCCAGTTGGGGGGACGTGGCGCGGCGCACGGACTCGTACGCGGCGTCGAGCCGTTCCTGGTGGGGGCCGGCCTCCTCGTGCTGCAGCAGGTCGTAGCGCTCGAAGTCGGTCACGTGCATCGCGGGCACGTGCGGTATCTCGGCGCGCTCGCATGCGCCGATCCAGTCGCCGAGCGAGTAGGGGCAGAACCTCGACGGGCTCAGCAGCCGGTCCTTCGGGCGGCGGTCGTCGGGCAGCAGAATGGGTGGATCCTCGTGGCGTGTCGGCCGCCGGGTGAAAAGGGCTTCGTTGGCGTTACCGCGCGTGGTCCCAGATGCGTCCGGGCATCTCTCCGGCCAGCACGCGGTCGATGGCCGTGGCCGCCTGCTCCGGCGTGATGGTGTGCAGGTTGACGTGCGGTGGCGGGGATAGCAGCCGGTGGGGCGCCAGCCCATTGAACCCGAGGATCGTGTCGGCGACTTCCATCGGTTCCGGGCGGTGGCTGCGTCTGCGCTGCGCGTTGTCGGCGATCCGTATCGCTGTCTCCGGGTACAGCTCGATGGTGAGCCCGACGATGGAGCCGACCGTGCAGCTCTCGCGTTCTGCGTGGATGACCCGCATGTCGAGCGTGTCGATCCGCGGCAGCTCCTTCGGCGCGCTCGTCAGCGTGTCGGCTCCGGTGACGCTGGTCTGTGCCGAGGACCTGGTTGTCGGTGATCGACTTCAGCGTGCGTACGGTGTCCCGCACCATGGCGAGCCTGTCGCGTTTCATTGTGGCCTCGCCGCCGGCGGCGGCTGGATTGCGGCGCGCCGGGCGTTCTTCAGCCAGCCGTGGACCCACTCCTGCACCGCGTCGGGGTTTTCGAGGTCGTCGAATGCCTCGGGTGCGTCCAGGGCTCTCCACGCCGGCGCTACAAGGCCGCTGACGGGATCCTTGTCCGCGTTCAGCCGCAGGACGAGGACGTCGAACCCTCGTTGCGCCAGCGTTCCGAAGGCGCGGCGTTCGTTCTTGTCCAGCATGGATCCGGACGCCACGGTCCTGACGACGAGCACCCGGTCGCCGATGGTCAGGAACGACGCCTCGTGCAGTTCGACTCCGTCGAGCAGTTCGTTCATGGCGGGTCCTGGTCCGGCGTGGCGGTCCGGGCGGCGTGCTCGCCCCGGTCGAGGTCGTCGGCCAGGAACTGCAGCAGGGGGACCGTCTCCTCGCGGGTGGCGTCGAAGTTGTCGACGAACTCCGCGATGCTTCCCATGCCGGCGAGGTTGCTGAACACCACGTGCAGCGGGAACCGCGTGTGTCCGATGCACCAGGACCCGCTCATCCGTTCCGCGTTCCGCGACGCGGCCCCGCAGTCCTTCCAGTGCGTCCTCTCCGGGTCGTCAACGGCGTCGCGGTTGTGTTCGCCGCCGTCGAGCGCCGGCGGCGTCGCCGTCCGCGGCCCGCCGT
>VXTP01000023.1 GCA_009837395.1 Gemmatimonadota bacterium
AAAGACCGCACAACACACTACCCACCTCCGCGAACTTCCGGCGGAGGTCAGGATTATCCGCAAGGCGCATATCCTTGATGGAAAGACCGTGCCAGTTCTGAAGCAGCTCTATCGCCAGGGGCACCTTCGGCTCTTATTGCTGTTTCCTGATGGCAGCCGTCGCATTGTTCCCGTGGAGTGGACAGACGCGGCAACGGGCGGCGGGTTTGTCCCGCCCGACGATCTTGAATTGGTGGCTGACGCGCGCGATTTGTTGCGCTTGCGATTCCTGGTGGATGCTCTGCTTCGACGTAGTGAATCGGAGGAGCATCATGCAACTGCACCTGAACTTTCTGGAAATCCCGAAACCGCACGACCAACTATGGCAACAACTCGACGATCCAACACGTCGCGCGGTGATCGCGCAACTTGCAAAGCTGATCGTGCAGGCCGCGCCCGCTCACCTGAAAACCGGGAGCAAGAGCAATGACTGACAGCGCAATCACAGCTTTGCATCTCCAGCGCCGCGCTATGGTCTACATTCGCCAATCGACCCCGTCTCAAGTTGAAAACCATCGCGAATCAACTCGCCGCCAATATGCTCTTGCCGAGCGTGCCCGCAGTCTTGGGTGGTATCCGGAGCAGATCACGGTCATTGATGACGATCTTGGTTTGTCTGGTGCTTCCACCGACGGGCGTAGCGGTTTTGCGCGGATGACAGCCGAAGTCGCTCTCGGTGGCGTCGGTATCCTTCTCGGCCTTGAGGTCTCAAGGCTCGCCAGAAACAATACCGACTGGTACAAATTGCTCGACCTGTGCGGATATACAGATACACTGATCGGCGATGCCGATGGCATCTACCATCCCAAATTGTTCAACGACAGGCTTGTTTTGGGACTTAAAGGAACATTTTCAGAGGCCGAGTTGCATATTCTTCGAGCTCGGCTCGACGGCGGTATCCGCAACAAAGCAGCCCGTGGCGAACTCTACCGGGGACAGCCGATCGGATACGTCCGGGGCGACGCCAACGCCGAAATCCGGATCGATCCCGACGAAGCGATACAGGCGGCAATACGCTCCGTTTTCGAGCGCTTTGCCGAGTTCGGATCGGTTCGTCGTGTTTGGCAATGGTTCATGTCCGAAGGTCTAAACTTCCCAGTCCGTCAACATCAAAGCGCTGCGGTCGTTTGGATTCCACCATCATATTCCACAATCCACCTAATATTAACCAACCCCGTTTATGCTGGTGCCTACGTTTATGGAAAGACACGGAGGGAACGCTATGTTGATGACACCGGTAAGGTGCGGACCCGGACCCGTAAATTGCCCCGATCGGAATGGAACGTTCTGATCCACGATCATCATCCCGGATATGTTGACTGGCAAACCCACGAGGCGATACTCGACCGCATAGCCAGCAACACGAGGCCAACTCCACATGGGGGCGGAGCTGTTCGCGAGGGGACCGCATTGCTGCAGGGCATTGCCACCTGTGGCCAGTGCGGACGCCGATTGAGGACGCGCTATACAGGCCGGACCTCCTCGCCTGGCTATCATTGTCAAGGCAAAACACTGGTCGAAGGACGACACAAATCCTGCATGTCCATTGGCGCGGTACAGATCGATCAGGCCATCGCCAACGCGGTGCTGGAAGCGATCCAACCGGCAGGCCTTGAAGCAGCACTTCTGGCGACCGAACAATTCGAGACTGATTACGATCAGGCTCTCCAACAGTGGCGGCTGGCCGTCGAACGGGCACGCTATGAAGCCGAACGCGTGGAACGTCGTTACCGAGCCGTAGAACCTGAAAATCGTCTTGTGAAGCGCAACCTCGAGACGGAATGGGAACGTAGCCTGAGCGCGCTCGAAGACGCGCAAAAGGAGCTTGAGCACCGGGTAAGAGACCGACCGCGTCAACTCACTGACGCAGAGCGGACCGCAGTTCTGACCCTGGGAGCCGATTTGCATCTTGTATGGAATGCCCCCGGGACCGTCATCAGGGACAAAAAGGAACTGTTGCGCACGGCACTGGAAGAAGTGATCGTGACCGCCCCGCGCGGAGGATATCAGGCCCACCTTACGCTGCGTTGGCGTGGTGGGCTGTTCACCGAAATCGAACTTGATCGGCCCCGCAAGCGACAGGCAACTATTCGAACAGATGACGATATAATCGAACTGATCCGCCGTCTTGCACAATTCCATCCTGATGCTGTCATCGCAGGCGTCCTCAATCGGCAGGGCAAAACCACTGCCCACGGGCATCGCTTCAACAAAACACGTGTCGGGAATCTCCGAAACCATTGGAAAATCCCTCGTTTCGACCCTGCAACAAGACCCGCCGACACCGAACTGGTAACTATTAAGCGGGCGGCCGAAATCCTTGGTGTTGCAACCTCGACCGTTCATCGGTGGCTCAATGACGGCTTTATAGATGGAGAGCAAACTACGCCGGGGGCACCATGGCGCATTCGCATTTCAGAAGCTTGCCGTCTCCAATTCATAGAGCGGGCACCACCGAATTATGTACCAATGCGCGAAGCTGTCCAACGTCTCGGCGTGTCTCGCCAGACTGTATTGCAGCGTGTAAAGTGCGGAAAGCTGGAGGCGATACACATTCGGGCGGGGAGGAAAAAAGCATTGCGCATCAAAGTCGTAGACAACCAACCAAGCTTGCTCGAACACCTCGAATGAACCAGGGGGCAGTATGAAGATGACTCCAA
>VXTP01000010.1 GCA_009837395.1 Gemmatimonadota bacterium
GTCGAGCGAGATCTATAATCAGGTTCCTGCGGACTTCCGGTTCGTTACTCAGGGGAGTCAGGTCTACTTTGTTGCCGGGTACTCTCCTGTCTATGTGAGGGCGGTAATAGTCCCATTTCATGCTTTGGATCTCTCGGTATGATGGTCGGGCGGCCGTGGGCGGGTGTCCGGTGGCATGTTCCTGCTGCATGTTCAGCCGCTCAACTCCAGCCTCAACCCGTCAAAGGCCACCCGATACCCGTGCTCCCTGGCGTATTCGTCCAATTCATCATGTTCCAGGTTCCCCTCATGGGACAGGTGGGTCGCGTATACCACACCGCCGTCTTTGAGCAATCCGTTCTCTCGAAATCGATCCGCGTGGGTGGCGACATCCTTCGATGCGAGGTGGTCGGACGGCCTGGATTCGAAACCGATTCCGTAGGTGTGATCGAGCATGACCACGTCAAACCGGTTGCGTGCTCGCTGAAGGTGTTCCCAGACCTCTTCGGACAGCACCGACGTGTCGGTACCATAGAACACAGCATGGTCTCCCCGCACAATGGAATAAAGAATGAAGCCCTGATCGTTGCCGTGATTGGCGGGATATGCGACGATGCGATAGTCTCCTATATGGTATCCTTCAAAGGGCGTTAGAGGCAGGATCTTCAACTTCAACGCAGACAGTGCTTTAGGGTCGAAAAGGCTTCCGTACGCACTCTGTTGACGCACCAGTGCATCGATCGCGTGCAGTGTCTCATCGGAGCCAGCCAGCAGCATATCGCCTGAGACGGTCGTCCCGTATTCGGCATGCCTTGAGAGGATGAATTCGATGTCCAGATGGTCTGCATGGGGGTGCGTCTGAAGACATATGCCGATTCCGGCGAGCGAGATCCGGTACTGGAACGACGCCGTGGCATTGTCGGGTCCGATGTCCACCAGCAGATCATCGTTGATCACCAACGACGATCTACGCCGGAGATTCTTGCCTCCAATCCGCCTGGCGTTGGTGCAGACCTCGCAGGTGCAGAAGGGGATCGGCATCGAAGGCGCGGCCGCGGTTCCGAGAAAGGTTATGTTCATCTGTCAGACTACCTTCCCCATCACCCGCTCCGCAACACATCCGCCAGGTTCGACGTGACCGTTCTGATGACGCGGTAGCCGAGCACGGCCATTACCACCACAAGACTCAGGACACCGACCATCACAAAGGTGTCGGCGCCGATATCGACTCGATAGGCAAATTGCTGCAGCCAGAAACTCAGTCCGTAGTACGCCAGCATCCACCCGATGGCGTTGGCGATGACGATCAGCACGACGAACTCCCTGGACAGCAGTACGAGGACCTGGGATACCGAGGCGCCCAGGACCTTTCGGATGCTGATTTCCTTGATGCGCTGTCCCACGCCGAACGAGGCGAGGCCGACCAGGCCCTGAAGGGCAATGAACGCGGTGATACTGGTGAAGAGTGTGCACACTTGCCCGAAGTGGCGATCGGCTTGATACATCCGGTCGAAATCATCCGACACAAAGGAATACCGCAGCGGGAACGCAGGGAGAATCGCAGCCCAGGTTTCCCGGATGTTGTCTAACGTGCTTTCCAGATCATCCGGGTTCAGCTTTACCGCGAAAAACGTGGTGCCGTACGTATAATGGAGCAGCGCCAGTGGCCGGATCGGTTGATGTAATGATTTGACGTTAAAGTCCTTCGCTACACCAACCACATCCGTTTGATACTCGTTGTTCAGCATGACCTGCCTACCGATCGCTTCTTCCGGCGTGACCCATCCCAGTGCCCTGGTTGCCGTTTCATTTAAAATCACTTTCCCCAAGTCCGAATTTGATTGTTCGCCCGTATAGAAGCTGCGGCCGGCAAGCAGCTCGATACCCAGCGTCTCGACGAAATCCGACCCGGTTTCGATGTATCCAAGGTCAATCCGATGGGTACCGACACCCTCAAAGACTTCCGCGGTCATCGAACGGATAAACCCCTGACTGCCGGCGACGCCGGGCATCGAGCTGGCATCCGTCACGTTCAGTACGCCGGGATGTTGCAGCAGCGCCTGTTTCAAGACGGGAAAGCCTTCTTCAATGTCGCGAATGCCGCTGGGGATGACCATTACCTGCTCTTTCTCGAATCCAAGTTTGACGTTTCGCAAGAAACCCAGCTGCTGGTGCAGCACCAGGGTGCCGACGATCAGGGCGACGGAGATCGTGCACTGTACCGTGACCAAACCCTTTCGCAGGTAGTCCTGCCGGCGATGAACCGGCTGGTTTCCAGTCAGCATGCCGGTCGGTTTTATAGCCGAAGTGAATACCGCGGGATAGAGGCCGGCAAGCAAGCCCACGAGTACGGTCAACCCCAACCAGGAAGCGAACCAGGCGGGATCATCCAGCATCACCAATGCAAGCTGTTTGCCGGACAGGTCGTTGAACGTGGGAAGGACCAACCATACGATGATCACCGCTAAAAATGAGGCGCAAAAGGCCTGCAGCATCGTTTCGCCGAAGGACTGCTGGATCAGCTCCCACCTTTTCGCGCCGGCCACTTTGCGAAACCCCACTTCCCTGACGCGCACCATCGCGCGCGCGGTCGAAAGGTTGGTGAAATTCACGCAGGTCAACACGATGACGAATCCCGCGACGACCAGCAGGATGGCGACGTATGTGCTGTCTCCGTTGACGCCCAACTCGTTTTCCAGGTGAGAATGCAGGTGGATGTCGGTAAGCCGCTGCAAATACGGTTCGAAGTTGCCGCTTGTAGACGCCAGGAAACTACCCATATGCTTGTCCACGAACGAGGGAAGCTTGTCCTCGAGCAGCGCTCCCGGGTACCCTTCGGTCAGCAGGAGATAGGTGTAAAAATACCGCACGCTCCAGCGGGTCAGCGCCCTCGGATTGCCTACGTGTGGACTTGTAGACAGGGACACGAAGTAATCCATTTTGAAATGGGAGTTGTCCGGTATGTCCTCCATTACGCCGGTGACGCGCAGATCGGCGAAACCATTGTCCGCGACGATGACTTTCCCCATGGGATCTTCGGCCCCGAACATCTTCCGGGCGGTCGACCGGGAAATCACCACGGAGAAGGGATCTTTCAGGGCGGTTTCGGGGTTTCCCCTGAGCAGCGGAAAAGAGAACAGGTCGAAAAGCGTCTCGTCGGCCCAGGCCACGTCGGTTTCATAGAATACCTTGTCCTCGTAGGCCATGAGCCAAATACCGGCGGTTCCCTGTATGCGTAGAAAGCGTTCGACTTCCGGGAATTCCTCCTTCAGCGCCGGACCAAGCAGGGGCTGCGTCTTGACGTCGCTTCCTTCGACGATCCGGTAGATCCGGTCCGCGTTCTCGTGGTAGCGGTCGTAACTCAACTCGTTCTGAACGTAGAGGAGAATCGATATGGCACAGGCGAAACCAATGGTCAGTCCCAGGATACTGTTCAGCGCGTAGCTCTTGTACCTGGTGAGATTCCGTACCGCGATGATGAGGTAGTGTTTGAACATGGTGGAATTATCTGACCGGGAATTAGTTACAGTCGTTTTTCACTGGCGCGAACGCCGACTCGTTGGGCCGTCATCCCTGCCGCAACGCATTGACCGGGTTTCTCCGCGAAGCCGTGATCGCATGCGCCCCGATGGTCAGCCAGGCGATGACCAGGGCCACGATTCCACCGACCACGAACCACGCGTAGTTCAGCGCCGCCGCGTAGGCGTAGTTCTGCAGCCAGCGCGTCATGACGTAGTAGGTCAGCGGCCAGGCGATCAGGTTGCCCAGCAGGACGTATTTCATGAAGTCTTTGGACAGCAGTAAGACAATGGTGGAGACCGAAGAGCCGAGCACCTTGCGGATCCCGATCTCCCGGGTACGCTGCTGGATCGAAAAGGAAGCCAGTCCCAGGAGTCCCAGGCAGGCCACGAAGACGCCCAGCACCGCGAAGATCGAGAAGACCTCGCCAAGCCGCCGGTCATCCTGGTACAGCCGGTCGAAATCCTCGTCTAGGAAGGTGTATTCCAGGGGAAAGCTGGCATCGACGTTGCGCCACGTCTCCCCGATGCGCGAAATAGTCTCGGGAATCCGACCCGGTTCAAGCCGAATAAGTACGAAAAGGTGATAAGAACCCGTCAGAATAACGACCGGTTCGATCTCTTCGTGAATTGTGCGGAGATGGAAATCTTCTACCACACCGATCACGTGTCCTTTCTTCCCACCGAAGGGTAGCCACGCGAATGGTTTGCCAATCGCGTCCGGCGGCGTTCCCCATCCAAGGTAGCGAACGGCCGTCTCGTTGAGCAGGAAGCCCGTGGTAGAGTCCGTCCCCCAGTCCGGCGAGAAGTTTCGGCCGGCTGCCAGATCGATCTCCAGGACATCCAGGAAGGTCTCGTTCACCTGCAACGTGGCCATCATGAGGTGGTCTTCCGGCGCCATGCCATCAGGCCGGACCGCCATGATCGGGATCACCCGCATTCCAGGAATCCCGCTTGCCGTTGCTACGCCCAGCACACCGGGCAATTGGGACAATCGTTCTTTCAGTACGGGCGTATTCCGACGCTGCGTGGATCCCGTGATGGGAAGCACCATCACTTGTTCCTTGTTGAAACCCAGCCGCTTGTCACGGATAAAACCGAGCTGGTCATAGATTATCGCCGTGCTTACCAGCAGAAAAATGGACATGGCGAACTGTACAACGACCAGGGTCTTACGCAGACTCAGTCCCCGCCTGCCTGTATCCAGACTGCCTTTCAGTACTGCGGTGGGCACAAATCCGGAGAGATAGACCGCTGGATAGCTTCCGGCAGCCAGTCCCATCACGATCGCACCAAGAACGAGTACCGTCAACACCACTCCGTTCGAGAGGGGGAAGATCAGCTGCTTCCCGGCGATCGCATTCAGCGCAGGCAGGGCGAGTTGCACCAGGGCTGCCGAAATAACCATGGCGACCGCCGCCATGACGACGGCCTCTCCCAGGAACTGCCCCAGCAACTGGGGCCGGTTGGCGCCCATCGCCTTCCGGACGCCCACTTCCCGGGCGCGCATGGCCGAACGGGCCGTGGCCAGGTTGATGAAATTGATGCAGGCAATCAGCGGAATCAGAAACGCGATGAGCGTATAGAGGACCACATAGCGGATATCGCCGTTGGGCTCGAGTTCGCTCTCGCGGTGCGAATGCAGATGGATGTCGACGAGTGGTTGCAGCGACGGCCTCAGCACGACGCCCGATTCGCGGTACCTGTCCCCGGCGTACCGTTCGAGAAAGTCCGGGAACCGCGCTTCGAGATCGTCCGGATCCGCGTTTTCACGCAACTTGATGTACGTGTAGAAGTTGTCATGAACCTCCCAGTTCTCCCGGTAGTAACTGCCGATGGTGGCCAGGGAGGAATAGGAGGTGAACATGTCCACCCGCATATGGGTATTGACGGGCAGGTCCCGCATGATTCCGGTGACCTTGAAATCATAGGTGTTGTCCACCCCCATGATCTGCCCTATGGGCTCTTCCCGGCCAAAGTACTTGGCCGCCATCGTTTCCGATATGACGATCGTGAATGGCTCGGCCAGCGCGGTCTTCGGATCGCCGGCGACCAGGGGGATGGCGAACAGGTCGAACAAGCCGTCTTCCGCCCAGATGACTTTTTTCTCATAGAATTGCATTTCTTCTTTATGAAACAGCCAGGAAGAGGCCGTACCCCGCATCCGAACGAACCGCTCGACCTCGGGATAGTCTTGCTTCAGTGCCGGCGCCCAGCTCAAGGGCGATCCCGCTGTCCGGATGGTCTGCCCGCCGCTTTCGATATCGTCCACGATCCGGTAAATCCTATCCGCGTCCGGGTGATAGCGGTCGTAGCTGAGCTCGTCCTGGATGTACAACACGATCAGCATGCATGCCGCCATGCCGATGGCGAGTCCGACGACATTGATGAGGGAATAGACGGGTTGCCTGAGGAGGTTGCGCAGGGCGACCGTGAGGTAGTTGCGGATCATTTTGGCATCACTCGATTGAGGCGTCTGTTCGTTACGATTTACCAACCCTATTCAGACCGCAGACTCTCCACAGGATTCACCATCGCGGTGGAAATCGCTTTCACACTTACGGTAACCAGGGCGATTACCAGCGCCAGAAGACCGGCGATCAGGAACCACCCGGGGCCGATATCGACCCGGTAGGCGAAGTTCTGCAACCAGTTGCTCATGGCCCAGTAGGCCAGGGCCCAGGCGACCGGCACGGCAATCGCCACCAGCTTGAGAAAGTCCTTTGAAAGCATCAAGAAAACACGAGTTACCGAAGCGCCCATCACCTTGTGGATACCGACCTCCCTGGTACGCTGCCGGGTGGCGAATGAAGTCAGGCCGAACAGGCCCAGGCAGGCGATAAAGATGGCCAGGAAGCTGAAGGCGCCCAACAGATTTGCGGTGCGTTGCTCCGACAGGTACAGTCGCTCGAAATCCTCATCCAGAAACGAATAGGCCAGGGGGTAATGGGGAAATACCGAAGCCCATGTTTCCTCGATCGCACTGATTCCATCGGGTATATTCTGCGCCTGCAGCCTGATCGCCGCCTGGCCGCCGCCGCCGCGTGTCAGCAATCTCAACTGCATGGGTTCCACCGCACTATGCAAGCCCCGCATATGGAAATCCTCAACGACACCGATTATCCTGATCGGAGGGCCCCTGTAACGTCCCGGGTGCAAACGGCGTCCTACGATTTCTGCTGGCGTGGCCAGGCCCAATCGTTCAACCGCGGTCCGGGTCATGATTACCGCGTTGAGCGAGTCATCGGCCAGCACACTGGAAAACGGGCGTCCGGCAATCAATTCAAGGCCAAGTGTTTCTTCGAAATCGGCAGATACAAACAAGGCGGGAATCCTGATCATGCGATCTTCCGGCTGATCTGCCATACGTGTCGGAAAGGCAGGCATGATATTGGCGCTTGCCAAACGTCCCGGCATCAATACGGATCGAGTCACGCGCTGTATATGCGGACTCTGCGAAAGCCGCGCCCTGAAGGCTTCGAAATCCCGTTCCGCGCCCCCGATGAGCGGTATAATGACGACCTGGTCCTTATCGAACCCCAGTTGTTTACTTTGCATGTAGTCCAGTTGTTGATACACGATTGCGGTACTGACGATCAGCAGAATCGAAAGCGTAAACTGCGCCACCACAAGCGTCTTCCGCAACACGGAACCTGAGGTGACGCCGGTCGTTTCACCCGTGAGAATCTGTGCAGGATTAAACCTGGAGATGAACAGTGCGGGATAACTGCCCGACAGGAGGCCCACGAACAGCGTGATACCCAACAGCCAAAGCAATACCTCCGGATTGTCGAGGAAGCTGAGCTGAATCGTTCTCCCCACCAGCGTGTTGAACCAGGGCAGGATGGCCATCAGGAGGCCCATGGCCGCCACGAGGGCCAACCCGGCCGACAACATGGATTCTCCCATGTACTGAATCATCAACTCGCCGCGCGAGGCGCCGGCGGTTTTTCGAATGGCCACTTCCCTGGCCCGGATGGTGGACCGTGCCGTGGCCAGGTTCATGAAGTTGATGCAGGCGATCAGTACGATAGAAAGCGCCACAACCGAAAAAACATAGATATAGTCGATATCGCCATTGGTGGCCATATCCTGTTCCAGGCCCGACCGCAGATGGATATCCGTTACCGGCTGTAGCCGAAAATCGAAGGTCAGGCCTCGCGCAACTTGCGATTGTATCGGTTCGTGGGTATTCACCCACCTGGCGACTTTGTCCTCCAATGCAACGGGATCTGTGTTCTCCGCCAGCAAAACGTAGGTGTAATGCCGCGCGTCAAACCAGTTCGTTGCGTAAATCTCGCGGAAGTTTGAGAAATCGAGATTTTCGCAGACCAGGTAGTCGACGGCAAAGTGGGTATTGGACGGAACAACCTCCATAACACCGGTCACACGGAGGTCTTCTTCATCATCCGCGCGGATCAGCTTGTCCATGGGATCTTCATTGCCGAAGAGTTTGTTCGCCATGGATTCGCTGATGACCACCATTTGTTCCGGATGCGCAAAGTCGTCCAGTGCGGTTTGCGGATTGCCCCGTACTAGTGGAAAAGAAAAAACGTTGAAAAAGTCTTTGCTAACCCGATACACGTCGCGCTCGTAGAACCCGTTTTCCCCATAAGACATCATCCAGATATTGACGGTGCCCCGCATCCGGGCAAAGTGCTCTACCTCCGGGAATTGGTCCTTGAGCGCCGGTCCCACCGCGGTCGGCGTGCGTGCGGAACTGCCGTTTACTACGCGGTAAATTCGATCGGCATGCTCATGGTGCCGGTCGTAGCTCAGCTCGTTCTCGATGTACAGTATGATCAGCATGCAACAGGTGATCCCGATAGCCAGTCCGAGGATGTTGATGCTGCTGTATCCCGGCTGCCGGCTCAGATTACGAACTGCAACACTGAGATAATGAAATATCACAGGCACCTCTGATCGAGGGTACGGTTGGTGGTAAGGATATGTGTTAGATACTGAGTGGATGCACTACATGCTCAGTTGCTGGAATGAGTAGCCTTTTTGAGGCAAACTACGTAGCTGATAGCAGACTCAAGAGGTGCGTTTTTTTCTAAGGATTCGGTTTCCCAATCCCAAGCCTCTCGGGTTTCGATATGTTCGATCTCCAGATCCGTTTCTCGTAACAACAATTGCAGATCAGGGGGCAAGTAAGTCCTGAGCGATTGTGTTAATGCGGTTCCATCCTTATAGGTCCAGGTATCCAACCATCGAGCGTTGCGCGCATCGAAATCATATGCGCGTGTACATGTTTTAAATCGCACTTTCTTGCCGACAGTCGTGGAAGCATACAGGGGCGAATATACCTCAATTAATGCCCTTCCGTCCCGTTCCATCCAATTCGAGATTCGTTTCAATAACCTAATCTGGTCATCGTCCGATCCAATTCCGAATCCATCCCAGTAAGTGACTAAATCAAACTGTTCAGTAAGACCGATCTCGTAGAAGTTCCCTTGAACAACGCGTATGGATCCACGGGTCGTGCCATAAGTTTTCACGTAGTCTTTGATTCTCTCACAGCATTCCGGAATCAATTCCAAAGCAGTGACCGAAAAGGCCAGATTGGCACATGCAATAGCATTCATACCATTGCCCGCTCCCAGTTCGAGCAGTGTCGTACCCGGGTTTGGGATTAACCGGCTTATTACCGACATTTTTTCTGTACAATACTCCGCACTTGCTTCCGCCTCTTCATGAGCAAGTGCGGCGTACTGTTGGGAATAGAAACTTCGTACCCAATCCACACTATTCTCCTGAATTATCCCCCAATAACAGCCGATTTTTCAGTTTGCCCAGCCAGGCAAGTACTACAATTACCACCGGCCACAACATTGTATTGAGTAAGTCGTGTACACTTGCCGTCAGGGCGGCCATGCGAATGTTACCCTGGTGGGTGTAGTCATCTCGAAGATCGAGCAACTCCATCACGGATGCGACGAATACGACCGGAATCAGGCACCAAGCATTAAATGAGCCTTTTTTCCACAGGACCACGCCCGCAAAAAACACGAGCAATCCTATATGAATGTGGACCGCGTCTTTAGAAATATCCAGGATGGACAGGATGATCAGTTTCAGGTTCTGGTAATCGGACATTCCTCAACCGATCTCCGGCTTCTCCCTCACCCCTGCCTCAGCGCGTTGACCGGGTTCCGCCGCGACGCTGCTACAGCGTGCGCCCCGATGGTCAGCCAGGCGATGACCAGCGCCAGCATGCCGCCGGCCACAAACCATGCATACCGGATTTCCGCATTGTAGGCGTAGTTCTGCAGCCAGTTGCTCATGACGAAGTAGGCCAGCGGCCAGGCGATCACGTTTGCCCAGAGGACATACTTCATGAAGTCCTTCGAAAGCAGGACTACGATGCCGGAAACCGATGAGCCCACGACCTTGCGGATTCCGATCTCCCGGGTACGTTGCTGGATCGAGAACGAAGCGAGGCCCAGGAGACCCAGGCAGGCCACGAAGATCGCGAGAAAGGCGAAGACGGCGAAGATCTCGCCGAGTTGACGGTCGGTCCGGTACAGCGCGTCGAAATCCTCGTCCAGGAACGTATATTCGAGTGGGTACCGGGAATCCACATCGTTCCACACTTCCTCGATGCGTCCGATGGTTTCGGAAATACCTCCGGGCTCGATCCGGATCAGGATGAAAATGTGATAGGGGCTGGTCGTGATCACGGCGGGTTCGATCTCTTCGTGTATCGTGCGCAGGTGGAAATCCTCCACTACGCCGATCACGCGGCCCGGCGCCCTTTCAAAGGAAATCCGCTCGAACTGCCGGCCGATCGCATCGATGGGCGAACCCCATCCCAGGTTCCGGACGGCCGTCTCGTTCAGCAGGTACGCGCTGGTCGTATCCGTGCTCCAGTCCGATGAGAAGTTCCGCCCGGCGACGACATCGATGCCCATGACGTCGAGGAAGTGCTCGTCCACGTGCAGCGTGGCCATCATCAGGTGGTCCTCGGGCCGCATGCCTTCGGGCCGTACCTCCAGGATCGGCATTATCCGCATGCCCGGCACGCCGGTGGTCGTGGAGATTCCCACCACGCCGGGCAGTTCCGACAGGCGCCTTCTCAGCACAGGCGTGTTCACTTGCTGCGGCGATCCCGTTATGGGGACGACCATCACGTGTTCCTTGTCGAAACCCAGCCGCTTGGTCTGGATGTATTCGAGTTGATCGTAGATGATGGCCGTGCTGACCAGCAAGAAGATGGACATGGAGAACTGGACCACGACCAGCAACTGTCGCATGCCCAGGCCCTTCCTGCCCGACTCCGGGCTGCCTTTCATGACCACGACCGGCAGGAAACCGGACAGATATGCTGCCGGATAGCTGCCGGCCGCCAGTCCGATCGCGGTCGTGCCGAGGACCAGCGCGGCCAGCACCATCCAGTCCGTCAGCGGCAACGCGAGTTGCTTCCCGGCGATCTCGTTCACGGCCGGCAGGACGAGTTGAACCAGGATGACGGCCACGATCGCGGCGATACCCGCCATGAGGACCGATTCTCCCAGGAACTGGCGGATCAACTGCATCCGGTTCGCCCCCAGGACCTTTCTCACGCCCACCTCCCTGGCGCGCATTTCGGAACGGGCCGTGGCCAGGTTGATGAAATTGATGCAGGCGATGATCAGGATCAGGAACGCGATGACCATGAAAAGGGCCACGTACCGGATGTCGCCGTTGGGTTCGTGCTCGCTCTCCCGGTTCGAATAGAGGTGGATGTCCACGAGGGGCTGGAGCGACGGCCGCAGGCTGATGCCCGCCTCCCGGTACTGGTCGCCCGCGTGACGCTCCAGGAAGGCCGGCAGCTTCGCTTCGAACTCATCCGGGGACACATTCTCGCGAAGCCGGATATAGGTGTACAGGTTCCGGTGATACTCCCAGTCGTCCAGGTCCCAAGACCGGATCGCATTCATCGTGGTATAGGATACCAGCATGTCCGGCCGCATATGGGCGTTGGTCGGCACGTTCTCCATGACGCCCGTCACCATGAAGTCCCAGCGATTGTCGAGATTGACCGCTTTCCCGATGGGATCTTCGGCGCCGAAGTACTTGAACGCCAACTCCTCCGAAATCACCATCGAGTACGGCTCGGCCAGCGCGGTATCCGGGTCGCCCAGGACCAGGGGCATGTCGAACATCTCAAACAGCTCCGGTTCCGCCCAGATGACCTTGCGCTCGTAGTAGATGGTGTTCCCGAGATCCACCAGCCACGCGGTTTCGGTGCCTCGAATGCGGACGAGGAGCTCGATCTCGGGGAAGTCCCGTCTCAGTGCGGGTCCCCACCCGGTGGGCGTGCCGGCCGTCTGTACGGTCTGCCCCCCGCTCTCGATGTCGTCGACGATCCGGTAGACGCGCTCGGCATGGGGATGATACCGGTCGTAGCCGAGTTCATCCTGGATATACATGAGGATCAGGATGCAGGTGGCCATGCCGATGGCGAGCCCGGCTATGTTGATAAGCGAGTAGGCGGGATGCCTGCGGAGGTTGCGCAGGGCCACGCTGAGGTAGTTCTGGAACACTTAGGCCTCTTTCGGTCCGTCCAGTCTGCGGACCCGTTCCGTAATGACGATTCTCGGCCTGTCGCCGCGATTGGAAGATGCGGTATGGATGATCCAGGGATGCATGAAGATCACGTCACCGGGATCGCCGGTGAATTCGACGGCCTGCACGGGAATGCCTGACACATCGACGGGATTCCTAAGGTACCGGTCTTCACGGTCTCCACCCTGGTCGCGGTCTTCACCCAGGTCGCGGGACCATAGATCCCGCAGACTCGGTGCCGCCCGCTTGACCGCATTGGTGATGTCTTTGGACCGGCCCTCGCCAATCAACCCCGGCTGCCGGGCGAGGTGTCGGACAACCCGATGAGAACCGGCGAGGGCGATCGTCGCGCCGCCGCGGGCGGCCAGTGGTTCCAGTATGGCGAAAACCTGTACGCCGGGGTTTTGCTCGGACTCAGCGTCTACGGCTTTCTGCAGGTCCATGTGCCATGAATGGTTGGGCAGAAACCACGGGCCCGCCGCGGGGAAGGTAAGGAGAAGCGCCCCCCAGGGGCTTGGTTTCTCCCAGTGGCCGGGTTCGAGGAATCCGTCTATGGCTTCTTGAACGGCCGAGCCGCAGGTTGGTTCGAAGGCGCCGGAACGCATCAGCCTGTTGAAACCCTTGGGTTTCGCTTCCGGCCAGGTCTCCGGGTCATCGCGCGGAATCCCGCACCTTTGCTCCAGGTCGTCCCAGACGCGGTCGAGTACGGACTGGACCTCCGTATCTGGAAGCATGCGCGGCACGCGGACCCAGCCGTGCTCGTCGAATTTGGATTTCTGCGCAGAGGTCAACATGGTTGTTCAACTATTACATTCGAGACTACGGACTGTTGTGTCGGCTTACTTGCTATAATCTCGCACCAGTCCAAATCTTATGGGAGAACACTTAATAGCTCGAGCCCTGAGCACTTGATCAATGTCTTCGATTTACCAAGAATGGCTGTGTTTCGAAGTCATTTCCAGTGAAGTCTCGGTCGCTATTCATCGTAGACTCGTGTATCTCAAAAGTCAGACAACATTCCAACGCACTTTGTAGATGTGTTCTCCCGGAAACTGAAGATCGGAATCAGGATTCAAGGTGAGGATTGTCTCTGACCACCATTCGCGCGGATCCGCTCGGACGTAGACCAGTTGATCAGTGTCAGGATGTATCGATATGCTTTTAACGTCTTTTTCGTTCGCAAGACGGGGTAGAGGACTGAAGATCATTCGGTCCCGGTCAAACAACCAACAATGTTTCTCCGTACTGACCGCCAGGAACGCTGTGTCGCCAACCGGAATCAGATCGTGACCCGATACATCTGGAAGGTCAATCGCCTCGACTGTCGCAAGAGACGGATTAGAGGTGTACCAGTTCTCAAGATGGTACTTCCAAAGTTCAGTATCGGAAAGCGCCCAGAGAACCTGGCGAGTCTCATCCCAAACAACACCATGCCCCCATGACAGTTCTTTACTGAATAGTTCCTCATCCGGGGTGCCAAGATCGTAAACAATCAGTCTGTCGCCACCGGGGGCGTGAGAGGCGGCAACTGCTACCCTGTCCCCGGGAAGCAAGTCGGCGGAGTGAGCATTCGGTACGCTCGCATAGAAAACAACCGAGCCTGTTTCGCGTTCGATGAGCGCGGCCCCGCCGCCGGATGACGTGATCAGTATTCGTTTGCCACCGTCAATGGGCTTGCACTCATCGGTGGTACCAAACCGCGTCCTCATATAATCGGGCAATTCGTTACGGTCGGTTGCTTTCCAACTCCAGACCTTTCGCTGGGTCCCGTCCTTCGTTTGACCGATTTCCAGGACAAATACTTCATCCCAGCCACAGACAATAAGTTCACTCATATCTTCGCCGGTTTGAGTTTAAAATGCATGGATGTCGGACAGATTATCGATCTATAGTACTATTCCCAATCGATTGAGCCGCTCTAAGCGCTCGGGTTCGTTTTCCGTCAGCCAGCCGTCTTTCGACAGTTCCTGGTAGGCGCGGCCGAAATGGGGCCGTGCTTCATCCGGCCGGCCCAGCGCATACAGGCACTCGGCGACTTCCTCGAAGACGTATCCATCCGACGTGCCGACCGCTTCGTGTTCCACGAGCAGGGACTGCTGCATGGCCAGCGCTTCTTCGGTATGTCCGAGTGAGCGCTTCGCACGCCCCACGGTCCATTTAGCGATCCGCGTCGCCTGAGGATTGTCCAGCTCGATACGCCAGGCAAGCCCCTTTTCGAAGAGTTCCAGTGCCTTTTCGTACTCGCCCGCGTCGTGGTACGTCCACCCGGTGTTGTTGTAGAGCGGTCCGAGCCATTCCCCGGCCCGGGGATCGTCAGATGCTTCGGCGGCCTTCATTGCCCTGTTATTCCACATAAGGGATGCATCTGCCGGCTCGCATATCCCCAGCATGTGGGCCGCGTCCACGGCGTGATAGTCCTCGCCGGCCTTTCTCGCCAGTTCCCAAGCCTCCTTGAAGAGTGGTCGTGCGGAATCTGTGTCGCCGGCCGAGTTGAAGGCGCGGCCGCGTTCGAGGAGAAGACGGATCCGGGAGGTCTGTGTTGGGTCGTTGGAAGGGTTGTCAATATTGACAATCAATGTTTCGGCTTCGTCGAGGATGCGGTGGGCGTCGTCGAACTGCCGACGAAGGCTATGGGTCCGTGCGATCTGCGTGAGAAGCTGGGCGTAGTATGCACGATCACCGGCACGCTCCGCGACGGGCAGCAGTTCCTGAAAGGCCTTCTCGGTTTTCGCCGGATCGTCGTAGTCCCAGAGTCGGTCGAAGTCGGGAAGGTTGCTCATGTGGAATGCGACTCTATTTGGGATTCGGAATCGTGTTGGTTTGCTGTTGGGGTTACTACGACCGTGCTATCGATTCTACTTATCTCAAACAACCGCATTTCTTCTTCTGTCCGAGAGGCCTGATCGAGAATTCGTCCCGATGCGTCGCAGGCAATGGATCCACCCAGCATTCGGCGATTTTCTAATCCTGTTTGAGTGGAGATTTCTGACGCATAGGAAAGATAGTTGGATTGGATCACAGGGACGTGGTAGCAACTGGCGATTTTCCTCGCAAACTCAGCGTTCCAATCCCTGGTTATGTCTTTGTTTTCGTTGTACTCGCTCCCGCATACGCCGGGCCAGAGTATGACGTCGCTTCTCTCCAGACCCTTGCCTTGTGTGTAGTCGAGATTCAGCACTTCGGCACAGAATATCGAACCGAACAGAATGCCCTGGAAGTTCACGGGAAGGCGGTCATCGGGTTCTACGAATCCCCAACGATTCCTGTCCCCAATGGGCAAATGAGACCTCGCACCTGCCAGTACAGCTTCTCTTCCCGGCTCGAGCAACACCAGCGCGTTGAGTTGTCCATCTCCGAATGGATACGGCAATCCAACCAAAGCGCTGGTACCCGATGTATCGACCACACTGCATAGCTCTGTCAATGCTCTATCGACTTGTTGAGGCCAACTGGAATCCTTAAAAAGATCATGGAGGTGAAAGTCGTATCCCGTCAGCATCATTTCGGGAAAGACGACTAAGTCGGCACCTGATTGCGCCGCTTCTTCAATCCACCTGGTGGACTTTCTCACACCGTCATCAATCGAATCAGGCATGCTAGGCTGAATGGTGCAAAGCTTCATGAATGTCGCTCGATCCTGTTCTGAGGAAATCCGGTCATCCGGTCGTCTGTGGTTCCATGATGGGTTGGCATCCTCGATCAGCCATCACATCTGCCCGCCTATCACATCTGCCCGCCCACGGGCAGGTGGGGCTCGTCGTACTCTACGATCAATTCGACCTGGTGCAGCACTCGGTCGCCGCCCATTCCGGTGAATCGCTTGTCCAGCACGACCTCGACTTCGTTTTTCCCTTCGCGAACCAGATCGTGGGGCAGATCGAAAGTGAACCAGAAGTGGGTCTGGATGCGTTCCGGAAGTCCGCTTCTCGCGGCGGTGTAGGAGACGGTGCCGCCGTAATGGTGTGTGCGCTCAGATGGCGTGACCGTCTCGCCATTGAACCGGAAGAAAATCTCGTCCTCCGGGCAGCAGTGCCCGATACGCACGCCCAGTGTCACGCCTTTGAGTTCGCCGTCGTCCTGGGCATCGGCCAGCCGGTCTCCAACCAGGAACGGTACCCGGGCGGGCACCCCTTCTTCGAGATCCACGGGGAGATCCCGCTTGGGCGCGTGCGGTTCCGCGTCGGGTTCCCGTTGCGCCGGGAAATAGTGCTTATTCTTCCTGAGATGGATATCCGGATCGGCCATCTCGCGAAAGACCTGGTATTCGCGTTCGGTATGCGGCCAGGGCAGGTCCAAAAGGTACAGTCCGTCCGCTCCCATGGCGCGATAGTTGGCCGCCGCGGCCCGGTACATCTCGATGGTCGGCAGGTGGTGCCGGTCGTCGTACGGCGACCGGCCGAGCATGGGGTAGACCGGCGTCTTCGACCCGGCGGCCGCTTCGACCACCCAACCGATGGGCATCTCCTGGTCGAAGAGGAAGCTTTCGGTCCAGGGAATGACGATGTCCAGCAAACCCTCCTCGAGCCAGGCGCGCACGTCCATGCCCAGGGCGAGGTTCGCTTCCTCGGTAGCGCGCACCCTGGCGGCCAGGCACAGGGATTCCCCGCGCGCTTTGCCGAGGCGATCGACCAGTTGCCTGATCTCCCCCATGTATTCCGTAAGCACCGGCGCTTTCTCCCGCGCCTCCGACGGCTTGAAGAACACGCCCACGTAGGGATCGAATTCCAGCCCGTCCATGCCGTATCGTCCGCATACCTCCTCGATGACGCCGAGCCGTTCCGCGCGCACCTCGTTACGGGTGTAGTCCGCGCAACCGGCGGCTCGGGGATAGTCGGGATGGCTCTCGCCGATCATTATCTCCGGGTGATCCCGCTTGAGCCGACCCAGCATGTAGGGGTTGCCATCGTCCGGCGACGTGGGCTCAGTCATCCGCAGGCTGCCCAGGATGCGGCGTCCCTTCTCGTGCGCCCGATCCACCGCGACGGCGAGCGGATCGATACCCGCCTCGAGCGCGAGGTTCAGGTTCTTCGTCGCCCACCACCACATCATGCTCATGTTGTGCTCATCGACGCCTTCGCCCCACTTCAGACCGGCCTGGGAACCGTGGAGAAAGGTCTCGCCGGAACCCAGGCCGTAGACCAGCATATCCACGTCAGTTCCCAGGATCTCGTCCACGGGTTGCCGCCACTGGTGCAGGCTCATCGGCGGTTCGTAGCGGTAGATGCTGTAGTGGCGGGCGTCGTTATAGTGGATCAGCTTCGGTTTTCGCATGTTTACTCGCTCCGGTCGAACGGCTTCCGGCCTTTTTGATCTAAAGTGGATACGCTTTCCATCATTCAATTGTACAATTGTACAATACCCAATTCCACAAGCGACCCGAGTCCGCACGCGACCCATGTCCGTCCGCACGGGAATCTTTACTTCTCGAGCACGACGCCTTCGCGCTCGATGCGGGCGAACATCTCCCGGTACGCATCGGTGCCGTCATCGTCCCAGTACTCGGTGGTTATGGGCGCATCGTAGCTCATGGGGACCATACCGCGCCGCCGGTCGGGCCGTACCATGAAAATGGAATCCTCCGGGTCGGCGATGTTGTACATCCGGGCGCCGTTCTCGTACCGCGACCGGATGATCCACCTGCCCTGGCGCGGCAGCTCGAGTCGCTTGAGCCGCTCCAGTTCTTCGCGGTCCAACGTGACCCCGAGTCCTGGCGTCTCCGGCACTCGCACGAATCCGTTGACGGGCTCGAGTCGTTCCGTGACCACGTCGCTCTTCCAGGTCTCCGTTGCGCTGATGAAGTGGAAGTTCGCCGAAGGGAAGGACGCCATCATGTGGGCGATCATGGCCCGGGTGATGTTCCCGCCCACGTTCTGAAGCATGAAGGGACTGTCGTCCGCGGCGAAAAGGCCCGCCCGCCGCACCGCCTCGCCGATCGGCTGATGTCCCAGCATGTACGCGTCCGCGGGTTTCATCAGGACTTCGTAGGTCGCCCCCATGGGGAAATGGTGCAGCACGACCGGCAACCTGGTACGCTTGCGCAGCTCGATGTAACCCTGGATGTCCCCCGGCGGCAGGGGGTCTTCGAAGCAGCCGGCCACCGGGAACCGCTCCAGCTTGTCCAGGAGTTCGGGCATGTGGTCGTCGGTGCCGTGCATGGTGAAATCGTAATGAATCCTGAACCCCTCCGGCGCCACGGCCTGCATCGCCTCGGTCTGGTCGATGACGTTCTCGAAGGGCGAGAGATGGTACTTCATCCAGGTGTAGCCGCCCGCCGAGTACTCGCGCACCGCTTCGGCCATGCGGTCCGGGTGTGTCGACACGGTCCAGCTTCCCACCGGCACCCAGGACCGGACCTTCTGACCGAAAAGCTTGTAGACCGGCACGCCTGCAGCCTTGCCCATCAGGTCGTACATCGCCGTGCCCAGCGCCAGGGAGGTTTCGTCACCGATCCATTCGAAGGGGTTCGTCCCGATGTAACGGTCGACCACTTCCTCCGGCTCCGCGGCATGCCCTTCGCCCAAACCGGTGAGCCCGTCGTCAGTATGGGCGACATAGACCGTCCGCTTCGCCGGACCGTAGAAATGATTGAGTTGGTAGGCGATCCAGTCCTCGTATTCGAGGGTGATCTCGTGTGCCTCGATCTCGGTGACCTTCATGGGTTGTTCCTGTTCTTTTGAAAAAACGCGATGAGTTCCGCTCGAACCGCGCCGCACCGGTGGACGACGCCGTGAGATTCGTCAGGATACATGATGAATTCGGCTCCGCGGATCTTCGCCGCCAGATCCCTTCCCCATGCTGCGGGCACTTCCCGGTCATTGGAACCGTGGACCACGCGTGTCGGAACAGATATCCGCGCGCACGTCTCCGTCAGGTCCCGGTCAAGATAGGCAGAGATAGCCCGAAGCTGGGTTTCATACCACAGCACGAGGTCCTTCCGGGTGCACTGTTCCACGAACTTCTCAATGCGCTCTTCGTATTCCGGCAGGACACCCCGCTCCTTCATCTCTTCCCGCTCCCACAGCACGTCCAACGAAAGCTCGACGCCTGGCGGCCGGTTGTCCCAGGCTGCTTCCGCGCCTTGTTTTTCGAGGATTTCAAGCTGCTCTTTGACAATCCGGGTTACCGGGTCTTCGTCCGGCCAGAGATCCGCTGCGGTCCCTGCCAGCACGAGAGTCCTGGTTCTTTCCGGATAAATGGCTGCGAACAGTATGGCGATGGGTCCGCCCGCGGACGAACCGATCACGTGCGCTTCGTCTACTTCCAGGTGGTCCAGCAACGCAACCAGGTCTCTTGCCTGGTCCTCCAGACCATACCCAGTCTCCGTACGGGCAGACCGCCAGCAGCCTCGGCGATCGTACGCAATAAAGCGGTAAGCCGCCGCGAAGTCCGCCTCCCAGGTCCACGGGCCAATCGACGGTGCGCGAAGATACATGTCGATGGAAGGGAAACCGCCGTGTATGAATACGGCTGCCTCGCTCTCCCCGCGAACTTCGTAGAACATCCTGCAGCCGTTCAGGCAAGCGTATGGCATAGGAATCTAACGGGTGCCGTTCGGATGTTGGTCCTGTTACCCCTCGTTTACCTTAAGCGCGTCTTGCAATGGTCCTGAAATGTCCTTAAGTGACTGCAACGAGTATTCCCGACGCGCACGACCGGCAAGATCCCGGGGATAGACCACGAGAAGGCCATCGTCCGTGTATCTCGGGAAAACATGCCAGTGAACATGCGGCACTTCCTGAAACGCCGCGGGACCATTCGACTGCCAGATCGACAATCCATCAGGCTTGTAAACTTGGCGAATCGCCCGGGCGACTTTACAGACCGTGCTGGCAAGCGCTGAGGCCGTATCCTCGTCCAGGTCGTATATCTGTTCGACATGATTCCTTGGGACAACCAGGACATGCCCTTCGTTGCTCTGGCGAAGATTCATGAACGCCACAGTAGATTCATCATCGTATACGGTCGCGGAATCCAGTTCGCCGCTGATGATGCGGCAAAATACACAGTCGTTGTCACGTACCATCGCGGACCTCTCCCGCATTGCTCCGACCGGCCCGTCCAGCCTGCCGCGCTTTCGCTTTCAAGGTCCTCCGCCTGTTCTTTTCTTCCGCCTTTTGCCTTTTCTTCTCATCCTTCAGCTCACGCTCCTTAACCGCATCCGCATACTGTGCTCGACTCTTCCGCACTTTGTCCAGCCACTCCTGGCGGGTGGCAAGGATCTCCGGACTGCTGCTGGTCCCATAGCTCAGTTGATTCAGAAAGTCGATGACTTCGTTCGGCTTTCCGGCGATGAGATCGCGTGCTCCCGGCCCGGTCAGACCGCCTTCCAGTTCCCAGTGATACCGGTGGATCAGGGTATCTATGAGGATTAGTTTCTCCTGTGGTGATCTCGCAACCTTGTACTTCTTCACGTATTCCTTCAGGAAGGCGGTCATGCCGGACGCAATCAGGTGTTTGCCCTGAAACGACTTCTGGTATTCCGTCCAAGTCAGTTCCCAGTTGCAGGATTCGCAACGAAGCTGAAACGCGGGGTCGAAGTCGTGTGGGATCTCGCGCTGGCAGAGCGGACAACTCGCGAGGCCGCTGTTCGCTTTCCTGGCACGGAAGATATGCTCTATTCTCACAAGCAGACCGATCCCCACATCGTCGATCAGTACTTCTTCACAGATCCCGAGGGCTTCTTTCTTGTATAACTCGGCGATCTTGTGTCGCGGAACGCGTCCCGCCCAGGTTGGCCGGTCGTGTCGTACTTTGGTCATAGGGCCTGCCTCGACGCTACCTGCCACACTTCACTCCGGCAGGTACAGATAAAGATTATCCACCATCTGAGGTCGCGGCGCGGTGTCCTGGAGCCAGCGGTAGGGCTTGCTGATGATGCCGACCTTGCCGTCCAGCTCGATGACCTGTGCTTCGTGCGTACCGATCCCGGTGTCGATGACGTGCTCTTCCATGTGGCCGTCCCGGCTCAGAAAGAGCAGTTGCCTGGGCGGGTGCGGCTTGGTCCAGTCTCCCCGCCCCATCTCGCCCACGTAGATGTCGGGCCGGCCGTCGCCGTTGAAGTCGGCCACCTGCAAAGTGTGGGCGTCGAGCAACTGGTCATTCAGTACCTCGGCTTCCCAGGGCCGCTCGACGTCCGATCCCGGTCTGAACAGCGCCAGCCGGCCGTAGGTCTGCCCGATGTCCAGTGCCACCTCGCACACGGCGATTTCAACTTGCCCGTCGCCGTTGAAATCAGCCGCCCGGACCCGCACGCCGCCATACCCCTCCGCGTATACGTGCCGCTCCCATTCACCGTTCGGCAGCAAGCGATACCACGAAGTCCCGGCGATGAGTTCCAATTGGCCGTCGCCGTCCACGTCGGTGGCCGCGAAGTCCTGTTCGTTCACGCCCGAAGCTACCTTGCTGACCCCTGGCCATGGAGTAACGTATGGATCATTGGGAATGGGGACCGAGAAGATCGTCCCGGCGTCGGGATTCCATACGTACAGTTCGTCCCGGCCGTCGCCGTCGATATCCGCCACCAACAGGTCGTGGATCCGGCTATGGGGAAGCTCGAATACTACGCGGCGGGCCCATCGCTGCGTAGGATCGTCGGGGCACGCCCACCAGAATACGTGGCTACCCCGGTCGCTGGTGCCGGAGATCAGGTCGAGTTTCCCATTCCCGGTGAGGTCGACGAGGGCGGTGCCGACGCTGATACTCGGAAACGCGTCATCCATCAGGTGTGGCGCCCACGTGCCCTGATCGGTGCGGCCGAACCAGTGCAGTCCGTCCGGACTCCGGGTGGCGATGACGAATTCCTGCACGCCGTCGCCGTCGAGGTCCCCCACGACGCAGTCCATGCGCTCGGCGGGATCGCCTACGTAGATGGTGTGGCGACGGAATACAGGGACTTCAGGCATGAATAGGTCTTTTTTCAGGGAGTGAATGCCGGCCTCTCGGTACTGCCGATCACTTTCGAGGTACCTGGTTCGGACGCGACCGGAAGCGACGCTTGTCTACATCAACTCCACGCCGTGCGCAGCGTCCGGACCCAGTTGCCGTGCATGATGTCGGCAATGTCGGTCTCCGAATAACCGCGGCTATCGAGGATGGCTGGGATCTTGCGCAGGTCGGCGATGGTCTCCATATCTGCGGGGCATTGCTCCTTGCCGTAACCGCCGTCCAGGTCGGTGCCGATGGCGGCGTGGCGCGCGGTGCCGGTCAGCTGGCAGACATGGTCGATGTGATCCACCACGGTTTCGAAGGTGATGGCCGAGTTATCCATGGCGACCGGGTCCCAAAGAGGGGAGATCATCCAGATATCCATGGCCGTACCGATGACGCCGCCGCGTTCGGCCAGGGCTTTGATCTGTTGGTCGTCGAGCTGGCGGTCGTGGTCGCACAGGGCCCGGCAGCAGTTGTG
>VXTP01000042.1 GCA_009837395.1 Gemmatimonadota bacterium
GTGCAATCACTGTTTTGCCGGTGCCCGTGGCAAGCGCAAATGTCCCCCGGCAGCCTGCTTCGAACCAGTCTTCGACGCATCTTTGCTGGTAGTCGCGCAGACCGTCAGCGAGGAAGTCGGGGTAGGCCAAGCCGAGGTCGGGTCCTTCTCCGGAAGAGCTCCCAGGAAGCCGAAACGTCGACACGCCCTTACGCCTTGCATCGTCGGGGTCGAGTGGGGAGAACCTCTCGAACAGCTCTGAGATGACCTCGTCGTTGAGCTGGAACAGTGAAACTCCGGCTCGCTGCTCGTCCCAGGTTTGCTGAAAGAGTGACCGCTCGCTGTGGGCGTGCCTAGCTTCGGGACCCCAAGATCTGTGTAGCGCGAAACTCTCGGCGTTGAGCGCCCAGCCGTTCCACGTTTCGTTTGGGGAGCCGTTAAACGTCACGAAGTCCCCATGCGCATCGCCGAAGACACCGATCTTCTCGTGGTAAAGGCCAACGTCGCCGTTTTCGTGCGCTCGGACTGCGATTCGGAGATCGAGAAGGCCGTCCCGAATCATGCCGGAAAGCAGTTGGAGGCGGAGCCGCTCCTCGCTGGTCTGTAATCGGCTGGGATCGAGATATCGGCGAAGGCAGGCTATGACTGTCTCATCCTTTTGCAACTGCTCGCCTTCGGCCCGCTTCTTGTAGGCGTTCCGGATCGCCGCCCTGTCCTCCTCAGACAAAGCAGGCGAGGCAACAATCCGCATCGCGCCGTTCTGTTCGTAGAACTTTTCGATAGCTGGTGAAATCAGAGCCAGGACCTTGCTGGAGAAGTAGCCGACGGCTCGCCAATATGCCGTTGAGCGTTCTAGGCAAGGCTGGTAGAACGCGGCGACGAGGTCGTCCTTGTCTGTCGAGTAGGTAATTTGCCACTCGATTTCGCGCAACCCTGGCACAAGTTCCTCACTGGCGCCCGAGAAGGGAACGCCGTATATCGTCACTGACAGTTGACCGACGTTGCTGAGGCGTCTCGCTGTCGAGCAGCACAGCACACGACTCGGGGGTGGCCACAATGACGATTTCGTCGCCTGCGTCTACCCCCAGTCCTTTGAGAACGCTGCTGAGCCGACCTACGTCTACGGTCCCGCGCAGATAAGTCAGTCTCCAAATGAGCGAGGCCTCTCCCACAACAGTGTCGGCGTGTATGGCCGGAACCACCAGGGAGTCATCCGGCTGGAGTCCGTTGTGGGCGGCGATATCCCGGTCAAGGTCGAACGAGTACCCCCGCATGTTGGCGTCGGACACAGTGAATCGCTGTCCCCATTTGTCTCCGATTCGTATAGCGTGCCGTCGCCCCGACACGTTGCTGGGCGTGTAGCCGCGATTGGCAAGATGGCGGACTTCGTCCCCTGAGATCGTGTAGGGACCGGCCTCCAAATACGCACGCACTGATCCCTCCTTCACTCCGAAGGCAGAGACGAACTCCTCAAGTATTGCCGATACCGATGCGACTCCGCCCCCGCGGTCGATTCTCTGCTCGATTTCGGTTGTGATCCCCTCGTACTCCTCGTAACCCCACTCGCGAAGCGCCAATCGTAACTCTTTGTCAATGCGTATCAGAGTTGAGCCGTGTTGGTTTTTGAGCGAACCGACAGAGCCGTGACCAATGGCATCGACTAGTTCGTCAGGGGTCATTGGCCGACATGCCAACCGCAGGACTCGTTCTGCCTTGTGTTGAATGGCGCCATCCCACCGAAGTAGCCATCCGTCACCGATGTCGCGCCATTGGCCAGTCTCAAGGACGAAGCCAAGCGCGATTTCAGGTCGTACAAGGATGTCTAAGCTGGTAATCAAGTCTTTAGTCTCAATTAACCACTTGTCTCCGATTGCGTCATTGAGTGCTTGCTTGAGTTCTGATCGTGCTTTTTTGCCTAGAATTAGCGAAGTGCTGTCATGCACATACCCAGCAACCCATCGGAGAATCTCAAACCGTTCTTCGCCTAGTCTTTCCCTCCACCGCTTGATGCAACCATGGTCAATTGGAATGAGAATCCCAAGTTCAATCCGTAGCTGTTCAGCAGCCCATCGTATGCTTTGAAAGCGTTCGGTAGTTAAGGCTTCACGAATGATCTTGGTATCTCTTGCGACTATTTGTCTGATACGCTCACGAGTACGATTACGACTTGCTCCAAGTTCTTCTAGAGTGGGAGTATGTTGTGAACACTCTCTAGCGACAAATAGGTCAGAGTCGCCTGCTTCGGCAATCAGTTCATCAATAAGGTCACCAAGTAGGGGAACGTGATATCCTGACAGTTTTGGAATTGGGATAGCAAGTATGATGTCCATTCCCGTGGTAACTTCCAGAGGTATGTCAATTCCATTTTGATGGGCCTGAAGTAGGCTTCCTAGAGTGTCATCATCCGTGAAAACTCTTGCCCATTCAATTGCAATATGAGTTTCTGGATCAGGAAGAATTGCTTCAGTTCTGTATTCTGATTGTAGAGGTTCATCTATTTTTGAGTATTGAATATTTTCCGGCAGATAGTTATTCAGTGCTTCGTTGATTCGACCGACGGTGAGGTCTCCAATGTTACGCATTCGGTGCAATGCTTCATCGGTCAAGAT
>VXTP01000036.1 GCA_009837395.1 Gemmatimonadota bacterium
CTCGCTGACCCGCCCTCCCACCGGGCTGCCTTCGATGGAGAACCAAGGAATATAGAAGGTATCCTGCGCCAGGGGCGATCGGCAGAAATCCCCCAGTGACTGGGCAAACCCCTGGCCGATGCACTGATCTCCCCGGAAGAGCTGAAACTCCATGTTGGGCAGGCTGCCGCGCCCGGGACGGACGTCGAACCGCGTGGTCACGCCGGGGTCCGGCAATACCGGATCGGGTACCGCAAAATCCGGGAGTTCGAGGAGGATGATCCCCCGCGTAATCCGGTAGTCGTTCATGCAGAGCAAGGCACCCACATGACCCATCCGGTCGGATTGGAAGGCGTGGCAGAAGCGATGGAACCGGTATCCGAAGTAGCTGAAAGCCCGTATCTGGCCGACACCGAAATCCCGCAGGCGCGCTTCCGCCGCTTCCAGCAGCGCCTGCCCGGCCGGCCTTGCCCCGGCCCGGTAGTGCAGGAACCGGATGAGGCCGATGCGGTCCGCCAGCAGCTCTTCGATCGGATGGAGTCCGACGCGGTCGTGCTCCTCGCCCCTGCGACAGACGGCCACGTGGGCGAAACCCACGACGGCGCCGTCGTCTTCCACCACCAGGATCGACTCTTCCGACAGGTCTTCGTAGGGCCTGTCCTCCTCTTCATGCCACCGAATTCCGGTCTCGAATTCATCCTCGGTGACCGGATAGCAGTACGGCATCCCGGAGAACTGTTCATTGTAGAAGTCCGTCAGGAGGGACGCCTGGTCGATTTCGAGGGTTTTGACTTTCATGGTGGATGGGTCCCGGAGTGATGGCCGCGTTGGCCGGGGCACTTGACTGATACGTAAATGGATGCATGGATGCGCATCTGCTTGAGGGTTCCTGGCCTGATTTCAATTCACGGTGTTTCTGCTATTAAGCGTGAATAGCACGCATTTACACGAGTAAATTCACGCTAAATTGACAATAAAGCGTGAACAGGTTAGAATAGCCGCATCGCTCCTACAACCCTTTAAAAGGAACGGCAATCATGTTGTCAACATTGTCAAAATATAAAAACCGCCATATGGTACCCCAACTCGCGACGTCGTTCCTGCTCGCGGCCTCACTCCTATTTGCGTCCGCCGCACCGCGGGTCTTCGCCCAATCCTTTGTCCCGGCGGCCCCCGAGGAGGCCGGCGTTTCCTCCGAACGGCTGGCACGCATCGATGCGGTACTTGAAGCCTATGTCGAGGAAGAACGGCTGCCGGGCGCCGCGCTCGTGATCGGGCGGCGCGGGCACGTGGTCTACGCAAAGGCATTCGGTTACCGGGATCGCGAGGCGGGGGAACCGCTCGAGATCACGGACCTGTTTCGCATCGCTTCGCAGACCAAGGCGGTCATCTCGGTGGGCGTGATGATCCTCCAGGAGCAGGGACGCCTGTTGATCGACCAGGACCTGGGCGACTTCATCCCTGAATTCGACAGCACGACCGTCGCTGTTGAAACCGAGGACGGAGGCTATGAAGTAGTCCCCGCCGATCGCAAGATCACCGTGCGCGACCTGCTCACCCACATGGCCGGTGTCGGGTACGGGTGGGGCCCCGGCGCCAGGGCCTGGGAGGAGGCCGGCATCGTGGGGTGGTATTTCGCGGACCGCGCCGAACCCATAGCCGATACCGTCGAGCGCATGGGGAGTCTGCCCATGGACGCCCAGCCGGGCGAGGCGTTCGTATACGGCTACGCCACGGATATCCTCGGCGTGGTGATCGAGCGGGCTTCCGGCATGCCGCTGGACGAATTTCTGCGGGTCGAGATCCTCGAACCGCTGGGCATGGTGGATACGCATTTTTACGTGCCGCCGGAGAAGGCGGACCGGCTCACCGTCGTGTACTCGGTGACGGATAAAAAGGGGATGGAGCGCGCGCCCGATCCGGGCCACATGGTCGGGCAGGGCATGTATCTCGAGGGTCCGCGCAAAAGTTTCTCGGGCGGTGCGGGGCTCGTCTCCACGCCGGGAGATTACGCCCGCTTCCTCGAAGCGCTCCGGCGCGGCGGCACGCTGGACGGGGCGCGCATCCTGTCGCCCAAGACCGTGCAGCTCATGACCGTCGATCATGTCCACGACGCGTGGCAGGGCGACGGCGGCGGTTTCGGCCTGGGGTTCGGTGTTACGGAGGAGATCGGCTGGAGCGGATTACCCGGTTCTCCGGGCGCCTACAACTGGGGAGGCGCCTATCACTCCACGTACTGGGTCGATCCGGCGGAGGAACTGGTGGTTTCCTACATGACGCAGGTCATCCCCGCCCAGGGTCTCGACGACCATCAGCGCATCCGGGCGCTCGTCTACCAGTCGCTGGTGGACTGAAGCGGGGATAGTGGACTGAAGCGGCGTCACAACTCGAAAACCTTCTCCAGACGCGTCAGGTTGTCGCATCCGCTTTCGGTCACGATCACATTGTCTTCGATCCGGACGCCGCCGCCGAGGTCGGGGTAGTACAGGCCCGGTTCGACGGTCACGACATGGCCGGCAACGAGGACCTGCGACACCTTCGATATGCGGGGCGGTTCGTGGATTTCCAGGCCGAAGCCGTGGCCCGTGCCGTGGAAGAAGCCCTGCATGCGGCCGTTCTTCGCGCCCGTCTCGTAGCCCCTGCTTTCGAACAGCCGTTCCACTTCTCCATGGATATCGCGTCCGTCCACCCCGGCCTGGACCCGGGAGAGCGCGATTTCCTGTCCTTCCAGCACCGTATCGTACAGCCGCCGGAACGGGTCGGATACCGGCCCCTTCGCCACGGTGCGGGTAATGTCCGCGAAGTACCCGGTCTTCGTGGACTTGGGAAACAGGTCGAAAATGATGGGCTCGCCGGCGTGCAGCGGCCCGGAACCGCCGTTGTGGGGGTCGCAGCCCTGGACACCCCCGGCGATGATCGTGTGCTGGGCGATGCAGTCCCGTTCCAGCAGGTAGACGTGGATGCGCTTCCGGAGGTATTCGGAAGTCAGCGGTCCCTCCGGCCCGTGGAGCAGGCCGTCCTTCACGGCAGCTTCGGCCAGTATGCCGAAAGCCATGCGCAGGGCGTCTTCCGTGTGGCGGGAGGCGTTCGAGATGGCCGCGACCTCGTCGTCGGTCTTCACCGGGCGCTGGTCCCAGAAGGGATCCACCTTCGACGACACCACGAATCCCCGATCCCGAAGCTTGTCGGCGTAACCCAGGGGAAAGCCGTTCGGTACGCTGACGTGCTTCACATCCCGTTCCCGTAGCAGTTCGACCACGGCGTCCACGAGACCAGGATCCGCGTTGCCGGTCTTCTTCGCGCGGTCCGAATAGTCCGTGAGCGATACTACCTCATCGGCCTTCGACTGCGCCCGCGCGCGGTCTATCTCCAGGTCACTCATCATAATGGTCGTCCGGCCGTCCACCTGGAGGAAGGTGAAGGGATCGGGGACGAATAGCCCCGCCGCGTACAGCATGTCGGCGTTCAGCTCGCTGTCCGCGATGAGCAGGACGGCCTCGTTACCGGATGGGTCGGTCATTCAGTTGCCTTTCGTTTCGAATCAGTACTGCCTTCGCGTCAATCGTACGCATAGAACCCCTGGCCGGCCTTGCGCCCGTTCATCCCGGCGGCGACCATCTGCCGCAGCAGGGGCGGGGCGGCGTAGCGGTCGGTGCGGAAGGCGTCGTGGAGCACTTCCGCGATGTAGAGCGTGGTGTCCAGGCCGATGAAATCGAGCAGTTTGAGCGGACCGAGGGGGTGGCTGCACCCCAGGACCATGCCCGCGTCGATGTCCTCTTTCGAGGCCACGCCCGATTCGACCAGGCGCACCGCGTCCAGCAGGTAGGGGATGAGGAGGTAGTTGACGATGAAGCCGGGCGTGTCCTTGACCTGGATCACCTGCTTGCCCAGCGATTCGCCGAACTGCCGGGCCGTTTCCACAGTCTCCTCACTGGTTTGCAGTCCGACAACCATTTCGATGAGTCCCATCACGGGCACGGGATTGAAGAAATGAAGGCCCAGGACCTGTTCGGGCCGGTCTGTCGCCGCGGCCAGTTCGGTGATAGAAATGGAGGAGGTGTTGCTCGCCAGGATGGCGCCAGCTGGTGCGATGCCGTCGAGGGTGCGGAAGACTTCCTGCTTGGTTTCCAGGTTTTCGGTCACCGCCTCGATGACCAGGTCGCATTCGGCGAGGTCACCGAGTTCCGTGGTGCCCGTGATGCGCCCGAGCACGGCCGCCTTTTCCTCGTCCGTCATCCTTCCCCTGGATACGTTCCGCGACAGGATGCCGTCGATTCGCCCGATGCCTCCACTCACCAGCTCGTCGGATGCCTCGCGGACGATCGTCCGGTAACCCGACTGGGCGCAGACCTGCGTGATGCCCGATCCCATCAATCCACATCCGATGACGCCCACGGTTTCAATGGCCATGCCGGACCCTCCAGGTGCTGTACTTCAGGTTATTCGATGCTATGCGTTTCAGTATTACGTGTTGTCGTCTGCGTCCCTCAAGCGCGCGGCCACTTACTTCAGCGCAGCCACAGCTTCCTTGAACCGCTGGCCGCGTTCCTCGAAATTGGTGAACATGTCGTAACTGGCACAGGCGGGCGACAGCACGACCACATCGCCGAGCCGCGCAAGGCCGGCGCTTTTCCGCACGGCGTCATCGAGCGTTTCGGCGCGGGCGATGACGGGCGGTTTTGCGACGTCCGGTTTTGCGACGTCCGGTTTCGCGACGGCCGGATCAGCGTCGGCCGTACCTGCCCCACCGGCTTTCCCGATTGCGGTCTCAATCGCGTCCGCGGTCGCGCCGATCAGGACGACCGCCCGGGCGCGCCGAACGATTTCCTCCGCCATGTCGTCGAAGGCCGTCCCCTTGTCGTACCCGCCCGCGATCAGGACGACCGGCCTGTCGAAAGCCCGAAGCGCCGTGACCGTCGACGCTGGCGTGGTGCAGGCCGAATCGTTGTAGTAACCCACGCCATCGATAACGGCGACCTCTTCCAGGCGGTGCTCCACGCCGCGGAACGCCTCGACCGTCGACCGGATGACCGATGGCGGGATCCCGCCCAGGTATGCGGCCGTCACCGCGGCCAGCAGGTTGGACAGGTTATGCGGACCCGGCAGCCGGAGGGCGTCCACGGGACAAATAGCGTGTTCGGCCGCCGGACCACGCTCGGCCGAAGCTCCGCCTGCCTTCGATGCGCCGCGCGCCCCGGAACCGTCCCGCTCGCCCGCACCGTCGCGGAAGACCACCTGTCCGTCCCGCACGTAGCATCCGGTCTCGACGGGGCCTTCCATGCTGAACCAGGCGACCCGTCCCGGGCAGAACGCCGCCCATTTGCGCAGCCGCTCGTCATCGGCGTTCAGGACGACCACGTCCTCCGGCGACTGGTAGTGCACGATGTGCCGCTTGGCCTGCTCATAGGCGTCGAAGGTCCCGTGCCAGTCCAGGTGATTGGGCGACAGGTTCGTCACCACGGCCAGGCCCGGACTTCGTCGGATCCAGGCCAGCCGGTGCAGCTGGAAGCTCGACAGCTCGAGGATCACGGGACTGGCACTATCCTCAAGCTCGTTGAGCACGGCTCGGCCGATGTTCCCGCCCACCAGCGTTTCCGGGTCGACCGCCTGGTGCAGCGCCCCGAGAAGCCGGGTCGTGGTGGTCTTGCCGTTGCTGCCCGTGATGCCGATGACCGGTCGGCGGCAGGTCTCGAAGACCAGGTTCATCTCGGTGGTCAGCGGAACCCCGCGGTCCCGCGCCAGCCGGAGATAGGGACTGTCGTCCCGGACGGCGGGTCCGACCACCACGAGGTCCGCGCCGGTGATGTCCTCCTCCCGGTGTTCACCGAGCACGTAGCGGACCGGCCATGGCGCCAGCGCGTCGATGGATTTCCGCAGGGCTTCCGCGGGCAGCAGGTCGGTGACGGTAACGTCCGCTCCCCGCGCGGCGAAATAACGCGCGGAAGCGACGCCGCCGGAGAGCACGCCGAGCCCCAGCACGGTAACCCGTTTGCCTTTGAAATCCCTTGACACCCGAAGCCCGCCCGGTTTAATATACGGCGTTGATTCGCGGGTTCAATCCGCGAAGTCCAGTCGTTCGTCGAGCGCCGTCAGAAAGGTATTGGTTTCCGGTGCGTCGACGGTTTCAGGACCGCGCATCAACTGCACCAGGTCTTCGATCGTATCGATGTCCAGCAGGCGGAACTCGTCGAGCACCTCGTGGGTGATCCGGCGCCGCCGAAGCAGGGCGACGGTCTCCTCGAGTTCCGATCCCGAACTCCAGCGCGAGATATCGAATATGCGGTGCGGCTTGCGCATGCCGATAAGATTGTACGCGCCGTCCTGGGCCGGGACAAGCACAATATCGTGGGATGAGAGGGACTCGCGGGCTCGATCGATGACCGTTTCCTCCAGCCGGGGCATGTCGCTCCCGGAGATCAGCACGTACGGGTATCTTCCGAGCAGATCTTCGAACACGCCGAGCATCATCTCACCCATATTCGCGCCGGACACTACGTGGTACGGGACGTCCGGCCCGGTAATCGCGCGAAAGGCGTCAGCGTATTCGGGCTGGGACGTAGCCAGCAGGACATCGTAGTCCCGTCCCCGGTGCGCCGCGAACCGGTCCACCAGGAACGCGCGGTACATCCCGGCCGCCAGGCGATGGGCTTCGTCGAGGCCGAGCACCGCGCCCGACCGTTCGCGGATGTCCTTGAGCCCTCTGTATCCGTTTTCCGCCGTGCCTTGGACCAGCCGGGTCTTGACGTTACGGGGTTCGGGATACTTGGCGAGCAGAACGAGTGCGGTGGGCGGATTCGGAATCATTGGCCGGAAGGCATGGCTTGGCGCGATGGGAATCGCGCTCGCGATGAAGCCACTTTGGTCATGAACATCGATAAAGATAATGTAGCGGAGTACGTCCACACAAGACATCTATTGGCCCCGCCGCCGGAGGGTTCCTTTACGGTGGAAGAACTGGGCGGCGGGTTTCTGAATACCGTGCTGCGGGTCGCTGCCGACGACCGTTCGGTCGTAGTGAAACAGGCCCTGGACGCTTTGCGGCTATTCCCGGATCTGGAGGTCACCACCGACCGGATCGTCTACGAGACGCGGGCCCTCCGGGTTTTGAACGGGCTGTTCCCCGAGGGGACCGTCCCGGCCGTCCTGCAATTCGACGACGCGGCTCGCATCCTGGTCATGTCGGACCTCGGAAAGCGCCCGTCCCTGGAAGCCGAGTTGGAGCGGGGACACGTCGATCCTGCGGTGGCGAAGCGACTTGGCGGGTTCCTTTCGACCCTGCACCGGCAGACCTGGGACGACCGGGAACTGCGTGCGCAATTCGACAACGAGGCCATGCAGGGCCTGAGGTACAAGTACTGTTTCTACTTCGTCGAAGATCCGGCGTTGAACCGCGTCGCCCGCCGGCTGGCTGTGACGTTCACGGAGACGAAGCAGGCGCTGCTCCACGGCGACTTCTGGACGGCCAGCGTGATCGCCGCGGAGGAACGGGTTCATACCTTCGACCTGGAATTCGTCAACTACGGGCACCCGGCCCAGGACGCCGGCTTCATCATGGCCCACTACCTGCTGCACGCATACAACAATCCACGGGTCGCGGACGCCGTCTTCGACGCCGTTGAACGCCTTTGGAGCACCTACGCGAAGGGCATGGGCGACCTGTTGCATGCAGCAACGGAAACGACGGCCCTTCAGCAGGCCGGCCTCGAGATGCTGTTCCGCATCGACGGGATCAACCAGGTCCGGTACATCACCGACGACGGGGTCAAGGCCCGCATACGCCAGGCCGCCCGTCCCATGATGCTGGATGAAGGCATATCGGTGGCGGGTTTACGCCACAATTGACTTGCATGCACGGCACATAAACACCCTCAACTCAACGGGCAAGGAGCGATATCTTGGGCAGATTCAGATCATTACTCTTCATAGCGGCCGCAGTCGTAATCGGTCTGTGGATCCTCAGCGGATTCTGGGCCAACATCTTCGTCGAGGCGCTCTGGTTCGGCCAACTGGGCTTCGACGACGTGTTCTGGACGACGATCGGCGCCAAGTTCTTCACGGGACTGGTCTTCGGACTGGTCGCGGTAGTGGGCCTCGGGGCGAACGTCTACCTGGCGAGGTACTTCTCCACGCGCCTCACCGAGCTGCACCTGTTCAACGAGGAAATGTCGGAACTCGAACAGCTTTTCTCCAACTCCAGGCTGATCGAGGTCGTGACGATCATCGGCATCCTGGTCATTGCCGCCATCATGGGCCTGATCGGCCTGGCCAACTGGGACGGCATGCTCCGGTTCTTCAACCAGGAGGCCTTCGGCGCTACCGACCCCATATTCAATCTCGATATCGGGTTCTTCGTCTTCTCGCTGCCGATCTGGCATTTCGTCCGGTTCTGGCTGCTGCTCCTCGTCGTGGCATCGGCCATCGCGGTCACCCTCTACTATCTCTACCGGGGCGCTGTGACTATCGAAGAGCGCGGCATACAGATCCGGTCGTACGCCCGCAACCACATCTGCGTCCTGGGCGCCATTGTCTTCCTGCTCATGGCCTGGGGCTACCGGCTCGACATGTACCGCCTGCTGTTTTCCGAATCGGGATTCGCCTTCGGCGCGGGGTATACCGACCTGCACGCCCGGATGAACGCGCTGTGGATACTGCTCTTCGTGGCCATTGCCTGTGCCGGCCTGTTCCTGATGACGCTCCGCTCCCAGCGCCGGAACCTGCCGTTCATCGCCATCGGCGGCATGATCGCCTCTTCCCTGATCGTCGGTTCGGTGTACCCCGGCCTCATTCAGTACTTCGTGGTTGCGCCGAACGAGTACGACCGGGAGGCGCCCTATATCCAGCACAGCATAGACTACACGCTGAAGGGCTACGGACTGGACAGCGTCGACGAGGTGCCCTTCCAGATCCAGGAGAACCTGTCGGCCGGGGATATACAGACCAACATCACGACCATCAACAACCTGAAGATCCAGGACAAGCGTCCGCTGCGCCGGACCTACCAGCAGCTCCAGGAGATCCGGACCTACTACGATTTCTCGAACGTGGACGAGGACCGGTATATCATCGACGGGGAGTACCGACAGGTCATGCTGGCCGCCCGGGAGTTGTCCTACGCCCAGCTTCCTTCGCCCACCTGGCAGAACCGGCATCTCTTCTACACCCACGGTTACGGGCTGTGCCTGAGTCCGGTGAACACCGCCACGCCCGAGGGACTTCCGGACCTCTTCGTCAAGGACATTCCACCCGTTTCCGTCAGCGACGACCTCACTATACGGCGTCCGGAACTGTATTTCGGCGAGAACATGGACGCCTACGCGGTCGTGAAGACCACGCAGGAGGAGTTCGACTATCCGGAGGGCGATGAGAACAAGTTCAGCCGGTACCAGGACGACGGCGGGGTGGAACTCAGCTCCTATTTCCGCCGCCTGGCCTTTGCCCGGTATTTCAGCGAGGTCAATTTCGTCATCAGTCCGCTCATCACCGACGAGAGCCAGGTCATGTTCTACCGTCAGCTGCAGAGCAGGATGGAGAACATCGCGCCCTTCCTGGACTATGACCACGATCCCTACCTGGTCATCGCCGACGGCAAGCTGTACTGGATGATCGACGCCTACACGACCACGGGTTCCTATCCCTATTCGCAACGCTTCAGCGGGCTCCTGCAGATGCCGGACACGGGCGACCTGGGCACCGGGCCGCAATCGGACATTCCCGGGCTGAACCAGCCGCCGCAGCGCAGGTTCGTACAGAACCAGCCCACGCTGCAGAACATCAACTACATCCGCAACTCGGTGAAGGTGGTCATCGACGCCTATTCGGGTGAGACCGATTTCTACCTCGTGGACGAAGAAGACCCGATGGTGCTGACGTACCAGAAGATCTTCCCGACGCTGTTCAGGCCGCTGAGCGAGATGCCGCAGACGCTGCGCGACCACATCCGCTATCCCCGCGACCTCTTCGCCATCCAGGCGGCCATGTACCGCATCTACCACATGCGCAATCCCCAGGTGTTCTACAACAAGGAAGACATGTGGGCGGTGCCCCAACAGGTGTACGCGGAGCAGGAACAGCAGGTGTACCCGTACTACGCCGTGATGAAGACGGCCCTGATGGAGAAGGAGGAAATGCTCCTCCTGCTGCCCTTCACGCCGGCCAACAAGGAGAACATGATCGGCTGGATGGCCGCCCACTGCGACGCGCCGCTCTACGGCCGCATCAAGGTCTACAACTTCCCGAAGCAGGAACTGGTCTACGGCCCCATGCAGATCGAGGCCAGGATCACCCAGGACGCCGACATCGCGAAGGAGCTCACCCTCTGGAACCAGGAGGGCTCCCAGGTGATCCGCGGCGACATCATCGTCGTGCCGATCCAGGAATCGCTGCTCTACATCGAGCCGTTGTACCTGCGGCAGCGGTCCACCCGGGGCGGCCTGCCCGAACTCAAGCGCGTGATCGTCGCCTACGGCAACCGCATCGCCATGCGGGAGACCCTCGACCAGGCCCTGGCGTCCATATTCGCCTTCGACGAGGGCACGCTAGCCCGGCAGACCACGACGATCGTCGACGGCCGGGAGGTCATCGAGACACGCCGTGCCACGCTGAACGAACTGGCTGAACGGGCGGTATCCCATTTCGACGACGCGCAGAACTACCTGCAGACCGGCGACTGGTCCGGTTACGGGGCTTCGCTGCAGCAGCTGGAGAATGTCCTGCGCCGTCTGTCCGACGAAACAGGCCAGCTGGAGTAGGAACGGGTCGGACGCGGACCAGGCGGACCGGGGACAGCCATGCCCGTTCAGACGCTCAGCTTTCCCAATGACCACGGCGACCAGCTTGCCGCGCGGCTCAGCCTGCCGCCCGACGGCAGGCCGGTCGCCTACGCCCTCTTCGCCCACTGTTTCACCTGCAACCGGAACCTGAACGCTGTACGGCGCATCAGCCAGGAGATGTCCGACCACGGCATGGCCGTGCTGCAGTTCGACTTCACCGGGCTGGGCGACAGCGAAGGGGACTTTTCCGATACCGGCTTCGCGTCCAACGTGGACGACCTGGTCGCCGCGGCGAGGTATCTCGCGTCCCGCCACGAGGCGCCCAGGGTCCTGATCGGGCACTCCCTCGGCGGCGCGGCCGTGCTCAAGGCGGCGGGGTCCATTCCTTCCTGCAAGGCGGTCGTGACCATCGGCGCGCCGGCCGATCCGAAGCACGTAGCCCACCTGATCGGCGACGCCCGGGAGACCATCGAACAGTCCGGCCAGGCGACCGTCACGCTCGCCGGCCGTTCCTTCCTGATCAAGAAGCAGTTCCTGGAAGACCTGGAAGAGACGCGGATGGAAGAGACGATCCGTGGGTTGCGCCGCGCCCTGCTGGTGTGCCACTCGCCCATCGACCAGACGGTCGGGATCGAGAACGCCGCCCGGATCTTCCAGGCCGCCATGCATCCCAAGAGCTTCCTCTCCCTCGACAAGGCGGACCACCTGCTGTCCAACGAGGCCGATGCCTTCTACGTGGGCCGGGCCGCCGCGGCGTGGGCGACACGGTACCTGGACGTGCCCGCCGCGGGGGACGGCGATCCGGAAGCAGCGGGAAGCCAGGTGGTGGTGCGCACGGGCCGGGAACACTACTATACCGAGGTGGTGGCCTCGGGCCACCACCTGACCGTGGACGAACCCGAATCGGTAGGGGGAACGGACCGCGGCGGGACGCCCTACGACCTGCTGCTCGGGGCGCTGGGTTCCTGCACGTCCATCACGCTGCGGATGTACGCCGACCGGAAATCCTGGCCGCTGGAGGAGATCGTCGTCCGGCTCACTCACGCGAAGGTCCACGCCAGCCAGTGCGAAACCTGCGAGACCACCGAGGGGAAGGTGGACCGCATCGAGCGCAACATTGAACTGATCGGCGACCTGACCGGTGAACAGCAGGCGCGCCTGCTCGCAATCGCCAACCGCTGTCCCGTGCACAGGACGCTCCATTCGGAGATCCTGGTGGAGACCCGGCTCTACGAACCGTAAGCTCACGGCTTTACGACCCATGAACTACCTCGCCCATCTGTATTTCGCCGAAGACACGCCTGAGTCCTGCGTGGGGAACCTGATGGCGGATTTCGTCCGGGGACCCGTGGACCGGCAACCGTACAACGGCGCCGTCATGCGGGGCATGCGAAGCCACGTGGCCGTGGACCGCTATACCGACGGCCACGATGTGGTCCGCGAGAGCAAGGCGCTGATCAGTCCCTCCCGCCGCCGGTTCGCCGGGATCATCGTCGACATCTGCTACGACCATTACCTGGCCCGGCACTGGACCGACTTCTCGGACGAGCCGCTTCCCGCGTTCATCGAGCGGACCTACGGGTCCCTCAGCGCTTACCGGGGCGACATGCCGCCGGTCCTGTCGCGGGTGATCCGGCACATGGTGAGGCACGACTGGCTGCACGGCTACCGGGAAACCGCGGGGATCGGCCGGGCGCTGGACGGCCTGTCCATGCGCATCCGGCGTCCCAACACGCTGGCGGGTTCGGTGGAGGAACTCGAGGCCAACTACGACGAGATGGAAGCGCACTTCCTGCAGTTCTTCCCGGACCTGGTCCGGCACATGGAGACCGGACCTGGCCAGACTCGTGAGGGGACGCGGCCGGGACCAGCCGGCACGATCCATGAGGAGGCGGGGGGACGATGAAGCACCACTACGACGTCATCGTGGTGGGCCTGGGCGCCATGGGCTCGGCCACCTGCTACCACCTCGCCGGCCGGGGCGCGAAGGTCCTCGGACTGGAACGTTTCGACCTGCCTCACGCCCAGGGCAGTTCCCACGGGTATTCCCGCCACACGAAGACGGCGGTGTACGTGGATACGCCCTTCGAACCTTTTATCGAGCGGTCCTTCGAGCTCTGGCGGCTGCTGGAGGGCGAAACCGGCCAGCAGATCCTGGTGACGACGGGTTACCTGCTCATGTCTGACTCCGGCTCCTGGGACCATTTGCGGGGCAAGGTCCGCCACGAGGTCCTGACCGCCGACGAAGTGGCCTACCGGTATCCTCAGTTCACGCTCGAGTCCGACTTCCACGGCCTGTACGATCCGGTCGGCGGACTCCTGCGTCCGGAACTGGGTATCGCGAGCCACCTCATCCAGGCACTGAGGCGCGGCGCCGAGATCCACGGCCGGGAAGCCGTGACCGGTTGGAAGGAGACCGCCCATGGTGTGGAGGTCGAGACCGAACACGCCCGCTACGGCGCGGACCAGGTCGTCTTTACCGGCGGTTCCTGGACCGATCGGCTGATCGCCGGCCTGGGCATCACCCTGACCGTCTCCCGGCAGCCCCTGGCCTGGGTGTGGCCCGCGCGGAACGCCGCGTCCTTCGACGTGGGCGCGCTGCCGATCTGGCAGATCCCCGCGCCCGAATACGACGGTGAATACTATGGTTTCCCCATGATGCCGGACCATCCGGGGTTCAAGCTGGCGCTGCACACTTTCGGGGAAACGTCAGATCCCGAGCATCTGGACCGCGAAGCCCGTCCGGAAGACGAGGAGGAGGTTCGGAAGTGCCTGCGACGATTCATTCCCGACGCGGACGGACCGCTTACGGCCATGCGGATCTGCATGTACACCCGCACGGCGGACGAACTGCCCGTGCTCGACCGGCATCCGGCACATGATCGGGTGACCGTGGGCTGCGGTTTCAGCGGGACCGGGTTCAAGTTCTCCTGCACCTTCGGAGAATGGCTGGCCGAAACGGCGCTGGGGCAGCCCAACACGATCGCCAATGAGACGTTCCGGTTTGAACGGTTGTTAGGGGCGGCAGATTCGGCGTAAATTGGAAAGCGACCAGGCCCGGAGTCCCAACGTAACCCGGAACGCGCCTTGAATGGCCATGCGACCTGATTTAAATCCAGGACCCTATCCCGACCAATAGGAGCGACCAACATGAATACCCGGATCACCGACGACCAGTGGGCGGTATTCGAAAGACAGGGCTACCTTCGTCTCGGCAGCGTGATGGAACCGGGCGAGCTCGAACGGCTCCAGGAGCGCATCGACGACATCATGATGGGCCGGGCCGACATCGACTACGGCCGGGTCATGATGCAGCTCGACCGCGACCCGGAGCGCGGGGGCGACAAGCCCGGACCGCAAAGCAGGGGGCACAAGGGGGCCACGCTCTGCTACCGGAAGATCCAGGACCTGGAACTGGATCCGGTCTACCTGTCCTTCATGCGGAAGCCGGTCTTCGAAGAGATCTGCGAGCGGGTCTACGGCCCCAGTACGCCGATAGCCTGCTTCCGCGCCATGTTCATGAACAAGCCCAGCGGCGAAGGGACGCCCCTCGTATGGCACCAGGACCGGTGGACCGACCTGGACCGCGACCCCCTCGTCACGCTCTGGACGGCGCTCGATCCTGCCGTGGAAGCGAACGGCTGCGTGAAGATCATCCCCGGTTCGCACCGCCGGCTCATCAATCCGAGCCACGGGTCGGGTTTCCTGACGGAGGAGCAGGCCGAGGCCGCAGTGACTGAGAACGAGCCCATCAACATGGAAGTGGCGTGCGGCGAAACCGTGTTGATGCACAACTGGATGCTGCACAGTTCCGGGACCAACCGCACGAATACGGCGCGGCGCGCCTTCAGCATATGCTTCATGGACGCGGCGACGCGGTCACGGGCGGGGCACACGTTCCCCGTCATTTTCGGCGAGGGGGCGCTGAGTCCCGCGCTATGATCGGACATTCACCTCCGAGAGAGGATCCCTTTACATGACATTCAAAAGCAAGCGCGTCCTGGCCGCCGTCTGCTCGGTGCTCATGGCCGCGTTTTTCGTTTCAGGCTGCGGGTCTGCGTCGGAAACCGCGCGAACCAGCCTGCTCGACCAGATCAAGCAGCGGGGAACCATACGCGTCGGCGTATCGACCTTCGTCCCCTGGGCCATGCGCAACAAGCAGGGGGAACTGGTCGGCTTCGAGATCGACGTGGCCAGCCGCCTGGCGGCCGACGCCGGCCTGGAAATCGAATTCATCCCCACGGCCTGGGACGGGATCATCCCCGGACTCCTGGCCGGCAAATTCGACGTGATCATCGCCGGCATGTCCATCACCCCCGCGCGCAACCTGAGCGTGAACTTCACCCGGCCCTATTCCCATTCGGAGCTTCTGCTGGCCGCCAGCAGGGATGAGGCGGGCCATCTCGTCGACAGGGAGGACTACGATCGCGCCGACGTGACCATCGCGGTGCGCCGCGGCTCGACTTCGGTCCAGGCGGCGCGAAAGAACTTTCCCAGCGCGACCATCCAGCAGTTCGACGACGACATCCTCGCCTTTCAGGAGGTGCTGAACGGTAACGCCGAAGCCGTCATCGCTTCCTCGCCCAAACCGGAACACGAGGTCCTGCGCAACAGCGACCGGCTGTTCATCCCCTTCGACGAACCCCTGGACCGCGGCGCCGAGGCCATCGCGATCCGCCAGGGAGAAACGGACGCCCTGAATTTCTTCGACAACTGGATCCTGCTGCGGACCGAGGACGGATGGCTGAAGGAACGGCGGGACTACTGGTTCAAGACCCTGGACTGGGAAGACGACGTGGAGCCGGACCAGTAGGCGCCGCTACGTCGAGAATGGCGCGTTGGTCGAGACTGGCGCGTTGAAGGTTTTATGTTCCGACACTGAGTCGTCCCGGTCGGCCGGCGTCTGATTCGCGGATGACGATTTCGACATCGCGTCCCAGGGCGGTCAGAAGGCGCAGTAGCCGATCTATGGAGTACTCCCGAAAGTCCCCTCTCATCAGTCGCGACACGTCGGGTTGAGACAGTCCGAGCAATTTCGCCGCCTCGACCTGCTTCAGTCTACGTTGGCGAATGATCCTGTCGATCCGCGTCACCAACTCAGCTTTAAGCAAGTGCGTTTCGGCAGCCGGCAAGCCAAGATCAGCAAAGACATTACCACTACCGCGTTCGATCTTCACGCTTTGAGATTTCATCGATCCGAATCTCCTGCATAATTTGCCCGGTAATGTTGTACCGCGGAATTTGTCCTGCTGGAGCTCACCCATTCAATCGGTTTGAGTATCGGTTCGTTCATAAGAAATATAGTGAAACCCCCATAATTAGACAACCTTTTGGTGTGCTGATTGACTCAGACTGGTTTTTGGCTAAATCCTCGTAGAAATTGCATTGATATGAAAATCGCACCCGATGATGATGCCTATCGCACCCAATTCCCGCTTGACATCGACCGCCCTCCTGCGTATCTGTACAGACCCGAAACGACCGAGTAGCGCGTTCCACCGGAGCCCTGTTCCATGCCCCTCGTCCTGTACGACACCTACACACGCAGCCTGCGTGAATTCGAACCGCTGTCCCCGGACGAGGTGGGGCTCTACGCCTGCGGCCCCACGGTCTACGATTTCCCTCACATCGGCAACATGCGTACCTACGTGTTCGGCGACCTGCTGCGCCGCGCGCTGGTTTTCAACGGGTACAAGGTCCGCAACGTGATGAACATTACGGACGTGGGCCACCTGACGTCCGACGCGGACACCGGCGAGGACAAGATGGAAGAGGGCGCGCGCCGCGCCGGCAAGACGGCCTGGGAGATCGCCGAGTTCTACACCGGGGTCTTCAAGGAGGACATGCGGCGGCTCAACATCCTCGAGCCGGACACCTGGTGCCGGGCGACCGACCATATAGAGGAACAGATCCAGGAAATCCAGTGCATTGAAGCGAAAGGATTCACGTACCGCACGTCCGACGGGATCTACTTCGACACTTCGAAGCAGCCTGATTACGGGTATCTCGCCCGGCTGGACGTGGAGGGACTGGAGGCGGGCGCCCGGGTCGACATGGCGGAGAAGCGCAGCATCACCGACTTCGCCTTGTGGAAGTTCAGCCCGCCGGATGAGCAGCGGCAGATGGAATGGGACAGCCCCTGGGGCGTCGGGTTCCCGGGGTGGCACATCGAATGCTCGGCCATGTCCGCCAAGTTTCTCGGCCCCTATTTCGATATCCACCTGGGCGGCGAAGACCACATCTCAGTGCACCACGCCAACGAGATCGCCCAGACCGAAGCCTGTCACGGCACGCGCCTGGCCAACTTCTGGATGCACGGCTACTTCCTGCAACTGGGAGACGCCAAGATGGCGAAATCCGCAGGCGGGTTCCTGCGGGTACAGACGCTGATCGACCGGGGATACGATCCCCTCGTCTACCGGCTGTTCTGCCTCAGCGCGAGCTACCGGTCCAAGCTCAACTTCAAATGGGAGAGCATCGAAGGCGCCGCGCGGCAGCTGAACCGGCTGCGTCTGGCCGTCCATGGCTGGGGCGAGCCCGCCGCCGAAGCGGACGAGGCCTACATGCAGCGCTTTACCGAGGTCGTGAACAACGACCTGAACATGCCCCGCGCCATGTCCGTCGTCTGGGACCTGGTCCGCAGCGATCTGCCGGACGGCCTGAAGAAGGCCACGATCATGCGGTTCGACGAAATACTGGGGCTGAGCCTGGCCGAATGGGCACCGGAAGAGACGGCGGTGCCGGACAACATCACGGAATTGGCCGAACAGCGGCGCCAGGCCCGCGCGGAAAAGCGGTACGCCGATGCCGACGCGCTGCGCGACCAGATCATCAGCGCCGGTTTCGATATCAAGGACACGCCGAAGGGACCGGAAATCACCCCCAGGGCCGTCGCGACCGAGGTGGCGAACTGACAAGACCCTCTGCCATGAACCTGCTGCTGGTCGGCGGTTCCGGTCTCGTCGGGACGGCCATCACGCCCTACCTGCGGAAGCACCACAGCCTGCGGGTGCTGGACCTCAACGCTCCCCAACACGATGACGTCGAGTACGTGGAAGGGTCCATCGCCGACCCCGAAGCGGTACGCTGCGCCATGAACGGCATGGACGGATTCATCACCATGGCGATGAAGGGCGGGCAGGGCGGATTCGACAGGCAGCACACCATGGAGCAGGCCATCGACAACTACACCGTCAATTGCCTGGGTCATCACGTGCTGCTGTTGACCGCCTTCGAGATGGGTGTTTCGCGGGGGATCTACACCGGTACCATGAGCGTGCACAACCGGCACCGGACCTGGTATCCTTCCGAGGAGGAGGTGCCCCTGGACGGCCCCAACGTATACGGCCTGACCAAGGGCTTGACCGAGGAGATCTGCCGGTATTTCGCCCGCGAGTACGACATGAGCCTGCTCGTCTACCGCATCACCGGCCCCTGCAACCGGGCCATGTTCATCGACCGGATCAAGAACCCGCCCGGCGGGCCGAAGCTCTACTACACCGACGAGGAGGACATGGCCGAGGCCTACCTGGCCGGCTTGAGGTTCCTCGACCAGGCCGGAGAAGGCCGCTGCGAGGTGTTCTTCATTTCCGGAGATGAAGACTGCGAGGAGATGAATATGGCGAAGGCCCGCGAACTCCTGGGCTGGGCGCCGTCCGCGCGGAAGAAGCTGGGGGTTTAAGGGAAGGGTAGTGACATCGCTCAAGCAAGTTACGCGCCCGAAGTCGTCGTAGACGGTGTAGGTGATTTTCCGTGTGGCGATGCTAGGAAGGTACTAAATGGTGGTGTTTTCCAGCGGTGTGTATTGCCGTCGGCGATTACGTCAGGAGACAGACCTTTACCGAAACTTCCTTGATATCGATTTCGAATTCGGGTTTGGATTCATTGTCGCTTTTGATACCAGGCTTTGTATCAGTTTTTCTATCCCCCTGGATTTAAAGTCTTAAAAAAAACGACATGATCCAATAAAGATATTAACAAGTGGTTTAACTGGACTTAAACGTCATTTCACGGTTCAAAATGATCAGATCTTTTAGCAAAGTGAAATCCTGTACTTTATTAGAATAACTAAATCTCAACTTAATCTTTGGGATCACCTGTATATTTGTGAGTTCAAACATTGCCAGTATGTTATCGGTGCGTCGCCACTCTCCCTGTTCGTAGTAGATAAACCAGTGTTTACCACTCTGGCCAGCGAATATCAGACGTCTGGGCGACAGATCATTGACCAATTCATTTGTTTCTTTGAATACTTCATCAGGTTCTGCAATGGCGATTACATCGTCAGGGCTGGATATCTCATCGATTATTGGCTTGGGGATCGAAACGACTGAATGATAAATGACGAATTCCTCCTGTAGCAGTAGATCCATTGCCCATTTGGATTCACGGGCCGGAGTACACGAGAAAAGCGTCGAAACATACAATATGACTCCCAAGTTTATACAGTTCCTAGTGTTCCTGAACATAACCATGCCTCGCTATAGATTAAACCTGCTTCTGAACGGCAATTCCACGTAAATCCGCAATGGTAAAGTAACAGGTACTGTCACTCAGGTAACTGTCAGCAGTTTACTCCCATCCAAGTCGAATTCTCTGTTCAAACGACTGTATTGCATTGCCATGTAATACGTTGCTGGTTTCACTGGATGCTGAAAAGTTTGTGCTTCAGGATGTCAGTCCATCGGCACTCAAAAGGTTAATCCTGTAATCCAAATCTCCTCAGCTGAAACTATCAGTTGCCTGAGTTCATCCAAATCAGAAGCTTTTTGAAAGAAAACTAACTCATTTCGAAGTACTACCTGCCCATTTGAATATTCGTAAAGAAGCAACCTAATGTGATAACCGATTCCACCTTCTTCGGAGTAGACAAACCATATCTGTTCACTGTGACCCGCGAATATGAGGCGGCTGAACGGCAGGTCTGGGTTGCCTACTATATCGGTTTTATTAAAGTCATCACCAGGATCAGCCATGACAGTTTTCGCTTTAGAACCGGTTATCGGAATTAAATCGAATACCGGTTTGGGGATAGAATCAACGGTGGCGTAGATCACGAATTCATCCCGCAGAAACTCATCAATTGCCCATGGGATTTCGTGTTTCTGAGTGCACGAAAGTAGCACCGCGTTTAAAAGAGCAACACCTATGATAACCCTCAAAATCCGTGACTTACACATCTATCTTGCTCCCAAAAGAACCTGAACTGGCCTCAGGATTCCAGTTCAAACATCATCTTTACAAACGGGATCTACCTCTGTGTTGTGGACTGTTTTCACCGTATGCCATCGACAGAACCGCAAGTATCTCTCCCGTCAGCGTTTGATAAGACCTGTAATTACATAATACAAAATAAACCAGGAGTCTGTATCTAAACTTGGATACACCAAATTGCTGAAGATCTGTACGAATGTCGTCGAAGTGGATGGTTGTATCTTTGAATCATTTGTTCGCACAGACTCCCGGTTAAGGGCACAATTATGAATAACTGATTAACAGTTTCTTAACTGGACTTGCAGTCAGCCAATCTCTTATGGACTAGGATCTTCTTCCCGTTCACCTATTACTTCAATTGGTTCTAGAACATAATCAGTAACTGAAAGATTTGACGTTGGACTTATTGCTTTAAATGCCTTTCCACCATGGTCATGTCTTGTATACTCATTAGGCCCGATTTCACCTAATGCCCTAGCTGTGTCAGTTTCGAGTCCATATATAACCCTTTTTTCCTCTTCATCGTCAAACGCCTCATTTGGGGTTTCAACGTCTATACTGAACTGTACGGGGTTCTGATCATGCTGCTCAGCATGGTCTGCCTCATGGATCAATCCCGTTGCAGGTGATAGTCTGCTACCAGTATTCGTTGAGATCCCCATAGTTGGATTCCAATAGATGGTTTTGGTTTTGTGGTTGTAGTAGCTTCCTTTCGATGTCGCCGCAACATTGATAACTGAGTCATAGCTTTCTAAACGAGCTAGAATTGCGGACGCTTTATGTTGATTTAGATACTTTACAGTACTCGCGAAGCGCCCGCGGAACCTTTTCGTTGTGCCTGGGGCGAAACGAAGCTTTCGCCCGTCAGGATCCACATACTTGAGCGGATTGTTGGCCGCATAGGCGTAGGGACTGATCCCGGGATATTCATCCTGCATGGGATCGGGCCGCAGGAACCTGCCGACATCGTAAGCGTACGACCTCGCCAGCATGTAGTCAAGACCGGACTCGGCATCCCGCTCGTGTCCCGTGAACCGGAAGTGCGTGAAGCCTGTGCCACTCGATGCCAGAACCTTTCCGTAAGGCCAGTAGTCGTAGGCGGCGGTAATAGCGCCATCCCCGTCCACCAGGCTCCGAGTGCTGCCCAGGTGATCGGCCAGGTAGTAGCTGGCGCTACTTCCCGCTATGCGGGCGATGCGCCTGCTGCCCGCGTACACGTAATTTGCTGACAGGTTCTGCCCCGAGTACTCGGCGAGGACGTTGCCACCCGGTCCTCTCACGTAGTACGTCGTGGACGTGCCTACCGTCTTCTTCACGCGACGACGGTTCGGGTCCATGAGATACCGCGCGCTGCCGTAGCCGGTGGTGAGTCCCCGGTAGTCGTATCTCACCGTATCGGTGCCTTTGCGCGTCATCCATCCGTTCTGGTTGTAGTCGTACGCCTGCCCTCCCGTGCCCGTAGTGCTGTCCAGCCTGTTGGGCGTGGAGCCAGCCGAGTAGTTGTAGGTGAGCGTGCTACTGCCGGTCACCATGGAAGTCAGGTTGCCGCTTCGGTCGTAGGCGTAGTCACGGCTTGTGCCGCCCGTCAGGTCGAAGCCGGTGATCCGGTAGAGGGCGTCGTAGGCGTAGTCCGCGGTTTTTGACGCGGCGCTGCCATGGCTGTACTCCTGCCTGGTGACGTTACCGGCGAGGTCGTAGGTAAGCTTGGGCCTGAACGTACCAGCATAGTTCAGATCGGTGACCCACTCGCGCGGGTTGTAGGTGAAGGTGCCGGTTACGACGTCTACACCGGCGACGTGGGTCTCGATATTGCCCGCGGCGGTGTGGGTATACGCTGCGAGCGTGTTGCCATTCGCATCCCCCACGCGGTTGAGCCGCCCCGCGCCGTCGTAGGCGTAGCGCGCCTGCGCGCCGTCCGGATAGACCAGGCGGGTCACCCGCCCTGCCAGGTCATGGGTATAGG
>VXTP01000002.1 GCA_009837395.1 Gemmatimonadota bacterium
CGTTCGAAGCATTGCCCAAGGACCGCCAGGATGAAGTAATGTCGGGTCACGGTGCGCTGCAATCGGTGTTGACGGACCGGGGGGCGTTCGTGTCGATGAAATTGATGCCACCCACCTCTGCTGTGATGGTCGAGCCCGCCCCGACCGAAGGCGCGGCGCCACTGATCACCGATGGCCCGTTTGCCGAGACAAAAGAGAATTTCCTTGGGTTTTACGCGGCCGATTTCAGAGACCTTGATGAAGCATTGGAATACGCAAAGATGATCTCATCCCCCGTGGCACGGCTTGAAGTGCGGCCGGTCGCCTGGGCCGGCGGCGTGATCTCGTCGGAATAGGTCATGTCGGACTGGCTTGAGGCCACTTTCACTCTGCATCGTCCGCGAGCGATTGCAGCCCTGACCCGCTTGTTTCGAGATATCGATATGGCGGAAGAGGCGTTTGCTGACGCCTGCCTGAAGGCGCTGACGGTTTGGCCTACAGACGGGGCTCCTCGTGACCCGTTGGCGTGGTTGCTGACGACCGCGCGCAATTCCGGTCTTGATCAATTGAGCAAATCACATCGCCGTGCTGCAATCTTGTCGCGCCACGTAGAGGAGTTTCAGCCGATGCCCGCCGAAACCCCGGACCCGGACGAGATGCGCGATGACGTTTTGCGGCTGCTGTTCATCTGCTGCCATCCGGAACTGGACCGCCGGGATCAGATTGCCATTGCCCTGCGCGTCGTTCTGGGGTTGAGCGTGGACGAAATCGCAGGCGGATTTCTGGTCAGGCCCAAGACCATGGAACAGCGTCTCACCCGTGCCAAAAAGAAGATTGCCAGCAACCCGGTTGCTTTCGAAACGCCCAGCCCGGCTGAGCGGGGTGCGCGCTTGGGCGAAGTCTCAGTGATGGTTTACTTGATGTTCAGCGAGGGCTGGTCGACCTCGACCGGTCCAAAGCAAATCAAGCTAACCTTGTGCGAAGAGGCGATCCGACTGGCCCGTCTGCTTGCAGCGTTGTTTCCGGCAATGGGTGAACAGGCCGCCTTGCTATCGCTTTTGCTGTTTCAACATGCTCGGCGGCGTGCACGCATTGACGCCGAAGGAAAGCTCGTCGCGCTGGACGATCAGGATCGCAGGCTTTGGGATCGTGCTGAAATCGCCGAGGCAACAGGCCTTTTGCAGAAGGCCCAGCGGACCGGCCATCATGGTGCTTATATCATCCAGGCTGCAATCGCTGCGACACACGCCCATGCCGAGTCGGTCGGTGACACGGACTGGGCGTTGATTGAAAGCCGCTACGCCGCCCTCTATGCATTGCAGCCGACGCCTGTCGTCCGTCTCAACCAGATTGCGGCGCAGGCCAGACTGCATGGCCCGCATCATGCGCTGAAGGCGATGGAGCCTCTGGCGCAGGATTTGTCTACCTATCGTTGGTTTCATGCAATGCGTGGCGGGCTTTTGCAGGAAACGGGTGATCATGATGCAGCTATTACTGCCTTTGAAACGGTGATGGCACTCGGTCCGACCGCCCTCGAACGTGTTGCAATCACGGAAAAAATCGCGATTAGCCAAGAAAGTTTACGCAAGGTGTAGGGATCGCTGCGCTTCGCGCGTCCTTGGATCAGACCCGTATGTGGCGGGCGCAACCAAGGGAGAAGCACATGAGTATTCTTGAAATGACCACCGTCGGAAACTCCGGTTGGATCGGACATTCCGGCCCTGATCAGGGCAAAGCTAAAGCTTTCTATCAAGAAGTGCTGGGCTGGACGATCAACGATATGCCCATGCAGGACGGATCAAGCTATTCTGCAGCCGTCGTGGGTGAAACCGCCATCTGTGGCTTTTCCCCCATGCCTGAGGATCACGGAAACTGGACGAACTTCTTAACCGTGGCCGACGTGGACGCCAGTGTCGCCAAAGCCGAGGCTAAGGGCGCTACAGTCGTTCAACCTGCGATGGATATGCCAGGCGTCGGTCGTATGGCCACGTTGAATGACCCTCAGGGCGCGCGGTTCGCGCTGATCACTTACGAAAGCATGGCGTCTTGAGCGTGACCTGAAAAGGAGAGATCAGATGGAACAGTTTCCGCAAGTCGCGTTGGCAGTCACAGCCGCTTTTGTTTTGATGAGCATTCCCATGGCGATTGCCGTTGGCGTGCGTCGGACCAAGACCGGGATTCCTTTGCTTCACGGCGAGGATGAAAGCTTGCTGCGGCTGATGCGGGCGCATGGAAACTTCATCGAATATGTCCCGCTTGCCTTACTGGCCCTTGCAGGGGCCGAGATCGCTGGAACTGCACCCTGGCTGGTCGCTGCCTGCGGTGTAACGCTGATTATTGCCCGCCTCATCCACTATTTCAGCCTTAGTACTTCGGTAGACGGTAAGGGTCGCGCGATTGGGGCGGCGCTCACGACCTTGACCATGTTGGTGCTTGCACTGGCGATCCTCTGGCAGCTTTGGACGACCAGCTGATGCCCGTGGATGAAACACTGAACGCCCGCATGCGAGAGGTTTTGGCTGCGCATGTAGGCATTTCCGAAAAGCGGATGATGGGTGGCC
>VXTP01000021.1 GCA_009837395.1 Gemmatimonadota bacterium
CCCTCGGGGTGGGCGTCACACTCGTCATCCCCACGATCATGCTCATGGTCGCGTTCGTGGTGAGGCTGGTGACCGGCAATCTGTAGGGTCGAGGGCAACCGGCGCCTCGCAACGTCCGGCTACTCGGCTATCTCCCAACGATCTCCAGCAGCTCGATCTCGAAGATCAGCGTCGCGTTGGCGCCGATCAGCGAACCCGCGCCGGCTTCGCCGTACGCCAGCTCCGACGGGATCGTGACGCGGATGTGGCTGCCGACCGACATCAACTGGAGCGCCTCGCTGAACCCCGCGATAAGGCCGTTGACCGGAAAGGTGTTGGGCTCACCCCTGTCATAGGAGGCGTCGAACTGGGTCCCGTCGGTGAGGGTGCCGCGGTAGTGGACGACGACTTGGTCATTCATGGTCGGCGTCGGGCCGTCCCCCTCTCGCAGCACCTCGTACTGAAGACCGCTTTCGGTTGTGATCACTCCGGCTCCATCGCCCGCGCATGCGACGCTGGTCAGCGCCAGCAGCGCGAGCACACCGCGAGATGGATTGCGCATCTTGGTCTCCCTGGATGGTGGATGCTCCCTGGATGGTGGAAGCGTGTGCAGGAAGCTAACGCTCAGACCCCTGAGGCAGGGATTCGCCACCGCTGCCACGCAGGGCCCGGCGCACGAATTCCACCGCTTCATCTACGCTCTCGGCGGTCGGCACGGAGCCCGGGAGTCGATCCGCGCGGGCCGTGTCTCCCAGCAGGATGAGGGGTCGGCGGTAACGGATCGTCAAGTCGACCTCCGAAGCCGTACCCGAGGATCCCGGCAACGCGATGACGACATCGGACGACAGGATGTTGATGTGGTTGCGGGAGCGGATTCCCGAACCGTCGTCTCCCCGGGCGTCGAGGTGAGTGCGGATTGCGAGTTCGACCCAACGATTGGGATAGCCGGGGGGAGTTCCCGGATCCGCGTCGGCTCGGTCGGGGCGTGCATCCCCCGCCGGGAGGATCCCGATGACCAGTCCTTCGCGCTCCGGCACCGCGCTGAAGGCGCGCGAGACGGACTCCATGACTCCGGCCCCGCCCCCCGTCAGCAGGTGCACGCCGATGCGGGCCAGTGCGCGGCCCAACGGCTCCGCGAGATGGGTGTGCCGGGCGGAGCCGGAGCCCATCACCCCGACCACGGGGCGCCCCAGCGGCATTCTGCTCGGCGAGAGGAGCTCCTGGTCGCTACTTCAGCAGAATGAAACGCCTGTGGAGCGGCTGGACCGGACGCGCGTTCATCGGATACAGCGCCGCGAAGGCGTCGACCTGCCCCTGCGAGACGGCGATGGACTCGGTCATCACCACCCAGCTGACCACTTCCGAGCAAGGCGGCGTGGTCAGGGAGCCGGCGTAGCGGAAGTAGGCGCGTCCCTCGGGCAGGAAGGCGTTCGGGTCGATCCCGGCCAGTGGGGCGGGCGCCTCGTCGACGCCGGGTATGGCATCCCATATGGCCTGGGTGGCCGCATGGGCCTGGCCGGCATCCATGAAGACCCCGACCACCGCCAGGTCCCCCTCCGCGGACTGATGCACGAAGTGCACTTCCATCGGGTAGACCCCTCCCTCGACGGTGTGCTCGCTGGGCAGGTGGAAGTGGAACTGCAGCATGGAGAACTGTCGGCCCTCCAGGGTGATCGTATTCCCTTCGGCCATGTTGACCTGGATGGTGTGCCCGTTGTCCACGACCTCCCCGTGGGTGGGCTGCCACTGGATCTCGAGCCCGCCGCCGCCCGCCGGAATCGCGCCCGCCAGGTCGATCGGGGACTGCTGCACGCCGGTGTCGCAGACCGCGAAGGACGGGTCCAGCCCGCCCCACATGTCGGCACCGGTCGCGCCCTCGTAGCTCCAGTGAACCTCCCCACCCCCTGCCTCCTGTTGCGCGCCCATTTGCTCCTCCGCATCCGCCTGGCCCGGTGCATCCGCCTGACAGGCGTACTGGGCGCCCAGGAGGCAGACCGTTGCGAGGCCGGCGGCGAGTGTCTTCGGAAATGAATGATGATGGTTCATGTGTTCCTCCGTGCTGTCTTCGGCGCAGCCGATCCGCGACAGGCGGATTTTACTGCCGAGCGGGTCGCCGGTCCAATCCAGGGGCGTATAATGGATGGTCGGATTGACAGGGAATCCAGGCCCAGGACCTCCATGCGACCCACTTCAACGAACACGCGCGGCTACGGCTTCCACGCGGCGGCGGCGGTCGTGGTCGCCAACATGATCGGTACGGGGGTGTTCACCAGTCTGGGATTCCAGCTGGAGACCATCCAGTCCACCTTCCCGCTCCTGCTGCTCTGGGTGGTCGGGGGCGTGGCGGCTTTCTGCGGCGCGATCACCTACGCGGAACTGGGTGCGGCGCTACGGCGTTCGGGCGGCGAGTACACCTTTCTGGGACGTATCTACCACCCCGCCGCGGGCTTCGTGTCGGGGTGGATCTCGGCCACGGTCGGGTTCGCCGCCCCCACGGCGCTGGCCGCGATCACCATCGGCTCCTACCAG
>VXTP01000022.1 GCA_009837395.1 Gemmatimonadota bacterium
CCCGTGGGAGGATTCGAGTTGGATCTCTTGCGCGAGTTCCATGGCCCCAACGCCGGTTACGTGATCGCGTTGTATGAGCAATACCTCGAAGATCCCGAATCTGTCGACGCGGAAACCCGCGCGCTGTTCTCACGCCATGCAGCCGACCTCGACGGAGATCCCTCGGCCAGCATCGCCAGCGCCGACGGCACCGCCGGCGCCGACGGTAGCGCCAGCATCGCCAGCGCCAGCATCGCCAGCGCCGACGGCACCGCCAGTCCGGCAAACATCGACCAGATCGTCTTCATCGCCAACCTCGCCCAGAACGTCCGCGAGTACGGACATCTCGGCGCCCACCTGGACCCCCTGGCCGATCCCAGGTACTTTCCCTATTCCGTCTTCGCGACCGAGGACGACGCCGCGCTGGGCGACCCCCTGACGGAACTGGAACTGGAGGCGCAGGGCGTGACCGAAGACTCGATGCGCCGGCTGCCCTCCTCCCTGATCGGCGGTCCGGTGGGCCAGCAGTGCGGCAACGCGTCCGAGGCCCTCAAGAAACTCAAGCGCGTCTATTCCTCCACCACCGGTTACGACTACATGCACATCGAGGTCCCCGGAGAGCGGGAATGGCTGCAGGAAGCCGCGGAAACGGGGCGGTTCAGACCCTCGGAAGATGACGAGAGTGCACTCGCCATCCTGGACCGTCTCACCGAGGTGGAAGTCTTCGAGCAGTTTCTGCACCGGACCTTCCCCGGCAAGACCCGGTTCTCCATCGAAGGCCTGGACACCATGATCCTCGTCCTGGACGGGGTGATCGGCGAGGCCGCGGAGAACAACACCTGCAACATCCTCATCGGCATGGCCCACCGGGGCCGGCTCAACGTGCTGGCCCACATCCTGCACAAACCCTACGAACACATCCTGGCCGAATTCCGGGACCCGGTGCAGCGGGTCAACAAGACCGGCAACGACACGGGCTGGACCGGCGACGTGAAGTACCACAGCGGCGCCCAGCGCAGATACCAGGACCGGCAGGGCAAGGAAGTGGACCTGCATATCCACCTCGCACCGAACCCCAGCCACCTGGAAGCGGTCAATCCGGTGCTCGAGGGCATGGCCCGCGCCGCGGGGACGATCGTCAACCTGCCGGGGGACGTCCGGCCGCTGCCCGAGCGGAACCTGCCCATCCTGATCCATGGCGACGCGGCTTTTTCGGGACAGGGCGTCGTCGCGGAGACCTTCACGCTCTACCGCGTCCCTGGTTTCCGGACGGGCGGCACGATTCACCTTATCACCAATAACCAGCTCGGGTACACCACGCCGTCGGAACAGTCCCGCAGCACGCTCTATGCCAGCGACATCGCGCGGGGATTCGAAATCCCGATCATCCATGTGAATGCAGACGACCCGGCGGCCTGCCTGGAGGCCGCCCGCATCGCCTACGCCTACCGCGTCAAGTTCCGGAAAGACTTCCTGATCGACCTGATCGGATATCGCAGGCACGGCCACAACGAGGGAGACGACCCTTCGCTCACCCATCCCAGTCTCTACCGGCGGATCGACGCCCATCCGACCGTAAGGAAGCTGTGGGCCGACCGGCTCGTGGCGGAGGGCCGGATCGAAGCGGGTAAGCCGGAGGAACTCGTCGCCGACCGCATGGGGGCCATGCAGACGATGCTGGATGAATTGAAACCGGAAGAAGTACTCGTGGAGCCCTACTACAAGCCGCCGAGATCGGGAACCGCCCGGCGGACGCGTTCTTCCGTTTCCATGCGGCGCCTGAAGAACCTGAACAAGGCGTTGTGGACGTTCCCGGATCAATTCAACCTGCATCCCCGGCTCAAGCGGGTGATCGAACGCCGGCGGCGAGCGCTGGACGACGTGGACGCCCGGAAGATCGACTGGGCCCAAGCCGAGACCCTGGCCTTCGCCACCATCATCGAGGACGGCGTGCCGGTCCGCCTCACGGGCCAGGACGTGGAGCGGGGGACCTTCAGCCAGCGGCACAACGTGCTGCACGACTACGAGACCGACCGGGCATGGACGCCGCTGCGACGGCTGCCCCAGGCGAACGCCTCCTTCGAGACGCGGAACACGCCGCTGACCGAATACGCCGCGCTGGGATTCGAATACGGGTACAGCATACAGGCGCCGGAGCGATTCGTACTCTGGGAGGCCCAGTACGGCGACTTCGTGGACGGCGCCCAGATCATCATCGACGAATTCCTCGTTTCCGGCCGCGCCAAGTGGGGGCAGACCTCGTCCCTGACCATCCTGCTTCCGCACGGATTCGAAGGGCAGGGGCCGGATCACTCCAGCGGGCTGATGGAGCGATTCCTGTCCTTCGGCGCCGATTTCAACATACGCATCGCCAACTGCACCACGGCGGCCCAGTACTTCCATCTGCTGAGGCGGCAGTCGAGGCTTCTCGAATCCGACCCGCTGCCCCTCATCATCATGACGCCCAAGAGCCTGTTGCGTCATCCCGACGTGGCCTCTTCCGCCCGCGAGCTGGCCGAAGGGAAATGGATGCCGATTATCGAAGACGAGCGTGCGGAGGAACATCCGGAGAAGATCCGGAGACTGGTGTTCTGCAGCGGCAAGGTGTACGTCGACCTGATGAACGACGAACAGTGGGAAAGCGCAACCCATGCCGCGGTCGTTCGCATTGAACAACTCTACCCGGTGGCGGAGGACCAGGTGGCCAGGATCATCGGGCAGTTCCCCGGGCTGGAGGAAGTCGTCTGGCTTCAGGAAGAACCGGAGAACATGGGCGCCTGGGACTACATCCGCAAGGTCCTGGAGACGGTCCTGGATGGACGGTGCCCGATTTACCGCGTATCCCGCCCGCCGAGTGCGGTGCCCTCGGAAGGTTCGACGGCCATTCACAACCACAACCAGAAAAACCTCGTTGAAATGGCCTTTGCCATGGGCGCGTCGGGAAATATCGAGATGCATTGACAGATCGCTGCGTCCGGCGCATTTTGTACGATTCGGACCTGCGTCCGGAAACCGGAACTTGCTGGCTCGAGGCAGCCCCTTCAGTCTGGCCGAAGTGAGGCTGAATCGTGGTTGTCCTGATCCTCGTTTGAATTGAACTGCCGAAGACAGAGTGAAGACCCCGGGAGTTTGAATGGCCATCGATATCACCGTACCGCAACTGGGTGAATCCATCGTAGAGGCAACCGTCGTCCAGTGGTTCAAACAGGAAGGCGACCAGGTTACGACCGGCGAAGCCCTCCTGGAGCTCGAGACGGAGAAAGTCACCCTCGAGGTGAATGCCAACGACAGCGGCGTACTTTCCCGTATCGAACGGGCCGCGGGCGAGGACGTCCGCATCGGTGACCTCCTCGGCGTACTGGACGAAAGCGGCGAAGCGGCAGGCGCGGACAGCGCGGACAGTGCGGGAAATACGGACAGCAAGGGCGCGTCAGCCGATGAACCCGCATCCGCGGATGAACCCGATTCCGCAGATGAATCCGGTTCCACCGATGAACCCCCCGAATCCGCCAGGGAAGCTTCAGGACCGCCCGAAGCGGTTACCGACGACCGGGTAACGCCCGTGGCGCGGCGCATGGCGGATGAAGCGGGGATTTCCCTGTCGGAAGTGGAAGGGACCGGGATGGGCGGCCGGATCCGCAGGGAGGACGTGGAACGGGCGGTGGCGGCGCGTGCGGCCGAACCCACAGCGCCCGACGCCGAACCAGCAGCGTGTGCGGCCGAACTCACAGCGCCCGATGCCGAACCCACGGCGCACGTGGCCGATCCGGCCGGTGACGACCGGGAAGAAATCGTGCCCATGTCCCGGCGCCGGCGCACCATTGCCAGCAGGCTCGTGGAGGCGCAGCAGACCGCGGCGATGCTGACGACCTTCAATGAGATCGACATGAGCACGGTGATGACGATACGCCGCCGGAACCGGGAGGCCTTCGAGGAACGGCACGGCGTACGGTTGGGATTCATGTCCTTCTTCGTCAAGGCCGTGATCGGTGCGCTCAGGGATTTCCCCGAACTCAATGGCGAGATCCGAGGCGACGCGATCGTCAGGAAGCACTACTACGACATCGGGATCGCGGTGGGCGCCGAAGACGGACTCGTGGTTCCGGTACTGCGGGACGCGGACCGCATGTCATTCGCCGAAATCGAAAGCAATATCAGACAGTACGCGGCAAAGGCGGGCGAGGGCAAACTGTCGCTGGAGGACCTGCGCGGCGGCACCTTCACGATCACGAACGGCGGGGTCTTCGGTTCGATGCTGAGTACACCCATCCTGAACCCGCCCCAGGTCGGCATACTGGGGCTGCACCGCATCGACGACCGGCCCGTAGCCGTCGACGGAGAGGTGGTGATCCGTCCCATGATGTACGTGGCGCTGAGCTACGACCACCGGATCATCGATGGCCGGGAAGCCGTGCAGTTCCTGGCCAGGGTCAAGTCCCTGATCGAGGTGCCCGCGGCCTTGCTGCTCGAAGTGTGACGTTCTGACGGCGATTTACCTGATTCCGGGAGGGGACGATGGCCTGGTGGGTCTGGATTGTTGGCGGTGTGTTGCTCTGCCTGGCCGAGATGGCTACGCCCGGCGCCTTCTACCTGCTGTTCTTCGGCGTCGCCGCGCTCGTGGTCGGCGTACTGGCCTGGGTGGGCCTGGTGGAAACGACCTGGGTTCAGTTTCTCCTGTTTTCGGTCGTTTCCATCGCCTCGCTCGTCCTGTTCCGCCGGATGCTGACCGAAAGACTGAATCCTGATGAACCCGCCACGAAAATCAACACCCTGGAGGGCGAATCGGGCAAAGCCCTCGAGGACATCCCGGCCAATGGCACCGGCAAGGTGGAAGTGCGGGGCACGAGCTGGAACGCCGTGAACAAGGGAGACACGCTTATCGAAAAGGGACAGGCCTGCCTGGTCGAACGTGTTGAAGGCGTCTCACTCTGGGTAAGGAGCGCGTAAACTCAACCCGGATGGCGGCGAAGGATTCGTAAAAGTCTCGTCCGTCATTAATTACGCTGGAAGGAACCTGTAATGGAAACCTTGATCGTAACTATCGTCGTCGCGATCGCCGCGATTATATTCCTGAGAAACCTGATCATCGTCGTGCCGCAGCAGGAAGCCCGCGTCATCGAAAGGCTGGGTAAGTACAGCAAGACGCTGAATGCCGGTTTCTACATCCTGCTGCCCTTCGTGGACCGGGTGGCCTACCGGCACACGCTGAAGGAACAGTCCATCGACATCCCTGAACAGCTCTGCATCACGCGGGACAACGTCCAGGTCGGCGTGGACGGGGTACTCTACATGCAGGTGCTGGACGCGGAGCGGGCCTCCTACGGCATAGCCGACTACGACCTGGCCATCACGCAACTCGCCCAGACGACCCTGAGAAGCGAGGTCGGCAAGATCGACCTGGACAAGACCTTCGAAGAGCGCGGCGCCATCAACTTTGCCGTCGTCAGCGAACTGGACAAGGCGTCCGATCCCTGGGGCGTCAAGGTCCTGCGTTACGAAATCAGCAACATCAGTCCGCCCCGGGACGTCCTGGAGGCCATGGAGAAGCAGATGCGGGCGGAACGGGAGAAACGTGCGGCCATCCTGAATTCCGAGGGGCTGCGCGACTCCAACATCAACCAGGCCGAGGGCGAGAAGCAGAAGGTCATCAAGGAATCCGAGGCCACGAAACAACAGCAGATCAACGAGGCCGAGGGCGAAGCCCAGGCCATCCTCACCGTCGCCAACGCCACGGCCGAGGGCGTCCGGGCCATAGCCGGCGCCATCAAGTCCGACGGAGGCGACGAGGCCGTGCAGCTGCGGGTGGCCGAGCAGTACATCGAAACCTTCGGCAACCTGGCCAAGTCCGGCAACAGCCTGATCATCCCCTCCAATCTCAGTGACGTCAGCTCCATCATCGCGTCGGCCATGTCCGTGATCAAGCACGACCGGAACGCGGACAACGGCGATCGGGGGCGCGTCTAGCTTACGACCATGGCCACCCGACCGAAGATCGCCGCGATCACGACCATCTACCACCCCTACGCCCACACCCAGCATATCGTGGACCGATTCCTGGAGGGGTACGGCTGGGCCGGACGGCACCACCACCCGCCCATGGACCTGGTCTCCCTGTACGTGGACCAGGTGCGGGAGAACGATCTCAGCCGGGACCGGGCCGCCCGGTTCCCCGGCATGAAGATCTATCCCACGGTCGCCGACGCCCTCACACTGGGCGGGGATTCGCTGCAGGTGGACGGCGTCCTCCTGGTGGGCGAGCACGGCGAGTATCCGACCAACGAGAAGGGGCAGCGGCTCTATCCGCGCTATGAACTGTTCAGCGACATCGTGGAGGTCTACGAGGCCAGCGGCCGTTCCGCGCCGATCTTCAACGACAAGCATCTGTCGTGGAACTGGGAATGGGCCCGGGAGATGTACGATACCTCGAGGCGCCTGGGGTTCGCCTTCATGGCGGGGTCCAGCCTGCCGGTCACCTGGCGGACGCCCTCGGTGGACATGCCGCTGCACGCCGACGTGGAAGAGGCCGTGTGCGTGTGCTACGGCGGGGTCGACAGCTACGACTTCCACGGCCTGGAGACCCTGCAGTGCATGGTCGAACGGCGCAGCGGCGGCGAGGCGGGCGTAGCCTGGCTCCACGCCCGGCGCGGCGAGGCCTTCTGGGAAGCCTACCACGACGAAGCGTGGTCCCGCGAACTCTTCGAAGCGGCGCTATGCCGCAGCCATACGCTGAAACCCTCCCGCGACGGCTTCAACCATATCTTCCCGACCATCAACGAGATGAAGCGGATGGTGGAAGACCCCGTGGCCTATACCTATGAGCACCGCGACGGGCTCCGGTGCACCATGATCCTCTTCAACGGACTGGTGGAGGACTTCAACTTCGCGGCGCGCCTCGCGGGGCGAAGCGAACCGCTGTCGACGCAGATGTACCTGCCCATGCCGCCTGCCCGCACCTCGCTAGCCAACTTTTTCTCGCCGCAGGTCAACAACGTGGAGCAGATGTTCCTCACCGGCGAGGCCGCCTATCCCGTGGAACGGACCCTGCTGACGACGGGCCTCACCGCGGCGGGCGTCGACAGCCTGCACGAGGGACAGGTGCGCCTCGAAACGCCCCATCTCGACGTCGCCTACCCGGCGCCCGAGCGCTCCACGTTCTGGAGATATTGATGTTCTGGAGAATTTGAAACCATGCCCAAACGGCTCGCCGTCATCAGTTCCATCTACACCTATCTGTCTCACTCGCAGCATTTCGCGGACCGGTTCCTCGTGGGCTATCCGCGGTCCGGCCGCTGGCACCGGCCGGACGTGGAAGTGGTGTCGCTCTACGTCGACCAGCGGCCCGAAGGCGACCAGAGTACCGGCCGCGCCCGCGAGTTCGGATTCGAGGTCTATCCCACCATCGCCGAAGCGCTTCGGTGCGGCGGGGATACGCTGGCGGTGGACGGGGTCCTGATCATCTGCGAACACGGCGATTATCCGGACAACGAAAAGGGACAGAAACTCTACCCGCGCTTCGAGATGTTCAAGGCCTGCGTCGAGGTGTTCGAGCAGGACGGCCGCTCGGTGCCGGTCTACAACGACAAGAACCTGTCCTACAGCTTCGACAGAGGCCTGGAGATGGTGGCCGATTCGAAGCGGCTCGGCTTCCCCGTGCTCGCGGGCTCGAGCCTGCCGGTCACCTGGCGGCTGCCCGACCTGGAACTCCCGCTGGAATGCGACATCGAGGAAGCGTTGATGGTGGGCGTCGGCGGGTCGGACGCCATGGACTACCACGCCCTCGAAGCCATGCAGTGCATGATCGAGCGGCGCAGAGGCGGAGAGACGGGGGTCAGGGCGGTGCAGATGGTCGTGGGCGACGCCGTGTGGGAGGCTGGCGAGCAGGGACGCTATTCGAATGAACTGCTGGAATCGGCGCTGTCCCGCTGCGACAGTCCCAAGGGGCTTACGGACGAGGACGGCCGAACCCAGGACCTGCTGGGTACGGGCGAGTTGCAACGGCTCGCTACCGAGCCGGCCGCCTACTTCATCGAACACGTGGACGGACTGAAGACTACGCTGCTCATGCTCAACGGCGCCATCGGGGACTACTGCTTCGCCGCCCGCCTGAAAGACGAACCTGAGCCGAAGTCGACCCAGTTCTTCCTGCCGCCCACGCCTCCGGTCACCTATTCCGCCTGCCTGGTGTCGAAGATCGACGAGATGTTCGCGACTGGCGTTTCCCCGATCCCGGTGGAACGGACGCTCACCGTCTGCGGCATTCTCGACCACTGCCTCACGTCGAAGCAGCAGGGCGGTATTCGCCTGGAGACGCCCGATCACCGCGTGCAGTACCGGGCGCCGGTCCGGTCGCAACACTGCGGTCCCGCCCAGGACGGATACAGTTCCTGAGCCGGTTACACTTCCTGAATACGATTTATAAAGATTAGATGAACGAGCCTTTCCGGCTCGCGGTGGGCTCCGCTCAGCAGAACCAGGCCTCGGTCAGCCTGGGGACGCGCCGCCGTTTGAGCGGGATGTCGTGAAAAGGCTGCTCCGAAGGCGCCTCGACGCCCGCCGCTTCCGCCGCCAGGCACCGGATCCGGTGGAACACCCGCCGGTTGACCCTTTCCTCTCCCGAAGCGTCGGCTTCTTCCACGAGACGGGAAACCCGTTGATGCAGTCGGTCCATGCGCCCATCGTCATGGCGCCAGGCGTAGGTGAAGCTGGCTTCATCCAGCTCGCCGATCCACGACCGGGTATCCGCTTCGGCCAGCAGGGCCGACCCCGGTGGCACGAGCAGGCGGATGGTGTACTGCACCGGGTCGATGTGGTCGACCAGATCGTGGACTTCGACGAAATCCAGCAGATCAAGGTAGTCGTCCATGGTCGCCCAGGGCGTGAAGGCCACCAGCGAAGGCCGCATGGGCAGGTCCGCTTCGCGCAGGATGGCGAGGGCCCTGACGACGTCGTCGCGGGTGTGTCCTTTCCTGAGACGCTCCAGTACCAGGTCGCTGACCGACTCCACGGCCGATACGACGAAGATGCCGCCCAGGTCCCGGGCTTCCGGGAAAAAGGACGGATGCCGGAGGATGTGTTCGATTTTAGTGGTGAAATCGAAGGTGAGACCGGGGTGGACGTCGCTCATCCTGCGCAAGATACGCAGGACGTGGGTGGGGCCGTTCAGGAAGTCCGGGTCCCCGAAGGTGATGTGCCGTGCGCCCATGCGCACCTGCTGTTCCACGTCGGCGAGCACCACGTCGGCGGGCACGGCGAAGAACCGCCCGTTGTACACCGGCGTGATCGGGCAGTGCAGACAGGTATGCAGGCAGCCGCGCGTGGTCTCGGTGTACCCGGCGGGAAGTGATTCGATGCCGTTGTCCAGCTGGGCGTACCGCTTCAGCCCGGGCAGTGTATCGCGGTTCGGGACCAGCCAGGACTGGCGGGTGAGATTCGGGGCGCCGTCCGCACCACCGGCCGATGTGGGATCCGCAATCGCCGCTGACGATTCGCCGTCGCACAGCTTCCCGACCAGGTCGCAAAGCGGTTGCTCAAACTCGCCGCCGATCACCGAGTCGGCCCCGTGGGACAGGAGATACTCGGCGTTCAGCGTGGCGTAGAGTCCGTAGAAGCAGAGATGCGCGCCGGGGTTGAGGATCCGGATGCGGCGCGACAGGTCCATCCCGACCCGCATGGCCGTGTGCATGGGCACCGAGATGCCGATGAAGCCGGCCCGGCGGACTATATCCTCCGGGACCGGTTCGATCGCGGCGTCGACGACAGAGACGTTATATCCTTCGGACTTCAGGCGTGCGGCGGGGGAGGCCAGGCTGAAGGGCTGATGGCCCAGTTCATAGCAGGAAATGAGCAGGATATCATCGTCACGCTTCATGATGAAACCACGGGGCGGCGACGGCTGCGGTGACGGCGGCGGCCGGTTTATTTCGTCTGAGGGGGACGGTATCCCGGCGGCATTTCGGCGCCTTCTCCAAAGAAGAACTCTTCCAGGTGCCGGTCGTAGACTTCCTGGCCCTCGGTCGTGGCGAGATTCAGGCGGTACTCGTTGATCACCATGACCGAATAGTTGATCCACATCTGCCAGGCCTGTTTGGAAATGTTATCGTAGATGCGCTGACCGAGTTCGTTGGGGAAGGGGACGAAATCGAGTCCTTCGAGTTCCTCTTTGAGCTTGGCGCAGTGGACCATGCGGGCCATGCCGGGCCTCCTCGTAACGGGCGTAGTCTTCGCTGATCAATGACCGGATAGTATCTCTTGCGTTACAACACAGGCTATATACCCGCCCGCCCCTGGTTTGTCAAGTTGACCGTGGCCGTTTCCCGGCATCGAAGCGGTGCGCCCAGCCTAGAAGCGCTGCGCCTCGTCTCGAAGCGCCTCGCCCGGACGTAAACCCGCCTTCTCGCCCGGATCCTCTGCGTTCCTGCAATGGCCGCCTCAGTCCTTGATGTACTGCGACAGTACCGCGTCCATGGCGGCGTTGCCGCTGGGATAGCGACCTTCCGGAACGCCGAGGCCGTGGTCAAGCAGCAGGCCGAGTGCGGCGGGATACCCGCCGTTATCCCGATTCCACTGGCAGTGCATCACGGCGTGGATCGGGTCCTGGAAATACCCGCCGATGGGCTCGGTGGAAGCGCCCAGCCGGAGGAGGAAGTCGACCATTTCGGGATGACCCTTGCACAGGGCCCAGTACAGGGGCGTAGCCTCCATCCAGCCGCGAGCGTCTATCGGCCATCCCAGGTCCGCCATGAGACGGACCGCGGCCCAGTTGTCCACCTGGGCCACGTGGCTGATCAGGGTCCTGTCGTCGTCGTTTAATTGGTTCAGGTGACGACCTTTAAGCCTTTGCACGCCTTCGAAATCCGTATTGGCGCACGCGACGACGAAGCGATCGTATTCGGACATGGGGGACGGCTCCGCGCCATGCTGCCTGAGGAGCGACGCGATCTCCCCGCGACCGAGCCGCAGGGCAAAGTCGAGCGGCGTCCGGCCGACGATCCCGAGCGCCGTGCTCTTCCCGGTTGAGGTACGGGCATTGGGGTCCGCACCAGCGTCCAGGAGCGCGCCGATGACTTCGACCGTGTTGTTTCGCTTAACGGCCCAGTGCAGGGACGTTTCCCCGTCGGCGGGATGGATGGCGTTGGGATCGGCGCCCTGGTCGAGAAACCACCGGATGCCTTCGGTCCAGTTCATGTCCATGACGTGCTTGATGCAGTAGGAAACCGCTTCCGCGTCCAGTCCGTTCGCCGCGACCGTATCCAGCAGTTCCAGGTTGAACTTCTCGCAGGCGTGGTACAGGGACTCGTTGTCGTTGGGGTCGGCGCCCGCGTCCACCAGCACCCGGGCCGCCGGCACGCAGTTGTTTTCCACGCATCCGTAGAGGGCCGACTCCTTCCAGTCGTCATCGTTCACCCAGTAGCTGTCCGGATCGGCGCCGTACCGCAGGAGCAGTTCCAGGATGCGGACCATGGCGTCGGCACGCTCGGAAAGAAAACAGGACCACGTCGCGTGGAGAATCGGGGTCCAGTCTCTCGGGCCGCCTTTTGTCGTGGCCGCGGCGGGATCGGTCGCCAGGATGCCCGTGACGGCATCCACGTCCCCGGCGGCGCAGGCGGCATGGATATCTCCCCGGACGAGTTCCGGCGCCGATGCGAGCACGGCCTCGGCGCGTTGCCGATCGCCCCAGAACCAGGCCGAGGACAGGAACATCTCCCGCTTTTCGTCCAGGTCCCGAGCGGCGACTTCGAGGTGGATCTTCAGGTGGGGCCAGGACCTGAATCCACGTTCCCGGGCGATGGCGTGATAGGCGTCCGACAGCACGACGCGGTCACGCCGCGCTCCGGTGGCCGACCGAATCCTGTCGACGGCGTCTTCTTCGCCGCTGCGCGCGGACTTCAGCAGCGTTTTCGCCTGCAGTCTGAGATGGCGTAAATCGGGATGGGAAGGCAGAGACGGCATGGAACCTCCTTCGCGCGGCCATGAGACCGCCGGAACACCCGTGTGTCCGCCGTACGGGCAGGAAGAAGGTTGCCAGTACAGATGGGAACCAACGCAGGTGAACTTGTGTTCTTTCCGCGGACGGGCGGCGTCCTGCACACGCCGGTTATGAAATGGTAAAGGCGCCTCGCAGGTGCGTCAAGAAAAAGCGTCCGGCTTGACGCACGCACCTTTTCCCGTTACCTATCGCATCAGTCATGATCTATCGAGAATTCGAAACGCACGCAGACCTCGCGCCTTACGTCCAACTCGTCTGGATGATGGAATCCGAGCACGAGGACGACCACGCGCCCAGGTCGCTCATCGTGCCGGACGGCATCGTGGAGATCGTCTTCCACTACGGCGATCCGTGGATCACGACCGTGGCGGGTGGAAATCGCATGGTCCAGCCGCGGAGTTTCGCGGTCTCCCAGATGCGAAAGTATATCGAAATCGAATCCAACGGCCGGACCGGCTTCGTTTCGGTGCGCTTCTATCCGTGGGGCGCCTACCACTTCTTCGACAGGCCCGTCGACAGTCTTCTGGATGATACGGTGAGCACCGCGATGCTGTGGCCGGAGCATTACGACGATTTGATGGAGAAAATCCGTGCGGTAGCGAGCGGCATGGGTGGTGCGAGCAGCACAGGCGGTGCGAGCGGCACGGGCGGTGCAGGCGGCACGAGCGGTGCAGGCGGCTCGGGCCTCGCCTCTGTCGTGCAGGGGTTCCTGCTGGACCGGTTGAAGGAGCACTTCAAGGATGACGTAGCGCTCGACGAGTCGGTTAAGCTCATCCGGTCCACGGGCGGGCAACTGTCCGTCGAAGAGGTCGGTGAACGCGTCGGTCTCTCCAGGAAGCAGCTGGAAAGGAAGTTCGTGGCTACGGTCGGTACGACGCCAAAGACCTTTGCCCGCATCAGCCGGTTCCTGAACATCTGCCATCACCTGGACAGGTACCGGGACAGTACGCTGACCCGGCTGGCCCACGAATGCGGGTATTTCGACCAGGCCCATTTCATCCGGGAATTCAGTGTTTTTACCGGGTTTACCCCGAAGGCATTCTTTGATAAAAACAACGTTAAATTCGCGGAACTCTAGACTTGTGTCTCATTTTTACAATTTTAACACACCACGCGTTGTATCTTTAGTCATGAAAGTGATCTGACATCGACGAATCCGCCATCCGCGCGGTGGGTGACCAGGCGAATCCGTCACCCGCGCGGTGGCTTACCGTAAGGAGATTTATCGTGAAACTGGTACCCTATCTGGCATTCAACGGTCAATGCGAGGAGGCGCTCGAGTTTTACCGGGACTGTCTCGGTGGTTCAGTAGTGAACCTGAGTCACTACAGCAAAGACCAGGACATCGGCATGGAAATCCCCGACCACATGGTGGGAAAGGCCATGCACATGTCCATCCAGTTCGGCGAGAACATGCTCATGGGTTCCGACCATATTGAAACGGTTCCTTCGGACACCAACATCTCGCTTTCGATCGACTTCGCGAGCGTGGATGAACAGGAGCAGGCATTCAGCGCCATGTCCGCAGGCGGCGAGGTGACCATGCCGCTGCAGGATACGTTCTGGGGCTCCCGTTTTGGAATGATCACGGACAAATTCGGCATTAACTGGATGTTCAACTGTCACCTGAACACACCGGAGCAATCGTCATGAAGCGCGTACCATTGGGTTTGATCGCCGGCGCGGTGCTCGGTTTGCTGGACGGGCTGTCCGCCTTCCTGATTCCCGAAGCGCAGGGCATGATGACCGAAATCATCGTGTGGGGAACGGCGAAGGGCCTGGTCACGGGTCTGCTGGTCGGCATGATCGCGTGCAGGATCGAGGGGGTCGGCAAGAACGTGCTGGCCGGCGGCGCGGTGGGTGCGGTCCTTTCGCTGCTCGCGGCGGCCTCCACCGGCTCCTACGTCGAGATCGTGCCCACGGGGATCGTCATCGGGTTGCTGGCGGGCCTTGTCGTATCGAAATGGGGAAAGTGATCCCGGGAAACGGTTGAGGATACATCAAGATGGGTCGTCGGCGTCTGTTTCCACGCCCCCGTATCCGCGCAGCAATTCGGCCAGGTCGTCTCTTCGACTCAATCCGTCGATAAGCTCCAGCCTGTCGAGCGGTGTCAGGCCCTCGTCGTTTCTGGCATTGACATCGGCTCCGTGCGCTACGAGCAGCCGGAGTATCTCCTCCGTATCTTCCATCCGGTTATCCACGTCGAGACCGTGCAGCGGCGTGTTCCCCGCGTCGTCCCGTTCGCGGGCGCAGTCGGGGTCATGCTCCAGCAGCTCCCGAACGCGGTCCAGCAGATCCGATTTTACGGCCCGGTGTATCCCGGCGAACGGTGCCAGGTATTCGACCACGTGGTCCTGCTGGTAGTGGCTGGCATGGCCGATCGCTTCGATGCCGTGTCCCCCGTCCCGTTGAGGCGCATCGACCCCCAGATCGATCAGCAGCTTGATCATGTCCAGGTGGCCGTACCGGGCCGCTTCGTGCATTCCGCAGGCATTCAGGTCGAATCCCAACTCGGCCATCAGCCGGACCGCGTCCCTGTTGTCCGATCCAATGGCGTTCTCCATGAGCGCGTTACCACGTTCTCCGAGTTTTTCTATCAGTAATGGATTGCGGACTAGCAATGCACGGGCCCGGTTCCCGTCTCCAGCAATACACGCTCCCGAGAATCGGTCCCGGTCGTCCAGCGGGAACGTACGCGCGCCGCAAGCCGCCAGGTACTCGGCGATTGCCTCATTCCCGTGGTAGATGGCTTCGCCGTAAGGGGAGCGCGCATCAGGCCGGTTGGAAGGCCGGTTTACGTCTGCGCCGTTTTCGACCAGTAGTCGAACCCGATCCGGATAGTTCCAACGGGCAGCCCACTGCAGTTGATAGGCCAGCATGTCCGCCGGACTGCTCAGCCAGCCTTTCGATTGCTTGCCAAGCAACCGGTACCAGGGCCGTTTCCCTTCCTTTCCCAGTCCGTGGGCGAACAGGAACCGCAGGTGCTCGTCGTCGCGGCTGAACATCCGGTTGTAGAGGGTCTGCGCGTCGTTGGGATCGGCGCCGGCCGCGATCAGGATCTCCGCCAGTTCGTAGCAGTTCCGGTGGGGCGGGCACCTTGCCGGACCGTTTTCCCCCTCGCCGAATACACCGGTAAGGACGGTGTAAGGACAGGGAAAGCCCGCCCATAGATAGCCCGCGTTCGGGTCGGCGCCATGGGCGAGCAGCAACCGAGCCAATTCGACGGTCACAGGTTCCGATTTCCCGGGATCCAGACGGGAAAACGCCACGTAGAGCAGCGGTTCCCAGTCATTGGGGCCGCCCTGAGTCTTCGCAAGTTCGGGGCTGGTTCTCAAAAAGGCGGCTACGGCAGAAACGTCACCGGCCACGGCCGCGGCATGAATACTCGTCCGGGAAAGTTCCGGCTGGGCATCCAGTATGCGCCGGGCCCTTGCCCACCTCGACGGGTGATCCTGGGCGCCCTGCGTCAGACAGGCGAGACGGATGAAATCGTCGGCGTATCCAGCGCCGTCACTCGGATTCGACGGTGTGGGTTCCACGTTGGGACTGCGCGAAAAGTCTTCGACCGTGCGGAAGTACCGTTCGACGCGGCTCCAGTCCGGGAATCCGTAGCTAAGGGCCAAGGCGTCGCGGGCGTCCTGCGGTGTGAGGGAGGACGGATCCGGTGCGGGATGGTCCCGGGCCGCCATGCCCGGCACTGCTTCCGCCCCGCCCCGGTGTGCCTCGAACAGCTCGCGGGCTTCGCCGGCGATATCGTCCAGGGCGACCGGATACGGCCATGGTTTTGAAGGGAGTGGATCCAATTCTGGCATGCTGCGTATTCTCGGGTTCGGATCGGCCGCTCGCGGCCTGCGGGTTCGGTTCAGCCACCCGCCTCAGTGACGCGTCGAAGCGCGTCCTGGTTGACGAGATCAGGGTAGACAAATCTCCGGGCGTACTCGACCGCTGTGACATCCCTCCACGTGTATTCTCCGCCCTCCGGCGTCGGTTTGCGAAGGGACGCGCGCACCGCCGGGTCGGCGCCGTGTTCCAGAAGCAGATCGGCCATGTCCGTAAAGTTGCGTGGTACATGCAGAGAGGCCATGGCATGGAACAGCGGCGTCCAGCCCCCGTACCCCTCGTGATCGGTTCCAGCGGGCGCATTGACGTCGGCGCCTTGTTCAATCAGCCACCCGGCCATTTCCATGTCGCAGAACTCGACGGCCATGTGTAGCAGCGTTACGCCGCCGGTCAGGGGGGTCGCAAATGCGTACGGCGTGGGATGCTTGATCCCGAAGTCCGGCGGGAAGATCTCTTCCACGCTGAACGGTCTCGTGAGCAGGTGAGGGTCGCCGACCAGGTGCCGCGCAAGACGGTCACTGTACCGGAGATGCAGGGCCATGGGCGGCGTGTCCGGTAACTCAACACCCGCTTCCGCCATGACGCGAAGGCAATCGGCCTTATTCCCGGGGTTTCGCTCGTTGGTCGCCAGGATCATGCCTGCGTTTTCCGGCAGCAGCCTGCCGCCCTTCGACGAGAGGTGGCGCAACATCCCCGACGCCAGCGTCATGCAGGGATAGTCGATTACCCGGTATGGTCGGCCGGACGGCGATACCGTCGTCGCATTCGGATCGGCGCCGTGGCGGAGAAGCAATTCCACGGCGTCCAGGTTCCGATCGAAGCACGCCGCGGCCCGCAACGCCTTTTCCTCCCCTTCGTGTACATCCGCTCCGGCATCGATCAAGGTCTTCATGACCCCGGTCCTGCCGAAAAAGGCGGCATAGGCCAGGGGCCGGTAACCGTTGTGCCGGCGCCGCTTGACCCAGTGCCCTTCCCGGTGTATCAGTCCGGGATCGTCCCGCAGCAACCGCCTCACGCGATCGGCATCGTCCGCCTGGATCGCCCGTTCGAGTGCCCCGATGGTGCCGATCGATCCGACGTAGGCCTCGAGTTTTGGCCAATCGGGAAACCCGTACCGCGCGGCGATCCGTTGCCGTGCATCGGGCAGCGATGGGCAGGAACCTTCCTCGAGCAGGTCTTCAGCCTCCGCTTCCAGGTTTTCAAAATCGGGGTAGTCGGGTAGTTGTACAATGGCGGTGTCGGCCATGTTTCTCACCATCCTTGCGATCGTGCTTCCATTCCGACTTCAATCGGACTAATGTCTATACAGCGGATTGTTCATCTTCCGGATACCTGCGCGGTAATGTCCCGAAATTGTTCGGTACTGTGCGGTACATAATGTAATACGATACCTCCGCCGAAGACAGGGGGCGTAATGGGTTTGGATTTCTCGTTTCTACCTGATTTGCCCCAGGTGGAAACGCTCAAGCGAGTCGCACCTGAAATCTGGTCCAACGAAGAGGTGCGGGCCTTTTGGATCGAAGGCAGCTTCGGTCAGGGGACCGCGGACCGGTACAGCGACGTTGATCTTCGATTGGCGGTTCCCGCCGCGCGATTCCGGAAATGGGAAACTCCCGATTTTACGGCGCTTTTTAAGGGCCTGTGTATCGCGCACCAACGGCTTTTTCCGCAAGAAGAAGCGATCTTGCATCACGTTCTGCTCGAAACCGGCGAAATGTACGACCTCGGCATCCAGCAGATCGATCGGCTTGCCCTGCATGGCACCAGCCGCCTGCTTGGTTGCCGGGACCCCGCGCTGGCCGGGAGTTTCACGGAACCGGTCACAGTATCGGCCGCTGTATCGCCCGGATCGCTGGGCACGGATCCGGATCCCGGTACTGTTGGCCAGTTGATCGTCGATTTCTGGATTAACTCCAACAAACATCGCAAGGTGCTGTACCGCGGGCTCGATCCCATGGTCGTCGTGGGACTGCAGACCGAGCGCGCGATTCTGATCAGGCTCTGGGCGATACACGCGTCCGGACGGGATACAGGCACGGGGACACCGACTATTCATACGCTGACGCCCCAGGTCCGGTCGATCGGGAAAACCGGGAGAAACGCGCTGGAAGTCCTCGGAGCGCCGGTGAGAAACCGCAGCGAGTTGAAGGCGCTGATCGAACGGCATCGGGATGAGGTCGCCCGCGTCGGGCGTGTGCTGGCTGAGCGGTATGCCTTCGCCTATCCCGAAGTCGTGGAAGAGACGGTCCGAGCCGGCTGGGACGAGTTTCTTTCCACGGTTTGAAGACCCGGCCGTTACGCCTCCTCAGTCCCCCACTCCCCAATCAATTCGATGATTTCATCTTCTCCTTTCTCCGCGGCAATCGAAAGCGGCCGGGTCCACGGCCAGTCCGCCAGACCAGGATCGGCGCCATGTTCCAGCAACAGGCAGACCATGCCGGTCTGGCCGTGCTCGACCGCGACGGCCAGGGGCGTGAGGCCTTCCTTCTCATCCAGCACGTTCACCAACGCGCCCCGTTCGATCAGGGACCTTGCGGTGGATGCCCAGCCATACCGGGCGCAGACGTGCAGGTAGGTCTGACCTTCGAAGGTACGGCGGTTCGGATCCAAGCCCGCTGCGACCAGATTGGTTGTGATCGCGGCGTTGTCGCCCCAGCCCGGCAGGTATTGAAGGTCTTCCAGGCGTCCAGGCGCATCGGGATCGACGGCCAGCAGAGATTCGATCAACCGCTCGTCCTCCGAACCGATCACTTCAGCGGCCACGTAAGGATCCCGGACCCGCTGCGACTTGCTGTCCACCAGGTTCCGGAGCGTTTCCTGGTCCAGGCTCCAGGACGGCGGGTACACCGCGCCGTGACGTATGAGCAGGTCTCTAATCGCTTGATCGTCCGTGCCCGCGGCGCATCCGCAGGAGTCCAGTTCCACGTTGGGATTGGCGCCGTGATACAGTAGCAGAGCGGCCAGATCCGCCTGCTTGTGCCACACCGCCACGAATAGCGCTTCGTCTACGAGGTGTCCCTCGGTGCCCGCTTCGAGCAGCAGCCGAACGATGGGTTCATGTCCTGCGCGTACCGCATAGGACAGGGGGGACCTCAGGGCGGCATCGCGGTGCTTTTCGGCGGGTTGCGCTTCGAGGATCGACGCGGCCCTTTCGAAGTCGCCCAGGTGACAGGCCGCCGTAATGGCATAATGCGCACCCTTCCCCAACAGGTACTCCGTGAGACCGAGTTTCGGATCGGGCGGATCGAGTCCGACTCCGGCATCGAAGGACAGGGTCAGTGGGGTCTTGCCGTCCGCACGCCGGGTATCGACGGGCAGGCCGAGAGACAGAAAGAGCTCGATCACGTCTTTCCGGCCGGTCAGCACGCCCAGGTGTAGCCCGTTGTTTCCGTCTTCGTCCGCCCGTCCGGCCAATTCGGGCCGGTCGCGCAATACCGATGCAACACGCTCGAATGCAACGCCCTCGAAACCGCCTGCCTTTATGAGATCGGCGATCTCCCTGAACGCGGGATCGTAGCCGAACCGGGCGTTCATCGCGTTTTCGAGAACTGCCGCTACGTCGTCAAAGCCGCGCTTCCGGGCGCCTTCGAGCAGGCTCCCCCAGGTCGAATTGAATATGTTGAGCCCGGGATCGGCGCCCCTATCGAGCAGCAATTGCACGGCATCGACATGGCCGTGGCGCGTGGCCATGTGCACCGGCTGGGTGTACCAGTGCAAGGCGTTCACCATGCGCGGATCCTCGTCGAGAAGTTTCGCGATGGCCGTCAGATCTCCGGCAGCGCCTGCCTTGAACAGGGACCAGGCGGCTTCGCCGTCGATCCAGTCGGTCTCGTCGCCCCAACGGTCGTCGTAGTAGGACCGTCCGTAATCGGGGCCCAGGCCCGGACAGATCATGAATCCGGTCCGGCAGGCGTCCAGGTGCACCCGTCCACGGAACTTCCCGGGAAACGCCATGCGCGCGGCGCGGTCGGGGTACTTTCCGCTGATTTCCACCGTGTTGCTCCGATCCGTTGACTGATCGACTCCGATCCGTTGGCTGATCGACGACGATCAGCTACCCGATCGACGCAGACTGGCCTAACCTCGTTTTCAACCGGTGTGAGCACCAAGTTCTACCAGCGCCTGGAACGCCGTCCGGCCCATCGCGGAAGCGGCACAGTCCAGCGGCGTTCTGCCTTCGTGGTCCCGCGCGTCCGTGTCGGCGCCGGCTTCGATCAAGGCACGAACCGTATCGGATCCCGTTCCTCTCGCGCAGACCAGGTGCAGTGCGGTACGGCCTTCACCATCCTGGAGATTGGGATCGGCCCCGAGTTCCAGGAGCAGACGGACCCGCTTGCCATGGCCGTGATTGGCGTCGTGGTGCAGGAGGGTGCGGCCGCCCACCTGTTCGTTGATGTCCCAACCGTGCCCGACCAGCAGCTCAAGCTTCTCGGCCATCGATGCGCTCGGTGTATGCTTGAGTCCGCCCAGGTTCGGTTCCGCGCCGTTTTCCAGCAGGAATCGCGCGCCTTCCACGGTGCCGAATCGCAGTTGCATCATGAGCGGTGTTTCCCCGGCGCACCCCACAGTGGTCAGGATGTTCACGTCTGCCCCGCCGTCCAGCAGCAGCCTTCCGACGGGGACGGACCGCCAGTGATGTATCGCCCGGGCGATCCCCCGCCCTCCGGTAAATTCGGCATGTACGAGTTCGGGATCTTCCGACAGCCCGGTCCGGACCGCTTCGATACGGTCCGCCATCACAGCATCCCTGCAGTCACGCACCCGTTCGGGAATCAGCAGGTCCGCGATCGCCCGATGGGCCGGCTTATAGCAGTGGCCGCAGTTCCGGCTGACGAACTCCCGCAGCAGAGGATGCGCCGCGATCCCGTCGTAGCCTGCGAGCTGGGGACGGCCATCGATAAAGGCGCGTGCGGCTTCCAGATCCCCCCGTTCGAACATCGCAAGGAGGGCTTCGTCAGATCCGGATTCCATGCCTATACGACCATCCGGGCACGACGTAACTCATTCCCTGGCCCCTCAATCCCTGGCGTCTCAATCCCTGGCCGCCAGCCGACCGCCGATCCAAGCCATGGGCAGATAGGCGCCGATCAGGTCCGCCGCGATGAACCAGCCCGGCACGGGCAGCATCATGGCGTTGGCGATGCCGCCGAGGAGGAACAGTGATCCGATGAGCATGGATAACTTCAGCCGGTGTCCAGACGCAATCTTCACGGCCAGGTACGCGGCCGCAAGAGTACCGGCCGCATGGGCCAGGAAGGGAAAGACGAAATGTCTGAACTGGAACAGGTGCATGGACGACGCCAGGGACTCCATATCGGTTACGTCGACGCCGGGCGGCGGTGTTATGACCATGGGACCCAATAAAACCATGCCCATGTTGACCGCGCTACCGGCCGCCATGCCCAGCACCACCGCCAGGACGATTCTGATCGTTCTACCCATAGTGTGCCCCTCCTGGATTGGCGTGGAATTCACCAACAACCCTTACTCCACAGTCGTCATATCGCGATCATGGGCATGGTCGCGGGTGTTTGCGGAAATAGGACATCCATGACCGGTTTAACGGAAACCGGCATCCGTACGTTTGGCGAACCTGCCACATCGTCGACCGTACGATAGCCCAGTACCAGCTGAAGCAGTGCGGCCTGCGGGATGGTAACTTCATGAGCGTCCGGGTGACGACGCTTGGACCGGCGTATCCTGCCGCGCTCGACCTGCAGTCCTGCCTCGCCGGTATCGGTGACGAACCAGAGACGGACGTTCGCAGTCTTCATCGCATTGCGCAGCCTGAACCCCCATTCCGATCGCAATTCCAGAAGGAAACGAGGTACATCGAGCACGCGCCCCATATCCTCCGCGTTTACGTGATACTGGATCTCCCACGCACATCCCAGCCGGCTGCAAAAGTTGCCGAATGGATGGTCAAGCGGCATCCTGAAGTGGACGCGCTCGAATCCGGCCCGGCGAGCCCGTGTACCGATCGCGTTAGCCAGCGACTCGAATGCGACGTGTGAACGACCGTTCAGTTCCTGTACTAAATACCGGTCGCCTCGCGGCCTGCACAGTGCGTATCCAGTCACCCGTCCCCGCTGGTCCTCGGCGAGCAATAGTGTCCCGGGAGGCCGGCCATAGTTGACCAGTCTGTCGAAGCGCCAGTCTGCGGGACGGACCAGGGTTCCGGTACGATATCGATTGCACTGGTTGTAAAGCCTTACCAGCGCAGGCTGTTCATCAACGAGCGCCCGGCGCACGCCGTGTTGCCTTCGGGTCTGAAGCAGGTTGTCGGTTTCTACGAAGAGTCGATATACCGGAAACACCACGTCGTAACCGAAACGGTGGTAGAAGCCGGGAATAGCATTCATCAAGGCAATGGAACAGCCTTGTTCTCGCAGGAAACGATGGGACGCCTCCATCAACCGGCGAGCATGTCCTTCCCTGCGTCGATCATGCGGTGTATGGAGTCCTGCCACTCCACCGGTTGTAATCAGTGCGCGTCCGATGCGCAGGCGCTCCCTGACCAGTTCGACCCGACAGAGTTCCTCTCCCCTTCGGTCCAGATGCAGCTTCCATCGATCTTCGGTCTTCGCAGTTATCTTTAAAACGTCTTTCTTCATAAACCACCATTTCAGGTCAACCAGCCGTAATAAACCTACTTTCCCCTTGGTCCGCTGGCAAAGCAAATCAACGCCGGTTATTGGGCTTGTCCGGCTTTCGTCCCGGAAGTACGTTGGTTTTCGTCGTCCGAATCCAGTCGGACCGCAGTGTACCATCAACATCACGCAGATGTAGCTTGCGAGGGAGCAGCCATGGGAGTCTACGAGGAACTGGGCGTCCGTCCGTTTATCAACGCCGCGGACCACTACACGCGGTTCGGCGGGTCGATCATGTGGCCCTGCGCGGTGGAAGCCATGGTCGAGGCGTCCCGCCAGTACGTCAACCTGTACGAAATGCAGACCCGGGTCGGCGAGGCCATCGCCGAAATGACCGGGAACGAAGCCGCCTACGTGAGCTGCGGCGCCGCGGGTGGGATCGCGCTGGCTGTCGCGGCCTGCATGGCCGGAAAGGATCCCGACAGGATCGAACAACTGCCCGATACGACGGGCATGAAGAACGAAGTCATCGTGCACCGGTGCGCGCGGTTTTACGAGGACATCGCCATCCAGGTCCCCGGTGCGACAGTCGTGGAGATGGGTGACGAGCGTGGCGCCACGGAAGCACAGCTCGCCGCCTGCATCAACGAGCGCACGGCCGCCGTGCTGACCCTGTCGCCCTGGGGCCGCATGCTGCCCATCGACCGGATCGTCCACATCGCCCACGTGCACGGCGTACCGGTGCTCGTGGACGCGGCGTTCAGCATACCGCCCAGGGCCAATTTCCGGTACTTCACCCGCGAACTGGGCGTCGATGCCATCATCGCCAGTGGGGGCAAGGCGATCCGCGGCCCCCAGACCACAGGACTCGTCATCGGAAAGAAGTCCCTCGTGGAAGCATGCGCCGCCCACGGAAATCCCAACCGGGCCATCGGCCGTACCATGAAGGTCGGAAAGGAAGAGCTGGCCGGCATCTACGCGGCGGTGAAGTTCATCATGGAAAGGGACGAGGACGCGGTCAGCAGGGAAGTCAACCGGATGGGGCTGGAATTCCGAAAAGGTTTGTCCCCGTCATCCCTGGTGAAATCGGTCAAGCGCAGCGGCGACGTGGTATCGATTGACATCGACCTCGCGCGGCCAGGCTGGTCGGACCAGGAGTTCGAACGGCTGCTGCTCGACGGCGATCCCTCTATCGTGACCTGGTGCAGAAACGGTCGCTTCCGGGTGAAACTCGGTACGCTGCAACCGGGCGAGGTGGACCGGGTGATCCGGCGGCTGCGGGAACTGTTATGCGATTGACCGCGCAGGATCGTCATGCCATCTGAACCTTCGTACTACCCGTCTGTTACTTCCCTCTCCCTCGTCGAGGGGACGTATCTATCCCGGCCCAACCGATTCAGCGTTACATGCCTGATCGACGGCATGGAGGAGTACGTCTTCATGCCGAATCCCGGCAGGATGAGAGAACTGCTTCTGCCGGGGGTACGGCTGATCCTGGCCGATCACGGCCGGCAGGCAGACCGAAGGACGCGGTATACGGTGATGGCCGTGCACTACCGTCAACGCATCGTGTTCCTCCACACCCACCTGAACAACCTCGCGGCACGCCGGCTGGTCGAAGACAGGGCGATCCCCGGACTGAAGCACTTCGCGGTCTCGGGAACGGAGGTGACTGTCGGTGACCACCGGTTCGACCTCCTCTTGCGGAACAACGCGGCGGACCTGTACCTGGAAGTCAAATCCTGTACCCTGTCCGCGAACGGGATCGCCATGTTTCCCGATGCAGTCACGGAACGGGGACGCAGGCATCTGCTGGCACTGGCGCAGATGAAGGCGGAGGGAATGCTGGGCGCCCTGATGTTCCTGATACACCACGGCAATGCCGGGGCTTTTCTCCCGGACTATCACACGGATTTCGCATTCGCCAGGGCTTTCTGCGAAGTGGAGGACTGTCTGCCCGTCCTGGCGGTTGCGCTGGAGTGGACACCGGACCTGTGTTACCGAGTCTCGAATCCACGGATAATCATCCCGTGGGACACCATCCGTACAGAATGCGTGGACCGGGGGCACCTGGTCTGTGTAGATCGCGATGGGGCGGGATACCGGGTCTCGCTGACACGCTATTCGGACGAGTTGTCCAGGAGGGCGGGGGCGCGCGCCGGGCGCGCAGGTCGCACAGATCGCGCGAGCCACGCCGGTGGCGCAGATCGCGACGGCCGCACGGGCCACGCAAGCGCGGTATACCCCGTCCGGTCCTCCATCGACGGAGCGGAGGGTATGGCGGGCGTGCTTTCAGGGCTTTATGGAAATCCGTCAGAAGACGCCGACGGCTGGACGTTCAGGTGTGCAACCGACCCGGTATCTACGCCGGAGTTTCAAGAAGCGCTCCTGGACTTCCGCATGCCGTGCCGGCTGCGGCCGGGTTCGCACTGAAACGCCTTCATCGAATTTGCATCTTAACCGAACAACTGCAGCACGTCCGGCGACCGGCGGTTACGGACCGCGTAGTCCAGCGGAGTTTCTCCCCGGGAGGATTTCGCCGACTGGTCCGCGCCGTGGACCAAGAGCATTTCGATAATTTCCCGGTCGGCCCCTGCGGCGGCAAAATGCAGGGCTGTTTCACCGTATACGTGTCCAGGGTCGGTCGTCGGTGCGTCCTCGTGGCAGGCCTGGTCGACGTTGGCGCCGTTCTCGAGGAAGAAACGCACGACGTCCGGGAGGTTGTGCTGGACCGCCACGTGCAGTCCCGTGACGCCGTTCATGGGCTGGGCGAGATTGATGTCCGCCCCGGCATCCAGGTAGAGGCGCAGGTACCGCAGTTGGCCGCGGTAGGCGGAAAACGTCATGAGGATGCCCTCGTCGAACCCCGCGAAGTTCACGTCAGTGCCCACGGTAAAAAGGTATCTCATGATCTCGTGATGTTCATCGGTTTCCTGCTGAGGCGGAATGTGCGCGGGGGTAATGCAGGCCGGGTCGGCACCCAGCTCGATCGCCCTGTACACCTTCGCCGGGTCGCCATTCTCCACGGCGTCGATCAAGGTCGAGTTCAGGTCTGCATGTTCGGACACGGTTACCTCACTTCCTCCGGCCGACCGGTGAAAAGACGCCCGGAACCTGCCGGTAAACAAAGCCCTTGTATGCCAGCCGTGCGTTTAGTTTAATTGGATGTATAGTATTCAGTCAACGCATTCACATCTACAGCGTTTTTACATCTGCCGTGAATCGCCCACGTACGATCCTGCACGCGGATATGGATGCCTTCTTCGCGGCCGTCGAGCAGCGGGACCGCCCCGAACTGCGCGGCAAACCGGTCATCGTCGGCGGCGATGGGCCGCGGTCCGTCGTGTCGACCTGTTCCTACGAGGCGCGCGAATACGGCGTCCATTCCGCCATGCCGGGCACGACGGCCAGGAAGCTGTGTCCCCAGGGGATCTTCCTGCCCGTCAGATCGGAGGCCTACGGAGCGGTTTCAAGGCAGGTGCAGGAGGTCTTCCACCGTTACACGCCCCTCGTCGAGCCGTTGTCGCTCGACGAGGCGTTCCTGGACGTCACCGGTTCGTCGCAGCTGTTCGGCGACGGCGAAGCGATCGCCCGGTCGATCAAGTCGGACGTGCTGAAGGAAACGCGCCTCACCATATCCGTCGGCGTGTCGCCGTGCAAATTCGTGGCCAAAGTAGCCTCCGATCTGGACAAGCCCGATGGCCTGGTGATCGTTCTTCCGGACCGCGTACTGGATTTCCTGGCGCCGCTGCCCGTTTCCTGCCTGTGGGGCGCGGGCAGGGATATGCAGGAACGCATGGTCCGTCACGGACTCCGAACGATCGGGGATGTGCAGCAGCGATCATCGGAGGAACTGCAACGGTTGCTCGGTAACGCCGCCGGCGCCCATTTCGCGCGGATCTCCCGGGGACAGGACGACCGGCCCGTGGTGACCGGGCATCCCGCGAAGTCGGTCGGTCACGAAAACACGTTCGGCACAGACCTGTCTGACCGGGAGGAATGCCACGGTGTGCTGGTGGACCAGAGCGACAAGGTGGGACGCCGGCTGAGGAAAGCGGGGCGGCTGGGCAGGACAGTCCGGGTCAAAGTCCGGTTCGGGGATTTCAGGACACTCACCCGGCAGGCGGCCGTGGCGCCGACAGACAACGATTTCGTCATCGGCAAGACGGCCCTGGAACTGTTCGACGGCGTATGGGACGGCAAGACTGGCATTCGGCTGCTCGGCGTGGCTGTCGGCAACCTGGTCATGCCGGAGGAGCCCGTGCAAACGGATCTCTTCAGGGAAGGCGACGGGCAGTCGGATCGTCTCGTGCGCGCCCTCGACACCATCAGGGACCGCTACGGCCGCCGCGCCATACGGCACGGCGCATCCGCGATGAAAGCCTGATCCGCAATGAAAGCCTGATTCGAGATGAAAGCCTGATCCGCGTTCGAACCCGCGAATGACGGGGATGGGAGGATTATGATAAAAAAACTGTTGCTGGTCTTTGTCGTCGCGGTCGTGGCCGGTGTGTCCGTGATGGGGTATTACCTGTGGAAGGGCCCCGACCTTTCCTCCTATGGCCATCTCGTCGAACCTGCGATTTCAACCATGCCGTCTCAGCGGATGATCGTGGTCGAGGTCAGGGGCGACCCGGACCACGTAGCATCCGAAGCTTACGAAATGCTGTACGATCTGTACTACGGTGTCGATGGCGTGGATTACTGGCCCCTTCCGGCGCCCAGGGCTCGCTGGCCGATCTCGCCCGATCTCCCCAGGGAAGAGTGGATCGGAATCTATGGCATACCCGTTCCGGATTCGGTGGAGGAACTTCCGGAGTACGTCCACATACCCGGCATAACGGTTTCGATTTCGACCTGGGAATACGGAGAAGTCGTGGAACTGCTCTATATCGGTCCCTATGAAGACGAAACCCCCTCCATTGAACGACTGCGTAATTTCGCGGCGGAAAAAGGATATGCCTTCGCAGGTCCCCACGAGGAAGAATACCTGAAGGGACCCGGCATGATTTTCAGGGGAAATCCCGAGGAATACGTCACCATCCTGCGGTACGTAATCAAGCCGATGATGGAATCTCCGGATGACGGAACCACATTGGAACCCACCGGCGACACCGATAGCGAACCATTGGAAGGAACGGTTGTACCACAATAAACCCCTGCTGAACCAAGGAGGCGTCATGCTTGAGTTAACCGGACTGAACTGGCTGGCCATTCTCGTGGCAACGGTCGCTGGATTCGCACTGGGCGCGATCTGGTACGGCCCGATTTTCGGCGAAGCGTGGTTGTCCGCGCTGGGCAAGACGGCGGACCAGATTCAACCGTCCGCCACCCCCTTCGTCATCAGTTTCTTTACCGCCCTGATTACGGCGGTCGTACTCGCGATGCTCATCAGCGCCTTGAACATAACGACGCTGGGGGGAGGTGTATCGATCGGGCTCCTCGTGGGCATCGGCTTCATCGCCACGGCGATGGCTTCGGACGCCGCCTTCGGCGACACGGGGCTGAAACTGTGGTTGATCCAGTCCGGATACCGCGTGCTCTACAGCGTGGTGATGGGCGCGATTCTCGCCATGTGGCGGTAGGCGGACCGCACGGACAGCACGGACCACACGGACAGCTCGGAAAGCACCCTCATGGACCCGGACGCACTCCGCAGGGAATACGTATTCGGCAGTCTGGATGAACAGGATCTGAACGCAGATCCGTTCAAGCAGTTCGACACCTGGTTTGCGAACGCCGTCGAGGCAGGAATCGAGATGGCGGACGTGATGACGGTCGCCACGGCCTCGCAGGCCGGCGTGCCTTCGGCCAGGATCGTCGTATTGCGGGGCGTCGACGAGCGGGGGTTCGTATTCTACACGGACTACCGCAGCGCGAAGAGCCGGGACCTGGACAAGAATCCAAGGGCCGCGCTGGTGTTCTACTGGAGGGAACTCGGACGCCAGGTCCGGATCGCGGGCGCGGTTCATCGGGTATCCGAGGAAGAATCCACCCGTTACTTCCGGTCCAGGCCCCTGGAAAGCCGCCTGGCGGCCCTGGCCTCGAGTCAGAGCGAGGTCATCGCCGATCGGAAGGTGCTGGAAGACCGCTACGAGGCGCTTAAGGCGGCGCACCCCTCAGGCGACGTACCCTGTCCCGACAGCTGGGGCGGTTACCGCGTTTCGCCCGACGAGTTCGAATTCTGGCAGGGACGGGAACTCCGCCTGCACGACCGTATACGTTACCGGCGCGGCGCAGACGGCCATTGGAAGATCGAACGGCTGTCGCCCTAGATCCCCCCGTCCCCTGATTCTCGACGTTCCCTGGATCCCGCCGTCCCCCTGTATCCCGCGGGTCCCCTACCTAGGCCCCGCCATCTCCAACACGGGAAACAAACGATGACGAAAAACCACGCGATGGGTCAGAAGGACAAAGCGATTCGGTTTGGTGTAGTGGGCTGCGGAGGGGCGGGCCATGCCGCCATACGTTCGGCCTGCGCCAGCACGCTGCTCGACGTCGTGGCGATCAGCGATCTGCTCGAGGAGCGCCGGACCCGGGTGGGCCGCGAGGAGGGCATCCCCCGCCTGTACGGACCCTACCAGGATCTGCTGGCTGACAAGGAGGTGGAAGCCGTCCTTCTGGCGGTGAATCCCCCCGCCCGTTATCCCATGGTCCTCGACGCGATCGCCGCGGGCAAGCACGTGCTTGTGCAGAAACCGCACGCCACCCGCGCCGACCACATCCTGACGTTCAAGGAAGCGGCCGAGCGCGCCGGTGTAACGATGCAGTTCTGCTTCTTCATGCGTCACGATCCAGTGAACCGCAGGACGCGCGTCGCGTTAAGCCGCGGGCGCATCGGCGAACCGTACCATGCCCGCATCTTTCTGAAATACAACCACAGGGCGCCATTGGACAGTCCCGAAGGCTGGACCCACGTGTTCGGCCAGAAGGGCGGCGCTTTGGGCCAGCACGCGTCCCACGAGCTGGACCTGGCCTGGTGGTGGATGGGCTGTCCGGATCCCCAATGGGCCTTTGCCGCCAAGCATGTCGTCGAGGCATTGTACGACGGTCCGGAAGGGCCGGCCGAAGACTATTTATCGGGGATTGCAGGTTTCGAAGGAGGCAAGACGATCCAGATCGACTGCTCCCGCTGGGTGCACTGCGACACGCCCACCGTGGTGGAAGTGTACGGGAGTAAGGGCGCTTATTCCCACGGTCAACTGTGGCACATGGAAGACGGCGTTTTCACCTCCCGGGATATCGACGACGAATCCGACGTGCCCCATTCCGATCCACCGAAAGACGGCCTGCCTTTCTACCACGAAGTCGAACACTTCGCCCGGGCGGTCGCCGGCCGCGTAAAGCCCGATGTCGATGCGAAAGACGCCTACAGGTACATGAAACTGCTTGACGCGATGTACGACAGCTCGAAGACCGGCGAAAAGGTACACATCGGCTGAACACGCGGGACGTTCGCCGCCTGTCAGAGGGGCTCAGCGCGCCGACCAGCCCCCGTCGACAGCCAGCGCGTGCCCCGTCGTGAAGGATGACCGGTCCGAACACAGCCAGAGAATAGCGTCCGCCACTTCCTCGCCCTTGCACCAGCGTCCCAGGGGGTGCCGGCCGTCGTCCGCCCTGGATTCGGTGAAGACGCGCGGGAAGCGAAGGGACGGTCGGGCCAGGCTGCCGGGGCATACCGCGTTGATACGGATGCCTTCCCGGGCGTATTCCAGCGCCGCGGATTTCGTCAGGCCGATCACGCCGTGCTTGCTGGCGGCGTAGCCGGACATGCCGCCTATGCCCACAAGGCCGGCGACGGACGAGACATTCACTATAGCCCCTCCACCCTGATCGAGCATGGCGGGAATCTCGTATTTCATGGAAAGCCAGACGCCCTTGAGGTTGACGTCGATCATGTCATCCCACCGGTCTTCTTTCCACTTGTGCGTCAGTGCCTCGTACCGGTAGACGCCCGCGTTGTTCACGGCGAAATCCAGGCGTCCGAAGCGTTTTCGGGTCTGCCGAACCGCTGCCCGGACCTGGGCGGCGTCGGTAACATCGGTGCGAATGAAATGCACCTTCTCGCTGCGTGTCCGGAATAGCTCCAGGCTGCGTGGACAGGGGGTCAGGTCCGTTGCGGTCACCGAAGCGCCGGCCTCCAGCATCGCTATCGTCGTGAATCGCCCGATTCCATTGCACGCACCGGTTACCAGGGCGGCTTTGCCGGTGAAGTCGTAAGCCATGGCCTGTTTCCGTGTCGCCCTAGAGCAGACGGACGATGTCCTCGCCCCGTCCGACCCTGAGAGCTGTTTCGCGCGGCGTTTCATGGGCGACGTTGGCCTGGGACCGGCTGCAACCGGCGGCAATCAGCGCCTCAATCACTTCGGGCCGGTTCAACTGGGCGGCCATGTGCAGCGGCGAATCGCCCTGGTAGACGGGGCCCCAGTCCGACTGAACGCCGACGCCTGCACGGCGGTTCGGATCCAGGCCGGCTTCCTTTAGAATGTGAATGGTCTCGAGGTGATCGGCAACCAGTTCGTCGCCGGGCCTGACTTCCGCGGCGGAATGAAAGGCGGATGATCCGTTGTGGGGATTGATCTGGCCGGGATCTGCACCCAGCCCGATGAGCATCTTCAAACGATCGGGATCGATCTGCCACACCGCGAAATACACCGGTGCGCCGCCGTTGTCGTGCCAACGGTTGACGTCGCCGCCATGATCGATCAGGTATCGCGCCATGTCTTCGTCCCGACAAAGACAGAGTGGCCGGCCATGCACGTTTTCGATATTGGGGTCGGCGCCTGCTTCGACGAGCAGCTTTACCATGTCGAAGTTCGTTCTGCGTTCCACCTGGCGCCAGTCGATCTGCTGTTGCGGAGGACCGCTGACGGCAAAGGACAGGGTATATACCGGGAAGCGGCCCTCCCGGAAAGGATCGTCGAAGGCTTCGTGGCTGAAATCGGCCAGAGACGGGTCTTCATCCAGCATTTCGGCCATGAGGACGAGGTCTTCGGCGTACACGGCGCCGATCCACTGTTTTTCCTTGTCAAATCTCATCGACCGCTCCCATAATATCGACAAAACATGGTTAGTGCCGCCGGGCTGCACTGTCAATACAAACCTCGATATGCCCCGGCAGTGAGGAGGGTCGGCTGAAATCTTTTTTATTTGTAACGTCGACCGTTCTAACTGACACTAATACTATAGCGTAGTGATCACTATGGCGGAACCTCTGGCCAGGATAACGCCGGAATACTGTATCGACATCGTACGGGAGTACCCCTTTCCGGTCGCCCGTGTGTGGGCAGCCGTTACGACGGCGGAGGGGATCTCGGCCTGGATGAAGTACGAAGCCACGTTGGACCGCCGTCTGGGTGGCAGGATCTTCGTGGACTTCAAGTCGGAAGGCAACCTGGAAGGCACGGTCTGCGAATGGGTCCCGGAACGAGTGTTTGCATACACCTGGGGGCTATCCGTGGTCCGGTGGGTGCTCGAGCCCGGTGAGGGCGGCACGCGACTGCATTTCACGAATTCCCACGTCACCCCGGATATCCTGATGGGATTCGCCGCCGGCTGGCACGCCTTCATCGACCACCTTGGGCCTTATCTGGCCGGGACCACCGTGGAAGACCGGTATGACGATCTCATGGAGGTCTATGCGGATCGATACAGCCACCTGGTCGCGGACAACGTTGCGGACAACGACGACACCGAGGAGAAGCAGACATGACGAACGAGACAACCTCCGGCGCCTTCACCGTGGCCGAACTGTGTGAAGCGTCGGCCGATGGAGATTTGAAGCGCATCCATTCCATTCTGGCCGTAGCGCCCCACCTGGTGGGTGTGGACATGGCGTCCTACGACGAGCACCGCGCCCTGCACCACGCGGTGATGAACCGCCGGATCGACGCGGTTTCCGCCCTCATGGCCGCGGGGGCCGACCCGCACCAGGGCGTCTATCCCCACCGGGACGCATCCACGCCCCTGGTCATGGCCCGCGACCGTGGATTTGAAGACGTCATTGAAACGATCAACGAGGAAATGGAACGGCGGCGGGAAGCGAATCTCTGCCCGAATCTTACCGTTGCACCGGAGGTGGTGCTCCTCGCTGAGAAAGTCGCCGATGGCGACGTGGCCGGCGCGATGCGGGAAATCCACGCCGCGCCCGAACTCGCGGAGGCCTGCGACGAAGACGGGAATACGGTCCTGCACCACGCGGCCATCCACGGTCATCCCGGACTCGTTCAGGCGCTGCTTTCACTCAAGGCCGACACGGGAAAGACCAACCTCGAAGGCCGAACCCCCCTCGAACTGGCCGTAGATCAAACGGCCGCAACGGACCGGCGGCAGTCGGAAGGCTGTTTCATGGCCGCCGGCATCCTCATGAGCGCGGGTGCCCCAAGAAGCCTGCGTACGAACGTGATGCTGGGGGACGAGGAAGCCGTGCGACAGGTCGCGGCGAGCCACCCCGGTCTGTTCGAACCGGATGTGGATACCGAAACCCACTTGCTGGGGGACGCCGTCCGCCACAATCGGTACGAGATGGTGAAGCTGCTGCTCGATCTCGGCATGGATCCCAACCAGCGTTACCGCATCCAGTCCCTGGAGGAAGAGACGTACAACTGGGGCGAACCGCTGTGGATCGCGGCAGGCGACGGCCAGCACGACATCGCGCGGTTGCTGCTGGAACGGGGCGCCGACGCCAACGCCGCCGTGTACGCCTCCGGCAATCCCATGAGCCGCGCCTACAATAACAGGGACGAGCGGATGAAACGGCTGCTTTACCGGTACGGAGGATCGATGACGCCGGACGGCGCGGCCCTGGAATGCGATACCTCCGCGGCAGTCATGGCGCTGAACCTGCAGCCCGACCTCGTGGAGCAGATCCTGTGGGGCGCCGCCTGCGGGGGCGATCCCAGCGTCGTCGGCGTGTGCCTGCGCAAGCTGGACTGGGCGCTGGACGATCCACGGTGGTACAGGCTCCTCATCCAGCCCATCGGCATCTGGCCCTGCGGTCCACATCGCAAGTACCGGGATTTCGATCGTTCCGTATTCCCGGAGATCCTCCGCATGTTCCTGGATCATGGGGTGGACCCGAACGTGAAGGGCCGGCGCGACACATCACTTCCGCATTATATCGCCGCTACCGGGAAGGTCTGGGGTCAGCCGAATCTGAAAGAGGACGAACGGATCGAGTTCGCGCGCCTGCTCCTTGTATACGGCGCCTCGCTTGAAGGCAGGGATACGCTGCTTCATTCCACGCCCCTGGCCTGGGCGGCCCGCTGGGGCCGGGACGCACTGGTCAACCTCTATCTCGAGCACGGCGCCGATCCGCAGCCCGAAGGGGAATCCTGGACCACGCCGCTCGCCTGGGCCGAACGGTATAGGCATGCCGCCATCGCGGACCGTCTGAGGGAGGCCGGCGCCGTTTCCTAAAACGACTGTTGCTCACCCGTCTCGGGGGGCTGGTGGCCTGTCCCGGTCAGGATGCCAGCGGGTGGCGGCGACATGGGTGGTTTCATCTTCCGTCGTGATGTAATAGACGGTCAGGATGGTACCGTCATCCAATTCCGCCGAGATCGGATAGCCCACGTCCGCGCCGCCCATCCGGGGTCGCTTCTCCGGCGGCCACGCACTCGAAACACCCCCGCCGTCATCCCTGAGCACGTATTCGTGGTCCGTGTCCCACGTCCGTCCGCCGTCCTCGCTGATCAAGGCCCGAATGCCCATCGGGGCGCGGCGGTAGCCGTAGGTACACAGAACGCGTCCGTCATGGAGTTTGAGCAGGTGGTTCGGATAGCCCTCGAACGACGTCTCAACCGGGCGGGTCCAGGTCTTGCCGCCGTCTTCGGACCAGACTTCCAGGGTGTAGAACCGGTCCCTGTGAAAGGTACGCTCAACGGTAGCCGGATCCCAATAACACGTCGAGCGAATATGGCCCAGGATACGGTTCGGCTCCGTCTCCACCAGGGCCCATTCGCTGCCGATACGCGGCACGGCTTCATGGAGATGCCAGGTCTCTCCGTCGTCGACGGACCGGAACAGGAGGCAGTCGCTCTCGCCCCCGGCGCGCATCGCGTATATGGGCAACAACCACGTACCGTCTTCGAGAATGATACCGCGTGGAAATCCGACCGTGAATTGATAGCCAGGCACGTTCCAGGTGCGCCGGTCCCAGGTATTCCCCCCATCCTGGGACCTGATCACCGCCAGTCGATACCCCGTGATGATTAACTTTCCCGGAAAACGGGACGTGTACGTCTCATCCACTACGAACCGCAGGCCGCGAGCCTCGGCTTCTTCCCGGCGGTCCATTGTCCAGAATTCATGCCCCACCGAGCCCACCGCCATCAGGGTTCCGTCGGGTAAAACGCCGGAAAGCCGGTCGTAGCGCTCCCGTGGCGATACTCCCGGCCAGTTGGGCGGTAGCAAGGGATCTTCCGACAGCGTCCAAGTTCGTCCGTCGTCGCGTGACTCAAACGTCAGCCAGCCGGAGAGACCGTAGTGATCCCCGAAAGGCGAAGAGATGCAGCCGATCGAAAGCCGCCCGTCCGGAAGTTGATTCAATACGGGAAACGCGTTGTAGCGTCCCTTTCCTTTTGTAACAATACAGTGTTGCATGGTAATTCCTGGAGGTACCTGGTAATCCTTAGTGTTGCCTGGATGCTGCGGGAAATGCGCACGAAGCGAGGATGATTTACTGGCGTAAGGTCCGTTGTGTCAATAAAATTACGTCCATGGACCGCATTCCCATTCCCCACAGTCTCTCCATAACGCTGGACCGTATCAACGAACGGCACTTCCTCGGCGAATCGTTCGACCGGATCGAAGCGGAACACACCCTGGACTGGCTGGCCGGTCGTTTCGGCGCGGATTCCGCCTATGCCGGGACATTCGGCGTTACCGAACAGGACAGCCGATCCAAACTCTATACCTTCACGGGTGAGCGGCTTCAATCGGCGTCGCTGCGGCATATCCACGCCGAGGAAACCTGCCGGGCTATCATCCTGCTGAACCGCCGTGTCGGGCGCGACCGGCTTCCCGAACTCGAGGCGGCAACGTCCGAACTGCTCGGGTGTTTCGAGGCGGCGCACGCGAAGGGCAAACCGCGGGGTACGTTCTGCTGCGGTCCGTGCACCGTCTCGCTCTGGCGGCACATGGCCATTGGCGGTCTTGGTGACTACGCCCGTCACCTGGACGAAGGAATCGGCGTATTGGCGAGCCACGAAGACGGGGCGGGGACGTGGCGCCGGTTCCCCTTCTACTACACTTTGCTTGCCCTGTCCGAGGTAGACACGCCGAATGCCCGGCGCGCTGTGTCGTACGCCTTTCCGGAATGCGAACGCCGCCTGAATACCATTAGGCGAAACACCCCGTTTGGCGTTCGAAGATACGGGTTGTTGTCCCGGATCCTTGAGAAAAACGCTGCTTAAATGGAATTTGGATGATGGGCTTGACGCGAAACGGACCAGGCGTTAGTTTGATGTCCGTTGCGCACCGGGGCGTATCCATTCCGCGGAAAAGGCCGAGCCTACCCGATCCATTTCGTAACTTAAGAATACGCGAATCTCTTTCTTCTCCGAAAATGCGGAATCGGAGTGCCATGGAAAGGAATTCGCCGATGAAAGACCCTCGCACGCTTCCTCAGCATCCCGATCTGGATCAGCTCAAAACCCAGGCGCGGGAACTCCTCAAAGCATATCGCTCGGGTGATACCAAGGCGGCCCAGTCGTTCGCCGCGCATCCTCGCACGATTGATCCCACTGCGGTGAAACTCGCCGACGCTCAACTGGTTCTGGCCCGGGAATACGGGTTTTCGAGTTGGCCTGTCCTTCGCCGGGAAGTGTGCCGTCGCCGGTTGCGTGCCGCCATCTGGAGTGGTGACGCGGCGTCCGTCGAAGCCGTCCTGGAACTGGACAAGAATATAGTCAACGATGCCGTGAACCACCCGCGCTGGGGAGGGCGCCCCGTGCCAATTCAAATTGCGGCGGAACGCGGGGACACGAAGGTCATCGAAATCCTGTTGCGCAACGGGGCGGATCCGAACGGCGGCACCGATTCCTACGGAGGCTGGACCGCCCTTCACCTCGCGGCTCACTGGGGACACAACGATGCGGCCGAAACGTTGCGGTCACACGGAGCGAACGTGGATCTGCACGCCGCGTGCCTGCTGGATGATGTCAACGCCGTTCGGTCGTTATTGGCGGAAGATTCCGGCGCGGCATCCCGTCCGGGTCTGGGTGGAGAACCGCCACTCCACGTGGTTGTGTCCGCGGAAACGGCCGGGCTCCTGCTGGATCACGGAGCGCCGCTGGATACGGTCGACGGCGATGGCAACACGCCGCTGGGCGCGGCGCTGTCCCGCGGCGAACGCTGTCGCCAGCTGGCGGAGTACCTGATCGACCGGGGCGCGCCGGTGGATCCCTGCCAGCTCGCCGTTCTCGGAAGGACAGACCAGCTCAGCCGGCTTTGCCGGACCGATGCAGGCGCGGTGGCCTACGAAGGGAAGATCGGGGTTCACGCGGTGGTGGGAACGCCCCTGCACGCCGCGGTGCAGCATAGACAGGAGGAAACGGTTCGGATGCTGCTGGGTTGCGGCGCGGATGCGAACGCTCGGGCGGACTCCGGGCAGACGCCCCTGCATCTGTGCGGGGACGCCGGGATCGCGAAGATGCTCGTCGATGCCGGCGCCAACCCGGGTGCGACAGACGATGAACACGGCACGACGCCGCTCGTATGGGCGGAAGTGGGGATTGAAATCCACGGCACGACGCCGAAGCGCGAGGCCCTGGTCTCGTATTTGAAGGATATCACGCCGGCACGGTAGGACTGGCGGCTTCGAACATGGAGACGATGCGTTCCTTGTCGGAGCGCTTCATCCGGCGGGCGATCCCCAGGGGCGTTTTGCCCAGTCTGTCTTCAAGGGTCGGGTCCGCGCCGCGGACCAACAGCAGGGCCGCCGACTTCACCACGTCCGCCCGGGGACCCGCCTTCAGTGCGTAAAACAGGGGGGTCTCGCCCTTTTCACTTCGCCCGTCGACCGGGGCGCCGTTGTCCAGCAGCACCTCCATCACCCCGGTGAATCCGGCCTTGGCGGCAAAGTGCAGTGCGCCGGCGCCGCGCAGTACCGTGTCGATCCGGGCCCCCTTGTCCAGCAGGGCCTGCACGTACCGGGGATCGTCCCGCTGGCTGTTGTTTCCCGTGCAGGCCGTCCAGATCCAGTTTCCATCGGGATAGTTGACGTCGGCGCCGCGGGCAATCAGCAGGGCCGATTCTTCTTCGTCGAGTACCCATCTGCCACATCCGATCCGGGTGGCGTCCGCGCCCTGCTCCAACACCACCCGAAGCAGATCGGTTTGCCGTCGACCGGCGGCGTAACGGACCAGGGCCGTGCTGTTTACGCCGACTTTGGCGCCCTGGTCGAACAGCATCCTCGCGACCTCTTCGTGTCCGCCGTACACCGCATGATGTAGCGGTGTAACGGGCAGCAGGTCGCAGGCGGGATCCTGCGCGTCGACCAGTCCGGGTGCTGCATCCAGAAGTTCGGATACCCGGTCCAGGTCACCCAGAAAACAGGCGCTGAAGATATCATACACGGCACCCCGCTCCAGCAGGAACGCGGCCGTCTCGTCCTTCTTCTTGCTCAGCGCGGCACAGTGGGCGGTCATCATGATGTCGCTCGAATGGGCCGACGGAAGGTTTACGTCCACTCCCCGGTCGAGCAGCAGGGCCGCTACCCGAGTGTGGCCCCGCAACACCGCTTCCGCGAGGATGATCGCGCCGTGACGGGGATCGTCCAGCACCGCAGGATCCTCGTCCAGGCAGCGCTCGAGGGCTTCCGCCTGTCCCCTGGCCGCCAACCTGGCGGGCGTTCTCCATCGCTTTTCCCGGTGACACCTCATCTCCCAGCCGTGCCGGGCGGGTTTTTGCTCGTTGACGAGGCCGTGGGCAAGGGGCCGAAGCACGTACAGCACTTCGGCAACGAGCGTTTCGTCGTTGATGTGATTCCGCAGCGAAGCGGTCATGTGGGACAGCCACCGGTCGGCGGATGCCCGGGTGATGTGAATGTGCTCGTGCCGGTTTTTTATTCCGCCGTAGGCGTGGTGCCGCGTATAGCCCGGTTCGCCGCCCATCCACTCCTCCATGAACGCCTTCTGCTTCATGCGTTCTGGAGCCAGCGTACGGGTGAACATGGGCCGTAGCTCGGCGTCCTTTTCGATCCGATCATACAGGCCGTCTATGATGCCCGCGACCACGGATCGGCCGCCGATCCGTTCGAACAGGGTGGGATCCGGCCGCAACACGGTGGCGAGCCCGCCACGGTGGGCCAGCAGAGCCTGGATACGGGACGAATCGCCGGATGCTGGTGTTGCCGGCATTGCACCATCCTCGGGCCATGGAGTCAGACGATACAGATCCGGAGATTCCCGCAAGATCGGAATGCGGGACCTGGGACCTGGTACCTGGTGCAAAGTAGCCGCCGGCGGGCGTTGTTATCAAGGGGTTTCATCGCCTTGCCGCCCGTAATTGTGCGTTGACGCCGCCGCGGGCGCGTGTTATATAGAAACGGGCGCATCCACGGACCGGTCGCGGTTTTGCGGTATGCGCTTTATCCTTTTGGATGCCTTTCCGGGGATCCCCCGATGGATACCACGACCTCTACCGTTGAACAGAAATTCGAGTCGGCCCTCGCGTCTTTCGTGAGCAAGGCGCAGGAAGACCGGCACATCCTGGCGGCGATTCTCTTCGGCAGCCTCTCCGCCGACCGGGTATGGGAGAAATCCGATATCGACCTGATCGTCGTCACCCGGGACGACAAGGACCTGTTCCGCCGGGACAGCAGGGATGACGACGAGGTATCCGAAGGCGCCGCGCTCCTGGAGAACGACGTGTATATCCACGTGTTCATGCAGCCGCGCTCCGCGTTCAGGAAGATGATCGAAGGCGGACTGCAAAGCTCGTTCATGCACTCGGCCCTGGCCAGAAGCCGCCTGCTCTTCACCCACGACGAGACGATCCGGGAACTGTACGACGGCATCCAGGCGTTGCATTCGAGAGACCGCCAGGTCCAGCTCATGCACGCGGCATCGCACGTGATACCCACCCTGTACAAGGCAGAGAAGTGGTTTCACGTTCGGCGCGATCTGCACTACGCGTTTCTCTACATCATGTTGTGCGCGAGCAGCCTCGCGAAGATCGAGGTGTTCATGCACGGCCAGCTAGCCGGTCGCGAAGTCATCCAGCAGGCGCTGGAACTCAATCCGGGGTTTTTCAACAAAGTGTATACAGACCTGATCGACCAGCCGAAGACCGAGGCGCTGGTAGGTGAAGCGCTCGGGCTGATCGATACCTATCTCGAGAAACGCCTGCCGGACCTGTTCCAGCCCATTCTCGACTACCTCGAAGAAGAAGGATCGGCCAGGTCGGTCACGGAGATCGAGACCTGGTTCGATAACCAGATGAATCTGAAGGGTGTTACCACCGTGTGCGAATGGCTCGCGGACAAGGACGTCATTTCCCGGGTTTCCAGCCCGCTGCGTCTCACGTTGAAGAGCAACGTGGAGTACGAGGAACTCGGGTTCTATTACTACCGCGGGTGATTCTGCTGCTGCCGTGGGCGATACTACGGCTGCCGTGGGCGAACAGTCGCACGGAAATCCTGGAGCATGGGCATGTCCGAAATCCCGGTCCGGTCGCGTACATCCGCTGATCGCGCATCCGCCGATCCCGCCTCGGCCGGTCCCCGCACGACGATCCTGGTACAGGGCGCCCGGGAGCATAACCTCAGGGACATCACCGTAGAACTGCCGCGCAACCGTCTGATCGTGGTAACGGGGCTTTCCGGTTCGGGGAAATCTTCCCTGGCCTTCGATACCATCTACGCGGAAGGCCAGCGGCGATACATGGAGTCGCTCTCCTCCTATGCCCGCCGGTTCATCCAGCAAGTGGGCAAGCCGGACGTGGACTATCTCTTCGGGCTTTCTCCCGTCATCTCCATCGAGCAGAAGACCGTTGCGCGCAATCCACGCTCCACCGTGGGCACCATGACCGATGTCAGCAGTTACCTGAACCTGCTGTTCGCCACGATCAGCCGCGCCGGCTGTCCCTTTTGCGGCCGCGACCTTCCGATCAAGACCGCGGTGCAGATCCTCGATGAACTGCTGTCGCTGCCCAAAGGCACCGAAGTGGAACTGCGCGCGCCGGTTACCCGGATCTATGGCGAGGACCTCGACTTCCTCTTCGCGGAAATCCGGAAGAAGGGGTATCGCCGCATGGTGATCAACGAAAAGCCCGTGGACATCAGCGGCGAGGTCGATGTCGACGAATCCGGTGACCTTCGCATGGAGGTGATCGTAGACCGGTTCGTGCTGAAACCAGGTGTCGAGAAACAACTGGTCAAGGGGATTCAGAACGCACTGATCGCCGGGGACCAGTACATCAGGATCCACGTGGCGGCCTGCCGCAAAAAAACCGCCGTCGAACGGTTCTACGCGTCCTTCGGCTGCCCTGAACACCATCTCGCGGTGGGCGACCTGGCGCCGGACTACTTCCAGTTCAACAATCCGTCCAGCGCGTGCCGGACCTGTCTCGGACTCGGTACGTACATGGTCGTGCACCGGGACCTGTTGGTGCCGGACAAGTCGCTGAGCATCCGGGACGGCTGTTTCGTCAAGGACGCCTTCAACTACAAGCCGGATACCTGGTCCGGGCGGGTCATGTACAGCCTTTCGGTGCACATGGGGTTTAGCCTCGATACGCCTTTCCGTGCGTTACCTCCACATATCCAGGACGTGCTGTTCGACGGCACGCCGGACAAATTCCCCCTGTTGGCGCCGCCCGATGCGAAGGAACCCGATCACAAGCTGCTCGGCAAGCCATGGGGATTCGGCGGTATCGGCAAGGGGATCGAGCGGAACTACAAGCGGTATCGGCAGAAGCAGGTGGCCAGCTCGGGCATGGAAGCCTGGCTCGAAAAGGTCATGGTGGAGCGGGTGTGTCCCGATTGCAAGGGATCCCGGCTCAAGGAGTCCCGGCACCTGTTCCGGATCAACGGCCGCACGGTCCACGACTTCGGAGAGATCAATTTCGACGAACTCCGCGCCGAGCTGGAAGCCATCGAACCCGCGGGGCGCCAGGAACTGGCCGGCCGGCAGGTGATCCGGGAGATTATCGGCCGGCTCGATCTGCTGCTGGGCATCGGCCTGGACTACCTCAACTTCAACCGCCGCGCCGGTACCCTCTCGGGCGGCGAAGCGCAGCGCATCCGGCTCTCCACGCAGATCGGATCTGGCCTGATGGGCATGCTGTACGTGCTGGACGAACCGAGCATCGGTCTGCATCCCCGCGACAACGTGAAGATGATCCGCACGCTCAGGCAACTGCGCGATCTTGGCAATACGGTCATCGTGGTGGAGCACGACGAGGAGACCATCCGGGCGGCCGACCACATCGTGGAAATGGGGCCTGGACCGGGCGTGCACGGCGGGGAGGTGGTGGTGCAGGGCGATCTCGACGATATCCTGCACTGCGCCGCATCGCCGACCGGCCAGTATCTCTCGGGCGCACGGACCATCGAGACCCCGCAGATGCGGCGCGGGCCTACCGGAAAATCGCTGCGCATCCTGGGTGCGCGGGAGAACAACCTCAACGATATAGACGTCGAGATTCCCCTGGGACAGTTCGTCTGCGTGACCGGTGCATCCGGATCCGGGAAAAGTACGCTGATCAACGAAGTGCTGTTCAAGAAGCTGTACAACCAGCTGTACGACAGCCGCGTGCTCGCGGGAGACCACGACCGGCTCGAAGGCGTCGAGCACATCAAGCATGTCATCAACATCGACCAGTCGCCCATCGGCCGGAACGCCCGTTCGAACCCGGCCACCTACATCGGGTTCTACGACCAGATCAGGACGCTCTTTTCGAAGACGGACGAGGCGGTATCGCGCGGATACCGGCCCGGCCGGTTCAGCTTCAACGTGGCCGAGGGACGCTGCGCCGAATGCAACGGGGAGGGAACGATCACCACCCAGCTTTACTTCATGCCGGATGTGGAGGTGCCATGCGAGGCTTGCAAGGGCGCCCGGTACAACCCGGAAACGCTGGAAGTGACCTACCGGGGCAAGACCATCGCCGATGTGTTGAACATGTCCGTCGAAGAGGGGGTCACCTTCTTCGAAGAAAGGCCTTCAATCGCGAAGAAGATCGGGACGTTGGACCAACTGGGCCTGGGTTACCTCACACTGGGCCAGTCCGCCACCACCCTCTCCGGGGGCGAAGCCCAGCGCATCAAGCTGGCGAGCGAACTGGGCAAGCTGCGCCGGGGCAGCCATATCCTGTACATCCTGGACGAACCTACCACCGGGCTGCACCTGGCCGACATCGTCCATCTGCTGTCCAGCCTGAACCGGTTGATCGAAGCCGGTCACAGCGTCGTGGTGATCGAGCACCATCTCGACGTGATCAAAACGGCCGACCACATCATCGACCTGGGCCCCGAAGGCGGCCACAGCGGCGGTGAAGTCATCGCCACCGGCACGCCCGAGGAGGTGGCGGCAATCGACGCGTCCTACACCGGCCGGTTTCTCCGAGACCACTTGAGCCATGTCCAACGCGCAACCGCATAAAACCGCCGACGGAGCAGCATCCGCTCCCGGCGGAGCAGCATCCGCTCCCGGCGGGGAGGCCGCGGCGGAAGACGTGGGCTACCTGCTCCACGTGTTCCATCGGGCGGAGAACGGCCGGGATGTGATCTGTGGGGTCGGGAAACTCAAGGACGGCCAGACCTTCCAGTTCACGGACGACCGGGTTTCACCCACACTCTACGTCCGGGTCTCGGAACAACCTTTGCTCGACGCCCGGATCCGTTCCGACGGGATTTCCGCCCGGGTGGTCCCATCGGAATACACCACGATGGACGGTGAACCCGTGGCAGGCATCCAGTTCGAGCGCGTGCGCGATCAGCGCAATCTGGTCAAGAGCCTGGAGGTCCAACATCCGCGGACTTACGAAGGCGATATCCCCTTCGCCAGGCAGTACCTGATCGGACGAGGCCTTCGGGGCGGGGTGAAGATCAGCGGCACCTGGACATCCGGAAGCCGGGTCGACCGGGTCTATACCAACCCCGAACTTCAACCGGAATACTGGGAACCCGCCTTCAGCGTGCTGGCCCTGGATATCGAAACGGACCCCGAAGCGACCACCATCTACGCCGTGGGCCTGGTGCTGTCGGGTCCGGACGGCGGGATAGACTCGGAAGAAATACACATGGTCGGCGAACCGGCCGACGGGGACCCACCGCACCTGGTCTGCTGGCCCGACGAGGCGTCGATGCTGCGCGCCCTGTCGACCCGCGTACTCGAAATGGATCCCGACCTGATCACGGGATGGAACCTGGTCGACTTCGACCTGCAGGTCCTGCAGCGACGCTTCCGGGACCTGAACGTGCCGTTTCAACTCGGTCGGACCGATGACCAGTCCTGGTACCGGTCCGGGGAGGTCTGGGGCGGAAGCACCATGGTGATCCACGGCCGGCAGATCCTGGACGCCCTGCACCTGCTTCGCGGCACGCTGCAGCGGTTCGAGGACTACCGGCTGGACACCGTGGCCAACGCCATACTGGGAAGGGGCAAGTTGCTGGAGGACGATGAGGGGAGCTCCCGGGCGGAGAAGATCACGGAGGTCTATCACGAGGACCGGGCAACCTTCTGCGCCTACTGTCTCGAGGACGCGAGGCTGGTACTCGACATCCTGGACGCGGAAGGACTGATCAACCTGACCCTGCGCAGGGGCCTGCTGACGGGCCTGCCGCTGGAACGGGCGTGGGTCAGCGTGGCCGCCTTCGATAACATCTACATCAACGCCCTGCACCAACGGGGCATGGTGGCGCCGACGACCGGCGTGGACCGCACCCCGGGCGCCGGCGCGCCCGGAGGGTTGATCATCCCCGCGAAAGCAGGACTCTACCGCAACGTCTTCGTCTTCGACTTCAAGAGTCTCTACCCGTCCATCATCCGCACCTTCAACATCGATCCCCTGGCACATATCGAGGGCCAGGAAGGGGAATCTCTCGAGGCCCCCAATGGCGCACGTTTTTCCCGTACCCCGGGCATACTGCCTTCCATGCTGGAACAGTTCTTCAAGCGCCGGGAAGAAGCCAGGACCACCGGGGACGAACTCGCCTCCTTTACCTACAAGATCGTCATGAATTCCTTTTACGGCGTACTGGCATCCGCTTCCTGCCGCTTCGCCGCGCCTCAACTGGCCGGTGCGATCACAGAATTCGGACACTATATTCTGAAGTGGTGCCGGGATGAGTTGGAGAAAGACGGTTACAAAGTGCTATACGGGGATACGGATTCGGTGTTCGTTGATCTCGACCCGGCGGACAGTCCGGAATCGGACCAGGCCACGGATATAGGGCGAGAGGTATGCGAACGGATCAATGCCCGTTTGGCCGCCCACGTGCGGGAACGGTACGGCGTGGCGTCTTTCCTCGAACTGGAACTCGAAAAGTGCTACCACCGGTTCCTGCTGCCTTCCATGCGGGGCGACGTAGAGCGCGGCAGGGCAAAGGGTTACGCGGGCCTGCGACGCGAGACCGATGGCGACCGCGTGGAAATCGTGGGCATGGAAGCCGTACGGCGGGACTGGACCGACCTGGCCCACCGGCTGCAGGGCGTGCTGCTCGACCGGGTATTTCACGACGTGCCCGGCGCCGAGATCGAAGAAGAGATCTACCACTGGGTCCAGGAGGTCCGCTCAGGCCGCCGGGACGAGTTGCTCGTCTACCGGAAGAACCTGCGCAAGCCCGTCGAATCCTACACCCGTTCGGTGCCTCCCCACGTCAAGGCGGCAAGGCTCATGGATAACCCGACGGGTGTCATCCGTTACGTGGTTACCCTTGACGGTCCGCAACCGGAGGGCCGGATCACCGCCCCCATAGACTACGGGCATTACGTCGAGAAGCAGATCCGGCCCATCGTCACGACCGTCGCCCACGCGTACGAACTGGACGTGGAGGCCGCCCTGTCCGGCCGGCTCAGTCTCTTCGGAAACACCCTGGACACCCCGCACTACGAATCGGGACGGCCTGAAGTCTCGCCCTAGGCCGGATTCATGGAAAGGATGGATCGTGCAACGGTATAAATCGGTCGAAGACTACCTGGATGGCCACGTGGAATGGCGCTCCCTGCTGGAAAGACTACGCAACATCATGAACGCATGCGAGGTCGAAGAAACCGTCAAGTGGGGTCAGCCTTGCTACACCCACGCAGGCAAGAACGTGGCGGGGATCGGAGCGTTCAAGGAGTTCGTGAGCGTCTGGTTCTTCCAGGGCGCGTTGCTGCGCGACGAACAGGGCGTCCTGGTCAATGCGCAGGAAGGCAAGACCAGGGCCATGCGTCAATGGCGGTTTCAGGCGGTCGAAGAGATCGAAGAACCACTGCTGCGCGCCTACGTGGCCGAGTCCATCGAAAACCAGCGGCAGGGCAAAGCGATCAAGGCGGAGACGAAAAAGCCGTTGGAGGTTCCGGATGAACTGGCCGTCGCGCTGGCGGAAGACGGTGTTGCCGGTAAGCAATTCAACGCGCTGACGCCGGGCAAGCAGCGCGAGTATACCGAGTATATCGCCGAGGCCAAACGGGCTGGAACCAGGACCAGGCGCCTGGAGAAGATCCTGCCCATGATCCGGACCAGCCAGGGACTCAATGACAGGTACAAGAAGTAGCTTGAACCACTAAGTCGCACGAACCGCAACAAACACCACAACCAGAGAGGAGCGCGCAATGTCGAACCCCGTCATGCATTTCGAGATCGGATGCAAGAACAGAGAAGAGACCCAGGCTTTCTACGCCGGCTTGTTCGGGTGGGACATGGAGTCCCATGAACACGCCTCCATGATCGACACCGGGGGAGACGAAGGGATCAACGGGCATATTTCCGCCCTCGGTCACGAGCCGCACAACTACACGCTGGTCTATGTGCAGGTCGACGACCTGGACGCCTACGTCGCGAAGGCCGAGGAACTGGGCGGCGCGTCCATCGTACCCCCAACCGAAGTCCCGGGCATGGGCCACTTCGCGTGGATTGCGGACAATGAGGGTACGTTCGTCGGATTGTGGAAACCCCTGGAATCGTAACCGTGGCCTATACCGTGGCGGACCGCGGTACGATCATCGACTTCGAGGCCACACTCGACCGGTTCCAGCGGTACGGCACCGACCTTGCCAACCGGTTCAAAGCGGGTGTCTTCAGCAAGGTGGTCCGTACTGCCGGGGGACCGTGCCTTTTGTCCCTGTACCGCGTCGAAGACCGGATCGAATTACGCCTGACGCCCGGGGACGGGGCTGGCCGGTCGGATTCGCCGGCGACCGGTGAGGTGCTCGACGCGACGGCTGGCGCGGCTGCCGACACGGCGCTCGACGAGGCGATCGCGGCAGCCGGGAAGATCCTGGGCCTGTCCTTTCCGTTGCAGGCCTTCTACGCGTTCGCGTCCGGGGACCCGGTCCTATCCGCCGCGGTCGAAAGACACCACGGCCTGCGTCCCAATCTGCAGGTCGACCCCTTCGAGATGATCGTGTCCTCGATCACGGCCCAGCAAATCAACCTGGGGTTTGCCTACACCGTGCGGAGCCGGCTCGTAGCCGAATACGGCGAACCTTACGTGTTCGGCGGCGAAACCCACTATGCCTTTCCGACGCCCGACCGGATGGCGGAAGCGGAGCCCGGCGATCTGTTGCCGCTTCAGTTCTCGAGACAGAAAGAACGGTACATCCTGAACCTGGCGCGGTCCATTCGGGAGGGTGATACTGACCTGGCCGGGCTCGCGGAGAAGGACGACGCGTCGGTTGAACGGGAATTGACGGCCCTGGTGGGGATCGGGCGGTGGACGGCGGACTGGTTCCGCGCGCGTTACCTGGGCCGGGGCAACGTCATAGCCGCCGGCGATCTCGCGGTCAAACGGTCCATCGAGCGGCACTACTTCGACGGAGAACGCGTTTCCGAGGAGCGGATCCGGGAATTCGCGGACCGGTGGGGCGAATACACGAACCTGGCCGTACAGTACCTCCTGGCCGATTACGGTTCCGGCGGGACGTGATCATCCGTGAACAGAACGGTCAGTCCGGTCAGAACGGTCGGTCCGGTCAGTCCGAGCAGTCCGGATCCTGGGCGATGTGCCAGAGCACGCCGGCCGGATCGATCAGATTGATCTCGCGTAGTCCCCAGGGGTAGACTCTGGGCGCCGCGGCGCGGACGCCGTCGTACCGCGCTACGAGGTCCTTTTCCACGATGTGCTCCCACCAGGCGTCCAGGTCCGCCACTTTCAGATGCATCATGAAGTTGTCCGCCCACTCCTTCTGATAGTAATTCTGGAGGTAGAAGCTGAATCCCTCGATGCGCATCTCACTTACTCCGTGCCCCGTCCAGACGGTTTCAAACCCAAGGTCCTCGTAGAACCGGATCGAAACGTCGTGGTCTTTCGACGGGACGAAGACCCGGAGCGCGTTCACTTTCAGGTCATGCATGGAGGGTCCTTCCTCTTGCGCGGAAATTCAAACGACATGGTAACACCTGACCCCTATGAATGACACTATGTTAATGGGGAATGGACGGAAGGCGCAAGGCGCAGGTTGGGGCAAGTAGCCGACTACCGCCATGATGGGCCGATATGACCAACGACCTCAAACAACACATTCGGGTTTCAGCCGACCGGTCTTTACCTCATGCGGATCGAAGTACCGCATTCGGAGAGGTGGTGGCCAACTACCAGGACATGGCCTTCGGCTACGCGCTGGGACTTCTGGGTGAACGGCACCTGGCGGAAGATGCCGCGCAGGAAGGATTCATCGCCGCCTGGCAGCAGATCGAATCGCTTCGCAAGCCGGATTCGTTTCCGGCCTGGCTGAGGCGGATCATAAAGTGGCAGTGTTTCCGGTTCAAGAGACGAAACAACCACCATTTCGTACCCATGGAGGACGACATCGAGGCGGCAGATGAAAGTCCCCTGGACCGGGCGGCGCGCAGGGACATGAGCGAGAAAGTCCGCGCCGCGGTGGAAGCATTGCCGGAAACACTGAGAGAAGTCACGGTACTTCGGTATATTGGAGACTATTCAGCGCCTGAAATCGCACACTTCATGGGATTGAAAGCGGGAACGGTGCGCAAAAGGCTGTTCGAAGCGCGGAGCAAGTTGAAGCCGAGTCTGCTTCGCACTTTGTCAAGTGAACTGAACGGTCACGCACCGTCTGCAAATGGTATCTTCGGAGACCGCATTATGCATTGGATACGACCCGATTTCACGAGCGAGCAAGGCCATTTCATGGATGGCAGGCCGAACAAGGTCTGGGACATGCTGCTGGCCGCGGTGGAAGGGGATCTTGCCAGGATCAGGTCGCTGTTGCGGGAGGATCCCGGTCTGGCCAACTGCAACTGGGCGTACTATCAGCCCCTGCACTTCGCCGTCCGGGAAGGGCACACAGAGGCGGTCCGCCTGTTGCTCGAACACGGCGCGGACCCCTCGTCGGCATCGGGACTGGATTATCACGTGCCGCCGCTCGAACGGGCCAGGGACCGCGGATACGACGAGATCGCCGGACTCCTGACGGACGCCATCGCGTCCAGGTACAGCGCGCAGCCCGTGGGCGAACGTGCCTGCGAAGTGGTCCGGCGCGGCAACCTTGAAGAAGCCCGGGCGTTGTTCGAGGCTTCCCGCGAGTTGATAAACGCCTCGGACGAACGGGGCAACCGTCCCCTCCACGAGGCCGTGGCAGAACACAACCTGGAAATGACGGCCCTGCTGCTGGACATGGGGGCCGAACCGGATCCGGTCCGGTGGGATGGATGCAAACCGCTGCACGTGGCCGTGTTTCGCGCGCGAAAGTCCAGGGGAGGCCTGGATCCGCTGCTGACCGGATACCTGATCGCGAGAGGAGCGAACTACAGCATGACGGTCGCGTGCGCCCTGGGGGACGAACGGCGCGTGCGGAATCTCCTCGCCCGGGACCGAAACCTGGCCAACGACCAGGATTCCTGCGGGCACTCCCCGCTGTTCAGCGCGGCGGGCCAGGGATACACCGACATCGTGCAGCTTCTGCTGGACCACGGCGCCGATCCCAACGCACCGGAACACAACGCGCCCCGGGGACACGCGCTGTACGAAGCCGTGGCCGGCAATCACCTGGATACGGCGAAATTGCTGCTCAATCACGGCGCCGATCCCAACGCCCCGGTGGAATCCAGCGGCGTGCCCCTCTCACAGGCCCTGGGCCAGGGGAAGAACGAGGAGATGATCAACTTGCTGTACCGGCACGGGGCGACGGCCGACATCAGCATGTACGTGCTGCTGGACGACATACCCGTGGTCGGCGAGCTCCTCGGCGCGGACCCCGACCTGGCCAATTATGGAGGCGATTACGGGGTACTCTGCATGGCGGCGGGCTTCGCGCGCAGAGAGATCATCGAAATGTTGATCCGGGCGGGGGCGGAACTGAACCGGCCCTGGTACGCCAACAACTACATGGGGTACGCGTTCCGCCGGCGCAAGGGCTGGCACCTGGACGGACGCGCCTTGACCCCCAACGACGATATTCTCGACATGCTGAACCTGTTTTTCGACCATGGCGCCGATCCAAACAACGCGAACTGGCACGGCGTCACCTACCTGCACAAACTGGCGGCGATCGGCGACGTGGCTAAATCCGCCCTGCTGCTCGACCGGGGCGCTTCCATCGAAGCCGTGGACGACGAGTGGCGCTCCACCCCGCTGGGATGGGCCGCGCGCTGGGGACACCGGGACCTTGCGGTGTTCCTGCTGGAGCGGGGCGCGGATCCCCGGGGCGGCGGCGCGGAATGGGCGACCCCGCTGGCGCGGGCGGAGAAGGCCGGGCACCCGGATATCGTCGAACTGTTGAAATAAAACAGCATACCCACGAAGTGTAATCGATCATGCCGCAAACCGAATGCCTGGCCGGAGAACACGCCCTGGGCGAGGCCATCTTGCGCGACGACCAGCCCGTCTTCGAATCAGTGATGGCCGCCAGGCCCGATCTGGTGGAGACGCCCTGCAGGTGGATCGATCGCCGAGGCAGGGAGCGGCCGGTCAATCCCCTGGTGCTCGCCGACATGCTGGCGCGGGTTGAAATGACGAAGCGGCTGCTACAGGCCGGCGCCGACATCCATGCCCTGGACGCGTCGCTCTTCGGCTGCTGCGAGGGCCATGACCTGGCACACCTGCGGCGGTTGCTGGCCGTCGGCGTCAACCCGAACGACGCGCGTAACGACGGGTGGGACTGCGACGTGCTGTACGGATTCCTGCAGACCTACACCCGGTCGACCCCCGATCATCACCACACCTGTATCAACCTGCTGATCGACCACGGCGCCGCCTTCGAAGACGGTCCGGTCATGGACATCCACCGGGGAGACCTGGATTCACTGGCTGCCCGCCTCGAAATGGACGCCGGCCTCGTTTCGGCGCGATTCGCGCTCGATTACGGCAATCATCTTACTCTGCGGGGGAGCATGCTGCTCCACGTGGCCGTGGAGTTTCACGAACTGGACGCGATTGACCTGCTGCTGGAACACGGGGCCGATCTGAATGCACGAGTCGCAGTGGGCAGGAACGGTGTGGGCGGCCAGACGCCCCTGTTTCATGCCATCGGCACGAACCAGGGAACGGGCTTTCACGTGTTCGAACACCTGCTGGAACTGAAGCCCGACCTGGCTGTGGAGGCTTTTATCCAGTCGAACCCGGACGACAACGGCCTGGTCATGGACTGCATCCATAAGGGGAAAGAACACTACTTCGACGAAGTTCTAAGGCTGACGCCGCGGGGATACGCGGAGCGGTTCGCTGAAGGTCCGGAATGGCGGGAAACGAGCCGGGAGCTGGCGGTTTTGAAGGAACTCGGTGTGCCTTGATGCCGCTATCCGCCGGCCACCGAACCGACGATACGATAGGGTTCCTTGCCTTGCGCAATGGTTTCAGGTACCGGCGCGTCGGGAGATTCGAGGGATAGGTCCCGTCCGCATCCGAAGAACCTGACGAGGGGCCGGCGGCAGCCCGATCCGTAGTCCCGGACCGTGCCGCCGAGCTGTGGAAAGCGCGCTTCCAGTGCGTCCAGGATCTTGCGCTGGGTCACGACTCCGCCGGCGACCTGCAGGACGACTTCCTTGTCCCGGCAACCCGCCAGGTTCCGCAGGTGATAGGGCAGGACGACGCGTATCATGGGAGGGTCTGGACTTCGACGGACATCACCGGCGGGAGATTCTCCACGATGGAGCGCCAGTGGTCGCCGCCGTCGGGGGATACGTAGACCGCGCCACCCGAAGTCCCGAAGTAGATCCCGCAGTCATCGAGCGTGTCCACATCCATGGCGTCCCGCAGGACGTTGACGTAGCAGTCTTTCTGCGGCAGCCCCGAGGACAGCGGTTCCCATTCGTTCCCGCCGGTCCGGCTTCGGTAGACGCGCAGGTGGCCCTCGTCCGGGTAGTGCTCGGAGTCGCCCTTCATCGGGACGACGTAGATCGTCTCGGGCTCGTGAGCGTGCACGCCGATCGGGAAGCCGAAGTCGCTGGGCAGATTACCGCTCACATTGACCCAGGAATCTCCCCCGTTGTCGCTGCGCATGATGTTTCGGTGGCTCTGCATGAACAGCGCGTCCGGATGGGAAGGATGCATGGCAATGCGATGTACGCAGTGGCCCACCTCGGCCTCGGGTTCGGGCATGTAGTCGGAATGCAGGCCCTTGTTGATCGCCTGCCAGGATGCACCACCGTCCAGGGACCGGAATGCGCCGGCCACGGAAATGGCAACGATTATCCGGTTCGGGTCGCCCTTGTCCAGAAGGATGGTGTGCAGGCAGAGCCCGCCCGCGCCGGGATGCCAGCCCGAGCTCGAAGGGTGGTTCCTAAGGCCGGCCAGTTCGTGCCAGGACCGGCCCCCGTCTGTCGAACGAAAGAGCGCCGCGTCCTCGACGCCCGCATACACCGTTTCCGGATCGGAGAGCGATGGCTCAAGGTGCCAGACCCTGTTGAACGCCCATGGACGCGGGTTGTCGTCGAAATCGAGGTGGGTGCCCACTTCGCCTTCGAAAGTGAATTCGTTGCTCACCGGATCCCAGCTTTTTCCACCGTCGTCCGATTTCTGCACCAGTTGCCCGAACCAGCCCGTGCCCTGTGCTGCATACAGGCGATCGGGATCGACGCTGGAGCCCTTGAGGTGGTAGACCTCCCAACCTCCGAAATGCGGTCCGTCGATGTCCCAGTCTTTTCGGGCGCCGTCCGATGACAGTATAAACGCCCCTTTTCGCGTGCCCACCAGCACCCTGACCGTTCCCATAATCGCTCCTGTTCCTTGTCTGCATTCCACCTGGATTCCTGGCTTTTGACGCCTGCAATCCGACTGAATACCAGGTCCCGGTATATGGTATGATAATGTAGGCGTGGGCCCGGTATGTGTCAACATCTCGCCCACCGGTTCGGTTAGCCGGTATCAGCCAAAATCTGTGGCGTCATACCCGGGCCATTCGTAAATTTACCTGGGTTAAGGAACAGCATCCTATCCAACACGTGGACTTAAGTGCTCGCACGTACAAGGTATCACAAAATGATTCGGATCCATGGAGGAAGAAAATGCGAATCGAAATGACGGGCGTGTTCGTGAACGATCCCATCGAGGCGCACGAGTTCTACACGAAGATCCTGGGCTTCAAGGAGATCATGTTCGTGCCCGAGGCCAGTCTCGCCATCGTAGCTTCTCCCGAGGAACCCGATGGCACGACCCTCCTGCTGGAACCGAAGGGTACCGAGTGGTCCCAGGTTTACCACAAGGAACTCTATGAATCGGGGATGCCATCCATCGTGTTTTCCGTGGACGATATCGCTTCCGAATACGAACGGTTGAAGAAGCTGGGTGTCCGGTTCAGCGTGGACCCGACGAAACAGGACTTCGGCATCCAGGCCATTATCGACGATTCCTGCGGAAACTATATTGCGCTCGTGGAACTGAATGAAGGCGCGTGGCAGACCACACCCTGAAAGGATAAAACATGAACTGGACCGAAATACTGACTCGTGAACTGAAATACTCCTACCTGGCGGCAGACGGATTGATGGACCTCGTCGAGGACAAGGATCTCGACTGGAAACCGTCGTCGGGCGACAACTGGATGACGACGGGCCAGCTGCTTTTTCACGTGGGCGAAGCTTGCGGAATGGCGATCAAGGGATTCGTAACCGGCGACTTCGGTTTGCCCGAAGGCGTCAGCGCGGACGACATGGGATCCGGGGATATGCTGCCCCCGGCCGAAGCGATGGCCACGGTCGCCTCGGTGGCGGAAGCAAAGGAAAAACTCGCGGCGGACCGGGACCTGGCCTTCGAAATGCTCGAGCTTGCCGGTGAGGAAAGGATGCAGAACGAACCCGCACCCGCGCCATGGGACCCTTCCACGCCCGTCCTTGGCCATCGCATGCTTGAGATGGTGCAGCACCTGGTTCAGCACAAGGGGCAGTTGTTCTACTACCTGAAACTACAGGGCAAGCCGGTCAACACCATGCACCTGTGGGGCGGGGAGCTCGCCGAGGACCGCGATGCGGAACGCGAGGAATAGCGCGCCACCAGTTAGAGTTTGCCTTCCTTCTCCCATCGGGCAAAGAGTTCCTGGCGATAGCGTTCGGCCTTTTCTTCGTCCTTCCTTGCCCTGGCCGCGAAATACACCAGCCCAAGGGCGGCGCGGCGGCGGTCGGACCGGTTCGCGTCCGCCCGGTGAATGATCATGCTGTGATGGGCGAAGACATCGCCCGGGCTGGCGCGCATGGCCACTTCCCGTTCCCGGTCCTCGTCGGAGAAATCGGGTATCCCCTGTGAGAACCCGAGCACGTTGGACGTCCGGTGGGGACGCATGCCCCGCCGATGCGATCCCCGCACGTACCGCATGCATCCGTTTTCCTCATCAATTTCATCCAGGGCGATCCAAAGGGTCACGGCCTCGTTTGGTTCCAGCATGAAATAGAAGCCGTCCTGGTGGGGCGGGGTTACGTCGCCCACCCTGGCCGGCTTGTTGAACCACTGGGGATTCCTGGGAAGCACGTCGTCCGCGAGCAGGTATCTCGCCAGTTCCGCAAAACCGTAGGACCCGAAAAGCTCGTCGAAGTACGGGTCCAGTTCAGCCATGTTCTGCAGCCGCTTGATGGACGACGGATCTTCTTTGTCCTCGTAGAAGGCCGTCGTATCCGGCGCCCCCGGAAGCACCTCTTCGATGAACCGATCGATGTTGTTGTTGATCTCGGCCGCTTCCGCCGGTGCCAGATACCCCTTGAGCAGCACGAAGCCGTCGCGGTCAAAATCCTGCTTTACCCGGTCGTTGAACTCCATTTCCTGGTCTCCTGTGCTAAGGCCTTGGCCCCTGGCTTAAACCTATGGTACTCTTCCGCTTTTTGCCATCCTAAAACGTAACCGCCAGGCCATTTTCCAGCACCGTATCCAGCTTGCTGACGCCTTCCGGCGGCCGGCTGTCGTAGCGCGTGACGAAATTCAGGGCCAGCACAAGCGGTCCGGCCAGGTCGATCTCCAGGTTGAGTTCGCCGAGGATGCGGGTATCGCCGATCTCGTTCCACAGCGGTTGGAAATACACCGTGCACGTGGACACGACGCGGTCATTGACGGCGATTCTTGACGACAGATAGTGGCTCCAGCGGACAACGGTCGCGTTGTCGGGGTGGTCATCCGTCGGCATCAATTCACTCAGCCGCTCGTGTTCCACGAAGGCGGAAGCGCCCTCCCACAGCTGGAACACCTCGGACTCGACCAGGTGGAATCGAAGCCCTCCGCCGGCCAGTGCACGGGCGTCGAGCCGATAGGTCGTATCATAGTTGTACTGGGTGAACGCCTCGATGCCGAACCGCCCATGCAAGGGGTAGTGCTGGCGGAGGTGGATCAGTCCTTCATCGGCGAAACGCTCGCCCTGTTCCCATCCGAAGTCGTTCCGAGCCAGCAAAAACGTATGCACCCTGGGGTGGTCAAAATCCAATCGCCCTTCCAGACCGATTTCCTTAAGGTCAGTATTCCCCGTATGCATCTCCAGGTTCAGGGCCAGGGCACCCGAGAAACCGGCGGCGTCCGTGTCTCCACGCAGCGCTTCGATGTTCACCTGGGCCGCCGAATGGCCTGAAGCCAAAGCCAGGGGCAGGAGAACGAGCAGGTAAAGGTATCTCAAGCCGGAGTCTCCATATTACTTAGTGCCAGAATACTTAGTGCTTGCCATACCGATCCACGGCGATTTTCATTGTCTTAATATACTTCGATTCCCGTCCGTAGTGAAACGATAAGTAATCCTTTGAAAGACGTATAAATGACCAGCGTTCGCGTCGGCCTGATTGGATATGGAGGTTGGTCCAGGATAGCCTTCGTACCCGCCCTGCGGCAGCACGACCGGGTAGTGATCGTTTCCGCCGCGGCGTTCAGCGAAGCGTCCCAGGATCGCATCCGTGAGGAACTGGGTCCGGATGTGCAGGTCTATGGCGATTTCGAGGAATTGCTGGACGGTCCCGAACTCGATGCCGTCATGATGGCCATACCCGACGGCCTCCACGAAGCGGCCATGAACGCCGTCCTCGACGCGGGGATCGCCGCCTACTACGAACCTCCGCTCGCGGACGATCCTGTTGGCATACGCAGGATGCTGAAGCGGCTGGTCACGGCCGACCAGGTCACCCACGGCGATCTTGAAATCGGCTACGCTTCGGTCATTCGCCGCGCCGCGGAACTGTTGCGGCAGGGCGCGATCGGCGTGCCGCAGACCGTCCACCTGAAACTGCGAAGCAACTGGGCGCAATTCGGCGGCCCGGACCTGTGCCTCGCTCACCACCTGGGGCCCTGGTACGTGGACGGGTTGAACAGCATCATCGGCCGTTCGCCGGACAAGGTGCTCGTCATGGACGGCCACGGGCAGCCGGGCCGGCGACAGTTCCACAGCCTGGTCCATTTCGACTACGGCGGTCTCTGGGGCACGATCCACCTGAACATCGACTCGGTCGATACGCTGGAGACCACGATCGAGGTGACCGGCGACGAAGGCGACTTGCTCGTCGACTATTTTCGCAACACAATAAAACTGCGCAGCAAGTCCGGTCCCGAAGGCGAAACGATCCACGTGGAGCCCGCGATGCCGGTGGTCGGCGGTTGGCCCGGCGAGGCGGAAAGCGTCGCCGATTTCCTGGACGCCGTGGAAAAGGGCACGCCGAACCGCACCGACGCCAGGATGGCCGCGCGGCTGTACCTCACGGGACTGGCCATAGAGCAGTCGAAGGAAACCGGCAGCTGGGTCGAGATCGAAGAGGTGGCCGGACTGGGTTGATATCCGGTCTGGCCTGGTTACTGTTCCGGCCTGATTTCCGGTCCGGCCTTGTGTCTGGCCCGGCCTGATTGCCGCCCCGGCCCGAAATCCTCGAGGCGGGAGTGCGACATGATGGGAAGGAGTGCGGCATGATGAGCGGGAGTGCAATATGAAGGGCGTTCGAGTAGATCCGGAACGGCGGGAAACGCGGATACTCAGGCGGCACGTACCGTTTGCCGGCGCGCGCGTCCTCGACATTGGTTGCGGCGACGGCCGGTTGTCGAACCGGATCAGAGGATGGATCGAATCCATCGTCGGGGTCGACCAGGCCGGGGAAGACATAGGGCGCGCACATGCCCGGAAGCGGTTGGACGGCATCGCGTGCTTCGCCGTGGCCGATGCGTCCCGCCTGCCCTTTCAGGACCGGAGTTTCGACCTGGCCCTGTACTCGTGGTCTTTGTGATGAGTGCAACAAGAGGGCATGGGGCATGCCCTTCACGAATCGATTCGCGTACTGAAGCCCGGTGGCCGGGTCGTCGACATCCGTCCGTATTTCCCGGCAAGCCTTGGCAAACGTCGACACGCGAGGCAGCAGGTATACTGCCAGGTCGCCCATGAAGTGAACCTGGTGGCCACGCTGGCCCGTGAATACGTCGACTTTCATTTCGCGGACCGGGTGGTGGCCGAGGCGGTCGCCGGCCGAATGCTCGCGTCAAGTGCGCGCATCGATTTCGTATTTCGGCACTACTTCGACAGCCTGGAGCTGTTCGATCAGTGCAGGGCCCGGTGGTGGGACAAGGCGCATATTCCCGTCGCGGACCGGCGCCTCCTCGAACGAACCCTGAGGCGTCATCCCTCGGCGGTGATCCGTGTAGATACACCAGTACAACTTCAGGTACTGACAAAGGTATAGAAAATATAGAGGAAAGGAGCGAGCGTTCCGCCATGGTCCAGCCCATTTCATTGAAACACCGCATTCGCAGCGGCGAAATCGTGACCGGCCTGGGGGTATCCATGGATTCCGGCCGGGAGGACCTGGAACGGTTTCTACAGCAAGGCGAGATCGATTTCTTCAACGTGGACTGCCAGCACGGCCCCCAGAGCGAGGACCGAATCGTCTCATTCTGCGCCTCAGCCGAGGCGTTGGGCGTACCGGTGATCCTGCGCATCAAGCATACCCGGCACACCTACCTGGTGGGGAACTACCTGGACCTGGGCCCCGCGGGCATCCTCGTTCCCGAAGTCAGGGAGGAAGTCACGGTGCGCGAGGCCGTCCATTTCTTCTACTATCCGCAGTTCGGAGGAAGAAGCTGGGGCGGAAGCGCGCGCCACGGTATTGCCGGGCGTGACGACCGCCTCGAGTACGCAGCCTGGTGGAACGACACGGGCGTCCTGTGGCTGCAGCTCGAGTCGGTCGACGCCGTCATCAACTGCCGGAAGCTGGCACTGGAGGGCGTGGACGTCCTCACCTTCGGTCCCAACGATCTCATGTACGAAATCGAACGGTACCGGAACCCGCCATTTCGGACCGTTGACGACTGCGTTCAGCACGTCGTCCGGGAGATGGCAGGTACGCAGGTCGCCGTCAGCCTGGCGCTCCTGGACCTATCGGATCGGGAGAAGTATATCGACATGGGCCTCACCGTGCTCCAGACGCCCATGGTGGTCTGATCCGGACCTGTACGTCCATTTCAATCCCAAAGGAACCATCGATGAATCGTCCGCCGGAAGCATACATCCATGTCGATGAAACATCCCTGCTGGCCTTCACGACGGCCTGTTTCGAGAAGGTGGGCCTGTCCGGCCACCATGCCTCGATCATCAGCCGGCTGCTGGTTAACTCCGACCTCAGAGGCGTTCGCAGCCACGGGGTCCGAGCGGCATCCGGCTATACGCGATCCTTCGCCGAAGGGCATCACAATCCACGGCCCAATGTACGGGTCATCGCCGAATCGCCTACTTCCGTCATCGTGGACGGCGACGGCACGCTCGGGTACTGGCCCATGGTGGAGGCGACGGAAGGCGCCATCGCAAAGGCCTGTGAAACCGGACTGGGCATGGGATTGGCCCGGCATATCGGGCACTATGGATCGGCGGGCCACTACTCCCGCATGTGCATGGAATCGGGCTGCATCGGATTCTCGGTCCAGGGCTACCGCAACATGGGGGATGCCCGCGGCTTGGATCCGAAACCGCAGATCGGTTATTTCGGCAATCCGCCGCTCTGTTTCGGCATGCCGGCCGGCGACGAACCGCCCATCGTGCAGGACGTAGCCACGCGCATCCTGGCCGACTATCAGCATTCGCCCGAATTCGACGATCTCCTGTCCCGCATACCGGCCGCCTTCTTCAAGAGCATCGGTTACGGGGCGGTCGCCACGGTCCTGGGATGCGCGCTGGCCGGCGCCGCGCTGCCGGAAGCCGATGAGGTACAGGCCCGTTGGCCGGGCGCAAATCACGGCGGCATGGTACTGGCCATTCACATCGAAACGGTGATTCCCGGGGGAGATTTCAGCAAGGAAGTCGATCGCTTCGTTAAGGACGTGCGGGAGACCTACGAGCCCATGCCGGGATATGACGAGGCCTTGTTACCCGGTGCGATTGAAGAGGAACGAATGGCACTCCACCGGGAGCAGGGCATCCGGTTCGGCGAGATCGAACAGCGTACTGTACGGGAGATGGGTGAGCGACTGGACGTTCCGTTGCCGTTCTAGCGTAAACGCTCACAGCGCACAGTCGTCATTCAGTCGAGGAGGGAAACAGCGTGGCAAAGTACCGGGCAGGACTCATCGGTCTCGGGTGGATGGGCATGCTGTACGATCTCGCGCAAAGGACGGGCGTGTGGGACGTGGACGACATCGATCGTCCGACGCCCGATTTAAACATCCACCGGCGCTTCCACTACCACGAAAACCCGGGTACGGAGGGGCTGCCTTCCTCCTACGCCGAAGCGCTGTGGGATCGGCCGGAGATCGATCTGATCGCCGCCGCGGACAGAGATGTGAAACGGCTGCGAGCCTTCAGGGAAAGGTATGGCGTAGTCGCACTCTATGACGATGCCGGGGACATGCTGGCCATCGAACGACCGGATATCGTATCCGTCGCGACGAACACCAAACATCGGGCCGATCTCACCTGTCTCGCCGTACATCACGGAGCGAAAGGGATATTCACCGAGAAACCCATGGCCCATACCCTTGAGGAAGCGGACCGGATGGTACGGACCTGCGCGGAAGCGGGCGTGCCGTTGAGCTGCGGCGCGATCGCCACCACCCATCCATCTTTCGCCCGTGCCGGCGCCCTGGTGCGCGACGGCGGCATCGGAGAGTTGCTGTCGATCGAGGCCCCGGGGCCCTTCGCCCAGCATCAGAACTGGTCCTATTTCGTGGACAGCGAACCGGCCTGGGTGATCGGTACCGGCGATGAACCGCGGCGGGAATCGGGAAGCGACGAGTTCATGGGTCAGGGCATGATGGTGACCGATAGCGGCCTCGTGGTGCATTTTCGCAAGGGCGCGCCGGGCGTGCGCCTGCATGGCAGCAAAGGCGACCTGGCCTACGATTTCCCCACGGGCTGGCAGCGATGGGAGGAGATGGAGGTTGAAGGCCGGCCCCACCGTGTGGAGGTGCCCTGGCCGGGTCCCCAGTTCGTGCCGCCCTATGGCGGGGTGTATTCGCTGAACGACGTGATGGATTGCCTGGCGGGGAAGCTGGACGAACCCAAGAACTCGGGCCGCAGGGTCGCCATGGCGCTGGAAGTGGAGATCGCCCTGAAACTCTCCTCCGCGCGGGGCGGCGTGCGCGTTGACCTGCCCCTTGAAGACCGTTCGTTGGGTCTCAACTACGACTGGTTTCGGTAGGAGAGTCCTTTCAATTCAGTGCAATCTAAAGTACTATATCACAGCAGTTCTATGTAAAGTTCAGCTGGGGAGAACAGACTATGGTGCTTCTGCGTCCATTCATTCGTCGAGCCTATCGATCGACTGTACTTTATTTGATCGCCTCGCTGGTTCTCTGCGTTAATCCATGCACTGTCCTTGCTCAAAATGGCGGAACCTCCGAGACCACACCAGACAAAGCGGATAATACTGACACAGACGATCTAAGATCGATCATAGAAAACTTAAAGACCTTTGACGATATTGATGACATGCTTGAGTTGGAAGACGCTGGCGACGGTCTATGGGTCGCAACCTATAAGGAAGCCGAGAACTTTGAAAGATTGACCATTGAAATAGGGCTTATCACGGACGAATTTAACAGGAGCGTTGTTTGGATCCGCAGTCTACTAGCGGGATTCGACACCGAGCTGACTACGTTACAGCTTCGGGACATGCTGGAACTGAACTATGACCTGAATCTCGCCAAGGTTGTTATCGATGATGGTGATATCCTAACCATGGCCGAGGCTGAACTCCGCACTCTCGATTCCCTGGGTTTGCTTAGGATCGTATATGCGGTAGCCGATGCTGCAGACCGAGTAACGGTCGTTCTGGATCCTGCATTAAACCGAGCGGAAGCGCTTAGCAGGTCCGAGCACGACGAAGAATCTTCAATTGAACTTCTGAATGGGAATTTCGTCGTTCGTTACAATCGTTCAGATTGGATTGAACGGCCAGAAGGCGCCGAAGCTAATGTAGATATCGACATGGTATACCAACATAGCTCAAGTGAGGTTTTTGTAGCAGTTGCAGCAAATCGTATGCAGATACCGATTGAGACCCTCCCAGATCTTGCACTGGACGACATTCGGTCTGTTTTCCCAGACGCCGAAATGACCAATCGTGGATTCCGGACTGTGAATGGATTAGAATCGGTTTACTGGGAACATACTTTAACAACTAGCGGTGTAAAGTTCAGTTATGTTAGTCATGCATATAGCAACTCAAACGGAACTCTACGGATCATTGGATGGACCACGCCAAATCTTATTGAGGTACATCGAAGCACTATTGAAAGTTTTGTTGCAGGTCTCGAGGTTATTATGCCATAATACCATATAACATAATAGCTTACAAAGTCCAGTTATTCATTCAATACCCTCCGGATCCCTCTCGTCAGCCGCTCCAGGTCCTCGTCCGAATTGAACACGTGGGTCGAGACACGGGTGCTTTCCGCCGCGAATTCGAGGGGGGAGACCAGCACTTTCTCGTGCTGCTGCAGGCTCTCCGACAGGGGGCCCGCCTCCAGGCCCGGCACGTGGAATGTGACGATGCCCGATGAATCGTCGTAGGACGAAGGCGTTTCCAGCACGAGTTCCGGAATCTCGAGCAAGGCGGCCTTCATCCGGTCCGTGTACGCCGCGATGCCGGCGAAAATCGCTTCCCAACCCAGCCCTTCCCAGATATCCAGAGACTTTCCGAAACCGGCCTGATCCGGCACGCTCCGCGTGGCGAACTCGAAACGCCGGGCTTCGTCGTGCAGGTCCATGTGGCCATCCTGGTCGAAGGATTTCTGCGAGTGCGACCCGATCCAGCTCGGTTTGAGCCAGTCGATCCGGTCCCTACGAATGAACAGGCCCCCGGTGCCCTGCGGCGCCATGGTATACTTGTGCCCGCAGAAGCTGTAGAAGTCGCAATCCAGCGCCCGCACGTCGATCGGTATGGCCCCGAAGGACTGCGCGCCGTCGAAGAGGACGGGCGTGTCTTTCCCGTGGGCCAGGTCGCAGACTTCCCGGCCCGGCAGGCGCAGTCCCGTGCGTCTCGAGACATGGCTGACGCTGACAAGCCTCGTGCGGCCGTCGATCAGGCGGTCCATCTCTTCGAGCGTTCTGCCGAGGTCGTTGTACATCGGCACGAACCGGAGTTCCACGTCGTACCGCCCGGTCAGGTTGTACCAGGTCAACCGGTTGCCCGGATGCTCGTGGTTGGTAAGCAGCACGTTGTCGCCCGGTTTCCAGTCGATGCCGTTGGCCACGATGTTGATGCCGATCGTGGTGTTTTCCGTCATGACGATTTCTTCCGGCGTGGCATTGACGGTACGGGCGACCTTGCCCCTGATGTCCCGCTTCAGTTCCTCGATCCGCCGGGTGACGAAAGGCAGGGCGGGGCCCCGGCTCTGGAACTTCAGCCAATGGACGACTTCATCGACGACGGGGTTCAGTTTGGGAGAAAACCCGCTGGTCTGGAAATACGCGTATCCGTCCAGGTCGGGCAGCATGGCCTGCACGTCTGCGGTCAGTGACATGGACTGAGTTCCTTGTGGCTTCGGGTGGGCATGGGTGGTCCGGCCACATACTGGCCGGTATTATGCTGACCGGTCTGATCCTGGCCGGCCATTTCTTGGCCTGGATGCTGGCAGCACACAGCAGCGTCTAGTAGCAATCGTCGTGAAATGGTAGGGCTGCCCGAGGGACCTGTCAAATGAATTGGGCTTGACGCCTGCGTCCGTTGGGTTAATTTGCTCGCACCTCCTCGCTCCATCGTGATCCAGAGCCGGATAATCCTTGCCACGGAGTTCCCGACGTGTTCAGACTCGAGGGCCACCGCATCGGCGACGCATGGTATTTTGCCGATGGTTCGACCGTCCATGCCTGGTTTCTCGCCATGCCCCTCGACCGGAAAACCGGCTGGAGAATCGACCACAGCGTTTCGGATGACCTGGTGCGCTGGGAATACCAGGGGACGGCGCTCGAACCGGGCCCACCGGACGCGTGGGACGGCAAGTCCCTGGCGACCGGCAGCGTCATCCGGCGGTACGGACGGTATTGGATGGTCTATACCGGCCACAAAATTGAATCCGCCTTTGTCCAGCGCACGGGCATGGCGGTGTCGGACGACCTGGCAACCTGGCGCAAACTCCCCGAAAACCCCACCTCGGTGGCCGACCCCGCACACTACGAGATCGAATCGACCGGTCAGCGGCAGCTCACGCACTGGCGGGATCCCTTCCTCCTGGACACCGGCGACCGGGTGCTTCAGTACGTCTGTGCCCGGCGCACCGAGGGGGACGTGGCCGAACGGGGCAGTATCGGCATCGCGCAGTCGACCGACATGATCCACTGGGAGATTCTCCCGCCGCCGGAACACGACCGGATGACCGAGGAGATGGAGGTGCCCCAGGTGTACTTCATCGAAGGCCGGTGGTATCTCGTTTTCTGTACCCATGATTTCTGGCTGGCGCCCTCCTTCAGGGACCGGTTCCCCGGTCATGCCTTCAGAAGCACCGACTATGTCATGGTGGGCGATTCGCCGCTGGGTCCGTTCAGGATTCATGGCACGGGGGAGATCATGCCCGAAGCGCCGCCCGGCCGCTTCTATGCCAGCCAGCTCGTCGACCACCACGGCAGTTGGTTCCTGCTGGGTACCGAGGGCCTGGAGGAGGAGAGCGGCCTTTCGGACCCCCTGCCGATCTTCGCGGATGAAACGGGCATACGAGTGACCGGTGGTTGATACGGAGAACCAGAAGATGGCCCATGACGTTGTCGGCCTGGGATGCGCCTGCCTGGACTTCCTGGGTATCGTGCCCCACCTCCCGGACCAGGACGACCAGGTCTGGATGAGCGATTCGACCCAGCAGGGCGGCGGGATGGTCTCCACCGCCCTGGTCACGCTTTCCAGGCTGGGGGTGTCCACCGCCTTCGCGGGCAAAGTCGGAAACGACATGGCGGGCCGCGCCGTGAAGGAGGAATTCGACCTGTACGGGGTCAATTCTGCTCATTTGAGCGTAGAGCCCGGTGCAACGACCCCCGTCAGCATGATTCTCGTCGATGAATCGACCGGACAGCGAACCATCATGGCTGGCGGGACGACCGTGGAAATCTCCCCCTCGGAAATACCCGCCGGAATAATCGTCGACGCGAAGTACCTCCATCTCGATACCACGGGCCGGAGGGCCGCACTGGCCGCCGCGGAGATTGCGCGCGGGTCGGGCGTGCCCGTGGTCCTGGACGCGGACAGCCTTTCACGTCCGCAGGACATCGAGGATCTGCTTCGGGCGACGGACTACCTGATCGCTTCGCGGGTGTTCGCCGAAGCGCTGACCGGCCGATCCGATCCGGCAGAGGCCGCAGAATCCCTGACCGGATACGGATCGTCCGTCATGGTCGTAACGCTAGGAGAAGAAGGCAGTTACACGTTGGCAGAAGGCCGGTCATTCCACACACCGGCTTTCCCCGTGGAAGTCGTCGATACGACCGGTGCGGGCGATGTATTCCACGGTGCCTACACATTCGGACTGCTGCAGGATTGGAGTCTTGAGAAGACGGCGGTATTCTCATCGGCCGTCGCCGCCTTGAGCTGCACCCGGCTCGGAGGACGAACCGGGATTCCGGATTTGAGCCGCGCGATGGATTTCCTGCGGGAACGAGAGGCGGAGCACTTCGACGACGGCGACTAGCTGCGTCGACGGCGGGATTTGATCCCACGAGGTACCGACCGGCGTAACACCCGGCCGGCAGCTACACCGCCGTCGACTACAGGATTTCCTTCATCACCTCGAGCAGTCGATCGACTTCTGCCGGCGTGTTGTAGAAGTGCGTGGATACCCGGATCATATCGTGTGACCGTCTCTGGTCCCGGCTCACGACGATGCCGGCCTTTCCGCGGAGGATTCCCCGAAGAAGCGAGGTGTCCCATCCCTCTACGCCGAAGGAAGTGATGCCCGGACTCGACAGCGCATGTTCAGTGGAGGTTCCCAGGCTGATTCCGGGCATTTCCATGAGGCGTTCCTTAAGATAGTCGGACAACATGCGGTCGCGGGCGTAAATCGCGTCCATTCCAATGGAATTCAGAAAATCCAACGCGGGTTTTATCGCGGCCCGGATGGGTCTCTCGTACGTGCCGTGGGGGCCGATGCGCCAGAGTTGCTGTTCCCGGTCGTCCCACGGACCGTTGCCGTCGGACGTGGGCCAGAAGGTCTCCTGGAATCCTTCCCGGACGTACAGACATCCGGTGCCGGATGGGGTCAGCGCCCACTTGTGGAGGCTCGTGGCAAAGAGATCGCACCCCATCTCATGCAGGTTGACGGGGGTCATTCCGGGCGTCTGGGCGCCGTCTACCGCCGACACGATACCCTTCTCGCGGGCCATGTCGCACAGTTCCCTGACCGGGTAGAGCAGGCCGGGACCGCGGGTGACGTGGCAGAAGAAAATCACTTTCGTCCTCGGGGTCAGCGCCTGTTCGAACAGATCCACCACTTCCTGTTTGCTCTTCGGCGGACTGGGAATCTGAACCTGATTGACCTGTATGCCGAATCGCCGGGCACGGCGCGTCCACGGCTGGATGCCCGCGATGTGCTCATCCGAAGTCATGAGCACTTCGTCTCCCGGTTCCATCCGGATCCCGTTCGCGATGACGCTCAGTCCTTGCGTAGCGTTCCGGGTCAGCACCATTTCGTTCTCGCCCGCCCCCAGAAACCGGGCGGCCGTCTTCCGGCTAGCCTCCACTTCGTCCCATAGCTGGGACCTTCCCTCGCTGCCGGCTTCCGCGAGATACACGTACCCGTCGTAGACCGCCTGCGTGACCGGTTTCGGACACAGACCGAGGGTCCCGTTGTTCAGATAGATGGTATCAGGATTCAGGTGGAACTGCGCGCGGACCTTCTCCCAGTAGGCTTCGTCGTCGATCATGGAAGGCGGACCGGGAGCAGCCGATACATTTTCCTGTGCCAACGCCGCCGTCGTGTCCCACATCGAGGACGCCGCGACACCGGCCGCCGCCGCGAGGCCGCCCTTGAGAAACCGCCGCCGGCTTCCCGGTTCGCCCATTGCTGTGTCCTTTGATTCCATCCGGCCGATCGACGCTTCGTCTGCAGGGCCTTCGTTGCGATTCATGCGGTTACTCCTGTGCTTCTTCGAAAAGGGTTTCGATCTCCCGGTGGCTCAGCGGTCGGTTATACAGTCTGACGTCGTCCAGGTCCAGGCGCGACAGGTCCCATCCGCTCCCGAAAGTAGCGAAGGTCAGCCACATGCGGCCCAGTTCGATGTACCGGTAGGGTTTCTCCGTCACCTGTTCCATGGAAAGTACACCGTTGACGTAGATTTTCTGATCCATGAGTCCGTCAGTCCGGGTATTCAACGTCGCCGCCACGAACGTCCAGGTGTCGGGTGCGGGCGCCGATTCGGTCATCACTTCCCATTGCGTCGCCACGTCGTCCACGCGGAATCCGACCTTCCCTTCCTGTATCGACATGGAATAGGGGTCCTGTCCCCAGGCCCCGTCACCGTACCAGAGTACCTGGCTGTACTCGCTATCGGTATCGAATCCCCGTATCCAGCACGTAATGGTCAGGTAGTGGAGGAGGTCGAGCGACGGGTTTTTGACCACCGCCCAGTCATCGCTGCCATCGAACCGCAGCGCTCTGCCCTTTAGACCTTCTATGGACTCCGGCTGTCCCATCACGATGGTTTTCAGTCCACTGGTCGACACGTCACGCATTTCGGCGGAATCCATCGGCCAGTGGGCCACGAGGGCGTCTTCGATCGATGACTTCGGCGGATCCGGTACTTCAATGCCCGGCAGGGCCGGAGGCTGCCATCCGTTCTCCCGGGTCAAGGCCAGGATGGCCTCCGGAGAGAGCGTTTCCGTGTAGATACGCACGTCGTCGATCACGCCCTTGAAGTAGAAATCCGCTTCGCCCGAACCCTTGCGTCCGACGTAGACAGGTTCCTGTGGGTGCGGCGGGAAGGGTGCTTCGGCCTGATCATGCAGTTCACCATCCATGTAAAATCGGTGTACCTTGCCGTCGTGGGTAGCGACCAGGTGCCGCCAGACAGAGGTCCCGACAGGACGGGTAATCAGGGGATCGCGGCCCCGGCCCATGATGTGCCATGTAGGCAAGGGGCCGAATGCGCTGAGTTGGAAGACGCGTCGTTCGCTGGAGCCGCCGTTGTCCTGCGTGATGACCCCGTTGGTCCAGTACCGGGAGAATGCGTCGTCGTCGTATTTCACCCAGACCGACAGGGTGAAGGCCTCGCTGGACAGTGCCGGCGGCGGTGCGACGCGGATGTAGTCGTTCTTTCCGTCGAATGCAAAGGCCGCATTGGGCTGCCCGAACCGGTCGTCCACGGAGACCGGACCGAACACTTCGCCGTGATGCCCGTTTCCGCTCGTATCCCGGGCGTCGCCGTCGAACAGCAGTTCGAGGACCAGGTTGGACCGGTCGACCGTCGGCAATTGGGCCGCGGTTACACCCCGGTGCGTAATGAGCAGGGACAAAGCGGTCATCATCAAAACGACTCGTCTGATCATACGGTCATTCCTTTCAAGCAGATAGGACCTGAGGTTTCCGGCGCGACGGCATCGCTACAGGTACACGGACGGGGATGCACGGCGCTGGGATTCGTGGTGCGCGCGGTGGTGTCCAGGCGTCTCCGGAGCGGTCCACGATCCGCTTGACGATGGGGGTATGAAGCCCTATCTTCCTGTCGATCAACTAAACAGTACGGGAACGTAAATACAGTCCGTTCAATAAAATAGCCTGCCGATCGTACCGGCAGGTCTGGTTCTGGATCCAGGTCCGGAAGTGAACTGCGAAACGGGCTACATTCACTACTTTTACAACGGGCCATCCCAAAGTATTCATTCTTAAAAAGAAAGCCAGGTTTCCATTCATGCCTTCTCGCATCAGAATAAACGTCGACACCCCCGTGGCCCCGCCGCAGTGGGCCTTGCTGGAGCGCGCGCTTATCCGTTCCATGTCCCAGGCCCTCGAGCTGTTCTACGACAAGTATTTCGACGAGAAGGGCTACCTGGAATGCGTGCCCCGCTGGGGCGCCCTCGACGGACCGGACGATGCCATCGAAAACCTGGCGAACTGGCCCGTCGTCTACCTGCTCGGCGGGGGAGACCGCATCCTGGACATGTGCAAGACAGCGCAGGACGGTCATATCCTCCAGTACACCGAGGCGAAGACCGTCGACGTGCCCTTTGCCCGGGACGGCATGTATTACAAGGAATTCCCCGTGCACAGCGACTGGGCCCATCACGCCGAGGGCCTGGTGGTGTTCAACCTGCTGGGCAACTGCGATCCGGACGACGAAAACCACATCCGCCGGGCGAGGCGGTTCGCCGGTTTCTACATGGACGAAGATCCCCAGGCGAAGAACTACGACCCCGAACGCCGCTTGATCCGGAGCATGTTCAACGGCAGCCGGGGGCCGATGCTGCGCAAGACCACGGCCCTGGACTGGGTCGGCGACCCGTTGGAGAACGGCCGATTCGACCTGCTCCACGGCCAGCGCGATTACGCGGAGATGTGCGAACGGTTCGAGACCTACAACGACGTGGCCGGAGACCATCCGCTGAACCTGACGAGTACGGGCCTGGCCTTCAACGCCTATGCGCTCACCGGCGAAGCGAAGTACCGGGACTGGATCCTCGAATACGCGGACGCGTGGGTGGAGCGGACCTATGCCAACGGGGGCGTGATCCCATCGAATGTGGGCCTGGACGGCGTCATCGGCAGCGCCTGCGAAGGCCGGTGGTGGGGCGGCGTCTACGGATGGAATCACAAGGTCTACGCCCATCGCCACGGCCGGCTGGACAATTTCACCCTGAATGCCGTCGCCCACGCGGTGGACGGGTTCGGCAACGCCCTGCTGCTCACCGGCGACCAGAAGTACGTGGACGTCTGGCGCACCGTCCTCGAATCGGTCAACGCCAACAGGAAGACGGTGGACGGCGTCACCATGTATCCCCATATGCATGGCGACGACGGGTGGTACGACTACGCGCCCGAACCCTATGACAGGGGCGCGGTCGAGGTATACGACTGGTCCATGAATACGGACGACCGCGCGCTCACTGGGGATCATCCCTGGCTGAACTACCTGGACGGCACGAACCCCGGCTACCCCGTGGACGCGCTGAAGCAGGACTTCGAGGATCTGCGGGGCCAGGTGGAGAAGATCCGTAATGATACGTCGACACCGGACACGCGCCTGTCGGACAATCCCAATCCCTTCAACCCGGCGCGGATCGAGACCCTCGTGAACATCATGACCGGGGGCCCGAAGCCGGCCTACGCCCGCCCGCTGCACTGCCGGCTCTGGTACTTCGATCCCGATAGGGACCGGCCCGGCGTCCCGGAGGACGTGGCCGTCCTGGTCGACCGGATCGATGCCGATGGGCTCGACGTGCACCTGGTGAACGTCAATCCGGTCGATGCCCGTACAGTGACCGTCCAGGGCGGCGCATACGGGGAGCACCGGGTGGACACGGTCGAGTACGACGGCCGCCGGATCAAAGTGGACGAAACCGATTTCACCGTACGCCTGGCGCCCGGATGCGGCGCGCGCCTGACGTTGGGTCTGCAACGTTACGTCAACCAGCCGACAGCCCGGTTTCCGTGGGACCGGTAAAGCCAGGACAGGGGACAAGGAGAATCCGGCATGACCGTCGACCAGGCAAGCCCGGTGTTCCGGGCCCGGCACATTTCCAAGGTCTACCGAATGGGCGAGGTGGACGTATCCGCCCTCCGGGGGGTCGACCTGGACCTGTTCGCCGGCGAATTGGCCGTTTTCCTGGGGGCGTCGGGAAGCGGCAAATCGACGCTGCTCAACATCCTGGGCGGGCTCGATGTGCCCACGGACGGCCAGGTCTACTATCGCGAACGGGAACTGACCGCGGCGGATGAGCGTGAGCGGACGAATTTCCGCCGGAAGTCCGTGGGTTTCGTCTTCCAGTTCTACAACCTGATCCCCAGCCTCACGGCGCTGGAGAACGTGGAACTGGTCACCGAAATCGCCGATGACCCCATGCCGGCGGAAGATGCCCTCCGCCTGGTGGAACTCGAACAGCGCATGCACCACTTCCCGGCCCAGATGTCGGGCGGAGAGCAGCAGCGCGTGGCCATCGCCCGGGCCATCGCGAAGCGCCCGGAAGTACTCCTGTGCGACGAGCCGACGGGCGCCCTGGACTACGCGACCGGCAAACGGGTGCTGGAAGTGATCGAGAAGGTCAACAGCACGCTGGGCACCACGACCGCGGTCATCACCCACAACGCGGCGATCGCGGACATGGCCGACCGGGTCATCCGCCTGCGCAGCGGCGAGATCGTCGAGGTTTACGCCAATCCTACGAAGAAACGACCGGACGAATTGAGCTGGTAGGCTGTCCGGCCCGCCGGGCCCGATCTGCGCTGCCCGATGCGAGCCGTATCATTCCGCGGAGCGTAACCGCCATGACCATCCTGAACCGCAAGGTGTTCCGCGAACTGGCGCGCATGCGCGGCCAGGTCATCGCCATCACGCTGGTGATGGCCTGCGGGATCATGGTCTACGTCTCCTCGCGCCACACCTACATCGCCCTGCTGGAGTCGCAGGAATCCTACTACACCAGCTACCGCTTCGCCGACGTGTTCGCCGGCATCAAGCGGGCGCCGGCGCCGGTCGCGGAGCGCATCGCCCGGATCCCGGGCGTCTCCAGCGTCCGTACCCGGATCGTGATGGACGTGAACCTGGATGTCCCCGGCCTGGATGAGCCCGCCATCGGCCGGTTGGTCTCCATGCCCGATGTGCGCAGACCCGTGCTCAACGACATTGCGATCCAGGAGGGCCGCTACCCGGCGGTCGGCCGGCCCGAGGAGGTAATCATCAGCGAAGCCTTCGCGCTGGCCAACGGACTGGTGCCGGACGCCTGGATCGGGGCGGTCATCAACGGCCGGAGGAAAGCGCTGCGCGTGGTGGGCATCGGCCTGTCGCCCGAGTACGTCTACGAAGTGCAGGGATCCGGATCCATCTTTCCCGACAACCTGCGCTTCGGCGTGATCTGGATGAGCCGGGACGCCTTAGGCGCGGCCTTCGACATGGAGGGCGGGTTCAACGACCTGGCGGTCGCCCTGTCGCCGGAGGCGCGCGAGCGGGACGTGATCGACCGCATGGATCTCATCCTCGAACCCTACGGGAGCGCGGGCGCCTACGGTCGGGGTAGCCAGATCTCCCACAAGTTCCTTTCGGATGAAATCCTGGGCTTGAGCGTATCCAGCAACGTTACGCCGGCCATCTTCCTCGGGATCGCGGCGATACTGCTGCACATCGTGTTCTCCCGCATGGTGCGGGCCCAGCGGGACCAGATCGCCATCATGAAGGCCTTCGGCTACCGCAACCTGTCCATCGGATGGCACTATCTGAAATTCGCCTTCCTGGCGGTATCCGGCGGGACCGTCCTCGGCATCGTGGGCGGCTTCTGGATCGGCCGGCCGCTCACCGGCATGTACCAGGCCTACTACCGTTTTCCCGACCTGGTCTACGAGCTGCACGTAGACGTCATCACCATTGCCGCGGTGATCAGTGTTTCCGCCGCGTTGGCGGGCACTTTGCACGCACTTCGCGCGGCCATGGCCCTGCCACCCGCGGAAGCGATGCGGCCGGAGTCGCCGCCCCACTTCAGGCCGCTCGCGATGGAACGCTTGGGCCTGCACCGGATGCTCTCGCCGGTCTGGCGGATGATCTTCCGCAACATGGAATGAAGGCCGGCCAGGACGATGCTGTCCGCCTTCGGCATCGCCATGTCTGTGGCGATCCTGGTCATGGGTCGTTTTACCTTCGACTCCATCGATTATATGATCGACTACCAGTTCCGCACGGTACAGCGCGACGACGCGGCCGTCGTATTCGCGGGTCCCCGTCCTGCGCGCGCCCGGTTCGAACTGGCCCATCTGCCCGGCGTCGTCCGCTCCGAGCCGTACCGCGCCGTGCCCGTCCGGCTTCGAGTCGGTCATCTCGCGAAGCAGACCGCCATTACGGGACTCGATCCGGCCGGGGAACTGCGGCAGCTGATCGACCGGGACGGCCGGGTGCAGTCCCTGCCGCCGAAGGGTATCGTGCTGAACAAGACGCTGGCCGACCTTCTGGCGGTGCGGGAAGGCGATATGCTCGCCGTCGAAGTCCAGGAAGGGTCGAGAATGCGGGGCAGCCTGCCGGTAACCCTGATCGTCGACGAGTTGATCGGCACCACCGCGTACATGGACAGCCGCGCACTGAACCGATTTCTGGGCGAAGGCCGGACGATCTCCGGCGCCTATCTCTCCGTGGATCCCCTCCGGGCGGCCGAGTTGTACAGCACATTGAAAGAAACGCCGGCCGTGGCAGGCGTCGCCGTCCGCGAGGCCGTGATCAAGGGTTTCGAAGATACCATCGCCGAAAGTACGAACGCCACAACGTTCACCTTGACCATCTTCGCGTGCGTCATCGCCTGCGGCATGGTCTACAATGGCGCCCGCATCGCCCTGGCGGAACGAAACCGCGAAATGGCCAGCCTGAGGGTACTCGGGTTCACCGAGCGTGAGATATCGGTGGTCCTCCTGGGCGAGCAGGCCATCATCACCCTTTTTTCGATACCGATTGGATTTCTGATCGGATGGGCATTATGTTATCTTGCCGTGGACGCCACCGCCCAGGAACTCTTCCGGATGCCGCTGGTCATCACCGGGAAAACCTACGCGTTCGCCTTCCTGGTCGTCACTGCGGCGGCCGTGGCGTCCGCGTACATCGTCCACCGGAAACTGCGCTACCTGGATCTGGTCGGCGTGCTCAAGACCCAGGAATAACCGAGAGACCGCCATGAAAATACGTCGCAAGCACATCATCTCCTTCGTGATCCTCGCCGCCGTCCTGGCCCTCCTCGTCCGCGCGTTCATGCCGGCGCCGGTCCTGGTCGACTCGGCCACTGCGGAGATAGGTCCCCTGCGGGTGACGATCAGTGAGGAAGGCCGGACCCGCGTAAGGCAGCGCTACCTGATTACGGCCCCGGCGTCCGGCAGGCTGGCGCGACCGGCGTTGAATGAGGGGGACCGGGTCGGCCAGGGCGATGAACTGGCGCGCATCACGCCTTCACCCCTCGGTTCCCGCGAGTCCGCGGAAGCCCGCGCCCGGATCGAGACGGCCCAGGCCCTGGTCCGCGAGGCCGAGGCAAACGTCGCCCGTGCGCGGGTAGAACAGGAAGAAGCGGCCCGCGGCCGGGACAGGGCGGAACAACTCGCCGCGAGCGGAAGCATCTCGCGGGAGCGGCTGGAGCGCGCCGAGCACGCGGCAACCGTCGCTGAAAGATCCCTTGAATCCTCCCTGTTCCGCCACCGGGCGGCCGTCTCCGAACACGAGGTCGCCCAGGCGGCGCTCCTGGCCCTCCAGGAGGAGCGCGGCGATGCCCGGGCCGTGCTTTCCGTCACGGCGCCGGTGGACGGGCGGGTGCTGCGCCTGTTCGAAGAAAGCGAGCGGGTCGTCGCCGCGGGCACGCCCCTGATGGAAGTGGGCAATCCGGGAGACATGGAGGTGACGATCGACGTGCTGTCCACCGACGCCGTGAGTGTCGACGTCGGTCAGACGGTGTTGATCGAAGAGTGGGGCGGACCCGATCCGCTGTCCGGAAAGGTGAGCCGCGTAGAGCCGGCCGCGTTCACGCGCGTGTCCGCGCTGGGCGTGGACGAGCAGCGGGTCAATGTCATCGTGGACCTTGACGAGACGCCGGCGGAACTGGGCGACGGCTACCGCGTCACGGGACGGATCGTCGTCTGGGAGAAAGAGAACGTCCTCAAGATCCCTTCCAGCGCATTGTTCAGAATAGGCGAAAGCTGGGGCGTCTTCGTCGTCGAAGAAGGCCTGGCCAGTTCACGGGAAGTATCGGTTGGACAGCGTAACGGGATCGAGGCCGAAATCCTCGAAGGCCTTGCCCCCGGCGACCCCGTCATCCTGCATCCCAACCCCCGCATCGCGGACGGGGTCGGCGTCGAAATCCAGACGGACTAAGGCCATGGAGGGGAATCACTGGAATTGGTGATGGAGAAGCGCTCCGGCTTCGTCGAGGCAAACGACGGTGTTCGTCTCTACTATGAAGACTCAGGATCCGGAAAACCGGTCTTCCTGATCCATGGCGGCGGGTTGAGCCTGGGTTGGTGGCGCAAACAGGTTCCGGCCCTCAGCCAACGATTTCGGGTCATTGCCGCCGACACCCGGGGCAACGGCCGGTCCGACAAGACCCCGTGGGGCCACCGCACGGCCCGGTACGCCATGGACGTGCGCCAGATCATCGAAACGCTCGATCTCGATGAAGTTACCCTCGTGGGATGGTCCATCGGTGCCCGGACCGTCCTTTCCTATATCGAACTCTTCCGCGATTACCGGCTCAAAGGAGTGGTACTGGTGGACGAAGTGCCCAGCATCGAAGTCCACGGCCCGCCTGATCCGCCCGAGCCTGATGCCGACGCCGATCCCGAATCCGCTGCCGACGCCGATCCCGAAATCCGACCGGGATCCAAACCTGACCCTCCACCTGAGGACGAGACGGAGCGCAGACGCCGGCAACTTCGGAGTATGTTCGTCTCCCCGGACGTCCCGGACGCCGAACTGGACGTGCTGTTGGAGGAGAGCAGGGAGAATACGCCGGCCCAGGGGGTCACCCTCGGCCCCGACTACCAGGCGCAGGACTGGCGTCCCATGCTGCCTTCCATCGACCTTCCGGTCCTGATTGCCACGGGCGGCCGGAGTGGCGCATACCCGGGTTGCAAGTACATGCATGAACACATCCCGGGCGCGCGCATGGAAGTCTTCGAGGACAGCGGCCACGCGCTGTTCTACGAGGAGCCCGATCGGTTCAACGCCGTCGTCGCCGAGTTCATCGACGGACTGCATGCCGGGTTTCGGGGATGAACCGCCATATGATGAACCCCATGGCAAGCATGCCCGTGCCTCCGATCACAGAACTGAATACGTAACCGACCTCGGTATAGACGACGCCCGCTGCCGCGCTGCACAGTCCCATGGCCAGCTGGCCGGTCGCGATACTCAGGCTCATCAGTGAACCGCGCCGCTGCGCAGGCACGATCTCGGACAGCAGCGCCTGGAACGGGCCCATGCGGGCCGACACGAGGACCATGATGGCGAAAAAGAGCGGGTAGGCGATCCAGAAATCCGTCATGATGGCCGTCGTCAGGGTCATGAGGACGAAGAGCCCCAGGCAGCCGCCCACGACCAGCACCTTCCGGCCGATCCGGTCCGAAAGGCGTCCGGCCCAGGGTCCCACGATGACACTGGCGATGCCCGCGACCACGAACAGTGAAGCCACCTCGTCGTTCGTCACCCCGAAGGTCTCCTTGATCCACACAACCAGGTAGATCACGTAGAAGGCGATCCCCGAGAACATCACGCTGTAGGCGCCGACGGCCGCCGCGGTCGCCGGCGTCGTGAACATTGACGCGTAGCGCTTGACTACCGATCCGATTGAGGACAGATGCGCCCGGGCCACGGCCGGCTGCCGGGCCAGGGTGCAGACCAGGACGAAGGAAATCACCATGGGCGCCGCGAAACAAACGAAAGGCGCGGCGAAGCCGAATCGGTCCGCCAGGATCGTACCACCCGGAATGCCCACGATCTGTCCCACGGCGACGGCCGTCATGACCACGCCGTTGGCCCAGCCCCGGCGCTCCGGCGGGAAATGATCCCCGATATAGGCCGGCGCGACGCCGCTGAGGATACCGGCGGCCATGCCGGACAATGACCGGATCAGCAACAGTGAGGCAAAGTCCGTAACGAAACTGTGCAGGAAAAGGGTCACGCACATGGCCCCGGTGCCGATCATGAGGATACGTCTCCTGCCCATCGCGTCCGACAGCGGACCGGTGACCAGCGCGCACAGGCCGAGCATGACCGAGTAGGCCGAAACCAGTGCGCCGAGGTATTCCCGGGGTACGTCGAACTGCGCCTCCACGATGGGCAGTATGGGCGTCATGATGATCGTCTGGCTGCTCGCGGCGAACATCATGAACCAGAGCGCCAGCAGGATGCTCAGGTCGGCAATAGTACTCGGTCGCATCGGTCATTGACCCGTTTCGCGCATTAGGTTAAGCTAAATCCAGAAAGTTACCGTTTTGTCTAGAAACCACCTGCCCAGGAAAAACCCCGGCTATGACGGACAGACACCAGACCACGCGTGCTCAGAACAAGGATCCCGGGATGTTCATCGGCAAAATCGTCGATATCGAAATCGATCGTCCGATGGGTTCCCGACATCCCGAACATGATCTCATTTACCCGGTGAATTACGGCTTGGTTCCGGGCGTATTGGGTTTGGACGGCGAGGAACTGGATGCTTATCTTTTGGGCGTGGACAGACCGGTCAAGCATTTCACGGGCCGATGCATCGCGGTGATCCGGAGATCGGATGATGCGGACGACAAGCTCGTGGTGGTTCCCGATGGCGAACACTTCTCCAATGAGCAGATCCGGGGTCTTACGGAGTTTCAGGAGCGATACTTCAAGTCCTCCATATCGCGAGGTGGGCACCGCTCGCGAGGTGGACACCCCTAGTGCATCTCAATGGAAAGCACGTAACTCAGGATCGTCACAAAGAGCCAGGCGGAGACCAGCACGACCCCCAGGGGACGTTTCAAAGAACCGACAGACAGGTGGATACCGAATCGGAAAACGATGAGTACGAACAGCATCGCGGGGAACAGAAACTGGAAGAACTGTCCATCTGCCTGCAGACCACCGGGCGTTACGGAAGCGGAGACGCCCGCAACGAAAAGCACATTCAGGATATCCGCACCGATGACATTTCCGACGACCAGCTCACCGTGATTGCGTCGCACCGCCGCGATGGCCGTCACCAGTTCCGGGACCGACGTGCCGAAGGCGACAAGGGTCGCCGAGATGATGTGTTTCGGTACGCCGATGCGTTCTGCCATGATACTCACGGCCGGGATCAGGATCTGCGCGGAGATTACGATGATCGCGATCGCTACGATGAGTTTGAGGAGCGTTCCGAATGTGCCTGCTTCCCCGCTATTCGTTGCATCTGAGTTCTCGGCTTCTGAAGGTGTCGAGCCCGCCCATCGGATGGACTGCCAGATATACAACGCGAGCAGCACAACGAAGACGACGCCGGCCAGTTGAGGCAGGACGCCTCCAGCGCTGAAGGCACTCGCCGGAGAGGACCACGGCAGACAAACAGCTACCAGGAGAATCCCGGCCCCCAGCTGCACGTTGCATAACCGCGAGGCCAGCATACGGTCGAATGGGAGCGGGGCAATCAGGGCTGCCAGTCCGAGTATCAGGCCGGTATCGCAGATAATCGATCCGACCGCGTTGCCGAGCGCAAGTCCCGGCTCCCCCTGTTGCGCCGAGAGTACGGAGACCGCGGCCTCGGGGGTCGTCGTGCCGATGCTGACTATCGTTGCACCGATAACCGCTTTGCTCAGGCCCCATCGGCTCGATAGGAGGACCGCTTCTTGTACGAGCCGGTCCGCGCCCTTGCCGAGTGTGAAGAGCATTACGGCAATGACCAGCATTAGCCCTATACTCGGCAGTCCGACAAGAAGATGTTCAATCCATTGTTCCATGAGGACCCGGGAACCGAATTATCGTCGCAACAAATCCCATCGAAGTCAATGCTACAGGATGTGCACCATGATGAAACCACCCGTACTATACCACGGCAGCCAGGACAAAACCTCTCGGCTGGAACCCAGGCCCGCGGGAGGTGTGGGGCCGGACGGGGATCAACTGACCGCGGTCTATGCCACCCACCTGAAGAACATCGCCATTGCCTTTTCGCTGCCCATCAGGCCGATCGGAGAAGGCTGCAGTTTCGGCTTGGATCTCGGGATAGAGCGTCCTGAGGACCTGAACGAATACATTGAGCCTCGTATCGACCTCGAAGTCGGCTCGCTCGACCTGGACCGACCCGGTTACGTATATGTCCTTCCGTCTGATGCCTTCGAACCGGTCGATCCGTGGCAGTGGGCTTCCAGTGAACCGGTCGAGCCGGTTGAAGTGATCGAGATCGATCCGAAACGCTACGCCCACTGGATTCGCGACAGGAGACGGCCGGGTTTCGCGTCACCATAACCATGTTTCCATAACCGCATCCCAACAAAAAACCCACATGAATCATGCGGGTCCACCGACCAGAATGCCGAAGGAGAGATTCGAACTCTCACGGGCGAAAGCCCACTGCGCCCTGAACACAGCGTGTCTACCAGTTCCACCACTTCGGCATCACATACCATTTGTCATAAAACCGCACACGTAATATATTCCGGTAGCCGCCGATTGTCAAGCAAGGCGGGCAGCGAATGCGGGATAAACTATGCCGATTCGAGGCAGACATGGCCAGCGCATCAGATCGTCACATCGCCGAGCCCAACGGGGCCGATGGCATCAAGATCATCGTAACCAACCGGAAGGCGCGCCACGACTACCATTTCCTGGAGACCTGGGAGGCGGGAATCGTCCTGACCGGAACGGAAGTGAAGTCGCTGCGGGCGGGTAAGATCAATCTGACCGACAGCTACGCCGCGGTCGATAACGGCGAGATATACCTGTACAACGTCCATGTCTCACGTTATGAGCAGGGAAGCACCTTCAACCACGAACCGAACCGCCGGCGCAAGCTGCTCCTGCATCGCTCGGAAATCCGCAAGCTGATCGGCCGGGTCGTGGAGAAGGGACTTACCCTGATCCCCACAAGGGTCTATTTCAAACGGGGACGGGCTAAGGTGGAGATTGCCCTGGCCAAGGGGAAGAGAGACTACGATCGCAGACGGACCATCATGGAACGGGACGCCCAGCGTGATATGGAACGTACGTTGAAGGGGCGTCCATGACGGAGCGAACACGGAAGACAGCAGGCAGACTGCTCTCCATCATCGGTCTGGCCTGGGGCTTTTCCTTCATCTGTGCGGTCCTGCTTTACGCCATCGTCCGGCTGTTTTCCGTCTCGGTGGACGCGTACAGTAATTTCCCGTTCTTCTGGTACCATTGGGTGGCGCTGGCCGCCGTAGTGGTGTTCATGGCCCATTCGGAGGGGTACCAGGGTTTTCAACGCAACTTTTCGCCGCGTGTCGTCGCCCGGGCCTGGTACCTCTATCATCATCCGCGTACCGTGCTGATCGCGCTGGCGCCGCTTTTCCTCGCCGGCTACATACACATAAACCCGGGCCGCCGGAGAAACATCCTGGCGCTGACCTTCGGGATCGTGATCCTGATCTTCCTGATCCGGTACCTGCCCCAGCCCTGGCGCGGCATCGTCGACGCGGGCGTGGTCGTGGGACTCACCTGGGGACTGGTCTCCATGGCCGTCTACGGCATCCGGATGCTGGGATCGCGCCCCTTCGCCTACTCTCCCGAGATCCCAGGGGAAAGCGAGGTGACACAATGAAACGAAACCTGTTGAGACTGCTGGTTGGCTTGATGGCCGCGCTGTGCGTGTATATCGGGCTGACCGGTGGATGCGGACTGGTCGGAGACGGCATGGACGCGGACCAGGACGAACCGGTCACGTTCGGCGACTACTGGTACCAGGGCAAGGCGGAGATCACGAGCTATACGCTCAAGCAGGCCCGGTACGGAGAACTCCACGACGGCGACGCGGTGCTCATCTTCGTCACAGAAGATTTCTCAGCGCAGAAGCAGGTCAAGCTGGACCGGCCCGAGGAGGCCGGGGACGACGCCGTCAAGGTCCTCAAGCTGAACGCCCTGCGCGAGTTCAATACGGGGGTGTATCCCTACACGGTCATGACGTCGGCGTTCACCCCGGTGTATCGGGACCTCCATCCGAAGACCCTGAAGATCACGACGTCCGTGCAGGAATGGTGCGGCCATGCCTTCGTCCAGCTGAACCTGCAGGACGACCGGTACCGCGTGCACCAGTACTCCTATTTCGAAAGCGAAAGCGACCGGGTCGCCGAACTCGAAAACGCCATCCCCGAAGACGAGATCTGGACGACCATCCGCCTGAATCCGGACGCCCTGCCGACCGGAGAGGTGTCCATGATCCCGGGTACGCTGTACCAGCGATTCGACCATACGGCCTGGCGGACCGTCAACGCCACCGCCATCCTGATGCCCGAAGCCCGGGAGCCCGAGATCATGGTCTACAACCTGGTCTACTACCCGGAACTCAACCGGACCCTGACCATACGGTTCCAGCGGGACTTCCCCCACGAGATCGAATCCTGGGAGGAAGTCGAGATCGCGGCGGACGGAACGACGAAGGAACTCGTCACGACGGCGGTGCGCAACAAGCGGATCATGCTGGACTACTGGACGAAGAACAGCGTAATGGACGTGGGACTGCGCGCGGAGCTTGGACTGGATGAATGACGATTCGAAATGGCGCGATGACGGGGTGAAGGTCATCCCCGGCGACCGCCTCGATTCGAACACGCCGCAGACGCCGGGCATGTCGCGGGCCGCGGCAATAAATCACGCACGGACCGGGGCGAGCAAGATCTGGGCGGGCACGGTGACCATCCACCCGAACGCGAAGACCGGCGCGCATCATCACGGCGAACTGGAAAGCGTGATCTACGTGGTGAAGGGACGGGCGAGGATGCGCTGGGGCGAGCGCCTGGAATTCGTGGCGGAAGCGGGGCCGGGCGACTTCATCTACGTGCCGCCTTTCGTGCCCCACCAGGAGATCAACGCCCGGACCGACGAACCCCTGGAATGCGTGCTGTGCCGAAGCGGCATGGATCCGGTCGTGGTCAACCTGGACATCGAACCGGTGGAGAAGCCGGAGAACGTGTACTGGGTCGATTCAATCCACCCGGAGCCTGACGGCTGACGGGCGCTACTCTCCCTCCCGGTAGACCGCCTCTCTCAACCCCCTGATATAACCGACCGCGTACAGCCGGCAAAGGGCCGAGTACCCCGGATGGTCGTTGTCTTCGCCGGCGAGAGTCGGCACGTGGTCCGGCCGCAGCACGCCCTCGTACCCGATGTCGCGGTACGCGCGCAGGCATTCCATCATGTCGGTCGGACCGTCGTCGTGGAAGGTCTCCACGTAGTTCTCCACGTCCCCGCGCACATCCCGGAAATGGACGAAGAAGATCTTGCGCTGCGCGCCGAAGTGGCGGATGGCCGCGGGCTGGTCGTCGGTCATGAGGGCGAAGTTTCCCTGGCAGAAGGTGACCCCGTTCATGGGACTCGGCACCAGGTCCAGGAGCTTCTGGTAATTGTCCAGAGACCTCATGATGCGTCCGATTCCCCGTAGCGGCGAGAGGGGGGGATCATCGGGGTGCATGGCCATCTCCACGCCGTACTGTTCCGCGACGGGCGTCACCCGCTCGAGGAAGTCGTGCAGCGTCTCCCAGAGCTGGTTTTCGGAGACCTCGCCCGCCTCGGTCAACGGCGCGTTTTTCATCATGGCGTGGTCGTAGCCGGTGACGACGGCGCCGCCCCGGGACGGGACCGTGGAAGAAGTGCGGGTCCAGTTCAGGATGGCCATCCAGTTGTAGCACCAGGTCTTGATGCCGACACGGCCCATGCTCTCGATGAAGGTGCAGACGTTGTCCAGCTCCTCCTCCCGGCCCTCCACGCCCAGCTTGATGCGGTGCATGGGCGGTGCGCTTTCGATGACGGCCACGTCGAAGCCGGCGTCGTTAAAGTTGTTCTTCATCCGCAGCATGGGCATGTACTCCCAGCCCTTTTCATTGCCTACCGCCGGCGGCATGCTGGTGACCACGTGATCCACGCCGATCTGTTTGACCTGGTCCCAGAGCGTGTTGCGGCCCGTGCTGAGAATCTCCGCGATCTTGATCATGAATTGCCGTCTCCTGTAGTTTCACCCCGGCTGCACTGCGCACCGGATGTTCGATATCAGGCCTCGCCCCGGCTGCGCACCGGGTGTTCGAGAACCCTTTCGTAGAGATCCCGCCATTCCTTCGAACCGTCGTCGCGCAGGATCTCGAGGTGGACGCCGTCCGCGTGGGCCGGTCCGTTGCCCTGGATGAAATACCCGTATCCGCGATTCATGGGTGCGATGTGAATGCGGGTGCCGTCGGGGTAGGCCACCGAATTGACGATGCGAGGCTCGGGTTTGGCGTACAGTTCGCCTTTTTCCTTCAACTCCTGCACGGTATCGTCGGGTATTCTCCACTTTTCCACGGCTTCCTCGTCCACGGTCACACCCAGGCCCGGTTCCTCGGGGACACGGTGAAAGCCGCCCACGACTTCGACGGGTTGCGTCAGCAGGTGGTGGCTGTAGAGGTTGATGCACGTAATGGCCGGCCAGGTGGCGTGGGTCAGTACGGCACCGAGATGGGCGGCCCAGGTCGTGGTGAGCCCGTTGCCTACGAGCTGCAGCCAGAAGGGCATGTTCGCCTCGGCGCTCAGCTGGCCCTGCCGCATCACCTCGGACTTCCCGGCGCAGATGACGAAGCCGTCGCAGACCTCCTCGCGGACGGACGTCATGTAGGGCGGTGAACCGAAGTGCATGGCGATGGGCCGGGGGATGACCTGCCGGAGCTGGCGGTTGCCCAGGATGTCGGTCTGCGGGATGGGGGATTCGAACATGGCCACGTTGTCGTGCTGCGCCAGCTTCTGCATGACGGGCATGGCCGCGGCCGCGTTCTGCATGGTGGCATTGGCGTCGAGGTCCAGCTTGAAGGAACCGGGGATGCCCGTGGCGACGGCGTCCACCTGGGCGAAGATGTCCCACCAGGGTCGTTGCTTGATCTTGAAGCTGGTATACCCCAGGGCCACGGCATCGCGGGCCTCGGCCAGCCAGTCCGCGGGCGAGGCGTCGATGGACCACCAGGAGATGGGCGACCAGTCCCGCACCTTGTTCCCGAGCAGCTTGTAGCAGGGCACGCCCAGCGCTTTGCCCACCACGTCGAAGAGGGCCATCTGCAATCCGGCGCCGAGGGTGTCGTCGTTCATCACGTCGGCCGGGCTCTTCCCGATGACCCGGTTCACGGCCTCGTCGGTGACCCGCGCCCAGGTGTAGTGAATGACCGTTTCCCCCCAGCCGACCAGCCCGGTGTCCGTCGTCACCCGGCAAAGTTCCAGGATCGACCAGTTGTAGACCTCGCGCTCGGTTATGCGGGCCTGGCGTTCGGTGAACGGCACGTCCACCACGATGCGTTCTACGTCGACTACCTTCATGACAGGATTTCCCTTCCGGACGGGCGGTTTCAGCGCGTTGCCGCGACGCCCGCCCCGTCAGCATCAGATCAGCAAACAGGCGATCAAGAGCAGGACCATCAGGGGCAGCAGCCCCATTCCGACGCTGGCGCCCGCCGGCACGAGCAGGCTTTCCGGCGCGGTGATCTCCAGGCCGAACAGCAGGGGGATCGTCCGGGCCGCTTCCTCGTTCAGGCCCAGCGAGATGGACACCCCGGCGTACAGGCTGCCGAAGAGGGCCAGGACCATGACCACGTGGGCCAGATGGGGCAGCCGACCCCTGGAAAGATCGGCGGGGTCCATGACGTCGTGATAGAGCAGGCCCCACTGCTTCACCCGCTTGTAAAGCACCGGCAGCAGCAGCGGACCGAGGATGGCCGCGGTGACGAAGTTGTTGATGGATATGAGGGGCCCCAGCACGTGGAAGGGCACGAGCCCCAGGATGTCCAGCCCCCAGCCGACCGTCACGCCGCAGGCGATGCTGGCCAGCAGCGTTACGTAGAGGTACCGGACCAGCATGGCCGGGGACCACGCACCGGGCTCTTTGCTGGTCAGCATGCGCCACAACCGGTAGGGAATGTAACCGAGCAGGAAGTTGCCGACCATGCCGAAGTAACTGCCCAGCCCATAGGTGCCGCCCATCAGGTCGCCGATCAGGTTGCCGAAGGCGGCGCCCCACGCGCCGGCCGGTCCAAACATGAGGGAACAGATGACCGGAAACACGTTGGCCGGCCTGAGTTCGGTAATGCCGGGGATGATGGGAAGGAGTTTGAAGGGAATGAGAACGGCGGCATACATGGCTGCCGTCAGGGCTACCAGGACGACCATCCTGGTATACTTCCACATCGTGATGGCTTCTCGCACGCTACCCCTTCATGCGCTTTGTTCCAGGCGGTTGATCTCGTCGCGCAGACGGGCGGCGTCCTCGTACCGTTCCTCATCGATGGCTGCCTGGAGTTTCTGCCGCGCCGTTTCCAGGGGGGTGCGTGGCTGACGCTTGAACTCCACGGATTCCATCAGCTCCTCGGCGGCCACCTGCGCCGCGGGCACCTTGCCTTCCTCGCCCGCTTCGGCTTCCAGTTCCTCGATGGACGCGGCGAGTGCGTCCTCGCCGTTCTCGTCCTTGCTCTTGGGCATGCGCTTGCCGGCCGCCCGCATGACTTCCTCTTCCACGTAGATCGGGGCGTCGGCACGAAGGGCGAGGGCGATGGCGTCCGTGGGTCTCGAGTCGATGGTCATGGACTGTCCGTTGGCCTTCACGTGTATTTCCGCGATGTAGAACTGCTGCTCGCGCAGTTCGGAGATGAGCACGAACTCGATCTCGGCGTCGAAGTGATCGAAGACTGAATTCAACAGATCGTGGGTCATGGGCCGCGGCGGCGCTTCTTCGCCGGCGTCGATCTGGCTCTTGATGGCGAAGGCTTCCGCGATGCCGATCAACAGAATCAGCACCTGCTCTTCCTGCTCGTCGGCCAGCCAGAGTACGGGGGTGGCGTGCAGGGGATAGGGAGGCCCCACATCATATACCTTGAGACGAATCATGTATGCAGTCTTTCTATCGGACCGGGATCAGCCTGGTTTCTGTCGCGGGCGACCACATGCGAGATGACGGGATTACGCAGACTGAAAGGGGTCAGTCCGCCTGTAGATACAATCGTCATCGTAGTGGAAGTTTGGTATACGGGTATAATAAACCGGGCGCTCAAAACAGGTCAAGACAAAATGAACTGGCGGTTATGATTTTCGGCTGCCGGGTGTTTCCGGTCATCCGAATGGACGCGTTCGGTCATCCGTTCTTCGAACTTCCCCGCTGGTTTAGAAAAGCGGCGCGCACGCGGGTGAAGAAGGCCAGCGCCGCTTCCGTGCTGTAATCCCGATAGGTCCAGGGCAACGGGGTGAACTCGCCCCGCGTGTACAGCAGCGTCACCTCGGCGAATATCCCCTTCCCGATATAGATGCGGTGGCTGTAGTTCTTGGTGGTCGCCAGGACGAGCTGGCCGCCGTTGACGTAGCCCGGATCGATGTTCAACGCCCGTCCGGGCATGCCGTCGGACCGGACCAGTCCGGCTTCGAGGCCGTTGCTCGCGCGCTTGATATCCGCGAGGTTCTCCGGATATACGAGCGGCCCGAATCCGAGGAACTGCTTGACCAGTCCGGCCCCCATTTCCCGCTCATAGTAAGATGAGAAGGTAAAGTCGAATACCGGACCGGCCAACTCCACCGCACCGAACCGATCGGCCAGAAGCTCGCGGCCCTCCGCCAGCTTCGTTTCGTCCTGTCCCATAATTGCGCATACTAGTTTTACGGGGTCGGGATTCGCGGGAGTACCCATGGTCGAGTCGCTTTCCGCATAACGCGTTTGTCTCATTGCCACGAAGCGTGCCGGGCTGTATATTTACTCGCCCGTCGCCCGACAGGAAACAGATATCAGATTCGGTTGGACGTTGTCAACGGTAAACGGTCACCAGGACCGCGGGGACCGGCAGAACCGGCAGAACCGGCAGGACCGACAGTCTCACAGGAGCACAGATGAATCTCGAACGGTTTTCGCTCAAGGACAGGGTCGCCATCGTCACCGGCGCGGGAACAGGCATCGGCCAGGGGATCGCGACGGCCATGGCCGAATCGGGCGCCCGGGTCGTCCTGGCGGGCCGGACCCGCTCCAGGCTCGAGGAGACCGGGGAGACCATCAGGGGGTTCGGCGGCGAAGCGTTGGTCGTGGAAACGGACGTCTCGGATAGGGACGGCCGGGAATCCCTTGTGGCAAAGACCCTGGAAACCTGGAAGCAGATCGATATCCTGGTCAACAACGCGGGGGTGAACGTGCGCACGCCGCCGGAGGACTATCGCGAGGAGGACTGGGACCGGGTCGTGGACACCAATCTGAAGGGCACCTTCTTCCTCACCCAGCTTGCGGCCCGGTACATGATCGAGCGGAAGTACGGCAAGATCATCCAGATCGCTTCATTGGCCGCCATTACGGGCATTCCCCATATCCCCGCCTACACCGCCGCCAAGGGCGGTATCGCATCCATGACCTACCAGCTGGCCATCGACTGGGCTCCGTACCACATCAACATCAATTCCATCTGCCCGGGATACATCCGGACGCCGCTGACCCGTCCCGTCGAAGAAAGCGAGCGGGGCGCCTACATCCTGAACCGCGTGCCGGCCGGCCGCTGGGGCGAACCGGAGGACATCGCCGGCACCGCCGTATTCCTGGCTTCTCCGGCCTCGGATTTTCTCACGGGACAACTGATCGTGGTGGACGGTGGTTGGATGGCAGGCGGCTAGCCTGCTGGATGGCTGGCGGCTAACCCGCTGCCTCCGCCTGGGAGGTCGCCTCGATCGGGGCGCCGGCCCGTCCGCGGACCACGGCAGTCACCCGGCCGCCTCCGCCTGGCTCACCCGGCCCGTACCCGGCCGGGGCACCGTGATGAAACCGGTGGCCACCAGGGTAAGGACGGCGACGACCGCCGCGCCGATGAAGACGTGCTGGTAGCCGTAGATGACCCACACCAGCCCCCCCAGGGTGGGAATGGACATGGACACCGCGTGGTCGATGGTGACGCCCAGGGACAGGGTCGCGGTGAGATCGTCTTTTTTCACGACGATCTTGCTGGCGTAGGTGGTCCGCGCGATACTGACGTTGAACAGGACCAGGTCGAGCACGAAACTGGCATAGATGAGATCCACCGCCCACGCGCCCAGCCCCATTTCCGCGGCGAAACCGTAGCCCACGCAGACTCCGATGAGCAGTACCGCGTCGATCATCAGCACCAGGCGTTCTCCGAACCGGTCGATCAGCTTGCCCAGTTGCGGCGCGAAGAACATGCCGATGACGGATGCGACCAGGTGGAGCGAGGCGATGGTGGATACCGGTTTGTCGAAGATGCTGATCAGCACCCAGGGACCGAAGGTGATGAAGATCTGCTTCCGCGCGCCGAAGAGGATGTTCAGCAGGTAGAACAGGGTGTACCGCTTCCGCATGATAAAGGTGGGGCGGTTGCCCGTGTGCCCCTCGATGGGACGCATCGCCAGGTAGCTGTAGACGCCTCCGAGGGCCACCAGCGCGGCAAGGGTGAAAACGGGCAGATAGCCGAGTGAGGTGCCGCCCAGACCCATCCAGAGCATGATGCTGCCCAGGATGGCGGCGCCGGTCTGGATCCCGCTCAGGCGCCCCAGCATGGTGGCGCCCCGTCCTTCGCGGGCCAGCCGGAGGGCGATCGTCCGGGTCACGGGCATCTGCAGGTGCATGCCGATGCTCCAGATGATCATCGAGGTGAGCATCAGCCCGTAAAGATCGCCGTATAACCCAAGCCCCATGAATCCCACGGCCATCAGCACCATGGAGAGGGCGGCCATCTTCAGTTCCGACCAGAAGAAGAGGATGCCGGCGAAGGCGGCCACGAGGAAGCCGGGCAACTCGCGGGGAAACTCGAGCTCGCCGCGGCTCATCGCGTCCATCTGGTAGGTGTCGCTGAGGAAATTGTTGAAGCTGATTTCACCCAGCCCCATCGAAAGACCCATGCTGACCGCGCCAAGTACGAAGAGGATGAGTTGACGGTCGGCGGATCTGATCCAGGAAAGCAAGGGGGGCTCCGGTCTAGGGCAGATCGAACTTCTTCAGTTCATCCCGTATTTCGGCGGCCCGTTCGAACTGCTCGTTCTCGACGGCCTCCGTTAATTCCGCCCTCAACTGGTCTTCCTCGGAACGGGGCTGTTGTTTTCGGATCTCCTCGGCCATGTCCCGTAAGACTTTCAGTTCCTGGCTTTCCTTGACCAGGTCGTCCCGGTCGTAGGAACGAAAGAAAGTCTCTATTTCCTCAATCCCTTCTTCAATATGGCGCAGGGCCTTGTCAATATCGCCCGAATCCGTGGCGATCAGGCTTCGCGCCCGGGTGCGGTGCATGATGACGAAGGGCCGGTACTGCTCGAGGGACAGGCGGTCGTCGTCGTTTTCGGCATGGGTCCGTACGATTTCCATGATCTGCAGGTTGTGTTCGGCGTCCCGGCAGGCTTCGTGGTATGATTCCAGTTCGAACATGCAGATGCGCCGGTAGTAATACTGCAGCGATTCCGTCTGAAGGCTCACGCAGTCTTCGTGGGAGAGACTGAGTTGCGCGTCCGGTCCCTTGTCCGCCTTCTTCTTCTCCAGTTTATCCAGAAAGTGATCCAGCAGGGAAGCCTTCCCGTGGGGTCTCTGGCCGTCCGGCCGGTTCGACCACTCCATCTGCAGGATGCCGAGGTCCACGCGCATCTGGATCCTCGTCCGGCCGTCCTCTCCCTTGATCTTGCGCACAATGAGCTTGTCGGGCCCCGTGTAGTCCCATTCATCAAGTAGTTTGCTGATGTCTGGATTCATGTGCCTGGCTCCCGTCTTTGAAAATGTGAGGTGCCGAGGGAGGTGGATTCAGACCAAATCAGAATGCGCTGGCCAGCCCGGTCAGCCCGGACAGCCCGGTCAGCCCGGACAACGCGCCGACCAGTGTCAGCAGTCCGATTCCCCAGCAATAATACGAAAACCTGGACAGATTGCCGGCAACAACGATGCGAAGGAGCAGCTTGAGCGCGATGTAACCGCTCACGGCCGCCGTGAGGGTTCCCACCGCTACCGAGGTCCATTGGTCCGCAGCAATGCCGCCCGAATCTACTGCCTGGACGGCAACCGCTCCCAGTATGGCGGGGACCGCTAATAGAAAAGAGTAACGCGCCGCCAGCCGCCGGTCAAGTCCCAACAGCAAGGCGATGGAAATGGTCGTTCCGGACCGCGAGATACCGGGAATCAGCGCCAGCGCCTGGCCCAGGCCGATCAGCAGCGCATCGAACCAGGTCGTCTTTTGCAGGTCCCGGTCCGCTTGGCCCTGCCGGCCCGAGAAACGGGACAACCACAGAATGGTACCGGTGACCAGGAACGCGCAGCCGACATAGGCCGGTGCGGAGAACAGTTGCTCCAGCTCGTCCTTCCATCCCAGTCCGAATACCGCGACCGGGACCGTACCCACCGCAAGCAGGAGCAAGAGGCGAAGCACGCCCCGGTCTTCATCGGCATGGCCGGTCACCACACGCCAGGCACCGGAGACCAGCATGGCGATATCCGATCGGAACACGATCAGGACGGCGATCAGCGTACCGAGGTGAACCATGACGTCGAAGAGCAACTGGGTTTCACCTGGACCGCCCGGTCCGCCTGGGCCGCCTGGTCCGAACAGCCACTGGTACACCACGAGATGGCCGGAACTGCTGATCGGCAGAAATTCCGTGACGCCCTGCAGGAATCCAAGAATCAACGCGTGGTGAAGTGGAATGGGTCACGCTCCCGGGCTGGCCTGCTCGTGAAGACCGACACGGGGCCAATCCTGCTCAGGAAGGCTGGCGCCTGGGTCTTCTCGAATACCGCCTGCGCGGCCTGCGGCCCTGTGTGCGCCCGCTTCCTGTTTCGGGTTGGTCCTTCTTGGCCTTGGTCTCGGCATTGGCCGGCAGCGGCTTCGGACTGGAGGCAAAACAGGATCTCACGGCCTGCCAGCACAGAATCAGGGGCAGGGACGGCAAAGCCGCGTAGGCCAGGACCGGGGCGCGCATGAACCACAGCCTGAATACCACGAAGATCGCAAGACTGGCGATCAGTGCGATCCAGCCAAGGGAGATGGCCGAAGCGACGCCGTGCAGGTACGCAGCGAGGCCGAAAAACAGCAGCGCCGTGAGCAGCGTCGTGTTAAACGAGGGCATGAAGAGGTTGAAACCGCCGATCACCTGTGCCGCGCTACGCCATTTCAGTCCATCCGTGATCAGGGGCAGTCCGTCGGTTCGGGCAATTCTCCACCTGGATCTCAGGCGGTCCAAAGTGGAGGGAACGGGTTTTAGAGACCGGGTACGGTCGTATACCCATGCCTGGTCGGTATACTGGATGACCACGTCGTGGCGCAGCAGTTTGGTTTGATATCCCAGCACGTTGTCCAGCCGGGGCTCATTCACGCCGTGTTTTTCTACCAGCCGCCGGGAGATGCACAGTCCGGTTCGATGGATACCGCCGGCCAGCCGGAGATTCAGCGGCCAGCTCGTAAGCCAGGAGGGCTTCAAGGCGCTCAGCAGGGCTCTGCTCGCCGTATTCCAGGTCCACTTTCTTCCGGTTACGCTGTAGCCGGACTGGACGGCCAGTGCGCCCCGAGACAGCTTGTCGCTCATCACGGCCAGGAAATTCGTGGAAATCCTGGACCGGACGTCGAGGACGACGTAGGCGTCATAGCGGTCTTTAGTGGAAAGCCGTTCCAACACGCCGTGGACTGCGTCATCCGCGTCGGCCCAGCGCTGCTTCCCGGGTCCGTAGACGACCGCCCCCTTGCGCCGCGCGATGGTCGGCGTCTGATCCGTGCAGTTCACCGGAGCGACGATCACGTCGAACATGCTCCGCGGATACTTGTTCCGGCGCAGATTCTCCACGGTCCTGCCGATCGTGCCTTCGTCGTTTCCCACCGGCACCACCAGGGCGAAGACGTGCCGGGGAAAGATCAGCGGTACCTTGCCGCTTCCGCGGATCCGGCCGATGAAGCTCAACAGGAATCCATAGGCCACGAGAACGACCGATCCGGCCAGGACGACCGACTCGAGCAGCGACAGGTACGTCAAGTCTTACACTCCATGTGCGCGCTGGACCTCATCAAGTTTGATACCGTTTTCAAGTTTGATATCGTTCATCGTACTGCTTCTTGTAATACGACCTGAAACCGCTTTCGTTCCGGATCTCCCGCCACCACTGCGGGTGATCCACGTACCACCGCACCGTCCTGTCCAGCAGCGCGTCAAAATCGAGCGACGGGCGCCATCCCAGGGCCTGGATGCGGCCGCAGTCCAGGGCGTACCGCAGATCATGCCCGCTCCGGTCCGGGACGAACTCGCGCAGGCCCGCCGGGCGGTCGAGGATTTCCAGGATGCGGGCGGCCAGATCCCGGCCGTTGACTTCGCGGTTCGTGCCCACGTTGTACGCGTTCCCCGCCTCGCCGGACCTGAGCACCCGGTCGATGGCGGAACAGTGGTCTTCCACGTAGAGGTAGCTGCGCACCGCGCTTCCGTCGCCGTACACTGGCAGCGGCTTGTACTCCAGGGCGTTCGTGATGAACAGGGGCAGGACCTTCTCAGGGTACTGGTAGGGTCCGACGGTGTTCCCGCCGCGCGTGATCAGCACGGGCATGCCGTAGGTGGTGAAGTAGGATTGGACCAGCAGATCCGCTGCGGCCTTGCTGGCGGCATAGGGACTGCGGGGCGCGAAGGCGTCGCTCTCCACAGAGAAACCCGCCGGTACGTGGCCGTACACTTCGTCGGTGGACACCTGCAGAAAGCGCTTCACTTCCAGGTGCCGCGCCGCTTCGAGCAGGACGTAGACCCCGTTGTAATTCGTTTCGATGAAGGAGGACGGGTCGAGGATGGATCGGTCAACATGGGATTCGGCCGCGAAGTTGACGACCGTGTCGACGCCGCGCATCGCATCGTCGACCGTGTCCCTGTCCCGGATATCCCCTTGAACGAAGCGGAACCGGTCCGTACCCGCGCAGTCGTCGATGTTGGCCAGATTGCCGGCGTAGGTCAGCGCATCGAGCACCACGACCTGTGTTTCGGGATGGTGTTTCAGTGTGTATCGAACGAAGTTACTGCCGATGAACCCGGCTCCACCGGTTACCAGCATGGCGTCCATAAAAGCCTGGCTCCTCAGGATTTGATCCGTCCATCGTCCGAATAACCGCGATTCTCCCAGTATCCCTTGTGGTTCTTGCGGGTGACTTCGATCCGGGTAATCCACTTGACCTGCTTGTATCCGTACATGCCGGGCATGACCAGGCGCACAGGCGAACCGTGTTTGGCCCACAGCGGCTCGTGGTTCATTTCGAGGGCCAGCATGCTGCTCTTCTTCATCGCCTCGCCCACGGGTACGCTGCTCTCGTATTCGTCCGCTCCGTAGAAAATGACGTCACGGGCATCCGGGTCCATGCCCGCCTTATCAAGCAGGTCGCGCAGCCGCACGCCGACCCACCGGGCCCTTCCCTGGGCGCCTCCGACGCAACGCAGGATGCTCTCCTGCGTGACCTGCGGCCATGCGTGCAGTTCGTCGTACCGCAGTGCATATGGACTCGAAACAGCGCCTTCAATCTCGAGCCGTTCCTTTTCGACGTCGATTTTCGGTGGAAAGGAGACAATGGCTACGGCGAAGAACCTTGGCAGGGGAGTCAGGCCCTCCTCGTCCTTTTCAACGGGAACAAACAGGGGGCCGGCGACGGAATGAAGCGTGGGAAGCATGGTTCCGCCGGCTATGAGTCCGGCCGCGAGGGTCTCCAGGAAATGTCGGCGGTCCATAAACGGGTCCTGTCGGGATCGGGATGGGTCCGAGCCGGATGGGATTGCGCAGCCAGACTGCTGATTCGGATACCGGATTCGCCGCGGGTCCTATCTCCGCGCCTGTCACAAGCTTACACACGTGTAGTACGCCTGTCAAGGCATTTGGGGGCGTATCAGGGGAATGAACCGACGCAGGAAGCGCTATTGCGCATCGGGGTTTGATAAATAGGCGGGCAGTGATTAAAATACCAGAAAGGATCGGAATGAAATCGGCATGAATCGGTGAATGCGGGTGAATTTCGCGTAACCCTACGAGGAAGGACGGCAACATGTCGCTCGAAAACAAGACGGTCGTCATCACCGGCGCGGCCATGGGCATCGGCCGGGCCGCGGCCCTGTGCTGTGCGGAGGCCGGGGGGCGGATCGTCCTGGCCGATATCGAAGAAGCCGGGCTGAAAGAGACCTTCGGCGATATACACGCCGCGGGCGGCGAGGCTTCCTGCCAGGTGGTGGACGTTTCGGACGCCCGGCAGGTCGAAGCGCTGATGGCGGGCGCGGTCGAAGACTTCGGACGGATCGACGCGCTTATCAACTGCGCGGGCATCCTCGAGGGCGCCTTCGTACCCGTGGACGAGCTGGACGAGGCCGTGTGGCAGCGCGTAATGGATGTCAACCTGAAGGGGTCTTTTCTTACCTGCAAGTATGCCGCGGCCGTGATGAAGGAACAGCAAAAGGGCGTCATCGTCCTGTTGTCCTCCGGCGCCGGCGTCCGGGGAGGCAGTTCATCGGTGGCCTACGGGACCAGCAAGGGGGCCGTGCACGGGCAGGCGGTCGTCCTCGAGAGCCAGCTTTCGCCCTTCGGCATACGCGTTCACGCGGTCTGTCCGGGAGGGATCGCGACGCCCATGAAGCTCAGGAACATCGCCCAGGCGGCCGAATCCCAGGGCGGATCGGCGGAGGAAGCGCTCAAGCAGACGGAAGCATACCTGGGCGATCCCGAGGGCGTGGGCAGGATCCTCGCCTTCCTCGTATCCGACCAGGCTGACCACCTGCGCCAGACCGTCTTTACACGATGAGCGCGGTGCGGCATGCCGGTCGACCGGTTCGGGACCGTCGAACTGCTGTCGGCCCGGTCATCGGTCCGGTTCCGCGGACGCGGACGTGGTTGTGGACGTGGACGCAAAGGCATAGCACACCTCGTGACGGTATACGCCATCCGGTTGCAGGATGACCGACGGCCATCCCGGCGATCCCTGTCGGTTGACCGCGTCCGGAAAGGCCTGTGTCTCTAGGCAGAAGCCGTGGTGCCTGCCATACACGGCGCCTTGCTTCCCGGTGAGCGCATCGGTCAGGTTGTTTCCCGTGTAGAACTGTACGCCCGGTTGATCGGTCCGGACCGCCATGGCCAAGCCCGATCGCCGGGAAGCTACCTGAGCGGCCGGCCTCACCCGCCCGTCCGCTTCGCGCAGGACGAAGTTGTGGTCGTAACCCCCCGGACCTCCCGTTCCCCCCGGACCTTCCGTTCTGTCGGGCTCCTGCAGACCCGGCGAAGAAATCGCGTCCATCTCCGCGGAGATGGTCTTCGGTTCCGTGAAGTCGAAGGGCGTGCCGGCGACCGGCCTGACTTCCCCCGTGGGAATGAGATGGCGGTCGACGGGCGTGTAGGCGTCGGCGAACAGCGTAACCTCGTGGTCCAGCACCGGACCGGCCTGGTGCCCGTTCAGGTTCCAGTAGGAATGATTGGTCAGGTTCACCACCGTGGACCGGTCGGTCCGCGCCTTCATCAAAATCCTTAGTTCGTCGTCACCGGTCAGGGTGTAGGTAACCGTCGTTTCCACCGTGCCGGGATATCCTTCCTCCCCGTCCACGCTCGTATAGGTCATCGAGACGAAGGGTCCTTCTTCTCGCTGGCCGAAGTCCACCGGCTCCCAGATCTGCTTGTCAAATCCGCCCGGTCCCCCGTGGATGTGATTGGGGCCGGCCCCGTCGTTGATCGCCAGGTGGTAATCCCTTCCTTCCAGCGTGAACCTTCCGCCGGCGATCCGGTTGGCGCAGCGGCCGACCGTGGTGCCGAAGAACGGATGACCGCCCAGGTAATCCTCGAGCGTGTCGAAGCCAAGCACCACGTCCACGAGACGCCCTGCCTCGTCCGGAATCTCCAGGGACTGCAGAATCGCGCCGTAATTGGTTACGTGCGCGGCCGCACCGCTCGCTCCGTTCAACGTGTAGAGAAAAACGGGCCGGGACCGGAAAGTTCCCCAGATGGTCTCTTCTACGACACCCATCGCACTGGCCTCCTCAAACTGAAAATACACGACAGTACAGGCTCGATCAATGAAATGTCCTTATGGTAGGGGTCCATGGATTCGAGAGCTGGTTCTTCGTTTCGACTGATACGAGTGAGGATCGCGGGTCGCCCGCGAACGGGTCGCCCGCGAACGGGTCGCCCGCGAAGTGGATTACGATGTTGCGCCATCGGGGGAGCATCCCATCCCATGGTCGAAACACATACAGCAGACGCCATGCAACCTGTGGAACAGTCCTCCGCGATTTGTCCGGCCATATTTCCGCCGGACGAGGTATCCCGGTGGGAACGAAAGGGCCGTGGACTGGCCGTTTTCCGGTGTCCCGATACGTTTTCGCTGCCTGAAGTCGAGTCCCTTCCGGGCACGGCCATGCTGGTCGATCCGGATGAAGAACAGGAGATACCGGGCGATCCCGATCGTATTGTGCTGAAGTTGACGTCACGGTGCACGCCCCATCTGAACAGCCTGGTGAATCGCATCGTCCTTCCGGCGTACAGGCGATACATCCCCCTGTACCTGTTCGCCTCATGGAACGAGGAGGACCTGGACACCGGGGCGGTTCAAATACCGGATAAAGAAGAGATCGAAGCGGCGATGTTGCCCCTATTGAGAGAACAGCTGCGGTCTCTCCTGGTGTTTACTTGTGTCGTGTTTCCCGATTCAGAGGCGCTGTCTGCGTCGAGGAAGCCCTGGCTGACCCCCGTGGAAGTCATGATGCACGAGGGACTTACGCGGGCAGGCCTGCCTCACCGGCTCCACGTGCGGCTGGGACCGGCCTGTGTCGACGCGCTGGTCAGTGACGCGCTGGTCGACGGCCCGCATGATGGCAGCCCGTACGATGGCAGTCCGCATGATGGCAGCCCGCATGATGGCAGCCCGCATGATGGCGATCCGCATGATGGCAGCCCGCACGATGGCGATCCGCATGATAGCGCCGTTGCGGTGGAGATCGACGGCAGGGCGTTTGTCCGTGACGACCAGATCCATCTGGAAAGGATGCTGACCGAGAAACACGGAATTCGAAAGTTCGTACGGTTCAGCGGGAGTGATGTCGTGCACGATCTCGACGCGTGTGTCGAGAAGGTTCGATCGACGCTGACGGGACGGGGAAACGAGCCGCCGATCCGGATGCCTGACCCGAATCCGAGCCTTGCCGGGGAGCAGGCCGGGTGCCTGAAACCCCGTTCCGGCGTAGTGCTCACCCTCGCCCCGGCGGGTTCAGGCAAGACGCGGGTGTTGACGCGCCGGGTCGTGGAAGCCGTTCGGGGCGGAATAGATCCTGGTCGGATACTGTGCGTGGTCTTCAACAAGGCGGCGAGCGAGGTGATGTCCGAGCGTATACACGGCGATGCCGGACTTCCAGGCGTCCATATCCGAACGCTGCACAGCCTGGGATACGAGATCTGCCGGCATGCGCCGGACAGCCCCTATGCGGGCTATGGCGTCGTTACCGATCAGACGCTGCCGGGCGGGTTGACCGATCTGTTCAGGAAGGTGCTGAAGGATGATTTCGAACGGCACGCCTCCGCCGCGCCTTATCCCTTTCCCGAGCATCTGGTCATCGCATACGAGGAAGCGGCTTCACGGTTCAGGAGAACGTTGATTCCCTTCGGCGGAGACGACCCCAGTGTCGAGATCGAAGGGTTCGATGGTGACCAGGCGCGCAGGATACGCGAGGAAGTGGATCGCCGGATGAACGCGAAAGCCCTGATGACCTTCGACGAGCAGTTGTTCCGCGCCGTGGAATTCCTCCTGAAGCATCCCGTTGCGCGTAGGGTCTACCAGCACCGCTTCGACTCGGTCCTCGTGGACGAGGTCCAGGACCTCACACCCGTGCAGTTCCTGATGCTCAGGCTGCTCTCCCTGCCCCTGAACAACCTGTTCGCGGTGGGCGACGACGACCAGATGATCAACACCTTCACCGGGGCGGACCCCGAGAATATCCGCTCGTTCCAGCGGTGGTATCCGGGCGCGGCGATCCACACCCTGGGCGCGAATTACCGATGCAGGCCCGACATCGTAACCCGTTCCGCCAGCGTCATTTCCAACAACGTCAACCGCTTCGACAAGCCTATCCGTCCCGTACAGGTCCAGGCCGGACCGGGCAGGGACACCATCCGGGTCATCGCATGTCCTTCGCTGGAAGCGGAAACCGATGCCGTGGTACGCACGATACGTCGATGGAGAAAAGGGGGTTACGGATACGGGGACATGGCCGTCCTGGTCCGGGTCCAGTCGATCGCGGCGCCCCTGCAGTCCGCGCTCAATGAGGCGGATCTGCCCTTCGACCCGATGGACGCCGGCGCACTGTTCCAATCCCACGCGGGAAGGACCCTGGGTGCGTATTTCGATGTCATCGCCCGTGATGAACGGGCCAATCCCCTTTCCTATGCCCTCAGCCTTTCCTTCCCATCCAGGCGACTCTCCAATGAGCAGTTGCGCGAAGCGGCGTTACTCGGCCACCGGTTCTTCGAGCGAACGGACAGGCTGCCCGGTGGGCGAACCGTCGGTCCGCGGGATGAGGTGGTCGCCAATGAGGTGGTCGCCAATGAGGTGGTTGCCAATGAGGTGATCGCCAATGTAGAGACCTACCAGAACAATATCGAAGTCCTGCGCGGCGTCTATGCGTCGCCGGACGGGTCTCCTGTTGAATTCTTGAATGAATTACTGGAGCGGACGGGCCTTGGCGCATACTACATGAGGCAGGAGAAAAACAGCCGCCAGCGCATGGCCGCATCCGCCGCGAAATCCATTGATTCGATACGCGAAATAGCCGCCCGGTGTCACTGCAAGAAAGCATTCGTGGATACGTACCTGGAGGCCATGGCGTCCGAAGCCGCCGCGGACCAGATGGACCACCTACATCCCGGTGCGTCCCGGGACGATCGCATTACCGTAACCACGATTCACCGGAGCAAGGGGGACGAATACAAGGGCGTCATCCTCTTCCACGTGGTGGAGGACATCCTGCCCCACCGGCGGATGACCGGTTCAGAAGCAGATGTCGAGGAGGAACGGCGCGTATTCTACGTTGCCCTGACGCGGGCCGAGGAACGGCTGTGCATCACGACGCAGCGTAAGCATCCTTCCCGGTTTCTGGCCGAGATGAAGCCCGGCGGCGTAGGTAACCGACCGATGCGGCTCCGCGGCCGGCTGACGCACCTTCGCGGCCGGTTGACGCGCGTCCGTCCGAGTTCGATAGCACGATACGTCCTGGGCTGCTGCCGCCAGATACTACCTTGACCCGCCTGCCGCATCCACCGGCCAGGTCTCGAGGCCGTCCGGGGTCAGGACGGCATACGACCGGGCCAGGTTCGCCACGGGACAGCTATGTACCGGCACCACGCGGATCTTCGACCCGATGGCCAGATCGAGTCCGTTGCGCCCAACCATGCCGTGCTCTTCCGAGACCTTTTCCACGATCATCTCGCCCTCGCGCTCGAGGAATCCCGATGCCGGGTAGGCCAGGCCGAATCCCTGGTTGCCCGTCATGCCGTGGACGCCCGTATCCGAAGTCAGCGTCTTCGACCCGGCGTCCGTCACGAAATAGTGTTCGTTCCTGCTGATCACCGTGGCCAGCACGGTCAGCGCGGCATCGGCAACTCCGGCTACGCCCACACGGGCAGGGAGCAGGTCGAGAAATACATAGTTCCCGGGCCTGATTTCCGTGATTCCGTCGAAACGCTCGGTGGCGAGGACAGCCGGCGTTGCGCCTACGGAGACCTCCCGGACCGGAAGACCGTCCGACTGCAAGGCGTCGCGCACCGCGACCATGGTGCGCCGCTCCGCTTCCGCGACCTCCGCGGCCTCTGCCCTGGATTTCGCACCGTACACGTGGCCTGCGTGGGAAAGGATTCCGCGGAATTCCAGGTTGTCATGGTCGTGGATCATCCCGGCCAGCTCCCCGACACGCGGGTCGTTGGGCAGCAGGCCGCACCGATGCAGTCCCACATCGATTTTAAGAAACAGCCTAACAATCTGCTCGTGGGCCGCCGCCCGTTCGCCCGCCACCTGGATGCCTTTCTTCGAGTCGGTCACCACGCGCAAGTCGGTGCCATGAGCCTTTACGGCGGACAGCAACCGGTCCCACTTCCCCGGCGATACCACCGGCCGGGCGACGGTGATGGATTCGAACCCGCCCTCGATGAAGACCTGCGCTTCGTCCACCGTGGCAACGGTGACGCCCGATGCGCCCAGGGCGATCTGTCTCCGACCGATCTCCAGAGACTTGTGGGTCTTGATGTGGGGCCGCAGCGAGACGCCGTGCCGGTCCGCCAGGTCCTGCATGGCGCGCAGATTGCCCACCATCCGGGTTACATCGAGCAATACGGCGGGCGTTTCCACGTCGTCGAGCATGTCGTTTGTGTTCATGATAGGATCCGTCATCGAGTCTCCGATAGGTAAGGCGCCGCGTTGGTTGTTTCTAGATTATACGCAGCGCGTCAACCCTGCGGCGCGTGTTCGCCCTGTCGTCCTCCAAGGCCATTCTTCCCGGTTGCCTTTCATGCGGTTTTCCAACTTGACACGGCATGCAAGCGATCGACACATTTTCCCACGTAACCGCCGGAGAACGGTTTACGCTTCACCCTGGGGAGCATGGCATGGATCGACAGAAAGCGACGGAACTGGCAAGGCTGTATGTCGAGCGATCGAATCGTCACGTGCTGGACGAGGTGTTTCCCATGTTCGATCCCGATGCCACCTATCGGTCGTCGCAATTCGGCCTGTTCGAGGGCCTGGTTCAGATCCGGGACATGATGACCGGATTCTTTGCCACCTTCCCCGACGTACACTGGACGGTGGACGACTATCGCGCGGATTCCGACGACACGGCCTCCTTCGAATTCACGATGCGGGCCAGCCATGCCGAAACGAAGCAGTCCGTGGAGCGCCGGGGGCTTGAAACGATCATCTTCACGGAGGAAGGACTGATCCGCCACATCGAGGTCGAAGTGGCGCACCCGGGTTGACAACCATCCACTCATTAATGCATCCCTTACTCCCCGAAATACTTAGCGCGGAAGAACGCATCAGATCCCACGTCCTGCAAACGCCCCTGATCCACTCCATGCCGCTTTCGGCCAGTACCGGGGCGGATGTCTACTTGAAGATGGAAAGCGAGCAGCACACCAACTCTTTCAAGGCGCGCGGGGCGATGAACAAGGTGCTGTCGCTGACCGGAGAGGAGTTGTCCCGGGGCGTGGTGACGTCCTCGACGGGCAACCATGCGCAGGGCGTTGCCCGGGCCTGCATGATCACCGGCTGTCCGGGGACCATTTACCTGCCCAACGGCGTCGATCCTTCCAAGATGAAAGCGATCAAACAGTATCCCGTGGACCTGGTCTTCCACGACGGCAACCCTCTGGAAACGGAGTTGTACGCCCAGCAGCAGGCCGCCGCCCTGAGCAGGACATGGATTTCACCCTACAACGATCCGCAGATCATCGGCGGCCAGGGTACTATCGGCATCGAGCTGTCACAACAACTGCCGTCGATCGACGATGTGTTCGTTACCGTCGGCGGCGGCGGGCTCATCGGAGGGATCGCCGTCTATCTGAAGGCGCATAGTCCGGATACACGGATTATCGGCTGCCAGCCTGACCAGTCGGCGGCCATGTATCACTGTATTCGCGCCGGACGCATTGTAAGCACCGAGCACGGCGAAACGCTATCCGACGGCTCGGCGGGCGACGTGGAGCCGGGATCGATCACCTTTCCGGTCTGCCGCGACCTGGTCGACGATTACATCCTGGTCTCGGAGGAGGAAATCGGCGAGGCCATCCGGTTCATGGTCCATGCCCATCACAAGATCGTCGAAGGCGCCGCCGGCGTTGCCGTGGCCAGTTTGCTTCAACGGAAGGAAGAATTCCGCGGGCGTACCGTGGCCATCGTCATCTGCGGCGCAAACATCGCCGCAACGACCCTCAGGACCGTACTGGCGTCCTGAGTTTTCCAGGTTAAATCTAGGTCAGCTCAACGTCTTATCAACATCTACTCAACATCGGAAAGGTCCCATGTCCCAGTCACTTCCGAACATCCTGTTCATCATGTCCGACGACCACGCGTCGCACGCCATCAGCGCCTATGGCAGCCGTATCAACACGACGCCCCATATCGACCGCATCGCGGCGGAGGGCATGCGGTTCGACAACTGCTTCTGCACCAACTCCATCTGCACGCCCAGCCGCGCGGCCATCCTGACAGGCACGTACAACCACGTAAACGGCGTCACCACGCTGGACACCCACCTGGACGGCAGGCTGCTGAACTATCCCAAGGTGCTGCAGCAACACGGGTACCAGACGGCGGTGGTGGGCAAGTGGCACCTGGGGCACGGCGGCATCCACGATCCCACGGGGTTCGACTACTGGGACGTCCTGCCCGGCCAGGGCCTGTACCACGATCCCGAGATGATCGAGATGGGAGAGCGGTCGACGCGAAGGGGGTATACCACCGACCTGATCACCGATTATTCGCTGGAATGGCTTCGCGGGCGCGACCGGGAACGCCCCTTCTGCCTCATGGTGCATCACAAGGCGCCGCACCGGCCCTGGGAGCCCGATGACAAACACGCCGCAATGTATGAAGACCAGGATATCCCGGAGCCTGAGACCTTCGACGACGACTACTCGAACCGTGCCCAGGCCGCCGCGGCCGCACGGATGCGCGTCGAACGCGATCTCAACGCCGAGGACCTGAAGGTGCCCGTGCCGGAGGGCCTGTCTCCCGCCGAAGAAAAAAGCTGGAAGTACCAGCGCTATATCAAGGACTATCTGCGGTGCGTGGCCTCGATCGACGACAACGTGGGGAGGCTGCTGGACTTCATCGATGAGGAGGACATCGGTGAGGACACCATCGTGATCTATACGTCGGACCAGGGATTCTTCCTCGGCGACCACGGCTGGTACGACAAGCGCTTCATGTACGAGGAATCCCTGC
>VXTP01000009.1 GCA_009837395.1 Gemmatimonadota bacterium
CGCCGACCCCGCCGCCGACCCCGGTAGCGACCCGCATAACCATCACGCCGTCCTCGGCGACGCTGAACGCGATCGGCCAGACAGTCCAACTGACAGCCCGGGTCTTCGATCAGAACAGCGCCGTGATGGCAGGCGCTGCCGTAACCTGGACCAGTGCGGACCCCAGGATCGTATCGGTCAGTTCGGGTGGCCTGGCGACCGCGGTCATGTACGGGATAATCCGGATTACAGCGAGATCCGGCGGTGCCTCGCAGGACATTGAAATAAAGGTCGTACAGACCGCCGGCAGGATCACCATAGAACCCACGGAGGTCGCCTTTACGGCCATCGGCGAGACGGTGCAGCTCAACGCCACGGTACAGGACCGCAACGGACAGACAATCGAGGGGGCCAACGTGACCTGGCGAAGCAGCGATACGGAAGTGGCACGCGTGAGCACGACCGGCCTGGTAACCTCGACCGGCAACGGCACAACCAGGATAACGGCCCGATCCGGCAGTACCGAGCAAAGCGTCACCGTCAGGGTCATGCAGACGCCCACCGGTATCGCGATCGAACCTTCCGAGGTCAACCTCACGGCCATCGGTGAGACCATCCAACTCATCGCGAAGGTGGTAGATCCGAATAATCGGACCATCGAAGGAGCCGCCGTGACCTGGCAAAGCAGCGACGCGTCCGCGGCGACGGTGAGCGCCGATGGCCTCGTGACCGCGGTGAACAATGGCACCGCAACTATCACGGCCACCTCGGGCGATCTGTCGGCAAGCAGCGACGTTACGGTCATGCAAACGCCCGTCGGCATCGTGATCGATCCGGAAGAATCCATACTGGCGGCGGCCGGCGATACGGTGCAGTTGATGGCAACGGTGCTCGATCATAACGGGCATGCGATCGACGGCGCGGACGTGACCTGGGAAAGCGGCGACGAATCGATCGCAACGGTCGACGGCCAGGGTCTCGTGACCGCGGTGGCCGGCGGCACCGTGGAGATCACGGCCCGATCGGGGGAGGAATCGTCCACGTCGTCCATAACCGTGAAAGACGTGGTCCTGGACCGAGAGGTCCTGTCGATCCTGTACCAGGCCACCAACGGTGACGAATGGACCAACAACGAGAACTGGTTAAGCAATGGGCCCCTGAGCGACTGGTACGGTGTCATAGCAAGTGCTTCTGGAGAAGTAGTACGCCTGGAACTGCCACGGAACAACCTCCAGGGCCCCCTTCCCGCAGAACTGTGCCATCTCGCCTCGCTTGGCGTACTCGACCTCAGGTACAACGACCTGACGGGCAACCTGCCACCGGAATTCGGGCTACTCGCCAACCTCCGCTGGCTGGGGCTGGCGGGCAATGGAATTACGGGCGGCATTCCACCGGAACTTGGACAGCTGTCTCTCCTGACCTCCCTGAGTCTCGACAGCACCGAGTTGACGGGCAATATCCCGCCGGAGCTGGGACTGCTGACCAACCTGTCCTGGCTGAGTATCCTGAACAGCCGCCTGACGGGGAACATCCCGCCGGAACTGGGGCAACTTTCCGATTTGACGATCCTTTACCTTGCCGGCAATGAGCTGACGGGGAGTATCCCGCCGGAATTGGGGCAATTGGCCAGCCTCGAACAGCTGAGTCTTACCGCTAATAAACTGACTGGGACCATTCCGCCTGAATTGGGACAGCTTGTTGACCTTACTGATTTGCATATCGGCAGCAACATGCTTACGGGAGACATCCCATCGGAATTGGCCCAACTCACCAAACTCACCAGCCTGTCGATTGCCAAGAACCGTTTGACCGGGCACATCCCGCCGGAACTGGGGCAACTCACCGAGCTCACCTTCCTGGGTTTCAACCATAACGAACTGACCGGGAATATCCCACCGGAACTGGGAAAACTCACCAAACTTGAGTTGCTCTATTTTGACAGGAACGAACTGACCGGGAACATTCCACCGGAACTGGGACAGCTGATCAACCTTAGGGAGCTGTGGTTCAAGGATAACCGTCTGGCAGGGTCCATCCCTCCCGAATTGGGTCAACTCGAAAACCTTTCGTCGCTGACTTTTGACGACAACCGTTTGACGGGAGCGATCCCGCCGGAGCTGGGACAACTCACAGAACTCGGGACACTCTGGCTCAACGATAATCCGGGACTTTCCGGACCACTGCCGACTGCGTTCACCGGGCTCGAGAAAATGACCTATCTGAAGTTGGAAAACACAAGTCTGTGCGTACCACCCACCTCAGCATTCCAGACATGGATCGACGGCATTCAGAACGTAAGCGGCGTTCAACAGTGCTCCGGACTGTAGTGTAAGGCATCACGACGCCTTCTGCTGCGTAATCAGCACCCCTTCCAGCCGGCCTATACGGGTATCCATCTTGTCCTCCAAGGCGGCAATACGTCTGTCCATCTTGTTCTCGAGATAGTTAAGGCGCCTGTCCATCTTGTTCTCGAGGTAGTCAAGGCGCCTATCCAACTTGTCTTCCAGTGCGACGATGCGCGCTTCCAACATCCCCAAACGCTTATCCATCTTGTCCTCCAGAGTGTTCTTGCGCTAATACGATCTCTTCCTGAATGATTTCTATTTGGACACTTCCCGTTTAATGACATCAATTTCGGTCTTCAAGCTTGATACAACCTCGATCAAGTCTCTCAGTTTCTCTTCTACCGAAAGCATCCTGTTATTAAGGTCGCCATATGATAAGAGTATTACCGTAACGGTGATGGCCGTCATCATTACATGTATTCCGGCGATTGTAATAACCGGAGTCCATGACCAATCTCTCTTGCTGTGTTCGCTCATTATTCAGACCTCATTCGTTTACCGATACGCGCAGGTAACCTTCGACGCGGCCGAGGCGTGTATTCATATCGTGGATTTCGGAACGTATGGAGGCGAATTCGGATTGCATTTCCGTCCGCAATCCGGTCAATTCGGTCCGAATTTCATCCCGAAATCCCTTGTTGGATTGATTGATGAAAGTGACGACGGCGATTACGAGGATGCCTATGGCCGATACGATCTGCGCGCCAAAAGCCCAGTTTTCGCGGGACATTCCGGTCATCTTCCGACCTCCTGGTGAGTGTGACATTGAATGAATCACCGACCTCTAAAGCGTATCAGTCGGAGATCACCAGGCGATACTCGGAGTTTTTCTTGGAAAAAGTAAGAAGACAGGCTGGAAAAAACGCGACTACTCAGTCCCGCAAGGCGAGACTTTCTCCGCTGAGCGTCACACCCAGCGGCTCCATGACCACCTGGCGGGGGCCATCCTCTACTACGCCGGCAACCCAGGCGCGGATGCCTTGCGCTTCGGCACAGGCCACGGCCGCGTCCCCGTCCTCCGGGCGGACGAAGAGGGCGAAGCCGGCGCCCATGTTGAGACTGCCGTAGGCCTCTTCCGCGGTCTGCCGGGTCTCCTCCACCATGAACTGCAGGACCTCGGGAACCGGGGGTACTTCGGTAATGCGGTAGGTGAACGGGCCGGGGTGGCGCATGATCTTTCGCCAGCCATGGCCGGTGATGTTGGCGATGTAGCGCAGGCCGATGCCGGCCTCGAAGGCCGCCTCGGTGACGGGAGGATAAAGCACGGTGGGGTCGAGCAGGGCCTCGCCGTACTTGCGGCCCCCGGGCATGACCGTGGCGTACCCCGCCGGCAGGCGCTCGGACAGCTTGCGCGCGAGGGTGAGGCCGTTGGCGTGGATGCCGCTGCTTTCCAGGAGGACGATCGCGTCGCCGGCTGCCAGGTCCTCGCCCAGGGTGAGGCGCGACTTCGGCCGGATGATGCCCACACAGGAGGCGGCCAGGTCGATGGCGCCTTCCTCCACCACGCCGGTCAGGCAGGGCGTCTCGCCGCCGCCCCAGGCCACGCCCAGGACGTTGCAGGCGGCCTTCCAGCCGTCGACCAGGTCATTCATGCGTTCGGTGTCGTCGAACCAGTCCGACGAACCGGCGGCCCAGTAGGCGTGGATGCTCAGGGGCCGCGCGCCCACGGTGACGAGGTCGTTGACGGCCGTGGCGATGGTGTCCTGCGCAATGTGGTCGTACCAGGTCCGTCCCAGCGCCTTCGATACCGGCGGCCCCGACACCCGCGATACCCCTGACTCCGCCTGCACCTCCCGCATCGCGTCCGCCACCAGGGCCTTGGTGCCCAGGCATTCGGTGATGGAGGCGAGATAGGCGTCGCCGATGTCCACTACGTATGCCGACTCGCCGCGGCTGGCCGCCACTTCGCGGACACCGGTGTGCGCACCCGCGCGCTCGAGGTTGGCCCCCGTGGCCCGCGCGGCCCGCTGGGCGAGGACTTTCAGGGGATCGATCCGGTCGTAATCCACGCCGGAATCCTCGTAAGTCAGCCGGTCACCTGCCGGCGGACCGCCAGGCGCGCCGCTTCCGTTCGGCTTTTCGTCGGCCATGCCCTTCCTTTCGGAGTTCCTTTTAGCTTCCCGTGGTGAACAGTTCCCGCAGCCTGTGGGCCACGAGCTGGACTTCGCCGTCCTCGAGCTGCAGCGTGCGCGGACCCGGACCGTCGTAGATGATCTTCGGATCGCCCGCGCGCAAGAGCCGGCCCACGTCTTCCCGGGACAGGGGAATCACCGCCTCGTCCCAGAGCAGTTCCACGTCGTGGTAACCGTGGGTGTTGAGCTCGTAGCGGGCTTCCAGGCCGTCGATGCCCTGCAACTGATCCGCCAGCCAGCGGGCCTTCCCGTTCCAGGCGGTGATCTCCTCGTCCTCGTCGAGGGCCACGTACCGCTCCAGCGCGGCGACCAGGCCGACGATCTCCTCCTTGCCGACCTTCAGCCCCCTACCGATGCCGTTATTCGGCGCGTTCTGCATCCGGGCGGCCTCGATCAGGTCGGCGCGGCCCGCGAGGATCCCCGTCGAATTCGGGCCACGAATCCCCTTGCCGCCGCTGACCACGACCAGGTCGGCGCCGGCTTCCAGGTATTTGGTCAGATTCTCCTTGGGCGGCAGGTTGGACGCCAGGTCGATCATCACCGGCACACCCCTGCGCTTGCCGATCTCGATGATCTCCAGAGGCATGAGCGTTTCGGGGTCGTGTTCCTGCCGGTGGCGCACGGGAAAGGGCGGGACGCCCCGCGTCTGGTGCTCGATATAGGCCAGGCCCACGAGCAGCGCCGTCCGGTCCGTGATGGCCGCCTCGTATTCCGCGCGGGTGCCGGCCTCCACCAGCGTCATGCCCGCCAGGCCGAACACGTTGTCGTAGAAGAAGCGATGGGCGGTCTGGAACAGGCACTCCACCTTCGGCCAGGTCGGATTGGGCAGAAGCCGCATCCGCTCCTCGTCGGACCCGGTCAACACGCCCGCCGCGCCCACCAGCATCGTCGCGAAGGCCCCGGACGAGACCAGGGCGGCCTCCGCTCCCATGATCTCGGCGATGCGCCGTCCCGCCGCGTCGTGCAGCTCCGCCATGTCCACGAAGTATCGGTTGGCCTCGGCCATGGCCTCCATCACCTCGGCCGGCATGCGCGAGCCGCCCATGCTCGAGAGGTGCTCGTGGGCGCCGACATGGGGCCGCACGCCGAGCAGCCGGGTGTAGACGTTGTCCCTCAGATCGGCCGCAATGGCATCGGGGTCGCCGCCAGCGCTGGCCAAGTCGCTGCCCGAACCCCCTGTGCCACCCGCGCCGCCCGCACCCGCTCCTCCCGATGATCCACCCATCTCGCCCGCACTGTCGCAACCGGACGCCGCAATTCCGGCCGCACCGGCCGCGCCGGCCATGCCAGCCAGGGCGCTCACCCTGATAAACGTGCGCCGATTGACCCGGTCCAACTTGTCCAGCCGGTCCAGCCTGTCCAGCTGGTTAAGCCCGTCCAGATCGTTTTCCGCTGCCGCCGATTCCGGCTCATCACCGCGCTGCTCTTTCCGGATGTCCTCGTCCATGTGTCTGCACTCCCTACGACCGTTTCTTCGCGGCCATCAGGTTCTCCGTCCGGCTGGCCGCCTGCGCCTCGATCTCCTTGCGCGTCCAGCGCTTGCCCTTGTTCATGCCCCCGCACGTCTCCGCTTCCCGTGCCCACCGGCGTTTCGACTTCAGGATGTCCTGCCAGAAGGGGTAGCTGCTGCACTGGGACGGCCGTACCGGATAGATGGAACATCCCTGGTCGTAGAATACGCAGGGTCCGTCATCCGGAGAGACCAGGGATACGTAGCCGTCGATCTCTTCCGTGTACTTTTCCAGGAAGGTTTCGAACGGCAGGTCCAGATATTTGGCGATACGCCGGAATTCCCTCTCGCTGCCGTAGATGAAGCCGCCCGGGAAGGTGCAGCAGTGACCGCACCCGTGGCAGGAGAACTGCAATCCGTCGTGCCAGAACTTGCCTTTAGCCATGGCTATTGATCGTTATTGAAAGAGATTCCCTGTTCCTTCGCCTTCGCGTCGACGATTCGTTCTATCTTGTCCAACACGCGCCTATGATCGCTCACCAGTGACCTGTGATCGGCCATCAGTGATTTGTATTCCTGATCAATCTCTGAATCATTGGGTGGAAGTTTCTTTCTGGGTTCTTTCATATCATACACCGCCTTTCCGGCTTGTATGGCTTAGTTATTCCCCCACCGTGGCGATCACCTCGACTTCGCACCGCGCGCCGAAGGCCAGGCCGCTGCCGGCGAAGGCGCTGCGGGCCGGCTTGTCGCCGGGGAAGTACGTGACGTACACCTCGTTGAAAGCGGGCCATTCGGCGATGTCCGCCAGCATGACCGTGGCCTTGATCACCCGGTCCATGGAGGATCCGTTGGCTTCCAGGACCGCCTTGATGTTCTCCATGGTCTGGCGGGCCTCGCCCTGGATGCCCCCCGGCGCCAGGTCCGTCGTACCGGGGATGTTCCCAATCTGGCCGGAAAGGAACAGCAGGTGCCCCACGCGCACGGCGTCCGAGAAGGGCAGGTTCATGCCCGCCGTGGTCTCCGAGGTGAGGTAGACCGCTTCGGGTGAGGGCGGGGCCGAAGCTGGGGGCGTCGATTCTTCCTGTGCAATCTCAGCGCATCCTGCGACGAACATCAGCGGCATCGCGGCGAACATCAGCGACATCACGAAAACCATCGAGGGCACGGAGGTTTTCCGTGATGGGAAAGCGGCGTCGTGCAACGGCACGGAGGTAATCCATGATCGCGAAACAACAGCGCGTAGTCTTCCAATCATATTGCGCTCCATTTGTAAGGAGTGTCTGTCAAAGCGAGTAATCGGTTTCCCCAATATGAAATGGTAAACCTGAAACTAACGAATTGAAGTTGACCCGGTCAAGCGTACATGTTACTTGATGTGATGAAAGCGCACATGTAGTCCTTTGAGTTAAACTGGGGAATTCCCATGATCCTAAACACACGCTACAACCGTCCCAGGCGGCGCCGATGCACCCCCGCGCCGCTTGTCGCTGCACTGATCGTTCCCGTGTTGCTTGCTGCCTTGCTGTCCCTCGCAGGCGCCGATTCGGCAGCGGCGCAGGCCGGCCAGCGCATCTTCCGCTCGGTCCCGGCGCAGGGCGACACGACGCATATAGCGATACCTGGCGGGCGGTTCGAGAAGGGCGGTTTCGGCCGGTGGTTCTACGGCAGCGACTACCGCCAGCTCTGGACGACGCCGCTCGAACTGCCGGTCCTCGATCTGGATGCCGTGGGCGGCGGGCTGTCGCCCATGCGCCCGGGCGGCGCCGGCCAGTCCATATCGCTGCATTTCATGGGAAAGGACGGCCGCCGCTACACGGTGCGCTCGATTGACAAGGATCCGTCCAAGCGGTTGTTGGAGGAACTCAAGGACACGATTGTCGAGGACGTGATCCAGGACCTCGTGAGCGCCCATCTGCCGGCGGCGGGCCTGGTGGTGGACGCCCTCATGGAGGCCACGGGCGTCCTGCATGCGCCGCACCGGCTCGTGGTGATCCCCGACGATCCCAGGCTGGAATCCTTCCGCGAGGAATACGCCGGACTGATCGGCACCTTGCAGGAACATCCGTCCGAAGCCCCCGGTAACGAGCCGGGGTTTGCCGGATCCCGCAGGGTGAGCGGCTCGGAGCGGCTTTACGAAGGCCTCGAAGAATCTCCCTGCGAACGCGTGGATGCCCGGGCCTATCTCAAGGCGCGCCTGATCGATTTTCTCATCGGCGATTCGGACCGGCACCGCGGCCAGTGGCGCTGGGCCCAGTTTCCGGACGGAGACTGCTTCACTTGGTTGCCCGTACCGGAAGACCGGGACAAGGCCTTCATCGACCTGGACGGCCAGTTCATGAAACTGGTGCGCCGGATCGAACCCAAATTTGTACGCTTCCAGGAAGAATATCCGAACCACAGGGGCCTATCTCGTACGGGATGGGAACTGGACCGCCGGCTGCTGGCCGAAATGGAGTGGAGCGCATGGGAGGAGGTAGTTGACACGGTACAGTCCGAATTGCCGGACCCGGTGATCGACGAAGCCGTGAGGCGCCTGCCGGATCCGTTCTACACGCAGGTGGGGGACTTCCTGGCCCGGACGCTGAAGGTGCGCCGGGACACGCTAGGTGACTTCGCGGCGCGGTACTACGGGTTCATTAGCAACGAGGTCGAAATCCGGGCGACGGACGAGGACGAATACCTCGAACTGGAACACCAGGCGGACGGCGCGCTAGAGGTGCGCATCAGCCTGGCCGGGACGCCGGACATCCCGTATTTTCGCCGTACGCTCTACCCCCACGAGACCGAGGAAGTGCGGATCTACCTGCACGGCGGGGACGATCAGACCAACATCGTAGGGGACCGGGCCAGGATTAAGGTGCAGGTGGACGGCGGTGGGGGCGACGATGCCTTCGCGAACAACTCCCGGGCGGGACGTGGGACGACGCGGTTCTACGACGCGCGCGGCCAAAATCGCTTCGAAGGCGGCCGGGCGCACGTCAACGAGCGACGTTTCGTGCGGCCGAGGAACGAAAGCGCGATCTCGCAGGACATCTATACCCTCGACTGGGGCCGCGTAACGGGTATTCGCCCGGTGGTCTTCTACAAGTCCGACTTCGGCTTCTACGCAGGGATTCAGTACGCCCGGTTGAGTTATGGCTACCGGAAAGCGCCGTATGCCGCACGGTACGCCATCGACGTCGGCGTCGCGTCGCGGGGTGGAGCGAAACCCTTCGTCACCTATTCCGGCCGGTTCCGACATATGCTTCGGAGCCTGGACGGACAGCTGGAGATGGGGTACTCCGGCATCAATATGGTACGCTTCAACGGCTTCGGCAACGACTACAATCTCTCGGAGGACGAGCCGTTCTACGAGCTTGAACAGGCGCAGTTCCTGCTCGCACCCGCCCTGTCATTCACGGGTTCCGGTGACGCGCACGGCAAGTGGAACCTGGCGGCCGGCCCCGTCGCCAAGATCACCTACACCTCATTAGACGAGAACGAAGAGAAGTTCATCGCGTCTTACGAAACGCCGCTGTACGGGACGGGATCCTTCGGGCAGGCCGGGGTGCGCGGGGAAGTCGCCTTCGACACCCGCGACCATCCGGCGCACGCCCGGCGGGGGGTGCGGATCAGGCTGGCCGGTGAACTCTACCCGGCGCTGTGGGACGTCGAATCGATCTTCGGCAATGTCGCGGGCGAGGCGTCCACCTACCTCTCGGCGAACATCCCCGCCTCCCCCACCCTCGCCCTGCGCGTGGGCGGCAAAACCGTCCTCGGCGATTATCCCTTCCACGAAGCCGCTGCGATCGGCGGTTCCGAAAACCTGCGGGGATTCCGCAAGTTCCGTTTCGCGGGGGATTCCGCGGTCTACGGCAACGGCGAGATTCGTTTCCGGCTGACCCCGATCAAGTTCCTGGTTCCCGGTGACCTCGGCGCGTTCGCCGCCGTCGACGTGGGGCGTGTATTCTACGGGAGCGACCCGGGCAATGCCGACAACTGGCATATCGGCCGGGGCGGCGGGCTCTGGGTCTCCTTCACCGACCGGCGGGCGACGCTGAGCCTGGCGATGATGGACAGCAAGGACAAGACCGAGCTGTACCTGTACTTCGGGTTCATGTTCTAGGGTAGGCTTGCTACGGTATGCGCATCTGGAAGACGGGCGTTTCCTGGCCTGTTCTTACGACGCGCACGACCGGCACGGCGGGATCTCCGTCTCCCTCTCCCTCGAGGTTGACGAAGTCGAGCACGACGAATCCCGGGACGGCATGGGCGAAGATCGTTTCGGGAAGGTCGGTCACGCGCGTCACCTTGCCTGTGGAGCCCGCCCCGCTCACGATGTGCATCCTGGCGACCTCATCGCCTTCGAAGAGCTGCAGGCTGTGATCATGTCCCGCGGCGTAGACGAGGGGCCTGTGTCTTCCGAGTGCAATCTCGACTTTTTCCGCGAAGTCCACGTACTTCGGGTGGTGCAGCGTAAGTTCGGATCGCGGCTGCAGCAGGAGATGATACAGATTGACCAGGATATCGAAGAACACCCCGCGGTCCAGGTCGGCGCGGTCGCCGGCCGACCGTAGCGGATAGTGACTCGCCAAAATTACATAGTGGTTTTCCAACGCGGCGAAGGCGTCGTCGATCCGCTGTCCGAATTCACCGCCAGGGCACTTGCTGCCGTCGTGGACCTCGGAGAACCAGGGCAACCAGTCGATAGCGATGACCGCGATTCCCCGTTCCATCCGCTGCCCCGGCCGAAGCAGTTCGCGGACGGCGGGTCCCGGACAACCGTCCCTGGGCAGGAAATCCACTTCGCCTCGGGGCCAGTCCAGTACGAACTCCTGTTGCTCGATGACGCGATCTCCCGTCCAGTCTCGCGGAGACGAACCCCAATCGTGGTTGCCCGGTAAGAAGATCCGCAGCGCCGAGGTGGCCTCGAGTTGCTGGCGCAGCACGGATTCGCCCCAGGCGCGGTTATCCTCCTCCAGTCCCGACGGGTAGAGATTGTCACCCAGTAACAACACGGCGGCGCGATCCGGCGGAACCGCCCACTGTCCGATCGCCGCCAGCGTGGGATCCTCCGGAACCGGCTCCCCGGTGTCTCCAGCCAGGATGATGCGAAATGCGACCCGGGCTGTATCGGCCGGACCCTCGGCGGCGATGGCGTCCGCCTGCAAAGCGCCCGCCGGGGCTTCCCACCGGATGAACGGGGCTCCATCCGCGTCGTAGTTCTCGCCCCGGAGTCGTCCGGCATGGCAACCCGCCAGGACTACGGCCAGCGCCAGCAACAGCGCGGTCACCGGCCGCAAAACCCGCCGGCATTCCACCATACCCATATACATTTTCGCTCGTTGTGCCTTCCGCCGGGCGTTAGTCGGGCCTCGCAATTACCGATCCTTCGCAACAGGGTAGAAACTCAGGGTCGCGCGCTTCCCGGCCCCTTCATCCGCGATAACCAAGGTATTGTCGGCAGCAAAGGTGATGCCCTCGGCCTGCCGATGCAAGCCGGCCGTCAGTCTGCGTACGGCGAGGACCGTTCCACCGGGGGTGATCTCGGCAACGGCGCGCTGGCGGGCTGCCACGATGAACAAATTGCCCGATACCGGATGCCGTTCGATGCCGGAGGGCTGGAATGTGTCGCGATCGATTGGACGGGCGAACGCGGCAGCCTCGATGAGGATGGGACCGCCTTCTACGAGCCGCCTGGTATCGAGCGACCAGTAGTAGATCGCTACATGGTCCCCCTGGCGGGGGTTTCTGGGGTTTTTACTGACGAGCAGCAACGCGCGCCGGTCCGGATAGTACGCGAGTCCTTCGATTTCATGTATGCGTCCAACACCGGTCTCATACCGGTTGTAGGGAACGGCCGCCCCGTCGTCGCCTTCGCCGAACTCGTAGAGCCGGCCCGTGCTCGTGACGAGGTAAAGCCGGCCTTCGGCGGCGGCGATGCCTTCGAAGTCGTCGGCGACCCGGCCCCGCGGACCGCCGAGTTCGAAGTCCTTCACGATCGAACCGTCGTGGAAGTCGATTTCTACTACCGTGCCTCTTTCGTCATCGTGGGCGAGAAGTCGGTTCCCCGCGAGCATGGCCAGGCCGGAGATCTCCCGCAACCGCCTCGGCAGCCTGAATTGCCGGTCCGGCTTTTCGAGATCGTACCGCCCGAGGAGAGGAGGATACCCCGAGGCCGCCGTGGTAGAGTCAGCAATAGAGGTCTGGTTGACCGTAGCTGCAGCCATTGCGTTCACGGCGGAATCCATCGCCGCGCGCTGCATAGCAGGGGCGCCATCAACCTGCATCTCAGGAATAACGCCTCGTGCGCCATCACGCCGCGCCTCCATGTCCGGATCGATCGACGCGCCCACACCCGGTTCGTCCGGCGCATCCTCCGCCACGAACATGGCCACCGCGAAGAAGATCACGCTCAAGCCCAGAAATGCCACCAGGAGCTTATTGCCCGGGGCCCTCATAGACCACCTCTCCTCAAGGTTGCAGCCGCTCCTCAAGTTCCACCTTTGCGGCATGACCTTCGGTGATCTTCTCCAACGCCGCGGTGAAGGTCGCCGGATCCGACTTCTTCTTCATCCGGACGTCGAACTCGACGATCGAAGCGTCGTCCCCCTCTTCCACGACCCCCGCGAACTGCCAGCGCGCGGCATAGATCGCCAGCAGCGCTTCGGCAGCCTGCTGCGCCGCTTCGGAGCGCGACGTGTGTACCCTGAGTCTGGAGGTGAAGGGCTTGGCTTTTTTACCCTCCTCGGGATCGCTCCCGTCAGGCCCCGGGTGCCCACCGGCCGGATGCACCAACCTGAGCCCGGACAGTACCGCGGGCTCCGCGCCCCAGTTCATGCGCCAGACGACGAGCACGACGGCATTGAAAGCCACCGAGGCCAGGATCGCCACCGAACCGTACTGGATCCCGGCGGCCAGTCCGATGCCGATGACAATGAACATATATATGGCGTCCATGGTTTCGTTCAGCGACGTGCGGAAGCGTACCGCGGCGACGATACCCGCGATACTGAAGGCGAGGGCGATGCTGTCCTTCACCAGAAACACGACGAGGGCGATTGCGATGGGGACGACGAGGAGGGTCTGGGCAAAGGACGGGTCGTATTTCTTGCGGGGCCGCGTCCAGCGATAGACCCAGACCACGGGCAGGGCGAAGAGAAAGGAAAACAGCAACGACATGGTCACCGGAACGAACACCTGGGACAGGCCCGCATCGGCCTCGAACTGTTCGAAATCCAGGGTCGGAAGGGAGCTGTCTTCGATCCGTTCGGCCACCTGAAATTCGAGGAAGACCCCCGGAAGCAACTCCCACAGGGCCGCGAAAAAAAGGAACGAGGCGATATAATAGACCACGAGCCGGACAACGATATGGTCGAGCAGGGCCGATCCTTTCATAGGTCACCTCGGAATCGTGCGATGCGAGGGCGGTAAATCCACACGCCCTACCACGTGAAGCTGAATGATCCGGTCGTTCGCGGATCGGGTCCGGTCCTGCCGGCGTCAGGGGTCTTGTAGCGGCCGGGCACGGCAGACCAGTCTTCGTAGACGTTGCCGTCCAGGAAATAACGCCGCGTCATACCGGGTCCCATGGCCGGACTGTCCGAAAGGAACAGTTCATAGAAATGGGATGGCGGGTCCGGACCGGTCCGATCTCGGTAAGGGACGTATTCGCCGAGGCCGTCGCCGTCGACGTCCGTTCGGATCCAGTCGAGCTCGAGCAGGCCGTGAAAGGTCCGGTCGGCCATCATGGCGCGCATCTCGGCTTCGAACCCGGAGATGATCGAATCCGCGCCAGGAAGCGTGCGGTTTACGGCGAGGTGAAGCGAACGGGTGAGCAGCGGCGTCGAACCGAACACCAGACGAGTTCGTGCTTCGTCTCCGTGATTAGCGATGAGGTACTGGACGACCAGGTCGTCCAACAGCGCGTAGTCCACTTCGCCGTCGAGGAGTCTTGCGACACCGTCCTCGTCGCTGTTCGAACGGACGAATTCCGGCCCGTCCTCAGTCTCTGCCACACTCGCGTACGCGAGCCCGGCGAACAGGGCGACCTTCGTTCCGGCGAGGCCGGCCAGGGAGGCAGCAGATACGTCGCTGCCTGCCCGCCCCACGAGGATCAGCCGGTTCTCCAGATACGGCCGCGAGTAAATCATCGCGCTGTCCCGCGCTTCATTCCGCCACACTGCCGCACTTCCGTCGAACGCCCCGGTCAGCAACACGGACGACAACCTCTCCTCGTCCATGACGACCGTATCGGCGCCGATGCCCATGCGTTCCAGGGCCGTTTCGACAAGATCGAGGGCGAACCGCGGTTTTCCCGGCGCGCCGGCGAAAGGCGACCACGTTGTCGTTACCAGGCGCAACGGCCGGCCTGACAGTTCGGGATGGCCGTCGAATCGCGCACCGGACGCGGCCTCCGGACCATTCGTGGCGGCGTACTGCTCGTACAGGCCTCCAGATGGATCACCCGGCTGCACTTCTTCCCCGGAATCGAACAGCGCGAACTCCTCTACGATCACCGCCACCAAGAAAAACACGAAGCTGAAGATAAGAAACCATACCAGCAGTTTGTTACCCGGTCTGTACATGGTCCCTACCTTGTCGTCAGACTAAACGAAGCGCCTGGCGCAGGCCGCCACCTGGTAGATCGTGGAAGGGACGTAGCCGTACCCGCATGGAAATCACCCGAAGGCCAGGCGAATCGGATTGCTATGTTGAAGAGGAAGTTCAAAACTTCAAAATAAAGACTGTACCGTGCTACGCATGCGAAAAACGAACGGAAAGTGAAAAAACCTGAAGCTATGCGTATATCAAACAGTTATATTTACTGTACATTCCGACATGTGATATTAATGAACACCTCGCGGAGTATACGAGCGGAGTATACGATTCAGGGAGAGCCCTGGTTTGCTTACGACCCGCTTGACCTCACTCGTTACCGCGCTATTGGTCGTTTCGGCAGCAATGGCCGCATGTGGCGGTGGGGGTTCTTCACAGCCAGGGCGTGCCTGGAGAGATGGATTGGCAGTGCAGGAAGGTGTATTCAAATGGCGATGATAGGTCATAAGGAAGTGCGTATGGTCAATTGCCAAATGTAAGGGTAATTGTCTCTGTAAATCCAGGTGCATCGAACAGGGAGGTTTCCACATGAAAAAGACCATGACGCTTATCATCGCGGTGGCGGCGACGATGTCATTGGCGCCGGTGTCCAGATTCCGATCAGTCCTGCCATATCGTTCGCGCTGGATGCCCGGTATAACCACGCGTTGACCGACGTATCGGCCACGCAGTGGATGCCCATCACCGTATCCGTGGTGTTTACTCCCCAGTAATCTCGCGCTTCGATTCAGAAGACCCATTCGAAGTCTCGCGTCCCGACCTTTACGGCCGTCCGCTCGCTCACCATGCGGGCGGCCGTAAAATCCGATCCCCCCTGAGCGTGCCGGCTGGACTCGCCGGACTCGCCGGCCGATGTCTCGACGTCCCTCTACGGGTTCACGGACACCGATCCGCGATCGTTCGGCGCTCATCGCGTCGGCAACCCGGGAAGCAAGGATCCATCAGCGCATGGAGTGTGCCCCAGGCTACGCTATTCTCCCACCGTGGCGATCACTTCGACTTCGCATCGGGGATGTTCCCGATCCGGCCGGAGAGAAGCAGCAGGAAAACACCTAGCAGTACCGCTTCACTATTGTTCTTACCATGATCCATGCGATGATCAGAAAGAACAGTTCAACAATCGGGATGGCAAAAAACATCAGGGATCATCCTTTCAATCTGATAATAGGAACAGTTACTCGCTGGGCGCGAAGCAGGTAACACATGCACTCCACAACTGCTTACGGAGCAACTGTTTCTCCGTCCCAGTCAGCCGGAAACGGCGCGTAGGAACCATCCGAAACCGCAACGCGCGCGGTAACGGCCGGCGGCTCGCCCACCTGGTCAGTCATTTGCCATAGGGCCTCTACGTGAATGCCGAATCCGTGTGACGTTTCAATCCTGACGATGTTTCCGTCCTCGTCCGGGACCCTATTCTCCTTGCCGGCAAAGTTTATGCTCACGATATAGCCGTTGTGATCGAAGATTGGGCTTCCGCTTGTTCCACCTTCGATCTGTAGATTATCGTGCAGCAACATACCGGTATTGGTTCCGTCAAAATCATCTGTGTAGAAAGGACGCAACGCAGACAGCGTGCCTTCCTTGAAAGTAGGCAATACAAGAAGCCCGGTTTCACCAGCCAGGTCGGATGGAAAACCCAGTGTGCCCAGAGGCTGGCCCACGCGCAGATCCCCGCCGAACTCGCGCGGCAGGAGGGCCGGCAGCGGTCCGGGCACTTCCTCTTCCAGCAGAAGCAGGGCGACGTCCGGACTCTGCGATGCATCGGATGTACCCGTTCCCTCATAACCCTCATGAATGATCGCGCCATTCCAGCGAATCGTCCCAGGCCCCGGTCCTTCCAGAATGCGTTCTCCCGCCCTGGCCACAAACGGGAAAATCTCACCTGTTTCTCTTTGCTCTAAATCCAAAAGGATTTCAGCGACGTGGGCGTTGGTCCACAACTTGTCCGTGTAGTAAGCAGCAAAAGCGGTTCCCCAGGTGTAAACCCTTGTATCCGCTGAATCCTCCACCCTGGCGCCTACCACATAGACCGCATCGTAGATGTTTCCTTTCTCGATCACGTCCGCCCAATTCAGCGGCGCTCCTGGTGGGCCCTGTGGACCGGCCGGACCGGCTATTCCTGCCGGTCCTTGCTCGCCTTGCGTGCCCTGCGGACCGACTGGACCGGCTATTCCTGCCGGCCCTCGCTCGCCTTGCGTGCCCTGCGGACCGACCGGTCCCTCCGGACCTTCTGAACCTTGAAGGCCCTGTGGACCCTGTACCCCCTGTGCCCCCTGTGTCCCCTGAGGGCCGACCGGTCCCTGGTCGCCCGTGCAGGCAATCAACGTTGCCGACGCGATTATTAGTAGAATTCTAAGCATGTATCTCCCGTTAGAATGGTTGGAAATCAACTCACATCATTTGTCTTCTAGAACTACAGGTGACTTCCTTACAACTTCCTATTTTGTCATGTCCAATCTATACCAGGTTGAAGACACAAATCCCGGTACCGGGACTTCCTGGGATTGTCCCGGTCGCACTGGACGAACATTAGGTATGATTTGTGGAAATTTCGATGTTAAAAGTAGAACTTGGCTATGATTTTGCAATACAAAACTGTAGTGCGTAGTTACGATTTCTGACAGACTGAAAGGGAATGGAGCGGGTATGCCTAGAAAACCGTTACGGTGAACGCTTCGGCGCATCCCGACGACGACGAGAACTACCGATCTTTGTCGAGGCTGATCGTTACGGCAATAAGCGTCGGGGCTTTTTTAAATTGTCCGTGCAGGGGGCCGGCTCCTGCATCGACGTCGATCCGCAATCCAGGTACGGGACCGGATTCGAAGCGGCAAGCACAGGTGTAACTTCAAAGAAAAGGCGTCTGCAGTTTCCGGTCAAGTTTCACCGGATCCCGCAGACGCCCTTCGGGTTCGAATACTGTTGTAAAATCCCGCGCGGCACCTGCGACGCACATGAAGGCGAAGCGGTAGCACTGGGTTTCTTGGCGACGAGATTCCTAACGTACTTTCACAGTGAATTCAAACGATTCGCTCGACAGATCCTGGCCAGCGTCTACAATGCTGCCCCCGGCGCCAGTTCCGAATCGTATTTGAATTCCCTGAGAACAGTTATTCTGGGTATTCGTCTCGCCGGAGACCGGGTCTATACAGACCCCGAAGTACGCCGTCTGCGATCTTCTACTGCTGACAGATACATTCCATGTTCCTCCCTCGTTCGGTGCGGTAGTGGGAACATTGGCCATTTCAAGCTCTTGATCAGCAGTTGTAATCGTCGAATTCGAAGAGACCAGAAACCTGATCGTAGTAGGCGCTGAAGCTCTAGTGCCCCGATTGGCTATCGTCGCTTTGAAATTGACGTCCTGGTTCAGTACTACAGATGTTCTATCTGCGACCCAGTCGACAACTACCAGGTCCGGAACGGTGGGCGATGGCGGAGGCGGTGGCGGAG
>VXTP01000044.1 GCA_009837395.1 Gemmatimonadota bacterium
TCTGTTGGTCGTCGAGCTGGCGGTCGTGGTCGCACAGGGCCCGGCAGCAGTTGTGGGTGGCCAGCACGGGGCCGTTGAAGATATCCAGCGCTTCCCAGAAGGCCTGCTCGGCCAGGTGGCTCACATCGAGGATCATCCCGGCCGCCTCCAGGGCTTCGAGCATGGGGCGGCCCCTGGGCGTCAGGCCGCCGGGCGCCTGGGTCCCATGGGAATAGGAGCTGACCCCGTAGTGGCACAGGCTCACCACCCGCAGCCCTTCATCCCACCACTCGGCCACCTGTTCGGGTCCTACGATGCCGTCCGCCCCTTCCATGCTGAGGACAAACCCCAGCGGGGTCGTCTGGGGATCGGCTTCCCACTCGGCCAGGTGGGCGTCGAGTTCGGCCCGGTTGCGTACCTGGCGAAAGACCCCTTTGGCTTCCATCAACCGGTAGTAGGCCAGCTCGCCCATGCACCGGGCATAGGCGATGTCCTGGGTGCGCACCCCGGAGAAGCGCTTGCCCATCGAAGCGATCCGGCAGTTCACCGTGACGAACATGAGCCCGATCCCGCCGCGGCGTAGCTCCTCGAAATTCACGACGCCCAGGCCGCGGCCCTTCTGCGCCATGCCGGCTTCGGCCTCGCGGATTTTAGATATGGGCTGGAACAGGTCCCGGTCCCATTCGAGGGCGTTGTAAGCGATGTCCAGGTGGGAATCGAAGATCAGCATGGAGGTTCTCCCAGAGTCATGCCTGCGTATACCGCGTTTAAAAGCAATGCCAAACCAAGAAACTTGTACAAATTCGATCCGGAGGGTTACCTTTGATTCAAGGAAAGGCGCGCATCAACGAAAAAGCGCGCTAGAAAGGAAAGGCGCGCTTCTAAGGAACGGCAAACCGAGAATAGGAGATCGGGATGGCACCCGGACTGTTCGCCGCACTGGCGATCGTGCTGCTGGCGACGCTCGGTATCGGAACGCGTTACTATGTCTTCGGTGATCTCAACGCCATACACAGCCTGTTGAGTCTGTTTTTCTCGGCCAATCTGGTGATTTGCTACTGGGAGATCTGCCTGTTCCTCAAACGGGACTATATCGAGGAACGCACCGAATACTGGCGCGCCCGGCAGCGCGAAACGGGCCGTACCCCGGCGGTCGAGTTCCTTCTGACCAGGGTGCCGCTGAGGCGCATACTTGCCCCGACGGTCTGGGCGGATGTCTGGGCCACGTACTCACAGATCGACGGGTCGTTCTCGGACCGCCGCACATGGGGGTTCAACGTCGATGTCGCGAACGGCTTCTTTACACCGATTCCGACCCTGGTCCTCTACGCGGCTCTGACCTTGAACATCATGCCGGCTGTCCTGGCCGGCATGCTCGGGCTGGTACTTTCCTGGCAGTGGGCCTACGCCACGTCGGTCTACGGGGTCAGCTTCTTCATGGCCGGCCGGCACCGACTCATCACCAGAACCGAGTTGCTTGGCTATATCGGCGCGCTGAACGCACCCTGGGTGCTCTTCGGGTTGCTGGGCATGTACGTGTCGGCGCGCCTGATCCTGGACGGCGACTACCGCGTGCTGGGCTACTGATCACCGGTTTCTACACCAAGCGTCAGCGATCCGCGCCCGGCGCCAGTGGCCCGCACCCGGCGCCCGCTTGACTACGCCAGGTCGAACCGGTCCAGGTTCATCACCCTGGTCCAGGCGGCCACGAAGTCGTTCACGAACTTATCCCGCCCGTCATCGCTGCCATAGACCTCCGCGTAGGCCCGAAGCTCGGAGTTCGAACCGAAGACCAGGTCCACCCGGGTGGCGGTCCACTTCACCTCGCCGGTCTGACCGTCGCGTCCCTCGTACAAGTCATCCCCTTCGGACGAAGCGCTCCACGAGATATCCATGTCGAGAAGGTTCACGAAGAAGTCGTTGGTCAGCGTCCCCGGCCAGTCGGTGAGCACGCCGTGCTTCGACTGCCCGGTGTTCGCGTCCAGGGCGCGCAGGCCCCCGACGAGCGCCGTCATCTCGGGCGCGGTGAGGTTCAGCATGTACGACCGCTCCACCAGCAGGTCTTCCGGCTTGCCGTCCTGGCCGGCCTGGAGGTAGTTGCGGAACCCGTCCGCGGTGGGTTCGAGTACGGCGAAGGACTCCGCGTCGGTCCATTCGTCCGTGGCGTCGGTGCGTCCCGGCACAAAGGGTACCTGCACGCCATGACCGGCGTCCCGGGCAGCCTGCTCGACGCCCGCGCATCCGGCCAGGACGATCAGGTCGGCCAGGGAGACCTTTTTGCCGTCGGTCTGCGCCTTGTTGAACTCCGCCTGGATCTGCTCGAGTTTCGGTAATACCTCGGCGAGGGCGGCCGGGTCATTCACTTCCCAGTCCTTCTGCGGGGCGAGGCGGATGCGCGCGCCGTTCGCGCCGCCGCGCTTGTCCGTGCCGCGGTAGGATGACGCGGCCGCCCAGGCGGTCGAGACCAGCCGGGAAACGGACAGGCCGGAGGCCAGGAACTGCTCTTTCAAGGCGGCGACATCCTGCTCGTCGATCAATGCGTGGTCGACCTCCGGGACAGGGTCCTGCCAGAGCAGCGGCTCCGCAGGGACCAGCGGACCGATATACCGGCTGCGGGGGCCCATGTCGCGGTGCAGCAGCTTGAACCACGCCCTGGCGAAGGCGTCTTCCAGGTCCGCCGGACGCTCGAGAAAGCGCTGGGTGATCGCCGCGTAGTCCGGGTCCTCCTTCAGGGACAGGTCCGTGGTGAGCATCATGGGAGCGTGCTTCTTCGACGGATCATGGGCGTCCGGCACGTTGGCCACTTCGGCGGCGTTCCGGGGCGTATACTGCGATTTGCCCGCGGGACTCTTCGTCAGCTCCCATTCGTGGCCGTAGAGATTCTCAACGAACTCGTTGTCCCACTTCACCGGGTTGCTGGTCCAGGCGCCTTCCAGGCCGCTGGTGATCGTATCGCCGGCCTTTCCGCTTCCGTGGTTGCTCTTCCAACCGAGACCCTGTTGATGTATACATGCGCCTTCCGGTTCGGGACCGACATGGTCCTCGGGACCGGCGCCGTGGGCCTTGCCGAAGGTATGTCCGCCGGCGATCAGCGCGACGGTCTCCTCGTCGTTCATCGCCATGTTCTTGAAGGTCTGGCGGATGTACTGCGCCGCCAGGGCCGGGTCCGGGTTGCCGTTCGGCCCTTCCGGGTTCACGTAGATCAGGCCCATGTGGTCCGCCCCGAGGGGACACTTGAGCTCCCCGTCCTCGGTGTGGCGCTGATCGTCGAGCCACGTCGTCTCCGAGCCCCAGTCCGTCTCGTCTGCCTCCCATACGTCCGGGCGGCCGAAGGCGAAACCGAAGGTCTTGAACCCCATGGATTCGAGCGCGCAGTTGCCGGCGAAAATGAGCAGGTCGGCCCAGGAGAGGTTCCGGCCGTATTTCTTCTTGACCGGCCAGAGCAGGCGGCGCGCCTTGTCCAGGTTCCCGTTGTCCGGCCAGCTGTTGAGCGGTGCGAAGCGCTGGTGGCCGGAACCGCCGCCGCCCCGTCCATCAAAGATGCGGTAGGTGCCTGCGGCGTGCCAGGTCATGCGGATGAAGAGCGGTCCGTAGTGGCCGTAATCGGCGGGCCACCAGTCCTGTGAGGTCGTCATCACCGCTTCGATGTCCTTCCGAAGCGCATCGACGTCGAGGTCCTTGACCGCCTCGGCGTAGTCGAATTCCTCGTCCATCGGGTCGGATTGCGGCGCGTTCCGTCGCAACGGCTTCAGGTCCAGTTGATCCGGCCACCAGGTCTGATTGGTCGTCATTTCGTTCCTCCGTTTACGTGTGCGGGATGATGGTAAAACCTATAGGATTCGATGCTTGTCTGAAATCGGAACTTACAGCTAGGAAAAATACCGAATTCACCCGTACACAGGCAAGAGGAATATGGGGGAAAATGAACGGTTTCGAGGAACCATCCCGCCGTAAATTCGTCTTGATGATTCAGAGGGAATTTCGCAGGTTAGAATACGGTACCGATGGATCCATCCAGGGCATGTCCGCAATCAGTCACAACGCCTTCCAGGGCATGTCCGCATCGAGGGCACGACACCATGCCATACTTTCATACTTCAACCAGTCGCTGCAAAAGCTACGTTCTGCCGATCGTTGCGGCCCTTGTCATTACCAGCGTCTTCGCCGGCTGTGACGGCGACACGGACCCGACAGGACCCGGCCCGGACGGGCAGGAGTACATCGAGACCCGGGTCGTTACCGTCGGCCCTACCCTGGCCAAATGCTACGGCGTGGGCCTGCGGACCTGCATGGTGGTCGACGGCGGTTTTTTCTACGATGCGATCGAAGGGTTCGAGTACGAGACCGGCTATACCTATCGCCTCCGGATCGGCAAGTACGATCCGTGGGGCGGGCGTGAGCCGCCGCAGGACGCAGGCCTGTACGCCTACCGGTTGCTGGAGCAGCTGGAGAAAACCCCGGCGCCTTCCACGGCGGTAACCCTGACGGTCGGTCCCGCCCGGGTTCTATGCACCCGGAGCGACGACTTCTGTCCGGTGGTGAACGGCGTGCCGTATGACGACACCATCAACGACTTCGAGTATGAGGCCGGCTATCACTATGTCCTGGAGGCCAATCGGTACAACGACGGCCGGTACGTCCTGACAAGTGTGGTATCGAAGACCAGGGCGGAAGGGACAGAGGAAGAGGAGATCACCATCGATTGGGGCCGGGTCGAATGCGGCGACGGCCATCCCGGGTTCTGCAAGGTCTATAGCGGCGTTCCCTACCGAGGAGAGATCGTGGGCTTCCACCCGAGGCACGAATTCAACTACCGCCTGCGCGTCGAGAAGTTCAGCATGTCTCCGGACGACATGACCGGATCACCCGACGGCATGACCGGATCACCTCTGGTTCCGGCTTACGGGTATCGCTGGCTGGAGACGCTCGAGGAAACACAAGGCGGTTGATCACGCCATTTCAATGAGGTGTTCATGTTAACCGACGAACAGGTAATACAGTACCGGGAAGACGGGTTTCTCGTTTTTGAATCCCTGATACAGGGCGAGCGACTGGCCTGGTACAAGCAGGTATTCGATGAACTCGTCGCCAAGGGCAGTCGATTGACCGGGCAGACGCCGCACTGGTCACTCGAGCTGGACGAAGGCGGCGAACCCAGGGCGGGTCTGCTGCACAAAGTCCAGGGCGTATGCGTGGTCGACGACCGCGTGCTGGAACTGGCGCGGGAACCGGCGATTGTAGACCGCGTGGCCGAGTTGATCGGCGAGAATCTCGACGTGTTCGGCACCAAGTTCTTTCCGAAGCTGCCCGATGGCGGAACCTCGACGGGCTGGCACCAGGACAACTTCTATTTCGGGACCGATACGGATCGCATCGTCAGTTGCGGGATTTACCTGGAAGATGCGGACGTGGAGAACGGTTGCCTGCGGGTGGTGCCAGGTAGCCACCGGATCGGTGAGATCGTCGAGCACCGCAGGGAGCTAAGCAGGCATGGCAGCTGGACGAAGGTCGATGAAGCGCAGGCCGTGGACCTGGTCATTCCCGCGGGCACGGTCGTGCTGTTTTCCGCCAATCTCCTGCACGGCGCCTACGACAACCACAGCAGCCGCACCCGCTACAGCACGGCATGGCATTACATGCCCGAAGAACTCAATCCCGAGAAGTTCCTCAAAGGGGTCTACGAAGACCGGCACGTGGCGAGAAAGGTTTAAGCGCAGGAGGGTTTAAGCGCGCTCTGACGAATGTAACCTCGAAGGGCTCATCTATCTCACTTCCGCAGTACACACTTGAAATCTGACTTCTTCAATTCTGGACTCACCACCTGAAATGAAGATGCTTCCAGTTCTGCCATGAGATCTTCGGCGAAGAAGAAGTGCAGAAACTGGGGCGCTCCCAGCACGAATCCGTCTCCTTCCTCCAGGGTCTCGAAATCGGGAGCGAACTTACGATGGTTGTCATCGTACAGGTCTTCGTAACTCTCCAGTACGGAATCCAGGACCGTCTGCGATAGAAAAACCTTGCCATGTGGACGTAACACGCGTGCGACCTCTTCAAGAAAAGCGATGCGTGACGCACGGTGCGGGACATAGCAGTAAACATTTCCCATAAATGCAGCGGCAAATGAGGCGTCGGGGAATGGCAGATTCGGCATCTCGTACTGTAGGAACGTCACGTCGACGCCTTCCGCTTCCGCGGTACGCCCTGCCTGTTCAATCTGTTTTTCGGCGACATCAATACCGGTGACGTCGTATCCCTGCCGCGCGAGTGCGAAGCATAATCGTCCTGTCGCGCATCCAATGTCCAGCAGGCGACTGTTTATCGGGTACTTTCCTGCGAACGCTTGTTCCGCTTCCCGGATACCGTTTTTCAGCTCGCCTTTTCGGATATCAAGTTCGTCAGGACCATTGTACTTGTCCTTTACGGAGTGCAGTAATCTCAGGGATTCCTGTGTGCTGCTGGAGGTCATTGGCGGCATCTCCTTGATGGCTGTCGGAACGAGAAGTGCCTGGAATACAAATGCCCCGACCCGCGCTCAATAAATCCCCGGTACGATCCGGTACTTCACCCGCTCCCGGTATTCCGCCCACTTTTCCGCGCCGTACTTCTCGGCGCAGTGACGGTCGTCGTCCCACTGCCGGTAGACGAACAGAGACACGATGAAGATGAAATAGGTCCACGCCCAGAAGTTGGTGAAGTAACCGAATATCAGGGCGATGGACAGGGAAAGGAACCCCTCGCCCATGTAGTTGAGGTGACGGGCGACGCCCCACAGGCCGCTGCACAGGATCCTGCGTTCGCCGGCCTGGATGTACTTCGGTGCGATGAGGCCGAGGAACTTGCGGTCCGGCCATCGCTTGAAGGTGTATTTCTGCAGATTGGCGCCGCGCGAGATGCCCCATCCGAAAAGGAAAAGGGCGGTGGCGCCGATGAGCCAGACATTCGTCCAGGCGGGTGAGAACCCGGGGTTCGGGTACGCGGCCAATCCCCAAAGCGGGAGGATGAACAGCCAGCCGTAGACCACGAGGCAGCCCCAGATCAGCTTGAAGCCGACATTCTCGTGGATCAGGTCGTAGGTATAGAGCTGTACGCGCTCGAAGACCATGTAGTCCATGATGTAGAAAGTGAAGAACGCCGCGTAGAGGATGACGCCCGGATTGGCTTTCTCGCCGAAGAGCTCGTAGTGATACACGGCGCCGGACAGGGCGTTGAGCGAGAGCATCGTTCCCCCGACGACGTACATGTACATCTTCACGTCGATGCGTTCCCTGAAGAACGATATCTCCTGGGCCCGGCCGAACCACCACGCCAGGAACCTGTTCTTCACCTTGCCTTCCGGTTGGGTGAACACGGCGATCAGGGTGAAGATGATGGCGAAGACCGTGCCCCCGGCTACTGAATAGACCGAGGACCGGTAGAACCAGTCGAGGGGCAGCCCGGTGAGTTCGAGCGCCCATACGACGATCGCGATCAAGAACACGAGCAGGCCGTTCAGCCGGTAATTGCGGGGCTCGCCCGTCCCCGGGTTGACGACGTAGCCGGGGACCCACCGGCCGGGAAGCATGAGCTGGACCACGAAAAACACGGCGTAGACGATCAGCGGGGTGAAGAATCCCCAGATCGCTTCCGTCCGGGACAGTTCGAAAAGGTGTTCGATACCCAGCCATTCGATCATGATCGAATTCCCCTTTCTTAAATGGTGTGTGGATGGTTTATGTTAGTCTGAATCATCCAGGAACGAAAGGGAAACGAAGAGACCTAAACGACGAATGGAATCGAAGAAAGGAAAACTATGGAGTCGTCAAACCAGCTGAGCGCCGGCGCGGCGATGATCGACATATCCCCACCCGAAGGAACGCATCTGGCCGGCAGCGGAGCCGGTGACCACCGCCCGACGCAGACCGTGATCGATCCGCTCTATGCCAAGGCCATCGTCTTCGACGCGGCCGGGCGGCGCGTCTGCCTGGTGATCCTGGATCTCACCATCGTCACCGGCGACTACACGGACATGATCCGCGCGGAGATCTCCGAGCACACGGGCATTGATCGGGATGCGATCATGGTCCAGGCGACGCAGACCCATTCCGCCCCGAGCCTCGGCTACTTCATGCTGGATCCAGATTTTCCATTGGTGACTACAGAGGAGACGGAATACCTGCGGGGGGCCGAACGCGCCTATGGCGACCGGGCCGCGGCCGCTGCGGTGGAGGCCGCGGCCCAAGCGGTGGGCAGGCTAAAGCCCGCGCGCATCGGGCTGGGCCGCGGCGTGATGGGTGACCTGGCTTTCAACCGGCGCGGCATACGCCGGGACGGCACCATCTTCATGCCCCGACCGCTGGGCCGGGAGCAGCAACCCTTCGGGATCTCGGAAGTGTGCTACCTGGAGGGTCCGATCGATCCGGAGGTGGGCGTGTGCTGCGTCCAGGAAATGAACGGGAAGCCGCTGGCCTTTCTCCTGCACTACACGTGCCACCCGGTCAATGCGTACGGAAACCGCGAGACCTTCCTGGCGGCGTCGGCGGACTGGCCCGGCGCCTGGTCCCGGGAGATGCAGCAAGCCTTCGGTGACGACGCCGTGCCGCTGGTCGTCAACGGATGCTGCGGGAACATCAACCCCTGGCATCCCTACGACCCGGAATTTCGGCCGGACCACCGGCGGATGGGCCGCGAACTGTCCGGTTTGAGCGAACGTATCGTGCACGACATGACGTACGCCGGCAACTTTTCGGACGAAGCCGCGCTGGATACCCGGATCGAAAAGATCGATCTGCCCTTTCGAGAAATCCCGGACGCCCGTTTGCGGGAAGTCGATGCAATCCTGACCGCGCATCCCCGGCCACCGCGCGAAGCGGACGGGCAGGTGGACCCGCGCTGGTTCCGGGCGGCATCGACCCGCAGCGTCGAACTGTGCAGAATGCGGGATGGCACGTTCAGTTACGAGATCCAGGCCTTTCGCATCGGCGACCTCTGTATTGTCGGCCTTCCCGGGGAACCCTTCGTGGAAGGTCAGCTGGCCCTCAAAGTAAACTCGCCGGCGCCCTACCTCTTTCCGGCCCACCTCACGACGCACTATGTAGGCTACCTGCCGACGCGGGAGGCCTATGCTCGCGGCGGGCACGAGGCCAACGAAGACGTCACCTACTGGGCGAAGCTCGCGCCCGGTAGCCTCGAAACCGTGATCGGGCGGGCGCGGGGACTGGTGCAGGAGCTGTTTGGATAGCAGGAGTTGCTAGATAGCAGGAGCTGTCTGGATAGTAGGCGTTGCCGGACGATCGCACCTGCTCGTGTAAAACCAACTAACGTGGGCAGTCCTCGACATCCAGGATATAGCGCGCCAGCGGGGACAGGCGTTGGGCGGTCGCGGGCCGTAGATACTCCCGTTGATTCGTCTGCTGGGGGTGTTCACGGGCGATGAAGGCGCAGTGCAGGGCGCGCCGCGGGGCATCGCTGCGGTTCACATAGGAACTGTGCCAGAGACTGCCGTTGAATACGGCCACCGAACCCGCGCGGCCCGTCAGGTGTACCTGGTCGGGGTGGTCCGCCAGGCGATCGGCTACGTGGTCGGTAATGCGGCCGGGTATTCGGTGGCTGCCGGGCACGCAGCGCGTCGCGCCGTTGACCCGGGTGAAATCGTCGAGCATCCACATGGAGTTGACGACGTGATAGGGTCCGCCGGGTTCGGCGGGCTGGCCCCAATCGGCGTGCAAGATCTGCAATCCGCTTCCCGGCAGCGGGTCGTGCCCATTGAGCGAGTGCAGCTTGAAGGGCCGCTGCAGAACGTGGAAGACCGCCGTCAAAAGCTCGGGCTGCAGGTAGACCGCGTCAAACACCGATCCCTTGTTGACCAGATCGGCAAGCCGGCGCACGCCTTCCATCTGGGCGACCTCCTCGCCGGCCTTGTCGCCCTCGCGGTCATGAATCTCATCGAAAGCGTGGCGCAACCCGGCAAGCCAGTCCAGCGGGATGATCTCCTCCAGCACGAGGAAGCCCTCGGTATCCAGCGCCCTTCGTTGCGCGGACGTCAGCGGCCGGAGTGAGAACCCCCGTTTTAGTAGTTCGTTGTCCAATGCGGGCCTTCCTGAGGATTGATTCGGGTGGCTTGATTCCGGCAGGTTGACTACGGGTTTTCGTCGTGCGCTGCGCAGCGCGGCGTACGGCGCGCCGCGTGGTTGTCCGCGCGAGCACCACGTCCCTACGCGAGCGTCCCGACCCATTGTTCCGACTGTTCCCACAGGCGTTTCGAGGCGTCGGCGTCGAGGCTGTCCGCGCTCGGTTCGGCGACGTTGCAGCGCTCGTAGTATCTTCCCCCTTGCAGCAGACGCCGGCTCGCGCACATTACGATGGTCTGCGCCCCGGCATTCGGGGACAGCAGGACCAGCGAGGCCAGCGCGGAACTGATACGATGGAGTGCCTTACCAATCCAGCCTTCAATCGCCTGCGGCAGGGTCAGGTTGGTCATGACGACGCCCGGGTGTACGGCCATCCCGTGCAGGTTGTGGGATTCGGCGAATCGCCTTTCAATTTCAAAGGCCAGGTGATTCATCGCCAGTTTCGACTTCCCATAGGCGTCCCAGGAGTGGTAGCGCGGCCTATCGCGGGGTGACAAATCACGTTGCGGCAAATCGCTGTTCGGCCCCTTGTCGAACAGGTCCGCGTTCCCTACCCTGTCGTGCAGGCCGGAGGACACGTTGACGACCCGTGCGTCGCCGCTTTCGATACCGGATTGTTGCAGGAGGGGCAGCAGCACCCGGGTCAGGTGAAAGACGCCGAGATAGTTGGTCCGCCAGTGCACTTCGAAGCCATCTTCGGTCAAAGGCACTTCGCTGCGCGGGGCCAAAGTCTTCCTGTGGATGCCCGCGTTGTTGACCAGCACATGGAGCTTGCCCTGGTGTCGGTCGCGGTACCAGGCGGCGAAGGCGTTGACGCTGTGCGCATCGGAGAGGTCCAGTGCGTGTGCCGTGAGGTTGTCCGCGTTATCGCCGCGCCTGCGAAGGTCGTCTTTCAGCGCCGCTTCCATCAGGGCTACGTGCCGGACCCGGGTCGCCACGACCTTGGCCCCCCAGCCCGCGAGGACCCGCGCGGTTTCGTACCCGAGCGAACCGGGTGACGCCCCGGTCACGATCACGTAGCGCCCCGACATATCGACCGGCGCTGCCATCGGTTTGGGGAGGAACATGCGCACCAGGTGCTGGGCGGTTTTGATAACTGGATTGGGCATATCCGGGGGTGTCCTGGTGCGGGCAGTGTCCAGATACAGGCCCAGGCGCCGGCGTGGCCGTAGGCGGGCCGTGTCCGAGGACCTGTCCAGGTGCGGGCAAGTCCAGGCGCGGGCAAGTCCAGGCGCGGGCCGCCTACCGCGGCTCCCGCTTGACCACGTCCAGGTCCCAATCCCTCCAGTAGTACTTCACCGGGTCGTCCTCATCCCAATGTTCGTAGACCTGGTCCCACGTCAGCCAGTTCATGTGGGGCTGGAGAGAATCCTCCCGGACGGGGTGGCTTCTCGGCTGGTACCGGTAGTCGGAGGACAGCCGGAGACGGTCCGTGGTCATGTTGTCCCGGCCCTGGTGAATCGTCAGGCTGTGCAGGATAATCACGTCGCCGCAGGCGTAGTCGCCACCGACCCAGGCGGAATCGTCCTCTACAGGAACCTGCCGCCCGCCCGGCCCCACGCCTTCGGTCGTCTCCAGCATGCCGCTACGATGGGATCCCCGGTTGACGGCGAGTCCGCCGAGTTCCTCCGGACAGTCACCCAGCGGGATCCAGCCCGTCCATGTCTCGTTCGAACCGCCGATGAAATAGTTGTCCTGGTGCGGCGGGGTCGAGTGGGTGTTCGTGTCCGGGAATACGAGGCGGCAGATGTTCCGGCTGTGGGCTAGCACGGGTTCTTCGAACAGCACTTCGAGCATGTGGATGACCGCGGGGTCGAGGGCCAGTGCGTGGAAGTCGCGGATCCGCTGGACATCGTCGTAGAAAGCAATCCAGCGCGGGTCGTCACCTTCGAAAACGCTGATGCCTGGATTTGCGATGCCGGCCATGAGATCCGAGCCGGGGGCGAGCCAACCATGTTCCCGGCACACGCCGAGCACCTGGCGCCGGACCTCCATCACGCGCGCCGGATCGAGCAGTCGCCGAAAGAACAGGCAGCCGTGCTCCGCGGCGCGTTGCCGCAGTTCGTCGGGGCGTCTCAGCAGGTCCGTCGCATCTTCCAGCGCGTGGATCTGCTTCATGTCGACCATCGCCATAGCCTGTTCCTCTCCCGGTATTGCCCGCAAGATCAACCTGAAGTCATGTCCTCAACCGTATAGATGTCTCAAGATGGTATTATGCGAGATTCGGACACGTTATGCCAGCGCTAAGTAGATGAGTACCCTGGCAATAAGCTACCGCTCATCACGGGGCGGCCACTGTCTTGCCATCTCGCCCGAGTAAAGAGATTCCGGACGAAAGATACGATCGACGGCCCGCTGCTCGATGCAGTGTGCTGTCCAGCCGGCGACGCGTCCCAAGGCGAACATGGGGGTGAAGAGGTCCGGGTGGAGCCCCAGCCCCTTGAGGAGAAGAGCGGTGTAGAACTCGACGTTGGTCTGCAGGCGCCGGCCGGGTTTGTATTCTTCGAGGAGTTCGAGGGCGGTTTTCTCGACGTGCACGGCCAGGTCGTACAGGTCGTACAGGTCGTACAGGTCGTCTTCACGGTCGTCGTCTTCATGGTCGAAGAAGGCGCGCGCGGCGCGCGAAAGGACGTCGGCCCGCGGGTCGCGAACCCGGTATACCGCGTGACCGAAACCCATGAGCCGTTCACCGGACTCAAGCCGTTCGCGAAGGTAGGATTCGGCGTTATCGGCGTCGCCGATCGCTTCGAGCATGGAAATGACGGGGCCGGGTGCGCCGCCGTGGAGGGGTCCTTTGAGCGCGCTGATCGCACCTGAAACGGCAGAAACGAAGTCCGAACGCGTGGAAACGATAACCCGCGCCGTGAAGGTGGAAGCGTTCATGCCGTGGTCGATCACCGTGTTGAGATAGGTCGTCAGTGCCCGTACTCGATCACCGCCGGGGATTTCGCCGTCCAGCATGTACAGCAGATTGGCCGCGTGGCCGAGACTGGCGTCGGGTGCTACCGGTTCTTTGCCGTGAAGAAGGCGCCAGTAGGCCGCCACGATGGTCGGCAGGCCGGCCACCAGGGACCGGGCGTCGGCTGTGTCGTCGATGGAAGGAAGGGAGGCCGCGGCCATGCGAACCACGTCGATGACAGGTCGGCGTTCCTTTGCCGCGCCGCGCAACAGATCGTGGGTGACCCCGGATAGCGGACGGCTCGCGGCCAGTTCACTCGTGAATCCATCGAGGGCAGCCTCGGTGGGCAGCCCCCCGTGCCACAGGAGGTATACCATCTCCTCGTAAGTCGCCCTTTCGGCAATCTCCTCGAGTGGATATCCCCCGATGACCAGTATGCCGGCTTCGCCATCGACATGACTCAGGCGGGTTTCCGCCGCTACGACGTCCTTGAGTCCGGGTGAAAATGACATGATCACTCCCTTAACATTTCAACCACCAGATCGCCCATTTCCGACGTGGATACCCTCTGTTGACCGGGCGACCTCAGGATGTCCGCGGTCCTGTATCCTTCTTCGATCACCTTGCCGACCGCGCGATCGATATCGTCGGCGCCGTCGGGACAGTCCAGGCTGTACCGCAGCATCAGGGCGCCGCTCAGGATCGTTCCGATGGGATTCGCGATGTTCTTGCCTTCAATGTCGTTCGCGCTCCCGTGTATCGGCTCGTACAGCGAAGTGCCGTCCAGCGGGATCTCCGCGGACGGGACCATTCCGATAGACCCGGCAAGTACGGCCGCCTCGTCGCCCAGAATGTCACCGAACATGTTGGGCATGATGATCACGTCGTACTCGGCGGGCCGCTGGATCAGGTTCATGGCGCCTGCGTCGACGATTTCATGCCGTGTATCGACATCGGGATATATCGGGGCCACTTCATCGACGACATCGCGCCAGAGCCTGGAGGATTCCAGGGCATTCCACTTCGACATCGAGGTCAGTCTGCCACGCCTCTGCCGCGCCAGTTCGTATCCGTAGCGGGCCAGTCGTTCGACCTGGAAATCGTAGTACTCGATGGTATCGACGGCCCTTCTGCCGCTGGGGGTGACTTCGCTGAACTTGGGCCGTCCGTAGTAGGCGCCGCTGGAAAGCTCACGCAGTATGATGAAATCAACACCCCCGCTTATGAGATCGGCTTTGACTGCGGACGCGTCTTCCAGCCCCGCGTACAATCGGAACTGCCGTAGATTCGCGTAGACGTTTAGTTCCTGCCGTAGTCGAATCAGGGCATGGTCCGCCCGGTCCTGCATGTCCAGGTGGTCCCATTTTGGCCCGCCCACCGCGCCGAAGAGTACCGCGTCGCTGCGCCTGCAAGCCTCCACGAGTTCATGGGACAAGGCGACGCCCTGCGCATCGAGCAGCGCACCCCCGACCAGGTGGTGGGAGAAATCGAGATCCAGTTGGTGTCGCTCCCCCACAGCCTTCAGAACCTTAACGGCCTCGCGGGTTATTTCAGGTCCGATCCCGTCTCCGGGCAGCACGGCGATCTGGTGCAAGTCGTTCCTCCTTTATCAGGCAGTTGTCCCGTCCGTAAACAAAAGGTGATTTGACATATTGTCAATATTGATTAAAATATCAATCAACATATATTCTTGAAATGAGACACCCCACAACGGGCCGTATATACGAGAGGACATTGCAGTGAACAGCAGAAGATACATGACATCCACCGAAGCGGCTTCCGCGCTGAATATCAGCCCGTCGACGCTCTATGCGTACGTTAGCCGCGGCATGATCCGGTCTGAAGCAAGCGGCGACGGCAGGCGGAAGCGGTTGTATCGCAGTGAAGACATCGAGCGGTTGAAGGCCCGCAAGAGATCCCGCCGGAATCCGGGTTGGGCGGTAAAACGAGCCCTGTACACGGGGGATCCTATCCTGGAATCGGCAATTACGTTGATCACGGACGAGCGGCTGTTCTACCGGGGCCGGGACGCGACGATCCTGGCGGCAAACGAATCGTTCGAGCGCGTTGCTGCCTTGATCTGGACCAATGATAAGCGGTTCTCTTTTCCGATTTTCTCAAACACCTACCAGAAGGACTACCGCGAAAGCTGGTTGAAATTGAACAACCTCAAACCCGTCGAACGCTTCCAGTCGCTGCTTCCCCTGGCCGAGGCGGATGACCTGGCCGCACTGGACCTGCGGCGGGACACGGTCGCCGCCACGGGCATGCGGATTCTCTGGTTCATGACAGGCGTAGCCACGGGCGAAGACCCGATGGGCGGGATCGCCCAGGCCTTGCGAAGGGCCTGGGCGCCGGAGATTGATGGCGCGGCGGAACTGATCAATACGACCCTGGTGTTGTTCGCGGATCACGAATTGAATGTATCGACCTTTACCGTGCGATGCGCCGCATCGGCGGGAACGACGCCCTACAGTGCGGTATGCGCGGGACTTGCGGCACTGCGCGGCTACAAGCACGGCGCAGCCAGCGAGCGCGTCGAAGCGCTGTTTCAGGAGGCGGAATCGATCGGCAGCGTTGAACGGGCGATCGCCAATCGGTTGCGGATCGGTGAGAAGATCCCCGGATTCGGGCACGCCGTCTATCGCGACGTGGACCCGCGGGCAAGCCTGCTGTTGCGCAAGCTGGAAGATCGGTTTCCGGGATCGAAGGACCTGCTACTCGCGCGGGAAATCATCGAAACAACCCATCGTCTGGTCCCGGACCGTTACAACATCGACCTGGCCCTCACGGCGCTGGTGCGCGTCCTAAATATGCCCGAAGGCAGCGCCATGGCCCTGTTCGCCCTCGGCCGCACGGCCGGCTGGATCGGACACGCGATCGAACAGTACGAAAGGGACCAGCTCATCCGGCCGCGGGCCAGATACACCGGGTTGCGGCCGCCGCAGATTTCCAATTCCTGAATGGCGTCCAAAAAAACCGGCCCGGTTTGCGTCTGTTCACGCTTTCCCGGGAACCTGTGAATTGCCATGGTCGTAAAACGGGGTAGAGACGCCGTCAACCTCGACGAGTCTGCGAGGAAAGGCCATGATCGGGATCTGGGTGTGCAAATGCTTCTCTTTTTTGCAGGACAGGCTGTCTCTGGACGGGTTGGTGGATTTGTGCGGTCTGCACGTCAACTCGTTGTCTCGCAAGATCCTGCTACCTGTCTCTTCGGCACCGGTCATTTTCGTCGATGACGATTCACACACAAAACACGGATTGCCAGATGTCATACGCAGCAGCTGGCAGTCGAGATCTCCTCCATGACCACATGTCCGTAGTTCCTTCCTGTTCTCATTCACACAGCAACAAGGGAGCTACCCATGTCACGGTCAAACTTCATTTCCTACTTTCTGGTCCCTTTAGTCGCGGTCACGTTGGTGGTCGTCTGGATCGGATTCTCCGGTTCCACGACGTCACCGCAGGTGAAGCAGTCGACGGAGCCGGCGCAGCAGGCGCAGCCGGCGCTGCATTGGAAGCCGGCACCGGCCGTCTTCAATGCGATGTCCCTGGTCCGGCCCGTGCACCACGGTCCTAACCACCCTCCGGTCGTAAACGACCCGGTCTATGATAGTTCTCGCGTCGTCCAGTTCCCTGCGGGTCCCGGGACGGAACTGGAGTTCGAGGGGGATCCGGCGTCGGACTATGAGAAGGATGTTATTACCTACCGGTTCGGTATCGCGATTCCCGGCAGGCTGGGCATTCGATCCCCCGAGGAAGCGCTGCTCTGTGTCGATCGGTATGGCAGTCGATTCATCATCCGGCCCCGGAGTTCCGTAACGCCGGCTGAATTTGCGTCTGTATACGGAAACGTCGGTATCGTTCCCGTACTGCCGGCGGTCATCTTCGCCAGTGACGGCAAATCGGAAGGCAAACCGGTGTTATTCAACCTTTCACTGGTGTATGACGCATCCACCGGGAATACGTCGCACTCCGAATCTATGGGAGAACATCCTGGTGAAACGTCCGGTACCATTGACCGGTTTGAAGCCGAATACGATTCGATTGACGGAGCGTATGCAAAACTGGCCAGAATTTCGGCTGTATCCCGGGTGTGGCGACTTGATCCGCCGTTACCTTTCTCCGGAACAGTCCGTCCGTTCCAGACCACGAGGTGAAGGGACGCCACGAGGTGAAGGGACACCTCGCATCGTGAACCGGCCCTACTTGACCAGGCGTGGCCCCGTGGATGGCGCGGGGCCACGTTATCCATGAACTCCACAGAAGAGTAGGTGCTAGATTTTGCCGACGATCTCGACGGACAGCACCAGCGTCCGCTGTACCGATTTCCAAGTTTCCGGATTCGTCGCACACAGCAGCCCCTTGCGGTCATCCACAGGGGTGTACTCGGTGTCGTCCAACCTTCGCACGAAACCGCCCGCCTCCTGCGCAATCAGGACGCCTGGTCCGTGATTATTTGCGCCTATCCGCGACGCCCGGGCTCTGCATCGACGAACTGAAACACTTTTTCGAGCGGCTCCCCGAATACGTGGGCTATCCGGAACGCGACCTCGAGCGACGGCGAGTATTTGCCGCCCTCGATCGCGTTGACCGTCTGCCGGGTGACACCGACCTGGTCGGCGAGTTGCTGCTGCGTCATCTCGCCGTGGCGGAACCGCAGGATCCGGATCTGGTTGCGGATGCTCACTCTCGATCTAGCCACGTTCAGATCCCCCGGCGGTAGTAGACGATCTGCAACACGTTCTTCGTCACCTCGGATACGAACAACGAGATGAGAAGCAGGTGAGCCACCCAGACGCTGCCGACCGAAAAGATCAGCGCAGTGATCGCGCCGATGACGCCGAAGCCCAGGATCCACGACGACCCACTTTCCGCGCGCCAACCGATGAGCCGATCACGCTCGTCGACCTCGTCCGACCGGCTGGTGGCTGCCGCGACGATGTGTCCTACGATATTTACGGCCACGATGAAGACGACCGCCACGGCGAAGACCGGCACGTAGGGTGGCAAGGCACTGACACCGTTTGACAGCATGCGGCCGGCGACAATCAGGTAGCCGCCCAGGCCGATGAAGTAACTGACGAATTCAACCCAGACACTCTTCTCTTCGAAGGACATGTTCATGCGTCTCCCAATGCGGATTAGATGACTGATATACTTGACATGGTGTAAAAAATACTAGACATTAACTGGCGTGTCAAGAATTTTTGACATCAGTATTTGTCCGGCACCTAAAGTCGTAGCAGAGCCTTACGCGGAGCCTAACCGACTACCGATACTGACGGCACCAGCGTCCGCTGTATCGACAACCACATTTCCGGATTCGTCGCGCACAGCAGCCCCTTGCGGTCATCCACCGGCGAATACTCCCTCCCATCCAGTCTGCGCACGAAACCGCCGGCCTCTTGCGCGATCAACGCGCCCGGCGCGTGATCCCAGACCAGGGTGCGATAGAAGAACAGGAAGTGCAGTTCGTTCTTCGCGAAGGAAGGATAGTTATAGCCGGCGCACCGGGTACGTTCGATGTACAGGAAGGAACCCAGTACCGCTTCGGCGGTGGGTCGCAAGGAATCAGGCAGGTACCATGTCGCCACCACGCCGCGCATACGATCCAGGGGAACGGAGGATGGGTCAACGGTCAGGGGCCTGTCTCCCTGGAAGGCCCCGCACCCCCGTTCCGCACTCGTCAACTGACCGTCTATCGGGTTGAGTATCCACGCTCCTATCGTCAAGCCCGACTGAATGAGGCAAACCATGATAGCAAACTCCGGTTGGCCTGCCGCGAAGTACTTTGTGCCATCCAGGGGATCGATTACCCAGACAGGCGCATCCGTCTGCAGCGCGGCCAACAGGTCGGGATCGTCATAGACGCTCTCCTCGCCCAGGACCAGCGAGCCTTCGATCAAACCGGGAAGACGAGATGACAGGAAAGCCTCGCACCGGGTATCGGCCGACGTGGTCACATCGCCCGCGCTCTTCTCGGTGACGTCGTCCCGACCCAGATTCCTCCAGAACGGCATGACAATTTGCGTGGCCGCTTCGCGAAGGAGGGCCTCGACCTGGGCGTGGGGGATATTCACGTACATCGTCTCCCGTCGTGGTGTCGTTCGCGTGCCAATTTCTTATCGAAAAATAAACTCGAACACGCTCTGCCAGGTTCCCATTTTCTCCCGGTCGGGATGCTCGAGGCCATAGGCGCGGAAAAACGGGGAGATCCACTCCTCGCCCAGGTTTCTCTGTATCGTCCAGCTCGCGGACACGAAATCCAGGTACCTGTCGCCGACACCTGCGAAACCAAGGTCTATGAATCCGGTCAGTTCGCCGTCCTTGAACAGGACGTTGGGCAGGCAGTAGTCGCCGTGTGTGAAGACCAGGTCCTCCTCCTCGGGCAGAGCGGCTTTGATCGCGTCGAGTTCTTCCCTTAGACCGTCTCTGGTACCGCCTGCCGGGATCCGATCGTCGAACACACCACCGTCGATCAGGTCCGCCGACCACTGAAAGAACCGCGACATGCGCCAATCCATGGGACAAGATCCGATGTCCAGTGCGTGTATTTCGCGCAGGCCCCGTGCGAACTCTCGCACGAGATGTGCTGGATCGTCGGTCACGTCCGGATGTATCCCTGTTACGCCTTCCAACTGTGTCATGAGCAGGTACTGGATATCGCCTTCCACGTGAAAACACCGGTACTCGGGTACGGGCAGTTTGTCTTGCAACCACGTCAGGGCCACGGTCTCCGCCAGCAGGTCCGGTTCTTGTGGCCTCAATCGGACGTCCCGTGTCTTCAGGATCAGGCCGCTCTTCAGGGGGTGCGTATAGAGGAAGACGTCCGAACAGGATTCGGTCCTCTGATTGCGGCCGTCGGAAATGTATCCCCTCAGGCGATCACGGATGGGTTCGGGAAGGTTATTCGGAGTAGGCGGATGGGAACGCATGGTTTTCTCTTAAAACTGCAGGCAATCGATGCAGGAGGCTGCAGGAGGTTATTACGATTCGGCACAGGGAGTCAGTTAGCTAGCGAGTTTACCGCGTCCGAAACTTCACGCACATCGGCCACGGTCGTATCAGGAGCCTCATCCGGTGTGCGAGGTTCCATCATACGATAACGCCCCCATCGTAACCAGATCGTTTTCATGCCGATTCGCCTGGCCGGTATGATGTCGTTGTCGAGCCGGTCTCCGATCATGATTGCTTCGGACGCCTTCGTGTCCGCATTCGCGAGGATGGTCTCAAAGAAGCGTTGATCCGGTTTCTTTACTCCGATACTCCCGGATACGTCGGTGTGGGTGAACCGGTGCAATATGCCAAGTTCCACCAGAAGTTCTCGAACCGATGCAGGCGCGTTTCCGGCAAGACCAAGCGTATAAGCGTCGGCCAACTTTTCCAGTAGCCTATCTACGCCGGGATTGAGTCTGATTTCAATCTGCCTGATCTCATCATAATGCGAACGTATCTTGCGGGTAATGTCGTCGTGCAGGCCTTTATCCGCTTTCGCAAAATGCCACGTAATCGCATGCATCGCACTGGGCACGAAGGACCTTATCATCGCATCATCCAGCTGCCGGTATTCGTCCTGCGATATGGAAAAACCGAAGTCCTCCAGGACGTTTCGATGCACTTCCATCAACGCGTCCATCTGTGGTCCGGCGTCCAGGATGGTTTCACCGATATCGAAGAACAACGTTGTAGTCATCAAGGTCCAACCGGGGATCACCGATCAGGATTCGTCTGCGAGGCGGAATCTGGTCGCACGTCAGCCGTGCCTGGATGCGTCCGCTGTTTCCTCCGCCCTCCATTCCCCGTCGAAACCCGTATATCCGTCGGTGAAATGCTTGAGGCGATCGGGAAGCCGTTCGGCGAGGGCGGCGGCGGAAGCGGGAAGGGGCCATGGCGCGTCGATGCGCCACGCTTTCGGGCGGAAACCGATTCCGCAGGAGTAGCGTCTTTCGCGGGTGGCCATGTTGGCATGCCAGGTGAGTGCGGCGAAGCAGATCAGGTCTCCGGGGTCGGCGAGGACCGGGACGCAGCCGGGCACGGACATGGGGTCGTAGGGCGTATCGGGCGTACCACCTTCGGGGTACAGACCGACCCGGTTCGGTCCCATTACGAACCCATCGGGGCCGTCCCACTCGAGATGGTGGGATTTCTCGATGACCGCGATGCCGCTGCGGTCCGGATGGCTTCCGTTGAGATAGAACCAGCAGCCGCTGGGGATGGGATAGCGGTTGAGGACGTCATTGGCCCGTTGCGGGTTGTCGATGTGTCCCCGGTGGTCCTGGTGCCAGCGGCCCATGCCCTCGCCCGGTGTGCGCAGGATGGCCGCGGACCGATGCAGGCAGAGGTCGTCGGTGCCGTGGATAGTGCGAATGAATCCCATGTAGGCCGGGTGGTCGACCAGGTCCCAGACAGGTTCGCTGTCCTCGGCGAAGGACATGTGGTACCGGTTGGACGCCGGGGCCAGGTCACCCTCCGGATCCAGGTGCCGGTCGATGGAATCCTTCAATGCGGTGACCATGTCCCGGTCGATCAGCTGCCGGATGACGCAGAAGCCGTACTCATCCAGGCAGGCCAGGGCCGCCTCTATGTCGTCTCGATCAAAATGATAGTTGTAATCGGGCATGGTGTGCTCCGTCGCGGTTTCCTCCGTCTCGGTTTCCTCCGTCGGGGTCTGTTTCAACGTAGCGTGCTCCACTACAATTCCGCCCCCGGACGGTAACCGCCCTGTCGCCTTCCAGCGTCATATACCATCTGTACAACCTTCCCCGGATGGTCCACGCCTGCATACGGGCCGATCCCGGCAGCGGCCTGCTCGAAAGCCAGCGTATCCGATTCGGATTTCGACCACAGGGCCGCATAGAAAGAGACCCCCGCGGCCGTCGCGGCTTCCAGGTCATCGACGGAATCGCCGACGTAGACGGTATCAGAAGGTGAAGCGCCCAGATTGCTCATCGCCTTCACGAGACCTTCGCAATCCGGTTTGGGCGCGGATACATCGTCATCGAAGACCAGCGTATCGAATGGGCCCAACCGGGCGTGTTCGCGGGTGATCGCCCAGGCGCCCCGGCTCTTGCCGGAAACGATACCCATCTTGATACCGCGACTACGCAGCGATGTCAACAGTCCGTCGACGCCGGGATACACGCCATCGAAGTAACTGGCGTGTAGGCCTCGGTAGTTTTCCAGGAATCGTCGATGGGCGCCTTCAACTTCATCCGACGGATAGAAATGGGCCATCAGGCGCGGTTCGGAATTCAGGCGGAGCGACAGCACTTCTTCCAGGGACAACAGGTTGTGTCCGGTCGCCTGCAGCGTCTGGACGACCGACTGTACGTACAGGTTCAACGTGTCGATCAGCGTTCCATCCAGATCGAAGAGGACAAACCGGGTCATTACTTGTTGGATCTCCGCCTTGCGAGCAGGGCCTCGATGGCGCGGGCCGTGTACCGGTCGATAGGAAGTGTCAGCGCTTCTTCCGTCGTCTCGCCGAGTTCGATATGCCCGCCAGGTATGGTGTACAGGTTCCAATGAGAAAGCGATAGAAGGGAAACAATTAGATCGAGCTGTGAGAAGACTTACGCCGCGTTGCGATCGACGAACTGCGAGACTTTCGCGAAGATCTCGGCCCGATGTTTCGCGAGGCCGTGGGTATCGTCAGGGTAGACCACCAGGGAACAGTCGCCGCCCGATTCGTTGATGCTTTCATGCAACCGGCGCATGTCACTCGTCGATGCTACGGTATCCAGCTCTCCGTGAAAGAGCAATACAGGTACTCTGATCCTTTCGACGTTACGCCGTACGGATCTTTCCTCCAGCGCCCTCTCCCGCTCGATTGCGCCTGGCGGAAGCAACGTGCCGTGGCGACCAGGCAGCACACGGAGATTCATGCAGCAACAGGTCGCTACGACGCACGAAAATGGCGATTCAGGATGCTTGACAGCCATCATGCCGAGATACCCGCCGTAGCTGTTTCCGAACAGCGCCAGATCGCGGCCTGCGCCGAAATGATTATGCCATGCAATCCCGGTATCGATCACATCCTGGACGTCTTTGACTCCCGCGACGCCCCGGTTTGCCTGGAACAGATTGTCGCCGAATCCTCGCGATCCGCGATACGCCACGCGGACCACTTCAAACCCTTCGCGCACAAGACACATCGCCCACGAGTCGGTCCGGTTCAGGTCACCCCCCGGGCCTCCGTGGACGTATACTACGGCCACATTGCGCGGAGAGGCGGGTACCAGGCGCTGCGCGGGCAATTCCAGCCCGTCGGACGCGGTGACGACGAACTCCTGCAGGCTGTATTCCGGCGCCGGTTCATCGTATTCGGCGAATACGGCGCACCCGGCTCCTTTCTCCCCGAAATAAACCTTGCCGTCCGTACCGATAAAATACACACACCGGCCATGATCCCCGAAGGCGACCTTGTGCCAGGTCAATTCCTTCGCTACTTCGACTCCTGGCGGGAGCTGGATTGACGCGCACTTTCGCCCGGAGGGAACCTCGTGCCAGGCCACCTCGCCCGTGTCAATGCAAAGCAGCTCGGTCGAACCCGGTTCGGACGAAAAAACACCCTCCCTCCCGGGAAATTTCAGGCAATCGGCAGCCTGCCCGGAAAGATCGACGACGCGGGTGCGGTATCCCGATTCGGTACGTTCGCTGAGTGAGAACCATCTCTCGTCGGTGGACCAGGGAGACAGGCCGAAATGCTGACTGGTGGTTCCTTTCAGAACGGGCCGGACCGATTTCCGTGTCCGGTCATAAATACAGGCCTCCTGGGGCTTCTCGTCTTCATCAAGGTCTCCCCGGTGAAATGCGATCTGTCTGCCGGAAGGCGACCATGCGGGAAACCGGTCCACGAAGTTGTCCGAATTAGTCAGCCTCTCTGTAACTCCCGTCGCGATTTCATGGCGGAACAGGTCCGGAGGCCGGGTGAAACCGTGCTCCGTGATATGCCGGCCATACGCGGTGAAGGCAAGATGCGACCCATCGGGTGACCACCTGCTGAAACCCGCTTGCATTCGATTGTCGTCGTATATGATCGTGGTTTCGTCCCTGGAAACGTCATGTACGGCAATACGGCCGTCGTTACCCGAGAAGGTCAGCTTCTTGCCGTCCGGAGACCAACGCGGGTGATGGGGCAGATAGTTCGGCGGGATCCGGCGAATTGCCTCGCCGGCCGAATTTCGTATCTCGATCCACCGCTCACCGGTGACGCCCCGGCACAGCAGCGCGATGCGTCCTGATCCCGGATCGAAATCGAAATCGTCAATCATCTTCAGCTTCCCTCATGCTTTCCGTTCACGGTCATCATTACAGAAAGGTACCGCGGGTGAAGGCCTTACCGCGATGTCTTCCGACTTCACCAGTTCCAGCATCCGTGACATCTCCCGGACGAGTTCCGGATGGTCGCCGTACCGGTTTACCCGTTCCGAGATGTCCTTGTCGAGATCGAAGAGCTCGCCGGGGAAGTCGTGGGCGATATAACCCCGCTCATCCTTGAACCAGTCGGGTTCGCGGTTGTCGTCTCCGTCCGGAGCATCGATGAAGACCCAGTTGTCTCTACGGATGGCGAAGGTGCCGTGGCAACTGTGGTGAACGGCAAAGTCCCGCACCGGAGCCTGCGTCTCGCCTTGCAACAGCGGCAGCATGCTCACGCTGTCCTCGCCTTCGTCCTCCCGCAGGTCGACGCCGGTCTGGTCGGCGCAGGTCGCCATGAAGTCGCCCAGGGTGGTGAGCTGGTCGCAGACCGATCCGGCGGGCACAACACCCGGCCACCGAGCGAGGAAGGGGACGCGGTGCCCGCCCTCCCACACGTCGCGCTTGACGCCGCGCAGGTTCCCCATGCTGTAGTGGCCATGAATTCGTGCGTGTTCGTAGCTCCCGCCGTCCGCGGCCGGGGCGCACTCCGGTCCGTTGTCGCTCGTGAAGATCAGCAAGGTGTCGTCGGCGATCCCGCGGCGCTCCAGGGCCGCCATGATCTGGCCCACTACCCAGTCCACTTCGCACACGAAGTCGCCGTAAAGCCCCGAACCGCTCCGTCCGATGAACGGCGCGTTGGGCACGATGGGCGTGTGGGGCGACGTGAGCGGGAAGTAGAGGAAGAACGGATCGGGCCCGGACGATTCGATGTAGTTCACCGCGCGGCGTATGAACGCGGGGATCATCTCCTCGAGCGACCAGCCCGGTTTCATGACGCCGGGCCATCCGAACATGTCGTCGGGCTTTGGTACGGTCGGCTCCCCGGCGAGCCGGTCCTGCTCGAACCAGGTGTAGGGCGGGAAATTCGGCACATCCACGCCGAAGTACGTGTCGAATCCGCAGTCGACCGGCCCCCCGCGCATGGGCGCACTGAAATCGACCTGCCGTTCCCGTTCCTCCCGCAGTTCCCGGTCCAGTCTGCCCACCGCCGTCCCCTCGTGGGCGGGCTTCCCGTCCAGGGTAGCCCATTCCCATCCCAGGTGCCATTTTCCGATGCACGCGGTGCGGTAACCCTGCTCGCGAAGCAATTCCGCCGCGGTAAGGCGGCCGGGCTCGATCAGGGGCGGGTCGTAGGGCCAGAGGACGCTGTTCTGCAGGGGCGTGCGCCAGCAGTAGCGGCCGGTCAGCAGGGCATACCGGCTCGGTGTGCACACGCTCGAAGGAGCATGGGCGTCGGTAAAGCGCATGCCTTCGCCAGCGAGCATGTCCAGGTGGGGCGTCGGGATCTTGGAACCGGGGTTGTTGCACCCCATGTCGCCGTATCCCATGTCGTCGGCGAGGATGTAGATGATGTTGGGCGTGGAATTGGGCATGGTTAGGTTCTGGCGATAAGGGAAGCGGTCCGGGGCCACCTGCTTCCGGTTGATACGGTAGTAGCAGGCACCGGTGCAGACCCTGTCAGTGACGTTGACGAAAATGTTGGCGGATTCATCCTGTACCTAATATGTCGATCGATTAAGTTAATGACAAGTTGCAAGGTCCCAAACCGTGTCGCGGGAGACCCAAACCGTGTCGCTGGAGACCCGGACATGAGACTCAAACACGATGACGGTTGGAACATTCCGGCGGGGAGCCCCTTCTATCCCCCGCTTCCGGCGGTCTATCGAAACGTGCGATTCCAGTTTGTCTTCTTCCACGCCGCGCCGTCCGCTGTGCAGGACTTTCTCCCTGAGCCCTTGAAGGCGGCGGAGGACGGAATGTGCGTGGCTTCCGGGCTGGAGGTGCCAGATTGTAAAAACTACGGCCCCTTCGAAGAGTCTTTCATCGTGATGAAGTGTCATTTCCGGGATCAGACCGGGTTCTATTGCTCCCATGTCTTCCACAACGGTCCCGCAGGCATCGCCGCGGGCCGGGAGATCTACGGGACGCCGAAGGTTTGCGCGGAAATGAAGGTAACCCATGGGGACCGGTCCATGGTGACGGAGACCTCCTATGGCGGGGTGCCGGTATTGCGCATTGCCTCAAGTGTGGAAACCGGCGTTCCCCGGGATGCCGTTGCCGGCCAGGCTGCCGGCGCTTCGCAGGATGCCGGCACCGCGCCCGGCACTTGTCCCGCACCCGATGCCGGTGCTGGCCTCGACGCGATGCCGGCCCTTACTCCGGCCTGGCGCTTGAAGATCATACCCCGGGCCGACGGTCCGGGGCCTGCCATCAAACAGTTGATCGACTGCACCAAAACGGCTCGGGACGTGGAAGTGCATTCTTTCGCGCAGGGGAAGGGCACCATCGAACTCGACGCTTCCCCTCGGTGCGACCTCACCCCGCTGAAGCCGCTCGAATACGGCGACGCCTTCCACATGGAGAGTAGCTATACCGAAGGATATGCGCGGGTTGTTTACGACTATTTGCGCGATGGACCGTCCGAGAAACCGTAACCGATGAGCGACACACTAAAGGTCGGCATTCTATACCCGCTCTATTCCGCGGAGGATGACTACCCTCGCCTTGCAGCCGCGCTGAAGCCTGCGGTGGATGTCCGGATGGTCCATACCGACAGTCCCAACCTGCATCGTATCGACGAGACGCAGATCACCGGCAGCCGGGAATTCCTGTTGGCGGGCGCGGACGAACTGCGTTCTCACGACGTCGACGTCTGTATGTGGGCGTGCACGAGCGGGAGTTTCGTCTTCGGGGTGGAAGGTGCCCGACGCCAGGCGCAGGATCTTGCCGATGCACTCGGCGTTCCGTCATCGAGTACGTCGCTGGCGTTCTTGAGTGCCTGCAAAGCCCTCGGGCTCAGAAAGGTCGCCGTCGCCGCGACCTACCCGGAAGAACTGTCGAAAGCCTTTCGCTCTTTTCTCGAGGCAGACGGCCTCGAAGTAGTCCACATGGGATGTCTTGGTGTATGGACGGGGGATGAGTCCGCGCTCATTGAACGCGACGAGGTCCTGCGCTTCGCACGAGCTAACGATCATCCAGACGCGGAAGCAGTCCTGATTCCCGACACCGCATTGCACACTGTGGGTTTCCAGTCTGAACTCGAGACGGCGGTCGGCAAGACGGTGCTGACGGCAAACCAGGTGACGATGTGGGAAGCCCTGCGGCTTGCGAACCGTCTGACACAGCAGTCCGGTTTGGGACAGTTGATGGAAGTCACCGCTTGACGTTTGACGGAAACCTAAGGAGACCGGCATGGATCGTTTTATTGAAGTGACCTTGAAGAAACGCGGTGTGAGCTGCATAGCGCGATTGCTGGACGACCTCGCGCCCAGAACATGCGAGGCGATGTGGAACGCCCTCCCGCAGGAGGGAGATGCCTTTCACGCCAAGTATGCGAGCAACGAAGTCTATACCCTCGTCCCATCCTTCGCGCCAAGCGAGATCGGTATGGAGAATCCCACAGTTACGCCGATCACCGGCGATCTGCTTTACTTCTTCTTTCCCCCCGGCGCCGTTAATGTGCCATCGTTGCGCGAGGCCGCGGTCAGTACGGGTCTGGTCGATCTTGCGATCTTCTACGGACGGGACAATCTGATCCTGTCGCCCAACATGGGCCTGGTCCCCGGTAATCGCTTTGGCGAGGTTACGGAGAATCTCGAGGAGATGGTGGAGGCGTGCACGAGCGTCTGGCGCGAGGGATTCGCCGGAGAGCGGCTGGCGTTCAGCCGGGTGGAGTAGATCGGATCAGTTCACCCATCGTATCGCTCTTTAGGGTTCTTTCGTTGAGCCTGCCTTATGGATTCTGATTGGGATGAATCGGGCGTTGCCGGACGTATTCCGATCGCGTGATCTCGAAATCCAGCTTTCTGTCCGACGATTCGCCTGCGATTCTCAGTCCACAGGCCCGCCATAGCGCGACGGAACGGGCGTTGTTCACGGAAACATCTATGGGACGAAGCCGGTCGATTTCCAGCACCTCAAACGCGTACTCCATCAAACAGCATACTACTTCCCTGCCATATCCTCGGCCCCACAAGGACTTGTCCCAAATCCCGATCGGCATGCGCATCACCTTCTCGTCCGGAATCTTTGCGCGGTCCAGATTCATCCACTGAAGGCATACCTCGCCGATCGTCCTGCCGCTCGCCTTTTCCACGATGGCAAAAAGAAACCCTTGCTCTGCCATGATCCTGCCCACCCGTGTGAGCGAATCCGCCGTCGGCGGATCGGCCGGCGGTTCTCCTTCCATGGCATTCAGGAATTCGGAATCCCGGTAGTAGGCCTCCGCGATCTCGAAATCTGCCTCCCGGAAAGGACGAAGTTGCAGGCGCGCGGTTTGCAGATGGACCTGGTGCCCGGCAAAGTGATCTTGCATGTCCGAATGATGTTCCTTGACCGTGATTTCACGTGAATACGTTTTGAATCAGGCTCAATCCAGACTTAACAGGGCAGGGAGGTCGGTCAATGTAGCGATTTGGCAATCGGGTTCTATTCCCGTATCATTGAATGCGCCATTGCGATTCAACCACACCGCACGCACACCAACGGCCTGCGCGCCTCCGACGTCCGTTTCCAGCGAATCGCCCACGTGTAACAGTTGGTCCAGGCCACAGCCTGCCCTCTGTGCCGCGATCTGAAAGGTTTCCGGATCCGGTTTCTCGATTCCGATATCCTGTGCGTAGACGGCGAAGTCGAAACGTCCGTCGAGTCCGAAGTACTCCGGGTAGTTGTTGCCATTCGACAGCAGGCCGAGTTTGAAACGCGGGGCAAGGGCATCGAGCATGGGCACGACGTCCTCGTAGGGTTCGATGTCGTTGTACCGGTGTTCCAGGTATACTTCGTTAAGACGTGTCGAGAGATCGGGTCCCGTGTATCCTACGTAATCAAGCATTTTGTAGAAGGACCTCCGCCGGATCTCGTCGAAGTCTCTTACCTTTCCCACGTAATATTTCTCTTCCCGGTCACGAATAGACCACATCTGCTCAACCGTCAGGCTCTGGGATCGCTTGCCCGGTACGCGCTTTATCAGTTCCTCACGAACGGATTCCATGGATCGCATGATGACCAGGTCTGTGTCGATCAGGGTCTGGTCGACGTCGAAGGAAATTGCGGTGATGTTCACGGTTTACCCCAGGTAGCTTCGGTGAAAGCCATACAGACAGATTTAGACCGGAAAATTGCACTTCAGCATAAAGTACAGTATTAGGAAGTAGTGATCACCCTGTAAATAATGTATATAAAACTTGATAAAATGATTATATATATTTACATTATGTCATAATAACTCGACACGGCGATTACTTCAGTACATTACAAATTCAATCTTCGAGTGAGGAGGCAGCACACGATGAGACAAACTACAATACGTTATTTGCTGGAATTCGGCGGCTCCATGCTGGCCTATGTAGTCGTACAGGTAGCGTCGCTGATGTTTCTGAGAGAGAACCTCGATTCACCCTGGCGGATCCCGGTTACGGTGGCGCCGGTGATCCCCTTCGTGTTCATGATGCTGGCCGTGGTTCGTTTCGTTCGGCGTATGGATGAAATGCTCAGGCACTTACATCTTGAAGCGGTTGTGATCGCGTACATTGCCACCCTGATATTCTGTTTGAGCTACGGGTTGCTGGAAAACGTGGGATTTCCTTCCTTCAACACGATGTGGGTTGGCTTTGTCATGATTCTGCTTTGGAGTATGGGGCAACTCGTCGCCGGCAGGAAGTACCGATGAGAAACCGTCTGAAGGTATTGCGCGCCGAAAGGGACTGGACCCAGGCCGAACTGGCGGATCGTTTGAAAGTCTCGAGGCAGACAGTGAATGCCATTGAGAAAGGCAAGTATGACCCGAGCCTGTCCCTGGCCTTCAAGATCTCCAGGTTATTTGATATGCCGATTGAGCAGGTGTTTGTTGAAGAGAAGATTACGAATCTTGAGCAGTAAACCGTAGAGATTGACCATTGCTGGCACATCAAGTCCTCAGGCCTTTGTCACCAACTTAGTCCCTGGATGAGGCCGAACTTCGTGCTCCAGGCGACCTGCTGAATGTCGCCTTGCTACTTATGGTCTCTTACTTGTGTATGAATGGCTGAGACGCTACGCACGTTCCGGCAGCCACTCTTCCCGGATCCACTCATTCCATCGGCGCGCAAGATCCAGCCGCGATGCACGGAGGTCGTCGGAGTAGAACGGCTCTCCATGCCTGTAAGGCGGCGTCATTTCCAGCCGGTGAGCCGTTATTGCTTCCAGCGCATTCCTTCGAGTTGCAAAGCTCGAAATTCGATTCGCCCGGGCGTCCTCCTCCAGGCCGGCCAGGATTGCACAGGCCATTCGCGGATCCGCCATCTGTACGGCAAGCTGGAGGGCCGCGTAGCGGACATCCGGGTTCGTATCATTGAAGAGGTCGGGTAACGCCGTGGTGCATTCTGTCCAGAGATCCGAATGTTTACGCAGCAGAGATATGATGGCGGCGCGGACGAAAGGAGAATCGTCCCTGAACGCTTCGATGATCTCGGAAGCGTTTATCGAGGAGCGTCCCATGGCCAGGGCACACGACGCAGCGGCTCGGACGCGGGGATCCGTATGTCGCAAACACGTCCGGAAGGGTATCAATACATTGTCAGGGAGCGCGTTCTCGTCTCCGACAAAAGAGAGAATGGCTGCTTTAACGTGTTCCGGATCGCTATCTCCCAGCATCCCCAGTCTGGACGCTACGGATAGCGAGCGTAACACGGTCCAGGGCTGGCGGGGCCAGATTCCGTGGTCACGACGGGTTGCCGATGGCGTTGAGCCCAGGGCGGCGCGGACCGAAACGAGACCGGCGCGCAGGTCGGTCCATCCCGGCTGTTGTATGGACGATTCGATGAGGGCCGACTTCATTTCCTGGCTCGTCCATTCGGGTCGCGCCTGCCACAGACAGGCCGCGACGCCAAGGACTATCGGTCCGGCGAACGAGGTGCCGTGCAGTCGCGCGTATCGACGGGGCAGATCGTCGATCTTCCCGTAGTAGTGGTGCTCAATCTCTTTATCGGTTCCATGCGGCAGCACGATGTTCGCTGCGGGCGCCAGGATTTCGGGTATCCACTTCCCTTCGAAGGTCGTTCCCCGGCATCCGGGAAAAACATCCGCGCTCCCAGGATCTCCATTCGATGGAATCACGACCCCGCCGACAGAAAGAGCGGAAGGAGCCGCTGCTTCTGCCAAAGCGGCCGTCCGGTCAGATAGGTTTCCCGAACCGGATACGACAAGAACCCCCTCGGACGCGATTTCCTCGCACAATACCCTGACTGGGTCCGACTGCCAGGGTAGAAGGCTTGCGTCCAAAGCGCTTTTTCTAGCCGTTAAAACTCCGCGAATCTCATACTTCCGCCAATTGTCCCGGATCCATTCCAGGGACCTGAGATGCGCTTCATCTATTTTTCCCGGTTGCCGGCTCTGTCCGGGAAAATAACGGGCGACGAGAAACAGATCCGCATCGTGGGCCACACCCTTGTACAGCCCCCTGGATTCGGCGCCGGAACTTGCCGCGGCGGCCGCGGCCCAGAGACCGTGGGCACCGCCTTTCCACGGTCCGGATTCAACGTTAAACTCCTTCGGAACCAGATCTGGATCCATCACCATTACTTTGTGGGAAGTACGGTGTTGGTTCGTAGTGATATCTGGATGATTCGGAAAATCGCCGTCGACAATCGCGATACGGACACCTTTTCCGGTCAATTCATCGGGAACGTTCAGAAAGTCCCGCAACGCTGGCCACATAGTTCCTCCTGGCGGAGTCTCGTACGGTGGAATGATCAGTCACGACAGCATGATTGCCGCGTCCCGCACTGTATTGACTTGCCTGGCTGAGTTTTGGTTTCGTCTACTCGAATTTACATTCTTTTTTCAAACGGTTCCTCATCGTGGATCGTCGTAGATAGTAGACGGCCACCCGCGGCGGGGCGCCACCCGTGAGAGGCCGTCACCCGCGGTGGAGCGTTATCCGTGACAGAACATCACCCGCGGCAGCGAGGCACCAACGGAGGAGTGCTACCCGCGGCAGCGCGCCCTGGACGCCAGACCGCCATAGGCATGAGAACCGCTTCGATTTTATTTGCTCTCAGGTTGATGATCGGATCCGCGCATGACTGTCGGTGATCTTTATGAAACGTATGCCGCTCAACTGATGAAGCACGCTCGACGGCTGACAGCGGACGAAGACAACGCGGATGATCTGCTGCAGGAAACGTTCATGAGAGCCATGAGAAACCTGGGTCTGCTCAAATCGCTGTCGTCCCACCGGAGGCGTGCCTGGATGTTCAGGACCATGGGCAATCTGTTCGTGGACAAGCAACGTGCCCGGCGGAGAGAAAGGGCATTCCTCGGGACACTACACCAAATCCTAAAGGAGGAGTCGATCCATAAAACCGCCGGATGGCGGTCTGATACGGATGCACACATTTTCGAAACGATCAGCATACCGGAGATGATGAGGCACATACCGGAGAAAGATCACGATCTCTTTCATATGCGTTTCGTAACGGGAATGACCAGCGAGGAAATCGCCAGTCGGACGGGAATTCCGGCTTCGACGGTCCGTTTTCGCCTGCACGTGGCCATCAGGAAACTGCGTGCGCGAAAATCCCGGTTCGCCTGACGATGCGTCGGTATCGAATCCCCGAGAGCACGATGCCGAGTCACCTCAGTTACTGGTTCCCGGTTGCGGATGCACGCCACACCAAAGGACAGGAGGAAGACCATGAAACTCGAAGAGCGCGCCCCCCGTTCGGTTCGAATCAATTGCGGCACACTGGACATGCGGGAAACCACGGAACAGGTAGCGTCCAGGATCTTGCATGTCAATGCCGGCACCGTACTGGTGACGCCTGAAACCAGAGATTTCCTTTCGATGTTTTCCAATAACATGGGAACCCTGATCGAAGTCCCCAAAGAGGTCAGGCTGAAGACGGTCATGGCAGATGAGATCCTGGGCAGGGATGCGTTTTCAGGTGAACCAGAGCCGTTTCTTATCCTGAATATGAGCAATATCACACTGGAACCGGATGTCACCGCTGAAGGAGTGGAAGGTTCATGGAGTGAAATCATCAACATGGGGAACATCCTGTACCCGGAACACGTGGCCGGACCGATCACGAACAAACTGACGTCCAATATGGGCGGTCTCGCTTCGTACAGGACCTCCGCGCAACTTATCAACGGCGACGTTGTGCTGGATGAAGTCTATCTGGCGACACTGCCCGACGGCGTGGACCTGGTCATCACCGGGAATCTCAGGATTCCGGAGCCCGTGCCGAACGACGCCCTCGACCGGAAGCTCAATACGGTCCACGTCAGGGGCGATGTCCTCTGCCGCGCGGGAAACGTTCGCATGCTTCGCTCCAAATATGATCCCGGGGCCGGTACTCCGCAGACGACCGTTGTGCCCGACGACCATGAACTGGTCGAACGCGACCTGTCCCTGACCGCCGGAAGCATCCGATCATGGAAGGGGAGGAAGATCTATGCTAACGGGGACGTCACGATTCATGACGACATAGACGCAGACGCAATGGAAAGGGCGCTCGACAGTCTCGTATGCACGGGCAGGGTCCTGTGCCCGGAACCGCTGAGCGAAGTCTTTTCGGGCACCTGCGATACTTTGAACACCGATGTCGCCTTCTATGAGGGCGCCCTCTGGGTCGTGGAAACCGACCTCACGCTTCGCCAGTCGCGCCTGGATCTGATCGAAGGGGCCGCCACACTGTACAATTCGGGAAACCTGACCATTGAAGAAGACGTAGACGCCGGGCAACTTCATGATCGTCTGGCCGCAGTTTACAATTGGGGTACGATAACCTGCTTTCCGGACCAGATGAGCGCGGTTGAAGCCAGAATGGTCGTCAATGAAGGCACGATGCACGATGCGGCCGAAGGGACGGAAAGTAACGAAGAGGAGCAGGAGGAACACGAGGAGCACGAGGAACACGAAGACGGAACGCTCACCATCAACGCCGGGAACTACAAGCTGTAGCCGGGGTGAAGGGCTGCCGGGTGTGATTCGCGGATAGACGCCACGAGTCGTTTGAGTTTATATTTGAAATGTGTTCGATGAGAATCGTCTACCAGACGGGACTACGCCAGTTTGAACCCTTCCGCATCATTTTACTCGAAATACCCGGAACGCCCGGGATAGCCGAGAATGTCAGCATAGCGCCATGTTCAGAAACTACTTGAACACCGCCATAAGGCACCTGCTCCAGTACAGAGGCTATTCGGCGATCAACGTGCTCGGATTGGCTATCGGTATAGCCGCCTGCGTGTTGATCATGCTCTATGTGCAGGACGAACTCAGCTACGACCAGCACCACGAGAAGAAGGAACGGATTTATCGCCTGGCGATCTCCGAGATGGCGGGTGGCAAACCGGATGAATGGGCGATGTCGCCTCCGTCCTGGGCCCCTGTACTGGCGTCGGAATTCCCGGAAATCGAACACTTCACGCGGATAAAGCCGCCGAACACCGGTTGGCTCGTTCGCTACGGCGAAAAGCGGTCCTATGAGAAGTATTTCGTCTTCGCGGATTCGTCGGTCTTTGACATTTTCACTGTCCCCCTTGTTCAGGGAAATCCAAAGACAGCCCTGGCGGGACCGCACGCCGTGGTGGTTTCGGAAGCGATGGTGGAGAAGTATTTCGGGGATGAAAATCCGATTGGCAAAGTCATCGCCGCTGACGACCAGTACAACTTTACGGTTACGGGGATCATGCGGGACATGCCTGCAAATTCGCATTTCCACGCCGACTTCCTGGCCTCCTTCGCCACCATGGCGGTGGATGGCATATACTTCGAGCCGACCACGATGAGGAACCTGAACTCCTCCATGTACACGTATCTTCTGCTCAAGGAAGGACGTGCCGCCGAAGATCTGGAGAAGAAACTTCCTCAGTTTCTGGATAGACATGTGGGTGAGCAACTGAAGGCACTGGGCATGGAAATGAGACCGTTCCTGCAGTCTCTTACCGATATACATCTGCACTCCCATCTGAAGCTCGAGATCGAAGCGAACAGCGACGTACGGTATGTTTACATCTTCTCCTCGCTGGCCGCTTTCATCTTGCTGATTGCCTGCGTAAATTTCATGAACCTGGCCACCGCCCGTGCCGTCAGAAGGGCGCAGGAGGTCGGCATCCGGAAAGTACTGGGCGCCCACCGGGTCCAACTGATCAAGCAGTTTATCGGAGAGACGGTATTCTTTTCCCTGATCGCGCTGATCGTCGCACTCGCACTGGTCCACCTGTTCCTGCCGCAGTTCAACCAGTTGTCCGGTAAAGCGCTGGAAATGGACTATCAGTCAACATGGCTGGTGCCGACCCTCGGGGCGATAATCCTTTTTACGGGAATCGCTGCCGGCGGATATCCCGCGCTCGTCCTTTCGTCCTTCAGGCCGGTTGCCGTACTGAGTGGCGAGTTGAAAGCGGGAGGCTCCCTGTCCTTTCTGAGAATAGCGCTGATCACCTTTCAGTTCATCGTCTCGATTGTCGTGATTATCGGAACGGCTACCGTGCTCGGGCAGGTGGAGTACATGCGGAACAAGAAGCTGGGATTCGATAAAGAACACGTGGTAGTCATACGACTTCCCGATAGAGAGGCTGTGCTTGGCTATCCGGTATTCAAGCGCGAGGTCATGCAGTATCCGGAAATCTTAAACGTGAGTTCATCGGCCAGCGTACCCGGGACGGCACCCTCGCTCAATTCGATTCAACCAGAAGGATTCCCGGAGGATCAGACGCCTTTGGTCGCCACGATCTGGGCGGACTTCGACTTCCTGGAAACACTGGACATCGAGATCAAGTCCGGCCGTTCGTTTTCGCGGACTTTCACCTCCGATAACAACGCCGTCGTGATCAACGAAACTGCCGCACGGACTTTTGGATGGATAGACCCGATCGGAAAGACCTTCAGGCAGCCGGGCGCACCAGATACTGCTCCATCCAGGAACGTCATCGGCCTGATGGCGGATTTTCACCACCAATCGCTGCATCAACGCATTGAGCCCTTGATCGTAATGTACTGGCGAGAAGGCAGGTTTATGGTGGTCAGGCTGCAGGGACAGGACCTTCCCCGCGGACTTGAAATCCTTCAGGACCAGTGGCGGACAACGTATCCAAGCCATCCCGACATGGATTTCTACTTCCTGGACCAGGAACTCGAGCGACTGTACGATGCCGAGCAAAGGCTGGGATCCGTCTTCGTCGCCGGCGCGGTGCTTTCCATTCTGATCGCGTGCCTGGGACTTCTGGGACTGGCATCCTACATGGCGGAGCAGCGGACCAGGGAAATCGGCGTACGCAAGGTCCTCGGCGCTACGATTTCGAACGTCATACTGCTGTTGTCCGGGAACTACACTAAGCTGGTCCTGCTCGCATTCGTGATTGGCGCTCCGGCAGGTTTCTTCGGTATGCAGGCGTGGCTGGAAAACTTTCCCTATCGTATCGAACTGAGCCTGTGGGTTTTCGTGTTTGCCGGCCTTGCAACGCTTCTTGTTACCTGGTTGACGGTGGGATACCACGCGTTGAAGGCCGCCACGGCCAATCCAGTCGACGCGTTGCGTACCGGGTGAGGCCGTACAAGGGTGAGGCCGTACAAGGGTGAGGTCGAACAGGGGAACTCACAAATCCGATAACTGGTCTGATTCCTGCCTGCCATTTACGCTTCGACGCCTATGCGCCGAGGCTCGATCGCCGCCAACTCGCGGGCTTCTGACCGCATAGCGTGATACAAGTCCCAACGTAGCTGTAGATTCAGCCAGAATGAGGGCGACACGTCGAAGTACTTGGCCAGGCGCAGCGCTGTGCTGGGTGTAATACCGCGACGGGCGTTTACCAGTTCGTTCACGCGCTGGTAGGGAACGTTAAGTGCGTCTGCCAATTCACGCTGCGTCAACTTCATAGGTATCAGGAACTCTTCCAGCAGCATTTCACCCGGATGGGTTGGAATGCGATTTGTAGGAACACGTACCATAATAAACACCTCTAACTTGTTTTAATGATAGTCGACGATTTCAACATCCCGCGGTCCAGCATCCGACCAGACGAAACACACGCGGTATTGGTTGTTGATTCGAATGCTGTACTGCCCGGAACGCGCACCTCGCAAGGGCTGGAGACGATTGCCTGGGGGCTTGTTCATGTCACGTAGTTTATCAACCGAATCCAACTGTTCAAGTTTAAGTACAGCAACAGACCATAGTGAGGACGGACATGTGGAGCGCGCAGCACGTGTTTCGCGTCCATCGAAGATATCTTCAGTTCCTTTACTGCGGAACGACATTATCATTATAGCATAATAGCCCCGCATCCATGCTACGTCAACAGGTCAGATTGTAATCTACCTGGACGGAGTTATTGCCCGGAGATGGACAGCAGCGTTAAGCCTGGTTCTGTGTTGTATAGTTTAAGACTGTTCTGGGCTCATTTTGACCAAATCGCCAGATACATTGCCGCTCCTTCTGATGACCACACTCTCCAGAGAAGAAAGGCGGATCGATCATACAGTACCCGTTTGTGACAATCTGTGATGTTAAAAACCTGCTCATCAGCCTCGGACTGGATCACGGACGGGTCCATCCCATCGCGGGAGGCTGGTCGTACTGGACCTTCGAAGTCGAGCACAGGGGCCACGATGAGCAGGCCGTGTCCTCGACTCCGGGCTGGATCTTTCGATTTCCAAAAAACAGTGTCGTCGCTGAAAACCTGAAAAAAGAGCAAACGGTTCTGTCAGTAGTCGCTCCACAGGTCGAGTTCGCCGTACCGTGTTTCGAGTATGTGGGAACCTGGCGTGATCAACCCTATGCGGGGTATTGGCGGATTCCGGGTCGTCCTCTGTCCAGCCTCCAAATGTCCGGCGTCAAGCTCGCTGCTGAATTGGCCGGATCCATAGCGGCCGCGCTCTCCTCACTTCATGCCATTCCCGCCTCGCTGGTCGCTGAGGCCTGTGGCGTTGAAGCCACCGTCGAGGCATGGCGGCAGCGCTACCAAGAGTTGAGGGAAACGGTACGCGCCACGGTTTCGCCCTTACTGGATACACGCACACTCAACGCGGTCGAACGCGGTTTCAACCGGTTTCTCGACGAGGAACTCACGACGCTTGATTACGTCGCCCTGGTGCACTGCGACCTGGGTTGCGAGCATATCCTGATCGTCGAGGACGGGATGGCCGTGACCGGGCTGATTGACTTCGAAGACGCGACCATCGGCGATCCGGCGATCGATTTCGTCGGTATTTATGTTACTTACGGCATGGAGGCCGTTGAGAGGATACGAACCGGTTATCAGCACGCACTGGACGTCAACTTTGTGAACAGGCTCCGGTTCTACACCTGGATGGCTTCCTGTCACGAGGTCATCTACGGTTTGGAGGAAGGAAGAGCGGATCTGGTGGAGGAAGGTATTGCGGGCTTGCAGGCCCGACTCGGCCACGCCGGATTGCTTTGAAGCCGCCCTACTCATACCGCAGCGTGTCCACCGGGTTCGCCCGGGCCACGCCGACGACACGGAAACTCACCGTAATCAAGGCAATGGCCAGGACGACCGCGCCGGCAGCAAAGAAGGCGGCGGGACCGACGTCCGCCCGGTAGGAGAACAGCTGAAGCCATTGGCGCATGGTGAAGTAGGCGATGGGCGCGGCCATTACCGTAGCGATCAGGACCAGGTAGACGAATTCCTTCAGGAGCAGACCCGCCGTCTGGACGACCGTGGCACCGAGTATCCTCCGCATGCCCACTTCCCTCGTACGCTGTGCCGTCATGAATGAGGCCAGGCCGAACAGCCCGGCGCAGGCCATGAAGACCGCGACAGACGAGAAAACGCCGAAGACCTCGCGGAGTGTCGCCTCGGCCGCGTAAAGCCGGCCGTAATCCTCATCGAGAAACGAATACACCATGGGGACGTCCGGCATCTGTCGCTTCCAGGTTTCCTGGATCCATGAGACCGTGCCGGTCACGTCCTCGGATTGGATCCGGATCGCGTAGAAGGGCAGGTTTTCCCTGGGCCAATGCCGAATGATCATCGGTTCGATGCGATGGTGCAGGGACCGCATGTGAAAATCCGCGATCACCCCGATGATCCGGCGATCGTGCGCCCAGGGATGGCCGATGTGGATCAGCACCTCCTGATCGATGGCCTCTTCGGGCGCGTTCCATCCCAGCTGCCGCATGGCGGTTTCGTTGATCATCACGGCTTCCCTCCGATCCGCCAGGCGCGAACTCGACAGACTCCGGCCGGCCAGCAGTTCCATCCCGAATACTTCGACGAAATCGTCGGTGATCGCCCAGTCGAGCATGTTCTGCGGGTCCGCCTGCGGCCGGTCGGTCCTCCGCGTTCCCGTGGTGGCGAGCAGGCCCTTGCGTCCCGTGCGGCCGGGCAGCATGAGGGTGGTACCGACGCTTTCGATCCGGGGATACTGCTCGAGCGTTTCCCTGAAAACCGGGTACTGATCCACGAAGGTCGGGAAACTGGAGGGCCCCACGAGCACCCGTTCCGGCTGCAGGCCCAGCCGTTTGCCCTGGATGTAGTCCAGTTGCGCGGTGAACACCCAGGTGCTGCCGAGCAGCAGGATCACCATCATGCACTGGCCCATGACAAGCAGCCTTCGCACCAGGTGGCGTGTTAGGCCGGTCCCGGTCCGGCCCTTCAAGTGTTCCGCCGGCGTGAAGGCCGCCGTGAAGAACGCGGGATAGCTGCCGGAAACGAACCCAACCAGGAGGGTTACGGCGGCGATGCCCATCCAGAACTGCCAGGACCGGAAGATATCGAGCGCGATGGTCTTTCCCGTGAGCTCCTGGAAGAACGGCAGACTGAGCGCGACGAGGATCAGTGCGGTCACGATGGCGACGCAGGTGATCCCGAAGGATTCACCCATGAACTGGCGGACCAGCTGCCCCCGGATCGCGCCGAAGGCCTTCCGAAGCGCGACCTCGCGGTTACGCGTGAGCGAGCGGGCGGTCGCCATGTTCATGAAGTTGAAACAGGCCAGCAGGACGATGACGACGGCCAGGGCGCCGAGGAGCAGCAGGTACGTGCCGTTGCCGTTCTCGCCAGCCTCGTTCTCGAGTTGGGAGTAAAGGTAGATGTCGGTCAGCGGCTGCAGCCGGAGGTCCATCGTGATGTTCTCGGCTTCCCACCGCGCGCCAAACCTTTCTTCGAGCACATCCGGCATTTTCTGCGCGAAGGCGATGGGATCCACGTCCGGTGACAGCAACAGGTAGGTATAAAACGAAGGCCAATCCCATTGCTCCAGGTAATCATCTCCCAGGATATCGAGCGACCCCTCGATCCCAAGGAAAAAGTCCGCCTGGAAATGCGAGTGATCGGGCATATCCCGCATCACCCCGGTGACGGTGAAGGGATACGTATCCAGCGATACCGTCTCGCCGACGGGGTCGGCGCTTCCGAAGTACTTGCGCGCCATGGACTCGGTGATGACGACCGTCCCCGGATCCTGCAGCGCCTGTGCGGGATTGCCCCGCACCAGCGGAAAGGAGAAAACCTCGAAGAGCTCGGGATCCGCCCAGAACACGCGGTCTTCGAAGTACGATTGGTCTTCATAGCGTATGATCCACCCGCCGAAGGGCGGACTTATGCGGGCGTATGACTGGACTTCCGGTAGGAGTTCATGGATGGCGGGACCGAGGGCGGGGGTCGTCTTCGCATTGGTCCCGTTTACGACGCGGTAGATTCGGTCCGCATTCTCATGGTACCGGTCATAGGCCCGTTCGTCTTGTATATACAGGCCGATGAGGACCGCACAGGCCATGCCGACGGCCAGGTTCAGGATATTGAGCGCGGCATAGGGCTTATGCCTGAGCAGATGTCTCGCACTGATCGTGTAGTAGTGTTTCAGCAAAGCGCGACTCCGTTAACGAGCATGCAGCATCTCCATGAATACATTCTGGTTCGAAAAGTCTTCGACCCAGCATGTACACCTGCCCTTAAGCCGCGGTCCGACGCCGATGAAATGCCATCCCAGTTCCCGGGTCGCCCGAACATCCCATTCGGCATCGCCTACGTATACGATTCGCTGGAAGGAGTTCCCCTTGGCATCCAGCGTATCCAGGCACTTCTGCATGATACCCGTGCGCTCCTCACTGTCATCGCTGGAAGCCAGGACGGCGTGCTCAAGGTTGAATCCAGCATGTTCGAGTTTCATTCGGGCGGTATGACCCCATCCACCGGTGGCGAATCCGACGGCAAAGCCGGGGGCTGCACGAAGCTCGTCGATCAGGTCGATCGCCCCATCTATCGGATTGCATTCGCCGCCGTCTCGGAGGTACTTTCTGACCAAGTCGCCGAATCTGGCGCGGACTTCCCGGACCAATCCCTCGCCTCGAATCCGGTGCTCGCCCCGCCTCCTGTCCTGGCCGCGAATCCGGTGCTCTTCCATGATTTGACGCAGAATGCCCGTGTCGGTTACGTGTCTGTATGTATTCCACGCTTTGCGGATGCACACATCCCCCAGCACGTCTCTTACCGCGGCGATGTACAAGTCGTCTTCGAATCCGGAACTCTCGACCAGGGTCCCGTCGATATCGAATATCACGGCGGTGTTTGTTGTTGATTTCATTTGTTCGAATGATGCGGCGTCAGCGTGAAGAGGTGATCAATCCCGATTGGGTGCTGATTTCAATAGTAATGGACATTCCCGGCGGGTCGTGCTATTTTCAGGCGGTTTTGAAATCCCTGAGACATATTGGAAGGTAACAAAGGGAATCGATCCCTACAAGAGTCACGAGGAGCATACTAAGATGTTAGTCAAACTGGCGCTGCCGAAAGGAAGCCTGCAGGAATCCACCTTTGAGCTCATGCGCAAGGCGGGTTTTCATTGCACGGTCAGCAGCCGGTCCTATTCCCCCTGGGTGGACGACGAAGAGCTGGAGATCATGCTGATCCGGGCGCAGGAGATCGGCCGTTACGTCGAGGACGAGGTCTTCGACGCGGGGCTAACGGGCAAGGACTGGATCGTGGAGACCGGGGCGGACGTGGTGGAGGTGGCGGAGCTGGTCTATGCCAAGCATACCCGGCAGCCCCTGCGATGGGTGCTGGCCGCGCCCGAGGCTTCGGACATCCACAGCGTCCAGGACCTGGAAGGAAAACGCATCGCCACGGAAGTCGTTAACATCACGGAAGACTACCTGAAGAAACACGGCGTGAACGCGAAGGTGGAGTTTTCCTGGGGCGCCACGGAGGCCAAGGCCCCGGAACTGGCGGACGCGATCGTGGAAATCACCGAAACGGGCGGCTCGATCCGGGCCAACAAGCTTCGGATCCTCGATACCCTGATGGTGTCCACCAATCGGCTCATCGCGAACAAGACGAGCTGGCAGGATCCGGACAAGCGGCGCAAGATCGAGAACATCGCCCTGCTGCTCAAGGGCGCCATGCTCGCCGAGGAGATGGTCGGCCTTAAAATGAACGTGAAGCGCGCCGACCTGGATGCCGTGGCCGACCTGCTGCCCGCGTTGCAGAACCCGACCATATCCCCCCTGGCCGACCATGAGTGGGTGGCCATCGAGGTGATGATCGAGGAGCACACCATCCGGCAGTTGATTCCCGCGCTCAAGCGGGCCGGCGCCCAGGGCCTGGTGGAATATCCGCTGAACAAGGTGATTTATTGACGGTGGCCGCACCATGGATCAGAAGCTTCGAAACGCCGACGCTCCCGGGGTGAAGTCAGCCGTCCGCGCCATGTCCGGTTACACGCTGGTCCAGCCGGACTGCCCGGTCAAGCTCAACCAGAACGAATGCCCCTTCGACGTGCCTGCGGAACTCAAGCGGGAGATCGTGGACGAGGCCCTGGCAAGCAACTGGGGCCGATATCCAAGTTTTGTGCCCGGCGAGGTCAAGGCGGCCATCGGCGAGCGGCACGGGCTGGGTCCCGAGCACGTCCTGATCGGTAACGGCTCCAACGAACTGATCCAGTCGATCTTCCAGGCTGCAGTCTCGACGGGCGATGCGGTGGTGTTGCCCGCACCGACCTTCACCCTGTACGCGCTCATGGGCAGGATCTCGGGCGCCGAGATCCGGACGGTACACCTCAAGCGCGATTTGAGCTTCGACGTCGATCGGCTAGAGGAAGAAAGCGCCCAATCGGACGTCAGGCTGGTGGTGCTGTGTTCGCCGAACAACCCGACCGGCTCGATGATTTCACCGGAAGATACGGCGCGGATCGCCGACGCGACCGCGGGCCTGGTCGTGGTGGACGAGGCCTATTTCGAGTTCGTCGGTGTGTCGTGCATTGAACTGCTGGAACGCCATCCCAACCTGGTGATTACGCGCACCTTCTCGAAAGCCCTCGGCGCGGCCGGCCTTCGGCTGGGATATCTCGTCGCCGATCCTGCCGTGGCGCGAGAGCTCGAGAAAGTCAAACTTCCGTACAACGTAAACATCATCTCCCTGATCGCCGCGCGGAAGTTGATCGGCCAGGATGCACTGATCGAGGAACGTGCGTCGATGATCCGGTCTGAAAGGCAACGGGTCTTCGAGGCCCTGCGGGGCCTTCCGGGCATCAAGCCCCATCCCTCTCACGCCAACTTCATTCTGTTCGAGGCGGAACGACCGGTCGCCGGGATCTTCCACGGTCTCATCGAACGGGGCGTGCTCATCCGCGACGTCAGCCGCTATCCCATGCTGGAACGGGGCATGCGCGTGACGATCGGCTTGCCGGAAGAGAACGACGCCTTTCTCGAAGCGTTGCGGGAAGTGCTGGCCACGCAGGATTGAGTGCGTTCACCGAAGTCGGACGATTCCACATGCACGTCAGACAAGCCGTTCCAGAAGACACCGATCGCCTGCTCGAACTCATGAAGGGACTGGCGCGGTACGAAGACTACATCGACCAGTTCGCCGTGATGCGGGAGAGCATCCTCGAGCACGGATTCGGAGATGAGCGGTTGTTCACCGCCTTCGTCGCCGAACACGAAGACGATCTCGTCGGAATGGCGGTTACCTATCCGATCCTTTGGACCTACACGTTGCGGCCGAAGCTCGTGCTCAAAGAACTGTTTGTTGCCGAGGCTGCCCGGAATATGGGCGTGGGAAAGGCTTTAATGGTGTCGGTGACCGCGCATGCCCGGTCCATGGGTGCGACCGAAGTCATCTGGACGGTCATGTCCGGGAATGCCGACGCCGAGGCGTTCTACCGGTCACTGGGTGGCCTGCCGGATCTGAAGTGGAACAACTGGACGTTGCGTCTCGATACGTAGTGGTCGGCGGATCGGTGATCGCCAGCCCAAGATCGCCAAGATCGTCAGCACAGGACGCCAGTCCAGGGTCGCCAGTCCAGGGCCGTCAACCTCTGACATACAGCAGTCACTTCTTCCGCGACCTTAGCCTGGCCTGAACGATGTAAATCACGAGCGCCAGCACCCCACCGTAGATCGCGAAGGCAGGCGTATCCGCGCCTTGCTCGCCCAACATGAAATTGAATGCGCCGCCGGCCAGGATGCCGAACATCATGGCGACCAATGCCTTCACGAATGCGGGCATTTGGGGACGGGGTCTGCGTTCTGTCACTTTGCGTCCTCCTTTTTAACACCCTCCAGTTCCGCCAGCCGTTCCCGCAGGGCTTTCTCCAGCAGTGCCTCCGGAAGCGAAGCCAGGTACGCGTCCACCTCGTACGGGGCGTGTCGAGTCGGCTTCGGTTTACTCACCGCGGAAGGCCCTATCCAGTTCGGCGATGTCGAGCTTGCTCATCTCCATAAATGCCGCCGTTACTCGTTCGACCGCCGCCGGATCATCGCTGGCCAGCATTTCGCCGAGTCGGGCGGGCACGATCTGCCAGGACACGCCGAAGCGATCGACCAGCCAGCCGCAGCGGCTTTCCTGGCCACCGCCGGAAACTAGCCCCTCCCACAACCTGTCCACCTCGTCCTGGTCGGCACAGCTGACGCAGAGCGACATGGCCGGACTGTGCTTAAAGTGGGGGCCGCCATTGATGATCGTGAATGTCTGCCCAGCCAGTTCGAAGTGCGCGGTCATAATGTCTCCCGGGGTGCCCATGCCGGCTTCATTGTGCCGGGTGATGCCAAGGACGCGCGAATCAGGCAAGAGGGAGGTGTAGAGATCCAGCGCTTCTTCAACGCGCCCGTCGAACCAGAGATTGGTTACGATCTTTTGCATGGATCACCGACCCTCGTCTACGGCGATCGAGTACGAGGTCATGGTCTTTATCTTCATGCTCGACGCACTGGTGAACTGAACCACATCGCAGAAGGCGTGGGCCTGGCCCGAGTTCGACCGGATCACGCCGTTGACGGCCGCTTCCCGACCATGAGTGATGATGGATTCGATGACCAGGTCACTCGTTCCGACACCCTGCATCGCTTCCAGCAATGCGCGGACATTATCTTTTCCCTCGATCACGCTGTCACCCACCAGGTTCCAGACGATATCGTCGCTCATCGGCAACAGGATGCCGTCGATGTCGGCGTGCGCGAAGGCAGAGATGAAGTCCCGCAACAAAGCCTTCTTCGGCGCGTTCTTGCAGTCGGGTTTAACAGTGATGTTGGGCATGACCTGGCCTTTCGATTATGGACCTGACTTACCTGCGGTTGTAAGCCGGACCTGCAGACAGTCATAGACCAGACCTGAAAACCATCCAGACTGGACCTGCAGGCCATCTCAGGTTTCGAGTAGCGAATGCACGGCCTGGCGTACGGCGGGCCACGTCACGGAGCCCGGTACCATGAACTCGTGGTGGCCGGCGTTCGGGATGACGACGTGTTCGACAGGGTCACCGGCCGCGCGGCACGCCGCCGCGTAGGCTACTCCCAGTTCGGGCGGCACGACCCAGTCGTGTTCCGCGCTGATCATGACCTGTGGAAGACCCAGGGGCAGCAATGCTACGGGCGATCCGCATCGATATCGACTTTCCGCACGCCCCTCGGGCTCTTCGGATGATACGCCAGGATCGCCAAGCAGTTCCGAAACGACGTCCTGCCGGCATTCCGCATCCGCGTGAGGTGTGAAACCTCTCAGATCGCCCGGTCCGCCCAGTACGACGGTCCCTCGCAACGGCAACGGATCCGCGGTCCAGAGCGGGCTTTCACCGGGCAGGCGGTGGCGCGCTGCCGTCCAGAGGGCCAGGTGGCCTCCCGCCGAGTGGCCGATGGTGATGACGCGATCCAGGTCGAGATCGTGATCGCCAGCCAGCGTGCGCAGGTAGTCTGTCGCGCTCCCGGCGTCGAGAAAGGTCCCCGGCCATCCGCCGCCCTCCTGATCCACGCACCGGTATTCCACGTTCCAGGTAGCGATGCCCTCGTCCCGTAGGGCGTCGGCCAGCGCATCCGCGTTGCGCAGGTCCGCGTAGATCGACAGCCAGCAGCCTCCGTGCAGGACCACGGCCACCGGATGGGGACCTTGGCCGGCCGGCAACCGCAATTCCCCAAATTGAGACAGCGCTGGTCCATATGACGATCTGACGTCCGCGGGTTTGCTGGGCAGCGCGTTGACGATGTCGGGGGTCGCGAAGGGATGATTATCGGAGGTGAATCTGGCAGTCATGATGTGAGGGTCGCGAAGAGCGTGACGACACAAGACGGACGTTCAGGACATAAACCGTTGTTCGGAACTTCAACCGTTGTCGCCCGTCACAGCAGAAACCGACCGCGCTCTTCGGGCGTGGGCAGCCTGCACGCGTCCCGTCTGCCGAACCAGCGGTACCGGTTACGTGCGACAGTGCGATAGACACAATCGCGCAGTGGACGTGGAAAAACATACAGCACGGCGATCAGCCGCCATGCGCCGCCCAGTCGTGCCATGGCGTGCAGGACAGCGTCGGATTGTTCGAAACGCCCGTCTGTATCGAGGAAAATGAAAGATCGGGGTTCGTCGGACGGAAGATCGCCCGCCTGGGAATCTCTTGACGTTGGATCGTCCGGCTCGTCGTCCCCGGCCTCGTCCTCCACCCCCAGCAATCGTCGCGCCGTTTCGCCCTGCAGCGGCGCAAACCGGAACCGGTGCTGGCTATCGGTCCGTAGCATAAAATCGACGAAGCGGTTGCAGAGGCCGCACACGCCATCGAAAAACAGGATTGGCTGCCTGTGTTCCGCTTCACTGTGGGCCGAGTCGTTCACCGCCACGCGTCCTTCACCGGGCCGAATCCGTTACCGCACCGGGCTGGTTACCGGGCCCAGGTCTTGTTCTCGAGAACCGACTGGGTCTCGTAGATCGAACCGCCTCGTTCCGGTCCGGGCAGCGGCATGCGTACGGGCAGGTCGGCCATGCGCGGCACGTTGGTCGGTTCGCCCCGGAGGAGGTTGCCGTTGAAGACGTCCCAGTCGCCCGCTCCCGTGAGCGGCCAGGCGTCGGCGGCAGCCATCTGGAACAAGAGCAAGCGCCGTGGTGCGCCCGAATAGTTCGGCGCTGAACCATGCAGTGTTCGGACGTGATGGATCGAAATCCCACCCGCGGGCACTTCGAGCGCTACGACGTTATCCGGGGTGAAGTCGGGATCGTTCACCGCGCCGCAGAACCGGCCGTCCTGGTGATGGTTGTAGGTGGGGCCTTTGTGGGAACCGGGAATCACCAGCAGGGCGCCGTTGGCTTCGTTCATCTCATCGATGCAGACGCCCACGGCGAGAATGTCGTCGTTGGTGTGGGGATAAAAGGACCAGTCCTGGTGCCACTCCACCGGGCTGCCGTAGTCGGCGGACTTCATGTTCAGCTTGTTGCCGTTGGTCCGGATGTTGTCGCCGATCAGCTGCGCCACGATGTCGAGGATGCCGTCGTGCTCTATGGTGCTCCGGTACACGTCGTGGTGGTCGATCGGGCTCTTCAGGCGGCGCACCTGTGGATCATCCGCCGAGTGACCGGGTTCGAGGTCGTAGAAGTCCGTATGTTCGGTGATGACCCGGGCCTTATCTACGAATTCGTCTGTCACCCGCTGCAGGTCCGCGACCTCCGCGTCGGAAAGCACCTTGTCGACAGTCATGTAACCGTTCTCGTGGTAGAACTCAACCTGCTCCTGGGATAACATCTGTACCTCCGTGATGGGACTGCTTGCCCTCAGCCGTACCGCTCCTCGTTCGGCCGCGGCAGGCGTTCTTCCACCGGCAGCAGGACCGGACCGCCGCGCCGAGGCTCGGAGAGGTAGTAATAGGCCGTGCTGGCGTAGTCGTTGCTCAGCTTGTTCGCATGGCCATGCTCGATGGACATGCGGAAACTTTTCCGGAACCGGATCGGATCTTCTATGTGATACCGGTAAACGGTGTTCTTGCCCTTGAACCTCCAGTCCGGGTTGCCGCTGTAGAGAATGATCCCGTGGTACGGCGCCTGGAACTCCGTCGTCGGGCCGTATGCGCCGTGATACCAGTCTTCGGTGCCCGTGCCGTGCAGCGACGGGGGCCACGCCTCGCCGTCGATGAACATCATGTCGTCGCCTTCGCCGTACCAGTCGTTCGGGTTCCGCTGAAAGCAGTCGATGTCCAGGTGGGCGCCGCAGTAGATGCCGTCGCCCTCGACGTCGCAGATGACGTAGTTGTCCTTGTCGCTCGTGTTCAGCCAGCGCGGGTCGTTCCGGTATTCGTCGGGTTTGAGCCCTTCCTCGAAGGCCCAGCCCTTCGTATCGGCCTCCCGGCGCCACTGTACGTGAAAATACGCCTGATCCGCCACCGCGTCAACGGTGGGATAGGCCTCGCAGTCGATGTAGAAGTAGTGGAAGTAGCCTTCGTCGCCCTGGTTTTCCACTTCCACCACGGCCTTCTCACTGAATGGCATGGGCCACCACGCGTTGAATCCCTTGCCGTCCTGGGGGCTCATCTGCAGCGGGGCGGTGATGAAATCCTTGCGCATGCCGTGCCCCAGGCCGAAGAAATCGCCGATGGGACACTCCACGCTCGGCTCCGCGCAACCGTCCCAGTACATGCGCAGCACGATGCGACGGCAGTAGTCCTCAGACGGGATCCCGAGCGTCATCCAGATGTGCTTGATGCAGCCCGGACCGTCGATCTGTCCGATGACGCGTTTCTCACCGGCCTCGATCCGCCAGGCGTCGGTGTTGGCGCCCGTCGTGTCCCAGCTCGAAATCCGGTGGCTTTTATACGTGCGCAGCGTGGGCAGCGACGCCAGGCTGGTCTGACCGATCATGGATCCTCCCTTGCAGGTTGGTGGACGCGGTCCGTCCGTCACTCTCCGTAGTGCGGTTCGTCCGGACGCGGAATCCGGTCCTCGACTGGCAGCAGGGGCGGTCCGCTGCGCCGCGGTTCGGACAGGTAGTAGTACGCCGTGCTCGAGTAGTCGTTGCTCAGCTTGTTCGCGTGGCCGTGCTCGATGGAGATGTGAAAGCTCTTCCGAAACCGGATCGGATCCTCGATATGGTAGCGGTAGACCGTGTTCTTGCCCTTCCACCGCCACTCGTCGTTACCACTGTACAGGATGATGCCGTGATAGGGCGCATTGTACTCGTCGGTCGGGCAGTAGGCGCAGTGGTACCAATCCTCGGTGCCGGTTCCGTGCAGCGACGGCGGCCACGCCTCGCCGTCGATGAACATCATGTCGTCGCCTTCGCCGTACCAGTCGTTCGGGTTACGCTGAAAGCAGTCGATGTCCAGGTGGGCGCCGCAGTAGACGCCGTTTCCTTCGACGTCGCAGATGACGTAGTTTTCTCGCTCGCTCAAATTCGCCCAGCGCGGGTCGTTCCGGTAGGCTTCCGGCTTGAGTCCTTCCTCGTAGGCCCATCCCCGGGTGTTGGCTTCCCGCCGCCACTGCGTGTGAAAATACGCCTGGTCCGCTACCGCTTCGGCCGTGGGATACGTCTCGTAATCGATGTAGAAGTAGTGGTTATATCCGTCGGTCCCCTGGTTCTCCACTTCGATCACGGCCTTGTCCCTGAAGGGCATGGGCCACCAGGAGTTGAACCCCTTACCGTCCTGCGGGCTCATCTGCAACGGCGCCGTGATGAAATCCTTGCGCATGCCGTGACCCAGGCCGAAGAAATCCCCGATGGGGCACTCCACGCTCGGCTGCGCGCTGCCGTCCCAGTACATGCGCATTACGATGCGGCGGCAATAGTCCTCCGCCGGGAGCCCGAGCGTCATCCACAGGTGCTTGATGCATCCCGGTCCGTTGATCTCACCGATCACCCGTTTCTCGCCGGCTTCGATGCGCCAGAAATCGGCATTCTCGCCGGAGGTATTCCAACTGGAAATCCGGCGGCTGTCATAAGCGCGCAGCGAGGGCAGCGACGCCAGGCTGGTCTGACCGATCATGGATTATTCCTTTCGGATTGTTGACGATACCAGTTATAATTTTCGTGAATATCAGCTATAATTTATTGAAATAACGGAACTTTATACACGACCGCCTCGGCAGCTTCACCACATCGCCGCGCTTCGATCCGGCACGCCGGACCTACCACTTCGGCATGCCAACCGTCACCAGAGCCTCGGTCACCTGCCCGAAGGGCCGCCCGCCCACGGTCAGGTTCAGCGCCACGGGCTGCCGCCGGCATTGCGTGTCCTCCGGAACGTGCAGCACCAGGCGGATCTCCTTCTGTTCCCGTGGACCCAGGAACAGGGTCGCCGTCTCGCTCTGCCAGCCATCGGGCCCCACCAGCCGGATGCGGGCCGGCTGCTCCGTGGGAAAGGGATTGAGCACCCATCCGCTGAACTCGATCGGTCCGCCCTCGGGCGCGTGGGCCCGGTACGGCACCAGCTTGCCGCCCTGGGACTCGGCGCCGAAGTGGGCGTCGTCGTCATCCAGCAGCATGAGGGTGGTGTGCACGTCGTCGAAGGCTTCCGCGGCCCGGCCGATCTCGGCGTACCATTCGGGTGATGTGCGGTAGGGGCGTGTATGGCCCGTGATGACCAGTTCCGGCTCGAAACGTTTCAGATCTTTCAGGAACCGTTTGTAGCACCCCAGGTCGAGCCCGTTCTTGTAGACGTGGTTGGTGAACATGCGCGCGCCGGCCTCGTAGCCCACGCCGCCCCCCGTGTTGAAGAAGGCCTGGTCGCCCGTGTGGGCTACGCGGGTCCCGTCGATCTCCATGCAGATCAACGTGGCGAAACGGGTGTGACCCGACATGGGATAGAGCGTGATGGGGATGTTCTCCCAGTGGACGGTTGTCCCGTTGGGGATGTGCCGGCCCACCCGGATCGGCTCGTGCCAGAGACAGGGCCGGTCGTATTTCACCGGGTGCTCGAGCAGGTCACTGAACTGTTCGCCCGCCAGGACCTCCGTCCCGTAGAGACGCTGGAGCATGGGGATGCCGTTGACGTGGTCGTCGTGGAAATGGGAGACGAGCGTCGCGTCGATCCGGTCGATCCCGAAGCGCTTTCGGAGCCCGTTGATCCCGTGAAGGATCGGCCTTCGGTTGGATACATGTGACTTGCCGGGCTGGAACCCGGTCTTCACGTTGTAGCCGTAGTCGATGGACATGACCTTGCCCGTGTCGCTCAGGACGAAGTGGGTCTCCGCGCCGGCGTACTTCGAGCGGTACAGGTGGGGCAGGATCTCTTCAATATCGTCCCCGTCCGGGTCCTCCATCGGTTCGGCGACGCCGGGCTGGATCTCCTCGAGGCGTTTCAGGTTCGCCTTGAAGGCCGCGATGGCGCCGGCCGGGTCGTCCACCGGGTCCCCCAGGCTCGGGAGCAGACGGTCCGCCTCGGCAGCAAGCAGGCGGTTGACAGCGTGGTACAGGTTCCACGCGCCGGTATAGTCGTTGTAGTTGTACTGCAGCGGCGCCAGGCGGGTCGTCTTCCCGGTCCCGCAGATCACTTCTCCCACGAATCCGATGCGCCGGCCGCCAACAGTGACAACGTAGCTGCTCGCGCCGTTGGTCATGCCGGGCGTGGGCACGACCTCCCACGACAGCCCCGCGATGCCGCGCGTCTCGTAATCCATCAGCCAGCCGTCGACCGGAACGGGACGGACAGGCGAGAAGCGGTCCCACCGGTTGTCGTAGGAGTTCCAGTGCTGCCGTTCGCGGAAGTGCTGCTCCGGATCGACGAGATACTCCTGGTCCCAGTAGGGTCCAAGTATTCGGGCCCCCTTCTCGCGCAGCCTGATGGCGCCGTCCGTGTGGTCTCGGAAGTGGTGGGTGAGCAGGACCGTCACCGGCCTGCCGCCCGCGAGCTCGTCGAGGTAATCTGCGGCCTCGCCGGTGCCGGCGTTGACCAGCACGACCCCCTCCGGCCCTTCGACGGCGTAGACGATGCAGCTGTCCTGAAATCGGTAGATACCTTCTTCGAGTCGTTCCCAGTGGGAAGGCATGGGGGAAAATCGCTCCTTGGTTGGTCTCGGCCGATCGTCCCGGTCGTCGGCCGGGTCGTCTTCCGAGCCTGTGGTCTCGGTCAGTGGTTGGCCGGTTTGACGGGATTCTGGCCAGTTTGACCGGTTCCCGGGTCACGCGGCGGAAACGCCACGCACAACCTCGTCCATTATGCATGGGAACGAACCCGCGGGCAACCCTTACCGCATGACACCGGTACAAATGTATTGTAATCCGTCCCGGAAACGTATAAGTTCAATGCAGCGATTGCTTTATTCCCCCGGAATCTGATGCTCGCCCGTACGGATTCCGGGTCGCATTCGTACGGAAACCGATACGTGTTCCCGCCACTGCCGGGGTCCGATCTTGGCCGACGTCGAAACCCTATACGACCGCTACTTCCTCGAATACGCCACCTACGTCGTCAAGAACCGGGCGATTCCGGAGATCGACGACGGCCTGAAGCCCGTTCAGCGCCGCATCCTGCATACCCTCTTCGAGATCGACGACGGTAAGTACCACAAGGTAGCCAACGTCGTCGGCCAGACCATGCGGTTCCATCCCCACGGGGACCAGTCCATCTTCGGCGCCCTGGTCTCGCTCGCCAACAAGGACCTGTTCATCGACAAGCAGGGCAATTTCGGCTCGGTGCTCACGGGCGGCCAGGCCTCGGCCGCGCGCTACATCGAATGCCGGCTCACGCCCCTCGCCCGGGAAGTGCTGCTCAGCCCGGAGATCACGGAGTACGTCGACTCCTACGACGGGCGTGCCCGCGAACCCGTGGTCTTCCCGGCCAAGGTCCCGGTCGCTCTCATCCTCGGCGCCGAAGGCATCGCCGTGGGCATGTCCACCCGCATCCTGCCTCACAACCCCATCGAGGTCATGGAAGCCCAGGTGTCCTGCCTCAAGGGTGAGCCCTTCCACCTGTATCCGGACTTCCCCGCCGGTGGGCTCATGGACGTGAGTGAATACGAGGACGGAAACGGGTGCGTATATACCCGCGCGCGGCTGGAGCCCCGGGACGACGGCGTGGTCATGGTCCGCGCGCTACCCTTCGGCGAGACGACCGAAAGCCTGATGAAATCTATCGAGGAGGCGGCCCGGGCGAAGCGCATCGCGGTGTCCGGAATGACCGACTACACCACCGGCGACGTGGAGATCGAGATCCGGACGGACCCCGGCGCGGAAACCGCGGACATCAACGACATCCTGCAGGGCCTCTACGCCTTCACGTCCTGCGAGGTCGCCCTCGCCGCCAACCTGCTGGTCATCTCAGGCGGTCATCCCCGCGTGATGACCGTGACGGACATGATCCGGCACAGCACGACCCGGCTGCGGGAGATCCTCGAAGCGGAACTGAAGATCGAGGAGCGGGACCTGCGCGCCCAGCTCCGCGCCCGCAGGCTCGAGCAGGTCTTCATCGAGAACCGGATATACAAAGATATCGAGGATATCGACCACATCGAAGGTGTATACGCCGCCGTGCGCGAGGCTATCGCGAAGTATAGCCCGGTTTCGACCACGGCCCGCGCCGTGGACCGGGGCATGATCGAACTCAACGACGCGCCGCTGGAGATCCGCGACGCGGCCCGCAGTCTGCTGACGACGGTATACCGCAGCCTGGATTTCGAGCACTACGGTCCGAGCCGCGAGATGATCGCCCGGAACCTGGACGCGGTCGGCCACGGACCGGAGCCGCACAGGCGCCTGGTGCGGTCGCTGCTGGCGGCGATCCGGCACGAACTGACCGCGACGCGACGCATGGCCGCCGTGGAAGACATCATCACGGCCGACAGCCTGACGAAGGAGGACCTGGACCGGCTCCTCGACATCCCTATCCACCGTATCACCCGGTACGGCATCGACCGGGCCGAAGCCGAGATGCGGGAGATCGAAGGCCAGCTCCGGACGGTGCTCCACAACCTCCATCACCTGACGGATTTCGCCATCGATTTCCTGGAGCAGCTCATCCGCACCTACCGCGACGAGCATCCCCGCCGCTCGGAGGTCAAGCCCTTCACGCCGGTGCAGGAACGCGACGCCGCGGCCCGCGACCTGGTGCTCCGTTACGACACCGAATCCGGGTACATGGGCTACACCATCGAGAGCGGCCGGCCACTCTTCAACGTCTCCCTCTACGACCGGGTCGTGATCGTGCGTTCCGGGGGTGTCGCGGGCGTCCACAATACCCTTGACAAAATGTACGTCGATCTCGATATCCTGTACTGCGCCATGGAGGAACCGGGCCGCGTGTTCACCGTCGCCTACCGCGATCTCGAAGGCTACGCCTGCATCAAGCGCTGCACCATGGACCGCTGCCGGATCAACCAGCTCTACGAACTCGTTCCGGGGGATTCGGAGTTACTGGATTTCACGCCGGAGGCCGATCCGGAGATTGTGTTGAGTGTTTTGGGTGCGAAGGCCGGGGAGGAGACCCGCGAGATCCTCAAGGCGGACGATTTCTCCATCCGAAGCCACCGTGCGAGAGGCGACCGGATCGAGCGGACCGATGTCGTGGGTGTGAAGTTTGTGATACAGGACGATTAAGAAAACGGTGGGCAGGCCACGGACGGTCAGAAACCGAACGATCGGGTTTTGGACGACAAGGCATTAGGCGACCAGAACGCTTCAAGCCAATAACGGCATCAACCAGGAAAGGTGATCTTCATGTCTTCATGGAATCTGTTGAGCTGGAACGTGAACGGGGTAAGGGCGGTGGCGAAGAAGGGATTCATCGAGTGGCTCCAGGGGGAGGCGCCGGACATCCTGTGCATCCAGGAAACCAAATCCCAGGAGTCGCAGCTGGACGCCAAGATCACGGATGTCGACGGATACACGAGCTACTGGTCGGAAGCGGAGAAAAAAGGATACAGCGGCGTAGGTGTCTATACGCGCCACGAACCCATCAGCGTCGAGAAGGGGTTCGGCGAAGAGCGGTTCGATTCAGAAGGCCGGACCCTGGTGCTGGAGTATCCCGATTTCACCCTGTTCAACGTGTACTTCCCGAATGGCAAGCAGAACGCCCAGCGGCTGCAGTACAAGATGGACTTCTACGACACGATCCTCGCACACTGGGAATCCCTTCGCGCCGACGGCAAGAAACTGGTCATCTGCGGCGACGTAAATACAGCCCATAAAGCGATCGACCTCGCCCGGCCCAAGGACAACGAGAAGATCTCCGGGTTCCTGCCCATGGAGCGCGAGTGGATCGACAAGATCGTAGATATGGGTTACGTAGATACTTTCCGACAATACGACGAAGGGCCGGACAACTACACCTGGTGGCACCTCATGTCCGGAGCGAGAAAGCGGAACGTGGGCTGGCGCATTGATTACTTCTACGTAACCGAGGACCTGATGCCCTCAGTCTCCAACGCGTGGATCATGCCGGACGTCATGGGATCGGATCACTGTCCGATCGGGATTGAGGTGGGGGTGGGTTTGGTGACATTGTCCTCAGTGTGAAATTGGCTTGAATTCGATGCAGTTTATCTGAGTGTGTTTACTTGCCGATGCTGAGTAACGTATATCTTAATGCAAAACAGTAGCGATCTGGTATCTGGATCTGACTGAATATCCATGAAAGATCAATTGGATCAGAGAACGAAAGAGTCATATGACACTGGAAGACCTTCAGGCCAACTCCTCGGTAAGTGGAGTGCTCCCCGATAGTTACGTCACAGTAGTCAGCGTTCAGTGGTATGGTACGGATGCGCTAGAGTTGACCTACAAGACACCGACTGGTAAGGTCGCAAATGAGCTACTGTACCGTGACGATGAACAACGTCTCGAAATCGTAGAAGAAGGTCGACCTTGGAGTTTCGACGGCGACGGTAAGCTTTTTCGCTTGGTCTCGGAAGCTCAGCGTATCCGCCTTGCTCACCTTTTTGATCCAGTATTAGCCGTACATACCTCTGTAGTTGAGCCATTACCCCATCAGATTACAGCAGTCTACGAATCCATGTTGCCAAGGCAACCACTGCGCTTTCTGCTCGCCGATGATCCAGGCGCAGGGAAGACCATCATGGCGGGACTGCTTATGAAGGAGTTGATTGCCCGAGGCGATCTTCAGCGCTGTCTTGTTGTATGTCCCGGCAGCTTAGCAGAGCAGTGGCAAGATGAGCTCAATCGTAGGTTTCATTTGCCCTTCGAAATCCTAACGAACGACAAACTTGAAGCAGCCCGAACGGGGAACTGGTTTCTTGAAGCGAACCTCGTAATAGCCAGACTGGACAAGCTATCACGCAATGAGGACGTGAAGCAGAAGCTACAAGCGCCGGACTGTCGCTGGGACCTTGTTGTATGCGACGAGGCGCATAAGATGTCTGCTTCGTTCTTCGGCCGAGAGATCAAGTACACGAAGCGCTACCAACTGGGTCAACTGTTATCGGGCTTAACCCGTCATTTTCTTTTGATGACAGCCACCCCGCACAACGGGAAAGAAGAAGATTTTCAGCTTTTCATGGCACTTATCGATGGTGATCGTTTCGAAGGACGGTTTCGTGATGGCGTTCATGTCGCGGATGTTTCTGACCTGATGCGGCGCATGGTAAAAGAGAATCTGCTTAAGTTCGATGGAACCCCACTTTTTCCTGAACGAATCGCTTACACGGTACCTTACAAACTGTCCGATGAGGAAGCCCATCTTTACCGGGCCGTTACCGAGTACGTACGTGAGGAGTTTAACCGCGCTGAAGCGCTTAAAAACGATAAGCGAGCCGGCACCGTCGGCTTCGCCTTGACAATCCTGCAACGCCGATTGGCCTCTTCGCCAGAAGCAATCCACCAGTCCCTACGTCGACGTCGTGAACGTTTGGAAAGTCGATTGAGGGAGCTAGAATTGCTGCAGCGAGGTAGTCAGACCGATTTCCCATTTGATTCTGCCGGACCGGAACTTGACGCAGAAGATGTCGAGGACCTCGACGAAGCGCCTGACAGTGAGGTCGAAGCGGCCGAGGAGGAAGTTCTAGACCAGGCAACCGCAGCGCGATCAATCGACGAATTGAAGGCCGAGATAAATACACTCAAGAAACTGGAAAGTCTTGCCCTTGGCGTACGACAAAGCGGGTCCGACACCAAATGGCGGGAGCTAGCAGATCTCTTAGGTGAGATATTCACCACGGGCGGGTCTACAGGACGAATTGCCGAGCCGGATTTACCGTACCGGGCTGGGGAAATCCCCAAACCCACCTCGTCTGCAAGACAAAAACTGGTCATCTTTACCGAACATAGGGATACGTTGCGTTATCTGCAGGGACGAATAACGACTCTGCTGGGACGTGAGGAGTCCGTCGTGCTGATACACGGAGGCGTGGGACGTGAGGAACGACTTAAAGCACAGGAAGCTTTCCGTCACGACCCCGATGTGCAGGTGCTGCTTGCCACCGACGCGGCGGGAGAAGGTATAAATCTGCAACGTGCGCATTTAATGGTGAATTACGATCTGCCTTGGAACCCCAATCGATTGGAACAACGCTTCGGGCGAATACACCGTATCGGTCAGACCGAAGTTTGTCATCTTTGGAACTTGGTCGCGAACGAAACGCGCGAGGGCGACGTATATAGCACACTCCTCGAGAAGCTGGAGCAAGCCCGTCAAACTCTCGGTGGTCAAGTGTTCGACGTACTTGGAAAGCTGCAATTTGAGGGGCGGCCCCTACGCGATTTATTAGTCGAGGCGGTACGATACGGGGAGAGACCGGAGGTTCGAGCCCGGTTGACTACCGCGGTCGATCATGCCCTTGACCGTGATCGGCTTCAGGATCTATTGGATGAGCGTGCTCTTGCGCACGATGCTATGGATTCAAGCGGTGTACACCGAATACGTGAGGACATGGAACGGGCCGAAGCACGCCGTCTGCAACCCCACTACGTCGAGTCGTTCTTCAGTGAGTCGTTCAAATTGCTGGGAGGAACAGTAAAACAACGCGAAGCTCGTCGATACGAGATCACCCATGTTCCCTCGTCAGTTCGGAACAGGGACAGATTGATTGGTATCGTTGAACCGATACTGCCACGGTATGAACGTATAACCTTCGAGAAATCGCTGGTCGCACCTCAGGGTCAGCCGCTGGCTGCATTTGTTTGCCCAGGACACCCTTTGCTCGATGCAGTAATCGACCTGACGCTGGAACGAAATCGTAATCTCTTGAAACGTGGAACAGTTTTAGTCGACGAAAGTGATTTTGGTGATAAGCCCCATGTACTTTTTTATCTCGAGCATGCAATCCAGGATGCGAGCCAGACGCGCTCGGAGGAACGCCGAGTCGTCTCCAGACGCATGCTGTATGTCGAGATTGATTCGGAGGGTGTGGCACGGCCTGTGCATCACGCGCCTTATCTAGACCTTAGACCACTTTCCGAAGATGAACCCAGCTTGGAAGCCGTACTGGGCCGACCGGAGTGTGCTTGGATCAACCGGGAGTTGGAAAAGAAGGCACAAAGCTATGCCGTTGCTAATGTGGTTCACGAGCATTTGACAGAGATTCGCGATTCAAAACTAGCCCTGATATCTAAGACTGTAGCCGCGGTAAAGGACCGACTCACAAAGGAGATCACCTACTGGGATCATCGAGCAGAACAGCTCAAGCTACAGGAGCAGGCCGGAAAGACCGGCGTCCGTCTGAATTCCGGCGAGGCACGTAAAAGGGCCGACATGCTACAAGCGCGCCTGCAGAAGCGGCTGGAGGAACTTGAACTCGAAGCACAGATCTCTCCTCTGCCTCCGGTTGTATTGGGAGGACTACTGGTTGTGCCTAAAGGACTCATCGATGAGATGGTCGGGCGTGATTCGACGGATAGAGTTTCAGCTTTAGATACGCAGGAATCTGCCGCACGTGCTCGTAACATTGTCATGGAAGTCGAGCGGAGTTTAGGATATGAACCAGTCGACCGAGAGTTCGAGAAACTGGGTTACGACATCGAAAGCGTAGTACCTGAAAGCGGAAAGTTAAGGTTTATCGAGGTAAAGGGTCGTATCAGCGGGGCATCAACGATAACGGTGACCCGTAACGAAATCCTCTGTTCCCTCAATAAACCGGATGACTATATCCTAGCCATCGTGGAATTCAAGGATGGAACAGACTATCAGGTTCACTACGTACGCGAACCTTTCAAACGTGAACCAGACTTTGGGGTAACGAGTGTCAATTATGATTTTGGCGAGTTGCTCGATCGGACACAAGATCCGTCTTAAATCTGTCAAAGAACCCAAGAAACAATAAAAACAGTGCACCTCAACGAAGACTATCTTACAAATTGACCGATTAACTTTGCAACTGAAATGGTTGAGTCCATTCGATACTGGCAATCGGATACATTGAGTTTTGGTTTACACAGCGGTAATTTGTAGCAACACGGTCGATACCGAAATCCAACACTAACAAGCCGGAAACTTGCGAGTATAGTAACCGTAATAGATTACCCGAATGGAGAATACACCATGAACGGTTTAAACATCGAAGAACCTCTCGACCTCGAAGTGACTGATTTCGGTCCGATCGTTGAGGCAAAGATCGATCTGCGCCCATTGACTGTATTCGTTGGACCAAGCAATACAGGGAAATCCTATCTGGCGATACTTATCTATGCACTACATCGAGTTTTCAGTGGCGATGAAATGTGGAGATCTTCTAGGCACTTTGCCTCAAGGCATCGAATGTTGCGACGTAACAGATCAAAGAATCTGTCGCAAAAAGCAATCACTGCTATTTGGGAATTGCTGGATAAACTGGTTGCAGACAAAAATAGACTTAAATCTGGAGGAAACTTTGTTCTCCATCCCCCAGTATTAGATGCGATTCATTCTGCGTATGCGGTAAGCGGTAACCAACTTGGCAATGAATTTGATCGATGCTACGGCATTGACGCAGGCACACTGATTCGTAAGGGAAGCAGAAAGGGCACACGTCTTGCTTTTCGAAAACCACTATCTAACGATTCGGCACCTATTGAATACGAGCTAGAAATTAGAGCGAACAACATCGAATACGGAATGACAATCCCCCAAGATGCATCGATACAGATTGATGTCGAGAAGGGGAACATGCTGATGGAGAACTTTCTATTTGATTCCAACGAGCTTGTAGCCATGGGGCGCCAAGGATCCGAAGAGAGACACGAAATAGCTTGGTACCTGATGGATGCTCTTTGTGATCTCGCCTGGCCTCAACTTACAGGTCCTCTATATCGACCTGCATTTTATCTTCCTGCCGATCGGACTGGAGTAATGCACGCACACCGTGTAGTCGTAAGCGCCATGATCGGAAGCGCGCGGATGACAGGATTGCGTCCTACAGGACAAACGCCCATGCTCTCTGGAGTTCTGGCAGATTTTCTTCAGCAATTAATCGATATCGACCATCCGCCTAGTGGACGCCGAAAGAAACAAGGTGATCTCGGCAGCAGTATCGAAGAGTCGATTCTTGGAGGATCAGTACGAGTCGATAGATCAGAGATGATCGATTACCCTCACTTTACCTATAAACCTAGGGGATGGAAGGAACCGCTACATTTGATGAATGCTTCGTCTATGGTTTCGGAACTTGCACCGGTGGTGCTGTACCTGCGACATGTAGTGGAACGCGGCAATCTCCTAATTGTCGAGGAACCGGAATCGCATCTACATCCGGCAATGCAGGTCGAGTTTACCCGCCAACTCGCATTGCTTGTACAAAAAGGGGTCAGGGTGATAATAACGACGCACAGCGAATGGATACTGGAGGAACTCGCCAATGTAGTACGGCGCTCTGAACTGCCTGATACTCGACGTCAAGAAGTCTCACAAGGCAATTACTCATTAAGTTCGGATCAGGTAGGTGTGTGGTTATTCAAACCACAGTTAAAGCCCAAGGGATCGTTGGTAGAGGAAATCCCTATTGACGATTCGGGTCTATATCCATCTGGTTTCGAAGTGGTAGCGACCGCACTACATAATGATTGGGCCGAAATTTCTAGATAGAGTGGAGAGGTCAAATGAACGGGTTGGTGGCAATGGTTCGCAATAAAGTCCACGAATCGTGTTTGACAAACGGACGCATCAGAAAAAGCGGATGCTCTGCGAATCTAAATGGAGCACCGCAGCCGCGTTTAATTATAGATTTCGATAGACCCGGCGCACCAATTGGTCCTAGCCAGGGACGCTGCGACTATCTGTTCGTGGCGACTGGCGAAGAGAGTTGGGATTGGGTCGCACCTTTAGAATTAAAAAGGGGTGACTTTGACGCCAGCCAAATAGTCGGACAGCTTAAAGCAGGTGCTCGTTCCGCAGAGAACCTAATCCCTCAGAATGCACCGGTAGAATTCCGACCTGTCGCTGTATTTGGCGGAGGAATACGTAAAGCAGAACGAAACGCACTAAAGATAAGGTCCAACCGCGTGCGGTTCCATTTAACTTACGAATCCATAAGGTTAATAAAGTGTGGTGGCCTATTGACCGGAGGCCTTCATCCGTGAATTCGATTGTAGCTAAAACTCGAAAAAAGCTCATCGAGGTAGCTCTCCCTCTCGACGCCATCAACATAGCCTCGGCACGAGAGAAGTCTATCCGGCACGGGCATCCTAGCACGTTACACTTGTGGTGGGCACGGCGGCCATTGGCAGCCGCGAGGGCTGTCATTTTCGCGCAAATGGTCGACGATCCTTCGAGCTCGCCTGATTTATTCACAACAGGAAAGGCGCAAGAAAAGGAGCGTCGTCGACTATTTCGCATTATTGAAGAACTGGTGAAGTGGGAAAACACCAACAATGAGCAGTTACTACAGCAGGCTCGCGACGAGATCTGGCAGAGTTGGCGGCGAGCTTGCGCAGAGAATTCCGATCATCCACAGGCCAGGGAACTGTTTGAGCGGTACGAACTTCCTGCGTTTCACGATCCCTTTGCCGGTGGTGGTGCACTGCCACTTGAAGCGCAGCGGCTTGGTCTCAAAGCCCATGCCAGCGACCTAAATCCAGTAGCAGTACTTATTAACAAAGCAATGATCGAAATCCCACCGAAGTTCGCTGGTAGAACACCGGTGAATCCGGAAACTCGACCTGGTGGTGTTTCCGATAAGGGAACTCTAATAGAGCACGACTGGATGGGCGCGAAGGGTCTAGCCGAGGACATACGCTACTACGGTCAGTGGATGCACCGCGAAGCCGAGAAACGGATCGGTCATTTGTATCCGAAAGTTGAGATCACCGATGAAATGGTCCAGGAAAGGTCTGATCTTGAACGATTCAAAGGTAACAAACTGACAGTAATTGCGTGGCTATGGGCTCGAACTGTGAGAAGTCCGAATCCTGCGTTTGCTGATGTTGATGTACCGTTGGCTTCCTCATTTATGCTTTCAACAAAAAAAGGCAAAGAGGTCTATGTTGAGCCCGTGATTGAAGGAAAGGAATACCGGTTTGTGGTAAAGATAGGTAAGCCGAAGGATGTAGATGCCAAAAAGAGAGGGACCACGTTAGGTAAGCGCCAGGCATTTCGATGCTTGATGTCTAACACACCAGTAACATATGACCATATCCGAGCAGAAGGTAAAGCCGGACGTTTGGGTAGGCGATTGATGGCCATTGTTGCAGAAAGTGATCGTGGTCGTATATACCTTACTTCAACATCCGAACATGAAATAGCGGCGTCAACAGCAACACCGAACTGGAAGCCCAATATCCAACTACCCATAAACCCAAGAGATTTTATGACCCCTAATTATGGCATAGATACCTTCGCCGATCTCTTTACTGATCGTCAACTTGTTGCACTTACCACCTTCTCTAATTTGGTATCTGAAGCGATGGAGCGTGTAAAGCGGGATGCCAGTATCGATATAGCACAGGACAAGCGACCACTGCGGGAAGGAGGTGGTGGTGTGACGGCGTATGCTGAGGCGGTAGGAGTGTATTTGGCGATGGCGGTGAATCGTATGGCAAATACTCTATGTACAGTTGCACGTTGGACCACGGGACGTGAGCAAACAGTTACTGCATTTGCGCGACAAGCAATTCCAATGACCTGGGATTATCCTGACGTTAATCCATTTGCTGGTGCTGCTGGTGACTATGCTGTGTCCGTAAAGGGAGTAGTTAAGGGAATAACAAGTGTCACTGATGTCGATGGCAGTGCAAACCTCGAAGATGCATCAGTTCAAACCGTCAGTGTCTCAAAAGTCATCTCCACCGACCCACCATACTATGATAACATTAATTACGCTGACCTCTCCGACTTCTTCTACGTTTGGTTGCGACGTGCTCTACGTCCTATTTTCCCTAACCTCTTTTCCACCGTCGTCGTCCCCAAGACTGAAGAATTGGTTGCCACTCCCTATCGGCACGGTAGCAAGGAAAAGGCGGAGACGTTCTTTCTCGACGGTATGACACGAGCAATGGGGCGTCTCGCAACGCAATCACATCCATGTTTTCCAGTCACGATTTACTATGCATTCAAACAGTCCGAGACCAAAGAGAGTGGGGGTACTTCAAGTACAGGATGGGAGACTTTTCTCGATGCAGTAATCCGCGCTGGCTTCAGAATTACGGGTACGTGGCCCATGCGGACTGAACTTGGTAATCGCATGATCGGAGCTGGCACGAACGTCCTAGCCTCTAGCATAGTTCTTGTCTGCCGTCAGTCGCCTTCCAGCTCACCGTTAGCAACCCGACGCGATTTCATCAACGCACTAAGGACCGAACTACCAACCTCCCTTCTCCATCTGCAATCCGGCAACGTCGCACCGGTCGATCTCGCCCAAGCCTCCATTGGACCGGGTATGTCTATATACACACGCTACGCCAAGGTACTAGACTCCGAAGGCAAGCCTGTCTCTGTGCATGACGCCCTAGCGTTAATCAACCGGATTCTTGACGAAGTACTGGCAGAGCAGGAAGGCGATTTCGATGCCGACAGTCGCTGGGCACTTGCTTGGTTCGAGCAATACGGTTTTGAGGTTGGTGAATACGGAGTCGCTGAGACATTATCCAAGGCCAAGAATACCAGCATTGATGGAATCGCCGAGGGTGGTATCCTTGTATCAAAATCTGGCAAAGTAAGGCTGCTGAGACCTGAGGAGTTAGACGACGAATGGGATCCAATGTCCGATACACGGATCTCCGTAAGGGAGGCTGTCCACCGTCTAATCAGCGCGCAGGAGACCTATGGCGAAGAAGGAGCAGCTCGGTTGGCGGCTCGTTTAGGAAGCTGGGCCGATGTCGCTCGCGAAATGGCTTATCGTCTTTATACAATTTGCGAACGCAAGAATCGCGCCGCGGAAGCGCTCACCTACAATAGTTTGGTGCAGAGCTGGCCAGAGATTGCCCGCCTATCACAACAGGAAGACTCGGGTGTACAGGATAACCTGTTCGGTGACAGAATCGATCATTCATAGCATGCGAAACTTAGCTTTGATACAAAGAGGATAGAATGGCAATCACTAACCAGGAACGCGTCGGCAATGCTCTGAAGTTGCTCCAAAAGGGCTTGGCACCTTTTGTAGTGCGTGAGTTTGAGAGTTCGCTCGGAGCGCAATGGTTTTCCGAAGCCAGAAGCTATCTAGGTGATGATCGTCTGCGCGATAGCGAGTCAATCGAAGAGTGGGACGTTGCGGCGCTTCTAAAGCTTATGTGGGAATCCTGGAACGTCGTTTTTCGCCAGACTCTGGGTCGCACTGAGCGTAGTCTGGTCAGTGAGCTACGTGATCAACGAAACCAATGGGCGCATCAACGGACGTTCTCAAGCGATGATGCCTACCGGGTGTTAGATTCAGCTGATCGGCTACTGGCTGCCGTATCGGCACCACAAACAGTCGAGCTAGAGAAGCTCAAGATGGAATTGCTGCGAGTGCGATTCGATGAACAAGCGCGCACAGAGCGCCGCAAGCAGTCCAGTTTGGCCATTGAGAGTGCCACAGTTACAGATTTGAAGCCATGGCGGGAAGTAGTCACACCACACAAGGATGTCGCAAGTGGGCAGTATCAGCAGGCAGAATTTGCAGCTGATCTGTGGCAAGTGCACCTGGGTGAAGGTACAAACGAATATAGAGATCCGGTCGAGTTCTTTCGTCGCACATACCTTACGGAGAGTTTGAAAGGCTTGATGACTGGCGCAATTCAGCGCCTCTCAGGTAAAGGAGGCGACCCGGTCGTCAATCTCCAGACTAACTTCGGAGGTGGCAAGACCCACTCGATGCTGGCGTTGTATCATCTATTTTCGGGTACAGTTTCTGGGGAACTGGATGAAGTTGGTGAGGTAATGAAGGAAGCTGATGAAGAAGAGCTCGTTAGTGCCCGTCGAGTAGTACTTGTGGGAAACAAAATCTCACCCGGAAACCCAACCACGAAATCAGATGGTACGGTCATACGTACACTTTGGGGCGAGTTGGCGTGGCAGTTAGGTGGCAAGCCGGCTTTTGATAGGGTCGCAGATGACGACGAAAACGCTACGAATCCTGGAGATGTACTTCGAGAACTCTTCAACGAATATGGTCCATGCCTTGTCCTCATAGATGAATGGGTTGCCTATGCCCGTCAACTGCATAGTCAAAGTGATCTACCTGCCGGAAGTTTTGAGACTCAATTCACTTTTGCCCAAGCTCTCACGGAATCTGCCAAACTCGCGGATAAGTGTCTGCTGGTTATCAGCTTACCGGCGTCGGATACTACAGGATCACCTCACACTACAGCCGACGATACCGAGGTTGGTGGTCAACGCGGACGGGAAGCCCTGATTCGGCTGCAGAATGTCGTAGGGCGGATTGCATCGTCCTGGCGACCGGCCAGTGCCGAGGAGAGTTTTGAGATTGTTCGCCGACGGCTTTTCGAACCGTTCTCGGAGCCAGTTCAGTTCAGGGATCGGGATGTAATTGCCCGAGCGTTTGCAGATCTCTATCGAACTCAGCACCAGGAGTTTCCTCCCGAATGTCGAAACGCAGACTACGAGAAGCGAATCAAGGCGGCCTATCCAATCCATCCGGAGATTTTTGATCGCCTTTACACGGATTGGTCCACTCTGGTGAAGTTCCAGCGCACCCGTGGTGTCTTGCGATTGATGGCAGCAGTCATTCACAGTCTGTGGGAGAAAGGGGACCGTAATCCGCTGATTCTGCCAGCTAACATCGCGATTGACGATCGGTATGTACAATTCGAACTGACCCGGTATCTCACGGACAACTGGGTACCAGTTATTGAGAAGGACGTAGATGGCCCTGGGTCGCTTCCTGTCCAACTTGACGGCCAAGTCACTAACCTTGGCAAATTCAGTGCTTCCAGACGGGTTGCTCGTACAATCTACCTCGGATCCGCCCCCACAGCCGATGCATCACATCGAGGTCTTGAGGACCGGCGTGTCAAGCTTGGTTGTGTGATGCCTGGGGAGTCTTCAGCAGTATTCGGTGATGCGCTGAGACGGCTTGCAGGAGCGGCGACCTATCTTTATCAGGACGGTCCCCGGTATTGGTACTCTACACAACCAACCGTCACGAAACTTGCAGAAGATCGCGCCGAACAATTGAAGCGACATCCCGAAATGGTTGCTGAAGAACTCGGTTCACGCCTTCGATCCGATCTCCGTAATGCGGGAGACTTCAGTCGTGTACATCCTCTCCCTGAATCTGGTCAAGATGTCCCTGATGATAGGGATGCTCGATTGGTAGTGCTAGGTATTGCCCAAGCCTACAGCAAGGAAACAGAAAACCTCGCAGAAACAACCGCGAACGCAATATTGGAATCGAGAGGTAGCACACCTCGGGTTTTTCGAAATTCGCTCGTTTTTCTTGCCGCGGACAACATCAGGTTGCAGGATCTCGATGAAGCAGTTCGGCAGTATTTAGCTTGGAAATCGATTCTTACAGAACGCGAGCAGCACAATCTTTCATCGCATCAGGTCAAACAGGCCGAGACTCAAAAAGAAGCAGCATCCGACGCGATTACTGCCCGACTTCCAGAGACGTACCAGTGGCTTTTGGTTCCTGTGCAGTTGCGCCCTGACGCCACGATCGAATGGCAGGCCATGCGACTGTCAGGAAGGGATTCGTTGGCTGTAAGAGCAAGCAATAAACTGAAAGCCGATGAGTTGTTGATAAGCAGTTTTGCCTCAACAAGACTTCGGATGGAGCTTGATCGTGTGCCCCTCTGGCGCGGCGACCGTGTGTCGATCAAACAGGTCATAGATGATTTTGCCAAGTATCTTTATCTGCCCCGAGTCAGGGATTCTAGCGTACTATTGAATTCGATTGCCGACGGAATCGCTTTGCTCACTTGGGAGCAGGATTCGTATGCTATTGCGGACAGTTACGACGATGTAGCGAAGAGGTTTCGGGGCCTGCGTGGTGGACAAGCGGTTACGTTATCGGACGTTGACATACAAGGGTTGCTCGTTAAACCCGAAACTGCACGTATTCAACTCGATGCTGAGAGTAAGTCGACCACCGGAAGCGGAGAAGATACTGAGAAGGAAACCAATGGAGAAAGCCCAAGCACTGGAGAGGATTCGAGCACAGGAGAAGATCCGAAAGAGACTCCATCAGCAACACAGCCTAAGCGATTCCACGGGACCGTTGCCCTTGATTCAGCACGTGTGGGAAGGGACGCAAGCCAGATTGCTGACGAGGTCATTTCACATCTTTCAAGCCTGGTTGGAGCCACGGTCACGGTAACCCTCGAAATCTCAGCGGAAGTACCGGAAGGCGCACCTGAACATGTCGTTCGTACGGTCACTGAAAACAGTCGGACGCTTAAGTTTACCAATCAAGATTTCGAAATGGAATAGGATCAACTTTAGATCAATACAAGGAAGGCTTTCCACAAGTGAAAATTTCCACCATTCTCGACCACATTGACAGCGGTCATGTCGCATTACCTGAGTTTCAACGCGGCTACGTTTGGAATCGTGACCAAGTCCGTGGACTATTTGACTCCCTCTATCGTCGCCATCCAGTAGGCGGATTGCTTGTGTGGGTAACCGCATCGGAGGGTGCCGACCACCGTGGTGATGGCCAACTCGCACCGGGTGTGGTAAAGCTCCTTCTGGATGGACAGCAGCGCATGACCTCGCTTTATGGCGTAGTACGTGGCCACGCCCCAAAGTTCTTCGACGGAAACGAGAGGACATTCACCGGCCTTTACTTTCATCTGGAAGAAGAGAGCTTTTCCTTCTATCAGCCTATGAAAATGGCAGATGACACGTTGTGGATCGACGTATCCGAACTTATGGCAATAGGTAATGCGGGAATGGGGGCATACATCACCCGGCTGTCAGCTCATCCAGAGCATTCGCAGCGTGTGGGTGACTATGTGTCACGTCTTTCGCAGCTTATATCAATCATCGATATCGAACTACACATTGACGAGGTTACCGGCTCAGACAAATCACTGGATGTCGTCGTTGATATCTTTAACCGGGTCAACAGTGGTGGAACTAAGTTGTCGAAGGGTGACCTAGCCCTGGCCAAGATCTGTGCTGAATGGCCGGAGGCTCGCGGAGAGATGAAAAGTCGTATAAAGACCTGGCATGATGCAGGTTACGATTTCGATCTAGACTGGCTACTGAGGTCGGTGAATACCGTGGTCACGGGAGAAGCCAGATTCATCTACCTACATGACAGAGGCACACAGGAGATCAAAGACGGCCTTTCCCGAGCTACCAAGAACATAAACAAGGCGCTCAACATGATAAGCGGGCGACTTGGCCTAGACCATGATCGTGTGTTATTTGGTCGTTACGCTATTCCCGTGATGGCCCGGTACCTTGATCAGCGTAGCGAACCCTTGAATGAGTTCGAGCGTGACAAACTACTGTTCTGGTATCTACAATCGGGCATGTGGGGGAGATTTTCGGGTTCGACAGAGTCCTTTATAGATCAGGACCTGTCCGCTATTGAGCAGATTCCAGGCGGGTTGGACAGGCTGTTAGAGCAACTTCGAGTTTGGCACGGTAGTCTAGATGTCGAGCCGGCACATTTTGACAGTTGGAGTCTCGGAGCGCGGTTTTATCCTGTGCTTTATATGCTAACTCGCATGGGTGAGTCCAAGGACTGGGGCACAGGTTTACCGCTTAAGGCGGGATTGTTGGGGCAAATGAATACCTTGGAAGTGCATCATATCTTCCCCAAATCGAAACTCTATAGTGCTAATTTCTCACGAGCCGAAGTCAATGCACTGGCCAATTTCTGCTTCCTGACCAAAGATACAAACCTCGCTATAAGCAACCGTTTACCGGAACGTTATTTCCCAGAAGTCGAGGCAGCACAATCAGGATCTCTCGAATCGCAGTGGATCCCGTCAGATCCACATCTTTGGAAAGTTGAGAACTACCTCGATTTTCTTGAAGCTAGAAAGGATTTGCTAGCGCAAGAGACGAATCGTAGACTCGCAGATCTGCTTCATGGAGATCGCCGCTGGCTGGAAGGACGGCGTAAGGTGGACAGCAGACCGGCACCCGATAGCCAAATTAAAGTGCTCGGAGGTATTTCCGATGATGTAGAGGAGAGAGTACTGGAAGATCTCCAGCGGTGGGTTGAAGAGCAAGGGCTGCCGCGAGGCAATCTAGCATACGACTTTGCTGATGAGTTAACCGGTGAACAGAAAGCAGTATTCGATCTTGCGTGGCCCCAAGGTATACAGCAGGAATTGAGCCAGCCGGTGGCCGTACTTCTAAACGAGTCTATGGAAGTTGTCATTCTCGCTAGCAGTGCGGGTTACCGATGCTTCACAGAAACCACGGATTTCAAGAGATACGTGGAAGCCGAGGTCCTGTCACAGGCGCAGCCAGTATATGAAGTTGGCCCGGTCTAGTGGGCGTAGGCGTCCTTGTGGAATCAGTCTACTGTGTGAATTTATCAAGGCAATTGATAGGGGATCGTCATCACGACCGGACCACCAGTCTTGAAGTCTCGCGTGTTTCGAGTGAACGAAAACGGTCCTACCTTAGAAAGTATGTCCGCCCTCATTGCCATTCCTTGCGGATTCGCACCTGGTACTCGAGGCCGTCGCCTGACCGCCAGATGCCTGACGTCTGTTCTAGTGCCTGATGCAGTGAAACATCAGAGCCCCGCCTCTCCTTAACCTGGTATTCGCTGACTGCCTGACGAATCAACGAGGCCCTGGAGACACGTCGCTGTGCGGCCTTGCTGTCCAGCCACGCCTTCTGCTTGGCTTCCAGGTTGATTACTGTTCTAACTAGTCTTTTGCTCATGGATACCTCTTTGGCAGTGTTTGGAGTATGTCTACAATCAAATAACCTTCAAACGGACACTCCATGTAAGTAAATGCCATAATCGTGGATCGCGTTCGGAATCATGATGTACACACAATCGGTACGGCACATACGCCAAATATGCCACAATTAACTCATCAACCACTACAGATTCTGCTCGCAATCGATTAGGTCCGCCCGGCTCGCACGATACCCCCGGCCAGCCAACGTCCACACCGTTTCCGCGAGTACCACGTCCGTAATGAGCACGCGCTCGCTGCCTTCAATCACGCGACGCGCACGTTCAGTCTGCCCTCGTCGTCTCTCAGAAGATAGCGCAGCAGGAAATTGGTGCCGATTGCAATCAAGGCGTCTGGTCCCGCTTTCCTTCTATCGCGTACTGACGCGATTCCTCATCTGAAATCTTAGGATCGTCTACGAGATGCGTCAGGCATCCCCAGGCGCTGCCGGGCTCTTGGCGGACTATGGTAATTCGTCCGTCGGCCACGAAGCTCAGACACTCGTCGCCTGGCTTGATGCCGACTAAACGGCACTGATCCGCCGGAAGCGTGATCTGTCGCTTGGCGCTGACTTTAGGCACGTTACGCTCCAGTGATGTAGATCGGTTAATAGACTATCAGAAAGAATAAACACGAGATAACCTGTTTTCACTATGACCATTTACTATAGAGGATTCGAGTTTAAGCGTGTATCGCGCCGCCGATCTTCCGGTGTGGACGTCCATTTGAGTTAGCCTTTGTAACTCAAACTTGTAAAGGTCATGAAACATGAACACAGGTAATTCACGAGATACAGAAAAGCTCTTGGATGAAGTATTCTTCAAAGACGAGAATATAAAGAGCAGGTTATTCGGTCTTGAAAGAACCGAAGTCAGCATATACAAACTGATCGACCATTCCTACAAGAGGATGTCGGAGTTTGATGCCGAGTTCCGATTTCTGCGGAGGGTAGTCTATGGACTGGGCACTGCGATAATTGGCGGGTTGTTAACCATCATATTCCAACTATGGCGGGGTTGAAAGGGATCTTCTTATGGTAGACGATAAAGGTCGGCTAATCGACCCACGAAAGGCCGAAATACTGAAAAGCAAAATACTGGATTTGTTAACCGACGAAGAGATCGAGGTGCTTGGTATTGAGGTCGAGATCAGGTTGAAAAACGGATATCAGGACAAAGTCTGGTACGCCTGGAAAAATCCTCTTCCTTCTGCGTGACCGCCCGTGCCGGTGACGCCCGTGCGGCGCAGTCTGCATCTTCTTGAGAATCAGGCTCGCTCGTTCTGTATCTCACTCCGACGCATTACTCGTGCTGTCCAACTTGTCCAGCGCTTCCTCAAGTGCGGCGGCCAGGACCCTGGGCTCGTCCGTCCCGATGCGGCAGGTCTTGCCGTTCTTCATCTTCAGTTCCACAGCCTCCAGTCCCGATACGTTGTATAGCCAGCCTCGCGGCGTAAGCCGGATCCCCCAACCATAGAGCCAGGAGTTTCTGACCGACTGGCAGGACTCGATCTGATCTAGGGGGAACCGCTTCCGGATCAGGCCGATGCCGAAACTGATGCGTAGGTCCCGGCCATCGATTGTGACGGTCAGGCTGTGGAACAGTGCCAGGACACCGAGCAGGAAAACCAATATCATCCCCGCGAGGGGTGCCGCTCCGGCCAGCCACGCGGGCAGAATGACCAGCGGCAGGATGGCGACTATTATGACGACGTTGACCGTGCCGAACTGGGTGTGGCGATAGGTATACACTACGATCACATCTCCGCCGTTCCCACGACCGTATCCGAGAACACCACGTGCCCCCACATCTCGGGGACGTGCATGTTGATCACGCCCTGCGGCGACCAGACCCAGTTGTCGCAGGGCACGCCTTCTTTCCGCAGATAGCCGTCCTTGTAGCGCTCGAACTCCCACTCGACCCGCGAGAAGTTGACCCGCCAGCTGTCCCCGGCTTTCGGAGGGCAGTCCACCCCGGCGTACTCGGCCATGCTGGTCCAGGGGAAAGCGATCTCGGTGGACCAGCCGCGGTCCACGTCGTGGGAACAGTTGACGGTGCCGTCGATGTGGACGGCGTGGCGCACGCCCTCGAAGTCCCAGTCGTGGTCGGCTTTCCCGCCCTTGTTGTAGGGCTTGGGCAGGTACAGATCCCACACGGCGTTCAGGGGGTTGATCTCGAACTCCATGTAGTGGTTGGTGTCGCCGTCGGGATCGATGAACACCTCGAAATCGTTGTCGTGGCAGATGATGGAATCGCGTTTGGTCAGCGTGCCCCAGACATCCGGCTCTTCCATGTCGGCCGCCACGTAGAAGTACTCGTCGTCCCACAGCATCATGGCGCGCGTGCCGAAGCGCGGGATGGGCTTGAGGTCACCCTCGATATCGACGAAGAGGTCCGTGCGAGGCGCCCGGATCCAGGACGGGTCGCTCAGCTTTCCGTCGATCGTGATGGGGCCGCAGGCACGGTAACAGGTGTAGGTCTTGGGGACGATATTCTGCGATGGTGCATCAGACATGATGGTTCTTTCTTTTGGTGATGAAGGTGGTCAAAAAGTTGCGAACTGGACAATGGGCAGCCGGTTCGAGGCCGTGGGTTCAAGTCCGTGGCTCACGCCCGCATTCCCGACTGCGAATCGAATCCCAACAGACGCTTCAAGGTCGGTGTCGCCCGCTCGACGACCTCGGGGCTTGCCAGCCTGAACTGGTCCTGCTGCGGTTTCATGAACGAGCGGCAGAAGAACCCCAGCAGGATCATCCGCTCCTCCCGGGTTCGATTAGCGCCGCTGCTGTGCCAGGTCGCGCCGTGGATGATGACGATATCACCCCTGCGGGCGTCCAGCTGGATGACGTCGTCGTACGCCGCCTCCGGATCGGGGGTGTGGCTGCGCTTGTAGCTGCCCGGAACGATTCGCGTGGCGCCGTTCTCCGGCGTAAAGTCGTCGAGTACGAAGATCGTGTTGGAACAGAAGGCGAAGGGTGGAGGCGGTTGCGGGAAACGGCCCAGCGGAAAGTCGACGTGCAGGCCGCCGGCCGGTGCGCCGGGGCCGATGAGATTTACGGTAAAGCTGCTTAAGATACAGTCGTCGCCCAGCAGGTGTTCGTGGAGCGCAAGTACCTGGGGCAGCTGGATCATTTCCTCGTAGATGCGGCCCTTGTTGACCAGGTTCCACACCCGCTGCGCCTGCCCTTCGAAGTAGACGTGTTCTCCGCTGCCGGCCTTTTCCTGCGCGGCCAGCTCGGCCGAGCGATCGCGCAGGGCATTGGCCTGCTCCGGGGTCAGCGCCTCTTTGAGCACGACGTAACCGTGTTCGTCGAGATGGGCTTTGGCGTCCTCCAGCTTCATCCGGGATGCTCCTCCGGGTCCATCGGCGATGCCGCGAGCGGCCGCGTGCAATTCCCTAGCAGTGCTCCGCTCGGTCGCCCGCGATACCTTCGCAATGCCCCGAACGACCTCGAACGGCCTGGTCGGTATCCCCTACGCGCTCTCGTACGGCACTGATATACCTTCGACGAACTCGGGCTCGTCCATGTCGGCCGTCATGTAGACGTGGCTGCCCTTCCGGTCGCTCGTAGTCCCCGCCATGTGGGCGCCGCTGGCGTCCAGAGAGATGATCTGCACGCCGCCCACGCGCTGGGAGTCCAGTTCGTTCATGTCCCGCAGCCCTTCGGCCGTGGCCTCTTCGAGCGACATACCCATCTTCATGTAGGTCACCACGTTCCGGGCCGCGCCGGTCCGGATGGCCAGCTCTCCCGTACCCGTACAGGCCGCGGCGCCGTAGCGGTTGTCCGCGAAGCCGCCCGCGCTGATGACCGGCGAATCACCCAGCCGGCCCGGGTACTTCCACCCCCAGCCGCTCGTACTGACGCCCACACAGATGTCGCCGTTGCCGTCCTGTGCGATGAAGTTGGTCGTGCCCCCGGCCTTCTGCGGATCGACGGCCAGGTGGCTCAGCTTCCACAGTTCTTTAGTGTGCTGGAGTTCCTCGGGGTCGTCGATCCCCAGCTGTTCGCGCACGTGCTTCGCGTAGATCTCGGGCATCTCGGGGTCCACGTAGGTGCTTTTCTCGAAACCCATTTCGCTGGCGAACCGCTCCGCGCCGTCACCCACCAGGAAGACGTGGATCAACTTCTCCATGACGCAGCGGGCGATCGAGATCGGGTGGTCGTAGCCCGTAACCGCGCCTACGGCCCCCACGTCGCGCGTGCGCCCGTCCATGATGAGGGCGTCCAACTGGGGATAACCGAGGATGTTCGGATAGCCGTGCAGGCCGACGCTACGATCGGGACGGTGCACCTCCACCTCCCGGATGCCGATCTCGATGGCGTCCACCGCGGTCTTGCCTTTCTTGAGCGCGGCCACCGCCTGCCGGATGCCCACGTCGCCGTTGTTCGTAGCCATGACGATCATTATGACGGTCCTTTTCACATGATGGTTTTGATTTGTGTTTTATCTACGAGACTGGAAACCTGATTTGCGACTCTTAAGATATCAGCGCGGGATCAGCGGCGGTAGGCTTATTTGGATGAACTTTGGAAGGCGTCAGACATGGCCATGATATCCCGTGATCATTGGACCTTCGGCGCCCAGATCATAACCGCCGTCGGGGTCCTTGTCATTACCGTTTTTGCGTTTGTCAATCAGCTGAACCAGGAATTCAGAAATGAAGTCCGTTCCGACTTCTCGGAAATGCGTGCCGAGTTGGCTGCTATACGTACCGGGTTATCCTCGATGCGGGAAGAGATACACGACAGGAATACGCGCCTGGGACGGGTAGAAGGATATTTGCGGATTCCCCGTGATCAGTAACATGGACCCGGGAGTCCGGTTATAAACAGAAAGGGGGATATATCGAACGGTGAACTTCGGGATCAAACCGGCCTGGAAACTTCGATCTGATGGCATAGGAGGTGAGAAGGCTGGGATACACAAGTGTTGACGAGTTGCCAACAAAATCGACGTTGACAATCTGCCAACGTTGTGACTTGATTGTTTTGGGATTCATGTAGTCACCCATGCCAGGTGGCTTGATGGATACAACAGCCGAAACGACGACATACGGGTCGCTCCCGTTCTGTGACGAATCCCTCGAAACAACCACCCCGGATAGGTAAGGAACCAGATGATGACTGTAATAGATGATACTCCCGATATGAAACGTCGAATGAGCAGGTTGGAACGTAGGGTTTCCAGTCTTGAAGATACTTCGAGTTCGATATTGAATCACATCCTCAAAATTGACAACCGTTTGGATGGAATCGAGACTAACGTGGCGGACCAGAAAACCAACTTGGAAGGGATTAAAGAGAAACTTGATCTTGTTAGTGAAATTGCATCCGCTAACTCAGAATCGTTAGTCCATACAGGGGAAACACTGGATAGGATTTTGAAGATTCTCAAGAAATAACCCCATGACGGAGATTGGCATGCCGAAGGCAATTGGTTGCCAAGATACCTTCAAGGCTGAACTGAGAGAACGGTCTACCTCATCCCGATACAACTACGTAAAGTCAATGAAGGGCTGATCGGGTATCTCGAGTCAAGAAAAGAGGAAGACGCCAAGGGGAAGAAGGTTGACTGTCGATTTAATGTGCGTGTGTGGTCTCCAAACAGGACGCATGACTACTTGATTATCTGGATTCGAATCGGGACGCTGGATTCCTACAACAGGGATGGCCGAGACTTCCGGCTGAAGCGGAGGCTGGAAGAGGTTTCCGGGCAGCCGTGCCTGGTGCTGCACCAGGAGCAGATGACGCCGGAGATAGTCGGACCGCTGAACCCCCGGGCCATGCTTCTCAGTGGTTGCGGGACCTTCTTTCAGCATTTCCGTCCCGAGGTATTCTACGGCTTCGAAGATACGCTGAACGCGATGGCGGACGTGCCCACCATGGGACTGTGCGCCAGCCACCAGCTCATGGGGTTCATGTTCAATGACGGCTTCCGCAACCTGACGAAACTCGAAGACGAGATGATGCGGCCTTTGCGGCCCGGTGAACCCGACGTGCTCGATCCCAATTCCGATGCGCTCGGTTACTTCTGCGAGGAGGGATTTTACCCGGTGCATCAGGTCAGGGCCGATCCGCTGTTCGACGAGCTTCCCGATCCGGTGGTCGTCCGGCAGTCGCACTACGCGGAGATGAAGACGGTGCCCACGGACTTCGACCTCATCGCCTCGAACGAGAACTGCCGGATCCAGGCGATCAAACACCGGGAGCGGCCCCTGTACGGCACGCAGTTCCACCCGGAATACTACGTCGACGTCTATCCCCACGGCCGGAAGATCCTGGAAAACTTCTTCCGCGTGGCCGGGGTGCTGTAGCGGCCCGCCTGGCCCGCACACTCCATCCGTCGAGACGACGCAGAGGAGGAGGAAATGTCCAATCAGCATTTCGGCATGAGCGAACTGGCCCGGTTTGCCGAGGAAGGCTACCTGCGCCTGGGCCGGGTGGCTTCCGACGAACACCTGCAGGCCATGCGCGACCGCATCGACGACATCATGCTGGGCAACGTCCGCTACGAGGGCATGCCCATGCAGCGCGACACGGACACGGGCGAGTACGGCGAGCTGCCGACGAGGACGTTCGAGGAAAGCGAGGAAACGCTCGCTTACCGGCGCATCGACGACCTGCAGCTGGATCCGCTTTTCCTGGGATATATGCAACACCCGTTTTTCCGGGAGGTCACGGAGGCCCTCGTCGGTCCGAACGTTTCCATCTTCCGGGCCATGTTCATGAACAAACCGGCCGAACACGGCACCCATCTCCCCTGGCACCAGGACGTCGGCATCGGGTGGGGGCTGGATTCGAACCCGGAGACGACCGTCTGGACCGCCCTCGATGCGGCGACGGTCGAAAACGGCTGCATGCAGGTGGTGGTGGGCAGTCACAAGCACGGCGTGATCAATGAGATGCACTTCCCGTCGGAGGCCGACCAGGCCCGGTACGCGCGGAAGGAAGACTGTATCTACCTCGAGGCGGAGGCGGGTGAGGCCATTCTCCTGAACAACCTGCTCCTGCACCGGTCGGCCCGCAATCCCACCGGCAATCCGAGGCGCGCTTTCAGCATCGCGTACATGGACGCCGCCACACGGGCGGTCAAATCGGACGAGAACTTCCCCGTCATCTTCGGCGAGGGTGCGCTGACCGGCGGCGAGCTGATCGATGGCGTGCTGGCCGAGAGCACCCAGCCGGCGGGCGTGTTGACCGATGGCCGCTGACCCAGAAGGCACTCCGGGAGAACCCGCATTGAAACTGGAAGGGCGTGTCGCGCTCATCACGGGCGGAGGAACGGGGATCGGGGCCGCAACGGCGAGGCTCTTTGCCGAGGAAGGCGCGGCCGTCTGCGTCACGGGGCGCAGGAAGGCTCCGCTGGATGAAGTCGTTACCGCCATAGAGGCTACGGGCGGACGAGCTTTGGCCGTTTCCGGGGATGTGGCCATCACCGAAGATTGCCAGCGGATGGTCGATCAGACGACGGCCACCTTCGGGCATATCGACGTGCTGGTCAACAACGCGGGGACGGGCCCGTTGATGGACGCCGAAAGAACCACCGACGAAATCTGGGACCAGATTATCGGGACGAATTTGTCGGGAGCGTTCCGGCTCATCCGCGCGGTCCTGCCGGGCATGATTTCCCGGAACGCCGGGAGTATCGTCAACGTCAGCTCGATCCTCGCGCAATCGGGTATGAAGAAGTCTGCGGCCTATGGCGCTTCCAAGGCGGGACTTGACCAGTTGACGCGTGTGCTGGCCGTCGAATTCGCAGATCGCGGGATTCGGGTCAACGCCGTAGCGCCGGGGTGGGTGGATACCCCCATGACGGAATCCGTACAGGCTCATTCCCCCATGTACGTGCGGCTGAAGAAAAAGCACCCCATGGACCGTTTCGGTGTGCCCGAAGAAGTGGCACAAGCCATCCTGTATCTGGCTTCCGACCAGGCATCCTTTACGACCGGTTCCGTGTTGATGGTCGACGGAGGTTGGAGTGCGGCTTGACGATATGGGGCGGACGAAACGCAGTCGGACCGCGCGCGGTCGACGGCAGTTGGAGCGCGACCTGACGGCGGATGACGCGCGACCTGACAATTCGCGTAGCAAAAGGTGTATTAGTGAAATCATGAAACTGACCGGAGACCGACAATGGGTCTGAGAACGGCTGAACAATACCTGGAAGGATTGCGGGACGGCAGGACGATCTACTTTCGCGGCGAGCGGGTGCCGGACCTCATGGAGCATCCGGAACTGCGCGTGGGCGCCGAGCATACGGCGTTGGACTATCAACTTGCCGAAGACGAAGCGCACCAGGACCTCTTCACCGCGATATGTCCCGAGACGACCGAGCGCGTCAGCCGCTACTTCCTCCCGCCGGCCAACACGGAGGACTTGCTGAAGCGCCGGGAGATGATCGAGACGAGCACCCGCGAGGGTAGCGGCGTGGTCCTGCTCATCAAGGAAATCGGCACGGACTCCCTGTTCTCGCTACGGCTCGTCGCGCGGCAGATCGACGAGAAGTATGGCACCAACTATCTGGACCGCGTGAAGAACTACCACGCCGAGTGCCGCGACCGCGACCTGAGCATGGCCGTGGCCCAGACCGACGCCAAGGGGGACCGCAGCCGCCTGCCGTCCCAGCAGACCCACCCCGACTACTACGTGCGGATCGTGGAACGCCGGCCGGACGGCATCGTGGTCCGAGGCGCCAAGGCCCATACCACGGGGACCGCCTTCGTGGACGAAGTGGTCGTACTGCCCACCCGGGCCATCTCGGAAGAGGACAAGGACTACGCCGTGGCCTTCGCCGTGCCCGTCAACACGCCGGGCGTCCGGCTCATCGCCAGTCCTTTCGGGTTCTCGGGCGAAAGCACCTATCACCACCCGGTGAGCTCGAAGCACCACCTGGTGGAAACCCTGACCGTCTTCGACGACGTCTTCGTCCCGAACGAGCGCGTCTTCCTGGCCGGAGAATGGGACTTCGCCGGGGTGCTGGCCAACGCCTTCGTGGAGTTCCACCGGTTCACGGCGGTGTCCTACAAGCCGCCGCTCCTCGACCTCTTCATCGGCGCGGCCTCGCTGATTGCCGTGTACAACGGGGTGGAGAAAGCGAGCCACATACGCGACAAGGCCACGCGGCTCATCACCTACACGGAGACGGTCCGCGCCCTGACCCGCGCGGCCGCCATGGACTGCAAGGTGGTGGACGGCATCGCGGTGCCGGACACGCTCACGACCAACATCGCCAAGTACCATTTCGCCAACAATTACCACGAGGCGGTGCGGGACGTGCAGGACATCGCCGGGGCACTGCTGGTCACGGGCCCGTCGGAAGCGGACTGGCACAACGAGGAGACGAAGGGCGACCTGGAGCGCTACCTGGGCGGGCGCAAGGGCGTGCCGACCATGGACCGGATGAAGGCCATCAATCTCATCCGCGACCTCACGGCTTCGGATTTCGGCGGGTACCACGAGCTGCTGGCTATCCATGCCGAGGGCTCGCTAGAGGCGCAGAAGATAACCATATTTCGCGGATACGACCTGCTGCGGTGCATGGATGTGGCGAAGAAGGCCGCGGGGATCGAGTAGGGCCATGCAAGTACCGATTTCGGTAATAAAGCGATTGATATCTACATAGCTTAAGCAAAATAAAACAGTAGCAGAATAAAACGGTGCTCCAAACGTATTTCTAGAGGCCGTCCGCGTGATTCATCGGAGGAGATCCCATGCGCACGTTGTACCGCTTGTTGTCCCTGTTTACCCTGTTCAGCGCCCTGTTCAAAGGTGGGCCGTCACGGGCAGGAAAGCATCTGGCCCGACGCCAGGCCCACAAGACCCTGGCCAGGTGGATGAGGTGACGGAATGACCTGCAATGGCGGCCCGGTCATCATGAGCGGCCGGAAGCTGGCCGACGAGATGCAGGCCGGGCTCACGAATGAAGCGGCCGAAATGCGGAAGCGGGGCGTGGTGCCGGGCCTGGCCACGATCCTGGTCGGAGACGACGGACCCAGCGCGACCTACATCTCCATGAAGCACAGGGCGTGCGAGGAGATCGGCATCCGGTCCATCCATACCCACCTGCCCGCCTCCACTTCGCAGAAAGAACTGCTGCAGACCATCGGCAGGATGAACGAAGATCCGGAGGTCGACGCGATCCTGGTGCAGATCCCGTTGCCGGATGGACTCGACGAGGACGAGGCGCTGCTCTCCGTGGCGCCCGACAAGGACGCGGACGGGCTCAATCCCATCAACCTGGGCCGGCTGGTGATCGGCAAGCCTGGGCCCCTGCCCTGCACGCCCAACGGCATCCTCGCCCTGCTGGTCCATTACGGCGTGCCCATCGAAGGAAAGAACGTAGCGATCGTGGGCCGCGGACTGACCATCGGTCGGCCGCTGGCCCTCCTGCTTTCGTTGAAAAGGCCCAACTGCAACGCGGCGGTCACCGTACTGCATTCGGCCGTGCCCGATATGGCCGCTCACCTGCGCGAAGCCGATGTCATCATAGCCGCCGCGGGTTCACCCGGCCTGGTCAAAAAGGACATGGTGAAGCCCGGCGCGGCCGTGGTGGCCGCGGGCATCACCCGGAAGGGCAAGAAGCTCCTCAGCGACGTGGACGAGGACGTGGCCGAGGTCGCCGGATGGATCACGCCCCGCATCGGGGGCGTCGGTCCCATGACCGTGGCCATGTTGATGGAGAACACGGTGACGGCGGCGCGTCGGCGGGTTTAGCACAGGCCGTCACCGCCCGGTGCGGCCCTCCTCGTCGCCCGCCCCTACGCGATCTGCGCCCAGTTTTCCAGGTCCACCTCTCCCGGAACCGGTTCCCGACCCGAAAAGAAGTGCTCCAGCGCGCCCAGCGTGATCTCGCCGATCTCGAGGTGGCCGTAAGCGCCCGTGCCCGAGCTGTGGGGCGTGATGACCACGTTTGGAAGGGAACGCAGCCGGTGATCGGGCGGCAGCGGTTCGGGTGTGGTCACGTCCAGCTGGACCTGGATCCTGCCGGTCTTCGCTTCTTCGTACAGTGCGTCATGGTCCAGGACGGAGCCCCGCGAAGTGTTGATCAGTACGCCATCGTCCCGCAACAGCCGCAGCTGCTCCGCGCCGATCATGCGGTCCGTCTCCGGGATGGACGGCGCGTGAATGGTCACCAGGTCCGACACCTCGAACAGCGTGTTCAGACCCACCTTTTCCACGTTCATGCGGCCGGCGTCCCAATCGCTTAAGTAGGGGTCGTAGACGAGCGTGCGGACGTTGAAGGGCCGGAGCAGCCGGATCACCTCCCGCCCGACCATGCTGGCGCTCACGATACCCACCGTGGCGCCGCGCAGGAACTGGTTCGACCAGTTCTTGTCCGGATCCCGCCACATGCCCCGTTCCCGGATGTTGAGCGCATCGTGGACCCACCTGCGGCTCATCATGATCAGCGCGCCGACCGCGTGTTCCGCCACGTTGAGGGCGATGGCGCCCCGCGCGCTGACGACGCGGATGCCCCTGGGCACCAGGTGCCCGTCGACCATTTCCGGGGTAAACAGGTACTTGACCGATCCGGCGGAGTGGACGACGATCCTCAGCTTGTCCGCCCGCTGCAGCGCCTTACCGCTGATCGGTTGGACGCCCCAGCCGGTGACCAGCCCGTCGAAGCCGGCGATCCCTTCCTCCACCTCTCCGGCGGTCAACGCGCGGTCGGTTTCGTTCTCCACCACGTCGAACCCAGCCAGCAACCTCCGGTAGGTCTCATCCTTGAAGACCCCGGCGGTGTGGGACGGCGTCGGCAGGTACCAGATGCTGGGTTTACTCATGGGCAATGTCCTGCTTCCGGACCAGGTACCGGCAGCGGTCGTTTCCAGCTATCTTGTGCTCGTCCCTGCGCACCCCCGCATCGAGCGTACGTTCGAACAATTCCTGTTCGAACTGGCAGACCTTCGGGAAACGGCGAGCAATCTCGTAGATCGGGCAGTGATGCTCCACCAGGATGTACTCATCGCCGTCCGCGTTGGATTCGGCCATGTATCCCTCCCGGTCCCGGATTTCGGCGAGAACGCGCACCTGTTCCGGGAGGGGCTGTCCGGCCATCTGTTGTTTGTATTCCTTTTCAAGCCGCTCCGTGCGCAAGGCGAACAGGTTGTCGACCTTCTCCGGTCCGTCGGTTTCGGCGATCTGTTCGAGCAGTTCCACCGCGAGTTGGCCGTATCGTGCCGGAAACAGGCGCTCCGCAGCTTCCGTCAGGCCGAAATAGTGGGCTGGCCTGCCCCGGTCCTGCCGCACGACCCGCGTCTCGACCAGGTCGTCGCGCTCCAGGCTACTGAGGTGCTGGCGAACGCCCATCGACGTGATCCCGATCTCCCCGGCGAGTTGGCCGGCTGTCATTTCGCCCTTGCGTTTGAGCAATTCCAGGATCTGACGGCGGGTGGTGCCTTCCGAATCTGGCATTTTATTCTCCACGAACGAAGCGATTGCTTGTCCAATACGGATCCAGCGTCTGCTTTGTGTGCGTCGAGCGCGTGCCTTTCAGGATTCAACACAAGCCCGGGCAATCTCAACAGTCTTGTGAAACGCTATACATATTGTAAAGCGTTATCCCAAATATGGAACAATAAATATTAAATATATAAAATAAATAAAAATATTGCTTTATTCCTTTGCGGTACTTATATTGAATCGTAACACGTATATTTAACTCAGATACACCGCACGATCAACGATGGGCAGCAGGAGGAGTATCATCATGAAAGCCACCCCGAAGACAGCCCTGCGCGACCCGATCCGAGTCGCATCGATGGACGAGCTGAAGGAGAAGGGGAGCATCGTCGTCAACGGGCACGACGGCCCGATCGCCGTGTTCCACCACGGGGACGGTCAGGTGCACGCCGTGGACAACCGCTGTCCCCACATGGGCTTTCCGCTGCACCGCGGCACGATCAAGGACGGCATTCTGACCTGCCACTGGCACCACGCGGATTTCGACCTGGAGAGCGGTTGCACCTTCGATCTCTTCGCGGACGACGTGCCGGTGTACGCAGTCGAGACCCGGAACGGAGACGTTTGGGTTTCGGGGTCGCGGGACCAGTCCGGCGACCCCGAATACTGGCGCAACCGCCTGCGGGAAGGCCTGGAGCAGAACATCTCGCTGGTCAACGCCAAGGCCGTGATCGCCCTGCTGAAGTCGGGGGTTTCCTACAAGGATATCGCAGTGACCGGCGGCCGGTACGGTGTGCGGTACCGATCTTCGGGATGGGGCCCCGGCCTGACCATTCTGACCGCGATGACGAACCTGTGCGGCTATCTGCCCAGGGACGAGCAGATCCTCCCGCTCTACCAGGGACTGACGCACGTCGCCCGGGACAGCAACGGACAGCCGCCGAGGTTCGACCTGCAACCCCTGGATACGGAGAACCTGTCGTTCGAGCAACTGAAGCGGTGGTTCCGCCGCTTCGTCGAGGTGCGCGACACCGAAGGCGCCACGCGGTGCCTGCTCACCGCCGTGTCCATGGACAGCGAACCCGGCCTGCTGGTGGACATGATGATGAGCGCCGCCACGGACCACGTGTTCCTGGACGGCGGCCACGTCGCGGATTTCATCAACAAGTCCACGGAACTGCTGGACCACATCGGCTGGGAACACGCCGATGAAGTGCTGCCCAGCACGGTCGGTCAGCTCTGCGCCGCGGCGCGCAGCGAGGAGCGAAACGCCTGGCGCCATCCCGTCGACCTGGCCGCCATTCTTCGCGGGGCGAATGCCGCGTTGCCCGGCGCGCTGGCATCGACGTCCAATGGTTACGCGTGGGACGGTCCCGGCGAACTGGCCGAAGTCATCCTCGGGGACGATCCCCAGGCCACGGTGGACACCATGCTGGCCCGGCTCCGCGACGGCATGACGCCGCTTCAGCTCAGCCAGGTGGTCACCTATGCCGCCGCGCTGCGCATCGCCCGGTTCCACACGCAGAACGAGTTCGGCGACTGGATCACGGTGCTGCACACCTTCACCTACGCGAACGCACTGCACCAGGCCCTGAAGCGGACGGGTTCGCCGGAACTGATCCGCGGCGTCTTCCACGGGGCCATGGCCGTGTACCTGGACCGTTTCCTCAACGTGCCGCCCGCGCGGTTGCCGGGCGAAAGGGCCACGGCCGATCTGGCCGGCGAGACCGACGAGATTCTCGACGCGTTTCTGACCGAACTGGACACGCAGCAGCAGGTGGAGCCGGCCGCCAGGCTGGTCTATCGCTACCTGGCCGACGGGCACCCAGTGGACCGGCTGTTCCGCACGCTGGCGATATCGCTGTTGCGGGAGGATGCCGAGTTCCACAGCTTCCAGATGCTGGAGGCGGGCATTCGCCAATACGAAGAACTGAAGGGACGCACCGAGGCCGACCACATGCTGATCGCCACGGCCCGGTATCTCGCCGCCCACGCCCCCACGCAGCGGGCACTCAACCAGACCGCCCAGATCGCGCTGCGGCTGAGCCGTGGCGAGGCGCTTTACGAGGAGGAAGTGTGATGCCCGTTCTCGACATCGCCGACTGCATCAATGAGACTTGCCCCTGGTCCGGCAAGCCGGTTCAAGCCGATTCACTGACGGAATTTGAAGGACACGTTGTGGGGTTCTGCAATCCCGATTGCCTTGAGCAATTCGAGCGTGCCATCCAACACTTCAGAGCGGCCATCGCCGGCGTCGAAAATCCTGCGGGAGCGGCTGGATCGGGCGGTGAGGGTGGTGCGAGTGGCGCGGGTGGCGCGAGTGGTGCGGGCGGTGAGTGTGGTGCGAGTGGTGCGGGTGGTGCGGGTGGACCGGCGGCATCCGGCTCCTGATCATCCGGAATAGCAAAAGGCGCGGACCCTGTGATTTGCTCAATACACGATCCGCGCCTTCAGTTGTTACGGGCCGGCCTGATCCTCGGTCCAGCCGGACAGGCCGGTGGGCAGCCGCCCTTCAGCTGCCTATTCCCCGGTGATGACGTACTTCCGCAACATGCGGGGTCCGACCTCCGCGCCGTACACGTTGCCCATCGCATCCACGGCAACGCCTTCCGCACCGGTCGTTCCGGCGTTATCGGCGTCCACCACGGGATCGGGGATGAAGGCCGACACGAAGCCACCGTCCCGGATGCTGCCAATGCGGATGCCCCGTTTCCAGCCCGGATTTGCTCCCCAGGTCGCGTTCGACTCGGAATCTGCGCTGTAGAGCACGTCGTTGGCATCGATGAAGAGGCCGCTCGGACGGCCGAACTGCGTCCAGGTGGCAATGTATTCGCCTTCCTGGTCGAAGATCTGGAGCCGGGCGTTGCCCCGGTCGCCGACGTACAGCCGGCCCTGGGAGTCCATGGCTAAAGCATGGGGATCCCGGAACTGGCCGGCAGACTGTCCCGTCTCGCCCCAGGCCTTGATGAACGATCCGTTCGGCGCCAGCTTGACGATGCGGTTGTTGCCGCGGGACCCGTGACCGTCCGCTATGAAAATGCTGCCGTCGGGCGCCACGAGGACGTCGGAGGGCTGGTTGAAGATGCCGTCCCCTTCGCCCGCCACTCCGGCGATGCCGAGGCTCATCAGCAATTCCCCATCCTCACTGAACTTGTGGACCTGGTGGCCGATGCCTACACCGCCCCGGGCGTCCGTCACCCAGACGTTGTTCTCCGAGTCCACGAAGATGCCATGGGGCCAGACGAACATGCCCGCGCCGAAGCTTTTCAAAAGGTTGCCGTCGCTGTCGAAGAGCAGGATCGGCGGCACGTCTTCCTTGCCGACGCAGGAGTTCTGTCCGCATCTTTCCGCCACCCAGATGTTCCCGCTGCCGTCCTGGGCCGGAAAGACCGCGCTCGTGGAGCCCCAGGTCCTGTCTCCTCCCAGCTTGCCCCATATGCCTTCTACGGTGGTGTACGGATTCGGCGCGTGGTTCTGGGCCGTGGCTGGGCTGTTTAACAGCGCAGTCGAGATGCCGACGGCCGAAAAAACGACCCACCGGATCCAGGTCGATGTGCTCATGAGTATCCTCGCTTTAATTTATGAATAGGGACGGTTCCGTCCCGGCCAAGGCGGACCAACCAGCCACGCAGCCAGGCGGACTACATTATCCCCGGGTTGTACGGTTTGTTGATATATTCGATATAATAGAATCCAGGCGCGTTTACGCAACGGTTTTCGAGTGCCGTGCCAATGCCCAACGGGCGTCGAGGGCCGCGCCAACCGCCGCCGCGGACTGCGCCAACCGCCGCCGCGGACTGCGCCAACCGTCGCCGCGGACCGCGCCAACCGTCGCCGCGGACCGCACCAACCGTCTTGACAACCGAAGGACGGCGGGACATATTTCAGCAGCAAATTCGGCGACCGAGACGACCCGGTGGAAAGTTACTAAACCAGCCGCGCGAGGCAGCACTGTCGTGTTATCGGGATTCCAGACCACACAGGAACGCCGGATCATCGGACTGATGTCGGGCACGTCCGCCGATGGGATCGACGCGGCCGTGATCCTGCTGGGTGACAAGGATGACAGTCTTTCCGTGGACGTGCTGGGCTTCGACACGGTGGCTTTCCCATCCGGCCTGCGCTATCGACTGATGGAAGTCTCCGATGCGAAGACCGGCAGGATTGACGAGCTCGGCCGACTGCATTTCGAGCTGGGGGAACTCTTTGCCAGGGCGGCTTTCGTCGTAGCGGGTTCCGCCGGACTGTCCATGGAGGATATCGATCTGATCGGTTCCCACGGACAGACCGTCCAACATCTCCCCGAACGGGAAGAAAGATTCGGCGTGGAAACCGGGGCGACGCTGCAGATCGGCGATCCTTCGGTGATCGCGCAGCGAACCGGCGTGGTGACGGTCGGCGACTTCCGAGCGGCGGACGTGGCCCGGGGCGGACAGGGCGCTCCGCTCGTGCCCTATGTGGACTACCTGCTCTTCAGGGATTCCGCAAAGACCCGGGGACTACTGAACCTGGGGGGGATCGCGAATCTCACCGTGCTGCCCGAGGACCCGGAACCTGGTGACGTGCTGGCTTTCGATACGGGCCCGGCCAACATGCTGATCGATGCCGTCGCCCGAGCGGAACTGGGACGCGACATGGATGCGGGCGGCGCGGCCGCAAGGCGTGGAAGGCCCAAAGAAGACCTGGTGGCGGACATGCTCGCCATGCCCTATTTTGAGCGGCCTCCACCAAAGTCCACGGGACGGGAACTGTTCGGAGACCGCTGCGCGTCGGATCTGGTCCGCGCGGGACGGGAGGCCGGGCTCAGCAGCGAGGATCTGCTTGCGACCGCCACGGAAATCACCGTTCGTTCCATCGAGGACGCTTGCCGACGTTTCGTCATTCCCGTCGTCACGCGCCTGGACGAACTGATCGTGAGCGGCGGCGGAGCCAGAAACGGTTTCCTGCTCGAGCGACTCGCCCGGGTGCTGGCACCTGTCGAGGTATCCACTTCAGATGATCACGGCCTGTCTTCGGACGCCAAGGAGGCCGTGGCTTTTGCGGTTCTCGCCGACCGGACGGTCCGGGGGCTGCAGGGTAGCCTTCCGGGAGCGACGGGCGCGGATCGGCCCGCGGTACTGGGCAAGATCTGCATGCCCGGATGATGTAGCACAGAGAGGGAAGTTCGTGGTGCGTTTCAGCACGTCAACCATGCGGAACATCGAAAACCGGATCCCGGCCGGCGCCGAGCTTGACCGCGCCGCCACTATGCCTGACCACGCGCCGGTCCGCGTACGGTCCGCGCGGCGAACGCGGCGGCCAGTTCACGCGCCGGCCCTCATACGGACCGCGTGGTGGCCGTCCCTGGTATTGTTCCTGTTGATCCTGGGATGCGCCGGCAGGCCGCTCCCATCCGATGGCACTGCCCGCCCGGCCCCTACCGAAACCGTGCCGGCAACGGGGGCGTTCAAGCCCGGCCAGCTTCCGGTGATCCGAATCGGCTTGCTGGTGAACCGGGACTCGGCAAACCTGACCGGGACAGGCCGCTTTCGCGTCGTGGACCGGGCAAGCGGCGAAGTGATCGGCACATCCTCTTCCGGTCAGATCTGGAAAATGCAGGCGAAAGGCGCGTGGATCGACGTGTCCGCGCCAGGCGGCGCTGCCCAGGGACTGTATACCGGTCCGATCCAGGTGAACCCGCTCGCGCGGGAAGGGCGCATCAAAGCCGCGGACCGGGAGTACCGCGGATCGATGGAAGTGGTGTCAAACAAGACCGGCAAGTTGACCGTCGTGAACATCCTCGACGTGGAGAACTACCTGCGCGGGGTCGTCCCCCCTGAAATCGGCAAGCTCAAGGAAGACCGCATCGAGGCGCTGAAGGCCCAGGCCATTGCAGCCCGGACGTACACGGTGGCGAACCTGGGCAGACGCAAGGCCCTGGGATTCGATCTGTACGGTACCGTGGCCGACCAGGTATACCACGGATACAGCGCGGAATGGCCCGTCGCCGACCGGGCGATTGCGGAAACCCGCGGCATGATCGCTACTTACGAAGGCAAGCCGATCGCCGCCCAGTACTCCTCGACCTGCGCGGGGGAAACCGAATCCATCGAGGACGCCTGGGGGGGCAATCCCATTCCGTACCTTCGTTCCGTGCAGGATCGGCACCGCGGAAGCGACGACTTCTGCAACCATTCGCCGGTCTATACATGGCGCGTGGAATGGAACAAGAGTACGCTGGAGAACATCCTGGCGACGAGGCTTCCCGGTATGGACCCACGCAAGCGGGGTGAGTTTTCCCTACGCGACATATCCATCAAAAGTCGATCTCCGACCGGGCGCGTTCAACAACTCGAGATCAAATCGAATCACGGGACGACGACTTTGCGAAGCGGGCAGATACGTTCCGCATTGCGCCGGCCTGTCCGCGGCCAGCCCATGCTTCGCAGCACGAAGTTCGATCTGAAGTTCAGGCAAAATTCCATCGTGGCCGAGGGCGGCGGCTATGGCCATGGCATCGGCATGTGCCAGTTCGGTGCCATCGGGATGGCCGGCCAGGGATACAAGTACGACCAGATCCTGAAACACTACTATCGCGGCATCGACCTGGACCGCGTGTACAATTAAGCGAGTGGAGAAGGACATGATGAATCCGAAACCCCGCCTAAGCCCCGCCGTCTTCCTGATCCCGTTGCTTTCCGCCTGCATGGCGGTTACGTCGTGCTACTATTCCACTTCGCAGGGATCGCGCGCCGGGGACATCCGCAACATCGTCATACCGCTGTTCGACAACACCACCGTGGAGACCGGCATCCAGGAGACGCTGACGGACGAGGTGATCGAACGGTTTCTCACCAATGGTGAATTTCGGATCGTGGATGTGCGGCAGGCGGACGCGGCGATCATCGGCGTGATCACCGCGTTGCAGGAGGAGTCCGTGGCGTTCTCCGCGGGAACGGTGGCCCGGGAAGTCCGCCTCTGGATCGTCGTGGACGTACGTTTTGAAACCGTGGACAAGAAGGAAGTGATCTGGGAGGAAAGGCAGCTGCGTACCTTCGGTGACTACGCCATCGATACCGGTACGGATTCCGACCGCGAGCCGGCCCTCGACACCGCCATCGAGAAAATGGCCGACGAGATTCTGAACCAGTCCATATCGGGGTGGTAGTCGTCGCTGCTGTACCACGACCGCCGCCGCCCGCGCCCCGGTATCCGTCATTACAGCAACCTGGTAGTCATCGACGCCGGTACCTACCGTGCCCGGTGTGCCTGGCGGTGGCACTGATCCTACCGTGCCCGGCGTGCCTGTCGGTCGGGACCGTCCGATCCGTTCTGCTGATACCACTGGCAGCGGTCTATCCAGGCTTCCGCGGTCCTGGCCACACCCCCCGCGCCCACCAGCGCAGCCATGCGCCCGAAGGCTTCGGCCGACTGGTCGTAGCGCTCAAGGTAGAAGTGGGCCATGGCTTCCAGTCGCAGGCTTTCCTGCCGTACCAGCTCGTCCGGAAGTCCGACCGCATCCGCTTTCGCCAGGTACTCGAGCGCCTGTTCATAGGATCCCGATAGGAACAGCCAGCGGCCCAGGAGGTAGTGGCCCGTCCCGTAGTCGGGCGCGAGATCGCCCGCGTCCCGGACGGACAGGACCAGGCGCCAGTGTCCGGTCACGGCGGTCAGATAGGTCATGATCGTATCCCGGATCGGCTCCCGGTCGAGCACCTCCATCCGGATGGACGCCGCGCGCGACATGGCTTCCGACGCTTGCAGGTTCACGACCGCTTCGTAGCTTCTCCTGGCATCATCAATTTTCCCGGTCTTCCACGCCGTATCTCCCCGGACTAGCTGGGAGTCCGCCAGCAGCCCGACGGTCTGGTCCGGTCGTTCGATCTGCTGGGCGACCGACTCGATCCTTTCGTAGTCCCCCTGCCGGTAGATCCCGTACAGCAGACCTCTCAGGGCCGACGGGTTCTCGGGCTCCAGTTCGAGCACGCGGTCGAAATTGCGCACGGCATCCCAATAGCGTTGCGCGTTGTAGGCTTGCCAGCCCCGGTCGTTCAGCGCCGCCACCTCGTGGGGACAGTGGAGTCTGAAAATAGAGGGACGGATAAACCGTTGGCGGGCGATGCGGAGTTGGTCTTCCCGCAACTGAATGCCGTCCACGAACGCCTCCCACTCGGCGATGAGTTCCACCGTGGTCCGGCCGTAGGACGCCTCGACGGCGCCGTCGGGAAAGGCCTGCTTGAACGCGTCCAGTCCGTAGCGTTCGATCAGGAAGCGAACGAAGGATCCGCACAGCGTGTAGCTGCGCGAGGACGCGGCCGTCCAGAAGCCCGTCATGCTCAGCAGGTTCTCCAGGGGCGGCGCATACCCGAGTTCACGCATGGCGCGGCTCCACTCGTGCGGGTTCATGGGGGCGTCCTGCCAGTCCACCGCCTCGGCCAGGCCTTCGTGGAACCCTATCCAGTAGCTACCGCCATACAGCGCGTTCCCGAAAGCGGCGGACACGACGTGCACCAGTTCATGTTTCAGCACGGGATGGGGAAACGACGCGTTGTTGAGGTGCATTTCGTCCGCACCGGGGCGTTCGATGGACGTATGCCGGGCGCCCATGAGCCGCTTCTTCTGGTCCGCGCTGCCGTAGATGTACGATGCGATGCGCGTCGACGGGGCCGGCACGTCCAGGTAAGTGATGATCCGGTCGAGCTGGTACTCGTGATCCCGGGCGATGAGATCGATGTTCCAGGCCGAAATCGTATTCGTATCATAGTAGATGTCGAAGTGGGCCGTCTGCCGGTGGCCTCCCAGGGCCTGCTGGATATGCGCCCGGTCGATCACGATGCCCAGCGGTGCCCGGTAGACATAAGCCACCCCCAGCACCACCACCGAGACCAGGAACAGCGCCCGCATGACCATGCCGGTCGCGGCACTTCCGCCGTCCAGCTTGCCTCCGCGAGATATCCCGCTGTCCTGGCCGCCGTGAGATATCCCGCCGTCCTGGCCGCCGCGGAACTTCAGGAGCAGCGAGGGACGGATCTTCCGGGCCGACGGATCGAAACAGGCGCACAGGCCGGAGATCATCGCAATGACGCTGACGAGCACAATCGCCCGTGCCGCAAGCAGTGTCGAGGTGATGACCACCACTTCATCGTAAATCGGTCCGGGGAAATACCCGATAATCGGGTTGTAGGCGAAAACAGGCGGCTCGGTCGCCAGGCGATACAAGCTGATACCGACGGAAACGAACATGACGCCAAGAAAAAGGAGCGTGCCGTGCCGTCTTCGCTCCGTGGCCAGCGCGCAGAGCAACGCGACGGCGGTGGCCCACAGGACGCTGATGCCGGGAAGCAGCAGGTAGAACGCGAGTCCTTCGGGCACGTTGCAGAAACCGCTGATCCAACTCTTGACGAACATCACGGTCATCGGCAGCAGGAGTGTCGAGAGGGAAAACCCGAAGAGCAATGCGAGCAACGTCGAATGACGGGTGTTGCGCGGGCCGTCTCTCCGCCAGCCGCTCACGAGATGCACGGTCATCACGCCCGTGGCAAAGGTGGCGACGGCGGCGGTCAGGAACGCAAACTCGAAACCGAGGTCATCCACGAGGGGCAACTGCGTCATCGCCGCCGCGGCTGCTGTCAGGACCGCGGTCGTGGCCAGATACGGCTTGCGGCGCAGGACGCTCGTTATGAAGTGCTTGTCCAGGCTCATGAAAGGACCTGCGGTGGTGAAAAACGGTAGTGAAAGGCGTCGCGATGTTCAGGCATTGTACTGTGTTCCGGATCCGTTATGTATCCCGAATCCGTGGTTGAGCATGATATACCGGAAGGCGCTTCAGGGCTAGATGATTCGAAGCGTTTTTGCTGTCCGGCCCGCCCGCGCGGCGGTATAATGACTGCGTTTCCGATTAACCTGAAGCAAGGAGGTATGCGTGATGAACCTGGACCTGGAATACCGCCCGGTACTGGGCACGAAAACGGACTATGGCATCGGCATCATCGGGGCGGGCGGGATCGTAAACGCCGCGCACCTCCCCGCCTACCGCAAGGCAGGATTCAATGTAATCGGGTTGACGGACAAGGACGTCGACAAGGCGAACCGGACCGCCCGGTATTTCGAGGTGCCGAGGGTATATCCTACCGTGGATTCGCTGCTCGAAGATCCCGCTGTGGAAATCGTGGACATCGCCGTCCCGCCCTGGCACCAGAAGGAACTCGTCCGGAAGGCGACGGCGGCCGGCAAGCATCTGCTATGCCAGAAACCGCTTTCAAACGTATACGCCGAAGCCGTTGAGATCGTGGAGATGGCGGAGGAGCGCGGCGTGAAGCTGGCCGTGAACCAGCAGATGCGGTGGGACCAGGCAGTGAGGGCGTCCAGGACGCTGCTGAACCGCGGGTTGCTGGGCGAACCCGCGTCGGCCGTGATCGACGTGAGCATCCTGACCGAATGGCGGGCCTGGCCCTGGGTCCTCGAGGCCGGGGGGCTCGACCTGATGTTCCACAGTATACACTACTTCGACAGCATGCGTTCTCTGTTCGGCGACCCCGAGCGGGTCTGGTCGTCCGGCGCGTCCTATCCCGGGCATGTAGCGACCGGAGAAACACGGACGATTACGGTGTTCGAGTACTCGGACACCTTCCGCGCCCTGGTGTCCGTCAACCACAACAACTGGACGGAAGAGAACTTCGCGACGTTGCGTATAGACGGAACAGAAGGATACGCCGCAGGGACATTTGGCTTGCTGTACGACTATCCCCACGGCCGGCCCGACACGTTAGCCTGGTCCAGCCGGAAGATCGATGCCGGCAACACCATCCATCACCGGTTCGAAGAACGGTGGATACCCGATTCCTTCATCGGCCCCATGGGTGAACTGATGTCCTCCATCGAACAGGACCGGCTTCCCGAGACCAACGGCCGAGACAATCTCAAGACGCTTCAGCTCGTCAACGCCGGTTACCTGTCCATGGCGGAACACCGGGCCGTGGCTCCGGGCGAAATCGGGTAGTGATGCAAATCCTCGCCGGGATATATTGTTTGAAAGCGGATTTAATATGTTGTCAATGTTGATTAAAATAAAAATCAACATATAGTTTTGAAATGGGATACCCCCCGGGTCCTTCTCCATGAAAACAGACGTTTTAATAGTAGGCGCAGGCGTGATTGGACTCTCCATCGCCTACGAGCTGCTGTGCCGAGGAACACGCGTAACCCTCGTGGATCCGGGCGACCCGGGCAAGGAAGCTTCCTGGGCCGCCGCCGGTGTGCTTGCGCCGCAGGGCGCCCGTCCCGTTAACCAAGACTATCTCGACCTGTGCATGACGGGCCTGGACCTGTACGCCGACTGGTCCGCCGCGCTACTCGAGGAAACCGGCATCGACGTCGAGTACCGGACCGAAGCGGGTTTGCAGGTCGCCTTCGACGACGAGGAATCCGAAGAACTCGATCAGCGATACCGCCACCAGCAGGAACTGGGTCTCCCGGTCGAGCGACTCACCGGCGAGGAGGTTCGTTCGCTCGAGCCCATGCTGTCGCCCGAAACACAGTGCGGCCTGCTCTTCGAAAAGATGCACCAGGTGGAAAACCGGCGGCTGGTCCAGGCCCTGGTCGCCGCCGTAAGGGCCCGAGGAGGCGAATTCCGTATCGGTGACCCGGTCGTCGACCTGATCGTTCGGAGGGACCGTGCGGCCGGCGTCGTCGTCCCCGGTGAACGCATGGGCGCGGAACGCGTGGTGGTCGCGGCCGGCGCCTGGTCCGGCCTGCTGAAGTGGATTCCGGGCATGCCGCCACCAATCCAGCCCGTGCGGGGCCAGATGGTCTGCGTCGATGGGCGTGGCGTCCCGCCCCTGGGCCGCGTGATCTACGGCATGGAACAGTACCTCGTACCCCGCAGGGACGGCCGCGTGCTGATGGGCGCCACGGTGGAGAAGACCGGGTTCGACGCTAGCGTGACCGCGGGCGGTGTGTCCAATGTGATCAGGGAGGGGTTGCGCATGGCGCCCGGACTGGCGGAAGCGCCGGTCATGGAAACCTGGGCCGGGCTGCGCCCCATGTCGAAGGACGGCAAACCCATACTCGGCCCGGCGGGCCTGGAACGTCTCGTCCTCGCCACGGGCCACTTCCGCAACGGCATACTCCTCGCCCCGATCACCGGCCGGCTCATCGCGGATCACCTGGAGCACGGCGCGGTGCCCGCTGCCATGGCTCCGTTCCTGGCGGATCGTTTCGACCGGTAGGCCGCGGGACGGGTCGCGGGACGGGTCGCGGGACGGACCACGTCGATGCGCCAGGCCACGGCGACGCGCGCAGCCCAGCCCAGCCCAGCCATTAGAAGAACGAGAAGTCGATTTCCTTGCTGGTCATGAACTCCAGCAGCGCCGGCACCCCCTCCTCCGTCTTCCTGATCCCCCGCTTCAACGCCGGGATGATCTCGTCGGGAGACTCTACCCGCTCCCCGTAACCGCCGAAGGCCTCCGCCATCAGGGCATAGTTCCCCGAAATGTCGGTCGCCCCGTACTTCGCCTGCGACGTGGGCATGACGGGGATCTCGATGGCCATGGAGTGGTTGTTGAACAGCACGGAAAGAATGGGGATGCGCTCGCGAACGGCCGTCTCGAAATCCATGCCCGTGAACCCGATGGCCGCGTCGCCCCACACGTTGATGCAGAGCCGGTCCGGGTGAGCCAGCTTCGCGCCCATGGCCAGCCCGAGTCCGTAGCCGAGCTGGGTGGTCTTGCCCCAGCCGATGTAACTCAGTGGCGTGGTCGAGGGCCAGAAGGGGGTCAACTGGTCCCGGGGACTGCCCGCGTCGTGGGTGATGATCGTCTGGTCGATGTCGACGGTGTCGATCATGTCGCTGATGACCCGGTAGGGGGAGAAAGGCGTGGAGGCATCCTTTAGTTTCGGCATCCAGGCGTTCATCCAGCGCTGCCTGATCGCCTGGATCTCGCTCACGATCCCTGCGTACCGGCCGCGCGGCCTTTTCTTCAACCGGTCCGAAACCTCGTCGATGAGGGCCCGGAGGGTGAGCGCGGCGTCGCCCACGATGGGGTAGTGGCACGCCACGTCCTTGTTGATGTCGCCGGGATCCAGCGTGGCGTGGATGTAGGTCTTTCCCTCGGGCATCGTCAGGCCGAAATTCGTCCGGGTGAAGCTGCATCCGATGCCGAAGATCAAGTCGGCGTTCTGCACGAAGACGTGCACGGGTTCCGGCATCGAACGCCCCCCGTTTCCCAAAGAGAGTGGGTGGTCTTCCGGGAAGGCACTCTTCCCGTCCAGGCTGGTGGTCACCGGCGCTTCGAGTAGCTCGGCCAACTGTTTCAGCTCGGACCAGGCCTCTGCGTAGTGCACCCCCTGTCCGGCGTAGATGACCGGCCGCTCTGCCGCGACCAGCGCCTCGGCGGCGTCGCGCACCGCGTCCGGATCGGGACCGACGCGGACGGACGGGGTCGGCCGGTAGTCAAAGGTCCCGGGCACCTCTTCACCGAGCAGGTCGGTCGGGAACTCCACCAGCGCCGGGCCGGGCCGCCCGTTCCTTACCTGCGTGAAGGCCCGCCGCATGACCTCCGATACGGTCTCGGGGAGTACCAGGTATTCACAGGACTTGGTGATGTGCTGGAAGTTGAGGTAGGCGTGGAAATTCGGCGACAGCTGGGCGACCGTCCTCCGGTACCCCATGGGGAGCACCACGATGGGCACCGATTCCCCGAAGGCCTGCGCCACGCCGCCGTAGGCGTTCTCCGTGCCCGGTCCGCTCTGCATGCAGAACACCCCGATCTTGCGACCGGACGTCAGCCGGCTCATCGCATCGGCCATGTGGAGGCCGATCCGCTCCTGGCGGACGATCACCGTGCGGATGTCCAGTTCCGCGGCGCTTTCGATCAGAGGATTGACCGGGTACGCGAAGAGATACTCGACACCTTCCTGCTTCAATACGTGGGCAACCGCCTGCGCAACGTTCATTTCCGCGTCACTCCTTTTCGTACAGTTAGTGGGATGCTAAGCAGAACTCCGTTCGTCCAGGTAGCGGACCATCTCGCGCACGCCGTCCATCCCAAGATTGCCGCCGCTGAACAGCGCGGCGACGCGGCGGCCCCGCCACGACACCGCCTCGCGCATGCACAGGGCGAATACGGCCGCGGCCGCGCCTTCCGCGATAAACCCGGTGTGTTCGAGCACGACTGGGATCGCCCGTTTCATCTCTTCCTCGGTGACGAGGTGCATTTCGTCGACCCGGTCTTTCAGGACATCGAAGGCCAGGCCGCCCGGATAGGTCGTCGCCAGGCCCCCTGCAAAGGTGTCGCAGGTCGCCGTGGTCACGGTCCGGCCTTCCTGCCAGGACCGGTACACCGACGGTGCGTTGGACGCCTGGACGCCGATGAGACGAACGTCCGGATGGGTGGCCTTGATGGCCGTGCCCACGCCCGCGATCAGGTTGCCGCCGCCCACGGGCAGCACCACCGCGTCCACGTCCGGCAGGTCCTCCATGATCTCCAGGCCGATGGTGCCCGCACCCGCCATGAGGCCGAAATCCTCCCCGTCCTCGATATACACCATACCGGTTTCTTCCGCGATCTCCCGCGACCGCGCGAATCCGTCGGCAATAGTCTCCCCGTGGACGACTAGTTCGGCACCGAGGCGGCGAATGGCGTCGCTCTTCACCCCGGGTGTTCCGTGGGGCACGACCACCGTGACGGGCACGCCCAACTCGCCTCCGCCGTAGGCGATGCCCTGGCCGTGGTTGCCGGTGGACGCCGTGGTAACCCCCATTGCGCGCCGCTCTTCGTCGAGCAGGGACATGGTGTACAACCCGCCCCTCACCTTGAAGGAGCGGATGGGCTGGAAGTTTTCGTACTTTACGTTGAGATCCAACCCCAGCGTCTCGCTGAACCCGGCGGACCGGTACATGGGCGTCGGAGACAGGTGCTGATTGAGGAATTGGCGTGCTTTAGTAATGTCGGCCAGCGTGGGGT
>VXTP01000020.1:0-38498 GCA_009837395.1 Gemmatimonadota bacterium
GATCGTGCCGATGTTCACGTGGGTTTTGGTACGCTCGAATCTTTCCTTCGACATGGAGTCTATCTCCTGAACCGGCTAGGTTAACGAAACGAAAACGTCTTCAAAGTCAGCGAATTTCAGCGCCAAGCCCTCGGCCGGACTTGAACCGGCGACCTACACCTTACCATGGTGTTGCTCTACCAACTGAGCTACAAGGGCGCTTCGTTCAAGGTTCAGATAAGCTTTTACAGTTCTGCGGTAAAAACCTTCAGTAATTCCGAACCTCGGACACGGAACATTTAGAGCGGGAAACGGGACTCGAACCCGCGACCCTCAGCTTGGAAGGCTGATGCTCTAGCCAACTGAGCTATTCCCGCCGGTTTTCGTTCTGAAGCTGCTGGCCAGCCGGGCCCCGTAGCGAAACATGGGGAGGGCAGGATTCGAACCTGCGAAGGCTGAGCCAACGGATTTACAGTCCGTCCCATTTGACCGCTCTGGAACCTCCCCTGGCTGCCTGAAAGCCACCACTCGGATTCGAACCGAGAACCTACTGATTACAAATCAGCCGCTCTGCCATTGGAGCTATGGTGGCCCATTATAATCAGTACGGATCCGCATCTTGAGCAGCTCAAGAACACAGACAGGTAAATATAATCAACATCCCTGCCATTGTCAAGGGTGTAAGTAAAATAAAACGAAGGCGGGGCCGGGCTACCGCCGAAGGCGGATGTGGAGTTCCCGGAGCTGTTTTTCACTGACCTCCCCCGGCGCGCCCATGAGCAGGTCCTGGGCGTTCTGGTTCAGGGGGAAGGCGATGACCTCCCGGAGATTGGTCTCGTCGGTGAGGAGCATGACGATACGGTCGATGCCCGGGGCGATGCCGCCGTGGGGCGGCGCGCCGAACTTCAGCGCGCTGATCATGCCGCCGAACTCCGCGTCGACCTCGGCGGCGGAGTAACCGGCGATTTCGAAGGCCCGGTACATGATGTCCGGCCGGTGGTTCCGGATGGCGCCGCTGGACAGCTCCGTACCGTTGCAGACGATGTCGTACTGGTAGGCCAGGACCTCGAGGGGCGGCGTGGTCTCCAGGGCTTCGAGGCCGCCCTGGGGCATGGAGAAGGGATTGTGCGAGAAGATCACCTTGCCCGATTCGGCGTCGTGCTCGTACATGGGGAAATCGACGATCCAGCAGAAGCGGTAGGCGCCCGGTTCCCGCAGGTCGAGCAGATCGGCGAAATGCAGCCGAAGCCGGCCCGCCACGTCGACGGCCCGCTCCTCCGTGTCGGCCACGAAGAACCACGAGGCCCCCGTTTCGGGCTCGATGACGGTTTTAAGCCGTTCGAGGGTCGACTCGTCCAGCACGCGGGCGATGGATCCCTTGACCCCGTCCTCGGTAAAGGAGATGTACGCTGCGCCCCGTCCCCCGAATTCCTCTTTCACGGTCCGGTCCAGGTTGTCGAAGAAACTGCGGGGCCGCGCGGCCACGCCCGGGACGGCCAGGACCCTGACGATGCCGCCCTTTTCGACGATCTGGCGGAAGGCGTTGAATTCCGACGCCCGGAAGGCCTCGGTGACGTCCTCGATCTCCAGGCCGAACCGGAGGTCGGGCTTGTCGGTCCCGTAGCGGAGCATCGCGTCGCGATAGGGGATGCGCGGGAAGGGCGGGGCGGTGACGTCCCAGTCGCTGAACTCGGTGAACAGGCCGTGGAACAGGGTCTCCAGCGCTTCGAAGACGTCGTCCTGCTCGACGAAGGACATCTCCACGTCCAGCTGGTAGAACTCGCCCGGCGACCGGTCGGCCCGGGCGTCTTCATCCCGGAAGCACGGGGCGATCTGGAAGTACCGGTCGAACCCCGAGATCATCAGGAGCTGCTTGAACTGCTGCGGCGCCTGGGGCAGGGCGTAGAATTTCCCGGGATGCACGCGGCTCGGGACCAGGTAGTCCCGGGCGCCCTCGGGCGAACTGCTGGTGAGGATGGGCGTGTTGAACTCGTTGAAACCCAGTTCCGTCATGCGGCGCCGAATGCTCGCGATGATGCGCGACCGCATGATAATGTTGTGGTGCAGCCGCTCCCTGCGCAGATCCAGCATGCGGTAGGTCAGCCGGGTGGCCTCCGGGTATTCCCGCTCGTCGGCGACCGACAGGGGCAGGGGGTCCGCGGCGCTGAGCACCGTCATGGAATCGGCCTTCACCTCGATGTGCCCGGTGGGCAGGTTTGGATTGATCGCATCCTCCGCCCGCAGGATCACCTCGCCGGTAAAGGTGGCGACGCTCTCCGAACGCAGGTCTCCCGCCTCCTCGTGGAACCCGCTCTCCGGCGTGATGACGACCTGCGTGACCCCGTAGTGGTCTCTCAGGTCGATGAAGAGCAGGCCGCCGTGGTCCCGCTTGCGGTGCACCCAGCCGGCGATCCGCACCCGCATTCCATCGTCGGTCTGCCGCAATTCGCCGCAGGTGTGCGTCCTGTACGGGTGGTCTTTCATCTTATTCCCTTTCTTCCCTTTCCTGTTGAACCGCGACTCGGGTCGGTGCGTTACGCGGACCGGCCGGACCGCTCCACGCCCAGGTCGGCCAGGAGGTCCAGCGTGTTCCGCATGCAGATCCTGGAGGCCGCTTCGCCGGCCTCCGAAAACTGTTTTCCACCGGGCAATTCAAGCAGGGTCTGTTCGATCTGCTCCGGTCCGATGCGCCAATGGGTCTCGAGTGACACGCAACCCTCGTAGCCCTGCTCGACCAGGTCCGCGAACTGTCCCCGATAGTCGATTTCGCCTTCGCACATGGGAACATTGACATACCCCCCGTCCGTGCCCCTGGCACCATCCTTGATGTGCATGTGATACATGTCCGACCGGATGTGATCGTAGCCGTCGGGATAAGGTGCGTGACCGTCGTCGTCGAACAGTTCGTTGCAGGGATCCCAGAGGGGTTTGATGACCGGTGTATCCAGGACGTCGATCAAACGCCGGGTTTCCGCGCCGGTGCCGATCATGGTGGACATTTCGTTTTCCAGTCCCAGCACGACGCCCTCGCCCTCGGCGATCCGGACAGGTTCAAGGTACCGGTCGACAATCCGGTCCCAGTATATGTCGAGGGGATCCTGTTTCCAGAAGGCGAAGACGCGGACCAGCGGCGTGTCCAGTCCCCGGGCGACCCGTATGCTCCTGCGCAGGATATCTAGATGTTCGCTACAGGAGGCGTCGTCGTCTATGTCGCACTTGTAGAATGGTGGCGCCACTCCGATGACCGCCAGTCCGGCTTCACCGGTCCGGTCCCTGATCCGGGCGATCTCGTCGTCGTCAAGATCCTGGGGCGGCTTGTCCCAGATCGATCGGATCTCGATCCCGTCCAGGTTGAAATCGCGGGCGAAGTCGACGACCGTGTCCAGGTCCTGGGACACCTCGTCGGTGATTACGGCGATCGTGAACATGGGGCTGCATGCCTCCCTTGCGCGTCCTGTCCTGCGCGCGTCTTGTCCTACGCTTTGTGCGCTTTGTGCCCGGCCATGGATTCGGCGAACCGGAAGATCGACGATTCCTGATCGAAGGTCTCCACCGACCCGGGCCGGCTGTTTCTGATTTCCGCTATGGCGTCTTCGGGCGAGGATCCCCGCCAGACGAGATACCCGGCCAGCACGGTTCCGGTGCGGCCTATGCCCGCCATGCAGTGAACGACCACACCGCCCTGCTCCACATGCTCATCGATATACCGGACGGCCCGGAGGATCTGTTCCGGAGAAGGCGCCGTCATGTCCTCTACGGGGATGTGCAGGCTGTGGATCCCGCAGTGGTCCAGTGTCCCTTCGTGGAGCGGTTCGCGCGTCAGGGACACCACGGTGTCCACGCCCAGTTCCTTCAGGCGCGTCAGGTCCTGCGCCAGTGCGGGGTCCGCCGCAGCGTCCGCGCGTCCTCGAAGGGCGCCCGTCGGCAGGGCCATGCCGGCCAGCCTTTGGGGTATGATCCAGGTGAAGTTTCTCAGCATCCTCTGCTCACGGTGTCACTTTGCTCACGGGGTCACTTGCCCCCGGTGTCACTTGCCGGGAATGTCCTCGAACTTGCCTTCCTCGATATTCCTCGGATTGATGGTCGTCTTCGGCTTCTGCGGCGTCCGGGACCGGGGTTCGGGCTCCGGACGGGCCGGCCGTGGGGGACGCATGACCATGGCGGCCAGGAAACGAAGGACCTGCTGGATCAGGATCCCCGCGAGGAATCTCACTACGAACCTGAGTATGTAGGTCAACATGGCGCTATCCGCTACAGGAGTGTTGCATCACTTCTTCCACCCGCGCGCGCGCTTCCTCCTGCACTTCATCGGGCGTGCGCGCGCCGTCGATGATCCTGATGTGATCCAGGGCGCTTCTCCGCCGCGCCAGTTCCAGGTAGTTCTGGCGGATGGCGCTGAGCGTTTCGAGATCTTCGAACAGTTCGGTATCCGGCCGCGACCGGCGTATTCGGTCCATGCAGACTTCGGCGGGCGCGTCGATCAGCAGGGTCAGGTGGGGGTGGATCGCCCGGGCGTTGATCGACTCGATCCAGTCCAGTTCGCCGGGCATCTCCCGCCACTGGTAGGCGAAGGACGATAGGAAATACCGGTCGCACAGCACGGGGATTCCGCGGTGTATGTGGGATTCGATTTCTGTTTTGACGTGGTCGATCCGATCGGCCGCGAACAGCAGCGCGTGACAAATGCCGTCGAGCTCCACCCGGCGCTGAAGGGCGTCCTTCAACAGTCTTCCGATGGGGCGGTTCGTGGGTTCCCCCGTGGTATGGACCGGACCGCCGAAACGGGTTTCCATCCACTGCCTGAGCCGCTTCAACTGGGTCGTCTTGCCCGCCCCGTCGATCCCTTCGATCACGATGAACGGCGCGGTGGCCTCCCCGGCGTCGCCGCGGGCCTCCTTCCCCATCATGAGTACCCCCATGGGCGGAGCAGGTCCCGCCATCCACGCGCTTCCTCCAGGACGCCGGTTTCCCCCTGTTCATATCGTTTCAGGATTTCCCTCAGCCCGGTGCTGAACAGGACGCCGATGGCGCCGAGGCCCAGAAAGAGCAGCCCGATGCCGCTGGCGAGGCTGAAGGCCATGACGAGGGAACCGGCCAGCAACAGCGCGAAGGAACGCCGCGGGTTGTCCACGACCAGGTATACGCCCGTCCGGACGATCCGCCTGACCGGTACTTGTTCGCGCAACATGAGGGGCAGTGCGTATACGGCCGTCATGCAGACGAAGACGATCAGCCACATCATCACGCCGCTCAGTATCGCCCCCGTCCATGGCCAGTCTTCCATGAGCCGCACGTAGAAGAGCACGTTGGCCGCGAGGAGGATCAGGACGCCCGCGTACAGGCCGCAAAGCAGAAAGCTCCGGCGAAGGTCCCCGCGGGAGTTGGCGAAGAAGTCCCTGATGCCCGTTTCTTCATAGGCTGCGATGCGTCCGGTGACCCGGAACAGTCCGGCGAAGGCGAGGGGAAGGGTTACCAGCGGCAGGGCAAGCAGCAACCAGAGGATGTTGATCACGATCAGCGTTCCCAGATAATCATAGGTATTCCAGAACCACTTCCTGAACAGACCGGGTTCCCTGTCCCGCATATTCGGCGCACCCCGATTCCAACGGCCGACTCGGACGCTCAACAACGCCAGCATGGTACAGGCTGCCCCCCGAATTCGCAACTGTTTTCTTGGTGAGAAAAAACCTTGACTTTGCCGCCGTACCGCGCTATAATGGCGCATTCGACAAACGGCAGCCGAACGGTTATCACATCGAGCAATGGACTGAAATGACAGCCGCAAGTTCCTCCCGGTCATCCCGATTCTACGCTTGGCGGAAGCAGAGCGATCTGTTTACCTGGTGGCCTTTTTATGGGACGAGGCGGCATGTCATGCGAAGCGGCGCCTGATTGAAGTAGATTCATCCTTCGTTGATTTGACCGGCCTCTACCCTCACAAGGTAGCGGCCTTTTTTGTTTTATGGGGTGAATCGAACACGGCCGCTAAAGGGTTGGGGATACTTTAAGGATCGGTTCACCGGAAGCGGGACAGGACCATGCGAGTTACCCACATACACCTGGAAGCCATCGAATACCAGACCGGAGGCGGCGTGTCCGTCAAGCGATACGCCGAGCATCTGCCACCGGACGAAGCCATCGAACCCGTAATCGACGCGCTCGATGCCCGCCTGGGCGCCCTGTTCGCGTCCGGTTACGAGTATCCCGGCAGGTATACCCGGTGGGACATGGGGTTCTTCGATCCGCCGATCCGGATCGAAACACGGGAGAACGCCTTTCGTATCGAGGCCCTGAACGCCCGGGGCAGGATGTTGCTGCCGGCGATCCTCGCGCAGGTCGAAGGCCTGCGGGCCACGCTTACCGTTGACCGTCACGAAGACCGCGTCTCCGGCGAGGTGCATCCGCCCGGCGAACATTTCCCGGAAGAGCAGCGCAGCCGGCAACCCTCCGTTTTCTCGATCCTGCGGGGGATCATCGACCTCTTCTCCTGCCCGGATGAGCATCATCTCGGCCTCTACGGCGCCTTCGGCTACGACCTGGCCTTCCAGTTCGAACCCATGGACTACCGGCTGAGCCGTCCGGCAGACCAGCGCGACCTGGTGCTCTACCTGCCCGACCGGCTGGTGACGGTCGATCACAACCGCGAGGTGGCCGTCCGGTACGATTACGAGTTCGATACGGGCGGCGGGTCTACCGTGGGCCTGCCCAGGGAGGGCGCCGTCCAGCCCTACCGCGCGGGCCAGGCCACGGCCGCCAGGGAGTTCGAGAAAGGCGCCTATGCCGACGTCGTCTGCAAGGCGCAGGAGTACTTCAGGCGAGGCGACCTGTTCGAAGTCGTACCCAGCCAGACCTTCTACGAGTCATGCCCGGACCCGCCTTCCGAGATCTTCCGCCGCCTGAGGGAACGGAATCCCGCGCCGTACGCCACGCTCATCAACCTGGGACAGCGCGAATACCTGGTCGGCGCGTCGCCTGAGATGTTCGTCCGGGGCGAAGGGATCCGTATCGAGACCTGTCCCATTTCAGGCACAGTCAGCCGGGGGAACGACGCGTTGAGCGACGCCGACCAGATCCTCAAGTTGCTGAGCTCGGAGAAAGAAGAGTCCGAGTTGACCATGTGCACGGACGTGGACCGGAACGACAAGTCGCGGATCTGCGTGCCCGGCAGCGTCCGGGTCATCGGACGGCGTCAGATCGAGATGTACTCGAAGGTGATCCACACGGTCGACCACGTGGAAGGCATCCTGCGGCCGGAATATGACGCGCTGGACGCCTTTCTCGCGCACACCTGGGCGGTCACCGTCACCGGCGCGCCGAAGATCTGGGCGATGCGGTTCATCGAAAGCAACGAACGGTCGTGCCGGGCCTGGTACGGCGGCGCGATCGGATTCCTCGGATTCGACGGGAACATGAACACGGGGCTTACCCTACGCACCATACGCATCAAGGACGGGATCGCCGAGGTGAGGGCCGGGAGCACGCTGCTGATCGACTCCACACCCGAGGACGAGGAGCGCGAGACGGAACTCAAGGCCATGGCGTTCATCGATGCGATAGGGCGTCCCCGTGAATCCCGGGAGGGAAGCGCCCATGCCGGATTCGCCGAAGACGCCGGATCGGGAAAGCGCGTGCTGCTGGTGGATTATGAAGATTCCTTCGTGCATACGCTGGCCAACTACCTGCGGCAGACCGGCGCCGACGTCATGACGGTCCGGACGGGCATCTCGCGGTCCAGGCTGATGGAACTCATGGACGCCTACGACCCGGACCTGGTCTTTTTGTCGCCCGGTCCCGGCCAGCCGTCGGATTTCGACGTGGCGCTGGCCATCGACGCGGCGCTGGAACGGTCGCTGCCCATCTTCGGCGTCTGCCTCGGGCTGCAGGGTATCGTCGAGTATTTCGGCGGCACCCTGGGTGTGCTGCCCTATCCCATGCACGGGAAGGAGTCGCGCGTGACCGTCCGGGCCGGGGGGGCCGGGGCCCTGTTCGAAGGGTTCCCCCTGTCCTTCACCGTTGGCCGCTATCACTCACTGCACGCCGAACTAGATCGGCTGCCGCCGGAACTTACGGTCACGGCGGAGACCGAGGACGGCGTCGTCATGGCCATCGAACATCGCACGATGCCCGTGGCGGCGGTGCAGTTCCATCCCGAGTCCATCATGACGCTCAAGGACGAGATCGGCCTCCGGCTCATCGACAACGTCTTCAGAAAACTGGTCAAAGCGGCCGATGCGGTGGACGCGAACCGGGAGGGCGGCCCATGAACCGGCCCATGAATCGACCCATGAATCGACCCATGAACCGGCCCATGAACCGGCGTGAAGTCATCCTGACGGGCATCAAACCGACGGGCAGTCCCCACCTCGGCAACTACATCGGCGCCATCCGGCCCGCGCTGGAACTCGCGCGGCGGTCGCCCGAAGCCCATGCCATGTATTTCCTGGCGGACTATCACGCCCTGACGCTTGTGAAGGACCCCGTGCGCTTCAGGGGCCTGTGCCACGAACTCGCCGCGACCTGGATCGCCTGCGGGCTGGATCCCAAACGCCAGGTCTTCTACCGCCAGTCGGATGTGCCCGAGGTCTTCGAACTGTCCTGGATCCTGTCCTGTTCGACGTCGAAAGGCCTGATGAACCGCGCCCACGCGTACAAGGCGCTGGTGGACCGACACACGCGGGGCCACACGCGAGGCGGCGGGGACGCAGACGCAAGGGGTGTCGACGCCGGTGATACGGACACCGGAGCCGGCGACGCCGGGGACACGGACGCCAGGGACGCGGACGCCGGGGTGAACATGGGACTGTATTCCTATCCCATACTCATGGCGGCGGACATCCTGCTGTTCCAGGCGAAGTACGTTCCGGTGGGGCGGGACCAGGAACAGCACATCGAGATCGCGAGGGACATCGCCGCGCGTTTCAACCGGAGCTTCGGCGACGTGCTCACCCTGCCGCAGTACCTGTCCGATCCTTCAACGGCAGAAATACCCGGTACGGACGGCAGAAAGATGAGCAAGGCCTATAACAACACCATACCGCTTTTCGGGTCGCGCGAACTGTTGCGCAAGGCCATATTCGGGATCAGGACGGATTCGAGTCCGCCCGGCGCGCCTAAGGACCCCGGGACGTCGCTCGTATTCCAGATCTACAGGCAGTTCGCGGACGGGGACCGGACCGAGGTGATGCGAAGCCGGCTGGTGCGGGGCCGGATTACCTGGAAAGCGGCCAAGGAAGAGTTGTTCGACCTCATCGACGGTCTACTGGAACGCCCCAGGGCGGTCTACGAGGAGTTGATGGCCGACCGGTCCCGCATCGATCGCTTGCTGGAAGCGGGCGCCTGCAGCGCGCGGGAACTGGCCCGCCCGACCATGGATATCGTGCGAGAAGCGGTCGGGCGATAGCGTTCTTCATGCCGGGGTCCGGAGTTCAAGCGACGCGAAGGAGACAGGGTTCCATGATACAGCAAGCCATTGCGAAGGCGATTGAAGGGACTTCGCTGACCGAAGCGGAAGCCGTGGAGGTCATGAACGGGATCATGTCGGGGGACGCCACGCCGGCGCAGATCGGCGCCTTCCTCGTCGCCTTCCGGCTGAAGGGCGAGACCATCGAGGAGGTCACCGGGTTCGCCCGGGTCATGCGCGCCAGGGCCACGAGGATCGACTGCAAGGCCTATCCCATCGTGGATACCTGCGGCACGGGCGGCGACGGAAAGCATACGTTCAACATCTCGACGGCGGCGGCTTTCGTCGCCGCGGCCGCGGGCGCGTCCATCGCCAAGCACGGCGGCCGCGCGGCGTCCAGCAAAGCCGGCAGCGCCGACGTGCTGACGACCCTGGGCGTCAATATCGAAACACCGCCGGAAAGGGTTTCCGCCTGTATCGACGAGATCGGCATCGGGTTCATGTTCGCCCCTGCCCTCCACTCGGCCATGCGGTTCGCGAGCGGTCCGCGCCGGGAACTCGGCGTGCGGACGGTGCTCAACCTGCTGGGACCGCTGACCAATCCGGCCGGGACCACGGCCCAGGTCATGGGCGTATACGACGCGAGCGTCATCCAGACCGCCGCCCACGTGCTGAACAACCTGGGGGCGGAGCACGCTTTCGTGGTGCACAGCGCGGACGGGCTGGACGAGTTCACCACCACGGCGCCGACCCACGTGGCGGAGGCCCGGGACGGCGTCGTGAGGACCTATGACGTCGCGCCGGAAGATTTCGGCCTGCCGCGGGCGTCTATCGAGGACCTCAGAGGGGGCGAGGCGGAAGAGAACGCGGAGATCATCCGGTCCGTGCTGGGCGGGGAGTCCGGTCCCCGGCGGGACATCGTCCTGCTCAACGCGGCGGCGGCGATCGTGGCCGGTCGCGCCGCGGAGGATTTCGACGAGGGCATCGAAAAGGCGGCCCGGGCCATCGACACCGGCGGGGCGCGGGAGAAACTCGCCGCGCTGGTCCGCATGACCGGCGAATGACCTTCCGGACCGCGTGCGCCGAACCCCGCGCGTCGGCCCCGGGAAACGGGATGGGAAAGACTCGAAAGTCATGAATATCCTTGATCGGATCGTAGCGCATAAAATCGAAGAGGTCGAAGACCGGAAGCGGCGTGTGCCCCTGCCCAAAGGCGAGCCCGTTCGCCGCCGCGACATCCGCCCCTTCGACCGCGCGCTGGAACTCGGAGACGGTATCGGGGTCATCGCCGAATTCAAGAAGGCCTCGCCGTCGAAGGGCGCGATCCGTCCCGACGCGGCGCCCGCGGAGATCGGACCGGTCTACGCGGCCCACGGGGCTTCGGCCATATCGGTGTTGACGGACCGGCGGTTCTTCCAGGGTTGCGACGAGGACCTGGCGGTACTCCGGCGATGCGTCCCCGTGCCCGTGCTGCGCAAGGAGTTCATCGTGGACGAGTACCAGGTCCACGAGACCGCGGCATTGGGCGCGGACGCCATGCTGCTCATCGCGGCCATCCTGGACGACACCCGCCTGGCGGCCCTGCAGCGGACCGCGGCGGCCTGCGGCCTGCACTGCCTGGTGGAGGTCCACGACGAGGGGGAACTGGACCGGGCCCTGGCGGCGGGCAGCCGCATTATCGGCATTAACAACCGGGACCTGACGGACTTCACCGTTTCGCTGGAAACGTCACTGCGACTCAGGCCGCGCATCCCCCCGGGCATCGTGACCGTCAGCGAGAGCGGGATCCATGGGCGCGAGGACGTCCTGCGGCTGCAGGAGGCGGGATTCGACGCCGTACTCGTGGGCGAGTCCCTGATGGGGGCGGAGGAGATCGGCGGACAGCTGGACGCCCTGCTGGGCCGGTCCGCCGCGAAGGCGCAACAGGGGATCCGAAGTCGAACGGCTACCCCGGGGGCAGGGCGATGAGCACGGTCAGGATCAAGATCTGCGGCATCACGAACGAGGGGGACGCCGCCGCGGCCGTTCGCGCGGGCGCGGACGCGCTCGGGTTCATTTTCTATACGGGCAGTCCCCGGTACGTGGCGCCGGAACGGGCCGCGGAAATCGTGGCCGGACTGCCGCCCTTCGTCGTGCCGGTGGGCGTATTCGTGAACGCGGCGGCGGGCGACGTCGACGAAATCTGCGAAGCCGCGGGAATCCAGGTCGTGCAGCTCCACGGCGACGAACCGCCCGGTTTCTGCGACGCGATGAAGCGTCCGGTCATCAAGGCCTTCCGCGTCAGGGACGCATCGTGGAAATCCGATGCCGCGGCCTACCCCGTCGGCGCGGTACTGCTCGATACGTTCGCCGAAGACCGGTACGGCGGCACGGGGACCACCTTCGACTGGCGGTTCGTGGAAGACAGTCCCCACCGCGTCATCCTGAGCGGCGGACTGAATCCGGACAACGTGGCCGAGGCCGTGCGCAGCGTGCGGCCCTACGGCGTGGATACGGGCAGCGGCGTGGAGCGGGAACCGGGCCGCAAGGATCACGGCAAGATCCGGGATTTCGTGGAGGCGGCGAGGCGGACCTTATGATCTCTACGCATGAAAACGGGCCCAACGGCCCCGCCATATCGGGTTCAACCCGCGTGGTCGGCGTATGCGGGCAGGGCATCGGATATACGCTATCGCCGGCCATGCATAACGCGGCTTTTCGCCATTGCGGTCTGGATTACGTGTATGTAACCTTCGAAATCGCGGAATCTGAAGTGCGTCGGGCCGTCGACGGCATCCGGGGACTGGGTCTGGCGGGGGTCAACGTGACCAAGCCGCTCAAGACGGACGTGCTGCCCTACCTGGACGAGGTGTCCGAAGAAGCCCGAAAGATCGGTTCGGTCAACACCATCGTGAACCGGTCGGGCCGCCTTGCCGGCTCGTCGACGGACGGCGCCGGACTGTTGCGCGCCCTTGGGGAAAAAAGCGTTGCCGTCGCGGGTTCGAGGATGTTGATCCTGGGTGCGGGCGGCGCGGCCCGGGCGGCCTGCGCCATGGCCCGCGGGCAGGGGGCCGCATCGATTACCATTGCCGCGCGCAACGCGGACCGTGCCCGGGACACGGCGTCGGTGGGTGGCGCGGAGGCGACCACGCTTTCGCCTTCCGACCTCGGCGTCGCGGTCCGGGAGGCCGACCTGGTGATCAACGCGATCCCGGGGGACCTGCCGCTGGAAGGCGACTGGTTCACCGGCGGACAGTTCGTCTACGACACGCGTTACGACCAGGCGGAGACCGGGCTGATGCGATGCGCACGGTCGCGGGGCGCGGAGACCTCGAACGGCATTGGCATGCTGCTGTTCCAGGGTGCGGCGTCTTTTGAAATCTGGACTGGCCGCGAGGCGCCGGTCGAAGTGATGAGAAGCGCATTGGAGGAACAGCTACGGCGCAGGACGGCCCGGGAGGAGAAGGCATGTTGCGATACCTGACCGCAGGCGAATCACACGGACCGGCCATATCGGCGATCCTCGAAGGACTGCCCGCGGGGCTGCCGGTGGCCGCGGAAGACATCGACCGGGACCTGAAACGGCGTCAGGGCGGCTACGGACGGGGCCGGAGAATGCAGATCGAGACCGATACGATCGAGATCCGAGGCGGCGTGCGCCACGGCAGGACCATGGGCGGACCGGTTTCTCTCGTCGTGCAGAACCGGGACTGGCAGAACTGGACGGACGTGATGGCGATCGAGGAGACCGACGGTCCGGTGCGGCGGCGGGTGACCCGTCCCCGCCCCGGCCACGCCGATCTCGCGGGCGGACTGAAGTACGACCGCCGCGATCTGCGGGACATCCTGGAACGGGCGAGTGCGCGGGAGACGACCATGCGCGTCGCGGTCGGCGCGATCGCCCGGTCCCTCCTCGGGGCCTTCGGCATACGCGTGCTCAGCCACGTGGTGCGGATCGGTCAGGTGGACGCGGACGTGAGCGGCCTGTCGAACGATGAGATCATCGAACGGGCCGAGGCCTCGCCCGTGCGCTGCGCCGACGAAGACGCCGCGCAGAAGATGATCGCGGAAATCGACCGGGCGAAGTCCCTCAAGGACACCATCGGCGGGGTCTTCGAGGTCAAGGTGCTGAACGCGCCGCCCGGTCTCGGCAGCCACGTGCAGTGGGACCGCAAGCTCGACGGCCGCCTGGCCCAGGCCGTCATGAGCATCCAGGCCGTGAAGGGCGTGGAGATCGGGTTGGGCTTCGGCGTGACCCGGGTCCTCGGTTCCGAGGTCCACGACGAGATCTTCTACGAAGGTGGACGGTTCTACCGCGAAACGAACCGGGCCGGCGGCGTCGAGGGCGGCATGACCGAAGGCGAGGAGATCGTCGTCCGCGGCGCGCTCAAGCCCATCGCGACGCTCATGCGTACGATCATGTCGGTGGATATCGAGACCAAGGAGGCCTTCGATTCCGCCAAGGAGCGGTCGGACGTGTGCACCGTGCCCGCCGCAGGCGTGATCGGCGAAGCGGTAGTGGCCTTCGTCGTCGCCGACGCCATGCAGGAGAAATTCGGGGGCGACAGCCTGGAGGAAATGCAGCGCAACTACCAGGGCTACATGGACCAGCTGGCGCGTTACTAGCGATGGAAACGGCACGGGCAACAGGCGGACGGGAAGTGGCTGAACCTGGAAAACATCAGACCGGCGGCATTGTCCTGATCGGCTTCATGGGCACGGGCAAGACGGCGGTAGGCTGGCGCCTCGCGCGCGCCCTGGGCGTGCCCTTCGTGGATACCGATGCGCTGATCGAGAAGAAGGCGGCGGCGCGTATCCCGGAGATCTTCGAGCAGCAGGGGGAGTCCGGTTTCCGGGCGATCGAGAAAGCGGTCATCCGGAGCCTTGCCGACGGGGTTCGGAGGGTGGTCGCCACCGGCGGCGGCGCGGTGCTCGATCCGGACAACTTCGCCGTGCTGCGGTCGCTGGGTCCGGTCATTCACCTGAAGGCGCCGGCAGAAACGGTCCTGGCACGCACGCGAGGCGATTCAGGGGTAAGACCGCTCCTGGCCGGAAACGACCCGCTCGAACGGATCCGGTCGCTCCAGCGCGAGCGCGCGCCGGTCTACGGCCGGGCGGACCACGAAATCGATACGTCGCGGCATACGATCGAGGAAACGGTGGGAATGGTCAAGACCTGGGCAGAAAGTGAAGAACGCGTGATCCGGGTGGACCTCGGCCCCGACAGCTATGATATCGTGATCGGGCCCGAGGTGCTCGACCGGCTGGGACAGCGGATGAAATCCTTCGATCTGACCGGCCGCGCGCTGGTCGTGACCCATCCGGGCATCGCGGAACGCTACGGTGGCCGGACGACGGACTCGCTGCGGGCGGCCGGCTTCGAACCGGACTTGGTCGAAGTGCCGGAAGGCGAGGCGCAGAAGTCGCTTCCCTGGGCTGAAAAGCTCTATGACGCCATGCTGGACCACGGGATGGACCGCCGTTCCCCCGTCATCGCGCTGGGCGGCGGGGTCATTGGAGACCTGGCCGGTTTCGCCGCGGCTACCTTCCTGCGCGGCGTCCCGTTCATCCAGGTCCCCACCTCGCTCCTGGCCCAGGTGGACGCCAGCGTGGGGGGCAAGGTGGCCGTGGACCACCGCCGCGGGAAGAACCTGATCGGCGCGTTCTACCAGCCCCTGCTCGTGCTGGCCAGCCTGGATACGCTCGACAGCCTGCCGGACCGGGAACTGCGCGCGGGCATGGCGGAAGTGATCAAGTATGGCGTCATTGCAGACCCCGGCCTGTTCGCCTATATTGAGGGGCGCCTGGACGATATACTGAAGCGCGATCGCGGCGTGCTGGCACACCTCGTGGCGCGGTCCTGCGAGATCAAGGCGGAAGTGGTCGCCGGCGACGAGCGCGAACAGGGACGGCGCGCCATACTCAACTTCGGCCATACCATGGGCCACGCCATCGAGACGCAGACGGGCATGCTGCACGGCGAGGCCGTAGCCATCGGCATGGTCTACGCCGCACGGGTAGCGGAACGCATGGAAATGCTGGACGGCGAAAGCGTCCGGCGACTGATCGAACTGGTGCGGCGCACGGGCCTGCCCGACCGGTGCGACGGGTTGGACGTCCCGGCAACGATCGAGACCATGAAGTTCGACAAGAAGTCGGTGGGCGGCCGTCCACGTTTCATCCTGCCCGGCCGCATCGGCGAGGTGGCCGTCCGCGACGACGTGCCCGCCGAATACATCCGGTCCGTCCTTGCGACGGGGAACTAAAGGACGGCGCACCGGCGGCACACTGGCGCCGGATCGGCGAAACCATGATGAAAATACTCGTGTTGCACGGCCCGAATCTGAACATGCTGGGCGTCCGGGAACCGGAAGTCTACGGTACGGATACGTTGGAGGACATCAACCGGTCCCTCAAGACAGCCGCGGCGGGACGGGGGATCGAGATGCGCATCCGCCAGTCCAACCACGAGGGTGTGCTGGTGGACGAGATCCAGCAGGCCCTCGGCTGGGCCGACGGCATCCTGATCAATCCGGGCGCCTACACCCACACGAGCATCGCCCTGCGCGACGCCATCGTCGCCGTGGGCCTGCCCGTCGTGGAAGTCCACCTGTCGGACATACACGCCCGGGAGACGTTCCGGCATCATTCCTATATCGAGCCCGTGGCGCTCAGGCAGATCTGCGGACACGGAAGCGACAGCTATCGACTGGGCCTGGAGGCCCTGATCGACCACCTCGGGAACGGGAGCGAAGGATGACGGCGACCACGCTGCCCGACCAGCGCGGACATTTCGGGATATTCGGCGGCCGCTACGTTCCGGAGACGCTGATGACGGCCCTGGACGAGCTGCTCGAAGTGTACGAGACGGCGAAAACGGACCCGGAATTTGAGGAGGAGTTCCGGTACTACCTCCGGGACTACGTGGGCCGTCCGTCCCCCCTCTACTACGCGGAGCGGCTGACGCAGACCCTCGGCGGCGCGCGGATCTATCTCAAGCGGGAGGACCTGAACCACACGGGCGCCCACAAGATCAACAACACGATTGGCCAGATCCTGCTCACCCGGCGCATGAAGAAACCGCGGGTCATCGCGGAGACCGGGGCGGGCCAGCACGGCGTGGCCACGGCCACCGTGGCCGCACGTTTCGGCCTGGAATGCGACGTCTACATGGGTTCCGAGGACATGGAACGCCAGGCGCTGAACGTCTTCCGCATGCGCCTCATGGGCAGCCGTGTAATCGCCGTCGACGCGGGCAGCCGCACGCTGAAGGACGCGTTGAACGAGGCCCTGCGCGACTGGGCGACCAACGTCCGCCATACCCATTACATCATCGGGTCGGTGGCAGGGCCCCATCCCTTCCCCATGCTGGTGCGTGATTTCCAGTCGGTCATCGGCCGGGAAGCGCGGGAGCAGGTCCTGGAGAAAGAAGGCCGGCTCCCCGACGTGCTGGTCGCCTGCGTGGGGGGCGGCAGCAACGCCATCGGACTCTTCCATCCCTTCCTCGACGACGGCGTTCGCCTGGTCGGCGTGGAAGGCGCGGGGCACGGGCTGGATACGGACATGCACGCGGCGACGCTGGGCCTGGGCACCCCGGGTGTGCTGCACGGCGCCATGAGTTATACCGGACAGGACGCGAACGGCCAGATTCAGGTGGCCCATTCCATCTCCGCGGGACTCGACTATCCCGGCGTGGGACCCGAGCACAGCTACCTGAAGGACTCCGGCCGCGCGGAGTACGTGAGCGTGACCGACGACGAGGCACTGGATGCCTTCGAACTGCTCTCAAGAGTCGAAGGCATCATACCCGCGCTCGAAAGCGCCCATGCCATTGCCCATATCGCCCGGATCGCCCCGGAAATGGACCGGGAGGAGGTCATCGTCGCCGGGTTGTCGGGCCGCGGAGACAAGGACGTCGAGCAGGTGGACGGGTTACTGGCCCGGAACAGTGAGCGTGGAGAGCGCGCAGGAGGCGCCGAATGAACCGGATCGAAGAGACCTTCGCGTCGCTGAAGTCAGCGGGTCGCAAGGCGCTGATTCCCTACGTAATGGCGGGGGACCCGGACCTGGACACGACGGCCGCGCTGGTCGCTGAACTGGACCGACGCGGGGCCGACCTGGTGGAACTGGGCGTGCCCTTCTCCGATCCCATCGCCGACGGCCCCACGATCCAGCGCGCCGCGCTTCGGGCGCTGAACGGGGGCACGACCCTGCGGTCCATCATCGAGACGGTCGCTTCCATCCGGGAACATACCGGCATACCGGTGGTACTGATGACCTACTACAACCCGGTCCTCGCCTACGGGATCGGGGACTTCTGCCGGGATGCGGCCCGCGCGGGGGTGGACGGGCTGATCGTGCCCGATCTCCCGCCGGAGGAGGGGGCCGATCTGTCCGACGCCTGCCTTAAGCACGGCCTCACCGTCGTTTTCCTGGTGGCGCCCACGAGCACTTCGGCACGGATCGACCTGGTGAACCGCCACACCACGGGATTCGTCTACTGCGTCTCCCTGATGGGCGTCACGGGCGCGCGGGGAGAACTGGCGGACGGGGTGGACGTGTTCATGGCGCAGGTGCGGTCCCGCACGGACCGGCCCCTCGGACTGGGCTTCGGCATCTCGTCGCCCGAGCAGGCCGGAGAGGCCGCCCGCCTGGCCGACGGCGTCATCGTGGGCAGCGCCATCATCAACGTGATGGAAGCGCACGCAGGCGAGCCCGATATGCTCCGGTCCGTCGGCGAATACGTGGCTTCACTGAGGGCGGGCATGGACCGGGAAACGCCGGTCGCCGTGCAGGGGTAGCATACCGGATCGGATCCGGTCGATGCCCGTACGCATGGTACGCATGGAGCATTGAAATGATACAGGTTTCACGTCGAAAGGGTGATGCGTGTGGGCGTCCAGGAGACCGGTCAGGTCTTCGTGGCGCCCACGTATTCACCTCCCTTTTCATGCTTTGATCGGGTAATATCCAGCGTTCACTGTCCCGGGAGGAATCATGGTCCGAGGCATTCGCGGCGCGATAACCGTTGAATCGAACACTTCCGAAGCCATTTGCGAGGCATCGCGTCGGTTGCTTACTACAATAGTCGAACGGAACCGCATCGAATTAGAACACATCATCAGCGTCTTTTTTTCGTCGACGAAAGATCTCGATGCACAGACACCCGCCTACGGCGTGCGCCAGATGGGGTGGACAGCGATCCCCCTGTTCTGCACGCAGGAGATGGAGGTTCCCGGGAGTCTTCCCGGGTGCGTTCGGGTGCTGGTTCATGTAAATATGGAAAAATCGCAGGATGAAATACGGCATGTCTACCTGGACGGCGCCGTCGTGCTCCGGCCGGACATTGCCGAGGGAGGCTGAAATGGTGGTTGTGATGAAACTTCATGCAACGGAAGACGAGAAGGAGCACGTCCGGGAGACGATCCGGGCCTTCGGCTGTAAACCACGGGACATCCAGGGCGACGAGATGTCCATCATCTGCGTGATCGGCAATACCCTGAGCCTTTCGCCCGAACAGTTCGATATCCTGGACGGGGTGGACCGCGTTCAGCGCATCCAGCGGCCCTACAAGCTGGTAAGCCGGGAGGTGCAGCCGCACAAGACCCGTTTCAAGGTGGGCGACGTGACGGTCGGCGGCGACGGCATTACCATCATCGCCGGTCCCTGTTCCGTCGAATCCTACGACCAGTTCCTGGAGGCGGCGCAACACGCCCGGACCGCGGGAGCCCACATCATACGCGGCGGCGCGTTCAAGCCCAGGACCTCGCCCTACAGCTTCCAGGGGCTCGGCGAGGAAGGCCTGAAGATCATGGCCCGGGTCAGCGAGGAAACGGGCCTGCCGACCATCTCGGAGGTGATGGAGCCCGAGATGGAACCCATGGTCTCGGAATACGTGGACATGCTGCAGGTCGGTGCGCGGAACATGCAGAACTATCCGCTGCTGAACGTAGTGGGACACAGCAGCAAGCCCGTCATGCTCAAGCGGGGCATGTCCGCCACGCTCGAGGAGATGCTGCTGGCGGCCGAGTACATCCTGGCGGCGGGGAACCACAATGTCATCCTGTGCGAAAGGGGTATCCGGACCTTCGAGACCTGGACCCGGAACACGCTCGACATCTCCGCCGTGCCCGTGCTGCAGAAATACACCCATCTGCCCGTGTTCATCGACCCGAGCCACGGGACCGGAAACGCCGATTTCGTGGGACCGGCCGCCCGGGCGGCCGTGGCGGTGGGCGCCGACGGACTCATGATCGAGATGCATCCGACGCCGGAACGCGCGCTGTCCGACGGGGACCAGTCCCTGACTCCGGAAGCGCTGACCTCCCTGATCCCGGAACTGCAGGCGGTCGCGACGGCCGTCAACCGAACTATCGGCTGAGTTGGCCTATGCGCATCACCATTATCGGCGTGGGACTGCTGGGCGGTTCCTTCGGCATGGCGGTCCGTAAGGCGGGGGTTGCGGAACGCGTCGCGGGCGTCGACCTGGACCGGACCGTGCTGGACCGGGCACAGGAGCGCGGCGCCATCGACGCGGGATACCTGGAAACGGCCGAAGGGGTGGAAGGGGCCGACCTGGTCGTCCTCGCCATGCCCGTGCGGTCCATTTTGGACATGCTGCCCGGCCTCGCGACGCTGCTCGGTCCGGAGACCATCCTCCTGGACCTGGGCAGCACGAAGGAGGCGATCGTTTCCGCCGTCGCCGGCCAGGCCGGCATCAGGAGATACGTCGGCGGACACCCCATGGCGGGCACCGAGCACACCGGCATCGAGCACGCCGATGACGGGTTGTTTCAGGACGCGACTTTCGCCCTGGTTCCGCCCCCCGGGGTGGATGAAGGCGCCCTCGACCTGCTCAAGGACCTGGTCCGCCGGATCGGGGCGCGTCCCGCCGTCATTCCCGCCGATCGCCACGACCGGATCGTCTCCGTTACCAGCCACCTGCCCTACCTGCTGTCCGCAGTGCTGGCCCTGGCCGCGGAGAAGACGGCGCGCGAGGAAGAACGCCTGGGCGAGTTCGCCGCGTCGGGATTCCGGGACACGACCCGCCTGGCCGCGTCCACCGTGCGGGTGATGGCCGACATCTGCCTGACCAACGGGCGGCCCCTGCTGCGCGGCATCGAGGAAGCCAGGCGGTTGCTCGACGACCTGGCGGCGCAGATCGAGGAGGGGCGCGAGTCGGAACTGGTGAAGACGCTGACGAAGGCGAAGGAAAGCAGGGCCGCGTTGCTGCGTGAAAGGAGGACCGATTGAAGAAGTACAGGACCGGCTTCCAGGGCGAGTTGGGAGCCTTCAGCGAGATGGCCGTGCTCGCCTATTTCGGAGACGCGGCAGAACCGGTTCCCCACGGATGGTTCGACGACGTGTTCCGCGCCGTGGACGAGGGCAGCTGCGATTACGGCATGCTGCCTATCGAGAACACCCTGGCGGGCAGCATCCACGTCAATTACGACCTGATGCAGGAGCACGACCTGCAGATCGTGGGTGAAATCGTGCTCCGCATCGTCCACAACCTGATGGCGAAACCGGGCGTCCGGCCGGAGGAACTCCGCCGGGTCCAGTCTCATCCCAAGGCGCTCGAACAGTGCGTCCGGTTCTTCCGTGAGCATCCGTCGATGAAACCCGAAACCGTGTACGATACCGGTGGCGCGGCCAAGATGCTCGGTGAGGGAGAAGGCCGGGACATCGGCGTGATCGCGAGCACGCGGGCCGCGGAGCGGTATGGACTGGAGATCCTTGAGCGCGGGATCGAAGACAACCCCCAGAACTATACACGTTTCCTGGTTTTGGGCAGAGCGCCCGAACCATCGGAGGGCGAGCGCATGAAGACCTCCATCGTCTTCTCGGTGCCCCACGAACCCGGCATGCTGTTCAAGGCCATGAGCGTCTTCGCCCTGCGGGACATCTCCATCAACAAGATCGAATCGCGGCCCCTGGTCGGATCCCCCTGGGAGTACCTGTTCTACCTGGATTTCGAGGGGCACGCCGAGAGCCTGCTCTGCAGCCGGGCGCTCAACCACCTCAGGGAGATCGCGGCCAACTTCAAGCTGCTGGGCTCCTACGCCGAGGGCCGCATCGTGGACCGGGTCTGAACGGGTCGTGCCTATCTCGGCTGGACGTCCCCGGCGGATCGTGTCAACCCCGTCTGGACGTCCCCGGCGGATCGCTTCAACCCCGTCTGGAAGTCCCCGGCGGTCGGGTCAACTCCGTCAGGCCGTCCCCGGCGCGTCGGCCTGCCGTAGAGTCAGCCCGGGCTCGACGAAGAGTGTTTTTTCGCGGGTGAACACGACCTGTCCGGGGCTGCCGTTTTTCATTTTCCGGACGTAACGGCGCTCCGTGTAGTCCACCGGCACCGTGGTGGATCCCCGGCCCTTGCTATACCATGCCGCCAGGCAGGCCGCTTCGTGGAGGGTCTTTCTGCTCGGCATCTGGGTCTTGTCCTCCCGCCGCAGGATCACGTGGGAACCGCCGAGGTTCCGCGCATGCAGCCAGATGTCGTCCGGCGCCGCCGATTTCGTCAGCGCTTCGTTCTCCCGGCTGTTGCGGCCGACGAGCAGCAGGTGTCCACTGGAGGTGAGGTACCTCCTCGGATGGATGTCCTGCCCGGCCTTCTTGCGCGGCCGTTTCGAAGCGCCGGTTTTCGAAGTGCCGGTTTCGCGGGGCGCCTTGACCAGATCCAGCCTGATGCAGGCTCTGTAAACCTCCTCCAACCTCTCTTCATCGGCGTCGCATCCCAGCTTCGCGCGGATGCCCGTGACTTCTTCCAGGCGTTTCCGTGCTCGGGCGATGCGTTGGGCCACCGCCTTCCGGCCGTCTCTGGCCTTGCGGGCCTGCCGGAAGTACCACCGGGCGTTCTCCGCCGGCGACAGGTTGGGCTTCATGGGAATGGCGACTTCCTCCCGGTCACTGCTGAAGTAGTCTTCGACCAGGGCTTCCGTCGACCCCGCTTTCAGCCGGGCCAGGTGAGAGGTGATCAGCTCGCCGAACCGGCGGTATTCTTCTTCCTGTTCCACGTGAACCAGGTCCTTTCCCAGGTTCTCCGCCAGGCGTTCCAGGCGCCGGATCTCATCGCGCAGGGCCCGCTGCACCTTCTGCAATCGTTGCTTGAACGCTTCTTCGGCCATCCGTTCTTCGTAGAAACGTTCCACGGCGTTGCTGACGGATTCGTGCCGTTCTACCTGCGCCGCGGGCAGGGAATGGACCGGGACCGCGGAAAGGACGCGGGCCCGGCCGTCCTGCGATCTTCCGATGCAGGGCGTCCAGTCCCGTGCCCTCACGCGGCGGACAAATTCCTCCAGGCTCCTCCAGGTCCGGGCGACGCGGTCCTCCCCGTCCGTGTCCGCAGAGCCCGTCGCGTCCGACAGGCCCGCCCGGGCCAGGACCTCCCGGGCCATATCCCTGGACAGACCCGCGAAGACGGCGGTCAAATGCCGCGCCAGTGCTTCAGGCGTCTCGAGGCTGTCCGTCCCGGCCAGCAGTTCGCGCGTGGCTTCGCCGAGCGGTGTTTTCTTCATCGGTGGCGGGAACGCGTAGGTCTCGCCGGGGACCAGTTCCCTTTCCGTGCCCCGGATGCGCCGGAGGGTCTCCAGGATAACGCGGTCCGGATCGGAAAGGAAGACCATGATCCCCCGGTTCCCGATGAGTTCTGCGATCAGGCGGTAGCGACCGGGGCCCGGTGAGGACCGGCCCCGGCAATGGAGTTGCACCACCCGTTCGAAGGGGGCCACGTCGACCTTCTCCAGCGTGCCGGGAACGAGATGGTCCCGCAAAACAGCGAGCAGCGCGGACGAGGCCGCGCCTTTCTCCGCACCCTTCTTCACGACATCCGACAGATGTACCCGGGAGAAACCCGGTTTCACGGAAAGCGATAGCACGCGCCGGCCCGTGCCTGTCTTCAGGACGAGGTCGATTTCCATGGGTGCGTACTGCTCGACGGCCACAATCCGCGAACCCTCCAGCTCCCCGCATTCGTCTTTCACGGCCTGTAACACCAGGGCGTCCATGCCTGCTCCATCCTGATTCCGGTTCCGGTGCGATCTCGATACGATGACGTTCCGCGGCGTCGGGACCGCCGCGTTCCGCCTTTTCGATAATATAACGGCACCGGTTGCGTCAAGGGTCATGAATCTTCTTTTCGGCGTGCCCGGGGCGTGCCCGGGGTGTTCCGTAGGCTTGCCGAGGGTGTTCCGTGGGCTTGCCCGGGGCGTGCCCGGAAGGGGAAGGAAAGCCGCCGGGCGACCGCCAATATGTTATTGACAAATCGCCGTTTAGCGTGTATTTTCATGTTTCTTGGAAACAGGCCGATCAACGGGGATTCAGGGGCTTTGAATGATATGCAGCATGACTGGATACGGCGCCGGGGAATCCGACCTCGCCGGCGTCCGCACCGTCGTCGAACTGCGTTCGGTTAACGGCCGGTTCTGCGACATCGCGGTAAGGCTGCCGAAGTCTCTGGGTTCGCTGGAAGGCCGCGTGCGCGCGTACGTGCAGGACCACGTGACGCGGGGCAACGTTTCCGTATCCGTCCGGTGCGACGACGGCGATGCCGCCGCCCACGGTATACGGATCGACGCGGAGGCCGGAAGGAAGTACTGCGACGCGCTGAGGCAGATCAAGGACGAGCTCGGCGTATCGGGCGAGGTCACCCTCGAAATGGTCGCCGCCTACCCGGGCCTGGTGACGCCGGAAGCCGACGAAGTCGACCCGGCCGAACGCTGGAAGGGTATCGAGGCCGCCCTCGAGCGTGCGCTCGCCGCCTTCAAGGACATGAAGCGAAACGAAGGGAAGGCGCTCGAAACCGACCTGCGCGGCAGGATCCAGGCCATTCAGGCCTTGCTGGGGTCGATCGAGGAGCGGGCGCCGGACCGGGTGGCCGAGTACCGGGAACGCCTGCGCCATCGGATCGACGGCCTGCTCGACGATGGACCGGTCGATCCGCAGCGCGTGGCCATGGAGGTCACCCTGTTTGCGGAACGGAGCGACGTGACCGAGGAATGCGTCCGCATGGACGCCCATTGCGGCGCTTTTTTGGAAGCGCTGGGGGACGATGGGAGTCCGGGCAGGCGCCTCAATTTCCTCATCCAGGAAATGAACCGGGAGATCAATACCATCGGTTCCAAGGGCAACGATACGGAAATCAGCCATTCCGTCATCCAGGCCAAGGAAGAGTTGGAGAAAGTCCGCGAACAGGTACAGAACATTGAGTGAATCCGTCGCGCCCGGCCTGACGGAGGCAAAGGGGTTCTGCCTGGTCCTCTCCGCGCCGTCGGGTACGGGAAAGACCACGATCGGCGAGTTGCTTACGACCGGAGACCCGACCATCGTCCGGTCCGTATCCATGACGACCCGGAAGAAGCGGCCGACCGAGCAGGACGGGATCGATTACCAGTTTGTCAGCGCGGAGGAATTCAAGGAGAAGATACGCCAGGGCGCCTTTCTCGAATGGGCGGAAGTCTACGACGGCGTGCTGTACGGCACCCCCAGGGACGCCGTCGAACGCGTCATCCGGTCCGGGGGCGTGGCCCTGCTGGTCATCGACGTCCAGGGCGGAGGAGCCGTCAAGGCCATATTTCCGGAGGCCGTTCTCGTTTTCCTGATACCGCCTTCCCTGGACAGCCTGTCGCGGCGGTTGAAACAGCGCGGCCTGGAAACGGACGAACAGATCCGTAAGCGATTGGAAAAGGCGCGCACCGAGATGAAGTATCTGCCCGCGTATGACTACGGGGTCGACAATGAAGATGGCAAGCAGCAGTCCACCGTTGACGCCATTCGGGGGATCATAGCCGCCGAACGGCGTCGCATCAGCCGATGGGAGCAGTCATGAACGCCACCAAATCGACACAGTACATTTCCCAGGAGCGCATGAGGGACGTCGCGGAAAATATCTACGAGGCCGTCATGGTTACGGCCATGGAGGCGCGGCGAATCAACCTCCACAACAAGATGCTGGGCACGCAGGACGACCGCGCCGAGAAAGTGACGTCCCAGGCGCTGGACCGGTTGCTCGGCAATGAGCTGAACTACGACTACCAGCCGGCCGAGGAAGACGAGGCCGTGGAGTAAGGCAGCGGTTTTCGATGTCCAGGAGTTTTCGATGTCCAGGTTGAAAGGACGCCGGATCGTCCTCGGCGTGACCGGCAGCATATCGGCCTACAAGGCGGCCGAAGTAGTCCGCGGACTGGTCCGGGAAGAGGCGGACGTGCGGGTGGTTATGACCCGCGAAGCCGGCGCCTTCGTCGGCGCCGTAACATTCAGCGCGCTGACCGGGCATCCCGTGGCCGTCGAGCAGTTTCCCGATACCGGGATGGCCGGTGAAGAACACGTCGACCTCGCGGTCTGGGCCGATACGGTGGCCATCGCGCCTGCCACGGCCAATATGATCGGCAAGATGGCGAACGGGCTGGGCGACGACCTGCTTTCCACCGTGATGCTGGCCTGCGAAGCGCCCTGCTGCCTGGCGCCCGCCATGAATTTCCGCATGTGGAGAAACGAGGCCGTCCAGTCGAATCTCGACCGTCTCAGGAGCAGGGGCGTTCACGTCATCGAACCGGAATTCGGCCTGCTGGCCAACGGCGAAGAGGGGGACGGGAGGCTGGCGGCGCCTGAGCAGATCGTGGAAGCGGTCGCCATCCTTGCCGATCCCGACCATGACCTGGCCGGATGCAACGTGCTGGTGAGCGCCGGCCCCACGGCGGAGGACATCGATCCCGTCCGGTGCGTCACGAACCGCTCCAGCGGAAAGATGGGTTACGCCCTCGCAAGGGCCGCGGCCCGGCGCGGCGCGTCGGTCACGCTCGTAGCGGGACCCACGCACCTCCAGGATCCTTACGGGGTCGCCGTGGAACACGTCCGGACCGCAGGTGAAATGCGCGAAGCCGTTCTGGCCAACCGCGAAGGCCAGCATGCCGTGATCATGGCGGCGGCCGTGGCGGACTACCGGCCGGGCGACCAGTCCCCCCGGAAGACGAAGAAGACGGAGGAACGTCTTACGCTGGAAATGACGCGGACCACCGATATTCTCGCGGAAGTGGCCGCCGACCGGCCGCCCGTGCTGATCGGCTTTGCCGCGGAGACCCATGACGGTCTCGACTACGCGCGCCGGAAGCGGTCGGACAAGGACCTGGACCTGGTGGTCTACAACGACCTCACCACCGAGGGCGCCGGGTTCGAGACGGATACGAACATCGTCACCCTGATACACCGCGACGGCCGCGAGGAATCCCTGCCCCTGCAATCCAAGTCCGACGTGGCGGACCGCGTCATGGACGAAGTCGCCGCCCTGCTGAGAAACCGGGAAGTCGTTCCCGCATGAAAACGCAAGCGTCGCTGTCCGACCTGATACGCCAGACCGTCGAGGCCGTGAGGCAGGAAGAAGAGCAGGGTCTCGAATCGCTCTACCTGCCGGAGGGCCTGGACGGGGCGCTTCCGCTGCCGGAGCGGAGTGGGCTCGAACGGCCCGAAGGTCCCGGTCAATCCGTGCTGCCCGGCCAACCTGCCGGAGCCGGCCAACCTGCCGGAGCCGGGCAACCTGCCGGGACCGGACGGGCGGCCCAACCAGCCCAGTCAGGCCAGTCGGGCCAGTCGGTCCAGTCAGCCCAGTCGGCCCAGTCGGCCCAGTCGGCCCAGTCGGCCCAGTCGGCACAGGTATCGTCCCTCGAGGCCCTGTATGCGAAATACCATCGCTGCACGGCCTGCGCGCTGGGATTCAAGCGAAAGCACTTCGTATTCGGATCCGGGAACGAGCACGCCGACGTGATGTTCGTGGGCGAAGCGCCCGGCGCCCAGGAAGACGAACAGGGCCAGCCCTTCGTGGGGCAGGCGGGAAAACTGCTGACCCGCATCCTGAACGCCATCGATTTCACCCGGGACGAGGTGTACATCACCAACATCCTGAAATGCCGGCCGCCGAACAACCGCGACCCGATGCCCGAAGAGATCGACGCATGCGACGCCATCCTGAAGGAGCAGATCCGGCTCGTCCGGCCCCGGCTGATCTGCGCCCTCGGCCGCGTCGCGGCCCAGGCCCTGCTCAAACAGAACAGTTCGATCCGAGCGTTGCGGGGCAGGTTCCACGACTATCACGGCATCAAACTGCTGGTGACGTACCACCCCTCCGGCCTGCTGCGCAATGCGGCTTACAAGCGGCCGACCTGGGAAGACGTGCAGCTGTTGCGGAAGGAATACGACCGCATCGTGCAGTCCGATGCGCAGGCGACCCCGGGAACTGAGGTCTCATGAACAGCCAGAGCGACGGGGCGGAACGACTTCCGCCACAGGCCGTGGAAGCGGAGGCGGCTGTCCTGGGCGCCATGCTGCTGGAGCAGGACGCCATATCGATCGCCCTCGAGATCCTCGACGATACCGCGTTCTACCGTGATGCGCACCGCAAGATCTTCAGCGCCATCATTGCCCTGTACGACCGGAACGAACCCACCGACGTGATCACGCTGAGCGAAGAACTGGAGAAGCGGCACGAACTGCCCGCCGTGGGGGGATCGTTCTACCTGGTCGGCCTGACGGAGGGCGTTTCGACGGCGGCCAACGTGGAATACCACGCCCGTATCGTGCACGAGAAGTCCCAGGGGCGCAAGCTGATCAACGTGGCGACCCAGATCGCCTCCCGGGCCTATGAATCGTCGGAAGACACCGCGGAACTGCTGGACGACGCCGAGCGGATGGTATTCTCCCTGTCCCAGCGCGACGCCCGCCGCGGTTTCACCCAGCTCAATCCCATTCTGCACGACACCTTCGAGAATATCGAGAAGCTGCACGAGCAGGACACCACCGTGACCGGCGTCCCCACGGGCTTTACCCGGCTGGACGAGATGACCGCCGGCTTCCAGCGGGGGGACCTGGTCATCATCGCGGCCCGGCCGGCCATGGGGAAGACGGCCCTCTGCCTGAACATCATCCGCCACGTCGCGGTGGAGGCCGGAATCGGCGTCGGACTCTTCAGCCTCGAGATGACCAGCCACCAGCTGGCCCAGCGGATGTTGTGCAGCGAGGCACGGGTGGATTCCCACCTGATGCGCACCGGCCGGCTGCCGGGAGACGCGTGGTCGAACCTGAGCATCGCGGTGGGGGCCCTCGCCACCGCGCCGGTGTACATCGACGAGACCCCGGCGTTGTCGGTCACCGAAATGCGTTCCCGGGCGCGCAGACTGATGTCCGAGCATGACGACATCGGCCTGCTGGCCGTCGACTACATGCAGCTCATGCGGGGACCGAGCGACGCGGAGAACAGGCAACAGGAGATCTCCGCCATCTCCCGGAACCTGAAGGCCCTGGCCAAGGAGCTGGACGTTCCGATCGTCGCGCTGTCGCAGCTTTCCAGGGCGGTGGAGACCCGCGGCGGGGACGGCCGGCCCCAGCTGTCGGACCTGAGGGAATCGGGCGCGATCGAGCAGGACGCCGACGTGGTGCTGTTCATCTACCGGCCCGTCCGTTACGCAGAAGACGAGGAACAGGACCAGAACCAGGCGGAAATCATCATCGGCAAGCAGCGAAACGGTCCCGTCGGTACGGTGGACCTTATCTTCGTGGACCGTTTCGCCCGTTTCGAGAATCCGGATCTCTATCACGAAGACCCGGGCTGACCGTTCTTCCCGCGTTACGTTCTCTACTCGCTCATGATCGAAATCGTACACCTGAGAAAAGCCTTCGGGAAACCGGTGCTGACGGACGTCAACCTGACCATCGAGTCCGGGGAGACCATGGTCATCATCGGCCGGAGCGGATGCGGCAAGAGCGTGCTGCTCAAGCACATTACGGGATTGCTGCATCCGGACGGCGGCACGCTGCTGGTGAACGGCAGGGACGTGACCAGGCTGTACGGCACGGAGCTGGACGAAATCCGCAAGCGCTTCGGTTTCCTGTTCCAGGGCGGCGCCCTCTTCGATTCCATGACCGTGGGCGAGAACGTGGGGATCGGCCTGAAAGTACACACCGACCGGACCGAGGCGGAGATCGGCGAGCGGGTCCGGACCTGCCTCCAGATGGTCGGCCTTTCCGACGTGGAGGAACAGAAGCCGGCGGAGCTTTCGGGCGGCATGCGCAAGAGAGTGGGACTCGCCAGGGCGATCGCCATGAATCCGGAATACATCCTATACGACGAGCCCACCACGGGCCTGGATCCCATCATGGCGGACATCATCAACGACCTGATCCTGGACATGAACCAGCGGCTGTCGGTGACGGCGATCGCGGTGACCCACGACATGATCAGCGCGTACAAGATCGCGGACCGCATCGCCATGCTCCACGACGGGGTGATCCACATGGTGGGGACCCCGGACGAGATCCGGAACTGCGACGACGCGCTGGTGCAACAGTTCATCCAGGGCCGCGGCGAGGGCCCCATCAAATCGCTGGAATAGTCATGGATCATTCGACAGGAGGACCGCGGGTCTCGCGCTATGGCTTCGCTGGCGTTTAATCTGCTCGCCCGGGATCCGGCTTCGAACGCGCGGGCCGGCCACATGAAGACCCCCCACGGCGAGATCCGCACGCCGGTATTCATGCCCGTGGGGACCCAGGCGACGGTGAAGACGCTGACGCCGGAGGAACTCGAAGCCGCCGGCGCTCAGATCATACTCGGCAACACCTACCACCTGTTTCTCCGGCCCGGACATGCTTTGATCAAGGAGATGGGCGGGCTGCACGGCTTTATGAACTGGCGGCGGCCCCTGTTGACCGACAGCGGGGGCTACCAGGTGTTCAGTCTCTCGGACCTCAAGTCCATCCAGGAAGAGGGGGTGACCTTCCAATCACACATCGACGGCTCGCGGCACCTGTTCACACCGGAGTCTGTCATGGAAATCGAGACCGCTCTCGGCGCCGATATCATCGCGCCCCTCGACGAGTGTCCGCCCTATCCCTGCGACTACGGTTACGCGAAGGATTCCGCCGCCCTGACGCTGCGATGGGCTGAGCGGTCCCGGAAGCGTTTCGACGAACTGGAAGGAGAAAGAACGCATCCCCAGGCGCTGTTCGGCATTGTGCAGGGCAGCGTGTACGAAGACCTCCGGGTCGACTGCGCGCGGTCGCTGGTCGACCGGGGATTCGACGCCTACGCCATCGGCGGGATGTCGATCGGGGAGCCGAAGCGGGCCATGGCCGACCTGATCGACGCTACCGTCGAACACCTGCCGGAAGACCGGCCCCGTTACCTGATGGGCGCCGGGACGCCGGAAGACCTCGTCGACGCCGTGGGACGGGGAATCGACATGTTCGACTGCGTCATTCCCACCCGCGAAGGCCGGAACGGCGCGCTTTACACACGCTCCGGACGCATCAATATCTATAACGCCCGCTTCAGGGCCGACGCCGGACCGATCGATGCATCCTGTTCCTGTTATGCCTGCCGGACCTTCAGCCGTTCGTACGTCCGGCACCTTTACCGCGCGGGAGAAATACTGGGTCCGAGAATGGGGACCCTGCACAACATCCACTTCTACGTCGGCCTGCTCTCCGAGATGAGAGAAGCCATCGTGGAAGGCCGTTTCGGCGCGTGGAGCCGGTCGTTTCTGACCGCGTATCGCAGTGAGACCGCAAGAAGTGAGACCGCAAGAAAGGAGCAACCCCAGTGATTCAAGATGCCTTTGCCATGGGTCCCGGTGGCGGCGGAGACGCTTCCGGACCGGGTTTCCTGATCTCCATGATCCCCATCCTGTTGATGTTCGCGATCATCTACCTGTTGCTGATCCGTCCCCAGCAGAAGCGCCAGCGGGAACACCAGACCATGCTGGACGCCCTGCAGAACGGGGACAAGGTGGTGACGCAGGGCGGGATCATCGGGGTCGTTACCGGACTGAAGGCGGACACGGTCACGGTGCGCATCGCCGACGACGTCCGGATCGACCTGCAGCGCAGCGCCATTTCGCGCCTGATCAGCAGCAAGAAGGGCGGCAAGGAAGAATAGGTAGCAGTCATGGCCGTCAGACCCATACGAATATATGGCGACCCGGTACTCCGGGAGAAGTCCCGCCCGGTGGGGGAGATTTCTTCGGCGCTGCGCCTCCTTGCCGGGGACCTGGTCGACACCATGTTCGACGCGGAGGGCGTCGGGCTCGCGGCTCCCCAGGTCGGCGAGCCCGTCCGCATGTACGTGGTGAACCTCGGGGCGATCGGACCGGAACTCTTTCTGGACCGCCGGGGGCCGGCACTCGAGGGAGAACCGGAATACCTGGTTCTGGTGAACCCGCGCGTCGTCAAGCGGGAAGGCGCGCAGACGGGCGACGAGGGGTGCCTGAGTTTTCCCGATCTGTTCGACAAGGTGACCCGGCCAGAGGTCGTGCGCGTCGAGGCGACGGACCTGGACGGGCGCCCCATCGAGATCGAGGGCAGTGGACTGCTTGCGCGGGTCCTGGTCCACGAGTACGACCACCTGGAAGGCGTCCTGTTCATCGATCACCTCAGCAAGCTCCGCCAACAGTTCATCCGGGGCAAACTGCGGAAGCTCAGGGAGAGCGGTCAGGCGGTCTGATATGCGCGTGGTCTACATGGGTACGCCCGCCTTCGCGGTGCCAAGCCTCGAGGCGCTGATCAGCCGCCCGGAACACGAGGTGGCCGGCGTCGTCACCGGCCCTGACCGGCCGAAGGGGAGGGGATTGAAGACCGCGCCTACACCAGTGAAGGAAACCGCCCTGCGGCACGGCATACCCCTTTGGCAGCCGGAGAAGCTGCGCAACCCGGGTTTCCTGGACGCCCTTCGGTCCCTGGACGCCGGCCTGTTCGTGGTCGTGGCCTTCCGCATCCTGCCCGACGAACTGCTGGCGATCCCCCCGGGTGGCACGATCAACCTGCATCCTTCGCTCTTGCCCCGCTACCGCGGCGCGGCGCCCATCCAGTGGGCGGTGATAAGCGGGGACGAGGTTACGGGCGTCACCACGTTCCTGGTCGAAAGGCGGGTGGACACGGGCGACATCCTCTGCCAGGAGACCGTGCCGATCGGACCGGAAGAAACGGCCGGCGAACTGCACGACCGCCTGTCCCGCACCGGCGCGGACCTGCTGCTGCGCACGGTGGACGGGGTGGCGGACGGTCGAATAACGCCGCGGCCGCAGCGGGGCGAAGCGTCTCCGGCGCCGAGGATCTCCAGGGAGGACGGCCGCATAGACTGGCGGCTGCCGGCCCGTAACATACACAACAGGATAAGGGGCCTGAACCCAATCCCCATGGCCTTCACCACCTGGCGCGGCCAGCGCCTCCGGATCATCTCGAGCCAGCCCGTCCGCCTGGAAGGGGAAGGAGGGAGGCCGCCCGGAGAGATCGTCTCCGCCGACGAACGCCGGGGCGTCACCGTGCAGACCGGTGAATGCGGATTGAGACTGGACCGGGTGCAGCCCGAGGGCCGGAGCCGGATCGAAGGCGCGGAATTCGTGAGAGGATACCGGCCCGCGGCGGGCGACCTTCTCGGCGACTCCTAGCGCCCGCCGTCCGCGTTCGAGCGCGGCCGGACAGCACCGTCCTGAGCAGGGAACCCCGACCATGGTACGATCTCTCCACGACACACCGGCCAATGCCGAAGGGAACGCTCCGCCGTCGCAAGGGAACGCCCCACCGGTGCGCGAGATCGCGTTGAAGGCGCTGCATCGCGCGGAAACGCGGGACGTGCTGCCGAGGGACGCCCTCAATGCCCTCTTCCGGCGATACGGCTACCCAGCCCGAGACCGGGCCTTCGCTACCGAACTGGTGTACGGCACCATCCGCTGGCGACGCCGCCTGGACTGGACGCTCAGCCGGCTGTTGCGTGGCAAACCCGAGTCGCTCACGCCGTGGATCCGCCTGATCCTCCGCATGGGCCTGTACCAGTTGATGATGATGGACCAGGTCCCCGATTCCGCCGCCACCCATGAATCCGTGCAACTCGCCAAGCGGTACGGGCACGAGGGCACCGTCCGTCTGACCAACGCGGTGCTTAGGACGGCCATCCGGCAAAGGGAACGTCTGTCGCGGCCGGCGCGCGGGGGAGACCCCGTCGCGGAGCTTGGCGTCACCCACTCCTATCCCGATTGGCTGGCGAAGCGATGGATCGAGCGGTACGGCGTGGAATCCGCCGCCGCCCTCATGGAGGCCGGGAACCGGCCGCCGCCCCTGTCCGTCCGGGTGAACACGGTGAAGTCCACGCCGCAAGACCTGGCCGCAGCGCTGGCACCGCACGGCATCCAGGTCGAACCGGGGCGGTGGCTCGATGATTACCTGATTTTCCGGCACGCGGGCGACCTGCACACCCTGGCCTCCCACGAGGCGGGCCTGTTCCAGGTTCAGGACGAAAGCGGGGGCCTCGCGGTGAGACTTCTGGGCCCGCAGGCGGGCGAGACCGTTGTCGATTTATGTTGCGCTCCGGGCGGAAAAACAACATATATTGCGCAAATTGTGGGCGCGGGCGGAAGGGTATTCGCCTGCGATTCGTCACTGCATCGACTCCGCCGCGTGGAGGAACACCGGCGGCGAATGGGGTTGGGGCAGGTGCGTCTTGTCGTCATGGACGGCCGGTCGCCCGGCCTGGATTTCAAGGCCGACCGGGTCCTGGTGGATGCGCCCTGTTCCGGTCTCGGCACCATCGCGCGCCGTGCCGATCTTCGGTGGCGGAGAACGGCGGAGGACATCGGCCGGCTCCGCGGCGAGCAACTGGCGTTGCTGGAGAAAGGCGCCGGCATGGTGAAACCGGGCGGCGTCCTGGTGTACAGCACGTGCACCATCGAGCCTGAAGAGAATGAGGACGTCGTGGCCGCGTTCCGCGAAAGGCATCCCGGTTTTCGGCCGGACAGCCCAGGCGGCTGGCCGGCGGAACTGGCCGGGGTCATGGACGGCGCGGGCCGGATCGCCACGCTTCCGCCGGTACACGGCGTAGACGGGAGTTTCGCGGCTCGATTGAGAAATACCGGCTGACCGTTTAAGGGCGGCGCGGCTGAGAAATACCGGCTGACCGTTTGGGGCGGCCAGCCTCGGAATAACCGGCTGACCGCACTGGAGCGCATCTTGTTTGAAGAACTGACCGGCCGCATGGAGGGCATCGTCCGGAATCTCCGCGGCCAGGGCAAGCTGACGGAAAAGAACATCGACGACAGCCTCCGGCAGGTGCGCCGCGCACTGCTGGAAGCCGATGTGAATTTCAAGGTAGCCCGGACCTTCATCGACTCGGTCAAGGTAAAGGCCCTGGGGCAGGGCGTGCTCAGGAACCTCTCCCCGGGGCAGCAGATGGTGGGGATCGTCCACCAGGAGCTGATCTCCCTGATGGGCGAGGAAGCCGTCGAGGTCGCCATCGCGGAATCGCCCCCGACTATCGTCATGCTGGCCGGCCTGCAAGGGTCAGGAAAGACGACGGCGACGGGGAAGCTGGCCCACCACTTCATCGGTGCGGGCCACCGGCCCATACTGGCCGCGGCGGACGTCTACCGGCCCGCGGCGGTGAAGCAGCTGCAGGTGCTCGGCGAACAGCTGGACGTGCCGGTCGTGGCCCTGGAGGACGGCCGGTCTCCCCTTGCCATCTGCAGGGTCGCCGTGGACCGCGCAGGCCGGGAGGACCGCGACGTCGTCATCCTGGATACCGCGGGTCGCCTGCACGTCGATGAAGAGATGATGGAAGAACTCCGCGGGATCCGCGAAGCGGTCCATCCCCACGAAATCCTGCTCGTGGTGGACGGGATGACGGGACAGGACGCGGTCAACGTGGCCGAGGCCTTCGACCAGGACCTCGACATCGACGGCTGTATCCTGACGAAGATGGACGGGGACGCCCGCGGCGGCGCGGCGCTGTCCATACGGCAGATCACCCGGAAGCCCATCAAGTTCGTGGGCGTCGGCGAGAAACTGGACGCCCTGGAGGTGTTCCACCCCGAACGGATGGCGTCCCGGATCCTGGGGATGGGCGACGTGGTCTCCCTGGTCGAGCGCGCGCAGGCCGCCATCGACGTGGAGGAAGCGCGCAAGCTCGAAACGAAACTGCGCAAGCAGACCTTCGACCTCGAGGACTTCCGGTCGCAGCTCCAGCAACTGGGCAAAATGGGTTCCATGCAGGAACTGGTCGAGATGATGCCGGGTTTGAACAAGAAGGCGATGAAGGATATGGACATGGATGAGAAAGCGCTCGTTCGCATGGACGCCATTCTGAGTTCCATGACCAAACACGAAAGGGCGCGCCCCGTGGTCATCAACGGCAGCAGGCGCCGCCGGATCGCGCGGGGAAGCGGCACGAGCGTACAGGAGGTGAACCAGTTACTGAAACAGTACAACATGATGCAGAAGATGATGAAGCAGTTGAACCGGCCAGGCGCCCTCGAGCGGCTCGGCCAGAGTATGCTGCCTTTCAGGTAGCCTAAGGAGCGGAACATGGCAGTGGCCATACGGCTTCGCCGCACGGGAGCCAAGAAGAGACCCTTTTACCGGATCGTCGTTACGGACAACCGGACACGCCTGGGCGGTAAGTACATCGAGAGCCTGGGTTACTACAACCCCATTTCGCCGGAACAGCTGGAGATGGACGTGGACAAGGCCGTCGATTGGCTCAACCGCGGCGCCAGGCCGAGCGAAACGGTGCGGTCGCTCCTGGTGAAGAGCGGCGCGATTCAGAAGTGGCGCGGCGACAACGAGGAAACGGCCGAAGCGGCCGAGTAACCCGAAGCGGATCGGCCGACGGTGCGTCAGTGGGACCGAAAGCGGCCGAGTAACCCGAAGCGGATCGGCCGATGGTGCGCCGGGGCGGGGTATAAGTGAGCGAAGACCGGATCAATATCGGATTCATCCGCAAACCTCACGGCCTCAAGGGTTACGTCCGCGTGGAAGGATTGTCGGACGCTCCGGACCGGTTCGCGGACCTGGACCGGATCGGCGTGGAACTGCAGGACGGCCGGCGGGAGTCGCTGGAGATCGAACGCTGCAGCCGCGACGGGAACAGCTGGCGGATGAAGTTCCGCGGGATCGATACGACGGAGCACGCGGAACGGCTCCGCGGTGCGTACATCCAGGTGCCCGAAGAAGCCGTCGCCCCGTTGCCCCGTGACGCGTACTATGTCTTCGAACTCGAAGGCTGCGCGGTCGTTTCCGATGAAGGAGAGGAGATCGGGATCCTTCGCGAGGTCATGTCCATGCCCGCGAACGACGTGTTTGTGGTGGACACGCCGACCGGTGAAGCGATGATCCCGGCGGTCCGGGACGTCGTGGTGGAACTCGATCCCGGGGAGGACAGGGTGGTCATACGGAAGATCCCGGGGTTGATCTCGTAGCGGAACAGACCATGCGTATCGACATTCTTACGGCTTTCCCGGGTGTATTCGCGGGACCCTTCGGCGAGAGTATCGTGGGCCGGGCGTGCCGGCGGGACCTGGTGGACGTCTTCGTACACGACCTGCGGGCGTTTACGACGGACCGCCACAAGACCGTCGATGACTACGCCTATGGCGGAAGCCCCGGCATGGTGCTCAAGGCGGAGCCCATATTCAGGGGCGTAGGGCATCTCCGGCGACAGGTTGACGCGTCGTCCCGGCCTGACCGCTCCCGTATCGTGCTGTTGTCGGCCGGGGGCAGGCCCTTCGTTCAGGATACGGCCAGGTCCTTCGCGGAACTGGACCAGCTGGTCCTCATCTGCGGGCATTACAAGGGCGTCGACGAACGGGTGGCCACGGGCCTGGGCGCCGAGGAGTACTCCGTGGGGGATTTCGTCGTCACCGGCGGCGAGATACCGGCCATGATGATCGCGGACGCCGTGATCCGTCTCCTGCCGGGGGTCCTGGGTGAAATGGCTTCCGCGGTCACGGATTCGCACTACGAAGGACTGCTGGGCAACGCCGTGTACACGCGGCCGGAGAACTACCAGGAGTGGCGCGTGCCCGAGGTGCTGCTTTCCGGGCACCATGGGCGCATCGAACGATGGGAAAGGCAGGACGCCCTGAAGAAGACATACCAGCACCGCCCCGAGTTGCTGGAAACCGTGGAATTGACTGGAGAGGATCTGACTTATCTGAGAACCCTTCAACGGAACGAAAACGGGTAGCTCACCCGTGGTCGTTCGAAAGGACGGAAGTTTCAAACATGAACGCACTAGACACGATCACCCAGGACCAGTTGCGGACCGACCTGCCGGAATTCCGTGCCGGAGACACCATTCGGATGGAGGTCAAGGTCCGCGAAGGCGACAAGGAACGCGTACAGCTCTTCCAGGGCGTTGTTATCCAGCGGTCCGGCCACGGCATCGGCGAGACCGTCACGGTCCGCAAGATCTCGCAGGGGATCGGCGTCGAGCGCATCTTCCCCCTGCATTCGCCGTCGGTTGGTAAAATCCAGGTGTTGCGCAAGGGCAAGGTACGGCAATCACGAATCTACTACCTGAGGAAGCTCAAGGGCAAAGCCGCCCGGATCGCCGAGCGGCGCAACTGAGCATGATAAAGGGCGACGCGGAGCGGGAGAGACTCCGGGCCATGGCCCGCTTTGAACGGTCCCTCCTCGGTCATGACGCGCGGTCCGCGGCCGGTGTCGACGAAGCCGGACGGGGCGCGCTGGCCGGCCCCGTGATCGCGGCAGCCGTGATGTTGCCGGATGATGCCGTGATTCCGGGCCTGGACGATTCGAAACGCCTTACGCCCGCCAGGAGGGATGTCCTCTACGAAAGGATCACGGCCATTGCCACGGCCATCGGCGTCGGCCGGTCCGACCCGGCCGCGATCGACACCGTGAACATCCGCCGGGCGAATCTTCTCGCCATGAAAGAAGCCGTGGAAGCCCTCTCGCCGCCTCCCGGCCATCTGCTTGTCGACGGGATCGACCCCATCGACTGGCGGGGCCCCCAGACCACCGTGGTGGGAGGCGATGCACGCAGCCTCTGCATCGCGGCCGCGTCCGTCATCGCGAAGGTGACGCGGGACCGGATCATGATCGCGTGCGACCCGGACTTTCCCGAATACGGCTTCGCCCGTCACAAGGGTTACGGCACGGCGGCGCACCTGGCCGCGCTCGAGGACCATGGCCCGTCGGCCGTGCATCGCCGCTCCTTCCTGCGGAAGAGATTCGATTTCACCTCCGTCTGACTACCGGCCCGCTTCTTATGTAAGGCAGGTCATCCCGCGTAGATCCCGCGTAGATCTCGCGTAGATCACGGGCATTCATCACGGGCATTCATCACGGGCATTCATCACGGGCATTCATC
>VXTP01000020.1:38598-93580 GCA_009837395.1 Gemmatimonadota bacterium
ATCACGGGCATTCATCACGGGCATTCATCACGGGCATTCATCACGGGCATTCATCCCAGGCAATCATTCCGAAGGCATCATGACCGCATCGAAGCAAATCCTGGGTTCACGCGGCGAGTCCATCGCGGAGACACTCCTGTGCCGGAAGGGCCACGCCGTGCTGGCCAGGAATTACCGGGACCCCGTCTCCCGGTGCGAAATCGACCTCATCACCCGGGACGGCGACGAACTCGTCTTCGTGGAGGTCAAGGCCGGAACCGGACGCCGGTTCGGCGATCCGCATTCCTGGGTGGACGCGAGGAAACAGCGCCATGTCGCGCGGGCTGCCCGCCGATTCCTGCAGGAAAGACGCTGGCACGAGACGCCGTGCCGTTTCGACGTCATCGGAATCGACCTCTCTCGGAATCCGCCCGGGATAACGCACCTGGAGCACGCATTCTGGAGTGCCGTCTGATGTGTTGCAGCCACCCTGCGGCGAATCTGAGGCGGCGGTCCTCTCCTTGCAGGCGACCGGGCCACAAAAAACCGGACGGGTTGTTATGCTGAGGTTACGCAGATCGCTGAAAATCCTCGTCGCGGCCGGCTTCCTGCTCTGGATCGTCGATGGATACCTGCTCATGCGGTCCGAGTCTCCCCGGCCTGCGCCGGATCCGGCTGCCGGCACCGCGACCACGACCGGACCTGGTACCACGACCGGACCTGGTACCACGACCGGACCGGGCGGCGGCGCGCGCTATTCAGGCGCCATCCACATGCATTCCACCTACTCCGACGGCGGGGGATCGGTCGAGGATATCGTCCGGGCGGGACAGAACGCGGGACCGGATTTCCTCGTCCTGACCGATCACGACACCATGCAGCCCCTGATCGACGGCCACCAGGGGTATCATGACGGCCTGCTGCTGCTGGTGGGCGAAGAGGTCAACACCAGCGCGGGCCATCTGCTTTCCCTCGGTGTGGGCAGGGATGTGAGTCAGGACGGCCCCCTGGGGCTCCCGGCACTCGTCGAAGAGATCTCTGAATCGGGTGGTGTGTCCATCGCGGCGCACCCCACGGGCCGCCGCCCCTGGACGGACTGGACCCTGGAAGAGATGGACGGCCTGGAAGTGCTCAACGGGAACAGCGAATGGCGCGACGACGGCGTGCTGGAACTGGTGCGGGCTCTCGTTTTCCTTCCGTTCATGCCCGACGAGGTCTTCAACAGCCTCGTCGACCGTCCCGACGAGGCCATCCGCCTCTGGATGCATCGCGCGCAGCGCCAGCCCGTTACCGTGATCGGCAGCCTGGACGCCCACGAGCGCATAAAGCTCTGGGGTGAACGCCACCTGTCCTTCCCCACCTACGAACGCATGTTCGGATTGATCCGGACCTACGTGATCACCAGTACGGAACTGACCGGCGACGCCGAGGTCGACGAGGAGATCCTGCTGAATGCGATCCACCGCGGCAGTTGCTACGTGGTGCTGGAAGGGTACGAGCCGGCCCCCGGTTTTTCCTTCGAGCTTACTATGGGGCAGGAGACAAAGTCCATGGGGGCCAGTGTCGCGTACCAGGATGGCGGCCGTTTGCACGTGACCGCGCCGTCATCGGGTCCAGTGCGAATACGGCTGTTTAGAGACGGGGTCCCCCTGATCGAGACCGAAGGACATGAGCTGTTCGTGGAGGTCCCCGGCCCGGGGGTCTATCACACCGAGGTCTACCAGTTGCGCGGCACCCTGCTGCGCGGCGAGCGTCAGCGGCTCTGGATCATCTCGAACGCGTTCCGGGTGGAGTAGGTTAAGGGATTCGTCCTGCGGCGATCCAGTCCGCGCCCGGGCTCACGCTTCCCGGGCTCACGCTTCCCGGCCCTTCTACCGAACTTCCGCCACTTTCCAGTCCAATTCCCGTCCAGGATACATGGGGATGACGTCGCCGTACCGCTCGGGGATGACCGCCCCGGTCTTCTCGAACACCACGGTTTTTGCCGGTGGCTCGACACCGTAGATCCGCTTCGCGTTGTCCGAGACGAAAGCCTGCAGCCGGTCCAGCGCGCCGTGTTCTTCGAAGAGCCCGACGAGCATCTGCAGGGCGATGGGCGCGGTGAAGACCCCGGCGGCGCAGCCGGCACTCTCCTTTTTGTCGACCGGGTGGGGCGCGGAATCGCTGCCGAAGACGAGTCCGGGGTGGGCTTCGAGGGCCAGCGCGAGGAGCGCTTCGCGGTCTTCCGGACGCTTGGCGATGGGCTTGCAGAAGAGGTGGGGGTTGAGCAGGCCGCCCGCCACGTCGTCCAGGGTGATCAGCAGGTGCTGCAGGGTGACGGTGGCGGACAGGTTCTCGTGGCGGTCCAGCAGTGCGGCGGCCTCCCGGGTCGTGATGTGTTCCATGACGATGTGCAGCCGGGGAAAGCGCGTGGCCAGGTCTTCGTAGACCGGGAGGAACGCGCGCTCCCGGTCCATGACGAAATCCGTCGTTTCGCCGTGCACCATCAGCCGGATATCCAGGTCCTGCATCAGGGCGAGGGTATCCTCCACGTCGCGGAGTTCGCCGACTCCTTCCTCGCTGTGGGTGGTGACGCCCTCCGGGTACAACTTGACGCCGATAATTCGGTCCTTCATCGAAGCCAGTTCGCTTTCGGTGTAGGGCCGCAAGAACAGGGTCATGTAGGGTTCGAAGGCGTGGCGTTCCACGACCTCCCTGATTTCCCGTTCGTATCTGTCCAGCCGGTCCTGGTTGTCCACGGGGGGCACCAGGTTGGGCATGATTACGCCCCCGGAGAAGGTCTCCGCGCTCAACGGCGCCACGCGCCTGAGCATGGCGCCTTCACGGAAGTGGATGTGCATGTCCAGGGGGGAATGCAGGGAGAAGGTGGTTTTCGACATGGGATGTGTTGGGATTCCGGTGTAACGCCTTTCGCTATTAAGGGCCGGGGTCGTGCCTCAGGGCCGGGTCGTGCCTCAGGGTCCGGGGTCGTAGAAGGGCAGGTACGCGATTTCGGCGCGGGCCGTGGTGCCGTCCACCTCGACTTCCAACGGCCAGCCCGGTCCGCCCGACGCCTTGGATCTCCGCCGGACGAATCCCAGCGCGATGATCCCGTCGACCGCCCGTCCGTGGACCGCCGTGGTGATCCACCCGGCGTCCTTCCCGTCCTTCCGGATCACGGCATTCCGTTCGGGCAGCGTTTCCCCTTCGATGACCAGTCCCGACAGCAGGCGATTGGGACGGCCCCGGTGTTCCATCATCACGACGGGTTCCTGCCCGATGTAGCATCCCTTGGTGAAACTGACGGCCCGGTCCTTCACCGCCTCGTTGGGTATGATCCTATCGTCCAGTTCCGCGGTGCAGCGGGGGATGCCCGCTTCCACGCGCAGGACCTCCAGGGTCTCGTATCCGATGGGTACGCAGGGAACGCCACCTCCCACGCCATCTCCCTCGCCGTCTCTCGTGCCGGCGAGTAACGCCTTCCAGATTTCGTCCGCGCTTTCGGCGGGGACGTAGATATCGTAGTCCCGTTCGCCGGTACGATGCGTCCGCGCCACGGTCGCGGGCACGCCGCTTAGTTCGATCTCCGCGTTTCCGCCGGGCGGCAGCGGCGGCAGGGGGTCGGCCAGACTTTGGATGCAGTCGTCCGCCCGCCTTCCGGACACGCCGATCAAACCGTACCGCTCGGTGACGTCCGTGATCTCGACGTCGTCCATGAGGGCGTACCGGTCGAGCGTATCCCCGAGCACTACCGCCATGCCCGGTTCCACGTCGATGAGGAGGTCTTCCCCGCGGACGTGGACCGTCATGTCCGAGATGATCTTTCCCTGGGGCGTCAGCATGCAGGCATAGACGCCCTCCCCGGCGCCGAGCTGCTCCACGTCGTTGGTCACCACGCGGTGCAGGAAGCGCTGCCGGTCCGCGCCGGTCATGCGCAGCTTGCCGCGGCCGGAAAGGTCGCTCACGCCGGCGGCGGTCCGGACCGCGTGGTATTCGGCGTCGGCGTCCCCGTAGTGCAGCACGGCCGGCCGGCCCTGGATGTCGCCGGCGACCGCGCCGAGATCGTCGTGGCTTATGTGGCTTTTACTCATTGTCGAGTCGTATGTAGTGGATTGACCGCGATAAACACTATGTATCAATGTGGGTAGTCCACGGCCCTGTCAATTTGTATTTGGGAACTACATCAATAGAGCACGAGGAAATAGTATTCGACGGCACTGGTCACTTGGTTGTCGGTTTGGGAAGAGTGTCTTACATATCGATACCAGGACCCAAGCTCCCGTTGGCACAACTAATTGTATATTTAAGGCATACGTTTCCTTTCAACGGCAACCTCAACCTGCGTGAATTTTCGTGAAAACACAGCAAATCCGCATCATGCAGGCATAGTCTGCCACCTAGGTCGGGGTCTTGGCGTCACGCCAAGACCCTATGTACGATATGCGGTGAATCAGTATGCGCTGACTTCAATACCGTTCGACGACTTCCTATGACAGAGGTTATGGAGGGCATCCTCGGACAACACTGCACGGAATCTCACGAATTCCCTCGTACGTCTTCGAAACAGTAAAGCAGCAGAGGTAGATGCGACCATCTTCGATGGTGAAGATCACAGCCGGAATTCCTGTGATTGCGGGTAGATCTCTGTCTCGCAGACTCGGCTTCACCGAACCCTGATGAGAGTGATAAAATGCCAGGGGCTCCTCGTTCGCCTCGGCAGCCGCTCGGCACGTTCGCCGATAGTCGCTCGTCGAAACACTGAAGTCATGCGCACGATGGGACCTATTGGGGATCGGGCGTATTCGGGTTACGATCGCCGATTTCTCGTCGATGCGCCCACAGAGGATCCCACAGACTTCGCGTTCCGGTGTTCTCAACGGGAACTGCTTCGTCAGATCCTCGCAGGCGCGCGAGAGTACCAGCAGTTTCTTGTATAACATGGCTACGTTATCGCTTCGAGCCACCGATGCAGTAGTGACAGTTGTCCATCCCGGCAGAGTGGGCTTGACGAAGACTGTCGTAGACCCTCAGATTGGCGGGATTAGCCAGATGCAAAAAAGAACAGTTGCGCCTATGGACTTCCTTCTTCTGGTAGCTCGTATTGGCAATATACTCCCCTCCGGCGAGTGAAGTCGCACGCTTCCCTGTCCCGGAGAAAGGTCCCACACCTCCTACCGGCAGGGTCGTGGATAGGGCACGATTATTCGAGTCGGATGCCAGGAACGGAAGTGCAGCATCCTTCTCGGTCTTTTTAGACTTCCATACATCTGGATCCCAGGTGGCTCTGACCGTGATCTCGTTATCTTCCTCAAGGATTCCGACCGCCTCAGCGACTTCATGGACGGCGGTGGTAGCTGCCCCTATTGCAACCGGCACCAGATACGGAGCGGCAACAGGGACCACGCAGGAGACAACGACGGCCACGGCAGAAACGATGGCCGCACCCAGCGCCTCCCACCAGCCGCTCCCACCGAACGTGATCACACCCTGTACGACGAGGTTCCGAGGAGACTCGGCGAACGGAATGCGCGAAGCTACTTTACCAACCTGCGACATGTATCGCCCGCGCAACTTCTTGTCGGCCAGGAGTAGTTGGACTTGCTCTCGGCGGGGGAGGTAGTGGTTTTCATAGGATCCGACGGCGATCTGGTAGTCGACTCCAAGGTACCTGAGAAGTCGGGTCTCGTCTCGATTTAAAAAGGCCGGATTAGCAAAGACTGCCGTCTCATGGGGGTATGATGCAATTGCTGGTCCGTAGATATCGGCAGCAGGATTCCACTTTGAGAGCTTTGTGGTCAGAGCAACCAGTTCGCGGAATTTCTTCTCCGCGATGACGCCCGCTCGGACCAGGGCGAGCTCCGACTTTAGCGAAACCGTCTTGCCTCGAACTCGTCTTGCAGCGACAGATACCACCTGCCTATGGTATCTCCGAAGGTCCTTCAGGATTCGGACGACGCGTCTGATTTCTGGGTTCTCGCGCATCGCATTGCGAAGGTCCGGCGGCATGCCCGACCGGCTACGCTCGGATCTTCTGTTGCGCACTTGTTCCCGCGCAAAAGATCGAACTCTTCCATCCTCAAATAGAAGCTTCTCGAATTCGTGCCTGGTATGGGCTTGAAGATGCATTTTCCTCCTCCTCCACGGTGCTAGTTGTTTGTGAAACCACCTTGAACGTCGCGTGCATCTATTATAGGGACGATATTCCCTTGACCCTTTGCCCTCCGCCCTGCACGTGATCAGAACGGTAAAAAGTAATGCAAAATATTTTCCAAAAGTAAATTATTCTTTTTATGTGTTAATAATATCCGTGATAGAACTTACTGTATGATTTGGTTGCCAATGACCTTCTTCACGCTCGCTTTTCGGGATTAGCCTGGATACAAGAAGCAGAATACAAACTGATACACCGCTCAGGGGCCTTTTGGGTTGACACCGCACGGGGTTTTCGTTATGGTGAACGCGTTGTTTGCGGCGTGCCGGAAGCGCCGTGCTGCCTGTCATCTCCCCGTTTTTCAAACCGGAAAGGACCGCGGTGGCCGCTGTCTCGCTGGAACAACTCGTCTCCCTCTGCAAGCGCCGCGGAATCATCTACCCGGGCTCGGAAATCTACGGCGGCCTGCAGGGCCTGTACGATTACGGCCCGGTGGGCGTCGAGCTGAAGAACAACATCGTGGACTCCTGGTGGCGTCGCAACGTCTATGAACGGGATGACATGGAGGGGCTCGACAGCGCCATCCTGATGAATCCGCTGACCTGGAAGTTTTCGGGTCACGAGGAGACCTTCGTCGACCCCCTGGTGGACTGCCGCAAGTGCCAGGGACGGTGGCGCGCCGACCAGGTAAAGGGTGTATGTCCCGTCTGCGGATCCACGGACCTGACCGAACCTCGGCCCTTCAACCTGATGTTCAAGACCCAGGTGGGTCCGGTATCGGAAGAAGACGCCTACGCGTATCTACGCCCTGAGACGGCCCAGGGAATCTTTGTCAATTTCAACAACGTGCTGACCACCACGGCGCGCAAGCTGCCCTTCGGCATCGCCCAGGTGGGCAAGGGATTCCGCAACGAGATCAATCCCCGCAACTTCCTGTTCCGCGTCCGTGAATTCGACATGCTGGAGATCGAGTTCTTCGTCCATCCCGGTACCGAGGACGAATGGCAGGACCGGTGGCTGGAGGACCGCCTCGCCTGGTGGGAACACATCGGCGTCAGCCGGGACAACATCCGGATCCTCGACGTGCCGCAGGAGGACCTCGCCCATTATTCGAAAAAAACCTACGACCTGATGTACAGGTATCCCACCCTCGGCTTCGAGGAACTGGAGGGCATCGCGAGCCGGACGGACTTCGACCTGGGCTGCCACACGCGGTATCAGGAACAGTACGACCTCACGGCGCAGGTCGCTGAAAACCTGTCCAGCACGACCAGGCTTTCCTATTTCGATCCGCAGGCGAACCGCCACTTGATCCCCTTCGTGGTCGAGCCGTCGGCGGGGGTCGGCCGCTGCCTGCTGGCCGTGCTCAGCGAAGCCTACGACGAATCCATGGTGAAAGCGCCGCCGGAGGACAAGCTTTCCGGCGTCAAGGACGGGCTGGACGCCTTCAACGCGTCGGTCGCGAAGAACACCAAATTGCCGGACGAAACGCGGGAATCCCTGCTGGCCTTCGGGGAGGCGATCGCCGGCGAGCTGCCCGAAAACATGCCGCGCATCGACGCGCTCCTGGCCATGACGGGCGCGGACCGGATCAAGGAGGGCAAGACGCTGCGGAACCTGTCGCAGAAGGTCATCGGCGACCACTACCGGACGGTATTGCGTCTCAAGCCCCACCTGGCCCCGGTCAAGGTGGCGGTCTTCCCATTGAAGCGGACCGACGACCGGCTCGCGGAATCGGCCCGGGATATACGCAGGTCGCTGCAGTCCGGGGGAAGGATTCGCACGGTGTACGACGACACAGGCGCCATCGGCAAGCTCTACCGGCGCCAGGACGAAATCGGCACGCCGCTCTGCGTCACGGTCGACTTCCAGACCCTCGACGACCAGGCGGTGACGGTCCGCGACCGGGATACCATGGCGCAGGATCGTGTGGCCATCAGTGAACTGACAGATTATGTGGAAGAAAAACTGGCATCCTGAACCGGGCCGCCCGGCGAGTTTGAACCGGGCCGCCTCGGCGTAGAACGCGACCGCCCCGGCGAGTTTGAACCGGACCGCCCCGGCGGCGAACGTGACTGCCCCGGCGGCGCGAGAGACGAGAAAGGAGCAATACATGGCACGGAACGTAAACGTAGGCCTGGTGGGTTATTCGTTCATGGGCAAGGCGCACAGCCACGCCTTCAAGGACATGTCCTTCTTCTTCCCGGACGCGGCCGGCGTGCCGGTCATGAAAGCCATTTGCGGGCGGAACGAGGAGAACGTGAAAGGCGCCGCCGCCGAGTTCGGCTGGGAAGGATACGAGACCGACTGGAAGACGCTGATCGCCCGCGACGACATCGATCTCGTCGACGTTTCGACACCGGGCGACAGCCACGCGGAGATCGCCATCGCCGCCGCCGAAGCGGGCAAGCACGTCTTCTGCGAAAAACCGCTGGCCAACAGCCTCTCGGAGGCCCGCGCCATGGCCGAAGCCGTAAACCGGGCGGGCGTAAAGAGCATGGTGGCCTACAACTACCGCCGGGTGCCCGCCGTCGCGCTGGCGAAGCGGCTCATCGAGGAAGGCCGCATCGGCCAGGTATACCACTGGCGCGCCGTCTACCTGCAGGACTGGATCATGGACCCCGATTTCCCCCTGGTGTGGCGGCTGCAGAAGGAAAAGGCCGGCTCGGGTCCCCACGGAGACCTGAACGCCCACATCATCGACCTCGCCCGGTATCTCATCGGCGAGATCACCGAGGTGACCGGCATGCAGGAGACCTTCATCAAGGAGCGTCCCATCGTGGACGAGATCGATTCGGCCCTCGGCGCGAGCGCCGGCGGTTCCACGCGGACGGGACCGGTGACCGTGGACGACACGACCCTGGCGCTGGCCCGGTTCGAGAACGGCGCCGTGGGCTCCTTCGAAGCCACCCGCTTCGCCGGCGGGAGGAGAAACGGTAACCGGTTCGAGATCAACGGAAGCAAGGGATCCATCTCCTTCAACCTGGAGAAGATGAACGAACTCCAGTACTACAACCGGGAAGACGAGGACCACGTGCAGGGCTTCCGCGAGATCATCGTGACCGAAGGCGCGCACCCCTACATGGACCGGTGGTGGCCACCCGGACACATCATCGGCTGGGAGCACACCTTCATCCACGAGGTGTACGATCTCATGCAGGCCATCGCCGGCGCCGACGACAACCTCCATCCGGATTTCGACGAAGGGGTCCGGGACCAGGCCGTGCTGGAAGCCGTTTCGCTGTCGGCTGAGCACGGCAGCTGGGTCCGTATCGCCGACCTGTAGGCCTGCGGCCTGTGAACGCGATACCGGCGTGGGGCGCCCGCCATCAACCGGCGGCCTCCACGCCGTACATGCCGGCTATGAATGCCGATTTATGAATCTGAAAGGAGCAGTCAATCATGTCTCGTCCCGTAACGCTTTTTACCGGCCAGTGGGCGGACCTCACCCTCGACACGCTCGCCGGGAAGGCGGCGAGCTGGGGGTTCGACGGTCTGGAACTGGCCTGCTGGGGTGACCACTTCGACGTGAACCAGGGCGCCGAGAGCAAGGCGTACTGCGAGGACCGCCGGGCGCTGCTGGACAAGCACGGCCTGCAGGTGTTTTCCATCAGCAACCATCTCGCCGGCCAGGCGGTCTGCGACCTGATCGATTCCCGCCACGAGGCGATCCTGCCGCCCCATGTCTGGGGGGACGGGGACCCGGAAGGCGTGCGCCAGCGCGCGGCCGAGGAGATGAAGCAGACTGCCCGGGCCGCCGCGAACATGGGCCTCGACGTGGCCAACGGGTTCACCGGATCGTCGATCTGGCACCTGCTCTACTCTTTCCCGCCCGTGGACCCTTCGTCCATCGATGCGGGATACGAAGACTTCGCGGCGCGCTGGAATCCGATCCTGGACGTGTTCGACGAGGTGGGCGTGAAGTTCGGCCTGGAGGTGCATCCGACGGAGATCGCCTTCGACATCTCCTCGGCACAGCGGGCGCTGGACGCCCTGGGCAATCGCGAGGCCTTCGGATTCAACTACGATCCCAGCCACTTCGGCTACCAGGGGGTGGACTACGTCGAGTTCATCCGGACCTTCAGGGACCGCATCTACCACGTGCACATGAAGGACGTCTGGTGGTCGGAACGCGCGACCCGGGCGGGTGTCTTCGGCGGACACGTGAATTTCGGCCATTCCGACCGTTACTGGGATTTCCGGTCTCTCGGCCGCGGCAGCATCGATTTCGAGGAGATTGTCCGCGCCTTGAACGAGATCGGGTACCAGGGTCCTCTTTCCATCGAGTGGGAGGACAGCGGTATGGACCGCGAGCACGGCGCCGAGGAAGCCTGCGCCTTCACGAAGGGCGTCGACTTTCCGCCGTCCGACGTGGCCTTCGATGCCGCCTTCGCCGAAGAATGACCAATCGGCCCGCGGCGACCGGGAGGGCACGATGGGAGGACGGTTATACGTCTTGATCTGCGCCGCCGCGCTTGTCGCAGCGGCTTGCGGGTCACCGGGTGACGGGCCTGGCGACGGGACGCAGACCTCGCGTGTCAATTCGGTGGGGCGGGAACTGCCGGCAGACGCCGCCCCGCTCAGCGAGCAGTACATCCGGCTGAGCATGCTGGAACCGTCCACCCTGGACGTGGGCATCTCCCTCTTCGACGCCCAGTTCAACGCCTTCCTCTTCGAATCCCTCCTGGTATTCGACGAAGACATGGAGATCAGGGGCGCGGCCGCCGAGTCCTGGTCCGTGGCGGACGACCACGTGACCTGGACGTTCACGATCCGCGCAGGCGCGAAGTGGAGCGACGGCCGGCCGGTGACGGCCCACGATTTCGAATGGTCCTTCCGCCGGCTGCTCGATCCCGCCCACGCCAACATCTTCGCCTACTTCTACTACCCGATCAAAGGCGCCCGGGCTTTCAACACGGGACAGACGAGCGACCCGTCGACCGTCGGCGTCCGGGCCGTGGACGACCGCACGCTGGTGATCGAGACCGAAGAACCGTGCTCGCACTTCCCATACATCCTCACCTTTTTTACTTCCGTGCCGGCGCCCCGGTGGCAGGTGGAGAAATACGGGATAAGGTGGTCCGAGCCGGAGTACTGCGTGTCCAATTCCACCTGGCGCCTCGCGTCGTGGGACAAGAACGTCAGCATGACCTACGCGCTGAATCCCCATTACAACGGACCCTGGAAGGGATACCTCGAACGCATCGAGTTCACCTTCATCCTGCCGGGCTGGCGGGGACTGCCGGCCTATGAAAACGGCGAGTTCGACCGGATCGGCGTCATGGGGCCCGATTACCACCACGCGCGCATGGATCCCGTCTTGAGCCGCGAGCTGATTACCTATCCGAACTTCGGGACGTACTATACGATCTTCAGGACCCGCGAGCCGCCCTTCGACAACATCCGGTTGCGTCAGGCCCTGGCCCACGCCATCGACCGCGAATCCATCTGCAACGTCGTGCTAGGCGGCGCCGCCACGCCGGCCTACGGCATGCTGCCGAAGGGCTTCCCGGGGTACCAGGCGGAAAGGATCCGCGCGTACCAGGCCTTCGATCCGGAGCTGGCCCGGCAGCGACTGGCGGAGGCCGGTTACCCCGGCGGCAAGGGGCTTCCCCCGCTCGAACTCTGGGTGCGGGGCCAGCCGCCGACGCCCGACGAATGGAACGTGGTCGTCGCCATGCAGCAGATGTTCGAGGACCACCTGGACATCGAGGTGAACCTGCGGCAGCAGTCCACCAACGCCTTCAACGCCTTCATGCGCAACCACGAGATCCCGTGGGGCTTCCTGTGGTTCAACATGGACTACCCCGACCCCAGCGACATGATCGCCGTGCCCTGGCGCTCCCAGCCCGCGGGATCGGGCCGTCAGGACTGGATACACGAGGAATTCGACCGCCTGGTGGATGCGGCCGCGCGGGAGTTCGACGAGGCGAAGCGCGTTTCCATGTACCAGGACGCCGAGGTGATCCTGGCCGAGCAGGCCGCGGGCGTGTTCCTGCACAACATGGTCAACGCGACCCTGAGCAAGCCGTGGGTCCTGGGCATCGAGGAAAACCGGTACGGCGACCGGAGGTGGAGCGGTTTCGCGCCGTCCTTCGCCACGCTGTACATCGGTGAATCCGGGCGGGATTCAGGCAGGCGGTAGGATTCAGGCGAAGGGGGCCAGATCGAATCCCGTTTCCGGCCGGATCCGTTCTGTGCCGTCGGGCCAGTCCGAGGGCCAGTCCCAGCCCGGGATCTGCAGGCTTTCCGCGCGGACCCGGTGCGCGGCGGCCCGCCGATGCACGCCGGGTGGCGCCGTGCTGACCTCCGAACTGTGGAGCATGGTGGGATAGTAGAAGGTGACGCTTCCCTCGCCCGCCGTGCAGTCGATGGCCTCGTGCTCGTGGCTTGCGACATAGGCCTCGGGTCCGCCCTTCAGTTCAAGCGGTCCTTCGAGATAGGAGCCGGGGAGGACCTTCATGGCCCCGTTCTCGATGGTCTGAGGGTCCACGTTGATGCGGACGATGATGGTCTTCTGAAAAAGGTCTTCCTTCCAATCGATGTCGGCCGGCCTGATGTGTATGTGGCCGAACTGGTTCCAGTGGCCTGAAAGATCGAGGTCCCGGGGCGGGTCCACGATGAAGAAGGTGTCCTGGTGCCATCCGATCTCCGCGTCGCCGCCGGCCACCTTGTCGAACATGGTACCGATGCTGGCGTGCTTCACCGGCTCACCCAGGGCGCGTTCGAGCACGCTGACGATGGCGGGATGCCGTGAGAACCGGAGTCCGCCTTCGCACACGGCGTAGAGTTCCCACAGCAGCCAGACCGTGTCCTTCGATTTCCCGAGGAGCTTGTCGGTCGGCCGACCCTTGTATTCCGGTACGCGGCTCGCCTCCGCGATGGTCCGGTCCAGCAGTCCGCGGAACGTATTCATCTCTTCCGCGGAGAATACGCCTTCGACGGTCACGATGCCCTGCGTCTTCAGCGTGTCCACCGCTTCCTGCAGACCGAGGGCGTTTTCAACCTGGTTCATGGTGTTACTCCCCTGACGCGCCGGGCCGCTAACGGTTCAGCCGGAGCGTTATGTCTTCCGTCTCCCATCCCAATCGTACTTCCAGGGTGTCCGGATGGACCATGGAACGTTCGGCGGGAACGAATGGCAAGGCGTTGCCGTAATCGAATTTACCGTTTCCGTTCGCGTCGCGATAGGCTTGAAGGATATACCGGCCCGGCAGCACGTTGTCAAACCGAAAACCTCCGGGCCCGGCAAGTTCGATCTCCGATGCGGGCTCCGAGTCCCGCAGTTGGTAAAGGGAGATCCCCACGGCTCCCGCCCCCGCGGGGTCTTCGTCCTCGAACCGTCCCGACAGCGAACCGTAGCTCTCGGGATCGATGGTCGAGAAGGTGTACGCGAGTGTGTCGGGACGGTCGCCCGTGGCCTGCAGCGGCTGGTCGAACCCGTTCTTGACCAGGCCGGCCAGTACGAGGATCTCGTAGTCGGTACTCGGCTGCAGCATTAAATCGGGCCGCATCGCGGCGACCGTGGCGTCGATCCACCGGAGATCTCCGCCGATCTTCTGGTCCGTGGTATCCCGAAGGACCACGGCCCCCTCCTCCAGGGTAACGGGTTCGCTGAACGAGAACCGGAGCTCGACGGATTGTGCGACGTCCTTCGAACGGTTGCCGGGATGAACTTCCAGAAGCCTCGGCGCCGGCGGGTTCTCAATGGACGACCCGGTGAATTCGGCGGTGTTCTCCGTCGTGTCGATCGGTTCCGACCAGGTGTTTTCCAGGCCGGTAACGGTCAGGCGATAGACCCGGTCGCGGACCTGGGGCGCCGTGATGAGCACGATGGTCGCCGGATCCGCAGGATCCAGGTAGGCGGACGTGACCTCGAGGCTTTCACCCTCCTCCACGCCGGCGATGGCATAGGCGCCCGTGTCCCGGACCATGTCCGCGCGAGGGGCCTCGCTCAGGAAGATACTCAGTGCGCGCCGGTGGGACACCCGGGCGGACATCACGTGCATGGCGGCGGTATCGTTCACGGCCATCCGGAACCACATGGGACCGTCCGCCAGGCCGTCTTCCGCCATGCCGTCTTCCGACAGGACGACGTCCCGGGTGGGCACCCCGATGGGGTCCACGCCCGCGTCGTAGAGACGGTCTCTGCCCTGGTCCAGGAAGGCGAAGAGGCGGTACCTGCCGACCGAGAGATGGTTGAAGGTAAAGGTACCGTCCCGGCCGGCCTGGGTCAGGTAGTCCGGGGTCGTGCCTGCCGGGTCCGGTTCGGGCTTCCCGGCAAGGTTGTAGGCCCAGACATAGGTGTTCCTGGCAGGCTGGCCGTCATGGACCGTCAGGCCGTTGACCTCACCCTCTTCGATGCTGGGGCCGGTCGACAGCGCGTACACAAAGGTCGAATCCATGCGGTTACTGCGCATGTCCCTGAAGCCGGTGCCCACCGTGATGATATATGTTCTGTCGGCCAGCAGGGGTTCCTCGAACCGGACCGTGATCTCGTTGCCCCGCCAGCTCGCTTCGGCTTCGAATTCGACGATCGGCGCGATGAACAGGTTACCTTCGATGGAACGGGGCTGGATGCGTTCGCTGAAGGTCAGCTTCGGGGAAACGTCCAGCGGCACGTGGGTCGAACCCGCCGGGGGATCGGTTTCTACCACCCAGGGTGGAATACGGTCGCGCGGGCCGCCGGGCGGCATGCCTTCGCGGGCGCAGGCCACGGCGACCAGGCCGACCAGGCAGGCCATGGCGACCAGGCAGGCCGGGCCGATCAGGCGGGCCGTATCGAGCCGTCGGGCCAGGCCGATCAGGCGGGCCAGGCCGTCCGGAATTTTCAGCGCGGAATGGTCCGGCGTCCCGTTCATAGGTCAGGCGCGGGGATGCGCCTCTTCGTACGTTTTCTTGAGGCGGTCGAGGGCGACGTGGGTATAGACCTGCGTGGTTGAAAGCCGTTCATGGCCGAGCAGTTCCTTGACCGCCATCAGGTCCGCTCCGGCGTCGAGCAGGTGCGTGGCGGTCGTATGGCGAAGCATGTGGGGCGTCAGTCCCTGCTGGCTGATCCGGAGGCCGTATCTCCCCAGGATATACTGGACCCCGCGTCCCGTCAGCCTGCGACCGTGTTGATTCAGCAGGAGCGCGGCCGTATCTTCCCGTTCCGATTTAATCAGCATGGGACGGACGTCCATATAGGCGGCCAGCGCGGACAGCGCCGGGCCACCCAGCGGCACGATGCGTTCCCTGTCCCCCTTGCCGATTACGCGGATCCGCTCCTCCGTCATTTCGATCGCGCCGACGTCGAGCCCGACGAGCTCCGACAACCGCATGCCCGCGCCGTAAAGCAGTTCCAGGATGACCACGTCCCGCAGCCCGAGCAGCCGGCCGCGGTCGGGCTGGCCGAGCAGGGCTTCCACCTGGCTCTTGTCCAGGAACCGGGGCAGGTGGCGGTCCCATTTCGGCGTGGTCAGGTAGACGCAGGGGTTGGAGGAAACGACCCCTTCCCGGCACAGGTAGTGGAAGAAGGACCGCACGGCCGCGAAACGGCGCGCGATGGTCCGCCTGCTGAAGCCTTCCCGGTGCAGGTGATGAAGGAACGCCCGCACCACGGACTTGTCGATGGATTCCGGGTCCGGCGGACCGGCGCCCCCTTCTTCGGAGAGGAAAGACTGGAATTGGCCCAGGTCGCCGGCGTAGGCCGACCGGGTATGGCGGGAGTAATTGCGTTCGATCTCGAGATGATCGAGGAATGCGCTGACCAGTTTCTCCATGATCGGTCAAGCCTCCTGGAGGGTCTGGCCGGCCTGGTCCGCATGGCCAGCCTGGTCCGCATGGCCGGACTGTTCTGCCTGGTCCGCCTGGTCCGCATGGCCGGATCCGTCGGGCTGCGACTCGGCGGCCCGGACGCGATGCTTGCATGACGGGCACTGGAGCGCTTCGCGGCCGGATCTTTCCTGTTTCTCGACCATGAGGGGATATTCGCACCGGGGGCAGCGGCGGTCGACGGGCTTGTCCCACACCACGAAACGGCACTTGGGGTAGTTGCTGCATCCGTAGAAGTTCCGGCCCTTCTGCGACCGGCGGGCCGTGAGGAACCCGTCGCAACCTTCTTCAGGACAGTCGACCCCGAGGTTGACCGGCCGCGTCTCCCGGCAGCGGGGATATCCGCTGCACGCCAGGAACGGGCCGTACCGGCCGGTCTTCACGACCATTTTCTCGCCGCACTTCCCGCATACTTCGTCGGTGTTCAGGTCGGCGTTCTCTTCGCCGTTCATCGGCCGGGTGTTCCGGCACGCCGGAAACCCCCCGCAGGCCATGAACCGGCCGTTGCGGCCCCATCGGATGATCATGGGCTTGCCGCATTTCTCGCATTTCTCGTCCGTTTCCTCCGTCAGCGTGCTCTTCAGCTCCGATCGCTGGGCGTTCACAGACTGCAGCCGCTCGTTGAAGGGCTGGTAGAAGTCCACCAGGGTGCCGGTCCAGTCCAGTTCCCCGGTTTCGATGCGGTCCAGCGCGTCTTCCATCTTCGCGGTGAACGCCACGTCGAACAGGTCCGGGAAGGCCAGGACCAGGATCCGGTTCACGGCCATGCCGAGGTCAGTCGGCGTGAACCGGCCCGCTTTCATGGCCGCGTACTTGCGCATGCGCAGCGTGCTGATGATCTGGGCATAGGTGCTCGGCCGGCCGATCTGCCGGACCTCGAGTTCCTTGACGAGACTCGCTTCGGTGTACCTGGGCGGGGGCTGGGTGAAATGCTGCCTGGGTTCGAGCTTCTCCAGGGCGAGTTTCTCGTCCTTCCGCAGCTCGGGCAGGGATTTCTCGTCGTCCTTGCCTTCCGCGTCCTCGTCGACCGGTTCTTCATAGGCCTTTAGGAATCCCGCGAAGGTCGGCACGGTGCCCGTGGCGCGGAACTGGTACTTCCCGGACCGGATGTCCACGGTGGTCACGTCGAAACGGGCCGGACGCATCTGGGACGCCACGAAGCGCAGCCAGATCAGTTCATACAGCCTGTACTGGTCCTTCGTCAGGAAGGGCTTCATCTTCTCCGGGCTGCGGTCCACCGCCGTGGGCCGGATCGCCTCGTGGGCATCCTGGGCGCCCGGCTTGGTCTTGAACCTCCGCGGCTTGGGGGGGACGTATTCGTCGCCGTAGACCCGGCCGATCAGGTCCCGGACGGCCGTGATCGCGTCGTCCACGATCCGGGTCGAGTCCGTCCTCATGTAGGTGATCAGCCCGATGGCCCCCTCGTCGCCCAGCTCGATGCCTTCATAGAGCTGCTGGGCGATCATCATGGTCTTCTGGGTGGTGAACCGGAGGCGCCTGGCCGCGTCCTGCTGAAGGGTGCTGGTGATGAAGGGCGGATAGGGATTGCGCTGCGTGCGCTTCCGCTTGATGCCCTCGATTTCGAAGGTCTTCCCGCGCAGGTCCTCGATCAGCGCCCGGGCCGACTTCTCGTCGGGCAGGTTGAACTTCTCTCCGTCCACGCGGATCAGCTTGACCGGGAACACGGCGTCCCCCTCCGACCGGAGGTGGGCCGTAATGGACCAGTATTCCTCGACCTTGAACTTCTCGATTTCCACTTCCCGTTCGCAGATCAGCCGCAGCGCCACCGACTGTACCCGTCCCGCGCTCAATCCACCGGTGATGGTCTTCCAGAGGAAGGGGCTGACCTGGTATCCGACGAGACGGTCCATGACGCGGCGCGCCTGCTGGGCGTTGACTTTCTGCATGTCGATCGACACGGGCTTGTCGATCGCCGTCCGCACCGCCCCGGGGGTAATTTCGTGGAAGAGCACCCGCCCCACTTCCTTCTTGCTGTTGCCCAGCTGGCTGGCCACGTGCCAGGCGATGGCCTCGCCCTCCCGGTCGGGGTCGGTCGCGAGGAAGATCTGATCGGCCGTCCGCGCCGCGCTGCGGAGGTCTTTCACGACCTTTTCCTTCCCCGGGATCGTGACGTATTCGGGCTGGAAACCGTTCTGGACGTCGACGCCCAGGCTCTTGGGCGGCAGGTCCCGGACATGGCCCACGGACGCCATGATATCGAAATCCTTGCCCAGGTATTTCTTGATCGTACGGGCCTTGGCCGGGGACTCCACGATAACGAGTGATTTGGACATGTGTGTGTAATCGCGCTGGAGATGAAGGTGGGTCGGACTTCAGTTTCCGATGATGCCCTCTTCGAGGTCGTCGGGCAGCCAGATCATGACCTGTCCGGATTCCGACTCGAGCAGGATCGGGGCGGCGATGGTTTTGATATCGTCCCGGGTGACGGAACGGGCGCCCGTCAGCATAGCCCGTTCGATGATCAGTTCGGTCTGCGTATCGGTGATCAGGCCCAGTTCGCGAAGTTCCAGCAGGTAGCCGTACGCGTCCGGCTGGATCATCAGCTGTTCCACGGCGTGCAGAATCCGGTTGGGCTTGGGCTGGAGCGGCTTGGTCGGATCGACCACGATTTCCGCCTGCGCCTGGAGACGGTCGAACAGCCAGGCGAAGGCCGTGTTGACCTCCTGCTGGGTATAGCCGTGGCCGACCAGGGTCTGGGAGACGTCGGCGATGTCGTTGAATCGGCCTTTTTCATCCTGCATGTGCTTCATGAGGAAAACGATGATTTCCATCACTTTTTCCATGATGCGCTCCTGAAGGAATGCGAAGATGTGATTGGAACCGGGCCGAAGAACGACCCCTGGCCGTATACCGTACTTCCGGTTTTCGCTGTCCAAATCTAAGCTTCCGGGGGTCCGCATGCAAGTTTTTTTACCGGTCCCGGACGGCATTACGTCGCTTCGAACACCTTGCCGATTTCATCCCGGTCGAAGGCCGGGAGATCGGTGATTTCACCCTTGCTCCTGATCCGGATACCGAACTCGGGGGGCTGTACGGACCCGATCTCGGCGACCGGGATGCCGGCGTCGCCAAGACGGACCGCAAGGGGCTTCGCACGGTCCGCCTCCACCACGATGAGCAGGGCGCCCGACGCAATGACGCCCAGGGGATCCAGGCCGTAAAACGCACAGAGGGCCTCCGGTTCGGGCAGCAGCGGAATCCGGTCCTCCTCGATGAGCATGCCGACCCCGGAAGCGACCGCGATCTCCCGCAGTCCCGACGCGAGTCCCCCCTCCGTCGGATCGTGCATGGCGCGGACCCCGCCGGTTTCCATGGCGAGGCGGGCTTCCCTGACCACGCTGAGGCCAGGCTGCCTGAGGTATCGCCGGCAGGTCTCGAGGAATTCGTCGGAGAATCGCGTCCGGACTTCGTCGCTTTTTTCCATAGCGATCAGCGCCGTCGCCTCGATGGCGATCCCCTTGGTCAGCAGGATCCGGTCGCCCAACCGGGCGCCGTCGCCGGAGACATAGCCGTCGGCCGTCGTTTCTCCCAGCATCTGCCCGATCAGCAGCGGCCGGTCCAGGCCGTGGGTGATTTCGGTATGGCCGCCGCAGAGGGTGATGCCGAGTTCCCGGCAGGCATCGGCCAGGCCGGAGAATATGCGGTCCACCAGTTCGGCGTCGGTTTTATCTTCCGGAAGCAGTATGGTCGAGAGGAACCACCGGGGCGTCGCGCCCATGGCGGCGACGTCGTTGGCGTTGATGTTGACGGCGTACCAGCCGATTTCCTCGGTGGCGAAGGTGATGGGGTCGGTTTTCGAGACGAGTACGCCGGGACCGAATGAGATGACCGCGGCGTCCCGGCCGATGCCCGGGCCCACGAGCAGTCTCGGGTCGGCGCCCGAAGCATAGCGGCGCAGGATGCGGTCCAGGTCTTCCGCGGGCAGCTTGCCGACCGGGTAATAGGGAGGCATGTCTCGCTGATTGGCGTGGATGCGTCGATGCCCGCGCGTCGGCGGTTATTCCCGACGCTTCCGCTGGGCGCGCAAAGCTTCTTTCAGGATCTTGCCGGGCTTGAACTTGGCTTTCCGGCGGGCCGGAACCTCGATGGTGTAGCCGGTACGCGGATTGCGGGCCGCCGGCTTGGGGCGGGTATTCCTGATCTCCAGCGCGCCGAATCCTCTGATCTCGATCCGGTTGCCCTCGACCAGGTTCTCCCGCATGATTTCGAAGAGCGCGTCGATCACGGGATAGATCTGCGTCTTTTTCAGTCCCAGCGTCTCGCTGATTTCGTTGACCAGTTCTCTGCGCGTTGTCGTCATGTAGGTTCCTCGGTCCGGTGTTCTTTCTTTCCGCCGGATGAACAGGGCAGGCCGTGCAGGCGGTGCAGCTTGTCCACGTTCTCCTGGTCGATGGTGTTGACCCGGCCGAGCATGCGCGCCACGAGGGCGATCTGCGCGCAGTGCTCCATGGTTTCCATCTTGTGATAGGCCGAAACGATGTCCGGACCCAGGGTCAGCGCGCCGTGGTTCTCCAGCAGGACCGCGTCGTAGTCCCGAACGAATCCCCGGAGCGATTCGACCAGTTCCATGGTTCCCGGCGTCCCGTAAGGCGCGATGGGCACGAAACCCAGGGAGACGATCACCTCGGGCAGCAGGGCGTCGGGCAGATGCACGCCGGCCACCGAGAATCCCGTCGCCGCCGGGGGATGGGCGTGGGCCACGGCATGGACGTCCGGGCGCTCGCGGTACACCATCAGGTGCATCTTCATCTCTGACGACGGCTCGTGCATCCCCGAGATCACCGCGCCGTCATAGTCGACGATCACGAATTTGTCCGGGTCCAGGAAACCCTTGCTCACCCCGGTCATCGTGATCAGCAATCGGTCTTCGGACAGTCGAACGCTTAAGTTCCCGTCGTTCGAGGCTACGTATCCCCGGTCATACATCCGCTTGCCGACGTGGATTACATCGGATACGACTTGCTCTATTTGCAAGATCACGTTGTTCCGGTTGAAAGATTGCGGATTGCGGTGGTACGGTTCGAATATATCCGGCCCGCCGTTCCCTTACAAGTATTATTATTTCCATAAGTTATAAACCGGAAAGTTACAGGCCGGACCGCACGATTCGCGCCACGTCGACGATGCGGTGCCGCGCCACGCCCCGCATATCGATCCGGACCCGGTCCCGGCCGCATTCGGCCAGCAGCGGCGGTGTTGCTTTCAGCCACCGGGCCGCCAGGCCGGCGGGATCGCCGTCCGGCGGGCGTATGGATACGGCGTAACCGGGCAATGCGTCGGCGGGGAGGCGGTACGCCGTGAGATACGCCCGGCTTTCGATCAAATCACACGCCCCGCGGAGCCGGCGGACATCAGACAGGCTTTCGCACAACAGGCGGGCGCGAGTGCCTACCTCTTCCCTGGTCGCGGCGAGCATGTGGGCTGCCGGATGGCACGCGAGGTCGCAGGCGCTTTCGGCCAGTTCCGCCAACCGTGCGTCGAATCCCGCCCGCACGTGCCGGGAGGCCTGCGCCGCTGGCCAGGTGCCGTGCGCTCTAAGTCGCGCGATGACCTGTCGCGTTCCGATCAGCAGTCCGCAGGGCGGACCGCCGATCAGGCCGCCGCCGGCCGCGATGGTCAACGGCGTACCGGACCGCACGGCATTGGTGACCGAGCTTCTCGCCGCAAACGGGGCGGAAGGGACCGGGCGCAACGTCGTATCGCCGGCCAGGTGCAGCACCGTGGCGCCGGATTCCGCACCGGCCCGGGCGATTTCCTCCGGGGCCGCTTCCTCGGTGAAACCACGAAGGGCGCAGGTGGACGGACGGGCCGTGACGATCAGTGCGGTCCGGTTTCCCATCGCGCGCCGGTAGTCGGAAAGGCGGGACTTGTTGGTGGCGCCGGCCTCGACCATCGTGGCGCCGGAAAGCGCGCAGAGCGACACCGGGTTCACGGGCCGATCCTCGTAAGGCGCGTCGATCAATCCCGCCTGGCTGCGGCCGATGACCACTTCCGCCCGTCCCACGAGCGCCCGGACCGCCAGGAGAAAGGCGTCGGCGACGGACCGGCAGACGAGTACGTCTTCGGCGCCGGTCAAATCGTGCACGAGTCCGGCGGTACGGCCGTCCTCCTCGTAAGCCGCGAGGGTGAGGCCCAGCCTCGAGGCGCTCCCGGCGGCCGTTCCGGCGTAGTGTTCCCGCACAAGCGGATGGAAGATTATGCCGGAGGCGTTGATCGGCACCTCGCCCGCCGAACGGGCTTCACTCTCCAGGCGCGCGGCGGCCCGTTCGGCGAGACGCTCCGGCGCGAATACGTCCGCTTCCGCGTGTCCGTCCGCTTCCGCGTGTCCGTCCGCTTCAGCGTGTCCGTCCGCTTCCGTCTCCGGGGGACGAAGCCGGATCCGGTCCCGCGCGTCGCGTAGCACCTTCCGGATCGCGGCGTCGATCTGCCCGTCCTCGAACCGGCCGCGCAGCGCCTCGATCCGGGACTCGCCTTGCATCAGGCGCACGGAAGGCAGGCGGGCGAATTGGCGCTGCAGCGCTTCCCGGCCGGGGCTCATTTGTCCCTCCCTTTCCTGATTACCGCGTCGAGCGCGGTTTCCGTGCATCGGCCGATCAGGTGGTCGCCGCCGGCCCGTAGCGTCCGTATTTCCCGGGCAAGCCGGTCCAGGTCGGCGGGACGGTCCACGTCGTGCCAGGCCGGGAGTTCGTGGCATGAAAGCCCGCTAGCCCGGATGGCCGCTCGGGTCTGCCGCAGCACCCGGCCGGTGCCCCAGTGTATGGATTCGAACAGTCGGTCGTACCGGCTGGTGGCGTTTCTGCGGCGTCCCGGACCGCCAGGGTCGCCCGATCCACCTGATCCGCCTGGACCGCCCAGTCCGATCAGGTAATAACCGCCGTCATCGGCGGGACCGAGCACGACGTCGTGCCCGTCCAGCGCCTCGAAAGCCTCTTCGACGAAAGCCAGGGGGAGGAGGGGGCTGTCACCGCCCAGTATGACGGTCTTTTCCCATCCGTCCTGCCGGATATCCGCGAAAGCGTTCGACAACCTGTCCCCGAGGTGGCTGCCCCGCTGACGAAGCCAGTTCACATCGGGATCACCCGGACAGCCCAGGGCGGATTCGAGTTCCTCTCGCCCGTCGTCGGGCGTCCAGGCCACGAAGAGGGATGCGACGGCGGTCCGCTGCGCCAGGTGCAGCGTGTCCACGATAAAGGCGCGGTAGAGTTCGGCGGCCTCGTCCATCGTTACCCGGGGCGTCAACCGGGTTTTCACGGTCCCCGGTCTCGGTGCTTTCATGAACAGGACGAGGGCGTTCGACATGGGCGTGTGCCGATCGGGAAGCGGTGGGGAAGGCCTGGTCCGCCCGGAAGGCGGCAAGGCGTTCAAGCCGGGCGTTTCCCCGGATCTCATGCATACTACCGGCCGGCCGGGTGTGTGTCAATTAATACACTTATTTATCAATCATTTATCCCGTTTCCAGTCCGCTCAGAATCAACAATAAACCTTGACATGAAGGGCGGCTGATCTTTATTTTCGACGATTCTTACCGGCACGCCGGATCACCCGATGCGGCGGACCCAGGCGGAATCAAAAGAGCGACGTACGGACCGAAGCCCGGCGAAGAGGCGAAACGCAAAGTCGTGCGGGCCCAGGCGGAATCAGGGCGCGCAGTACGGACCGAAACCCGGCGTAGGTGTCACGCGACCCCGGCCGGACCGATCCATGGAAGATCGCCATGTGGGATGAAGTCAAGGCAGTCATCGCATCGAACCAGTCCTTCGTGATTTCCAGCCACGTCAATCCCGACGGGGATTCGATCGGATCGGCCCTGGGGGTCTACGAGTGTCTGAAGGCGCTGGGGAAGGACGCCGTCGTCGCCATGAACGACGCCATTCCCGCCGCCTATACCTGGCTGGACCCCGATGGAGAAATCTTCGCGCCTGCTCCGGAGGATGAGTCAGGGCGCCTCGCCGCCGCGGACGTGGTCGTCATCGTGGACGCCAACGGATGGGACCGGCTGGGGCGGTTGCGGAAACCGCTGGAGGAATCGGCGGCGGTCAAGATCGTGATCGACCATCATCCCTACACTGAACTGATCACGCCTTTGTCGGTAATCGATACGAAGGCGTCCTCAACGGCTGAACTGGTTTACGATCTGATTGACTCGATCGGCGCGCCGCTCACGCCGAGGGCGGCGGACGCGCTGTACACGGGCATCCTGACCGATACCGTGTCGTTCCGCTTCGCCAGGAGTGCGCCGTGCGCCCATATCGTCGCGGCCAAACTCCTCTCCACGGGCGTCGACCCGTCCAGGGTCTACGACCAGATCTACAACCGGAACACGGGCGCCCGTACCCGGCTCATGGGCCGCGCGCTCTCCAATATACAGTTTACGGGACATGGCCGCGTCGCATGGCTGACCGTTACGCGGTCCATGATCGAGGAAACCGGCGCCCGGTCGTCGGACACGAGCGGGTTCGTGGACGTGACCATGACCATCGCCAGCGTCGAGATCGGGATCATATTCGTGGAAGGCAAGGAAGGTACGGTCCAGATCAGCTTGCGATCCCGGCCGGAAACCGACGTCAACCAGGTCGCCGTGGCCCTGGGCGGCGGCGGCCACAAGAACGCCGCGGGCGTAACATTCAACGGCACGTTGGAAGAAGCCGTCCGGACCGTGACGGAGGCGGCAGTCAAAGCGTTATAATCTGTCGACCGTCGCGCGCCGGCTGGGCTGTCAGAGCGTTATAAACTGTCGACCGTCGCGCGCCGGCTGGGCAGTCAGAGCGTTATAAACTGTCGACCGCCGCATCCCACCGCATGATGCTCATAACGCGAAAAACCCGGTTCTCGGCGGCGCACCAGTGCCGCAACCCGGAGTGGACGGAGGCCAGGAACCGGTGGGTGTACGGTTCCAGCGCCGTCGGCACCGCCCACGGTAACGACTACGAGGCCGAATTCACCTTCGGGGGCCAGGTCGATCCCCGGACCGGCGTGGTCCTGAACCTGACCGAGGTCAAGCAACTGCTGCACGCCGTGATCGAACCGCTGGACCTGAGCCACCTGAACCACGATCACGACGCCCTGAAAGGTCCGGCGCCGACCAGTGAAAGGCTTGCCCGGTACCTCTGGCACGCGGTGGAAGGCGGTACCGGACCGTGCGTACTCAAGCGCGTTCTGCTGCGCGAAAGCCGCACACGAAACATCGTATACACCGGAGACGACAGCATGGTCCACGTTACGAGAAGCGTCGAGTTCAACGCCGCCCACCGCCTGCACAGTATAAGGTTGAGCGACGAAGAAAACGTGCGTATATTCGGTAAGTGCAACAATCCCCATGGCCACGGTCACAACTATGAGCTGGAGGTGACGGTCCGAGGCCCGGTGGACGAGAAGACCGGGATGGTCATCGAAATGGGACGTTTCGATGAGGTCCTGCAGAAGGAAGTCGTGGATCGCTACGACCATCGCCACCTGAACCGGGACCTGGAGGAATTCAGGACCGTCAATCCGACTTCTGAGGAACTGCTCAGGGTAATCTGGAAGCGGCTGCATCCGTTTTTTGATACCCCTTCGCTCTACCGGATTCGCCTGGTGGAGACATCCAAGAACGCTTTCGAGTATTATGGCGAGGAGGACCGGTAACCACGATGGATCCGATCGAGGGATTGACGAGGACGCTGCTCACGGAGATCGGCGAGGACCCGGACCGGGACGGTCTCCGGCGCACGCCCCTCCGCGTGGCGCAGTCCCTGCGGTTTCTGACCCAGGGTTATGAAAAAAGCATTGATACCGTCCTGAACGGCGCTATCTATGAAGAGGACTACGACGAGATGGTGCTGGTGAAGGACATCGAGTTCTTTTCGCTGTGCGAGCACCATCTGCTGCCCTTCTTCGGCCAGTGCCATATCGCATACATTCCCAACGGCAAAATCATCGGTCTGGGCAAGGTCCCCCGCATCGTGGACGTTTTCGCGCGGCGGCTTCAGCTGCAGGAACGACTGACGTCCCAGATCGCCCAGACCCTGCAGACCTGTCTCGATCCCCTGGGAGTAGCCGTCGTCATGGAAGCCAACCACCTCTGCATGATGATGCGCGGCGTGGAGAAACAGCATTCCAAGGCGACGACGAGCGCCATGCTCGGCGTGTTCAGGGACGATCGCAGTACCCGGATGGAGTTCCTCGACCTGACCCGGTCGTAGCGTTGGGGACAGGCGGGATCCGTCGCGCGGGACCCGGCGCACGGGAGACCGGCCGCGCGATAGGGAATACGGAGGAAGCCGATGAACAAAGACCAGCTCGTCGAACGGCTTGCGGACGTACTGGGCCGGGAGAACGTCATCGACGCGCCGGACCAGTTGATCGTCTACGAATGCGACGGACTGACCATCGACCGGAACGCCCCGCACGCCGTCGTCTACCCCACCACGACGGAGGACGTCGCGGCCGTGGTCCGGATTCTCCATGAAGCGCGGATTCCCTTCGTGGCGCGCGGTGCGGGCACCGGCCTGAGCGGCGGGAGCCTGCCGCCCGACGGCGGGGTCATGATCGCGCTGACCAAGATGAACCGCATCGTGGAGGTCGACTTCCGCAACCAGCGGGCCCTGGTGGAAGCCGGCGTGGTCAACCTGCACTTGTCGAAGGAGACCGGCAAGCAGGGCTATCACTTCGTGCCGGACCCCTCGAGCCAGTACGCCTGTACCATCGGCGGGAACATCGCCGAGAACTCGGGCGGTCCGCACACCCTGAAGTACGGCGTCACGACCAACCACACCCTGGGCGTGGAAGTGGTCCTGCCGGACGGCCAGGTCACGTGGTTCGGCGGCAAGGCGGAAGACGCCGTGGGTTACGACCTGCGTGGTCTCATGATCGGATCCGAGGGCATGCTGGGCATCGTAACGCGTGCGTGGGTCAAGCTGACCCGCCTGCCCCAGGCCTGGCGGACGTTCCTGGTGGTGTTCGACCAGGTGGAAGACGCCTCGCGCGCCGTCGCCAGCGTCGTCGGCCGCGGGATCGTCCCGTCGGCCCTCGAGATGATCGACAAGGTCGCCATCGGCGCTATCGAGGCGGCCTACCATTTCGGGTTCCCCCTGGACGCCGAAGCCGTGCTGATCATCGAACTCGAAGGTCATGAGGCGGGCCTGGACACCCAGGCCGAAGCGGTGGCCGAGGTCTGCCGGGAGAACCGGGCCAGCGATATCCGTACCGCGGAGGACGAAAAGGAACGCGCCCTGTTGTGGATGAGCCGCAAGCGGGCCTTCGGCGCCATGGGTCGCCTGAGTCCCAGCTACTACGTGCAGGACGGCGTGGTACCGCGGACGAAGATCCCGGACATCATGCGGGTCATCCAGGAGACGGCCGGGAAATATGATCTGCTGATCGGCAATGTATTCCACGCGGGGGACGGCAACATCCATCCCTGTATCGCGTACGACGACCGGGACGAGGAGCAGGCGCGGAAGACCGTGGAGGCCAGTAACGAGATCCTGCGGGCCTGCGTCGACCTGGGCGGGTCCATCACCGGGGAACACGGCATCGGATACGAAAAGGTCGACCTGATGCCCCTGATCTTCAATGAAGCGGATATCGAGGCCATGGAGACGGTCAAAGCGGTGTTCGACGAGGAGAACCTCAGCAATCCCGGCAAGATGTTTCCCACGAACCGCACCTGCATCGGATGCGGAACGGCGGAGCTGAAGTACACCAACCGCCAGGCGGCGCTGCTATAGACACGAAGGCACCCAGGTTACTCCATGTCCGATGAGGCGCTGCACAGCAGGCTCGGATCCCTCGTGGAAGGCTATGTCCCGGCAAGCCGGGAAGCGCTGGCCTCCCTTGCTGTGGAAGGCGTCGTTCCCTCGGCCGTCGTGGCCCCGGGGAGCGTGGAATCGCTCGCAGCCACCGTGCAGATGGCCTCGGAACTTGGTTACGCGGTCATTCCGCGGGGCGGCGGCACCAAAATGGACTTCGGTCATCCGCCCTCCCACGCGGATATCGTGGTATCCTTGGAACGCCTGAACCGGATCGTCGCGCACGAGCCCGCGGACCAGACAGCCACGGTGGAGGCCGGCATCACCATGGCGAGACTGCAGGCCGGGCTGGGGAAGCGCGGCCAGTTTCTGCCGCTGGACCCGCCCCACGGCGACGCGGGGACCCTGGGCGGGGTGCTCGCCACCAACGCTTCGGGCATGCTCCGGACTTCCTTCGGCACGGCCAGGGACCTGGTCATCGGCGCCCGGGTGGTCCAGGCGGACGGCACCGTCGTCCGGTCCGGGGGGCAGGTCGTAAAGAACGTGGCGGGGTACGACCTGAACAAGATGTACATCGGTTCGCTCGGTACGCTCGGCATCCTGGCGGAAGTGAACCTGAAGCTGCAGCCCCTGCCGGCGGCGGGAAGGTTGCTCATAGGGACTATCGCGGAGATCGGGGAGGCGGCCGAATGCGCCTTTCGGGTCATGGATTCCGAGGTCATGCCCTCCTTCCTGGAAGTGGCCAGTCCCGCGACGCGCTCCCTCCTCGCCGGGGAAGTCGCCGGACCAGGGGCCGGATCCCGGTCGGACGGCGGTGTGGAAGGCCACCTCGGGGACGATCGGGATTTCGCGGTCGTCGCGGGCATGATCGGCACGGATGAGACGGTGGACTGGCAGGCCGGGGAATGCGAGCGGATCTTCCGGGATTCGGGGGCGGCCGACGTCATTTCCGTGGACGGAGACGGATACCGACGGGTGCTCGACGGGATGCGGGCTTTTCCGGGAGGCGGTCTCCTGCCCCAGGACATGGGCCCCGCCGTGACCTGCCGGGCCGGCGTCACGCCGGACGGGGTGGAAGCGCTCTTCCGGCTGGCGGACGAAGGCAGCCGGCGCCTGTCCATCGGCTGCGGCCTGCTTTCTCATTTCGCGAGTGGTCACGTGGCCTTCGTCTTCTACCGGGACGGGACGTTCCGGGAATCGGATCTCGAAGGGCTGGCCAGTTTGTTCGAGGACCTGCGGAACGCTTCGGAAGAACAAGGCATCTTCGTTGTGGAACACGCCCCCGCCGCCCTGAAGGAACGGGTCGGCGTCTGGGGTTCGTCCCGCGGGAACCGGCACATCATGGAAATGCTCAAAAACCGGTTCGACCCGAAGGGCACGCTGAACCCCGGACGGTTCGTCGACGGCATCTGACTAATGGGAGGACTCCACATGAAACTGCCCGCATTCAGGGAGATACGCCAGCGGTTCGACGCGCCTTTCGTCGAGGACATCGCCGGAACGGCCGAAGGGGAGGTCGCCCGCATGATCGAGGAGACGGGCCTGCGCGCCGGGTCCACGGTGGCCGTCGCCACCGGCAGCCGGGGGATCGGCAACATCGCGACTATAGTGAAGAGTGTGGTCGCCGCCCTGGCAAAGGCCGGCCTGAAGCCCTTCGTCGTGCCGGCCATGGGCAGCCACGGCGGGGCGACTTCGGAAGGACAGCGCCGGGTTCTGGAGAACTACGGCATTCACGAGGCGGCGACGGGTTGTCCCATCCGTTCGGACATCGAGCCGGCGAGTCTCGGCGAGACCGCGGACGGGCTTCCGGTCTACCTGGACCGAAACGCCCTCGGCGCCGACCACATCGTGGTGGTCAACCGCGTTAAACCCCACACGGACTTCAAGGGCTCGGTCGGCAGCGGCCTCATGAAGATGCTGGCCATCGGGCTGGGCAAGCAGAAAGGCGCAAGCTACTATCACGGCGCGGTCTTCGAATACGGGTTCGAACACATGATCTCGACCGTGTCGCAGCACGTGCTTGAGCGCGCGCCCGTGGCCTTCGGGCTGGCCATCATCGAGAACGCCTACGACCAGACCGCGCACCTCATTGGCGTCCCGGCCAGCGTCCTGCAGCAGGAAGAACGGCGGCTGTTCCAGGAGGCGCAGCGCCTCATGCCCCGCCTTCCGTCCGACGACATCGACATCCTGATCGTCGACGAGATGGGCAAAAACATCAGCGGGACCGGGATGGACACGAACATCATCGGCCGGCGCATGCAGAATTTCGAGACCGAACCCGCGAACCCGCGGATCCTGCGGATCGTCGTCCGCGACCTGACGCCCGAGAGCGAGGGCAACGCCGTGGGCATCGGGCTGGCCGATTTCACCACCCGCCGCCTGGTGGACAAGATCAACCACCGGTATACCTACGTCAATTCCATCACGGGCATGAGCCCGCAGAAGTCCCGCATCCCCGTGTTCCTGGACACGGACCGCGACGTCATCGAGGCCGCCTTCTCCACCATCGGCATGAAACCGCCCGGCGACGGACGCGCTGTCCGCATCCGGAACACGCTTTCCCTCGGGCGCGTCGAGGTTTCCGAGGCCCTGTCCGACGAGCTGGCCGGCCGGGACGACATCGAAATCACGGACCGCCGCGGTCCGCTGGAGTTCGACGAACAGGGCACCCTGGCGGCCCTGCCCGGCTGACGCGGTCCTTGCGGGGTGACGCTAGTCATCCCGGCCGAAACAGGCCTGCGCGGCGGCTGCGAAGCCCCCTGCCCGGCTGACGCGGCGCCCCCTGTCCTCCTGTTTTTTATTGACAAGTTTCCAATTTTGTGTATATTAGTAAACTTGCCGGTTTTGCGGCAGCGTGTACCGGACCGCCTGGTACGCCCGGAAAGTCCGATCGGGCGGGGATTCCGGTTAAGTGGGGACGGAAACGGCCCTGAAGTCAAACGAATAAACAGGAGTTGTCACAGCACGTGAGTACGATAACGAAAACCCATACGGCAGCGACGGAAGACCGGTCTCTCGACCTTTACCTGCAGGAGATCGGCAACGTGCCGCTTCTGATGGCTGAAGAAGAAACCGAACTGGCCCGGTCGGTCCGGGCCGGAGACCAGAAGGCGCTTGAGAAGCTTACATCGTCCAATCTCCGGTTCGTGGTCAGCGTGGCCAAGCAATACCAGAACCAGGGCCTTTCCCTGTCCGACCTGATCAACGAAGGCAATATCGGGCTGATCAAGGCGGCCAAGCGGTTCGACGAGACCAAGGGCTTCAAGTTCATTTCCTACGCGGTCTGGTGGATCCGGCAGTCTATCCTCCAGGCGCTCGCCGAGCAGTCCCGCATCGTTCGGCTTCCCTTGAGCCGGGTCGGCACGCTCCACAAGATCGGCCGGCTTTCCAGTGAATTCGAGCAGGAGTTCGGACGGGAGCCCAGCACCGAGGAGATCGCCGAGGAACTCGACATGAATCCCGGCGACGTGAAGGACACGATGCGCATCGCAAGCCGCCACGTGTCGCTGGACGCACCGCTCAAGACGGGTGAAGACAACCGGTTGCTGGACCTCATCGAGGACGACGACCAGGATGCGCCGGACGAGGCGCTCATGGTGGATGCGCTCAAAGACGAGATCTTCAGGGCGCTCGGGTCCCTGACCAAGCGGGAGGCGGCCGTCATCGCGCTGTATTACGGCATTAACATGGAAAGATCCTATACCCTCGAAGAGATCGGGACGCGGTTCAGTCTCACGAGGGAGCGCGTGCGCCAGATCAAGGAAAAGGCGCTGCGCAGGCTTCGCCACGTCTCCAGGAGCCAGAAGCTCCGGGCCTATCTGAACTGATCGATCCCCATCTCCGGCGCGGCGGGATCCACCCCGGACGCCCCGCCGCATATCCGCCCGCGGCAGCGTCGTACCGGCCGCCGGGGCGCGGAGAACGGTATGCTGCGACGCAAGTTCGTTTCATTCGTACATCTGCCGGCCAATGCCCGGAACGAATCCCGGGAATACGGCCTCCTTCCGGTCCTGGCCGGTCTCGCCGTCCTGTTGCTTCTGATGCTGGCCGGATGGCATATCGGCGCGTCCTACCTGACGACCCTGTTGGACGACGGCGCCCTGACGGAACGGGAGCGGGAGAACAACCGGCTGCAGGAGCAGTTGAGCGCTCTCCATGAGTTGGACGGTACGCTCGAATCTCGGATCGAGAACCTGTCGGAACGGGCGGCGGATATCGACAAGATCGTCCACGGCCCCGATGCACCAGGTCCGCTTGGTCCGCTTGGCCCGCTTGGCCCGGCTTCCGGCGCCGAAGAATCCCCGCCGGCCCAGGCATCCATCGAGTGGACCGAATCGCCCGACGCGGCCATAGACCGGATCGGCGGCCGGATCGACCGGTTGCTGGACGAAACCCGCGCGGAGCTGGCCAGCCTGCGTTCCGTCGAAGCGGCATCCCGGGACGACGAGGCCTACTGGCGCGGCATCCCCATCATCTCGCCGGTGCAGGGACCGGTTTCGAGACCGTTCGGTACGACGCGTAACCTGCTGAGCGACGAGGTGCGCGTGCACGGCGGGCTGGACATCGCCGCGAACAAGGACGAACCGGTGCGGGCCACGGCGTACGGCGTGGTCTCGCGGACCGGCGTGAACGCGAGCCTCGGCAGGTACGTGGACATCAACCATCAGAACGGGTACGTCACGCGTTACGGCCACCTCTCCGAAGTGCTGGTCGAAAGCCGGAAACGGGTGGAACGGGGGGAGATCATCGGGCTGGTCGGAATGACCGGCAAGACCAGCGGATACCACATACATTACGAGGTCCACCACGAAGGCCGCATCCTCGATCCGTCGACCTGGTTCTTCCCGGAAAGGGGCCTGTGAGCCGCCGTCCGGTTGACGGAAATTCCTCAAAAAAAGTTTGACACACGGCGCTTTACGCTGCATTTTAGGAGACATATAGTCGCGATAAGTGGTTTAATCGCATAGACTAAGATTTGTCCGGCAACTATTTTGCCTGGCAATAGTTTTGGGAATTGAAGTTTTGATAAAACGCCGAATGCCGACCGGGTTGCTGGTCCTGCATTTCGGGGATAGAACGGTTCGGATATCCGGACTGCCAGTCGCCGTCATGCTGGGCACGCTGCTCATGGTAACGGGTGTCGTGTACGCCGGTGCGCGGTCATGGCTTGCCGAATACCGACACGGCAGCATGCACGAAGAGATCAAGGTCCTGGAGCAGTCCAGCCAGTCGAACAAGGCCAGGCTGGAATCGCTCATTGCATCGGAAGAGTCCGCCCGGCTCATCGCGGGACTTCCCAGCATCCATCCGGATATACGCCAGGTGGGTGTGGGTGGACCGGCCCCGTCGCCGGATCCGGGATTCGCGCCCGATTCTCCTTATTACCGGGCTACCAGGCTGCATTCCGAGATGGAAACCTCCCGGCGCAGATCGAGTCTTTCGCTCAGGAGCATGGAGGACATCGAGCAGCAGATCCGCGAGGTCGACGACCGATGGCAGTTCGTTCCCTCGATCACTCCGGTGACCGGTGTGATTACCAGCCGGTACGGCCTGCGGACCGACCCCTTCACCGGTCTCTACACCATGCACCACGGGATCGATATCGCCGCGGCCCCCGGGACCCCGGTCAAGTCGCCGGCCGGCGGCGTCGTGGCCAGGACCGGCGTGGACCCCCGGTACGGCCTGTACCTCGACGTGGACCACCTGAACGGATACAAGACCCGCTTCGGCCATCTTTCCGCCATCCTGGTGAAGAAGGGCGAGGAACTGAAGCGCGGCGATATCATCGGACGAGTGGGCATGACGGGGAGAACCACCGGAAACCACCTGCACTACGAGGTCCATAAGGACCGCAGGCGCGTCAATCCCATGCAGTACATCCGGTCGGAAAACGGCTGCTGATCCATTACGACCGCTAAGCATTACCGGAGGCAGGGACATTCTACATTCCCTGCCTTTTTCATATCAGTGCCGCCTGTCCGTTCCGCTGCGCTCTCCGGGGCGTCTCCCCTGATTCGTCGGCATTCCAGCCATACTACCGAATACGTCTTGCTTCCGTCCTGGACTTCCATCGTGTGAGGGCCCGTCCGATGTTCAGACAGGACTACATCATGAGGACGATCCGCGTTTTCATCGATGCGCTGATCCTGTTGATCCGGGCGCGCCGCGACCAGGACTATCACCGCGCCCGATCGATCATCACCCAGACCTGGGAGGACATCTTCGGCCTGTCGACGGCGTCCGTCATGGCGCTGTCGGAACGCACCCTGCTCTCCATGTTGATGAAACGGAGCGGAGGGGCCGTGGACACCGCCCTCATGGCCGCGCGCCTGTTCAAGGAGAACGGAACGCTGACCCTGGCGGACGGGCAGGAGGAAGACGGCCGGCGCTTGTACCTGAAGGCGCTTAACTGCTACCTGGAAATCGCCGTGGAGCCGTCCATCGGCACGGAGGACTTTCGCTGGATCAGCGAAGACATCAGCACCACCGGGCTCGTAACGGATCCACACGAAGCGATCAGCGAGCTGCTCGGCCTCCTCGAGAACGTTGAACTGCCCGTGTCGACTTCGATGCTGCTGTTCACCTACTACGAACGGTACGGCCGGTACGCCAGCGCCGAGGACATCCTGTTTCACGCCATGGACGATCACCCGGCCGAACCCGAATTCGCCCGGCTCGGGATGGCGTTCTACGAACGGCTCGAATCCGCGGAGGACGACCGCCTGGAACGGGGCGGACTGCCCCGCGACGAAGTCCGCGAAGGACGGGAACAACTCAGGCGCCGGATACGCCGCGCAGGGCACGTTTTTGATTGACGGTACCGTGCCGGGCGAATAGATTAGCGGAATCTTAAAAAACGCGATTTTTCACGGAGATGCATGGTGGCAGTCAGCCTGGTCAGCGTGGACAGCATGGAAAGCACGGACAGCACGGTTCTCGATCCGCCCGCGGCGCCTGCCCCGACACAGGCGCCTGCCCCGACACAGGCGCGGTCCCTGTACGTGGAGACCTACGGCTGTCAGATGAACAAGGCGGACTCCGAGTTGATCGTGGGACTGCTCGCCCGTGAGGGCTACCGGGTCACGGACCGGGTCGACCGGGCCGACGTGATCCTGGTGAATACCTGCGCCATCCGCGAGAACGCGGAGCAGCGGGTACTCGGGCGCATGTCCGAGCTGAACCGGTTCAAGACGGCCAACCCCGACCTGATCCTGGGGCTCTGCGGGTGCATGTCCCAGCACCTCGGCGACCGGATCATCGAGCGCGCGCCCTACATCGACCTGGTCGCGGGTCCCGACAGCTACCGGCGCCTGCCGGCCATGCTCCGCGCGCTGGATGCGGAAAGCGAACCGGCGCTGAGCCTGACCTGGGACCGGGCGGAACACTATCTCGACATCGACCCTGTCAGGGAAGCCGGCGTCAACGGCTGGGTCACGATCATGCGCGGCTGCGACAAGATGTGCTCCTTCTGCATCGTGCCCTTCGTGCGCGGCCGGGAGCGCAGCACGCCCCACGGCGAGGTGATCCGCCAGGTCGAACGCCTCGCGTCGGAAGGCTACCGTGAAGTGACCCTGCTCGGGCAGACGGTGAACAAGTATCAGGACGGCGGGGTGGATTTCGCGGACCTGCTTTCCATGACGGCGGAAGTCGACGGCATCGAGCGCATCCGGTTCACTTCGCCCCATCCGGCGCATTTTCCGGACCGGCTGATCGAGGTCATGGCGGCTTCCCCGAAGATCTGTCCCCACACGCACCTTCCGCTGCAGTCCGGCGCGTCTACGACCCTTTCCCGCATGCGCAGGGACTATACCCCGGAGGTGTTTCTCGACGTCGTCCGGCGGCTCCGGGAGCGCATGCCCCGGATCGCATTGACGACGGATATCATCGTGGGCTTCTGCGGGGAAACGGAAGCGGAATACGAGGCGACCTGCGAGATGATGCGGACCGTGCAGTTCGACAGCGCCTTCATGTTCAAGTATTCACCCCGGCCCGGGACCGCTTCCCATAAGCGCCTGGCCGACGACGTGCCCGACGATGTGAAGGGCCGGCGCCTGAGCGCCATCATCGAGATGCAGAAGTCGATCTCCGAAACCCGGAACCACGCGTATCGGGGAAAGACCGTGAACGTGCTTGTCGAGGGACGGTCCAGGCGGGACGCCGACAAGCTCTTCGGCAAGACGGACGCCTTCAAGACCGTCGTGTTCCCAATGAGGGAGGGCGTCGAATCCAACATGATCGTGCCTGTGCGCGTGAGTGGTTCAACGCCTTTCACGCTGTTCGGTGACGTCGTGGCGACAGCGTAGCCCGGCTCCGGGTCAAACCGCCGGCCGGCAGCGGGCAAGCACAGGGAAAGGTTCAGATATGAAACCAACCGATCCGAAATTGCATTCGTTCCCCGAAGCGAATTCGATCCCCGAACTGGATTCGAATAGGGAAGCGGGAAGCGCCGGCTCCGGCCTTTCCCGCCGTGGTTTTATTGGTAAAATAGCAGTCGGCGCCCTGGCCGGTCTGGCCGGCACCGCGATTCTCAACAGTTGTGCGGAATCATCCCCAAAGGAGAGTACCATGTCATTCACGCTTCCCGATCTGCCCTATGCCCATGACGCGCTCGAGCCCCACATCGACGCGCGCACCATGGAAATCCATCACGGCAAGCACCACAACACCTACATCACCAACCTGAACAACGCCCTGGCGGACCACGGTGACCTGGCCGGCAAGAGCCTGGACGAGCTGCTGGCGGACAACTGCGCCATCGTACCGGACGCCATCAAGACCGCCGTGCGCAACAACGGCGGCGGCCACGCCAACCACACGCAGTTCTGGACGATCATGAGCGGCAGCGGCGGCGGAAACCCCACGGGCAACCTGGCCGCGGCGATCGACAGCACCTTCGGCGGTCTCGACGCGATGAAAGAGCAGTTCGCGGCCGCGGGCGCGACGCGCTTCGGATCCGGCTGGGCTTGGCTCGCGAAGGACGGTTCCGGAAATCTCGAGGTCTATTCCACGGCTAACCAGGACAGCCCGATCATGGAAGGCAAGACGGCCATTCTGGGGCTGGACGTGTGGGAACACGCCTACTACCTGAATTACCAGAACCTGCGTCCCGCCTACATCGAGGCCTGGTGGAACGTGGTGGACTGGGCGGAAGCGGAACGACGCTTCAACGGCTAAAGGCGGTCTGAGCCGGCAGGCACTGGCCAACTAGCAATCCTGGAGGCTGAATGGCGCGAACGGGAAGAGCGGCGATCCTGAGCGGGGAAAAGGGCACGTTCACCGTCGGCGAGGCGGTGGTCCCCGACCCCGGTCCCGGAGAGGTGCTCGTAAGACAGTCCATGTGCGGCGTCTGTGGCACGGACGTGCACGTCTATCAAGGCCACGCGCGGCGCAAGGCCTTCCCGCTCGTGTTGGGCCATGAGATCGTGGGCGTCATCGAGAAGCTGGGATCGGGCGTCGACTCGGACGCTATGGAAAAGCCGGTCCGGGAGGGCGATCTCATCGCCATCATCCCGGGGCAGCAGTGCGGGACCTGCTATTTCTGCGCGGTGGTCCGGGAGCCCGGGCTCTGTCCGAATGTGCTGGCCTACGGATTCCGGCCCTACGCCGACATCAAGCCTCACTTCCAGGGCGGGTACGCCGAGTACGTGCTGCTGAACATCCCCCGCAGCAAGTTTCTCAAGGTCCAGAGCCCGCCCGAGGTCGCGGTACTGCTCGAACCCTTCACCGTCGGCCTGCATTTCGCCGAAAAGGCCCAGATGAAACTCGGGTCCACCGCGGTCATCCAGGGCGCCGGCGCCATCGGATTGTTCAGCCTGGCCGCGGCCATCGAGGCCGGCGCGCACCGCACCATCGTGGTCGGGGCGCCCGCGTCGCGCCTGGAACTGGCGAAGGCCTTCGGCGCCGACGTGACCATCAACATCGAGGAAGTGCCGGACGCGCAGGATCGCATCGAAGCGGTCAAGGCGGAGACGCCGGGTGGTTACGGCGCCGACGTGGTCTTCGAGTGCACGGGCGTGCCGCCGGCCATCCCGGAGGGCGTGGAGATGCTGCGGCGGGGCGGGACCTACGTAGAAGGCGGTCATTTTACCGACGCCGGCGACGTTTCCATGAACCCCTTCAACCACTTCGTGTTCCGCCACATCACCCTCGTCGGGGTCTGGGCCAGCACCATCACGCATTTCGTGCGCGGCCTGCCCATCCTCGAATCGGGCCGCTACCCCTTCGAGGAAATGGTCTCCCACACCCTGCCGCTGAGCCGGGTCGGCGAGGCCATCGACGCGCTGTCGACCAACTACCGGCTCGACGGCGAAGAGGTCCGCAAGATCGCCATTTCGGGTGAAGTGGCCGGATAAAGGCTAAGCGTAGATAAAGGCGTAGCGTAAAGGAGCCCGCTTTGAAGTTCAAACTGGGATTCAGCGGACTGCGGTGGCAGACTCCGGACCTGGATGAGATCCTTGGGCAGCTTAAGGAAACCGGCTGGGACGGTTGGGAGATCCGGCAGTCGCTGGACTGGCTGGGGTCGGCGAAGCGGGTGAAGACCATTTCGGATCGTGCGGGCGTTCAGGTCGCCGTGGTCACCGGAACCGGCATTACGATCGACGGCAGTCACGAGATGAAGGAGCGGAACAAGCGCCGCATAGACTTCGCCGCCGACGTGGAGGCGGACACCTTCATGTTCATGGGTGCCAACCGGCCCTACGGCAGCTCCTCTACCCCGGACGACATCAGGGCCCTGGCGGATCTGTCGGATGAATTCGCCGACTACGCATCGCAGTACGACCTGGACGTGTGCTACCACATCCACACGAGCACCACGGTCGATTCCCGCGAGGAATGGGAACTGCTCATGTGCCTGATGAAGCGGGCGCAGCTCTGCATCGACGTCTCCCATTCGGCCTTCTGGCACTACGATCCCGCCCAGTCCATCCGGGACTTCAGGGATCGGCTGGTGTACGTGCACCTGCAGGATTACAAGGACTATCGCTTCGTCGAGCTTGGAGACGGTGGATTGCTCGACTTCGGCGCCGCCATGAAGGCGCTGGAGGAGATCGGATACGACCGGTGGGTGACCGTGTGTCCCAGCCAGTCGGACCTGCCCGATACAGAGAAGATGAAGCTGGAACGCGCCTACCTGCGTAAACTGGGGTACTGACCGGCCTACTTCCCCCGGGACTTTTCCAGCACGGCCAGTGCGATATCCCCGACCCGCTCCGGGGTCTCGGCGATGACCCGGATCATGGGTTCCTTCCCCTCGTCCCCCAGGTCGTAGACGATATCCGGCACGAAGCCCTGCTCCTCGATGACTCGCGCCGTTCCCCACTCTAACGTCGAGCCTTCCCGCCTTTTCGATTCGAGCGGCTCCTCGTGGCGGTCGAAGGAGGCGACCGAGAGTCCCAGTCCCCGGCAGGCGCCGAGGATCGATTCGTCGTACCGGATGTTCATCACGGACCGTTTGGCCGGGTCCTTCCGCATGGCGGTGAGGATGATCCGGGCCACGTGGGAGGACGCCCCGAATTCGGGCGGCGCCACGGAGCGGATATCGCGGCGCACGCGGATGAGCCGGCCGGGGAAGGCGGCCACGTCGTCCGCCGACTGGGCGCCGGAAAGCCCCATGCCCAGGTTGCACTGTACTTCGGGGACGAGATCCCCCGCGTGGGCGCTTTCGAGACGGCGCGCCGCGGCCGACAACTGGTCCAGGACCGAGAGGCGTTCGGCGTCGCGGTAGAGTTCGTGGAAGTGATGGACCGGTCCGTGTCCCCCGCCCAGGGGTTCCGCGTGGCGTAGGGCCCCGGTGAGGTAGGCCTTCGCAGACTCCACGGCTTCGGCCACCCCGGCCCCTTTAGCCAGTCCGGCGGCAATGGCGGACGCGAAGGTGCACCCCGTACCGTGGGTGCTCCGGGTGTCGATACGTTCGGCCTCAAAGATCCGGAACTCCGCGTTGTCAAACAACACGTCGACCGCCGGCCCCTCGAGGTGGCCGCCCTTGACGACCACGTGGCGCGGCCCCATCTCGTGGAGCTTCCGGGCGATCGCCTTCATCCCGTCCACGTCCGACGCCTCGATGCCCGTCAGCGCTTTCGCCTCGTCCAGGTTCGGCGTGACGACGACGGCGAGGGGGACAAGCCGCTCGATCAGCGTGGAGACCGCCTCCGGTTCCAGCAGCGCGTCGCCGCTCTTGGCGAGCATCACCGGGTCCACCACCAGGGGTATGTCGGCATACGCCCGCAGCGCGTCGGCCACGGCGGCGATGATCTCCGCGTTGGCCAGCATGCCGGTCTTGACGGCCCGGGCGCCGATATCCGAAAGGACGGAATCGATCTGCGCCGCCACCGCCTCGGGCGGCAGGTTGTGGACGGCCTGCACGCCGAGGGTGTTCTGGGCGGTCACGGACGTTACGGCCGACATGCCGTACACACCGTGGGCCGAGAACGTCTTGAGGTCGGCCTGGATGCCGGCGCCGCCTCCGGAGTCGGAACCCGCGATGGTGAGTGCTACCGGGATCATGAAAGGTGACTCGGGTGGATGATCATGGTGTTCGGCTGGTCGTCAGGCGGGCGTCCGCGTCCGGCCTTCGCGGCCGGTATTCGCGGATCGGTCTGATCAGGTCGTCTTGGGTTGGTTTTCGTAGAACTTCTTGATCAAGCGGTCCAGGTACGCGCCGGGGTTCTCGATCGCTGCCTTGGTGATCTTCAGTTCCCGGGCCTGGATCAGCTTCAGGCCGTGGACGTAGTCCTTGAACAGTTCCATCCCCATTTCCTCGGTGGTCCGGCCCTGTTGCACCGCCAGGTTTTCCAGCGCGGCGGCCGCGGCTTCGTCCAGCGTGAGTGTGATGTCGTGTTCCGCGTAATACACCTGCACCAGTTCGGCCGGTTCGGGCGGCGCTTCCGCGAGGATCCGTTCGAGTTCGCTTTCCGGGTTTTCCACCACCGTGGCCGTCACGCTGAACTGCTTCACCGTGCTGGACGGCAGTTTCTTCTCGAACCGGATCAGGATCCGCTCCATCGCGCCGATGAGGCCGCGGGCGCCCGTGCCTGACTGGTGGGCCTGCTCGGCGATCAGGCGCAGCGACTTTTCGTCGAAGTCCACGTCGATGCCGTAGGCCTTGAAGTCCAGTTTCTTGGCGATGATGACCGGGCTGTTCGGGTTCCGGAGGATCTGGAACAGGTCGTCGACACTGAGCTTGTGCAGCACGGCGGTCACCGGCAGGCGTCCGATGAATTCCGACTCGAAGCCGTACTTAATCAGGTCTTCCGCGGTTACGTTCGGCAGCCATTCGCCGTCGTCGGGCTTTTCCGCGCCGTCGCCCTGCTCGAAGCCCATCGTCTGCACGCTCATGCGCTTCTTGATGATCTCTTCCAGGTTGGCGAAGGCCCCGCTGACGATGAAGAGGATGTTCCGCGTGTTGATGCGTTTCCTTTCCACCTTGCCCGTCTTCTGGAACTGGAGGGCGTTCTCCATCTGGGACGTCAGGTCGTGGGGCGCCTGCAGGTCCACGTCCGTCTCCTCCATCAGCTTGAGGAGCGTGCGCTGCACCCCGGTCCGCGACACGTCGGGACCCACGATGTTGCCCGACGAGGCGATCTTGTCGATCTCGTCGATGTAGATGATGCCGTGTTCCGCCAGCTTGATGTTGCCGTCGGCCTCGTGGACCAGCGAGCGGACCAGCTCGTCCACATCCCCGCCCACGTAGCCCGTCTCGCTGAACCGCGTGGCGTCGCCCTTGACGAAGGGCACGCCGATCCTGCTGGCGATGAGCTTGATGAGGTAGGTCTTCCCCACCCCGGTCGGGCCGATCAGGATGATGTTGTTCTTGATGTTGCCGACCGGTTCCTGCTCCTCCTGGAGCCGGATCCGGTTGAAATGGGTGCAGATCTTGGTGGCCAGGATCTCCTTGGCCTCGTCTTGGCGGATGACGTATTCGTTCAGGTAGGCTTCCAGCTCCTCCGGCTTCATGTCGAACCGGATCTCCGGCAGCGGGACTTCTTCCGCGGGCGGATCCGCCGGGACGCCTTCCTTCTCCGGCTGGGCGAACTGGACCTGCGCGCCGTACTTGGTCGAGAAGAACTCCTTGAGGTCCTTCTGTATGTCACCCATGTCGGGGGTCTTGGCCATAGGGGATCGGTCCTTTCGGCTTCCTGGTCCGTTCCGGGTTGAGACGCATTGCCGGCCATTGGCGTCCGCGCAACGCTACGATAGAACCCCCGTAATATAGGTCAAGCGGCGGATTCGGGCAAACGCAATTGACAGGGCACGCCGACGGAGTGGCCGGTTTCCCTGACGTAGACCGCTTTCAAGGCTACGGTTTCGCGGCGCGGCCGCCGAAGGCGCGCAGGGCCCAGTACCTGACACGGCTCCACACCCGGCCCATCCCCTCGGACCGTAGCAGTTCCCGGAAGTTGTAGGTCAGCGCGTTCGCACCCCTTGCCGTCATCCATCCGTTCTGGTTATAGGCGTACGTTGTGGTCGCGCTACCCACGGCGGTGCTGTCCAGCCTGTTGGGCGTGGAGGTACCTGAGTAGTTGTAGTTGAGCCGGCTGCTGCCGGTCACCACGGACGTCAGGTTGCCGCTTCGGTCGTAGGCGTAGTCCCGGCTCGTGCCGCCGGTCAGGTCGAAGCCGGTGATCCGGTAGAGGGCATAGTAGGCGTAGTCCGCCGTCTTGGAAGCGGCGCTGCCATGGCTGTACTCCTGCCTGGTGACGTTGCCGGCGAGGTCGTAGGTAAGCTTGGAATTGAACGTACCGGCGTAGTTGATTTCGGTGACCCACTCGCGTGGGTTGTAGGTGTAGGTGCCGGTCGCGATTGCGGCGCCCACGACATGCGTGCCTATGTTGCCCGCGGCGGTGTTAGTATATTCTGCCAGGGTCATGCCTCGTGCATCCCCCACGCGGGCAAGCCGCCCTGCGCTGTCATATGCGTAGCGCGCCTGCGCGCCGTCTGGGTAGGTGAGTCTCGTTACACGCCCCGCCAGGTCGTGGGTATAGGCGGCCGTCTTCGCGCCGGTCAGGCCCTCGATTTCCACCCGCTTGACGCGCACGTTGCCCAGGTGGTCGTAGGCGTAGCGATGCACGACCTCGGCGGCCGTGTCGGCGTCGGTGTTTTCCTCGACTTTAGTCAGGCGCCCCTGGGCGTAGTTGGCCCCGCTTCCCAGGACGTCGTCGTCGTAGGTCATGCGGCTGCGCCAACTGGAGGCATCCGACTCGAAGGGGTAGGACCTCTCGGGATCGAGGCTGGAGAAGGTGGCCGCGGCCGCGCCCACGCGGGTTAAGCGCCCGAAGTCGTCGTAGACGGTGAAGATAACCTTGCCCGTGCCGGTGGCACGCTGGCGCGCGTCCTGCGAGAAGCGAGCGCTTCAGGTCGTCGTACTTGTACAGCATAGCCGCGTCGGCGTCGGGGTGATGCCGGCTGGTCATGCGCCCCAGGGTGTCGTAGGCGTAGGTGGACCGGCCCCTGCCCGGCAGGGTGCTCGCGGTGAGGCGGTCCAGGACGTCGCGGGTATGTATGATCAGGTTGTTCCGGGTGCCCCGGTCCGTTCTCCCGGCGTCGGTCAGGGTGTAGCACACACGTCCCCAGGGGTCGATTCGGCTCGTGGTGGCCACGCCCTTCTCGTCCGTAACGGTCCGGAAGGCGTGTGCCAGCCCGACCTCGTGGGACCAGAAGCCGTAGGCGGTGCGTATGGCATTGGACGGCGTATGGTCCGGGGGGAAGACCTGAGAGGTCCTGAGCAGGGGATCGTCACCGTAGGCGATCGTCGTGATGCGGTTTTCCGCTGCCGCATCGGACAGGATGCTGTAGTCGTGCGAAGGCGACTGATATACCGGTCCGAGCAGGCGATCGGGCCGAGATTGGTATCCCCGGATTGTGAACGGTTCAGTGTAACACTCGTGTCACATGTATGCCGTCAGTGCCTAAGACTAGAAGTTCGCAACCCGAGGTATCTACTGCCTAGTCTTGAAAATACCACTGACCGGGCTAGATCTGTCCCGGTCAATGGTTCAGCACTACACCACTGGATTCAACAATTGATGCAAAGAAAACTCACCCCGGCTTGTTTTCCTTAACATGGTAAATGACTGACGCTTTAATGAGTATTGAGATATCTAGAACTTAAATACTCCCACTAATCGAAGTAGGCAAAAAAGGTTCATAATTCCACCTCCCAATACCGCAGAAACAATAAACGATTTATTCCATAGAGCCAGTTTACTCCAGTTCTTGATATCCTTCCAATAGCTTAAAATGACTAAGTTAACGATGACTGTAATAGTATAAACTTGATCAAATCCATAGTGATTCATGGCGTCCCACAGATAGGCGAACAGGTCATCCATCACGTTATGGGGGTACTCTAAGATCTCTCCAAGAGAACTCTCTACCCTTGGTTGTGGTAATAGATTACTTAATATGTATATCACCCTTGAATACCCCCGTGAAGTGGCATGATGTGTCGAAGGTCGATTTCCGCAGTCTACTATGCATCGTACGACATGAATGTTGTTGATACGAACTGCCCGTTCATGTCTCCTACTGTGCCACAACTCTTACTTGCGAGATGGCAATATTTCACCCAATCTACCAAAGGCTTTCTTAATAACCTTTCCTTTCAACAGGTTCTCTCCAGTAGTTTTTATTTGATCGACGACTTCTTGTTCTGGGCCATCAAAAAACAAATGGTCAGCGGCTAATGCGGTGGTTTTTGTAATATCTGCGACAGTGCTTAACACCGCAAAAACTCCTGTAATGCCAACTCCTGTTTTTAAAACAGGCACACTCCTCGACGCCACGCCTAATGTGGCAACACCTAATCCTATCGTTGCACCATCCTCAGCAATTTCCGATGTTTCATCGCTAAGTATAATCGTCTCTTCTATAGCATTCTTGGTTATGTCCGCTGCATAATCAGCAACTTGTTTGGCTGTATTATGTAGGTACACATCAGGATCAATAAAGAACTCATGATTACTAAGCCCATCTGGATCCACATACTTCAGCGGATTGTTGTTGGCATAGGCATACGGGCTGATCCCCGGATACTCGTCCTGCATGGGATCGGGCCTCAGGAACCTGCCGACCTCGTAAGCGTACGACCTCGCCAGCATGTAGTCAAGGCTGGACTCGGCGTCCCGCTCGTGTCCCGTGAACCGGAAGTGCGTGGTGCCTGTGCCACTCGATGCCAGAACCTTTCCGTAAGGCCAGTAGTCGTAGGCGGCGGTGACGGCGCCTTCCCCGTCGACCAGGCTCCGGGTGCTCCCCAGGTGGTCGGCCAGGTAGTAGCTGGCGCTATTCTCTCCTATTCGGACGATGCGCCTGCTGCCGGCGTATACGTACCTTGCCGAAAGCGTCTGTCCCGAGTATTCGGCCAGGACATTGCCACCAGGGCCTCTCAGATAGTACGTCGTGGCCGTCCCGACGGTCTTCTTCACGCGCCGTCGGTCCGAGTCCATGAGATACCGCGCGCTGCCGTATCCGGTGGTGAGTCCCCGGTAGTCGTAGGTCAGCGCGTTCGTACCCCTTGCCGTCATCCACCCGTTCGGGTTGTAGGCGAACGCCTGCCCTCCGGTGCCCGTGGTGCTGTCCAGCCTGTTGGGCGTGGAGCCAGCCGAGTAGTTGTAGGTGAGCCGGCTGCTTCCCGTGACCATGGACGTCAGGTTGCCGCTTCGGTCGAAGGCATAGTCCCGGCTCGTGCCGTCGGTCACGTCGAAGCCTGTGATCCGGTACAGGTTGTCGTAGGCGTAGTCGGCCGTCTTGGATGCGGCGCTGCCATGGCTGTACTCCTGGCTGGTTACATTGCCGGCGAGGTCATAGGTGAGCTCGGAACTGAACGTGCCCGCATAGTCGATTTCGGTGACCCACTCGCGCGGGTTGTAGGCGTAGCGTCCGGTTACGACGTCGTCTCCGGTGACGTGGGTCTCGATGTTGCCCGCGGCGGTGTGGGTATACTCTCCTAGCGTGTTCCCTTTCGCATCCCCCACGCGGATGAGCCGCCCTGCGCTATCATATGCGTAGCGCGCCTGCGCGCCGTCGGGGTAGGTGAGTCTCGTCACCCGCCCTGCCAGGTCGTGGTCGTATACTGCCGTCTTGGTGCCGGTCAGGCCGTCGATGCTCACCTGCTTGACACGCACGTTGCCCAGGTGGTCGTAGGCGTAGCAGTGCACGACCTCGGCGGCTGCGTCGGCGTCGGTGTTCTCTTGGGCCCTGGTGAGGCGCCCCTGGGCGTAGTTGGGACCGCCAGAGGCGGCCCCGTTGCCGGCGACTGGGTCGCTGTCGGTAACGGCATCGCCGCCGTCGTAGGTCATGCGGCTTCGCCACGACGAGGCGTCGTTTTCGAAGGGATAGGACCGCTCCGGGTCGAGACGTGAGAAGCCTGCGGCCGCCTCGCCCACGCGGGTCACGCGCCCGAAGTCGTCGTAGACGGTGTAGGTGACTTTCCTGTTGGCGCCCGTGCCGGCGGCGCGTTGCCGCGCGTCCTGCGAGAAGCGCACGCGGCCCAGGTCGTCGTACTTGTACAGCGTGGCGCCGTCGGCGTCGGGATGATGCCGGCTGGTCATGCGGCCCAGGGTGTCGTAGGCGTAGCGCGTGGTGCCGCCGCCCGGCATGGTGGTCGAGGTAAGCCGGTCCAGGGCGTCGTAGGCAAAGGACGTCCGGTTGTTCCGGGTACCGGCGCTCGTGCCCGCCGAGTCGGCGATGACGTTGCTCATGCGCCCATAGGGGTCATAGACCCTGGTGGTGGCCACGCCCTTTTCGTCGTCTACGGTCACGTAGGACCGGCCCAGGCCGGGCCCGGCGGCCCAGTTGCCGTAGCGGGTGTCGACGGCCGAGTTGTTGTCGTGGCCGGGTGGGACGACGCTCGATACCCTCAGGAGCGGGTCGTCGTCGTAGGTGGTCGTCGTGACGCGGCCACCCGCGTCGGTCTCGGCCAGGGCGCCGTAGCGCTGCGAGGGCGACCTGTATACGGGACCGAGCAGTTTATCGGGTTTGCCCGCCCGGTTGTACGTCGTCCGGGCGACGATGTCGTTGGCTTCGGCCCCTGCCCGCGTCTGCATGCTTCGCGCCAGGCCGTCGTAGTAGGTCGTGACGGCCTCCGCCTTGCCGACGTAGAGGTTCGCGAGGTAGCCGTCACCAGACTCGCCCCTGGCGATGAACACGGGCGTCCAGTTCGCCGGGACTGTGGCCGAAGCGCTAGCGCCCTTGAACCGGGTGACCTCGTGGCCGTAGAGCCAGGCGTTCACCTTGCCGGTGGGCAGGAGCTCCATCTCCACGCGCGCCCAGGGCCAGCTCGAGTTGTATCCCGGCACCATGGCCCTGGATGCGGCGGTGCCGCCGATGCGGCTCTCGAGCATGACGCGACCGCGGTCGTAGACCATGCGGACTTGGTTGGTGGCGTCATATTGGGACTATGTGCCGATCCTGCCCGCGCGGGACCAATTCCCATGGTAGTGCGAACATACTTCTGAATGGATGTGCGATAACAACGCAGCTTAAAACACAATCCGGTTCTCTCCTGCTGGATCTTCAACTGGAAAAAACTGAAGGTTCGTAAGCTTGCACTTTTTGACCGTCTCAAGTACCCGGTCTGTGCAAAAGAACACAATCGGCGACAGATCCGTCGTAAACAGATCGTGGCCTGTGCTTGCGTCGTAATCAAACACGAACGGTGGAGTAGGATCGCCTTCGCGTTGCCTTCTTGACGATTTCCAATCGTCGGTACGATTCCCACATACCTTGCAGAAACGCACGTCAACATAGCCGCTCGCGTCAAAATCCATCTTGCCCGCCTGATGGCGTTCCCTGCCATCCAGCCAGTGGTAATCGGGGGCGTCGTCCAACGACAGACCGTTTACGATGGGACCCTCGAACTCCACCCGGCCGCCTGGTTCGATCCTGATGTTGTTCGCACGCATCGCGTCTACAAAACGTTGCGAGACGATAAAGCAACGGTATTCCTCACACTCGAATACATCCGGCCAGACTTTGGCAGGACTATCTGCCAACTCGACCCGAAGATCCCCGGTGAGTTGCCCCATGACTTCGTAGCATTCAGGACAGGGGCCAAGATCGGGATAACCTTCCAGAATCGTGGAGATGTATGGCATTACACCTCTTTGAAACACCGTATAGTCTGATACAATGTAGAATCCCATTTCGGGCTCATTTCTTCGTAATGCGCAACTTCACTTTCTCGTTAGCTTCGACCTAGTACGCAATCCGCCTGGCTTTTTCACCTTCCTCACAGGGATAGAACGCTATGTTCGTCAGCTTGTACTTCCTCACTGTTTCAAGCACGCTCTCCGTGCAGAAAAATGCGCAGGGCGACAGATCCGTCGTAAAGAGATCATGCCCGGATTTTTCATCAATTTCGAACACGGTTGGTGGAGGCGGGTCAGACCGGCGACGACGACCTGTCAATATGATATCATCGGTTCGATTCTCGCAAACACCGCAGAAACGCACGGCGACGTACCCGCTCGCGTCATAATCCATCTTGCCAGCCTGATGACCCCTTCTGCCGTCCAGCCAGTAGTATCCCGGCGAGTTGTCCAATGACAGGCCGTTTTCGATGGGCTCGACGAAATCTACCCTTCCGCCCTTTTCGATACGAATACCGCTTTCACGCATCGCGTCTACGAAGCGGACCGAGGCCACAAAACAGGGATAATCACCGCAAGCAATGAGATCAGGCCAGATACTGGCCCTGCCGTCTCCCAATATCACACGCAGATCACCGGACGGGTCCCGCTTGTTTATGCCGCATACCGGACAAGGTCCATAGTCAGTAAGACCTTCCAGAATCTGATATATCTCCGGCATACCCCTTCTGTAGGACGTATCGTGACCGATACTAAAATACCTCATTATTGGTATTCCCCCTTGTTACGTAACTCGTCCATCTTATTCAATATCTGTTCACGCGAAGCATCAGGATATTGCTTAAAGAAATCATCCCATTCTTCGTTAAAAGCACGACTCCATTTCTGATGATTGCCTTGAGGACTTCCTGACACCCATCGTCCATAGCTCGGATTATTGATGTCCAGTCCGGCACGTTCCCAGTGTTTCCGAAACCTTCGTGCTTGCGGAAGGTCATGATGAGCCTGTGCGTTCTCCATCCCAGGAGGCGGATCGCCAAGTCGGTCCCTCAGTGTTCCCTTTGCGCCCGTTCCACTACTCGCCGACCTGCCAGCATCTATCGTATTTGCGACATCTGTCGCATTGTCAGCCTGATTTACCGCGCGAGCCCCACGTATTGATTTAATCAGTGTGCCCGCACCGCCCGGCAAGCCCGGTACGATAGTAGCACCCGCGTCCACGGCGAGGCCTACAACGTCCAGCGCCGCCCAACCGTAACTTCCCTCGCTTACGTTCTGAGCGAGCGATACCAAACCGATGCCGATGTTGGCGACATCCCAGAACGACTCAAAGTACGCGCCATCGGGATCCACATACTTCAACGGGTTGTTGGCGGCATAGGCGTAGGGACTGATCCCCGGGTACTCGTCCTGCATGGGATCGGGCCTCAGGAACCTGCCGACATCGTAAGCGTACGACCTCGCGGGCATGTAGTCAAGACCGGACTCGGCGTCCCTTTCGTGTCCTGTGAACCGGAAGTGCGTAGCGCCCGTGCCACTCGAAGCGAGGACCTTACCGTAGGGCCAGTAGTCGTAGGCGGCGGTGACGATGCCGGCTTCGTCGACCAAGCTCCTTGTGCTGCCAAGGTGGTCGGCCAGGTAGTAGCTGGCGCTATCTCCGGCTATGCGTACGATCCTTCGGGCCCCTGCATACACATACCTTGCCGAGACGGTCTGTCCTGAGTATTCGGCCAGGACGCTGCCGCCCGGGCCTCTCAGGTAGTACGTCGTGGCCGACCCGACGGTCTTCTTCACGCGCCTTCGGTCCGGGTCCATGAGATACCGCGCGCTGCCAACTCCGGTGGTAAGCCCCCGGTAGTCGTATCTCACCGTATCTGCACCTTTGCGCGTCATCCATCCGTTCTGGTTGTAGGCGTACGTCTGACCACCAGCGCCCGTGGTGCTGTCCAGCCTGTTGGGCGTGGAGGTACCTGAGTAGTTGTAGGTGAGCCGGCTGCTGTCGGTCACTACAGACGTCAGGTTGCCGCTACGGTCGTAGGCGTAATCCCTGCTCGTGCCGCCGGTCAGGTCGAAGCCGGTGATCCGGTACAGGTTGTCGTAGGCATAGTCTGCCGTCCTGGAAGCGGCGCTGCCATGGCTGTACATCTGTCTGGTGACGTTGCCGGCGAGATCGTAGGTGAGCTCGGAACTGAACTTGCCCGCATAGTCGATTTCGGTGACCCACTCGCGCGGGTTGTAGGCGTAGGTACCGGTGACTACGCCATCCGCTGTGGTGTCACCCTCGCCCTGACCCACGATGTGGGTGGCGATGTTGCCGGCAGCGGTGTGGGTGTACGCCGCGAGCGTGTTGCCATTCACATCCCCCACGCGGCTGAGCCGCCCTGCGCTGTCATATGCGTAGCGCGCCTGCGCGCCGTCGGGGTAGGTGAGTCTCGTTACACGCCCCGCCAGGTCGTGGGTATAGGCGGCCGTCTTCGCGCCGGTCAGGCCCTCAATGCTCACCTGCTTGACGCGCACATTGCCCAGGTGGTCGTAGGCGTAGCGGTGCACGACCTCGGCGGCCGCGTCGGCGTCGGTATTCTCTTGGGCTTTGGTCAGGCGCCCCTGGGCATAGTTGGGACCGCCGCCTTCGATCTCGCCACCCGCGACAAGGTCGCCGCCGTCGTAGGTCATGCGGCTGCGCCACGACGAGGCGTCGTTCTCGAAGGGGTAGGACCGCTCCGGGTCCAGCTCAGAGAAGTTGGCGGTCGCCTCTCCCACGCGGGTCACGCGCCCGAAGTCGTCGTAGACGGTGTAGGTGATTTTCCTGTTGGCGCCCGTGCCGGAGGCGCGCTGCCGGGCGTCCTGCGAGAAGCGCACGCGGCCCAGGTCGTCGTACTTGTACAGCGTGGCGCCGTCGGCGTCGGGATGATGCCGGCTGGTCATGCGGCCCAGGGTGTCGTAGGCGTAGCGCGTGGTGCCGCCGCCCGGCATGGTGGTCGAGATAAGCCGGTCCAGGGCGTCGTAGGCATAGGACGTCCTGTTGTTTCGGGTGGCGACGTTCGTGCCCGCCGAGTCGGCGATGACGTGGCGCATGCGCCCATAGGGGTCATAGACCCTGGTGGTGGCCACACCTTTTTCGTCGTCGACGGTCTGGAACGATCGACCCAGTCCGGACTCAGTGCCCCAGTTGCCGTAGCGGGTGTCTACAGCCGAGTTGTTGTCGTGACCGGGCGGGACGACGCGTGATACCCTCAGGAGCGGGTCGTCGTCGTAGGCGGTCCGGGTGATCCTGCTGCCAGCAGCAGCATCACTCAGGACGCAGTAGTCATAAGACGGCGCCTGGTGTACGGGCCCCAGCAAGCGGTCGGGCTTGCCCGCCCGGTTGTACGTTGTCCGGGTGACGATGTCGTTGGCTTCGGCCCCTGCCCGCGTCTGCATGCTTCGTGCCAGGCCGTCGTAGTAGGTCGTGACGGCCTCCGCCTTGCCGACGTAGAGGTTCGCGAGGTAGGCGTCTCCAGACTCGCCTGCCGCCTTGAACGCGGGCGTCCAGTTCGCCGGGACGGCGACCGAGGCCGATGCGCCTTTGAATCGGGTGTCCCGGTGGTTATACATCCAGGCGTTCACCCTGCCCGAGGGAACGAGCTCCATCTCGACACGGGCCCAGGGCCAGTTTCGGTTGTAACCGGGTACCATGGCCGTGGACGCGGAGGTGCCGCCGATGCGGCTCTCCAGCTTTACGCGGCCGCGGTCGTAGACCATGCGGACGTAGTCGCCTGCGTCCCTGTCATCAAAAGCCATGATGACGGTTTTTCCCGAAATCGCCGATGCCGGATGGAAGTCGGCCCTTGCGGTGACGCGGCCTTCGACCCTTCCGGTTTCGAGCACGGAGGAGGGCCCCAGCTTTACGGACCGCTTCGTGGCTTTCCGCTGGTTGTAGGCGACAGCCCCGGTACCTGTGACGCCATCGCCTACAGCCCGGGGGTCGATGCCCGCTCGGAAGTTCGACCCGGCCTTGGCGTGGAAGCCGGGCCCCAGGACGATGCGCACGCTGGCTTTCAGATCTACGGTCTCTCCGGCTTCGACGACGTAGGGACCGGTGGTCTCCAGGCTGACGCCCTCTTCGAGTCGGTCACCTGTGCCGCGGGTGATGACGCGGTGCCCGTCCTTTGAGAGATCCTTGTGGCCGTCTTTGGAAAGATAGGCGATATCGGTCTGCCGGTTGGGTCTTGAGGTGTTATAGGCGCTGGTAGCGCTTATGCCACGCGAGAAGCGGTGGTCCCGCTGGGCGGTGAGGCGTCCGGCGCCGTCCGTGGTCTGCACGACGCGGCGCAGGCCGTCCCTTGCGTACCGGACGGTATGTCCGTTCGCGTCGGTAACGGCTATGGCGTCCAGGGTCACCGGATCGTAGGTGGTCATGGCGCCCGGCTGCGCGCCTTCCGGCCATGCGCGCAGGTTATCGAAGGACGCGACGACCGACTGCACACCGTTGGCCAGCCTGACGGCGTCGACGACGCCTCTGCGGCCCCTCATGTTCCATGCGCCGGTCTTCGGGTAGCGCGCACCGTCCATGCGGGCCCACCACCGGCCGTTCTTCCAGGCGATGCGCAGGCGGTGCCAGCGGCCGGGCACGTAGCGCGCGCCCGTGTCCTTGAGGGTCCCGTTGTCTGCAGCCTTCACGCTGCCATCCCGTTCGAAGACCCAACGGATGCGATTTTGTCCGAGGGTTACCTCGGTGCGTTCGTCGGTGGCCTGGACCCTGGCGTCGACCTCGAACACGCCGGCGGCCAGGGAGGGCAGGGTGCGTTCTGCCACGGCGTTGTCCAGTGTGATGGCGCCGGCTTCCAGTGTGATGGCGCCGGGCCTGGTGTCGGTTCTGAGCCACGGACCCGCGGCGACGAGCGCGTCCCAGCCGGCGTGGTCATCGAAGACCTCGGCGGTTACTTTCGATGCATCGGCCCCGGTGAAGGCGGCCACGGGCCGCATCCTTCCGTAGCCCATGATCGTGGAGCTCACCGTGCCATGGGCGTCCTTCGCCTGGGTCAGGTTGCCGTAGGCGTCGTAGGCGGCGGCCACCTGCCGGTCGATCCACTCGCCCGTGTCCACCTGGCCGTCCGCGTTGCGGTCCAGCCACACCGAGGTGGTGTCGGGCATGATGATGGCGTTGTTTCCGTGGACAAACCGGCCGTAGCGATGCCTGGCGGACTGCAGCTTTGTGCCGGACCCGTCCCTGACGGTGACCACGTGGGGGCGGTCCAGGATGTGGGCGCCTTTGAGGAACACGTCCTCGGGGTCGTCGGCACTCATCCCGGTGACCTGGATGTCCTTCGCGTACACCCTGATCTTGCGGTACACGGCCTGCTGCGGCTTGTAGACGCCGGCATACATCGTGAGGTTGACCCTGGCGCTCTCCGCGCTCGAAGGCACGGGCATGAGGACGTCGAAGGATTTTTCCTCGGGATCGGGCCGCCCGCCGGCCAGCGGCACGACCTGCGTCAGCGACGCGGCCGGACGGCTGCCGGCGTTCTTCCAGGCGACGGTTACCGTGACGCCGGCGTACATGTTGTCTCCGCCCTGCAGCTGATCGGTGCCGAGGACGCCCCGGATGCGCAGCGCATCGCGACCGGACACGGAGAAGCGCCGGCCTGCGAAGTCGTAGAACCCGGAGCTCTCGATTGCCGAGTCCGCGTTGAGAAAAGCCTCCACCGAGGCCACGGGCGGATCTCCGGAGCTAAGGAAGGCGGCGTGGGTGCGGTTGGCGGTCGACAGGGAGGTGTCGAGGACGGGCTGTCCGAAGACTAGGGTCACCGGACTCCTCGTCACCTGGTCCGCGTGATAGCTGGTCTCGGTGACGCGCAGGGTGTGGCTGCCCGACTTGAGCGTCTCGCTGGCCACCAGGCCGTTTTTCGCGTTATGGGTGAGCTGCGTGGTGGTGATGACCCCGTCCCTGGTGGTCGCCTGCTCCTGCGCCCTGATCCAGTACGCCTGTTGGGGGATGCCCGGGTGGTAGAAGGGCTGCCAGCGGCCGGTCCAGGTGCCCTGGGTCGTGACCTGCCAGTTCGTTCGCTGCCGCTGGACCACGGTTCCGGACGCGTCGTAGTGGATCGTCTGCTCCAGCAGGCCCCTGCGGATGTCGCGTTCGGACTCCTGCTTCTTGTTCGTGGCCGAGAGCCCCAGGGCGTCCAGGTCGGATTCGCCCACGAAGTCGCGCCGTGTTTTCCCATGGCCTCCGGGCAGGACCTCGTCTACGATGGGGAAGGTGATGCGGCGTACGCGCCGGTCGTCGATGATATCCATGACCGGCGCCGTCTGGATATAGTTGAACGTGGTGATATCCGGCGGGACCGGTCCCCCGCCGCCGTCCGCGTCTCGGATCATGCGCTTGATGCGGCGAGCCCGGTCGAAATAGGCGTCATCGTATTTAAGCGTGGTATCGGGAGGTGCGACCCCCTCATAGGCGATCTTCATCTCTCCGCCCGCGGGCGTTAAGATCTTGGTGATGCGGTAGCTGTCGCCCAGCGTGTTGGTGAAGCGCCAGGGCGGCAGCTGGTCTGAGGCCGCGCTGCCGGTGCCCATGACGGCGATCTCCTCGAGCAGGAGCGTGCGCGCGTTGTCGCCCGGCGCCACAGGGGGCCGCGCCTGAAGGCTCTTGTCGTCGGCATAGCGAAAAACGTACCGGGCGACCTGGCTGCCGGCTGCATCGGTGACCTTAAGCGCGTCGAGGCGGTGGGCGCTCGAGATGCCGTCGTACATCCGGTAGTTGCGGTTGTTGCGCACCAGGTGGTGGCCGTAGGTGAGGTTCTGGCCCGCCGGCGTGTCGAAGTAGTTGTCGTAGGTGATGGCAACGCCGCCGTGCCGGGCGACATGGAGGTCCTCGCGCTCGCTGGTCTCGGTCGTGATCCTCCGCACGACCTTGCCGTCTGAGCCGGCAAGGATGACCTCGTCAAGGTGGCCGGTATGGAACGTCTTGACCACGGTCAGGTTGTAGATGTTCCCATCTTCAGAGACGCCGTTCGGAAAGCGCGGGTCCAGGTCCGCGAAGTCGAGCAGGTTTCGGAAGGAGCGCGTTTCTGCGGCCCGTTCCTTCGCCCAGTCCCGGACCGTGGTGACCGGACCGTCGGAAGCGTACCTGAACCGGATCGTGTTGCCGGCCTGGTCCCGGATCTCGGCCAGGTTCCACTGGTATACCATTTCGGGCATGAGCTCGTCGAAGCGCCCGTTCTGCACCGTGCCGCCCTTGACGGTCT
>VXTP01000011.1 GCA_009837395.1 Gemmatimonadota bacterium
CCGCGAAGGCGGCAGGACCGTCGGCGCGGGCGTCGTCACCGAAGTCATCGAGTAGTACGGCAGGTATGGACAGGACACGGGACGGCGCGGCCGAAAACCCGCCCCCGTTGGTCCGGATGAACTGACATAGAAGACGCGCATAACCGCAGGCCGGCGACGCGAACTGAGCGGAAAACACGGTTCCGGCCTGCCTTTTTATGCGGTACGCACATGCGCGCAGGCACGCGGGAGAGAACGGCCCGGGCCAGACCGACCGCCGCAACCGCAAGAAGCAGGGACCATGTACGAACGAACGGTGGACTTTCTGAGGGAAGTGAGGACGGAGCTCTCCAAGGTGAGCTGGCCGAGCCGGAACGAACTGATCGGTTCGACTACCGTGGTCATCATCATCACGCTCATCCTGGCCGCCTTCACCGGCGTGATCGACTTCATCCTGTCCATCATACTGAGCCGTCTGCTCGGGGCCTGACGCGTAGCGACCCATGATGAGGTGATTAATGGACAAGCGCTGGTACGTGATCCATACCTACTCGGGTCACGAGAACAAGGTGAAGACCCACCTGGAGAAACTCAAGGTCCGGGAGGGTTTGGAAGAGAAGATCGGCGAGATCCTCATCCCTACCGAAGAAATCGTAGAGATGAAGCAGGGGAAGAAGACGTCTACCATACGCAAGCTTTTCCCGAGCTACGTCCTCGTGGAAATGGAGATGGACCGTGATTCCTGGCACCTGGTGACCAACGCGCCGGGCGTTACCCATTTCGTCGGGAGCGGGCCCCGGCCGCAGCCCCTGCGGGAAAATGAGCTGAACCGCATACTGCACCGGGACGAGCCTTCCAAGGAAAAGGGAGAAGGCGTGGAGATCCCCTACCGGACCGGCGACCAGGTCAAGGTGACGGACGGACCGTTCACCGATTTTACCGGCGTCGTGGAAGCGATACATCCGGACCGGCAGAAGCTGAAGGTCATGGTGAGCATTTTCGGACGCGCGACCCCGGTGGAACTCGATTTCCTCCAGGTCTCCCACGTCACGTAGGAGGGTGTTGTGGCAAAGAAGATATCTACGGTGATCAAGCTCCAGGTGCCGGCCGGGCAGGCGAATCCGGCGCCGCCGGTGGGATCGGCCCTCGGCCAGCACGGCGTCAATCCCATGGAGTTCTGCAAGGTCTTCAACGCGAAGACCAATGACCAGATGGGGCTGATCATACCGGTTGTGATCACGGTGTACGCCGACCGCAGTTTTTCCTTCATCACGAAGACGCCTCCGGCCGCGGTGCTGCTCAAGCGCGAGGCCGGTCTGGCGAAGGCGTCGGGCGAACCCAACCGCGAGAAGGTCGGCAAGGTAACTCGGGACCAGGTGAGGCAGATCGCCGAACTCAAGAAACCGGACCTGAACGCAGCGGATACGGAAGCGGCCATGCGCATGATCGAAGGCACGGCCCGCAGCATGGGCATAGAGGTGGAAGGCTAACCGAAGAAAGTCGCAAGGAGACGGGCCATGAAGAGAGGCAAGCGCTACCTGGCCGCCAGGGAGAAGGTGGAAGCGGGGAAGGACTATCCCCTCGAGGACGCGTTGACGATCGTCAAGGAAACCTCGAAGACGAAATTCGACGAGACCGTCGACGTGGCCATGCGGCTGAACGTGGATCCCCGCCACGCTGAGCAGATGGTACGGGGCGCCATCGCGCTGCCCCACGGAACGGGGAAGGAAACCAAAGTACTCGTGCTGACCCGGGGCGAAGCGCAGAAGGACGCCCAGGAGGCCGGCGCGGACTACGTCGGCGCCGACGAGTACATCGAGCAGATCGAGAAGGGCTGGACCGATTTCGACGTCGTGATCGCTACGCCCGATATCATGCGTGACGTCGGCAAGCTGGGCCGCGTACTGGGTCCTCGAGGCCTCATGCCCAACCCGAAGAGCGGCACCGTGACCTTCGACGTCGGTCCCGCGGTCAAGGAAGTCAAGGCGGGCCGGATCGAATACCGCGTGGACCGCAACGGCAACCTGCACGGTCCCGTGGGCAAGGTGTCCTTCTCCGTGGAGCAGCTGAAGGAGAACGCCTCGACGTTCATCGACGCGGTCATGCGGGCGAAGCCTGCATCCGCCAAAGGGCAATACATCAAGCGTCTTACCGTCTCCTCCGCCATGGGACCCGGCGTACAGGTCGACCGCCAGGCGGCGGCCCGCGAGGCGTAGACGAATCCACGGCCCGGAAGCCGTTGAAATCAAAGGAGTCTCGACACCATGCCCCAGCCGCGTGCCGTTAAAGAGCAGATCGTCCAGGATCTGTCGACGCGATTGAAGGAAACCGAAAGCGTGTACCTGACGGACCTCACCGGCCTGGACGTCGGCGAGGTAACCGAACTTCGAAGCCGGTTGCGGGCGGAGTCCGTGGAGTGCCGCGTCATCAAGAACACACTGACGCGCCTCGCCGTCGCGGACGCGGGCCTGCCCGACCTGGGCGAGACCCTGGACGGGCCGACGGCGCTCGTCCTGTCGGCCGACCCGGTGGCCCCGGCGAAGATCCTCATCGATTTCGGTAAGGACCACGAAGAACGCCCCCGCATCAAGGGCGGGTTCCTGACCGGCGAGATCATCGACGCCGCGCAGGCCGTGACGCTTTCGAAGCTGCCCGGCAGAGACGAGCTGCTGGCCAAGACGGTGGGCGGCATCGCCGCGCCGATCAACGGCCTGGTATTTACGTTGTCCGGCGTGCTGAGCGGCCTGGTCCGCACCCTGTCGGCTCTATCGCAGCAGAAGGCTTCGCAGGATAGTTGAGCAGAAGATCAAGAACAATAACGGCAGTATCCCTTAAATCCAATGGAGGTAAGTATCATGGCCGTGTCCGATATCGTAGATCAGATTGAACAGCTGACGGTGCTGGAATTGAATGATCTCGTGAAGACGCTCGAAGACAAGTTCGGTGTTTCAGCCGCGGCGACGGTGGCTGTCGCCGCACCCGGCGCCGCAGACGCGGCTGCGCCGGTGGAAGAGGAAAAAGACAGCTTCGACGTCGTGCTGACCGGTTTCGGCGACAAGAAGATCCAGGTCATCAAGGTCGTACGCGCGATTACGGGCCTGGGCCTGAAAGAAGCCAAGGCACTGGTGGACGGCGTTCCCGGCGCACTTAAGGAGGGTGTCCCGAAAGAAGAAGCGGACGACATTCAGAAGCAGATCGAAGAAGCGGGCGGAACAGTCGAACTCAAATAGGCGGGAAGGTAAGTCAGGACCGGATCCGCGCGGCATGTGCGGCGATCCCGTCACGCGCACGGGGTCGTTGCCTTGCGTTCGCGGGTACTATTCACCTACCTGCCGAAAGGAAGTGGTCAGCCGATGGATAATACCCAGATCACACGCCACGATTATTCCAAACTGCCCTCCATCATCGAAATGCCGAATCTTCTGGCGGTCCAGATAGATTCCTTCAACGCGTTTCTGCAGGCCGACGTGCCCGTTTCCGAACGCCGGAACCAGGGCCTGCAGGCCGTTTTCCTCGACATATTCCCAATCACGGACATCCACGAGCACTTCTCGCTCGAGTTCATCGAGTACATGCTCGGAGAGCCCAAGTACACCGTGCTCGAGTGCCAGGAACGGGGCATGACCTACGCGATCCCCCTGAAGGCGCGTCTGCGCCTGGTGATCCGCGAGGAAGGGGACGGCAAAAATGCAAAAGCCGACAGCAAAAACGCAAAGGCAAAGGCCGAAAGCAAGAAGGTCAAGGACATCATCGAGCAGACCGTCTTCCTCGGCGAACTCCCCCTGATCACGGAGAAGGGCACCTTCATTATCAATGGCGCCGAACGGGTCATCGTATCCCAGTTGCAGCGTTCCTACGGCGTGTTCTTCTCGGAAGAGACCCACCCCAACGGCAAGCAGCTTTATTCCGCCCGCATCATTCCGGAGCACGGCACCTGGCTGGAGTTCAGCCTGGACGTGAACGACGTGCTCTTCGTCCACATCGACCGGAAGCGGAAATTTCCCGTGACGCTGCTGCTGCGGGCCCTGGGTTACGAAAGCAACGAAGAAATCTACCAGTTGTTCTATGAGTTCGACGACGTCCGGTCCAACAAGACCGGCGAACTGGTCGGCCGGAGCATCGGCGCGCCGGTGGTCGACAAGAAGACCGGCGAGATCGTTGCCGAGAGCGGCGAACCGCTGACGGAAGCGCTGGCCGAACGTTTCGCCGAAGGGAACGGTTACCCGGGCAAGGTCAAGATCGTCCGGATGGACCCGACCCGGGAGCCGGATGTCCTGGCCAATACCTTCAAGAAGGACACGACCGCCACGACGGAAGAGGCGCTGTCCAAGATGTACAGCCTGCTGCGGCCGGGCGATCCGCCCAACCTGGAAACGGCCCAGGCCCTGATGGACCGCATGTTCTTCAACCAGAAGCGGTACAACCTGGCGGCCGTCGGGCGCCACCGGCTCAACAAGCGACTGAACCTGGACGTGCCCATCGATACGACCATACTGACGGCGAACGACTTCATCGCCATCATCGACTACCTGCTGAAACTGCGCCGGGGCGAAGGCGTCACGGACGACATCGACCATCTGGGCAACCGGCGGACGCGGTCCGTGGGCGAACTCCTCGCCCAGCAGTTCAATACCGGACTGACCCGCATGTCCCGGACCATCCGTGACCGGATCAGCCTCCACGACGCCGACTCGATCACGCCCCAGGACCTGGTGAACGCCCGGACGGTCTCTTCGGTGATCGCTGCGTTCTTCGGCAGCAGCCAGCTCTCGCAGTTCATGGAGCAGACCAACCCCCTGGCCGAACTGACGCACAAACGCAGGCTCAGTTCGCTCGGCCCGGGCGGCCTGGACCGGTCGCACGCCAGCTTCGAGGTCCGCGACGTGCACCATACCCACTACGGGCGCATCTGTCCCATCGAGACGCCGGAAGGTCCGAACATCGGCCTGATCGCCTACATGGGCACCTATGGCAGGATCAACCGGTTCGGCTTCATCGAGACGCCTTACCGCCGGGTCGAGAAGGGCCGGATCACCGAGAAGATCGACTACCTGTCGGCCGATCAGGAAGAAGACTACATGATCGCCCAGGCGGCGATTTCGCTGGATGACGAAGGACGCATCATCGGCCGCATTCCCACGCGCAACAAGGGGGACATCAAGCTGGTCGACCCCGCAGAGGTCGACTACATGGATGTTTCGCCCAAGCAGATCCTCGGCGTGTCCGCGGCCCTGATCCCCTTCCTGGAACACGACGACGCCAACCGGGCCCTGATGGGATCCAACATGCAGCGGCAGGCGGTACCCCTCCTGCGCACCGAGGCGCCCCTCGTGGGCACCGGAATGGAGCGGAAGGTCGCCGTGGATTCGGGCGCGGTGGTGGTCGCCAGGCAGAGCGGGACCGTGACGCAGGTCTCGGCCGATATGATCACGGTGACGCCGGACGAGACCGATGATTCCGATCTCTTCGACACGCCGCCCGACGTTTATCCGCTGACCAAGTTCAAGAAGTCCAACCAGGAGACCTGCATCAACCAGAAGCCGATCGTGCAGACCGGCGCCCGTGTGGAAGCGGGGCAGGTGCTCGCGGACGGGCCGGCCACGGACCAGGGTGAACTCGCCCTGGGCCGCAACGTGCTGACCGCCTTCATGTCCTGGGAAGGATACAATTTCGAAGACGCCATTGTCGTCAGCGAAAGGCTGGTCAAGCAGGATATCTTCTCCTCCATCCACATCACCGAATTCGAGCTTCCCGCCCGCGAGACGAAAGTGGGCACCGAGGAGTTCACCTGCGAGATCCCCAACGTGAGCGAGGACGCCGTCCGCAACCTGGATGAATCCGGCATTATCCGGATCGGCGCCGAGGTGGGACCCGGCGACATCCTCGTGGGCAAGGTGACCCCGAAGGGCGAACGGGAGCTGTCTCCGGAGGAACGCCTGCTGCGCGCCATCTTCGGCGAGAAGGCCGGCGACGTGCGGGACGCCTCCCTGAAAGCGCCTCCGGGCATGCAGGGCATCGTCATTGATACCCGCCTCTACAGCCGCAAGGACAGCGACAGTGTCGCCCGCGAGAAGGAACGGGAGACCCTGCGCGAGCTCGAGCGCGACTACCAGCAGCGCATCGACCAGGTCAAGGAGACGCGCAACGACAAGCTCAAGGAACTGCTCCGGGGCAAGGTGTGCGTCGAGCTGCGGGACGGCGAGACGGACGAAGTCGTGGTCCCGGCCAAGCGGAAATACACGGACAGCCGGCTGGCGGAACTCGAATTCGACCGGGTCATCCAGAGTGAGCGGTGGGTGGTCAACGCGGCCCTGAACGAACAGGTCCGTAAGGTCATCCAGGCTTCGGCCAAGAACATCCGGGAAATCGAGAACCAGCTGGAACGCGAGCAGGAGAAGATCCGGCGCGGTGACGAACTGGCGCCCGGCGTGATTCAACTGGTCAAGGTGTACGTGGCCAAGAAGAGAAAGCTCTCCGTGGGCGACAAGATGGCCGGCCGGCACGGGAACAAGGGCGTGGTGGCGAAAATCGTCCCGGAAGAGGACATGCCCTACCTGCCGGACGGACGCCACATCGACATCATCCTGAATCCCCTAGGCGTGCCGGGCCGGATGAATCTCGGCCAGATCATGGAGATCCACATCGGATGGGTCGCCAGGGAAGAGGGCAGGTATATCGCGACCCCGGTGTTCGACGGGGCGTCCATCGATGAAATCAAGAACGCGCTGGACGACGCCGGCCTGCCCGAATCCGGCAAGAGCACGCTCTTCGACGGCAAGACGGGCCTGCCCTTCGACAAGGAAGTCACGGTCGGCTACATGTACGTCATGAAGCTGAACCACCTGGTCGAAGACAAGATCCATGCCCGGTCGATCGGTCCCTACTCCCTGGTAACGCAGCAGCCGCTCGGCGGAAAGGCCCAGTTCGGCGGCCAGCGTTTCGGCGAAATGGAGGTCTGGGCCCTGCAGGCCTACGGCGCTTCGTACACGCTGCAGGAGATGCTGACCGTGAAGTCGGACGACGTCAACGGCCGTTCCAGGCTGTACGAGGCCATCGTCAAGGGCGACAATCCACCGGAACCGGGGATACCGGAATCCTTCAACGTCCTCGTCAAGGAACTCCAGAGCCTGGCCCTGGACGTTCAGCTCGAAGAATGAAACGGTTAACACCTCACAAGCGGCGTTCCCGGAGCAATTCGGGCCGCCGCCATGCCGACCCGAGGCTTGCAGCGATGATAAATACCAGGAGGTGTCACCAGTGGTCGATCTAATGCACAAGCAGCCCAAGAACCGCAGCACGATCCGGATACAGCTGGCCTCCCCCGAAACGATCCGCAGGTGGTCCTACGGGGAAGTGACGAAACCGGAGACCATCAACTACCGGACCTTCAAGCCGGAACGCGACGGCCTGTTCTGCGAACGCATCTTCGGTCCCGTGAAGGACTGGGAGTGCAACTGCGGCAAGTACAAGCGGATCCGTTATCGCGGCGTCATCTGCGACCGGTGCGGCGTGGAAGTGACGCAGGCGAAGGTGCGGCGGGAAAGGCTCGGGCACATCGAGCTGGCCGTCCCGGTCTGCCATATCTGGTATTTCAAGTCGCCCCCCAGCCGAATCGGCAACCTGCTGAACCTCTCCATCAGGAACCTGGAACGGGTGATCTACTACGAGTCCTACGTCATGCTGGACCCGGGAAACACCGAGTACCAGATCGGCGAGATCATCGACCAGGACACCTTCATGGACCTCGAGGAAGCGGGCCATGAATTCGAGGCGGACATGGGCGCGGGCGCCCTGCGCCGCCTGCTGTCCGAGATCGACATCGAAGAGCTTTCCGTCGAACTGCGGACCCGGGTACGGATGGAAACATCGGTCCAGCGGAAGAACGACGCGCTGAAGCGGCTGAAGGTGGTCGAGGCGTTCCGGAACTCCAACGGACCGGACTCCGACGGCAACCGGCCCGAATGGATGATCATGGAAGTGCTGCCGGTCATCCCTCCCGACCTGCGGCCGCTGGTGCCCCTGGAAGGCGGAAGGTTTGCCACTTCCGATCTCAACGACCTGTACCGGCGCGTCATCAACCGGAACAACCGGCTCAAGAAACTGCTCGAGATCCGCGCGCCGGACGTCATCCTGCGCAACGAGAAGCGGATGCTGCAGGAAGCGGTGGACGCGCTGCTCGACAACGGCCGCCGTTCGCGGGCCGTGCGGGGCGACGGGAACCGGTCCCTCAAGTCATTGTCGGACCTGCTCAAGGGCAAGCAGGGGCGTTTCCGCCAGAACCTGCTCGGCAAGCGGGTGGACTACTCGGGCCGTTCCGTCATCGTGGTGGAACCCGAGCTCAAGATCCACCAGTGCGGGCTGCCCAAGAACATCGCCCTGGAGCTCTTCAAGCCCTTCATCATCCAGCGGCTGGAAGACAAGGGCTTCGTGCAGACGGTCAAGAGCGCGAAGAAGATCGTGGAACGCGAGGAGCCCGAGGTCTGGGACATCCTCGAGGAGATCATCAAGGACCACCCGGTCCTGCTGAACCGGGCTCCCACCCTGCACCGGCTGGGTATCCAGGCTTTCATGCCGGTGCTCGTGGAAGGCAAGGCCATCCGCATCCACCCGCTCGTCTGCGAAGCCTTCAACGCCGATTTCGACGGCGACCAGATGCCGGTGCACGTACCCATGTCCTTCGAGGCCCAGATCGAGGCCCGGGTGCTGATGCTGTCCTCGAACAACATCCTCGATCCGAAGAACGGCCAGCCGATCTGCGCGCCCAGCAAGGACATCGTCCTGGGATGCTACTACCTGACCAAGGAGCTCACGGGCTGCCGGGGCGAAGGCAAGATTTTCTCGAGCGTTTCCGAGGTGATGCTCGCCTTCGACAACGACCTCGTGGATCTCCATGCCATCATCAAGCTGCGCCACGAGGGCAAGATGATGGAAACGACCGTCGGCCGGGTCATCTTCAACCAGATCCTGCCGCCGGAGATCGGTTTCCAGAACGAGGTGTTCGACAGCTCGGCCATCCGGGACATGGTGGCCACCGTATACCGCCAGCTAGGGAACTATCGCACGTGCGTGCTCCTCGACGAAGTCAAGCGGCTGGGTTTCCACTACGCGACCCTTTCGGGCCTGACCTCGGGCATCGACGACGTGGTCATCCCCGACGAGAAGGCGCAGATGATCAGTGACGCGGAAGCCGAGGTGCGGTCCATCCAGGAACAGTACGAGGGCCACGCCATCACCGAGGGCGAGCGCTACAACAAGGTGATCGACGTGTGGCAGCACACCCGGACCAAGCTGAACGAGGTCGTCGAGACCACGCTCGAGGAGTCAGACGACGGCTTCAATCCCTTCTACATGATGATGGCCTCCGGCGCGCGGAGCAAGCTGGACCAGGTGGGACAGCTGTGCGGCATGCGCGGCCTCATGGCCAAGCCCCAGCGGAAAGTCGTCGGACAGGTCGGCGAGTACATCGAGACGCCCATCCTGTCCAACCTCAAGGAAGGGCTTACGGTCCTCGAGTACTTCACCTCCAGCCACGGCGGGCGCAAGGGACTGGCCGACACGGCCCTCAAGACCGCGGACGCCGGCTACCTGACCCGGCGGCTGGTGGACGTGGCGCAGAACGTGATCATCAACGAGCCGGACTGCGGCACGATCCGGGGCATCGAGATCGGCGCCCTGAAGGAAGGCGAGAACGTCATGGAACCGCTGGGCGACCGGGTGCTGGGCCGGGTCGTGCTGGACGACATCTACGACCCCATCACGCGGGAACTGCTGACGGCCGCCGGCGAGGAGATCAACGAGGAGGTCGCCGACCTCATCGAACAGCGCGGCGGCGTGCAGTACTCGGCCGATCCCGATGCGGAGATGAGCGAAACCGTGCACATCCGGTCCGTGCTGACCTGCGAGACCAAGCGCGGCGTGTGCGCCCGGTGCTACGGCCGGAACCTCGCCACGGGCTCCATGGTGGAAATGGGCGAGGCCGTCGGCGTCATGGCGGCGCAGAGCATCGGCGAGCCGGGTACGCAGCTGACGCTCCGCACCTTCCACATCGGCGGGATCGCGAGCCGCGACGCCACGCAGAACAAGATTACCACGAAGCAGGCGGGCAAGGCCGTCTTTACCTCGGTCGAGACCGTCACCCAGGAGAACGGCCTCCCCGTCGTTATCGGGCGGGCCGGCGAGATCACCATCCTGGACGCCGACGACAACCGGCGAGCCCACTTCTTCATCCCCTACGGCGCGGTCATGCTCACGGAGGACGGCGAAGTCGTCGAGGAGAACCAGGCCCTGTTCGAATGGAACCCCTACAACATCCCGATCATCGCCGTCCATGCCGGCCACGTGCAGCTCGAAGACGTCGTGGCGGGAGAGACGCTGCGTGAACAGCTCGACGACACCACGGGCATGCGGCAGAAGGTGATCACGGAGAACCGGGGATCCAGGGCGCTCCATCCGCGCATCTACATCGCGGCCGCCAAGGGCAAGAAGAAGGATGAATACAACCTGCCCACCGGCGCCCACCTGCTCGTTACCGAGTTCACGGACCAGAGCAATACCGAACGCACCTTCGTGCAGCCCGGTACGGTCCTCGCGCGCATACCGCGCTCCATCGGCAGGACCCGGGACATCACCGGCGGCCTGCCGCGCGTCGCCGAACTCTTCGAGGCGCGCCGGCCGCGCGATCCCGCAACGGTGGCGAAGGTGGACGGCGTCGTGAAGGTCGCCGGCATCGTCCGGCGTTCCCACCGTCTCCTCGTCCGCGCCGACGACGGGTCGGAACAGGAATACCTGATCCCCCAGGGACGCCATCTCAGCGTACGCGACGGCGACCGGGTGCAGGCGGGCGAGCCCCTGTCCGAAGGGTCCATCGACCCCCACGACATTCTCGAGATCCAGGGGGTGAACGCCGTACAGGAATACCTGGTGAACCAGATCCAGGAAGTCTACCGCATGCAGGGCGTGAGCATCAACGACAAGCACGTGGAAGTCATCGTGCGCCAGATGCTCCAGAAGGTCAAGGTGGACGACCCGGGCGACACGGAGTTTCTGAAGGGCGAGGCCGTGGACCGCACCCGTTTCCAGTGGGAGAACGACCGCGTGCTGCGCGAAGGCGGCGACCCGGCGACGAACCAGCCGCTCTTGCTGGGCATCGCCAAGGCCGCGCTGAGTACCGAGAGCTTCGTCTCCGCGGCGGCCTTCCAGGAAACGACCCGTGTGTTGACCGAAGCGGCCATCCAGGGCAAGCGCGACGCGCTCCTCGGACTGAAGGAGAACGTGATTATGGGTCACCTGATTCCCGCGGGTACGGGGCTGGACCGGTACAGCCAGATGCGGCTCCTGGACGAAGAGGGCAACGAGATCGAACCGCCGGCCATCGAGCCGGAGCCGTTCTTCGACGCGGAATCGGTCAATGGCGACGCCGAAGCGGTGAGCGCAGAGGCGAAATCAGCGAGCGCAGACGCGGAGGCGGATTCGGCGAGCGCAGACGGGGATTCGGCTAGCGCAGACGGGGATTCGGCGAGCGCAGAGGCGGAAACGGAAAGTGGAGACGCGGAGGCCGAGACCACCGAAACCGTGCAGAACGTGGCCGAGGCCGAGACGCCGCCCGTGGAAACCGTCTGACCCATGTAGACGCAGGCCATGACCGGGCGCCGCCGGGTTGTCGGCGGCGCTCGTTTTTTTGGCAAAAAGCGCTTGACACCGTAAACGGAACTGATTAAATTTTTCCACCTATGGCTTTTGGGGGAAATGCGTTTTGACCGGACCCCTGAAATCCGTGTTTCACATGGTTGTCCGGGTCGGTACAACAGGGAAGGTTGGGCGGAAATGCCAACGATAAACCAGCTCATACGCCACGGCCGGAAGAAGTCGCAGCGTAAGACGAAATCACCCGCTTTGCGCGGCAGTCCCCAGAAACGGGGCAACTGCCTGCAGGTGAAGACGCAGACGCCCAAGAAACCGAATTCGGCGCTGCGGAAAATAGCCCGCGTCCGCCTGATGAACGGCATCGAGGCCACCTGTTACATCCCGGGCGAGAGCCATAACCTGCAGGAGCACAACATCGTCCTGGTCCGGGGCGGCCGGGTGAAGGACCTGCCCGGCGTGCGGTACCACATCATCCGCGGCGCGCTGGACGCCAGCGGAGTGCCCGACCGGCGCAACGGACGTTCGAAATACGGGACCAAGAAACCCAAGTAGGCGGACAGCATATCTGGTCGTAAGTACGGGAGCATGAGATGGCGAGAAGGAAAGAAGTCGTAAGACGGGAACCGGAGCCGGACTGGAAGTACAACAGCGTACTGGTATCCAAGTTCATCAACGGGTTGATGCGCAAGGGGAAGAAGAGCATCGCGGAACGCGTGTTCTACCAGGCCCTCGATCTGATCGAAGAACGCACGAGCCAGGAACCGCTGCCCGTGTTCGAGAAGGCGATCAAGATCGTCGGCCCCGTCGTGCATGTCAAATCCCGCCGGGTGGGCGGTTCGACCTACCAGGTTCCCGTGGAAGTGCGGGATGACCAGCAGCGGGCCATGGCGATTCGCTGGATCATCGATGCCGCGCGGGCCCGTTCAGAGAAGAACATGTTCGAGTGTCTGGCGGGAGAGTTTACCGCCGCCGCCAAGGGGGAGGGCGCCGCCGTCCGCCGCAAGGAAGAGACGTACAGGATGGCGGAAGCGAACCGGGCCTTTGCCCATTACAGGTGGTAGCGGCGTATCGATATCACGTCGAAACAGTAAAAACGGATCATCCCTCGCGATGATCTGTACTTTATGAGGTAGATGACGCAGTGACTGAAACAACGATCAAGCCGAAAGAAAAAATGTCCGAAGCATACCAAAAGCACGCTTCCGAATCGAACCTGGAAAAGACCAGGAACATCGGAATCATGGCCCATATCGACGCGGGCAAGACGACCACCACCGAACGCATCCTCTATTATACGGGACGCGTGCGGCGAATGGGCGAGGTCCACGACGGCGCCGCGACCATGGACTGGATGGAGCAGGAGCGCGAACGGGGCATCACGATCACGTCCGCGGCCACGACGTCCTTCTGGCGCGACCACCGGATCAATATCATCGATACGCCCGGTCACGTCGACTTCACCGTCGAGGTGGAAAGATCGCTGCGTGTGCTTGACGGCTCCGTGGCGATTTTTTGTGCCGTGGGCGGCGTCGAGCCGCAGTCCGAGACCGTGTGGCGGCAGGCCGACAAGTACGGCGTGCCCCGCCTGGCCTACGTGAACAAGATCGACCGCGTCGGCGCGGACTTCCACCAGGTCGTCGACATGATACACGAAAGGCTCGGGGCCAACGCCATCCCGATCCAGCTGCCCATCGGCGCCGGCGACCTGTTTACCGGGTCCATCGACCTGGTCACCATGAAAGCCCGCAGCTACCACGAAGACAACATGGGCGCCACGTACGACGAGCACGACATACCGAAGGACCTGGCCGACTACGCCGCGGAGCACCGGAGCAAGCTGATCGAGAGCCTCGCCGAAGTGGACGAGGAACTGATGGAAACCTACCTGGCCGGCGAGGAACCGACGGCTTCCGAACTGCAGGGCGCCATTCGCCGGGCCACGCTGTCGGTCAGCCTGATCCCCGTCCTGGTGGGCTCTTCCTTCCGCAACAAGGGCGTCCAGGCGCTGCTCGACGCGATCGTCGACTACCTGCCGTCGCCCCAGGATGTACCGCCCGTCACGGGCAAGAATACGTTGACCGGCGAACAGGAAACGCGCGAGAGCCTGCCCGACGCGCCGCTTTCCGGCGTAGCCTTCAAGATCATGACCGATCCCCACGTCGGCAAGCTGGCCTTCTACCGGATCTATTCCGGCACGCTGCCCGCCGGCTGTTACGTGCTGAATACAAGGACCAACCGGCGCGAGCGCATCAGCCGGATCCTGCAGATGCACGCCAACAAGCGGGAACAGCTCAAGACGGCCGAAGCGGGCGATATCGTCGCGCTCGTGGGGGTAAAGGACGTGGCGACGGGCGATACGCTTTGCGACCCAGAGTGGCCCATCGCCCTCGAAGCGATGGAATTTCCCAAGCCCGTGATGTCCGTCGCGGTCGAACCCAAGACCCGGGCGGACGAAGAAAAGCTCAGCCAGTCCCTCCAGAAGCTCTCCGAAGAAGATCCCACTTTCCGCGTACATACCGATGAAGAAACCAGCCAGCTGATCATCTCCGGCATGGGTGAACTGCACCTCGAGATCCTGGTGGACCGCATGCTGAGAGAGTTCCGGGTGGAAGCGAACGTGGGGCGTCCCCAGGTCGCCTACCGGGAGACCATCGGCACGGCCGTGAAGAGCGAAGGCCGTTTCGTGCGGCAGTCGGGCGGGCGCGGGCAGTTCGGCCACGTGTGGCTCGATCTGGAGCCGGTAAAGGACGGGGACGGCGTGGAATTCGTGAACGGCATCGTCGGCGGGGTCATCCCGAGGGAGTTTATCTCATCCGTCGAGGCCGGCGTCCGGGAAGCCGCCCATAACGGCGTGCTCGCCGGATACACGGTGCAGGGCGTCAAGGTCACCCTGTACGACGGTTCCTACCACGAAGTCGATTCGTCCGAGGTAGCCTTCAAAGTGGCGGCCTCCATGGCCTTCCAGGACGGCATGCGCAAGGCCGATCCCGCTTTGCTCGAACCGGTCATGGACGTGGAAGTGGCCGTCCCGAGCGAATACGTGGGCACCGTGGTCGGCGATCTGAACGCGCGGCGGGGGCGCATCGGCGGGATCATTCCCCGGACGGACGCGCAGGTCGTGGCGGCCACCGTTCCCCTGAGCGAGATGTTCGGCTACGCGACGGCGCTGCGTTCAGCCACGCAGGGACGGGCCGTATCCACCATGCAGTTCTCGCATTACTCGGAAGTCCCGGAGAGTATCAAGCAGGAGATTCTGGAAAAGATTCGCGGCGGCGCATAACGGTTTATTATCTGGAGGATTTGCAGCATGTCGAAGGAAAGATTCGAGCGTACCAAAACCCACGTGAACATCGGCACGATC
>VXTP01000019.1 GCA_009837395.1 Gemmatimonadota bacterium
GGCGGGATCCGGGTGGACGTCATCGCCGTGGGTACGGGCAAGGCCCTGAAACTGGCCGAGAACGGGGACGTGGACGCGGTCCTCGTTCACGCGCCGAAGCTGGAGGAGGACTTCGTGGCCGCCGGCTTCGGGGTGGACCGCCGGGGCGTCATGTACAACGATTTCGTCGTCGTTGGTCCGGCCGACGACCAGGCGGAGATCGCCGGAACGGAACGGGTCGCCGACGCCTTCGCCACCATCGCGCGGAGGGAAGCGTTGTTCTTCTCGCGGGGCGACCTGTCCGGCACCCACCTGAAGGAACGGGCGATCTGGGACCTTTCCGGGGTCGAGCCCTCGGGGGACTGGTACGTGGAAGTGGGCCAGGGCATGGCGGCCACGCTGCGGATGGCGGACGAGAAGCGAGGTTACGTGCTGATCGACCGGGGCACCTACCTCGCCCTGAGGGAAACGGTGAACCTGCGGGTGCTGGTGGAATACGATCCCCCGCTGCACAACCCCTACAGCATCATCGCCGTGAACCCCGAGCGCTGGCCGCACGTCAAGTACGGACAGGCGCGCGCGCTCATCGAATATGTGACCTCGCCGGAAGCCCAGGCCATCATCGGCGGATACCGGAAATTCGGCCAGCGGTTGTTCACGCCGTCCGCGACGGACTAAAGCGCACGAAGTAAAGGAGGAACTGAATTGATACGCATCGGCATCCTGGGCATCGGTTTCATGGGGACGACGCACTTCCTGGCGATCAAGCACCTCGCCAACGCGGAGGTAGGCGCCATCTGCACGCGGGACGAGCGGAAGCTGAGCGGCGACTGGCGGCATATCCAGGGTAATTTCGGGGGCGGCGGCGGCGTGCAGGACCTCACCGGCATCCGTACCTGTACCGAAATCGACGAGGTGCTGGGCGATCCGGATATCGACCTGGTCGACGTGTGCCTGCCCACGGCCCTGCACCACGACGTCGTCCTGCGCGCGCTGGACGCCGGCAAGCACGTCCTCGTCGAGAAGCCCATCGCCCTCGGGCTGGACGAGGCGGACCGCATGATCGCCCGGGCCGGGGAAGCCGGCAAGACCCTGATGGTCGCCCACGTGCTGAAGTTCTTCCCCGAGTTCGCCTTCCTCAAGGCCGTCATCGACGACGGCCGCTACGGCCGCCTGCTGGGCCTGCATCTCAAGCGGGTCATCTCCAAGCCCCTCTGGGGAGAGGGCAACTGGTTCGGAGACTACGAGCGCACGGGCGCGGCGGGTATCGACCTGCACATCCACGACACCGATTACCTGCGTTACCTCTTCGGCATGCCGGACAGTGTGCACGCCGACGGCAAGACGAGTCCGAACGGCTACGTGCTCTACCTGAACACGCAGTACGGGTATGACGACCGCGACATCATCGTATCGTCCCAGTGCGGGGCCATCAGCTCGGCCGCCTTCGAACACGGTTACGACGCCTATTTCGAGGAAGGCACGCTCTGGTACAACGTGCTCTCCGAACGGCCGGTCACGCTCTACACGCCCGACGGCGGCCGGACCGAACCGGAAATCGACTTTCCCGAGGCCTTCGAGGCCCAGTTGGGATATGCCGTCGACGCCCTGGAGAACGGCACGGAGCCCGACCTGGTGTCGGCCTCAGCCGCCCGCGACGCCCTGCGGATCTGCCACGGAGAGGCCGAATCGGTGAAGACGGGGAAGACCGTGCGGTTCCCGGACTAAGGCGGCATAGTCACGACCATGGCCCAGTTGCATTTCGGCACCGGCCGAACCCTCATCACGCCGCCCGTGGGGATTGAGCTCTGCGGATATGGTCCCTACCTCGAGCGCCGGGGCACCGCGGTGCACCAGGACCTTTATTGCACAGCCCTGGCCCTGTCGGACAGCAATCGGATCTCCGTTTGGGTATCGAACGACCTGGTGTGGACGGACCGCTCCCTGGTCGACGAGACCCACCGCATCGTACGCGACCGGTACGGTCTCGATCCGGCCCGCGTGGTCATCACCAACACCCATACTCATTCCGGCCCGGCCACCATGAAGACCGTGGCCTGGGGAAAATGGGACGAAGACTACACGGCGGGGTTGCCGGCGTTGTTCGCCGATGCCATCGGCCAGGCCGTGTCGAACCTGGCGCCGGGGCGGATCGGGTTCGGGAGAACGCCCGTGCCGGACCTCTCGGTCAACCGGGTTGACGAGGGCGGGGAAGCCGACGGGGAAGCGCTGCTGATGCGCATCGACGATGCCCGCGGCCGGATGCGCGCCGCCGCCATCAATTTCGGCGCCCACCCCGTTACGCTCGGCGCCGACACCGTGATCTGCGGCGACTATCCGGCCGATGGCATCGGGAAGATGGAGCAGGATCGGGAGGGCCTGCGGGTACTGTTCTTCCAGGGCAGTTGCGGCGACCTCAACTGCCGGGGATTCGGCGACGGCATGGAAAGGATGAAATCGAACGGTTCCCTCCTACGCGATCATGTCCTGCCCGCCCTGGACGAAATCGCAACGGAAGCCGAGGTGGAACTGGACGGCGATACCTTCGAAGTCGCGCTACCCACGGAAGTCCCGGACCGGTCGGACCGGTCGGACCGGGCGGCGCTGGAAGCGGAGCTGGCCGACTGCCGCGACCGTCTCGAGGCCGCGGACCGTGATGCGGACTCCGCTGACCTGCGCAAACTGCGTTTCGAGGCGGACTGGCGCGCGCACCGTCTCGGCCTGCTCGACGGCCCCCATCCGCAGCGGCTGGAATTCCGCGTTTCGTGGATGCGGATCAACGATGCCGTGTTGATCGCCCATCCGCTGGAATTGTTTCTGACCTACGGGAAGCAGATCCAGTCGGCCTCCCCTTACCCGCACACCATGATCATCGGATACGCCAACGAGACCGTCGGCTACCTGGCGCGGCCCCAGGACTTCGACCAGGAAGGATTCGGCTGGTACGCCGCGGTGTTCGCGCCACGGATCTGTCGCCATCTGCCCTTCGAACCCGATGCGGGCACCGTGTTTCGTGATCACCTCATCGCCCTGCTACACCGGATCAGGCAACGAGAGACGGCATCCGCCTGAATGAGCGACAAGACTGCCGTTATTTCGGTCATTGCGACTCCTTTGAACTGTTCGCTGCGGAGATGCTCATGTGACCTTCTACCCGGCCCAGCCGGCCGTTCATGTCGTGCATCTCCTCACGAAGCGACTTGATCTCACCGAAGACCGCCATCCGATCGGTACGCATCTCTTCGCGTAAAGTGCTGAATCCAGCGTGCATCTCCTCACGAAGCGATTTGATCTCACCGAAAATGACTTCCCGGTCCGCACGCATCTCTACGTGTAAGGAGTTGACTTTTTTATCCATCTCCTCACGCAGAGACTTCGTGATCCGTCCCGTGGAGGTCACGATTCCGAGCAACAGGACCCCCGCCGCGCAAATCACCTGGGTAACCACCATGAATTCCGTCATTTGATTCTACAGCCCCCTTTCCTGGACGCGACCCTACGTTGACAACGCTCGATAGTACACTATCTTAAAACCAACCTGCTGCCGTACCGTCCTGAACGTCCCTGACCCGGGCATGAGTCTACGGCCATGAAGACGACGGCTAATGAGTCGAACGGGACGTGGAACCGGCAACAGCGCCCGGCACCCGTGTTAAAAGAGTTAGTCATTAGCATCTGTCGTAACCTCGAAACAAAAAAACTACTGTAACACATCCGACCTTTGAAAGGGCCGAAAATGTCCATATCCGGATTCACCAGGACGGGGTTAATCCTGTCGTTGCTATTGATCATTACGCCCGCTTCAGCAGCTCCCGCGCCGACCGACCCGCCCCGGCTCGCGGTGCTGATCATCATCGACCAGTTCCGCCACGACTACCTGCAGCGGTTCGACGACCTCTTCGTGGAGGACGGATTCCGCCGGTTCATGGACCGCGGCGCGTGGATGCAGGACGCCCGTTTCACGCATGTGCACGCCTCCACTTCACCGGGCCACAGCGTGGTCACCTCCGGCACCTACGCCCACAAGACGGGGATGGTCAACAACTCGTGGTACAGCCGGTCCACGGGGGTGTTTCGGCCGTCGCTGGTGGATCCGGAAAGCCACATACTCGGATTGTGGCCCACCGCGACCGGACGCGCCTCCACACGGGAACTGGTCGGCTCTTCCCTGGCGGATGAACTGCGCATGGCCACGCGCTACCGGGGCAAGGCCATCACGATATCACTCAAGGACTACAGCGCCATGATCTCCGCCGGGAAACTGGGCGCGCCATACTGGTTTGAAGCGGGCCTGGGCCGGATCACGTCGAGCAGCTTCTTCATGGACGACCTGCCCGACTGGGTCAAGCGCTTCAATGACCGGAACATCCCGAACCAGTCCTTCGGCCGCACATGGGACCGCCTGCTGCCGGAGGAACTGTACCTGGAACGGGCAGGCAAAGACATCCGGGAGGGCGAGGAGGACAACCGGAACAGCGGAATCGTCTTTCCGCACGTGACGAAAGGCGGCCTGGAGGAACCGGGGCCCCGGTACTGGAACGCCTTCAAGCACACGCCCTGGTCCACCGACTACCAGCTGGAATTCGCGCGGCAGGCGATCATCGAGGAAGAACTGGGGCAGGACGACATCCCGGACGTGCTGGTCCTCTGTCTCTCCGCCAACGACTACATCGGCCACGATTTCGGCCCCTTCAGCCAGGAATCCATGGACGCCACGCTGCGCACGGACCGGCAGCTGGCGGACTTCTTCGCCTTCCTCGACGATCGGGTCGGGCGTGACCATACCCTCCTGGTCCTGACGGCCGACCACGGCGCCATGGAACTGCCGGAGCAGTTGGCGCTCCGGGGCCTGGAGGCCGGACGGGTCGGGCCCGAGCCGCTGACGGCCCTGATAGAGGAGGCCCTGGACGGGCTGCACGGTGAAGACGACTGGGTCCTGCACGTGGCGGAATCGGGCGTGTACCTGAACTGGGAGGCCATCGACAGCCGCGGACTGAGCCGGGCCGAGGTGGAAGAGACGGCGGCCGCGGCCGTCGTGACCCATCCGGGCGTAATGCAGGCCTACACGCGCCACCGCATCGAACGGAAGCTGCTGCCGGAATCAAACCTCACGAAGACGGTTTATCACAGCTTCCATTCCGAGAACAGCGGCGACATCATGCTCGTTTCCACGCCCTTCTACCTGCTGCTGGGCGAGTACGGCTCGGCCACGGTGGGCACCTCCCACGGATGGCCCCACGACTACGATACGCACATACCGATCATGTTCCACGGCCCGTGGATCGCGGCCGGACACTACCGGCACTCCATCGACGCGGCGGACATCACGCCGACGATCTGCAACCTGCTGAGGATCACCCTGCCGTCGAACCGCGACGGACGCATACTGGGCGAGATCATCAAGTAGGGACTTCAGTACACTTCGGGGATGAACCGCTGGTCGTCCATGGGAGGGCGGACGTAACCGGAGTCGGTATCGCGGTCCGGCAGATTGATTTTCGACGTAGGAGGGTCCTTGTCGTAGGGGAAGAGGCTGAGCAGGTGGGTGATGCAGTTCAGGCGCGCGCGGCGCTTGCTGTCCGACGGCACAACGTACCACGGTGCCTGCTTGATGTCGGTGTAGTTCATCATCTCGTCCTTGGCGTGCGAATACTCGTCCCACTTCATGTAGGACTGCCGGTCCATATCGCTGAACTTCCAGCTTTTCAGGGGATCTTTGATCCGGTTCCTGAACCGCCGTTCCTGTTCCTTCGCGCTCACTGAGAACCAGTACTTGATCACGTGGGTGTCGGAGCGGACGAGCATGCGCTCGAACTCGGGGCAGGACCGGAGGAATTCGCGGTACTCCTCCTCCGTGCAAAACCCCATCACCCGGTCGACGCCCGCGCGGTTGTACCAGCTTCGGTCGAAGAGGACGATCTCGCCGGCCGAAGGCAGGTGCGCGACGTACCGCTGGAAATACCACTGCGACTGTTCCCGGTCCGTCGGCTTGGCCAGGGCGGCCACGCGGCAGACGCGGGGATTGAGCCGCGCGATGATGCGGGAGATGGTGCCGCCCTTGCCGGCCGCGTCGCGGCCCTCGAAGATGACCACCACTTTCAGGCCATGGTCGACCACCCATTCCTGGAGCTTGGACAACTCGACCTGCAGCCGGGCCAGTTCCTTCTCGTAGTGTTTCTGTTTCAGCTTTTTCTTTTTCTTTTTCGTCCCGGGGGCCGCTGGTTGGTTTTCGTCGATTTTGTTCACGCGCGTTCCTCCTGTGCCGTGACAGGCTGCCCCGCCCGTCCGCACCGGGTCTCCTCAGCTTCCGCTCATCGTGAACCGCACGCCCATCTGGTCGAGCTCGTCGATCATCGTATCGAAACCGTCCCCGTAAATCGCCTGCTCGGGAGTGACGAAGGGCTTGCCCGGATGGGGCAGGTCTCCACGGGCCGTCATCCGCGCGCCGATGGCCGCGGTGAAGGCCGTGGTCCGGGCCATGGAGGTGAATCCAGTCTCTTCGTCGTACCGGTCGATCATCTCGGCCGTACGCGTGGCGGGCCGTCCGTCCTTCTCGCCGATCGCGGTGACGCGTAACGTCGTGATGTCCCGGTCCTCCGGGGCCATTTTCACCCGGGGAAAGAGCACGGCGTCCACCACGTGCTTGGGGATCACGCTTACGCCGTCCACGTCCACCGGCTCCTCGCTCAGCAGGCCCAGTTCTCGCAGCGCGGTGACCTTGTTGGAATACCCCGGCCAGCGCACGGTCTTCTGCGTGCCGGTGCGCAGGCCTTTCAGCACATCCAGCTCGAGAAGCCAGGGGAAGAATCCTTCGTGCCAGGCTTCGCAGTCCCCCACGCCGTCGAAGGAAACCGGTTCCGGGTCGGAGTAGCGGGGGACGTCCACGAGCCGCCCGCTCTTCACCATCCGGGCCGTGGAATCCCGCAGGGGCAGGCGTTTTCCACCGAAGACGATCTTGTACCCCAGGGGCGGTTCGGGCCGCGTCGGGATGCCTCCGCATAGAATGTGCAGTTCGTATGTGCGGTCGAGCTGCTCCGCCAGGCGACGGGCCAGGATCTCAGTCAGTCCCGGTTCCAGCCCGCAACCCAGGATGACGAAGCCCCGCGAACCGGAAAAGCGCGACTCCAGGTCGTCGAGTTCGTCCCTGGGAATGCCGGCAATGTCCAGGCGGGTGAGGTCCATGTACGGCATGCCCGCTTCGAGGGCGAGTGGAAATGCCGTCATGCTCGCGTCCCTGGGCAGGGCCGCCACGCCCGCCGCGTGATCCTTCATCACGGCGATGGTCTCGGCCCGGTCGTTCATGTCCAGCCTGCGGTAGGCGACCTTGTCCGCTCCCGGCTTGTCCCGCAGCGTTTCGCGGCAGGCTTCGAGCTGGTCATTGCTGAGATCGCAGACCGTAACGCACTCCACCTTGTCGTCCACCATGGCGTTGTACGCCGCCGCGGGTCCCATCAGGCCGCTGCCGATCACGAGAATACGCACGGGTGCCTCCGTTTGGATCAAACCTGCCGGAACGCAGACTTATTGCATGTTGTGGTAGTGACAACGTCGGAAGTCAGGATCACAATTTGCACGCTGGCAGGGGATCGCGTCAAGGCCAATATGGCCGGGTTGCTGCGCCGGATAAACCTTGATCCGGACCCTCGCCGCCTGTATCTTGGCGCGTACGTTTTCCTCCAGGTACCCATGAATCCAAGCCCAATTCCAAGTCAGGAACAGATGATGATCCGAGTCCACCCTCGCGCGTTGTCCGCAGTCTACTTCCTAACCTTCTTCCTCGCCTTCGGCCTGATCTGCGCCCTCGTCCCCGGGCCCGTCCGGGGCCAGGACCTTCCGTTCGCCATGGAGGTCCGCGTGCCCGGCACCTTATCCTACGATCCGGCCATCCCCCGTCCCGAATCGGTCATCGGCCACGTGGTGGGCGACACGCACACGCGGTCCCACCTGGTGGCCGACTACTACCGGGCGGTGGCCGACGCCTCGGACCGCGTGGTGGTAAGCCGCCACGGCGCCACCTACGAGGGACGCCATCTGTACCACGCCGTGGTGACGTCGCCGGCCAACCAAGCGCGCCTGGAAGAAATCCGCCTGGCCAACCACCGGCTGTCCGACGCGCCCGGCGCGGTGTCCGACGCCATGATCGAGACTATGCCCGTCGTCGTCCACATGGGCTACGGAGTACACGGCAACGAAGCCAGCACCTCCGAAGCGGCCATGCTGGTGCTCTATCACCTGGCCGCGGGCAGCGGACCGGCCGTGGACGACCTGCTGGACCGCGCCGTGATCATCATGGATCCCAACTACAACCCGGACGGCCGGGACCGTTTCGTCAACTGGGTAAATGCCAACCGGGGCCGGGTCGCCACGCGGGACGGCCAGGACCGGGAGCACGCGGAGCCTTGGCCGGGCGGCAGGACCAATCACTACTGGTTCGACCTGAACCGGGACTGGCTCGTGGCGCAGCACCCTTCATCGCAGGGCCGGGTGGGCCTGTTCCACCACTGGCGCGCCCAGGTGCTGACCGACTTCCACGAAATGGGCAGCAACGCCACCTATTTTTTCCAGCCCGGCATTCCGAGCCGGAACAACCCGAACACGCCGGAACGGACCTTCGAACTGACGGCGGCGCTCGCGGAACACCACGCAGAGTGGCTCGACCGCCACGGTGCGCTGTACTACTCCCGGGAGACTTTCGACGACTTCTTCTACGGCAAGGGCTCCACCTTCCCTGACGTGAACGGTGCCATCGGCATCCTCTTCGAGCAGGCCTCGTCCCGGGCGCTGGACCGGATGACGAACGACGGGGTCCTGACCTACCCCTACACGATCCGCAACCAGTTCGCCACCTCCATGTCGACCCTGGCCGGCAGCCTGGCCCTGCGGACGGAGTTGCTCGCCCACCAGCGCGACTTCTACGCGTCGGCGCCCGAGGCGGCGCGGCGCAACCCCGTCAAGGCCTATGTCCTCGATCTCGGCGGAACGAGGACGCGCACGCAGGCCCTCCTGCAGATGCTACTGCGCCACCGCATCCGCGTCTACGAACTCGCACGGACCGTGCAGGCCGATCGAACCTTGCCGGCCGGGCGCACCGCGGGTTCCGGCGAACGTACTTACCGCGCCGGCGAGGCGGTCATCATCCCCATGGACCAGCCGCAGACGCGGTTGATCAAGGCCTCGATGGAACAGGTCACGACCTTCACGGACTCCCTCTTCTACGACGTCTCGGCGTGGACCCTGCCCCTGGCCATGGGCGTACCGAGCGGTGAACTGCGCAGTTATTCCGACGACCTGGCCGGCGCGGAGATCACCGAAGCCGCCTTCGACGGCGGCGAGCTGATCGGCGGCCACGGGTCCTATGCCTACCTGATGGAATGGGACCGCTACTTCGCGCCGCGCGCACTCTACCGGATCCTGGACGCGGGTCTCCGGCCCCGGCTGGCCAGGCAACCTTTTTCGGCGACCGTGGGCGGACCGGGCGGCTCTGGCGGCCCGGGCGAAACGGGCGGTTCCGGCGGCGCGGCCACCACGGAAAGAACCTTCGACCGGGGCACGATCATCATCCCCGTCGCCCAGCGCGACGCCGCGTCCACCGTGACCGCCGCGCAGGTGCGGGCGTTGATCGACCGGGTCGTGGCGGAAGACCACGTCATCGTCCACGGCACGAACACGGGCCTGACGCCCTCGGGCGGCGACCTGGGCGGACCGACCTCCCCGGTGCTGGTCAAACCGGAGATCGCGCTGCTCTCGGGTCCCGGCACCCGGGCCTACGAGGTCGGCGAGACCTGGCACCTGCTGAACGAGCGGTTCGGCATTCCCGTCTCCCTGGTCGACGCCGACGGGTTCTCGGACCTGGACCTGGACCGATACACGACCCTGGTCATGGTCACGGGCAGCTACGACCTGGATACGGAAGACGTAAACCGGCTCATGGAATGGGTGCGGGACGGAGGCGTCCTCATCGCCTGGAAGAACGCCGCCCGGTGGCTCATCGGCCAGGAACTGATCGACGAAGGCCTGAGATCCGCCCGGCCCGATACCGTCGCGATCCCCTATGAGCTGGTATCGTCCACGCGGGGGGCGCAGCGCATCGGCGGCGCCATATTCGCGGCCGCGTTCGACACCTCCCACCCGCTGGCCTTCGGCTACGGCGAACAGGCGCCGCTTTTCCGCAACCATGAGATCTTCTTCGAACCTTCCGCGACACCCGGAGCCACGGTGGCCCGGTACACGTCATCGCCACTGCTGGCCGGCTACATCTCGCCGAAGCGCCAGGAAGAACTGGCGGATTCCGCCGCACTGATCGCCCGGAGGCAGGGCGCCGGCGCCGTCGTGCTCTTCGCCGACAACCCGAACTTCCGGGCCTTCTGGTACGGCACGAACGGCCTGTTCCTGAACGCCGTCTTCTTTGGGGGCGCGTTCTAGGCGCGAACTGCGCGGCCCAGTGAAGGAAACCATTATGCCCGTAACAGTAACCGACGTAAAGACCATCCTGACCCAGCCCGCCGGGTCGCGCCTGATCGTCGTGAAGATCCTGACGTCGGAACCCGGCCTGTACGGCCTGGGCTGCGCCACCTTCACCCAGCGGTTCCACGCGGTCCACGCGGCCATAGAACACCACCTCAAGCCCTTCTTCATCGGCAAGGACGTGGACGATATCGAAGACCTGTGGCAGACGGCCATGGTGAACGGCTACTGGCGCAACGGGCCGGTCCTGAACAACGCCATATCCGGCATGGACATGGCCCTGTGGGACATCAAGGGCAAGCAGGCGGGCATGCCCGTGTACCAGCTCCTGGGCGGCAAGTGCCGGGAGGCGGCGGACACCTACGTCCACGCCGACGGCAGGTCACCCGAAGAAGTGGCGGAGAACGTACTGAAGTACATGGAGCAGGACTACCGGCACGTCCGCTGCCAGATCGGCGGATACGGGGGCCGAAAGCCGCGGGTCACCCCGCCGGAAGGCGCGAAACCCGGGGACTACTTCGATCCGCGGAGCTACATGCGCCGCACGGTGAAGATGTTCGAGCACCTGCGCGCGGCCGTGGGCGACGAGGTGGAACTGCTCCACGACGTGCACGAGCGGCTCACGCCCGCCGACGCCGTCGTCTTCGCGAAGCAGGTCGAACCTTTCAACCTGTTCTTTCTCGAAGACCCCCTGGCGCCCGAGGACAACGAATGGTTCCGCCGCATGCGGCAGACCTCGACGACGCCCATTGCCATGGGGGAACTCTTCAACAATCCCGCCGAATGGCTGCCCATGATCGAGGGACGGCTCATCGACTTCCTGCGCATGCACATCAGCCAGATGGGCGGCATCACGCCGGCCCGCAACGTCGCGGCCATGGCCGCCATGTACGGCATCAGAACGGCCTGGCACGGTCCGGGCGATGTCTCCCCGGTAGGGCACGCCGCCAACCTGCACCTCGACCTGTGGGCGCCGAATTTCGGCGTCCAGGAATGGTGCCGCTTCAGCGACCTGGTCTACGAGATCTTCCCCGGCACGCCCGAAGTGCGCGGCGGCTACATGTATCCCAACGACCGTCCTGGACTGGGCGTCGAAGTGAACGAAGAACTGGCGGCCCGGTATCCCTGCCAGGACGAGGTCATCAACTGGACCCAGGCCCGGACGCCCGACGGAGGGCCCGCCCGGCCGTGACCTTCATCTCCGGCTACTCCCTGTCCGAAGACTACGCCGGCCACCTCCAGCGGATCGGCGCCTTCGCCATCGACCTGGCGATCCTCACCGCCGCCGGCGCCGGGATCGCGCTCGCCGCCGAATTTCTGGCAGGCGGATCGGACCCGGTAACCATCCCGCTGCTGAGCGCCTTCCAGCTGCTCATGCCCTGGTTCTACTACGCGGCCATGGAGAGTTCGGCCAAAGGCGCCACCATCGGCAAGATGATCCTGGGCATCCGGGTGGCCGACGCCGAAGGATATACACCCACCTTCGGCCGCGCCGCGCTCAGGGCCATTCCCAAGTGCATTCCCGTCCTCTGGCCGGGCTACCTCGCCGCGGTCTTCACCCAGCGCCGGCAGGCCTTCCACGACCTGATCGCGCGAACGCTGGTGGTGCGGTCCGAGTGAACCGGGCGGCCTTAAAAAACCGGTTGTCATCATCGAAATAGTCTTTCATCATAAGCGTTCGCCTGACGCTAGTGTTTCCGCTCTCCCCAGGATCCCGCGATTCAAGATCTGGAACGGACTGTGTCACGATCTCTTCTTAATACGTTTACCTTGCTCGCACTCGGCACGCTGATCGCGCTGACCACCGCGTGTGGCAAGGACAGCCCCACTACGCCCACCCCAACATCCCCGACACCGACCCAGGTAGCGACCCGCATAACCATCACGCCGGCCTCGGCGACGCTGGATGAAATCGGCCAGACAGTCCAACTGACGGCCCAGGTCTTCGATCAGAATAACGCTGTAATGACCAGCGCTTCCGTGACCTGGACCAGTCGGAACTCGAGGATCGCGTCGGTTAGCACGGCCGGCCTGGTGACTGCTGTCAAGTACGGCACGACCCGTATAGTGGCGATGTCCGGCAACGCCGTACAAGACGTTGAAGTGAAGATCGTTCAGACCGTCGGCAGGATCACCATCGAACCCACGGAGGCCGTCCTGACGGCCATCGGCGCGACGGTGCAACTCACCGCCACGGTACAGGACCGCAACGGACAGACGATCGAGGGGGCCAACATGACCTGGCAGAGCAGCGATACGGAAGTGGCACGCGTGAGCTCGGAAGGTCTCGTGACCGCCGTGAACAACGGCACGGCCAGGATTACGGCCCGGTCGGGCAGTACCGAGCAAGGCATCACCGTCAGGGTCATGCAGACGCCCACCATTATCGTGGTCGAACCGCCCGAGACCATCCTCACGGCCTTCGGCGAGACCGTCCAACTCATGGCGAGGGTGGTCGATCCGAACAATCAGATCCTCGAAGGGGCGAGGGTGACCTGGCAGAGCAGTGACGCGGCCGTGGCGACGGTGGATGCCGACGGCCTGGTGACCGCGGTGAACAACGGCGCCGCAACCATCACCGCCTCTTTGGGCGATCTGTCGGAAAGCAGCGAAGTTTCCGTCATGCAGACGCCCGCCAGCATCGTGATCGATCCGGATGAAACCACGCTGGCGGCGGCCGGCGATACGGTGCAGTTGACGGCCACGGTGCTCGACTATAAAGGGCATGCGATCGACGGCGCGGACGTGACCTGGGAGAGCGGCGACGAAACGATCGCAACGGTCGACGGCCAGGGTCTCGTGACCGCGGTGGCCGGTGGCACCGTGGAGATCACGGCTCGGTCGGGGGTAGTATCGTCCACGTCGTCCATTACCGTGAAAGACGTGGTCCTGGACCGCGAGGTCCTGACGATCCTGTATCAGGCTACCAACGGTGACGAATGGACCAACAACGAGAACTGGTTAAGCGATAGGCCCCTGAACACCTGGTACGGAGTCAGGACGAATAGCGACGGTGAGGTAGTTCGCCTTGAACTATCACGGAACAACCTTCAGGGGACCATCCCTATCGAATTGTGCCATCTTGCCTCCCTGCGACTGCTGGCCCTCAGGCGGAACAATCTAACAGGAAACATTCCACCGGAATTGGGATTACTCACCAACCTTACTTGGTTGGAACTTTACGACAATGCGTTGACGGGCGACATCCCGCCGGAGTTGGGACAACTGACCGAACTGGGCATCCTGATACTTGGCAGCAACAATCTTACGGGGAAGATCCCGCCGGAATTGGGACAACTGACCAGGCTGCAGGAGCTTGGCCTACTAAACATTGGGTTATCGGGGAGCATTCCACCGGAGTTGGGACGAATGGTCGATCTGAAGCGCCTGTACCTTGCCGGCAACGAGTTGACGGGCAGCATTCCTCCGGATCTGGGACAACTGGCCAACCTCACTAACCTGTTACTGACAGGCAACGAGTTGACGGGGAATATCCCACCGGAATTGGGGCAGTTGGCCTCCCTGGTAGAACTACATCTCAGCAGCAATAGACTGACGGGGGAAATCCCATTGGAATTGGTCCAGCTCACAAAACTCACCAGCCTGGACCTTGCTAAAAACAGATTGACCGGAAACATCCCGCCGGAACTGTCACAACTCACCGAGCTCACCCACCTGGATTTCGGCAGTAATATGCTGACCGGGGAAATCCCGCCGGAGCTGGGAAAACTCACCAGGCTCGAGTCTCTCGAGATTAACAGGAATGCGTTGACTGGGCGTATTCCTCCGGAACTGGGACAGCTGACAAATCTTAAAAGCCTTTGGTTCGAGGACAACCGTCTGGCAGGGAACATACCATCCGAACTTGGTCAGCTCGTCAACTTACAGGCGCTGACTCTAGATAAGAACCGACTGACGGGGACGATACCGGACGAACTGGGCCAGCTACCCGACCTCGTATTTCTCTGGTTCGCCAATAACCCCGGACTTTCGGGACCACTACCGGATTCGTTCACCAACCTCGAGAACATGCGTTGGCTGACGCTGCACAATACCGGTCTTTGCGTGCCACCGACCGAAACTTTCCAGACGTGGATCGACGGCATACGGTCCGCAGTCGGCGTTCAATACTGTTCAGGGCCGTAGCGTGTTGATTTACATATCACGACCTGATCGCGCGGACGCTGGTAATGCGGTCCGAATGAACCGGATGGCCTTAAAAATATCGGTTGCCTTCATCGAATTATTCCTTCATCATTAGCGTTCGCCTGACGCTAACGTTTCCCATGTCCCCAGGGTCCCGCGGAAAAGCTAAGGAACGGTACGTGTCACGACCCCTGCTGCATCCGTTTACCTTGCTCGTACTCGGCACGCTGATCGCACTCGCTGCCGCGTGCGGCAAAGACAGCCCCACAA
>VXTP01000035.1 GCA_009837395.1 Gemmatimonadota bacterium
CGCCACGGGCTAAATTGATCTGGACCAATCGAGTCTAGTTCGCCAGCGCGCCGTCGGCGATCGAGCGGATCTTCTTGACCATGGACCGGAAACCGTTGCTCCGGCTCGGGCTGAGGTGGGACGCCAGGTCCAGCCGGCTGAAGATGCCTTCGATGTCGGCGTCCAGGATCTGGCGGGGCGTCTTCCCCGAATAGACCATGAGCAGGATGGCCACGAGGCCGCGGACGATGTGGGCGTCGCTGTCGGCGTCGAAGGTGATGGTCGGCGGCAGGGTCTCGGCCACGTGGGGTACGAGCCAGACCTGGCTAACGCAACCCTTGACCTTGTACGCTTCGGTCTTGTAGGCATCGTCCAGGGGCGGGAGCTTCTTGCCCAGGTCGATGATCTCCTGGTAACGCTCTTCCCAGTCATCCAGGTATTCGAAGTCTTCCAGCACTTCTTCTATGGTCGTGTCTATCGTCACGATCGTGCGTCCTTCCGGTATATCCACTCGATTCAGTTCGTTCCTGCCGGCTACCTGCTCAATTCACCCCGATCAACAGCATGGCCGAAACGCCGGCGGCCGCACCCGATACGAAGAGGTTCCATTGCCGGTGCGGCGTTCCCAGGATCCGCAGGATCACGAAGGCCACGGCCGCGAAGATCGCCACGATCATCAATTGGCCCAGTTCCAGCCCGATGTTGAAGGACAGGAGCGGCACGACGATCGATTCTTCCATGCCGAGCAGGGCCCTCAGGTAGTTCGAGAATCCCAGGCCGTGGATCAGGCCGAAGAACAGGGCCAGTCCGTAGCTCGTCTTTCGGCCGAATCTCGCTTCGAATGGCCGCCAGACGTTCATCAGACAGGTCGCCAGGATCGTCACCGGGATGAGCGTTTCGACCAGGTCCGTCGGGACCAGAACGAGGCGCAGCGTAGCCAGCGCCAGGGTGATCGAGTGCCCAATCGTGAAGGCCGTGACCAGCAGGACCACCGAACGCCAACGGTTCAGCGGATAGGCGGCGCAGAGCGCGATGATGAAGACGATGTGGTCGTAGGCGTTCAGGTCCGAAATATGGTCGAAACCGAGTTGCAGATATACCTGGAATTCGGACATCTTCCGCCCAATGTTCAACCGGCGCCGAAGACGAAACCTTCGACCTCAACGCGGCCGATCCTCATCGTCACGTCCCGAAACGAACCGTCCCCGTGACGGTTTTCTTGCTCAGGTTGACGTATTTCTTCTCGCCAGCGATTTCGAACCGCATCACGTTGGCCTGCGTGTCGAACATTTCGATCAGGATCCGGTTCTCGACCTCGATCGTCTCCACGCGGCCCACACCCGTAATCTGCACCAGGCAGGCCGTGGCGTCAAGTGCGTCCTCCATGCCGGCGTAGGTCAATTGCCGGTCTACACCGTTGACACGAAAGGCCAGCCGGGAGGCGAGATATGCGGACACGTGCCGGTCGCGATCGGCGTGGGCCTGGTCGGTCCAGAGCCTGAGCCGGGGACCGCCCTTCGCCACGATGGCCTCTTCCAGGTCGTCCGTGAAGATCCGCACGGATATGTCGAGGCGCGCATCGTCCGCGTTCCACTTGACCCGCGCTATGCTCACGTAGAACACGTGGGCGGCCGTGGCCGGAACCGGGACAGCGGCAGGAGCCGCGGCCGGGACCGGGACAGTGGCAGGAGCCGCGACCGGGACCACAGTCGGACTTGGACCCGCGGCCGGAACCGCGGCCGGACCAGTTTCGGCTGCGGCAAGGAACACCAGGCAGAGAAGGACCCCGAGCGTCTTCATCGCCACCATCCTACTGGGCCATGTCGTCCCTCAGGCCGTACTTGTCGATCAGGTAGATCAACGTGGCGATGGACGCGCCGCCCAGTTCCAGCTCCCGGCGGTTCACGGCTTCGAAGACGTCGGTGGGCGCGTGATGGTAGTCGAACGCCCGTTGCGAGTCGGGGTTGAACCCGATGGTCGGGGTACCCGTCTCCCTGCGGAGCGGACCGATATCGGCGCCGCCGCCGCCCATGTTGATGTAGGAGATCGTGTTCTGGGGAAACAGGGGCAGCCACGACCGGAAGCGTTCGATGACGTCATCGTCCGCGGACACGCCGAATCCCCGCGGGCTGAAACCGCCCGCGTCGCTTTCGAGGGCGATCAGGTGATTCTCGCCCGTTTCCTTCGCCACCTCGGCGTACTTGAGACCGCCGCGAAGACCGTTTTCTTCGTTCATGAACAGGACGGCCCGGATGGTGTGGCGCGGCCGGATGCCCAGCTTCTGGAAGGTCCGCAGCACGCCGATGGAGTGGACCACGCCCGCGCCGTCGTCGTGGGCGCCTTCAGACACGTCCCACGAGTCGAGATGACCGCCCACCAGGATGATCTCGTCCGGCCGTTCGCTGCCGCGGATCTCGCCGATCACGTTGTGCGAAAGGGCGTCGGGGTGCCACTTGCTGTCCAGGCGCATGTAGAGCATGGCTTCGGGCTGATCCTCGAGCGCCCGTTCCAGGCGGTCGGCGGACTGGTAGCCCAGGGCCGCCGCGGGGATGCGCTCCACGTCTTCGAGATAGCGCAGCCCGCCGGTGTGCGGCGCGTCGCCGAAGTCCGAACCGGCCGACCGTATCACCACGCCAACGGCGCCGAACCTGGCCGCCTGGGACGGACCGGCGGTTCGCTGGTCCACCGCTCCGCCGTAGCCGGGACCCGTGGTGATCACCGTCTGGTCGAAACGCCGGTTATAGAAGACGATTTTCCCTTCAACGGCCTCGCGGCCGAGTTCTTCCACTTCTTCCAGGGAGTGGACCACCACGACGGGCGCCGTGAGCCCCACCGGTTCGGTCGGCACCGATCCCCCAATGGCCAGGGCGTTCAACTCGATCATGCCTTCGTTGACGTTGACGATCCGCACCTGCTCCGGTTCACCCCGTTCCCAGTGGGGCACCATGACTTCCTGCAGGTAGACCCGGTCGAATCCGTAGCCTTCCATCACCTCTTTTGCCCATGCCACGGCGCGTTCCGCGCCTTCCGAACCACTGAGGCGCGGTCCGATGTTCTTGCTCAGGTCTTCCAGGAGGTAGTACATCTCTCCAGTAGTCAGCCGTTCGCTGAAGATCGCGGTGACCGTCTTTTCGTCTTCAGTCTGTCCGCGAGCTTCGCGGGGAAAGGCCGTCGAAAGCGCCAGCGTAAGAGCCACCGAAAAGGCCAGTGAGAAGGACAGGGTGAGCATTGGGATGCGGGTCCTGACGCGGCGCGGGGTGAAGCGGCGCGGGCAGACGTTGCGCGGGCTGACGTTGCGCGGGCTGACGCGGCGCGGGCTGACGTTGCGCGCCATACGCGCGAGACCCGGTAGTGATCCGGTAAAAGCGGACAGCATGAAGACCTCCGTGTTGATATGGAAAGGAACCGCCCCCATGCATGGCCGGGCGGCCTTGCTTGATTTAAACTGGTTGATTCGAATTGCTTGATTTGAAGCGTTCAGTACAGACGACTACCGCGTCAGTTCCCAGCCCAGGTGGGCGATCTCCGGCGCGATCAGTTTCTCCCAGGCCAGTTCCACCGCGGCCGGGGAGCCGGGCGTGGAGATAACCACCGTGTTGCGGTACACGCCCGCGGTGGCGCGGGACAACATGGATGCGGCACCGACCTGTTCGTAGCTGAGCATGCGGAAAAGTTCGCCGAAACCGGTCAGCGGCTTTTCCAATTTGCGGTTCAGCACGTCGAAGGTCCGGTCTCTCTTCGAGATGCCGGTGCCCCCGTTGAAAATGACAATCTGGACGTCATCGCCGGTACTCGCCTCCAGGGCGGCTTCGACCTGGTCCGGTTCATCCTGGATCAGGTGATAGCCGGCGACCCGGTGGCCCGCTTCCTCGATGCGTGTCCTGAGGTAATTCCCGTTGATGTCCGTTTCCGGCGTGCGGGAATCGCTGACGGTTACCACGGCGACGGCAAGGGGTCCGAGTTCGGCCGCCTGGGACTTGTGGGATGAAGTGCTCTTGGAAGACATGAGGCCGGATGCTACAGCACGTCCTGCAGCCGCAGTCCCTGCTTCTTCAGGAAGGGCATCAGTCCAATCTTCGTGACCGTCCGCAAGGCGCTGACGGACATCTTGATGCGCACCGTGCGGCCGAGTTCGGGCACGTAGATACGCTTCAACTGGAGATTTGGGTACTGACGCCGCTTGGTCTTGTTATGGGCGTGGGATATGTTGAAGCCGACCAGGGGCCCTTTTCCGGTCAACTTGCATTTTCTGGACATGGAGCAAACCTCCAGGAACGACGCTACCGCGTCTCCCGGTACATGACGTGCCGCCGCAACGTCGGGTCGTACTTCTTGAGTTCGACGCGGGCGGTCGTGTTACGCCGGTTCTTCTTCGTGTAGTAGCAGTGTGCGCTTTCCGTGCTCTTGAGTTTCACCAGTTCACGGTTCTTGCTCTTGGCCATGCTGTACTCCTAAAGCGAGCCTATCTTTTAAATGCCGGTTCTACCAGTCAGGCGTTCAAATTTAAGGGGCGCGTCCGCTGAAATCAAGGAAATAAAACATAACCGGCCATGCCCGGGTCGTCCGTGGTGGCTGGCAGCAGGTCTACGCCTCGTCCATGGCGCAGGCTTGCAGCTCTTCCAGCGACACGAATTCCAGGGACATGGCGTGGGTGGCGCTCAGCACCACCGGCGGCGCCACGCCCGCGTCGTAGGCTTCCTTCCACCGGTTCACGCAGACGCACCAGCGGTCGCCGGGTTTCAGGCCCTGGAAGCCGAAGGCCGGTACGGGCGTGCTGAGGTCGTTTCCCGCCGCCTTCGAAAAGACCAGGAACTCCTCGGTCATCACCGCGCACACGGTGTGGACGCCCGCGTCGCCCGATCCGGTGTTGCACGCGCCGTCGCGATAGAACCCGGTCAGGGGATCCATCGAACAGCCCGTTAGTGGTTCGCCGAGTACGTTCATGAGAAAATAGAGAGCCTTCCCGCCCGAAGGATTGATCAAAGATCGAACAGGTAGGCCAGCTTGACGATCAGCGTACGGTCCAGCGGGTCGCCGAGCAGGGCATCCGTAGCGTCCCCGTTGTCGCGCCGCTCGTTGTACACCACATAGACGTTGCTGCCCGGGCTGATGATGTAGTTGAACCGGAAATTCGACACGAACCGGTCCTGGTTCGTATCCCACTGTACCAGCGCGTTGAGGGACACGTCGGGCGAGAAGGAATAGCTGGTCCGGACGCCGAACAGATGGGCCGTGATATCCCGTTCCATGCCGCCGGTGTCGGTGAGCGCTACGTCGTTCAACTCGTACCGGGGTCCGATGGTGAATTTCGAACCGGCGCGCAGCCCGCCCTCGAGATTGAGCGATCGCCGGTTGCCGTTAATGTATTGGCCGATGATGAACTGGAAGTCGGCGAACAGCGGCTTGCTCAGGTTCGTCGTGTAATGCATGCGCGAGGACGCGTCCGTGTAGTTTCCCGCGGGGAGCTTGACGCCCAGAATCGGACGCGTGTCTTCGCTGATCCGCCGGAAGTCGCGGTCCAGCGTGATCCCGGCCTGTTCGCCGCCGGTGAAGAACAGCTCCCAGTGGTAGTGCTCCCTCCGGGTCAATTGCGTCCCGTCGTCGCCGAAGGTCGCCGCGAGCACGATATGGGGAAAGTACCGGCGGACGATGCTGTTGGTGGGTTCGGGCGTGTAGAACGCACGGGCCGAAACCTCGTGAAAGCCACCGAAATTCCGGGCCAGGCTCCGGCGGCTGAAGAAGCCCATGCCGGGATTGAAGAACTCGGACACCCCCATGTACAGGCCCTCGAACTGCCACAGAGGCCCGTTCCAGCGCGACCACAGCCGTCCCGCGAATCCCGATTCGCTTTCCTCGCCTGTCTGGTAGGTGGTGCCGGCCAGGAACCCGCTGACGGCCAGCTTGGGACCGATGGCCAGGTTGAAGTCGCCGCCGGCCGCCCGGTTGTAGTCCCCGCCGCCGACCCGCTGGTTGGTGACGATGAAGCCCACGTTGGATTTCTCGCCCACGTCCTGGCTGATCCGCGCCACGGCGTAGATGTTGTCCTCAAGCTTTGTATTTCCGAACTGCTCGTCGCCCGTGCGCATAAGCAGCAGGCCCAGGTTCGTGCGCCCGTGCTTGCCCGTCAGGCGGCCGCCTCCGGTGATCGGCACCTGTCTAAGCGCACCGGAACCATCGCGCGCCAGGCCGATGTTGCGGCTGTAGAAAAGTTCCGTCTCACGGGCCACGCCGAAACGGAACAGTCCGCCGTTCTCAAGGAAGAAGGCGCGTTTTTCGGGGAAGAACAAATTGAACTGCGTAAGGTTGACCTGTGCGTCGTCCACTTCCACCTGGGAGAAGTCCGTGTTGTAGGTCAGGTCGAGGGACAGGTTGTTGGTCAGGCCGTATTTCACGTCCACCCCGCCGTCGAAGTCTTCGTCTCGCGTAGAAGGGCCAGGCACGTAGGTCCACGTGGCCCCGCCCAGGGAGTACGGCGTAACCTGCAGGTATCGGTGGTCGTGCCGGGTGAGGTTCAGGCCCGACAGTGTCCCGGCCACCGACACCTGGGCGATGTTGAAGGGGCGGATGACGGGCGCCCAGAAGGCCTGCTCGTTGCGGCGGCGGATCTGGCGCTCCAGGTTGATCCCGAAATTGACGTCGTCCCCGGTCTCGAAGCGCAGCGTGCTCCAGGGAATGGCCATCTCGGCATACCACCCCTCGTCGTTGCGGGAGGTGTACACGTCCCATACCCCATTCCAGTCAGTAAGGACGTTGGTGTTGAAGCGGCCCTCGGATCGGCCCTCGTTGCGCACCTGGGCGTCATAGCGGGCGCCGTCGGGATTGGTGGCGAAGAGAATGCCGTTCTGCCGGTCCATGAACGTGTCCAGGATGATCTGGAAGTAGTCGTCGTCCGCCAGGTCGCCGTCCCGCGCCATCTGGGTGGCGATGATCTGGGAGGGGTCCGAGTCGTAGGCCCAGAGGCCGATGTACAGCGTCTGCTCGTCGTAGAGGACCCGCACCTCGGTACGCTCGGTCGCCGGCTGGCCCTCGTCGGGGCGTTGCTGGGTAAAGCCGCTGGCCGCCAGGGCGTTCTGCCATACGCCTTCGTCCAGGACGCCGTCCATGTGCAGCGCTTCCAGGATGCGCAGCGGGACGATCTCCCGCTCCTGTGCCGACGCGGAGCCGGTGGTCAGCATGGTCTGCGTAGCCAGAAGGGCGGCCAGCAAGACCATGGAGCAGCAGGTGGTCGAGGTGCGCGCGGATGTACGCATACGGTACATCTTGCTATTCCTCCATAGACTGTCCGAACGGCACCGACAGGCTGATCGTTACATTCCGACCCGGATCGTCGGTGAAGTAGCGGAACCGGCTCAGGTAGTCCCGGTAGCGCTTGTTGAACAGATTGTGCACGCCGAACTGCATGCGGACTGGATGGTCGGCCACGGCCAGCTCCGCGTGCAGCAGCACGTCGAAAAGGTTGTAGCCGGCCGGCGGATCCGCAAAGTCGATGCCTTCGGGAAAATGCTCCTGCCGCAGGACGAATTGACCTTCGAAGCCTATCCCGGCTTCCAGCAGGCGCCCGGTGGGAGGCAGGCGGAAATCCAGGCCGGTGATCAACCGGGTGGGCGGCATCTGGTACAGGGGCTCGTTTCCCGTCGTGTTCCGTCCACGGACGATTGACGCGGAAAGATACGTGCCCACGTACCGGGTCAAGTCGTATTCCAGGAATCCGTCTAAACCCTGGATCACCGCGTCAGACTGGACATAGGTGAATTTGGGGAAGGCACCCCGGATTGTCAACACAAGATCGCCTGCCGGAAGCAGCGAGATGAAGTTGCGGTAACTCGACCTGAACAGCCCCAGTTCGCCGCGGCCCCGGTCCCCCCGGTACCGCAGGGTGAGATCCGTATTCAGGCTCGATTCCGTGTCCAGTTCCCTGTCTCCGATCTCGAACTGCGCCGTGCCGTGATGAACGCCATAGCTGTACAGCTCGTTCACCCCGGGTGGACGCCATGCCCTGCCGAAGTTGGCGGCAAAGGCCAGGGTCGGGGTCAACTCGTGGATCAGGCCAATCACTCCCGTCATGTTGCGGTAGGTGAAGATCCCTCCTTCGACGATCTCGGTGGCGCGCCGGCCTTCATTCGAGTAGATCTCCGCCCAGCGGTAGTCGTATCGCAGACCGGTTTCCACCGTGGTCTTGCCCTTCGTCCAGGATTCCAGGGCGAACACCCCGGAGCTGTAAGCCAGGAAATCGGGAATGAGGAAACCCGTGCTGAACCGTGTGTTTCGCTGACGCATGCCGCTGATGCCGATCTTTCCGTACCAGTTTCCGAAGTTCCGGTGGTGGAAGATTACATCGCCGCTGTGGGTCTGCAGTCCCAGGTCGAACCCGGGCCTGGTCGGCGGGGCGCCGCTTCGGGTGGAGTCCCACTCCTCCCGCCGGTTGTACTGCTGCCCGTACCGCATTTCGAGATTGCCCACTCCTTCGAAGCGTACCAGGGACCGAACGGACAGAAGATCGTGCTCCACCCGCTGACGTGGATTGTCGATTTCGTAGGTGAATTCGCCCGTGACCCATGGGTCGCCCCGCTCAATGGCCCGTCTCAGGTCCGTGGTGTTGCCGATGTGGGCGCCTTTGTAGATCCCCAGCCAGGTACCGAAGTGACTGAAATAAGCCTCCGTGTCCATCCAGTCCGTCGAATAACCCAGTGCTACGGAGTAATTTCGTTCATCGAATCCGGAATTCCGAATGACGTGCTTCGGCGCTCGGGCGTCACCCGCCCGGCGAAGACTGCCCTGCACCCGCCACTTGAGTCCCGGCAGGCGGTGCAGCGCGCCCTGCAGGAGGAGGGAAGCCGCCCCCTGCTTGTTGTTGGAAAAGAGGTTCGTGTTGAACCGGCCGCCCACCCCCGGATCTACGGGCAGCTCCGGCGGTTCGATGCGGATAACGCCCCCGATGGCGCCGGCGCCGTATTGCACGCTGGCGGCGCCCTTGAGCACTTCGATGCGGGCAGGGGCAAAGGGGTCGATCTCCGGTGCGTGGTCCCCGCCCCACTGCTGTCCTTCCTGGGTAACGCCGGCGTTGAGTACCAGCACCCGGGCGCTGTGCACGCCGCGCACCACGGGCTTCGAAATGGCCGGCCCCGTGGTCAGGGAGGATACGCCCGGCAGGGATTCCAGCGTCTCGCCCAGCGTCTGGCCCCGGCGTTCTTCCAGGGCGGACGGGGGCAGGACGAGCACGGACTGGCTGGACCCGGTGAGTTCGCCCGCCAGGTCCCGATCGCCCGTAACAGTGATCTCATCCCCCATCAGCACCTCCGGCTCCATGCTGACTTCGAGCACGGGAGACCTGTTCTCGGTAATAATGACCTCGCTCTGGATCGTCCGGTAGCCGACAAACCGGAATTCGATCGTGTGGCGGCCCTGTGGCACGTTTTCGAGACGGAATTCGCCGTTTTCGTCGGTCATCGCTCCGATTTCGAGCGCGGGCAATACAACGGTCACCGCCGGCAAAGGATCGCCACGCTCGCTTAGCACCTTGCCGCTCACCGTGGCGGCGCGTGCCGCTGCCGGAAGCACGAGGCAGGACACGGCGATGGCCAGGAGGGCACACAGTACTTTCGTTGCTCTCATCAGGAATCTCTCCAAGCCCGCGTTTACGGGGAACAGACCTCGGCCGTGACCGTAATGAGGATGGGCCACGGCCGTGTCCGTACTATGACCGCACTTCGACTTCGAAGGTCACTTCGAAATCCGTCTCGTCACTCGGCGTCACGCCGTCCTTGGGTCCGGCATCGTAATGACTCTGCGAGATCCGGAACTGACCGTTCCGCGCGTTAGCGGGGACTGTAAGCGTGAATTTGAGTCCGACGGGATGATCGTCGCCAGAGTTCGTCACATAGTCGGATTCCTTGTCCGCGTAGGCGACGGTTGCAGGCGAAAATCCCCCGAGGGTTTCGAAGAACACCTGGTGGGCCTCCGCTTCTTCCTTCACTTCCTCGGTGATGTCCTCCGGCGGGGTTTCCAGCTCGTTCAACTCCAGCAACATCCCGTCGTAAACCGTACCGGCGTCAACGACGATTTTGTCCACGACCGGGTCGTTGCCGCCTTCACCGTCGAGGTCCTGGAACTGCACGGTGAGCGATGATCCCCCGCCCTGCGGTGTAAGCGTGACTTTGATCGTCGTGAAGAGCTCTACTTCGCCCGGTCCGTGGTCGTGATCGTGGTCGTGGTCGTCGTCGTCGTCGTGATGCTCGTCATGATCGTCCGGACCCATTGGATTGGAGTCGTTGTCGTCGGCGCAGGAAAACGTCAGCGCGGCGGCCAACATTGCGGCGGTCATGACGGACAGTAAGTTCCATCGGTATTTCAGCATTTTGGGCTTCTCTTCCTTTGCTGTGCTGCGTGTAGTAAATGAAATGCTACTTCGCTCGTGAACTGAACTTCCCCCGGCCAGAAACTCGGTATCGCGATATCCCTGACTCTCGATTTCGGCCAAAGGCCTGTGCAACCATCGTACGCGTGCATCGGGCCGGGAGCGTCTTGTTCCGTTTCCGATTTCGGTGCCGATCGGTGGGAGCGAACCCAAAGCCGGCGGCCGATACGTCCGGAACAGCCAGGACGGCCGGAACGGTCAGATCGATCTGGGTATGCTGGATTTATAAGGCAGTGTTGTCCGGCAATGATCGCAGACCGCGCCTGATGGATTCAGACGTTCATCCGGAGCATCCGGGCTGGCAGGTCAGGTCAGGGAAGCGGCGGTGAGCGGTTCCGGTGCTGATTGGCCTGTTTTCGAGGGGGTCCGGGCTGCGATGCGCCGGCCGCGGGGCCGACAAATTCGTAGTCCGGGAAGGTATTAGAAGGTTTCTCAAGCACCGCGGAGGACGCGGTGGCGAAAAGGCAACCCTGGCAGTGATCCGCATGTCCGGCATGATCAGCGTCGGTCTCCAACTCGTCGCAGTCGTGCGGGGGGCCGGTGAAAAACAAGGCGAATACGACGGCGAGGGAAAGCGTGAAGAGTTTCATGGAAGACCCGTCACCAGGTGGCTTGACCTATCAAAGAATCGGAACATTTCAGACTGAAATTGCAGTTATCTAAATTCAACATCCTGCGCTGGTTTGTCAAGTGATTTCGCGCCTTCGCCCAATACGGACTTGACACGGACATGGCCCCTTGTTATTATCCGACGCCGCGAAAAAAGCAACACGAAAAGTGCGCGGACATCTGCTTTAATATGCAAGAAAAGGAGCGAGAACAGGGGTGTCCGGGAAAACCATGATCGAGGCGAAGAACCTGAGCAAGTACTACGGTTCCTTCGTCGCCGTACAAGACATCTCCTTTACCATACCCGAGGGCCAGATCGTGGCCTTCCTCGGACCGAACGGCGCGGGCAAGTCCACGACGATGAAGATCCTCAGCGGCTACCTGGGCGCCAGCGCGGGCACCGCGGCCATCGCCGGACTCGACGTGAGACGGGACCGCCTTTCCATGTCGAGGCGTCTTGGATACCTCCCGGAGAACGGTCCGCTGTACCAGAACATGACGCCGCTGGAACTCCTTCGGTTCTTCGGCGAGGCCCGTGGTCTCGATCGGCTTCGGCTGTCCGATCGCCTGGATTACGTCATCGACCGGTGCAGCCTGCATGAAGCGCTCGAAAAGCCCATCGACAAGCTGTCCCGGGGCAACAAGCAGCGTGTCGGCCTGGCGCAGGCCCTGCTCCACGACCCCGATGTGCTCATCATGGACGAACCGACCGCCGGGCTAGATCCGAACCAGATCCGGGACTTCCGCCAGGATATCCGGTTGCTCGGTCAGACCAGGACCGTCCTGCTCTCCACCCACATCCTGCAGGAAGTGGACCTCATCGCCGACCGCGTTCTTTTGATCAACGAGGGCAGGCTGGTCTTCGATGGACCGCCAGACGATCTGCGTCGTGACGGATCGCTCGAAGCGTCTTTTTACGCCCTGACCGGACACGGCGGGGAGGCGGGCGAATGAACCTCGGTCCGGCAGGCCGGATCAACGTCCAGCTGGTGGCGGCCATTGTCCGCCGGGACCTGCGCCTGGCCTTCAGCAATCCCACGGGATACGTCTTCGTTACGCTGTTTATCTTCCTCAGCGCGGCCGCCGCGTTCTGGCAGGTCCCGTTCTTCCTGAACAACCTGGCGAACCTCGACCAGCTGAACGCCGTGTTCCCCTACCTGCTCCTCTTCTTCATCCCGGCACTGACCATGGGCGTCTGGGCCGAGGAAACCCGCCAGGGAACGGATGAACTGTTGCTCACGCTCCCGGCGACGGACCTGGAAATCGTCCTGGGCAAATACCTCTCGGTGGTGGGCGTCTACACGGCCTCGCTCGTGCTGTCCCTGACCCACGTGCTGGTCCTGATGTTTCTCGGCAGTCCCGACCTCGGTCTCATGGTGGGGAATTACCTCGGATACTGGCTCGCCGGCGCCGCCCTGATCTCCGTCGGCATGCTGGCTTCCCTGCTGACCTCGCACGTGACCATCGCCTTCATCCTCGGCGCGCTGTTCTGCGCCGCCTTCGTACTTATCGGACCCATAGCCGGCGGTGTCAGCGACGGGCTGCGGGACCTGCTCTCGCCCCTGGGGATGTCTACCGCCTTCGACGACTTCGCGCGCGGCGTCGTCAGTTTCTCCGGACTGGTCCACTTCGTCTCCGTCGCCGGTCTGATGCTGTACCTCAACGTGGTGCTGATAGGCCGGCGCCACTGGCCCGTGCAGGCCGGCGGATACCGCATGGGGATACACCACGCCGCGAGGGCGGCGGCCCTCGTCGCAGTGGTGATCGGACTGAACGTCATCCTGGGCCGAGCGGGCGTTCGCCTGGACGTAACCGCCGAAGGACTCCATTCGCTTTCCGACGAGACCGTGCAGATGCTGTCGGAGCTGGACCCGGAGCGTCCCGTGTTCATCCAGGCCTTCGTGAGTCCGGAGGTGCCGGAATCCTACGTACAGACCCGATCGAGCCTGATCGACGTGCTCAAGGAGCTGGACGCCGTGGGCGGCAGCCGGGTCCAGGTTCGGATCCAGGCCACGGAGATGTACACTCCCGAGGCCCGGGAGGCCAGTGACCGGTTCGGAATCACCCCCCGCGAGCTGCCGGACCTGCGCAGCGCCCGGTCGGGGTTCACGAACGTCTTCGCCGGGATCGCCGTCACCTGCGGTCCAGAGGAACAGGTGATCGGGTTCCTGGACACCGGACTCCCCGTCGAGTACGAACTGGTGCGCAGCCTGCGCGTGGCCGCCCGGGCGGACCGCGCGAAACTCGGCATTCTCGCCACGGAAGTGCGGCTCTTCGGGGGATTCGATTTCAACACCATGCAGAGCAACCAGCCCTGGGCCATGACCGAAGAGCTGCGCAAGCAGTACGACGTGGTGCAGGTCCAGCCCCAGGAGGACTATCCCGATGACCTGGACGTGCTCCTGGCCGCCCTGCCCAATACCCTGACCCAGCCCGAAATGGACCGGCTGTCAGCATACATCGCCGCGGGGAACTCTACGCTGCTTCTGACGGACCCGCTGCCCTCCTTCAACCTGGCCCTTTCCCCTTCCGAGCAAAAGGGGGCAAGCGCCAATCCCTTCGCCGGCAACCAGCAGCCCGCTCCCGTGCCGAAGGGCGATATCCAGGGCCTGCTGCGCAGGTTCGGCGTGGAATGGACCACCGGGCTGATCGTGTGGGACCAGTATAATCCCCACCCCGGCATGGCCCATCTCCCGCCGGAAGTGGTTTTCGCGTCCCCCGGCAACGAGAATCCGGACACCTTCAACCAGGAAGCCGTCAGCACCGCGTCGCTTCAGGAACTCGTCTTCATCTTCCCGGGCCGGCTGCAGCACACCGGTTCGGAGGACTTTACGTTCACGCCCCTGGTGCAAAGCGGTATCATGTCGGGGCTGACCGCCTATTCCCAGCTCGTTCAGCGCAACTTCTTCGGCGGTTCGCAACTGGTGCTTACCAATATCCCGCGGCGCGCAACCCAGAACGCCTACACGGTGGCGGCCCACGTCATGGGCAACGCGGCCGGGGAGGGCGCAACCGGGGAG
>VXTP01000030.1:0-18417 GCA_009837395.1 Gemmatimonadota bacterium
GGGTCGGGGTCGGGGCCGGGTACGGATCCGCGGCCGAGGTAGGATCCGCAGCCGGGGTCGGATCCGCGTCCGGGGCGGGACGCAGTTCCTCCATGAGGCGAATCTTGTCGCGGACGGACATGGCCTGTTCCGAACGGGGATGGCGGTCCACGATTTCGCGGTAGCGGTCGAGGGCGGTTTCCGGGTCGTCGAAATGCGTCTCTGCGATCCAGCCCAGCGCATAGAGCGCTTGCGGCGCGTATTCACCATCGGGATCCCGTTGGAGGACCAGTTCGTAGAGCCCGTGCGCGGAGTCCGGCCGGTCGGTTTCGAATAGCAGCCGTTCCGCCTCGGCGAAGAGCCGGTCCGGGGGCAGTTCACCTGCGATGGGTTTCGACTGAAGGAGGGCTGCTTCCACGGCGTGCGCGGTCCCGGGGTACCGTACGGCGATGGAGTCGAAGACCGAACGCGCCCTTTCCCTGTCCTTTAGTATCTCGTCGAGTATCCAGCCCCTTGCATAAGCGGCCCTGGCAGCCATGGATGGATCATTCGACGCTTCTTCTATGGCGCGGTACTGACTCGAGGCCGAGTCGGCCATCTCCAGCTGAAACAGATACAGTTCCGCCAGTTGGTACCGCAGTCCGACCGCGTCTACCGTCAATTTCGCGTAGTTCGACGAGGTTGTCGAATCGGGATCGCCGGAGGATTTCATCGCGTCCATTGCGGCCAGCAGGTTCCCGAGGTTTCCGTCCAGGCGCCGAAGTTCGCGGATGGCGCGATGCTTCCGGTCGGCTTCATCCCCGACCCAGAACGAACGCGGACTCGTGCGCCGCGCCTCGTCATACCACCGCTCCGTCAGATCGAGATCCCCCGCGATCCGATATAGTTCCCCCAGTTCGAACATGGCCCGGGAGACTTCCTCCGCGTGACTCCGGTCGGACTCGAAATGGGTGATGAGCGACTCGTACGTGGAGACGGCCGATTCATTCAAGTCCATTTCAGCCTGGCACGCGGCGATCGCCAGCATGACCTCGGGGTGATAGTCGCTGAAGGCGCGCTGATCCAGCAACGACTCGAACGTCCGCAGCGCAGCCGGCAGGTCCCCCTCGCGCCGCAGGCTTTCACCCAGCATGAAACCCGCCTGGAACTTCAGCTTCCGGGTCGGTGCCTGCTCGATGGCATGTGTGAGTTGTTCCCGGGCTTCGGAGAACCGATGCTCCTCCATCCTGGCAAGTGCGATGTTGTACCTGGCTTCCGCCTCCCGTTCGTCGCCGGGGCGCGTTTCCAGCATTTCCTGGAACCGCGCGACGGCTTCCCCGTATCGGGCGCCGCCCAGGGCGATCTTTCCCCGAAGTAGCAGGGCGTCCGGAATCCGGTCGCTTTCGGGAAACTCCCTGACGAAGCGTTCCAACTGCTCATCGGCCCGGGTGGAATCGCCCGCGTTGAGGAGGCTGTTGCCGAGGGAAAAAACGCAGTGGCCGGTAAACTCGCCGTCCGGGAACAGCCTCAGCACCTGCTCGTACCGCTTGATGGCCTGCTGATGTTGTCCCAGGATCGCCCGGACATCGCCGATCAGGACCAGCGCGTCGTCTACATAGGAACTTCCGGAGTGATCCCGCAGGACGAGACCCGCGTTCTCGATAGCGAGCTCGTAAGAGGTCAGGGCCAGGGGCGGTATGCCGCCATCGGGAGTCTGTTGGTTGAGCCGTATCCGCTCCCCTTCATTGAACGCTTTCCTGGCGTTGTAGAACGTATTGTAGTACGCGCATCCGAAGACCACGCACACCAGGGCGAACAGGATCACGGAAGTCCTGCGCATCTCAATCTCCGAACTTGTAGCCGACGCCCCGGACGGTCGTGATGATATGCACACCGTGGCGTTCGATCTTCATGCGCAGCCGCCTCACGTGCACGTCCACCGTCCTCGTACCGCTGAAATAATCGTATCCCCAGACGGCGGTCAGCAGCTCGTCCCGCGTGAACACCCGTCCCCTGTGCCGGGCCAGGTGCTTGAGCAACTCGTATTCCTTGAGGGTCAGGTCGATCGCCTTGCCCCGGATCGTGACTTCGTAGTTGCCCAGGTTGATCAGGAGGTCGCCCCAGACGATCATGTCCTGGATCTGCACGCTGTGGCGCCGCCAGAGGACGTTCTTGATGCGGAGATCGAACTCGCGGACGTTGTACGGCGCGCAGATGAAATCGTCGATTCCCCGGGTGACGTCGAGGTCGCCGATGGCGTCACAGCCGGTCAGGACGATGACCGCGGGGGCGTGCCGGAACCCGCGCGACCGCAGTTCGTCCATCACGAAGGGAAGGACCGACCGGGGCCGGTCCGTCTGGATGAGCAGGACGTCTGAATCGGGTATACGAGCGTGAAGGTCTTCAACAACGGTGTAATGCAGTTCCGTTAAGGGGTAACCTGCGCCGCTCAACCACCTGATCAGCGGTTCGACGGGTTCCTGGCGGGCAATAAGGATCGATATTCGGGGAAGCCCGTTGCCGCTAAGTCTAACGGTCATGGGTTCTCACTACAGGCCCACGTTGGAAGGAGCAACCGGTTGCGGCGAACGGACTTTCCCTCGTACGGCGTCAGAACGGAAGATCGTCGTCGGAATCGGCCTCGGGCGTAGAAGGCGGCACTTCCGTCGCCGTGCTCTTGACTCCTCCGGGCGCGTCCGATGCGAGCTCATTCTGCTGGCGGGCACTCAGCATTTGCATCTCGTTCGCCACGATCTCGGTCATGTACCGTTTCATCCCGTTCTGATCCTCCCAGGAACGGGTCTGCAGCCGTCCTTCGACATACACCGGCGCGCCTTTCTTGAGGTACTGGCCGCAGATCTCCGCCAGTTTCGAAAAGGCGACGATCCGGTGCCATTCCGTTTCTTCCCGCCGTTCTCCGTCCTGCGTGTTCCACTGGCGCGTCGTGGCCATGCGGAAGTTGACCACGGCCCGGCCGGCAGGCGTGTACCTCATCTCGGGATCCGCGCCGAGATTACCGATCAGAATGACTTTATTCAAGCTGGCCATTTGAGATGCTCCTTATATGGAAAATAGTGAAATGAGTATAGCGCGACACCAAGGGCAAGTCAAGCGAATTTCCCGCTGTCCCGGGACTGCCGCGCGAGATAAAACCGCTTGCTTATCCCCGTTATCGCGCGCTATATTCGAATAGTCGAGGGACCTTTGAAAAACATCGTAACCATTATCGACGGAACCCGACACCGGACGCGTCGGAACGCCCTCCCCCGGACCGTTATCCGCCCGATTGGCCCATGACTCTCCCGGTTCACCTCTACCGATACGTGTTCAAGGCGCATGTCGGTCCCTTTCTTTTCTCCTTCGTGATTACCACGTTCATCCTCGTGATGGACATCATATTCCAGATCGCCGACCTCATCATCGGCAAGAACCTCGACCTGTTCATCGTGCTCGAGGTGTTTTTCCTCAACCTGGCCTGGATCGTGGCCGTTTCGATTCCCATGTCCGTACTGGTCGCCAGCCTAATGGCATTCGGTCGTCTTGCGGCTGATAACGAGGTCACCGCGCTCAAGGCAGGCGGCGTCAGTTTCTTCCAGATGGTCTCGCCGGTCCTGGTAGCGGGAATCCTCCTGGGGAGCGGCCACCTGTTCTTCATGGACGTCATACTGCCCGAAGCCAACTACCGGGCGCGCTCGCTCATGAACGACATCCACCGGGCACGCCCCACGTTGCTCTTCACCCAGAACATATTCATGAAGGACATTCCGGGATACAGCATCCTGATCGACCGGGTCAACCCGAGAAACAACGAAATCCACAGTATCACCATCTACGAGACGGGGAACCTGCGCTACCCGCGCCTCATGACGGCGAAGTCCGGTGAATTCCACGTCAACGAGACGGGCAGCCGGCTCGATCTCATGCTGTACGACGGAGAACTGCTTCAGCAGGACGAATCTACGGGGCGCTATTTCAAAGAGATCTTCGAGCGGCAGCGGTTTTCGATCCGTACCGAACCGGCCGGCGTCCAGCGTTCGGAGGCGGGAGTCCGGAGCGACCGTGAGCTGAACATCGAGATGATGCGCGCCAGAATCGATGAGTGGCAAATGGAGATCGACGAAGCGTCGGCGAAAATCGAACCCGGGCCGGTTTTCCCGGAGGCGAAGGCGGATTCCCTCGAGGCGGCGAGGGACCGGGCGGAGCGGACGGTCTCGCTGAGGCAGCGGCAGAAGAACAGCTACATCGTGGAGATCCACAAGAAGTACGCCATTTCGGCGGCCTGTTTCGTCTTCGTGCTGATCGGCGCGCCGCTGGGGGTTCGCATCCGCCGCGGCAGCATCGGCGTCGGCGTGGGCGTCAGCCTATGCTTCTTCCTGCTTTACTGGGCCTGTCTGCTCGGCGGTGAAGAACTGGCCGACCGCGACATGATCGATCCCGTCTGGGCGATGTGGGCGGCGAATATCGTCATCGGCGTTCCCGGCGCCTTCCTGGTCTGGGTTACCGGCAGGGACCGCATTTGATGTATTCGCTTCGATACCACCGGAGGAACGCCGTTTCATGTCCCTGATCACGCGGTACGTGCTTCGCCTGTTCATCACCGCCATCGCTGTCAGCCTGGTCGCCTTCGTCAGCATCTTCTTCGTGGTCGATCTCATCGAGCAACTGGATCGTTTCCTCGACCGCGAGGTGGCCCCGGTATACATCGCGCTCTACTACGTCTATTACACCCCCTATATCTTCGTACTCACGATTCCCGTCAGCCTGCTGCTCGCCAGCCTGTACACCTTCGGCCAACTGACCAGGCTGGGTGAGCTGACCGCCATGAAGGCATCGGGGCTCAGTGTGTACCGGCTGCTGCGTCCCCTGCTCCTCGTCAGCGCGGTGGTATGCGTGTGCCTGTTCTGGGCCGGAGAATGGCTCGTTCCCCATACGAGCATGAAACGGGCCGAAATCCAGTCGGAACACGTCGACCTGCAGGGCGGAGCAGGGCAGCACGTCCGGAACGACGTCTATTTCCGGGGAGAGGGAGGGCGCCAGTTCTATATCCGCGTATTCGACGGACGCGACGCGGTGGGCACGGGGGTTTTCGTCACCGAATTCCGCGACAGCCTCGTCGCCAGCGTACTCACGGCGGAAAGCGCCGTCTGGAAGGACGGGCGCTGGCTGCTTACCAACGGAGTGGAACGGCGATTCCGGACGGGAGGCGGATTGTCCGGGTACACTACATTCGCCGAACTGGTACAGGACGGATGGTCCGAAACGCCGGAAGATTTCATACGGGGGCAGAAACGGCCCGAGGAGATGAGCTACGGCGAACTCGACCAGTTGATTCAGAACGTCGAGCGCGGAGGCGGAGACGTGCAGGGCTACCTGGTGGACCTCAACCTGAAGATCGCCTTCCCCAGCGCGGGCCTGATCATCGTACTGCTCGGCGGCGCGCTGGCCTCTCACCTCAGACGGGGCGGCGTGGCAGTGGGATTTGCCCTGAGTATCGGTATATGTTTCGTTTACTGGGGGCTGCTCCGCTTTACCCAGGCCTTCGGACACGCCGGATTGCTTGATCCCATGGCGGCGGCCTGGGGCGCCAATGCCCTCTTCTGCCTGCTTGCCCTGATTCTGCTGGTCAGAGCGCCCAAATAGAACTCGCTTCGCGTAGCAACATGCTAGTCCGAGCGCCGAAGTGAGTCTCTTACGGCTCAGGCGTGGTTCCTGAGCTCCTCCGCCTTGTCGCAGTTCTCCCAGGTAAAGCCCGCCTCGTTGCGGCCGAAGTGTCCGTAGGACGCCGTAGGGCGGTAGATCGGCCGGCGCAGGTCGAGGCTTTCGATGATGCCCTGGGGCGTCAGGTCGAAGTGCTTGCGGATCAGCCGCGTAATCTCCAGGTCATCGGCCGCGCCGGTGCCGTAGGAATTGACGTTGACAGAGACCGGCTCCGCCACGCCGATAACGTAGGCGAGCTGGATCTCGCATTTCTCGGCCAGTCCGGCCGCGACGACGTTCTTGGCCACGTAGCGGGCCGCGTAGGAAGCCGAGCGGTCCACCTTGGTCGGGTCTTTGCCCGAATAGGCCCCGCCGCCGTGGCGGCAGTAACCGCCGTAGGTGTCCACGATGATCTTCCGGCCCGTCAGGCCGGCGTCTCCCTGGGGTCCGCCGGTGACGAAACGGCCGGTCGCGTTGACGTGGTACTTGATCCGGCCCGGGTCGATCAACTCCTCCGGCAACGCGGGACCGATCACCTCGTTGACGATGTCCTCCCGGATCTGCTCGTTCGAAACGTCCGGGTCGTGCTGGGCGGCGATGACCACGGTGTCGATCCGGCGGGGCTGGCCATCGACATATTCCACCGTGACCTGCGACTTGCCGTCGGGCCGCAGATAAGGGGCCGCGCCGTTCTTCCGGATCGCCGCGAGGTTCCGGGTCAGCCGGTGGGCCAGGGTGATGGGCAGGGGCATCATCTCGGGGGTCTCGTTGGTCGCGTAGCCGAACATCATGCCCTGGTCGCCCGCGCCCTGCCGGTCCACCCCCATGGCGATGTCGGCCGACTGCTGGTCGAGGGAGACGACCACGCCGCAGGACTCCCAGTCCAGCCCGAACCCGGCATCCGTATACCCGATGGATTTGACGGTCTCGCGGGCCACGCTTTGCGCGTCCACGTGGCCGTCCGTCGTGATCTCCCCGCCAACGACCACCAGGCCCGTGGTGACGAAGGTTTCACAGGCCACGCGGGCGTAGGGGTCCTGTTCGATGACGGCGTCAAGCACCGCGTCGGAGATCTGGTCGGCGACCTTGTCGGGATGGCCTTCGGTAACGGATTCGGAAGTGAAGAGGTAACCGGGTGTCATGCGTCATGCTCCTGATGATCTGTCCGCGGGTCGGGAACGATCGGTTTCGCGGTTTCGGTGATGGGTCAGACGAAAACTTCGCAGTGTGCGCCGCCACGGCCGCCCAGGCCGCCCGGGCCGACCGGGCCGTCCGGAAAACGCCTTACCGTATCGGCCAGGACGGCATGGGGAGTAACGATGGAACCCCTGAGGTCGCAGTTCTCGATCCGGGCATGGCTTCCGATGGTGGCGTCGCGGACGACGGTGCGCGCGACGGAAGCCCGGGACGAAATGGCGACGTGGGGGCCGATGACGGACCGGTGGACCCGGGCGTCGGACGCGATTTCTACCGGCGGAATGATCACGCTGCCGGGAATGTCGCAACGCCCCCCGTTCAGATCGAGCAGCCGCCTGTTGGCCTCCAGCAGACGGTCCGGCGTGCCGCAGTCGTACAAGTCGTCGACTTCAAAGGGTACCAGGTGTTCGCCCTGTTCCACCATCCACTGCAGGGCGTCCGTCAGCTGATACTCGTTCCGGGTCCTTCGGTCGGACCTTACCAGGATATCCAGTCCTTCCATGAGCGGCCGGGGACTGGAAAAACAGTAGATCCCGGCGATCGCGAGATCCGATTCGGGATGATCGGGTTTCTCCACCAGCCGGGTGATCCGTCCGTCCTCGATTTCAACCAGTCCGTACCGGCTCAGGTCACCGGCGACCCGCTTGACGCCGATGGCGTTGCCGGATGGCGCCCTGGCCAGGAAAGCGAAATCGGAAAGATAAATGACGTCTCCCAGCAGGACCAGGAGCGGCTCGTCATCCACGAGGTCCGCACACAGGTGCACGGCGTGTCCGATCCCGAGCGGCTCGCGTTGCACGATGTACCGGGCTTCCAGGTCGTCCCGCCGGTCGACGTACCGGCGGATGGCGTCACCCGATGGCGAGATCACCAGCACGACGTCGCGGATGCCCATGCCGGTTACCTGGTCGAGCAGGTACTCCAGCACCGGCTTGCCGGCGACGGGGACCAAGGCCTTGGGAGTTTCAAGCGTGACGGGGTGCAATCGGCTGCCGCTGCCAGCGACGGGAATGATGGCTTTCATGAAACTTCCTTGCGCGTGTGCACCCTCTCCCGGCGGAACGCGCCGGGACCGAAAAGAACGGTTCAGTAAGTAACAGCGGACCAGGACTGTGCGCAACAGAAATCATGGTTTCCGGCACCGTTGCCGACCCCGGTTTTCGCGGTCGCGGGCGGTCTGTGGAATCAGAAGATCGAACCGAGCCAGGCGCCGAGGGCTTCCATCCGGCCGGTCAGCAGGGAGATGCGCGCCATGACCGTGTACCCGAAGGCCGCGCCGAAGGTCACCATCAGCACCCAGATACCCGCGCGGGACACGTGTCCCAGCACACCTTTGTGCTCCACGGAGAAGAAGAAGTACACCAGGCCGCAGATCACGCCCAGGACGAGCACGATGTGAGAGAAGCTGGCGCCCCAGATCAGGTTGCCCGAAGCATCGAGCACCACGAGGGGGATCATGGTGCTCTGGACCTGGATGATGAAATCCGAATCGAGGAAGCGGGGCAGGTTGAACCCCGCCGCGCCGCCGACGATGAAGGCCAGGGCCCAGCGGCTGAGCCAGGCCCAGCGGTCGACCAGGCGGGTGAGCAGCAGCAGGCCGAAGACGGCGGGGATGATGTAGTAGTAGTCCGGCGACCGGCCCACTGCGCCGGGCACGACGCCCGACATGAGCGCAGGGAACAGCTTGCCGAGCAGATTCGGCACCAGGTGGTCCCAGAACCCGACGGCCATCAGGTAAGCGGCCGAAACGCCGACGAACAGGTGTTCGGCGAACTTGTAGAAGGGATTGTCCCGGTATAGGAAACTGAGGATCATCAGCGTGAGGGCCGCGTCGATCCAGAGCATCAGCGTTACATCCATATGCGAGGTTCCCCTATGGCCTGCGTCACGACTGCCCTCCCCGCCCTGTTCGGCCTGCCAGTCCCTTTCGGCCTGCCCGGTTCCCCCGGCCAGCCCGGCCGAGGAAGTAGGCCAGGTTGCCCAGCAGGACCAGCAGGACGATCAACACGTGGGTAACGACCTGGGGCCCCATGCGCATGGTGGCCTCCATCGTAGCGTTCCGGTAGGCCGGATACCGGTCCACCAGGGCGGACTCGTACTCGGAAGCCCCTTTGAGGCCGCCCATGAGGCCGACCAGCTGCTGGGGATAGTAGGGATAGAGTTCCGGCGCCACCACGGCCGTGCCGCCTCCCATGACGGGAATCCCCGCGATGTCGCCCGCGAACTGGATCCATTCCTTCAGACCCGGGTCCCCCGCGGTCAGGCTCAGGATAATGACGTAATCCACCATCTCGTCCACGTCTGCGGTTATGGGAAGATCGTCAAGCGGTGTGCCCTCCGCGTCGGCGTTGACCAGGGTCCTGAAGTTGACCACCATGGTGTTGATCGCACCGCCCAGACCAGCCTTGTACCCCAGGTTCACGTAGTCCCGTCCGTACGCCTTGTCCGGGAACTCCACCGGCAGCAGGTTGTCCGTGATCTTCTTGATCTGTCCCACCCCTTCGGGGAACAGGGTGAAGAAGGACACCTCGAGATCACGGGTCATCGTGTGCCGCACGAGGGCCTTCGCCATGGGATCGAGCTCGGGCGCGGTGTCCGGACCGTAGTCGAAGGAAAGGAACACCCGCGAACCGGCCGGAAGCCGTTCCACGGTGTCGAAGATCGACTGGACGATGGGCGTGGGGCTGTCCTGGAAGCGGGGTTTCAGGAGCAGGGGGATGCAGACCGCCGCCCCGATGAGCAGGAAGATGATCCGGCGGTCGATCTGCAGGATGGAATCGGGAATCCGCATGCTCATTCTCCCCGGCCCAGGTAGTTGCGTTCGATCCCCAGGATGATGCGCAGGGAAGTCGCGATGACCCCCAGGGCGATGCCGATCATGATAGCCCGCTGGCCGGCCGTATTGGGCCAGGCCATGATCCAATTGGCCAGGTTCGGCAGCTCGAGGAAGGCCAGGCTCTCCGGCATCCAGGCCGTCAGCCAAGCCCCTACGGGGGTCCTGCCCAGCAGGATGACCATGGCGGCAGACAGGAGGATGGTGGCTTCCTTCGTGCGCGCCCTGAAGGCGCGGTAGGAAGCCGAGGCGACGAAGAAGGCCAGCAGGGAGAACATGGTGGCCGACAGCGGGTTGTAGACCCCGTCGAACATGAACCTAAGCCAGGAACCCGAGGCCAGGATCTCCCCGCCCATCCCACCGGGGTTGCCCACCTTGAACAGGCCGATCACAAGGGTGACCAGGAAGGCCACCAGGGTGACCACGCTGTAGGGCCAGTCCGCGGCGCGGCTGGAAACGCGTTTCAGGTGTATCTTGAGCAGGCTCCCGCCGCCGAGGATGAACGCGAAGACAGTAATGATGGCGAAATAGTCCGAGAAACTTTCGTAGAGCGTATTGAAGGGCCCCCGCGTCACGAAGTATCCCGTGATCAGGACCACGCCGATGATGAAGGTGATGATGAGAGGTATTCTACGGCGCATGGGATCTACCTGAAGAGCCAGAGCACGATTTCGGAGACTTCGCGGACGGTTTCACTTCCGGTAATGGATTCCAGGGTGGCCAGTGCACTGCCGACCAGGATAAATACGATGGCGATGCCCTTGCCGGCGTCCTGTCCCTTCAGGCTGCCCAGCATGCGCGGTTCCTTGGACAGGTACGCGCTGGCGGCGAACAACTCTTCTCCGATCAGCGTATAGTCGCAGGCCGCCACGAAGAAGGGCAACTGGGGAGGCCTGGCCGTCCCCGCGATCTGTATGGCCCCGATGGAGTTACCCGTTTCCGCCAGGATGAGGGATTCGGCGTAGAACCCGCCCAGGTAGAAGCAGGCGGCCGGCTTTTCCCGCACGATGATGCCGTCGACGGCCGCCGCGTATGCGAACTGCGCATCGGAGACGTAGTGTATGTCGTCCTCCTGGTACGCGTCGGGGCGGCCCGCGGACAGGTAGGACTGCTGCACGGTTTCCCGGGCCACGCTCATGACGAGGGACTTGCGTACGGGTACGTGCAGCCTGGAATCATAGCCCGCGATGATGGTGGCGAGATGTCCCAGCAGGTTCATGGACGCGATGGTCTGCACCTCGTCCATGTCGTTCAGGCCGGGGACGTAGAGGATGGGCTTGCCCATCTCCGTCGCCCGTCCCACGGCTTCCTCCACCGTATCCAGTCCGGCTATTTTGCGTATGAAAAGCGGCCGGCCCGCGGAGGCCAGCACGACGTAAAGCAGAATCGCGCCCGTCAGGATGATCCCCAGGACCAGGGCCTGGGTCCGATCCGTGTTGAACCAGCCGGATTCGGAGGCGGCCTGGGCGAAAACGGGATCCGCATGCGGCAAGGCGAAAACCGCCGCGAAGGCGAAGACCCCGCGCAGCAAGATGGAGACCGCCGCGAAGGCGGAGACCGCGCGATGCAAGGAGAAGATCGCCGCGAAGGCGGAGACCGCGAGGACCGCGCGCGGCCGGGCATACGAACTGGGTAAGTCCCGCGGAATTCGGGTAGTTGGGAATAGGCGCATCAGGTCTCCACGATCTCCACGTTCGCCCGGGGTACCGTCACGAGCGCCCCGTTGGTCCTGCGCGCTTCAAGCACCCGGGCGAAAGCGCCCGTGGGAAGCCGTACGGGCTCTTCGGGCAGCGACGCCACCGTGGCGAGTTCCCCGAACCAGGGTTCGCGGATCAGGCGTATCAGCGAACCGGTTTCAAGGCCGCGGCCGGCGGCGCTCACCTGATCCGCGGCCGCCTCGCCACCATCGGATCGGATGATGATCTCGGGACGGATCACACCGGCCCGGATCTGCGTGGCGCCGCTCAGGGAAGCTTCGCGGTCCTGCATTGAACGGAGCAGATCAAAGGTGCGTTCGGCCATGGGCAGCCGTCCGAAGCCCTCGGTGACGATCATGGTCAGTCCGATGTCTTCCCCGCCGGTCACCGCGACGCCGATCTGGTATCCCAGGAGGTCTCCGATATCGTGGTACCGCATGCCGCCCACGACCACGCCGGACGCGCCGACTTCTATCAACTTACGCAACGCGTCAAGGGTGATTATGGATCCGCAGCAGACGATCCGGCCCCGCAGGCGGTCATCGATCATCTCACCGGTAACCTCGTCATCGGGCGATTGGACGATCTGGCGTATGAGCGCGTGCGTTTCGCCCCCCACGCCGAAGATCCCCTGGATGCAGGCGCCGGCCGTTTCCACCACGACGCCCTCCTCGGGCAGCGTTTCGGTGACCGTGCCGTCGAGATAGGCGTTGATCCGTACCGGGGTCGACGGTTCCCGGATGAGCACCTGTCCGGTCACTTCCGAGACCATTTCGATGATGCCGCTTTCGGGACACCGGACGCTGGACTTGAACAGTCCGAAGATTCCTTTCGATTCGGCGATCAACTCGCCTTTCGCCACCGGTTCGTCCCGTTGCTTGAGCATGCAGCCCGGCACTTCCTCGGGTGCGATCGCCAGGGCATTGGCGACATTGACGTTGTGCACCGGGCCGGGCAGGAAGGTTTCGGCGACCACCGTGTCGGGCCGTACCCGGTCGCCGACCTCCACCAGCACCTTGCCGCTCAGGGGCAGGCGTCGCGTCCTGGCGACGACGGTCCTGGCCGATACACGCAGGCCGGATGTATAGGCGTGGGCCATCAGCCGGACTCCGGAAAAAGGTTGAGTGCGCGGTAATCCCTCTGCAGCGTTTCTACCCGTTCGGCCGCGTCCTCCGGCTGTTGAAGCGGCCTGCCGCGGGTGTCGACGATCACGCCGAGGGGGCCGTTACGCACGGTACGGGCGACGGTCACGCCCCGTCCGGCGCCGGCGTCGAACCCGCGGGAAGGTACAACCTCCAGGGCGACCTCATCCGCTTCCCCGGCCGGAATCGCGGCAAGTTCGCCCAAGGCCGCCTCGTGCGTCCATTCCGCGTCGTCCGTCCTCGCCCTGACGGTCGCGCAAGGGGTGCCGGGCGATCCGGTGCCCACGGGCGCCACGCACGGACCGAGATGGACGAGGCAATCCCGGTCGAAGACCTCCAGCGCCGCGGCTTCATGCACGGTCGACAGCACGCCCAGGTGGGGCATCATGAAGATGCTGTCCACCGCCAGGTTCGTGATGCCCTCGGGCTGGAAGGCGTCCACCATCATCAGCGCGGCCTGCGCCCGGCTCGGCGCGTGAGAAAGAACGCCCCCGCTGCCGATGATCAGGTCCAGGTTCATCAGATCGACCAGGGACCGGCCGCCCGTCTGCTGGTCGAAGGTGTCCGATATCGTTCGGAGCTGTTGCACGCCCTTCAACTCGACGGCAAAGTTCCTGTGCTGCTCGAAGGCCAGCCGCAGGGCCTCGCGGGCCACGGCCTGCTCGATGATCAGCTCCTCCATGGTCTGGGGAATGCTGGTGGGCCGGATCATCTTGTTGCCCATGCGGTCCTTCAGGTCGGCGTCGGTCATTTCAAAGGGCAGCCACCGTGCGATGTTTTCCAGTCCCGCCTCCGTCAACACGTTGGAAATGCTGTAGCTCATGCCGAGATTGGCGCTGACGGTCCGGTTGAACGCGCCGCCGAAGACCGAAAACACGTCGGTAGTCGCGCCGCCGATATCGACGCCCAGCACGTCGATGCCACTACGTTCCGCCACGACCCGCACCATCCGCCCCACGGCGCCGGGTGTGGGCATGATCGGCACGTGGGTCCACGCCATAAGGTCGCCGTACCCGGGCGCCTGGGCCATCACGTGTTCCATGAACAGTGTGTGGATCTGTTCCCGGGCGGGGCCCAGGTGCTCCGCTTCGAGCACGGGCCGCAGGTTGTCCACCTGGCTTAGTTCCGTCCGTTCGGTCAGGATCCGGGCAATGTCTTCGCGGGCGTCGGCGTTCCCGGCGTAGATCACCGGCAGATCGTAGCCGCTGCCCAACCGGGGTCTCGGGTCCGCCGCGGCGATCAGTTCGGCCATCTCGACCACGTGGGACTTCGTGCCGCCGTCCACGCCGCCGGACAACAGGATCATGTCAGGACGGAGCTGGCGTATGCGTTCGATGCGCTCGTGAGGCAGACGCCCATCGTTGGACGCCAGGGTTTCCATGACGATGGCGCCCGCGCCGAGGGCCGCCCGTTCGGCACTCTCGGCGGTCATGCTCTTGACCACGCCGGCCACCATCATCTGGAGCCCGCCGCCGGCGCTGCTCGTGGAGACGTAGATGTCCACCCCGCGGCCGCCCCCGGCAGGCGACACGATCCGGTCTCCGTCGAGGATCTCGCGGCCGGACTGCTCCTCCACCTCGCGCACCGCGTTGAGGACGCCCCGCGTGACGTCCTCGAAGGGCGCTTCCACGGTCGTCGGCGCCTCGCCGCGAACGACGAGACGGTAGGCGCCGTCGCGTCGCTCGATCAGGATGGCCTTGGTGGTCGTGCTGCCGCAGTCCGTGGCCAGGATGACGTTGATTTCTGTTGGAAGGGACATGGAGTCAGTTTGCCGTGTCAGTTTGCAGCGTCGTCCGCCCCGGAGGCGTGATGCTCAATGCGCTGGATCAGGAACTCCACGTTCTCCCGGCGCTCGATGGCCTCGGCGATCCGGTCATAGTCCGACGCGTCCACCACCATGTGAATGAAGGGACTCAGGAAAGCCATGAACTGGCCGCCCAGAAACGAGAGGGGTTTCATGGATTCCAAGAAGAGGATCGCGGGCGCGGTGAGCTCGCGGGCGGCTATGGCTTCGGCGATCCGGTCGAGCAGGGCCCGCTGCTCCGCCAGGGTCTCTGATGAATCATTCATGACGTACCGCCCCGCCAACCAGACCGTCCAGGCCGGTCGGACCAGGTTGGCTGACCCCTCCGGCCGGGCCGGCCGCGTCGAACCCATCCTCGAACGGGGTGTCGGAGCATCTCACTGCCTCAGTTTACCACGAACTCCCGGCCCGCATGTTCAGCGATCCATTCGCGCAACGGGATATCTTCTGTAAGAGGCGAGGTGTAGCCGTGACCGCCCGAGGGTCCGGCGCCCAGGAGTTGCCGGCGGATGGGGTCGCTTCGGTCCATGTAGTGATCCACCGTCATGTTGTCCCTGGGACGCAGCCAGCGGTAACTGTAGCCGTAGAACAACACCTTGCGGGTAATATCGGAGTAGTTGATCCCGGATGCGTGCCAGAGCCGGCGATCGAAAAACACGGCGTCGCCGGCCGCGGCCAGGATCGGAACGGCGCCATCCGGATCCTGTTCGGCGTTTTCGGGAAAGTCGATCGCCTCGCATTGGTGGCTGCCCGGAATGGCGTGGAAGTTGCCCCGGTCGGTCGCCGTGCAGTCGCTCAGGAAGAAGGCCACTTTCAGCGACACCCGCGGTCGGGGCGTGGTCTCCAGGTCGATATTGAGCCTGCCGCTGTCCTGGTGCCAGCCCAGGCGTCGTTTTTTAGGCTTCTGATCCGACGGCGACGGTGGCGAAACGATTAAATGGGAATGGTACAACTGGATGTGCCAACCGAGAATACCCCAGACCTTGGGGAAGGTCTTCGGCCAATCGAGCAGTTCCAGCAGCAGGTCGTCCTGTCCGATGATGTCGAAGTGGTTCTTGATACTGTAAGGACCGCCTCCCATGTTCGGACGGCGCTCGGCATCGATGCGGTCCGCGATCCGCCCCAGTGCTTCGACCATGTCGCCCGGCAGGACGCTCTCCACGATGAAAAAACCCTGTTCATCGAAGCGTCGCCGCTCTTCGTCCGTCAGACAGTAGGCAAGACAGGAAGGGTCCATGGCGGGTCTCCGGGTTCGGAACGCCAAAACGTCACGAATCGCAAACGTCACGAATCGTGCTTGTATTTTCTTAATGAATCACAACCCGACGGTCAACCTCTTTGAAGATCAGGTCGCCCACGCCCTGGTGACGGGCCGCCATACACCGTCGCGGCGGGGCGGCCTGGTGCGCCGCCACGCCGGTCACGCTTCCCGAACCACGAACCTCGCCCGGATCTCGGGACTTTCTTTGTACCCGATCCGAACTGCCCGAGCCCGCACCCGGTACTCACCGGTCTCGAGCCGGAGCGGTTCGGTGTACAATAGCCAATGGGGGTCGTCCCTGGCCTCGAGCGTGTAGGCGATGGACGCGCCCTGCGTGGCACAGTGAAGCTGCAACAGTATCGGTCCTTCATACGAGCCGCCCTCCAGGGCCGGTTCGATTCCGGGACTTTCAGCGCATATAGGCACGCAGACCACGGGAGCGGTCTCGGGCTGGCGGCCTTCCGGATACCAGTTCCGGACCATCTCGCTTTCAGGGATGCGGCCCATGTCCCCCGCTTCTTCGAGCCAGGTGTCCAGCGCCTTGCGCATCCGCTCCAGGTCGGCGCGAATCCGCGGATCGTCGGCCAGGTTGTGAACTTCATGGGGATCGGCCACCGTGTCATAAAACTCTTCGACGGGCCGGGGGTACCGGAACAGGGCCGACTGCGCCTCGTCCAGACCGTCTTCCAGGTGCAGCCGCCATATTTCCTGCATGATCGGATGACGGTTGCGGTAAGGAATCCAGGAAAGATACGGCAGATCGGGCCGGTAGTTCCGGATGTACTTGTACCGGCTGTCGCGCACGGCCCTGACCATGTCGTAGGACACGTCGTGGCGGTCCCTGCTGGCGTAGACATAGTTCCGTGACGGCTGGGCATGCTCCCCGAGAAAGGCGCGGCCCTGGATATGGTGCGGGATTTCGACGCCGGCCAGGGACAGCATCGTGGGTCCCAGGTCGATCGTGCTGACCAGGTCTTCGCTTACCCGCCCGCCTTCCATGTCCGGTCCCCGCGCAATGAGCGGCACGTGAATGCCCGCGTCATAAGGCCAGCGCTTGCCCCGGGGCAAGGGTCCGTGGTCGCTCCAGTTGAAGACATAGGTGCTCCCGGCGAGGCCGTCTTCTTCCAGTTGCTCCAGTAGCGTGCCGAATTCCCGGTCGTTGTGAGCGATATGGGTGTACATGCGGGCAAGGGCTTCCCGCACCACCGGCGTGTCGGGCAGGTGGGGCGGCGGCTCGATGCCGTCGGGATCAAACTCTGGTGACGGGCACTTTTCCGGCCACATCCCGCTCTCGTGGCTGCGCATGAGGTTGAAGACCGCGAAGAAGGGCTGGTCCGGATCGGGCCGGTTGCGCCAGTGGACCGCGTCGCCCTGGTCGTCCCAGGCCGTCAGCGGCGGCTCGAACTGGTAGTCGGTCTTGAAGTTGTTCGTGCAGTAGTAGCCCGCAGCCCGCAGGTATTCTGTGAAGCACTTGACGTAGTGGGGCGGAACCGCGGAGTAGGGCGTGGGCAACTCGGGTACAGCGGGGTCGGCGTGAGTGGTCCGCATGTGGTGCGTGCCGATGGAGATGGCGTACATCCCGGTGATGATCGCCGATCGGGCGGGAGCGCATACGCCGGACGTGGAAAAGCAGTTCGTCCACCGGCATCCCTGGGCCGCGAAGCGGTCCACGTTCGGCGTGCGGGCCACCGGGTCGCCGTAGCAGCCGTAGTAAGGGCCCGTGTCCTCGAAGGAGATCCACAGGATGTTGGGTCTGGACTTTGCTCTGGACCGGGAAGGCAAGCGTCCTCTCATTTCTTCCGCATGGAGTTTTTAACGGCTTAACCTGTATGATTCCATTTATTTATGCACGTTTCTCCGAGGTCGCCCACACAGGCAACGCACCGCCCTGCCGATCACAGTCCCGTCACCGTCTCCTCGGCCAGTCGGTCGACGACCGCCTTCAGGTCACCGGTTTCATCATAGGTTCTGAGCTGCCGGTCCGCGCTGCTCCCCCGCTCGAGCATGACCCGGATGTACTCGATCTCCTCCCGGACGCCGAGTGGATCCACGACGTCGTCCACGATATCCAGCAGCTCCTCGATGAGGAACCGCAGGGGCACCTCCTCTTCCTTGCCAAAGTCGACCAGGTTCCCGTCCAGCCCGTCCTTGATGGCGCGCCACTTGTTCTCGGCCACCAGGTCGCGCCCGTAGTACCGCCATGACTGGTTCTCGCGGCGCAGCCGGATCAACTTGGCCGCCACCGCCCTGACCAGGGCCACGATAGCCACCACTTCGTCGATTTCGGTGATGCAGTCGCAGATCCGAAGCTCAAGCGTGGGAAAACGGGGATGGGGACGCACGTCCCACCAGATCTTCGTGGGCTCGTCCATGCAGCCGGTCTTGATCATCGTCTGGATGAAATGGTCGTATTCGGCAGCCGAGTCGAAACGATCGGGTATGCCGGTCCTCGGCAACTCGGAGAACACGATGCTCCGGTAGGATTTGAGCCCCGTGTTGTCTCCCATCCAGAAGGGGGACGAAGAAGAAAGGGCCAGGACGTGGGGCATGAAATAGCTGATCTGGTTCATGGTGTCGATCCGCAGTTCCCGGTCGGGAATACCGACGTGAATGTGCATGCCGAAGATGAGCAGGCGGCGGGCGACGTACTGCAGGTCAGCGACCAGGCTGCGGTACCGGTCTTTCTCGGTGATTTCCTGCTCCTGCCAGCGGGAAAAGGGATGAGTGCCGGCCGCCACGATCCGGTGGCCGCTCTTTTCCGCGATTTCGGACACCATGCTCCGAAGCCGGGTGATCTCCTTCCGGACTTCCTTGATGTCCTTGCAGAC
>VXTP01000030.1:18427-279014 GCA_009837395.1 Gemmatimonadota bacterium
GCTTGACCTGGTCGCGGAAAACCCGCTTCCCCTTTTCGAGAAACTCGGAGATGTAGGAGGTCAGTTCCCGCGATTCGGGGTCGATGATCTGGTATTCCTCTTCGACGCCGAGGGTCATTTCTTCGAGGTTCATGGCACGAGCCGTTCCAGGTGTCCGGGTCCGGTCAATGGACCGTTGGTTGTCCAGCCGCCGGTGATCCAGTTGACTGCTACGGGTTGAATGCTGCGGGTTGACTGCAACTCGTTTTATGCTGCACGCGCGATTACTACCTGATTGTTACGAGTCGTTATGCACGCGATTTACGCGATCCGAACCAGACGCCCACGGCCCCGACCAGCGGGTTTAGCCAGTTGAACCACGCCGGATGAACGGCTCCCGCGGTCGCCTCCATCATCGACACATCGTCGGGACGAGGTCCTGCCGGCATCTCCATCGGCGTCAGGGCCCTCACCACCCCGAACACGATCACGAGGCCGATCAAAATCGTGGCAGCCCTGGCATCGTGCCCTATCCGGACGCAAACCAGGCCGGCGATGTACGCCCCTACGAACCCCAGCACGAGCGAACCGAGCGCCCAGCCGACGGGTACTTCCCACGAACCCGGCTGGAAGGCACCCGTGGGCCCTACCGCCACCCACAGCAGCGAGAAGAGTACGAAGAGAACGGCGGCCATGGCAACGTAACCGACGATGGCCGCGAGGATATTCCTGAGCATCATTTTCCTCCCTGAAAACAAGATCATGCCCGTGGACCAGGATGGTCGACGGGGCTATGCGATCGTCACGCCTGATCCTTCTGCGCCATAATCTGGATCAAATTGCCGCAGGTATCGTCGAAGGCGGCAATAACAACGTCCCCGGCATCCGTAGGCGGCTGTACGAATCGCACACCCTTTGCCACGAGCCGCTCGTGTTCGGCTTCGACGTTGTCGACCGTGAAGGCGGTCCAGGGAATACCGTCCTCCACGAGGGCCTTCTTGAACGGTCGCATCGGGGGATAGGCGTCAGGTTCGAGCACCAGCTCCGTTCCATCCGGATCATCCTCGGATACCAGGGTGATCCAGGAATGTTCTCCCAGGGGTATGTTGTGCTTCAACTGGAAGCCGAGTGTTTCCGTGTAGAATCGAAGCGCCTTCTGCTGGTCATCTACGGTGACGCTGGTGTGTGTGATTCTCATTGCTCGATGTCCTCCTCTGGTGGGTATGAAGCGTGAGTCCGGGAAACTAAGCGGTATTTAAAACAACGGGATGCCCCGCGTCAATGGACGCGTGCACGGCGTCGATGACCCGCATGTTGCCCAGGCTGTTTTCCGGTGGTATCCGGTGCGGCCGGCCGGATTCGAGGCAGTCGCAAACGTGCCGCAGTTGTTCGGTGAACTGAAAGACCGGGGCGAACCGGATGGTTCTTTCTTCCCCGTCGTTTTTTCGGATTTCCAGCGCGACCGGGTGATCTTCGTTGTTCCAAGCCATGTCCATCCGCATATAGCCGTCCGTACCGAACACCTCGAACTCCTGAGAACTATGGAACCGGAAGGAAAAAGCGCATTGCGCGCTGATCTCGCCGGGGAATTCAAATTGCGCCAGGACGGACTCGGGCACACGGGACCGCTGGCCGTAGTGGCCGCGGGCATGGACGAGGTACGGTTCGCTTCCCGCGATGAACCGGGCGTGGTGGATGCAGTAACATCCCAGGTCGTAGGTGGCACCGCCCCGCTTGTCCCGGTTGAACCGCCAGTTGTAATCCGGTCTCAGATTACCTGGATCCACCGCCGCGGTAAAGGTGTTGCGGATCAATTTGACCTGACCGATCTCACCGGCTTCGATGAGCTCCTTCGCCCTGAGATGGCACGGGTGGTGGCGGAACTTGAAGGCCTCGGCGAGCAGGACGCCGTGCTCCCGAGTGGCTTCGATCATGGCTTCGCACTCGGCCGCCGTCGAACTGATGGGTTTCTCGCAGAGAATCGCCCTGACCCGGCCGGTCCGCGCGGCCCGTACGGCGATGTCGGCGTGTGAATCGCCCCAGGTGCAGACGGACAGGATGTCGATTTCCTCCTCCCGCAGCATGCGTTCCAGGTCCGTGTGGCGGCAGGAGACCCCGAAGGTCTCGCCGAACCGGTCCAGCGACTCCTCCGAGACGTCGCAGATCGCGGCGAGTTCCGCTTCGGGCGCTTCACGGGCCGCCCTGCCGTGGCAGTGCGCGATGCCGCCCACGCCGACGATGCCCACCCTGAGGGCCATGGTGATTTCCCTTTCGTTCAGGCCGAACGTCTCAAATCCAATATCTTCGCCGCCGGTCCCACCAGGAACAGCGCGTACAGCGGCGCGTTCACGATTTCGAAGAGCCGCAGGATCATCTCTGCCAGCGCCACAAGAAAAGCCACCCCGATGCGGCCGTTGCGCGAGGACACGGACGTGGCTGGATCCGTGACCATGAAGAAGGCCATGAGCTGGTACATGGGGCCGGTGATGGGCGCGACTTCGGACAGGAACGGGGTCCCGGTCATCAAGGACCGCACGTAGGCGAGCGCTACGAAGGACGCGGCGTAGGTGAAGGTAACGTGAAAACGCTTCGCCCGCCAGAGGATGACCGAACCCAGCACCCAGATCACGGCCATGGCCCAGAGGTCGTTGCCCCACTGCTCGCTCAGGGCGGCCACGGTCCCGGGCGCGGCGAAGAGCACCACGCAGATGCCCAGGTTGGATGGATTCCACAGGTGCCGGCCCCTGAAGCGGAGGACGTACTTCGACAGGATGGAAAGCAGGCTGGCGATGGCGTAGGGCCACAGGGCAAGCGACCTCAGCAGGATCCCGCAGCTGATCCCGGTGATGTACGCGCTGGCGGGGTTGAGCCACCTGCCCGTCAGCAGGCGGCCCAGGGCTAGCTCCGCCGCCAGGGCCACGGAGATCGCCGTGAACAGTTGCGACAGGTCGTGGAGGAATCCCACGTAGAGCTGGCCGAAGACCAGGATCAACGTGATCAGGCCGGAGGACAGGTACCGCGGATCGATCTGCCATCCCGTCCCACTCGGCGTTCCCGGCGGCGGACCCGGCGTCCCGGCGCTTCCTGTCGAACCGGCCGCCGCGGCCTTCGATGCGTCCATTATCCCTCCGGTTCCGTCACGGTGTGCAGCCGATTGATTTCGGGACGCTCCAGTGTCTGCACCGTCCCGCCCGGCCAGCGTATATCGACCCGTTCGATCTCCGTGGCGGCCCCCATTCCGAAATGCCGTCGCCGCTGGCTCTGGGCGGCGAAACTCGCGCCCGCCGTCACGACCTGGAGCTGCTGCCGGCCGTCCCGGAATACCCGGACCTCCGCGCCGATGGCGCTCGCGTTGCTGCGTGTGCCCTTCAGTTCGAAGGAAATCCACGCGGTTCCCTGCTCGACCTCGTTCCGGTACAGGACCAGGGGACCGTCCTGGTTGGCCACCACCACGTCGAGCACGCCCCGGTTGAACAGGTCGGCGAAGGCGACCCCCCTGCCGTCGTACCGGTCGTTTACGCCGACGGTTTCCGCCACGTCGTAGAAGCGCCCGTTGCCGTCGTTCAGGTACAGCCTGGACCGCTCGAATCCCGAAAGGCTCTGATCGCCCATGGGCGCCCAGTTCCGCACGTCCTGGAAGATGTTGTTGTTGCCCATGGCGACCCGCGACATTTCGTACCAGTAGTCCTCTTCCGGATCGGCCGAAACGAAGCCGTTGGTGACGAACAGGTCCACGAAACCGTCGTTGTTCAGGTCCCCGAACTGCGCACCCCAGGCCCAGCCCGCGTCGGCGATCTCGCCCTCCGCGATGTTGAGCATCCGGCCGTTTTCCTCGATCAGGTTGCGGCGGAGATTGTTCCCCTGGAACAGGTAGCCGCGCTTCGAGATATTCGTCACGTAGACGTCCGCGCGACCGTCATTGTACAGGTCGCCGAAGGCCACGTTCATGCCGCTCTTGGAGGTCTCCTCCAGCGTGGTTCCGGCGGGCTGCTCGAAACGCTTCCCTTCGATGTTGAGGAGGAGCACCTCGGGACCGTAATCGTTGGCCAGGTACAGATCGGGCCATCCGTCGCCGTTCAGGTCCGCCGCGCCGACGGACATGGTCCACCGCGTGCAGTCCGCCCCGTAGGATTCCGTCACGTCCTCGAAGCGGCCGTTTCCCCGGTTCAGGAAGAGGTAGTTGTGGCCGCCGTTGTTCGCGTATTCGAAACTCTCCTGCATGATTCGCGTGGTCGTAACCTGCCACAGGTCATGGACTTCCGAGAAATACCCGCCCACGTAAAGATCGATCAGGCCGTCCCGGTCGACGTCCGTCCACACCGCGCTGTTGGCGTTCATCCACCGGTCGAGTCCGGCCGTGCCGGTCACGTCCTCGAAGGTTCCGTCGCCCTGGTTCCGATACAGGCGCTGCCGGCCCCACATGTAGATGAGAACGTCCTCGAATCCGTCGTTGTCGTAATCCCCCCACACCGAGCCCATGGACACGCCCCCGTCCCCGTTCACATCGGCCAGGCCGGCCTCTCCGGCGACCTCCGCGAAACTGCCGTCGCCCAGGTTCCGGTACAGGGCGTTCGGCGTCCCTTTGCGGCTGCTGGTCGCGTACAGGTCCTGCCACCCGTCGTTGTCGTAATCCACGACCGAGACGGATGCCCCGAGGGCAGAGATATGAGGCATGATCGGGTCGAGCTGCGGGTCGAGTACCGGCTTTGCATGGACGAAGTCAATACCGGCTGCCGCCGTCGCATCGGTCAACAGGAACCCGTACCGGCCCGCGTTCGCCGCGTCCGTCTCGCGTATGCCTGTCTCTCGTACGGCCGTATCGCGCGACAGCCATCGGTCGAGAAAGAAGGGAGTAATGATCAGAATGATGAAAAGGACGGTAGCCGATGTCCGTATCGTACTGGAGGAGGCTGGTGACATGGCCTGAATAGACAAGTTGTCCAGCGGGTGGACAGACGGGAATGTCACGTGTATTCCGAAGGGTCCAGGTGCCGTTTCAAGGTAGAAGCCCGTCGCCGGCCTGTCAAGATGGATTGACACGGCCGGCGGGAAGCACTATAAACTCACCATCAGCCTGATACGCAGGCCGGTCGAAGTTTCCATAGCGAATCATACCCTAATGGAGTGATCAATGAGGACATTCTGTTTACGCGCCATCCCATCGCTTCTTCTACTTGCCATCCTGAGCGTCCTTTCAGCAGACATCCACGCCCAGACCTCCCTGCTGGACCGGATCCGGGAACGGGGCGAGATCCGGATCGGGACGACCGGCGACTACAAGCCGTTCACCTATCTGAATCCGGAAACCGGTACCTACGAGGGCATGGACATCGACGCGGCGCATCTGCTCGGTGAAGCCCTCGGCGTCAGTGTCCGGTTCGTACCCACGACCTGGAGCAACCTGACCGAAGACACCCTGAACGACCGGTTCGAACTGGCCATGGGCGGAATTACCCGGACGCTGACACGTCAGAAAGTCCTGGCCCTTACCGACCCCTATGTCACCATCGGTAAATCGGCGCTCATCAGAAAGTCCGACCGCAACCGTTTCAGGGGCCTGCAGGACATGGACCGGCCCTGGGTACGGATCGGAGTAAACCACGGCGGTACCAACGAAGCCTTCGTGCGAGCAAACATCCGGCAGGCAACGATCGTCATGTTCGAAAATAACCTGGACGTCCAGCCGGCCGTGGCGGAGGGGGACGTGGACGTCATGTTCACGGACAACGTGGAGGCGGTGATCTACGCGAGACAGAATCCGGTACTGTACGCCGTGAGTCCGGGCGAACCGTTGACCCGGGAAGATATCGGATACATGACCGTCCGCGGCGACCAGCCCTTCATCAACTTCCTCAACCTGTGGCTGTACCAGATGGAACAGAAGGGAACGCTGGATGGGCTGAGGAGTAAATGGATCGGAGAATACTGATATAGGAATTTTGATAGAATTGTATTGCGATTTCGCCTTTCCCGCCCTATTATATGTGCGGCCTCATTCAAATCCCAAATCCTGAACAAGGAGCAAGTCCTTGGCCGGTGCCCCGGACTATAGCGACGATGTGTTTTTTGATGAAGTCGACCTGGACGCCCACAGCGCCAAGACCGTAGAATCCGAGGCCATCGAGTTCTTCCCCACCGATTACCGCATCGGCCGGACCAAGTACATCTTCGTCACCGGCGGCGTCATGTCCGGCGTGGGCAAGGGCGTCTTCAGCGCCTCCCTTGGACACCTGCTCAAGCATTACGGATTCACGGTCTCCCAGATCAAGATCGACGGCTACCTGAACCAGGACGCCGGCACCATCAATCCCTACCGCCACGGGGAAGTGTTCGTGCTCGAGGACGGCACCGAATGCGACATGGACCTGGGTACCTACGAACGCTTCCTCGACGATAACCTGAACCGGAACAACTACATCACGTCGGGCCGGGTGTACCGGATCATCCTCGACAAGGAACGGCGGGGCGAGTACCTGGGCCGGGACGTACAGGTCGTGCCCCACGTGACGGGCGAGATCAAGAACCTGATCCGGACCAAGGCACATGAAGGACCCTACGACATCCTGGTCGTCGAGATCGGCGGCACCGTCGGGGATATCGAGAACATCCATTTCATCGAGGCCGCCCGCGAGATGCTCTACGACGAGGGACGGGACAACGTCATGTCGGTCCATGTCACGCAGGTGCCCTACAACGCGTCCGCCGGGGAATTGAAGACCAAGCCCACGCAGCACAGCGTCAAGGCGCTGCTGCAGCTGGGCATCCAGCCCGATATCGTGGTGTGCCGCTCGGCCATACCCCTGAACAAGAGCGTCCGCCAGAAGATCAGCCTCTTCTGCAACATCGCCGAGGACCGCGTGGTCAGCAGTCCGGACACGGATTCCATCTACCGGGTGCCGGCCCTGCTCGACCGCCAGGAGACGGTGCAGATCGTCGCCGACAAGCTGAACGTCAACCTCCCGCAGCGTACCGACCAGCGTCCCGAGATGTTCGACATCTACCTGAAGTACCTGTCGGGAAGCCACCCCGAAGTACGCATCGCCATCACCGGCAAGTACACGGCGCTCCACGATTCCTACGTGAGCATCCTGAACGCCCTGGACCACAGCAAGGTCACCGTGGGCGCCGAGATCGCCACCGAGTGGATAGACACGACCGATTTCTCGAGTGATCAGGCGCTGGACGAGGGCATGCTGGACGGGATTTCAGGGATCATCGTGCCCGGCGGCTTCGGCGAGCGGGGCGCCGAAGGCAAGATCCGGTTCATTCAGTACGCCAGGGAGAACGGGTTGCCGTTCCTGGGCCTGTGCTACGGCTTCCAGCTGGCCGTGGTGGAGTTCGCGCGCAACGCGTGCGGCATGCTGGAAGCCGCCCACGCGGAATTCGACACGGAGACGGAAACGCCGGTCATCTACCTGTTGCCCGACCAGCGAAAGCTGACCGGCATGGGGGCCACGATGCGGCTCGGAGGACACGAAGTGAAAGTGAAGGCCGGCACGGAAGCCCACCGCTGCTACGGATCGGAAGCGGCCGTCGAACGGTTCCGCCACCGGTACGAGTTCAACAACCAGTACAGGGAACTTATCGAGCACAAGGGCATGGTGTTCTCGGGGATGACGCCCGACGAGGAGATCATGCAGATCCTGGAAATCCCCACGCACCCCTTCTTCGTAGGAACCCAGTTCCACCCCGAGTTGACCAGCCGTCCTTACAGACCCCACCCCTTGTTCAGAGGCCTGGTGCAGGCCGCATTGACGTACGCGGAATCAGCAGAAAACCGGCAGGTGGCCATGGAGGCCGGGCAAGCGGAATAGCTTAGAAGATGGACGTGCGTCCGGTCGACGATGACGGTGGTGTTTCTGGTCAGCAGTGACGGTCGCGTGTCCGGTCAGGCGGGCGGCCCGGGCAGCTACCCGGGATCTTACTACAGGCTCAGTTGGCCTGTTTCGTCAGCCTGGATTTGATGCGGGCGGCGGTCCGCCGGTGCATCACGCCGCGCTTGACGGCTTTGTCCAGCTTGGAATAGGCCTGTCCAAGGAGTCCGGGCGCCGCTTCGGCGTCCGAATTCTCGCGCAAGCGCTTGATGGCGGTTCGGAGGGCGGACTTGACCGTGGCGTTACGGCGCTGACGCACACTTTCTTGGCGCAAACGCTTCTTGGATGAAACGAGGGTCGGCAACTTTTACTCCCTTAACACACTGTATCGTCAAAACACCGCACGGCGTTTCGGCCGATGCGTCCTGTTGTGATGCGGCCTGTCTTCCGGCTCGCACGGTCCTGTTGAAATCAGGATCAAATTAGCTGGCGAGCCGCTGGAAGTCAAGGTTAAATTGAATCCCGACGCCACGCCGCTCGAATCCACGTAACGGACGGACCTCCCATGGCTGTTGAACCCACGGAAATCGAAAAGAAGCTCAAGTCCCTCCCCGGCAAACCGGGCGTGTACCTGATGAAAGACGCCCGGTCGCGCATCATCTACGTGGGCAAGACCCGCGCGCTGCGGCAGCGGATCCGCTCGTATTTCCAGAAAACCCGTCTCACGTCGCCCAAGGCCGTCGCCCTGGCCAGTCGGATTCGCGACTTCGACTACGTGGCCACCGAATCGGAGGTCGACGCGCTGCTCCTGGAAGACCATCTCATCAAGGAGCACAAGCCGAAGTACAACGTGATGCTGCGCGACGACAAGTCCTTTCCCTTCATCCTGGTGACCAACGAGGCCTTTCCGCGGGTCGTCGTTACGCGGAACGTCCGGCAGGACGGGGCCCGGTACTTCGGCCCCTACACCAACGTGAAGGCCATGCGAAGGACGATCGACCTGGTCCGGAAGGTCTTCCCGCTGCGCACCTGTCCCAGTGCGAAGGCGTGGCCGGCCATGGACCGGCCCTGCCTCGACTACTACATCGACCGCTGTCCCGGACCGTGCAAGGGACATATCGGCGAAGAGGGCTACGGCGAAATCATCGAGCAGGTGTGCCAGTTCCTCTCTGGCAGGACGAAGGACCTGCTGAATCAGCTGAAGGAACGCATGGCGCGGGCGTCGGAGCAACTGCAGTTCGAACTGGCGGGACGCATTCGCGACCAGATCGTCGCCATCGAGAAGACGACGATCCGCCAGCGGGCTATATCGAGCAGGGAAGTGGACCGGGACATCATCGGGCTCGCCAGGAACGGTACCGACGTGTGCGGGGCGGTCCTGCAGGTCCGGGAGGGCAAGCTGCTGGGCAAGGAGCATTTTTTCCTGACGGCGCCTGAAGAGTCGACGGAACCGGAGACGCTGGGCGCTTTCCTGACCCAGTACTACCTCGCCGCGCAGCTCTGGCCCGACGAGATCCTGCTGAGCGGGGAACCGGACGGCATGGAGACGTTCCGGGAATGGATGGCCCGGAAGCGTGGTTCCAAGGTCGAAATCGCCGTGCCCCTCCGGGGTGACAAGGCCGCCATGGTCCGGCTTGCCGTGCAGAACGCCGAACTGCAGCTGAACACCCACGCGTTGAAACGAGCTGAAGCAAAGGTCCGCCGCAGCATGCCCGCCTCGGTGGGATCCCTGCAGGAAATCCTCTCACTCGAGGCGCCGCCGAGACGCGTCGAGACCTTCGACATCTCCAACATACAGGGTTCGGACCCTGTAGCCTCTATGGTCTGCTTCGTGGACGGCCGGCCCCGGAAGTCGGACTACCGGAAATTTAAGGTCCGGGACGTGATCGGCCCCAATGACTTCGCCATGATGCAGGAAGTGGTCGGCCGGCGGTACCGTCGGCTGATCGACGAGAACAAGCCCCTTCCGGACCTCGTGCTCATCGACGGCGGAAAGGGGCAGCTCTCCAGCGTACGGCAGGTCCTGAACGAACTGGGCCTGGTCGACCTGCCCGTCATCGGCCTGGCGAAGCGCCTGGAGGAAGTCTTCCGGCCGGGCCAGTCCGAACCGATCCTCGTTCCCCGGTCCTCGCCGGCCCTGAAGATGCTCATGCAGGCCCGGGACGAGGCCCACCGATTCGCCGTGACCTTTCACCGGCAGCAGCGGGGAAGGCGCATGATCCGGTCGGAACTGGACAACATACCCGGGGTGGGACCGAAGCGGAAACAGCAGTTGATCCTGGCGCTCGGCTCCGTGGAGAACATCCGGAAATGCTCTGAGGAAGAACTGAGGACGGTCCAGGGCGTGGGCAAAGACGCGGCGCGCAAAGTGTACCGGTATTTCCATCCGGAAGCATCCTGAACGGTCCGTACCGGGCGGGCGGGAGTGACCCGTTCCGGGCAGGAGGGAGCGGCCCGACGGTGCGCGGAATCAGATTGCGCGGCAGGAGGAAACGGCTTAGTATGTCTGTAACGGCGTCCGGGTTTAAGTTTGAATAATCCCGGCGCGATTTTGAATACTTCAATGGGTCCAGAAGGGCAGGCTGGCAGCAGGATCGCAGCCCGTTCGCATTGATACAACGACAGATTACTGACGTCTTCGCATTGGGTTCCGGAGGATACATACGTGGGCAAGGTTCTCAGGTCATACGAGTTGCTGGAAGAACGCATGAAGGACATCTATTTCGATTTCTACCGGGAGACCTACCGGGAGGGTACGGCGCTCGACAACAAGACCAAGGAACTGATCGCCATCGCCGCCTCGCTGAGCGCCGGATGCCAGAACTGCCTGGAAGGTCATCTCAAGAAGGCCATGAAGTACGGCGCCGACGGCGCGGAAATCCGGGAAGCCGTGGCCATCGCCGTGGGGGTGGCGGCCGCCACGATCGTGGACCGCAGCGACCTGGCGAATTTCGAAATGAATTTCAACGAACTGCTCAAGAAAGCGGCCGGCTCCGAGAAGGCGGGCAGCAAGACCTGATATTCCAATTTCCGGAACCGGGTCGGATTCGACGATCCGGGGGCTCGCTCTACGGCCATCCGGGGGCTCGCTCTTCGGCTATCCGGGAGTTCTAAATAACCAGGCGTGGTCGGAACGGTAAACGATCGGCTGAAGGGGAGGAAAGTGTGAAAAGAGTATATACAACGTTTTTATGCGCAATGTTTGCCGCGGCCTTTGTCCTGTCCAACGTACAGGCGCAGACCGCGGACCAGGGCCAGGAGCCCCTGACCGAGGACGAGCAGAAGATCGTCGCCTACATCATGAAGCAGGTCTCCGAATCCAAGGCCGGCAAGCCGAATTTCGGTCCGGAAACGGCCATGGCCGTATACAATGAGCTCGGGATCCAGGTGACCCCAAACATGGTCCCCCGCGTCCGGGCGGCCGTCGTGGCCGAGTTGAAGGCCATCGAGGCCCGGCTCATGCTGAAGGAAGGCAGCACCGCGCCCGATTTCAACCTGCCGGTTCTGGGCGGCGGCGAGGCCAGTCTATCCGCCCTGAAGGGGAAGGTGGTCGTGGTGAACTTCTGGGCCACCTGGTGTCCTCCCTGCCTCGTGGAGATGCCGGTCCTGAACGGACTCTACGAGACTTACCGGGAACAGGGTGTTGAGGTACTGGGACTTTCTCTCGACGAAGAGGGGCTTCCCATCACGAAACCCTTCGTCGAAAAGCTGAAAGTAACCTATCCCATCGTGGAATCGGACCGGAAGACCTACCAGGCGTACGGAAACGTGCTTACCATACCCCACACCTTCGTCATCGATCGCGAAGGCACCGTATCGAAGCGGTTCGTCAACAACCAGACGAAAGATGCTTTCGAGGCCGCGATCAAGGCCGCGCTGGCGAAGAAGTAAGCGGGCAGGTGTCCGGGGCTGAAAGGCCAGGCGCCGGGGCTGACACCAGGACCGCCTACCGGTCTCGGTCCGCTCTGTAGGTTTCCATCGCATCCATGTTCAGCGAGACGCCCAGGCCGGGCCGGTCGGACACACGGATCCGTCCGCCTTCGATCCTTTCCGGCGGTTCGATGAGTTCGTGTCTCCACGGCACCTCTCCCCAGGCGTATTCCAGGACCTGAAACTCCGGATGGGCGGCCATGGCCTGCACGCCCGCCGCGATGGTCAACGGCCCGAAGGGTCCGTGCGGCGCGGTCGGAATACCCCGGCCCTCCGCCATGGCGGCGACCTTCTTCAGTTCCCATAACCCACCCACGATCGTCACGTCCGGCATGATGACGTCCATCAGCCCCTGGTCCAGGACGGGCCAGAACCCCTCACGGTACATCAGGCTCTCGCCTCCTGCCAGCGGTACGTCGATGTGATCTTTAACGGTCCTGTAGCCTTCGTGGTCTTCGTCGGGCACGGGTTCCTCGTACCAGTACAGGTCCAGATCCCTGAGCGCGTCGAAGACCTCGCACCCGCCCCGGGCGGTGAAGTGGCTGTGGCAGTCGATCAGCAGGGACACGTCCGGACCGATCGCGGCGCGCACCGCTTCCATGCAGGCGATGCCCTCCCGGGCGTCCGAAGCCCGGTCGATGCCGGCAGGCATCCCGTCGAAGGGCGCGAGTTTCACGGCGTCGAATCCGTCCGCGACCGCGGCGGCCGCGTTCCGGGCGAACCCCGCGGGCGTGCGGTCGGTGGTGGCCCGGTTGATGTTGGCGTAGAGGGGGATCTCATCGCGGAAACGACCCCCGATGAGGTCGGCCGCCGGCACGCCCAGGACCTTGCCCTTGATGTCCCACAGGGCCTGGTCCAGGGCGCTCAACGCCATCACTTTAGGCCGGTCGACATGCGAAGGGAGGAGATCAGCCAGGATGCGTTCGATGGCGCCGGGATCGCGGCCGGCCAGCACGGGTTCGACCTGCTGCAGGAAGTCCACGCTCCCGGATCGCGCGCCCCCGGGATTCACCTCGCCATAACCGGTGATCCCCTTGTCGGTGTGCACCGCAAGGAACGTCCAGTCTCCCCGGTGATTCACGTGGACGGCGTGGGTCTGCAGGGCGGTTATCTTCATGGTCTAACGCTACATTCTGTCATTGATTACGGCAACGCATTTGTTTATATAACGCCTTGGCCGGGCCGTCTATAACGCCTTGGCCGGGGCGCCTATATTGCCTTGGCCGGGCCGGTGGTATTTGGTATCCTGCGGCCCAGGCAGCGTATCAGCAAAAAGAATTACATAACCAAACAGAAGTCCGACAGCCGACAACGAGTTTGTTAGACGAAGGGAGTGGCATGAGTGCGCAACGCGTAGCGGTCATCACGGGAGCGGGACGCGGCATGGGAGCCGCCATCGCGAGGAACCTGGCCGGCCAGGGGTGGGCCGTATCGCTGCTGTCCCCCTCCGGGGCGGCGGAATCACTCGCCGGTGAACTGGGCGGCATCGGCGTAACAGGGTCCGTCACGGACGAGGACGACCTGCGGAAACTGGTGGACCTGACCATGGACGCCCACGGACGCATCGACGGCGTCGTCAACAGCACGGGACATCCGCCCAAGGGCGATCTCCTGGACATACCGGACGAAGACTGGCACGAGGGACTGGACATCGTGTTCCTCAACGTGGTGCGCATGACGCGCCTCGTCACCCCGATCATGACGGACCAGGGCGGCGGATCGATCGTAAACATCTCCACTTACGCCACCTTCGAACCGGAACATTACTTTCCCGTTTCGACCGCCTTTCGGGCGGCCCTGGCGAGTTATACGAAGATCTACGCGGACAACCATGCCGGGGACAACATCCGGATGAACAACATCCTGCCGGGGTTCATCAACAGCCTCCCGGAATCGGAGGCCTTCAGGTCGCGCATTCCCATGGGACGTTACGGCACCGTGGAAGAGATCGCGGAAACGGCCGCTTTCCTGCTGTCGCCCGGAGCCGGCTATATCACCGGGCAGAACCTGCGCGTCGACGGGGGCATCACGCGTTCGGTCTAAGCGATCCACTCGTCGATGGAGAGGGAGCTCATGGAACAGGCCGACCTGGCGTTCTTTCGTCAGAACGGATTCATCAACCTTGGTAAGGTCCTCGCGGACGAAGAGGTGGATCGTTTTCGCGATCTCTTCGACGAAGACCGCCGCAAGTTCCCCTATTTCTGGCATCCCTACGGCCACCACCAGGAGGCCAACTACGACGCCCTCGTCACCACGCCTGCCTTCGACGACCTGATCCGCCATCCCGCCATCTACGGCACCATCGAGGAACTGATGGGCGGTCCGCTCTGTTTCGGAGAGATCGGGCTGCGGTCCATGGGACCGTACAAGGGCGAGTTCCACCAGCGCTGGCACCGTGACAAGGCCCACTGGCTCGACCATCCCCTCCGCATGGACTACATCCAGCTCATGGTCTATTTCACCGACGTGGACGAGGATACCCACTGCTTCTCCATCTCGCCCGAAGGGGTCGATCAGCCTGTCCTGAAGGAGAGTAGCGCACAACTGGAGCGGGGTGTCTACGACCTCCACGGGCCGGCGGGTACCTGCGCCTTGTTCAACGTATCGGTGCTCCACACGGCCACCACGCGTCCCACGCGGGCCGTGCGGAAGACCGCCCAGATCTACTACGGCCACCGGGACCGGGCACCGCTGGCCAATGATTCGGGGATACCCGCCACCCTCTGGCGGGACAGCGACGACCCGGAAACCCGGGCCTTCTATGGCGTCCTGAACGAACGCACTAAGCTCTACATGGCGGCTTTTGGGGGGTAGGCGGGAACGTCCTGCGATCAGACGAACTCCAGATCTCCTGCGTCATTGACCCGCCGATAGTAGCAACCGGTCCGGTACTGGCCATCGCTGTCCTTCGTATGACAAGCACCGCCGCCCTGGGGCGTCACGAGAAAGACCACGGAATTCTGCTCGCAGTTAATGCGGACTTCATCGATTCCCAGCGCATTTCCCGATGTGGCGCCCTTGACCCACAGCTCGTTACGCGACGTGCTCCAGAACGTGGCGATCCCGGTCTTCAGGGATTCGTCCAGGGCCAGGCGGTTGATGTAGGCCAGGATCAATACTTCCTTCGTAGACGAATCCTGCACGACTACCGGCAGGACGTCCTCCTCGATGCCCGCGATCTGCCTGAGTTTCGAGAAATCGAGGGATTCCTTCGATCCCTCTTCCAGGTGATCGGATCCTGATGATGTCGCCATGGTTTCTCCAAGTATCTACAAAGTGTCTACAGAGTATCTACAAAGTGCGGTTGTGAGAGAGCGGCGCAGGGATATACGGGCAGATTAAATGCGCCTGTGATCTGTTATTGCAAATGATCGTCCGCCGCATGGCGGGCGCCGACGCCCTTCTGCATGCGCATAAGCTGCTTCTGTCGGGGTGAAAGCCCTTCGAACCACTCGTCCCGGAAACCATCGTGGGGATCGAGCTGGAAGAGGAGCATGGACTTGCGGTAATGCCCGAACAGGGCGTGGCGGTTGCGGTCGGTGGTATTCGCTCCGCCGCCGTGCCAGCACTGTCCGTTGAAGATCAGCACGCTGCCCTCGGAAGCCTCGGGTTGATACACGTGCGGCACTTCCATGCCCTCCGGCGGACCCGCCCATCCGCTCTTGTGTGAACCGGGGACGATGCGCGTGCCGCCGATCGCCGCGTCGAAATCGTCCAGCATCCAGACGGTGTTCATCATCACGGGGGAAACCGGGTTCAACATGTGCTGGGGTATGTCGCTGTGGAAGTCCTGGTAGCCGTCCCCCGGACGCACGATGCGTGAACTCAGGCTGCCCAGCACCAGGGTCTTGTCCAACATCCTCTCCAGGATGGGCAGCACGACGGGGTGATCGACGATCTGGAGAAACACCGGGTCGAGCGTGGGCAGGTTCCGCACCAGCAGCGACGTGCCCCCGCGGTTCTCGTAACCGGCCTCGCCGTGTGCCGCGGCTACGCGGATCAATGACTCGCGAAGCTCACGTACCTGGGATGCTGTCAGCACATCGGGCAACAGAGTGAAGCCGAAGGTGTTGATTTCGGCGAGGGCCTGATCGAAGGCATCCATCAGTCGCTTCCGATGGTGCGCTTGAGATAGGCCTTCAACCGCTCCCAGGCGTCCAGCGCGGGTTCCTCGTTCTTCGGATCGCGCTCCACGTACAGCCAGAACCCGTGGTTGACGTCGTCGTAGATGTGCACGTCGTTCTCCACGCCGGCCTGGCGGAGCGCGGCGACGAAGCCTTCCACCTGTTCGGGGGAGGGGCCGCGGTCGAGTCCGGCGAAGGTGCCGTAGACCTCGTGGTGTATGGCGCTCAGCCTTTCGGGATCGTCGAGCAGGCGCCCGTAAAAGATGGCGGTGGCGTCATGGTTCTCGCCGCCCAGGGCGTAGCTCAGGGCGACCCCGCCGCCGTAGCACCAGCCCATGGCACCGATCTTGCCGTTCACGTCCGGCCGCGATCTCAGGTAGGCTGCCGCCGCGTCCAGGTTGCGGATGATCTTGTCCATGTCGGCCAGCGTTTCCCGCACGAGCGCCATGTTCTCGTCGCGGTTGCTCCCCGTCCGGCCCGAATACAGATCGGCCGCCAGGGCGACGTAGCCCTCCGCGGCCAGCGCGTCGGCCACCTGCCTTACGCGGTCCACCAGGCCGTTCCATTCGTGGATCAGGATGACGGCGCCCCGGGGACCCGGCCCTTCCGGCTCGGCGAGATAACCCCTGGTCGCCTGGTCTTCATCGAAATAAGCCAGGTCGCCGCCGCGGGGCGCGCCGGCCTCGCCGAGAATGGCATCGGGGATCTCGCCCTCGGTCGTCGGCGCGTGCGGTATCTGCTGCCCGTGGATCGCCAGTGCCGCAACGGCGAGGATGATGAACGCAGCGAACGAAAAAGGCATCGAAATTCGCCTGCTGGATGTTATTCCGGCCATGATGTTAACCCCTCTTTCAAACCGGGAGGCCCCGCTCCGAGAATACGGATCGAAAGCCCCGCGGGTATTTACTGTTTTCCATGCACGACGAGTTTCAATATACTTATCGAAACGAAGCGAATCAATCGTGAAATCCTTCGAGATAACCACCTTCCCTATCACGTATTTCCCCGCGGGAGACCCCATGAAAAACAAACTGAAAGAGAAGCTGCGAAACGGCGAAGTTACCTACGGCATATCCGTCGGCACGCCCTGTAACGACATCGTGGAGCTGGCGTCTAACCTGGCCTTCGACTGGATATGGTTCGATGGCGAACACGGCCCGTTGAATACAGAGATCCTTCATCCCATGATCCAGGCGACCCGGGGCCGGGACGTCACCCCGCTCGTCCGCGTGCCGTGGAACGACATGGTGCATATCAAGAAGGCGCTGGACATCGGGGCGGAAGGCCTGATCATTCCCTGGGTCAACAACCGGGAGCAGGCGGAGTACGCCGTCCGCTCGGCCAAGTATCCGCCCATGGGCATCCGCGGAATGGGTGCCCGCTTCCTCAATACCGCCGGACTCGATCTGGCCGAATACCTCCGCACCGCCAACGAAGAAACGTTCATCATGGTCCAGATCGAAACGGTCGAAGCCGTGGAGAACATGGACGACATACTCACCACGCCCGGCGTCGACGCTTTCCTGGTCGGACCGAACGACCTCGCGGCCTCCCATGGCTACGTGGGCCAGCCGACGCATCCGGAGATGGAAAAGATCGTCAAGGGAATCATGGACCGTGGAAAGGAACTCGGCGTGCCTGGCGGATACGCGTTCATCTCGAAGGACGCCAACCGGAAGCGGATCGCGGAGGGCTTCCAGTGGATCACCCTCGGAAGCGATATGGGGTTCCTGGCCCAGGCGGCCCGGGCGGCGCTCGCCGAGGTGGGCAGGTAGCCTATCGGATCAGTCCCCGTTCCGGTCTTTCGAAAGCCGGCGGCGAATGGCCATGGCGTGGGCAGACAGGCCTTCGGCTTCGGCAAGCCGGATCGCGGCCGGCCCCAACCGTTTTTCCGCCTTTTCGTTAACGGCGAACAGACTGGTGATCTTCAGGAAATCCCGGACGCTCAAGGGAGAATGGAACCGGGCGCTGCCCCCGGTGGGCATGATGTGGCTGGGACCGGTGACATAGTCGCCCAGGGCCTCGGAGGAATGCTCACCCACGAAGATCCCCCCGGCGTTTTGAATCCCGTCCACCAGCGGCCAGGGATCCGCCACCAGCAGGCACAGGTGCTCCGGCGCGTAGCTGTTTGCCAGTTCGCACGCCTCTACCAGGTCCGATACGAGCACGATCCCTCCGTTCCGTGCCAGGGAGGAACGGATAATGTCCGCCCGGTCCAGCTCGGAAAGTTGCTCCTCCACGGCCTGTTGCACCGCCAGGGCCAGCGCGGACGACGGCGTGATCAGTATGGCGCTCGCCATCGTATCGTGCTCGGCCTGCGCCAGCAGGTCGGCCGCCGCGAGGTCCGGACCGGCCGTCTCGTCGGCGATGAGCAGGGTCTCGGTGGGGCCGGCGAGCTGGTCGATATCCACGATACCGTACACCTGGCGCTTGGCCAGAGTCACGAAGACGTTTCCCGGCCCCACGATCTTGTCGACATGGGGAACCGTTTCGGTGCCATGGGCTATCGCCGCGATCGCCTGGGGCCCGCCGATCCGGTAGACCGCGTCCGCGCCCGCCACGGAAGCCGCGGCCAGCACGGCGGATGGCACCGCGCCGTCCCTTCCGGGCGGCGTGACCACGACGACCTCCCGGACGCCCGCGACCCGGGCGGGGATCACGGCCATCAGCAGCGAGGAGGGATAGGCCGCGCCACCGCCGGGCACGTAGACGCCCACCCGGTCCAGCGGCCGGACGATCTGGCCGGTTCCACCCTCTTCGTCCCAGTGCGTCCAGGACCCGGCCGACTGCCGCCCGTGAAAAGTCCGTATGCGGCCGGCCGCGGTCTCCAGGGCATCGAGCAACCCGGAAGGCAGCGATGCGGCCACCTCGTCGATTTCGGATCGGGGGACCTCGAAAGTGTCCGGGGCGCTTCCGTCCAGCAGACGGGCGTACTTCCTGATCGCATCATCCCCGTTGTCTCTAACGTCGTTGACGATGCGGGCTACTGCCTGTTCCGCCGTCAGGGGCTCGCCGAAGAGTTCCCGGTTCCGCGCTTCGATCTCCGGCGTGTGCATGGCTTCGTTCAGCGGCCGCCGCCGCAGGATGCTCGACCCGGCCTCTTCGGCGGACAGTATCCGGATGTTCATCTTCCCCTCACTGGTTTGTTCATGAGGTATTCCTCGTCGCGGTCCTCAGTGGCGCCAGCGCCTCGAGTATGGGACCACAACCGAATTTCACGCAGTCCGTCGCCGGGAGCCCGGTCTCCCCTTCGACCCGGTCCACTTCCCGCCTGGCATCGTCCATGGACATGCCGAAGCAGTTGAGCGATACGGCCACGACACGGCACGGGAACAGGGGCCGGGCAATGTTCTCGTGGGCGGTTATCATCTCCGCGTAGGACGGCACGGCCACGGGAAGGTTGCGCATCACTTCCCTCCCCGGCTGATGACACAGTACCAGGGCCTGCGGGGCCGCCCCGTGAAGCAGACCGAGCGATACGCCCGAATAGGAAGGATGCAGAATCGTACCCTGCCCTTCGATGACCAGCAGTTCCCGATGCTTGCGTTCCAGCACGAGTCTTTCCACCGCGCCCGAGATGTAGTCCGCCGCCACGGTATCCACCGCGATGCCCGATCCGGCGATCATGATGCCGGTCTGCCCGGTAGCCACGAACTCGGCGTCCCAGCCTGCCTCGCGGGCCGCGCGGTCGATTTCGATCGCGGCGATCTTCTTGCCGATGCTGGAGTCGGCGCCGACGGTCAGCACACGCAGGTTGGGGAGGGCGTGGGCCAGGTGCCGCCCCACGTCCAGGTCTCCGGGCGGCTGCCGCACGTCCCACAACCGCACGCCTTTCCGCCCGGCATGCCGGGCGAACGCCTCGTCCTCGTTGAGAAAAGTATGCAGCCCGTTTACCACCTCGAGCCCGTGCTCGATGGCCTCATGGATGACTTCCCGCCAGGCGTCGGGCAAAACGCCCCCCGGCGTCGCGATGCCGATGACCAGCGACGTCGGTTCGAAGGTCATCGCATCCTGCAGGGTCGAAACGACCGGGATGCCCTTACCCACCTCGAGCACGTCTTCGAGTTTCCTTCCGGCGTGCACGCTGTCGAGCACCGCCACGGTCTCGTCGGACTTGTAGCGGACCAGTGACGCGGCCGTCTTGGAGGAGAACGTGCCCAGTTGGCCCTCGGTGAGAATGACCATTCGCCTGAATTGCATGTTATTCGCCTGAGTTGCGAATTACTCGCCTGGGTTGCGAATTCCCGCCGATCCTCAGCTCATCGAAACGACGCGGCCGGTTTCCAGGGATTCCGTTGCGGCGTCCAGTACCTTCATCAGCGCCAGCATCTCGTGGGGCTGGATGGCCAGTTCGGCGCCGTCGGCCAGCACGGCCGCGATGTTCCGGTAGTAGTCCTCCCAACTGCCTTTCACCGGATCCAGGATCATCTCCTCTACCGACCCGTCCCGCTCCGCCGCCACCCGGACACGGTCTTCGGGTGCCTCCACCGCGTCCTCGATCCTGCCCTTCTTCATCCAGTCCTCCTGGGGATCGAGTCCTGTCTTTACGAGGGATCCCCGGGTACCCAGCACGTACCAGTGGGGCTTGGATATATGCGACAGATTGCTGATTTCCATCCGGTACTCGGCACCCGTTTCGAAATAAAGCGTGCAGTTGACATGATCTTCTATGTCCCCTTCCCACACGCGTTTGTGGCCTTTGCAGTGGACTGCCGCGGGGCGGCCGGCCAGCAGTTGCAGGCCCTGGTCGACCAGGTGGGCGCCCCAGTCGTAAAGCAGGCCGCCGCTGTCCGCCCGGCTTGTCCGCCAGCCCCTGGATGCCCGGAACCGGTGCACCGCCCTTTCGACCAGGAAGGGATCACCAAGCAGACCATCCTCTATTGCCTTGCGCACGGTCAGATAGCCCCAGTCCCAGCGGCGGTTGTGGAAGACGCTCAGCATGACCCCGCGCCGCCGGCTGACCGCGATCATTTCCTCGGCTTCGGCGGCCGACATGCACATGACCTTGTCGACGACCACGTGTCTTCCGGCCTCCATGGCCTCAATGGCCAGGGACGCGTGGGTATGGTGAGGCGTGGCCAGAATAACCAACCGGATGCCGTCGTCCGCAAGGAGATCGGTCAGCGTCTCATGAGTATCCACGGACCAGTCCCGACGCGCCTGCGCACGGCGTTCCGGGTCCCGGCTGGCAACGGCAGTGAGTTGCAGCCCCTCGGTCCGCGAAACCAGGTAGGCGTGAAAAAGCCGTCCCGCCAGTCCGTAGCCCACGATGCCCGTTTGTATCATGACGATTCCCCACTGCCATACACACGCCCACGCCCGCATCCGCGTCCTCCGCCCCGCCGGTTATGCGGGGGACAATATACGGGATGGGCCGGATGCATGGCAAACGCGAATTGGGTGGACTATAATGTCCGTGACAATCCACCGGCGGCTCACTAATTTGCCGTTTCGACCGTCTTTAGGCCGCACCTTCCGATCTCACACCGGGTAACTACCCGATCCCGAGGCCCATCATGGCCACATCGCGACCGAACGTGCTCTGCATCCTCACCGACGACCAGGGCGTCTGGGCGGCGGGTTGTTACGGCAACGGGGAAATCCGCACGCCGAGCATCGACCGGATCGCGGAGACCGGGGTTCGCTTCGATCGTTTCTTCGTGGCTACGCCCGTCTGCTCCCCCAGCCGCGCGACGCTGCTTACCGGCCGCATCCCCTCCCAGCATGGCGTGCACGACTGGATCAAGGGAGGCAATGTCGGCGAGGGCGCTGCTTCCTACCTCGAAGGAGAAACGGCGTATACCGATGTGCTCGCGGCCCACGGCTGGCGATGCGGCCTCAGTGGCAAGTGGCACCTGGGCAACAGCACCCTGCCCCAGCACGGGTTCTCCCACTGGTTCACCCACCAGTTCGGCGGCGGCCCCTACAATGATGCGCCCATGGTCCGGAACGGCGTCCCGGTCACCGAGCCGGGGTACGTCACGAACGTCATTACCGACGATGCGCTGGCCTTCATCGACCGCCACGCCAACCAGGATGATCCGTTCTACCTGGGCGTCCACTACACCGCGCCGCACAGTCCGTGGACCGGACATCCGCAGGATATCGTCGATTCCTACGACGGCTGCCCTTTCGTTTCCTGCCCCCAGGAACCCATACACCCCTGGGCGGGCGGCCTGACCCGCGAATGCATGGGTAACCGGGAAAGCCTGCAGGGCTACTTCGCGGCCGTCACGGCCATGGACCTCGACGTCGGCCGGTTACTCGACCGGCTCGATCATCACGGCATCCGCGAAGACACCCTGGTGGTCTTCCTGAGCGACAACGGTTTCAGCCTGGGGCACCACGGGTTCTGGGGCAAGGGCAACGGAACCAGCCCGTTGAACATGTACGAGAACTCCATCCTGGTGCCTGCGATTGTCAGCCAGCCCGGACGCCTGCCCGAAGGCGCCGTGCAGCCGGCGATGATCAGCGCCTACGATTTCATGCCCACGCTCCTGTCCTACCTGGATCTGCCCGTGCCCTGGGACCGCAACCTGCCGGGGCGTAATGCCCTGGACGCCTGGATGTGCGGGGCGGCACGGCAAGCTCGGACGGACCAGGAAGACCAGCCAGCCAGGGGCAACGCGTCCGACGCCGGCCGGGACCACGTCGTGGTATTCGACGAATACGGCGGCACGCGCATGATCCGCACCGAATCGTGGAAATACATACACCGGTATCCCGACGGACCCGACGAACTGTACGACCTGGAAAACGATCCCGACGAACGGGCGAATCTCGCGGACGATGCCGGTTATGCCGACAGGCGCCGGTCGCTCCGCGGCGAGTTGGAGGGCTGGTTCGAACGTTATGCCGACCCGGACCGGGACGGCCGCACCAGGCCGGTCTCCGGCGCCGGCCAACTGCGACCCGTGGGCGGCGCGTGGGATGACGACTCGCCGGATTTCGAACAACTGAAATCGTGAAGGAGAACTCGATGGCTGACACCAAAATCGCCGTTACGCTCTATACGTTGCGCGACTTCGTGCAGACGCCGGCCGACATCGCGGACACCCTGAAGAAAGTAAAGTCCATCGGTTATGATCATATTCAGCTTTCGGCCCTCGGTCCCGTCGATCCCGCGGAACTCGGCAGCATGATCCGTGACGCGGGACTGAAGGTCTGCGCCACGCACGTGCCCTTCGAACGCCTGCAGGATGAACCGAACAGCGTGATCGAGGAGCACCACCTCTGGGGATGCGAGCATATCGCCGTCGGGTCCATGCCGCGGTCCTACTGGGACGACCCGGACGGGTTCTCCCGGTTCGCGGCGGACGCGTCGGTCGTGGCGCTCAGGCTGAAAAAAGCCGGCATGTCCTTCAGCTATCACAATCACCATACGGAACTCGTGCGAGTCGGCGACCGGACGGGCCTGGCCATCCTGGTGGAGAAGAGCGATCCCGCCCTGTGCTTCGAGATCGACACCTACTGGATCCAGTACGGCGGGGGTGATCCGATCCACTGGATCGAACGGGTAAGCAACCGGTGCCCGGTCATCCACTTCAAGGACCTGGGCGTGTCGGGCAGGGAGCAGGTGATGGCCGAGATCGGCGAGGGGAACATGAACTGGTCCGGCATCGTCGCCGCCTGCGAGACCGCCGGGGCCCAGTGGTACGTGGTCGAGCAGGATACCTGCGCCGGTAATCCCTTCGACAGCATCGCCATCAGCTATCGCAACATGAACGCCATGGGACTTTGAAGATCCTTCCGGTCACCACGTATACCGATACGAGGACAACATGATCGACCTTTCAGGCAAGACGGCGCTGATCAGCGGTTCCTCCCGCGGAATCGGCAAAGGGATCGCACTGGAAATGGCCCGCGCCGGGGCGGACGTCGCCGTCAACTACTTCCGACACCGGGACGACGGCGAGGCCGTAGCGGACGAAATCCGCGCCATGGGGCGGCGGGCGGTCGTCATCGGCGCGGACGCGTCGGACCGGTCCGCCGTGGACGAGATGGTGGAACAGACCGCCGAGGATCTCGGCGGGCCCGATATCGTCGTGGCCAATGCCTACTATTCCACGCGGGAGCCCTTTCTCGAGATGGACGTGGATGAACTGCGGAAAACCTACGATGTCAGCCTCTTCGGCGCCTTCCACGTCGCCCAGGCCGGTGCCCGGAAGATGGCGGCCGGAGGGAAGGGCGGCAGCATCCTCTTCATCAGTTCGGTCATGTCCTTCCTGCCTTTCCCTACGTCGCTCGCCTACTCTTCGGCCAAGGCCGGCATGAACCACATGGCGGCCATCATCGCCCTGGAGCTGCTGGAGCACCGCATCCGCGTGAACGTGATCGAACCCGGGTGGACCGACACGCCCGGCGAGCGCCAGTACTCCACGGAGCAGGAACTCGAGGAGGGCGGCAGGCGGCTTCCCTGGGGCCGGATGGGCACCATCGAGGACCTGGGCAAGGCCGCCACCTTTCTTTGTTCCGACGCCGCGGACTACATCACCGGAGAAGTCCTGCGCGTAGACGGTGGATTCTGGCTGAAGCGCGGCACGGCCTCCATCAAGGAGTGAATTCCCGCGCGACCGGGCTGGATCACTCGGGCCAACCCCCCGACAGGGCCGGGACAGTCCATGTCAGACCATGCCAGACCAGGCTAGACCAGGCATGACCAAGCTGACCACGAAACCCATATCCCTTAAAACCGCCGGCCTGGGTCTGGCCTTCGCCTGTTTCGTCGCCTTCTGGGGACAGCACGCCTCCGCACAGCTGAACTACAACTATCTGACCTTCCCCCAGATGCCGCTGTGCCTGGTCATTCCCTTCGTCTTCCTGGTCCTTCTTCCGAACGTACTGATCCGCGCCATAAACCGGGACGCCGCGCTCACGAGGCCGGAACTCCTGGTCATCTTCGCCATGGGGATGATCGCGGCCATGGTCCCCGACTGGGGCATGGTCCGCTATCTCATCAGCGTCATCACCGCGCCGCACTACTTCGCCAGCCCGGAGAACCAGTGGGAGGCGCACTTCTTCGCCTACCTGCCGGAATGGGCGGTCATTCCCAATGACAAGGGGCAGGTTTCCGATTTCTTCGCGGGACGGCCATCCGGTCTGCCCATACCCTGGCAGGACTGGGTCATCCCACACTTCTGGTGGATGTCGGCCCTGGGCGCGCTGCTCTTCATCGGCGCCTGCCTGGTCGTGATCTTCCGGAAGCAGTGGGTGGAACACGAACGGCTTCAGTTTCCCATGGGCGAGGTGGTGCTCCGCCTGCTCGAGGCCGAACAAGGCGCATCCGGGCAGTCCGGGAGGTGGCCGGCCCTCTTCGGTAACCGGCTTTTCCAGGTCGGCTTCGCAGCCAGCCTGGCCGTCATGACCTGGAACATCATCGGCTTCTGGGGCGTGCTGCCCCACATCCCCCTTCCCGGTCCGGTATACAACGTGGTCATCGACCCGGCCTACCCGCCCATCGCCATCCGGCTCGTGCCCTACGTGCTGTGTTTCGCCTTCTTCGTCAATGTCGAGATCCTCTTCAGCGTCTGGTTCTTCCAGGTGCTGGGCATTCTGGAAACCGGCCTGCTCAACCGTTTCGGCGTGGTTTCGCCTGCCGAGACGATCGTGCCCCGCGGCCTGGTGGCCATCCAGTTCTGCGGCGGACTGATCATGTTCGCCCTGATCAGCGTCTGGATGGCCCGGAAACATATCCGAAACGTCCTTCGAAAGTCCCTCGGCAGGGAAAGCGACCTGCGCGACGAAAATGAAATGTTCTCCTACCGCACGGCGGTCATCGGCCTGGTACTGGGTCTGCTCTTCATGACCGCCTGGCTGCACGCCATCGGGTTCTCCGTCCCCGTCGCCCTGCTCTTCCTGTTCCTCCTGCTGGTGTTCTATTTCGGTATCGCGCGCATCCTCGCCGAAGCGGGCCTGATCAACCTCGATCTGCCGATCAACGCCCATGCCTTCACGGTGGGGATGGTGGGCTCGGCCAACCTGTCGGGGTCGACGCTGACCGGTCTCGGACTGACCAACGCCTTCGCGCGGAACTGGCGGACCTTTACGATGGTCGGGCTTTCACACGTCGCCTTCTGGCGGAACTATCTCGGGGAGAACCGCGGACGGCTGTTCCTGCTCGTGATGCTCGCGTTCGTCTGCGGGACGGCGATTTCGACGGGGTACGTCGTCTACTCAGGTTACGCGGAGGGGGCGGACAACCTGCATATCAACCTGCGCAACACGGGGAACCTGTTCTTTGACCTGGTAGTGAAGTGGATGAAGAACGCCACGCAGGTCACCGCCCTCGAAATCCTGTTTCTAACGGTCGGCATGGCCGTAAGCAGCCTGCTGGCCCTGGGCCGGTACCTCTTCTACTGGTGGCCGCTCAATCCCATCGGGTTCGCCATCGGGGCCTCGGCGCCCATACGGGGGCTCACCTTCACCCTCTTCGTCGCCTGGCTCGTTCAGGTCATCCTGCTCCGCATCGGCGGCGTAAGGCTGTACCGGAAAGCGCAACCGCTGTTCCTGGGCATCCTCGTCGGATACGTAGTCGGGGTCCTGGCCGCCTACATCGTCGATACGATTTACTTCCCGGACACGCCGCACATCACCGAGATCTTCTAGGCCGACCTACCAGTTGTGCACGTTGTGTCCCTGGCCAGGGAACCAGATGACATCGACGACCAGGGAGAGGGTCACGCCCGCCGCGTAACCCAGCAGCACGCCGATCACCGCCGGCTGCATCCTCCGGTACATTTCGAATCCGCCCAGGTGCAGCAGCAGCACCTTGATCAGCCAGATCGTGAAGATCGACGTGATTTCGATGTTTATGATGTCCGCGTAGGCCACGACGTAGCCTATGGGATGGAAGGGCCAGCCCGGGAAACGGTACTGCATGAACAGGAGACCCGTGGTAATCCCGGCGCCCAGGAAAAGGAAGTAGATCTCTTCGTAGGACAGGGTATAGGGATTGTTGAACCACGTGGCCAGTTGGTCGTAGAACCCCTCGGCCCGGAGCGGCGCGAAATCATGGGCGCCCGTCCCCGATGCCCCGGCGTAGATCGTATAGCCGTTCGTGACGATGAAGGTCAGTACCAGCACCACCCCCACCGCGGCGAACAGGCCCTTCCTGGACCGGGTAAACCCCTCGGAGACCTTCAGGCCGTGTATCAGTGAATAAAGTCCGATGCCCCGGTGGTTGTGAGAGATGGCGTGGGTGAGTCCCAGGGCCGTGAGATTCGAGGGCGAGAGGTTGGTCGATCCGATGACGCCCACTGTCATTTCGTTCGAATTGACGGGAAGGTCGAGAAAGACCAGCCCGGTCTCGGCGACGATGCGGGTGACGCCGATGTACAGCGCCAGGGTGATCGCGAGGAATAGGACCGCCACGTCCACCGACATGCCCATGCGGTTCAGCCAGAACAGCAGGTAGCCCAGCCCGCCCGCCAGTCCAAGCAATGCCGTCCGGTAGGACAGCAATTCCCTGGAATCGTCGAGTTCCGGCGCCCGGCCCAAAGCCTTTCGCCACACGGCCCTCAGGTGATGTCTTCCGATCCACAGGCCCCACAGCACGAATACCCAGAACCCGCCGAAGTGCTGGGTCTTTACGATGAACTGGGACCCGCCCGCCATGCCGGACGCCGATACGCCCAGCTGGTTGAGCAGGCTGATTTCCAGCAGTGCGATGAGGTGGAAGAACCAGATGCTGAAGAGCACCTTGAGGTCGGCGAAGTAGGCGAAGCACATCATGAAGATGTTGAACTGCACCTGGGTCTCGGGAACGGATTGCGCCAGCTGGATCTGCGTTCGGAAGGGCGCACCGACGGGTATGGCCGGTACGTGTCCGAAATAGGCCAGGCAGTTCCAGGCCAGCAGGGCGAATGTGAGCCCGAATCCCACCTGGAAGTACCGGTTCGTCATGAACGCCGGCACCAGACCGCCCCGGGTCGTTCCCTCGATGAGCATCGAAGGTATCTGTACCGCGGGAAAGGACAGCCGCTCGTGTTCGACCCATTGCCGACGGAAAACCACCGCAGTGCAGGCCATGACCAGGAACAGTGCCGCCAGCATACACATCCACCAGAAGAGGGGAACGATCCAGTCGAGCCACAGCAGGACGCTCTGGCCGGCGCCTTCGTAGAACCCCGTCGCGGCCCCGAGGTCGTCCCGGACGACCAGCCAGCCAGGCAGATGGGGGAAGAAAGTATCCGCCCACCGGTTCTCCGGCGTGGCGTAGTAGAAGGGCGACGCCAGGATGCCGACGAAGTAGTCCACAAAGGCCTTGCCGGGTATCGTCGACGAGACCAGGCAGAAGACGAAGAGCACGGCCAGTTCACCCACCGAAAACGCCCGTTCGGGCCGCCACCTGCGCAGGGGAATCTGCATGCAGAAGATCACGGCGAGGAAGGAAACCAGCGCCGCGACCGGGAGATGGCTCAGGGTGAGCCTCGGGCCGTGCATGACGTAATTGGTGTGGGGCGTCCAGATCGCGATGAACACGGCGAGCGCGCTGCCCAGGATGAGCACCCTGGGGGTCAGGCCGTTCACGGTTTGGGTGGAGGGTGATACCTGATTCGAGTCGGTCGACATCTGGGGACGTTGATTCCAAATCTGCGGGGTGAATCGGTACGCATGGCGTACTGGCTCGGCGTCGCGAATACGGGTTTACAATATATCCCCGGAACTCCGGTTTCGGCTATTGTTTTATGCGGGAATATGCGGTCGAAAACCGCCGGGACGGGTCTCGCGGCCATGGCATGCAGACCCGTTTTTTTCTATTGCCTTGCGGCCGCTCATCATCTAATTTGCGCTAATGTGTTTTGTCTGTGAAATCCAGCCGATTCACGATCTGGTTTCAAGAGGATAACCTATGTCGACAACCGGTGTTTCGCTGAAGACCAGCGGTTTCGGCCAGACGCGCCGCAGAGACGCCTGGTGGGCGCAGCAGCTGGTGACGTTGGGTGTTTTCTCCGCCTTCGTCGTCTACTCCACGTGGGCGGCTTTTCAGGGAGAGTTCTACGCCTGGGGTCCCTATCTTTCGCCCTTCTATTCACCCGAAATCTTCGGCAGTTCGCCCCATGCCCTGTTCGGTCCCAGGCCCGAATGGTGGCCGGCCATGCTCCCGTTCTCACCGGCCTTCCTGATCCTCTGGGCGCCGGCCGGATTCCGCATCACCTGCTACTACTACCGGGGCGCCTACTACAAGGCCTTCTGGGCCGACCCACCTTCCTGCAGCGTTTCCGAGCCGAGGAAGAAATACCGGGGCGAACAGTCCTTTCCGCTCATACTCCAGAACATTCACCGGTACTTTCTCTACGCGGTGTTCATCATCTGGATCTTCCTGGCTCACGACGCGTGGAAGGCCCTGTGGTTCACGGACGCGGCGACCGGCGAGACTTCCTTCGGCATCGGGATCGGCACCCTGGTGTTGACCCTGAACGTCATCCTCCTGGGCGGCTACCAGTTCGGCTGCCACTCCCTGCGCCACCTGATCGGCGGCAACCTGGACCTCCTTTCGAAAGCGCCTGTGCGACATGCGGGTTATAACTGCGTTTCGTGCCTGAACCGAGGCCACATGAACTGGGCCTGGCTCAGCCTGGTATGGGTCGCTTTCGCGGATGTATATGTACGCCTGGTGGCCATGGGCGTGTGGACGGATTGGAGAATCCTGTAATGGCGGAATACCAGAGCCACGAACATGACGTGCTCGTGATCGGCGCCGGCGGCGCAGGACTCCGGGCAGCCATCGAAGCCTCGGCCGCAGGGGTATCGGTGGGATTGGTGTGCAAGTCCCTGCTGGGCAAGGCCCATACGGTCATGGCCGAAGGCGGCGTCGCGGCGGCGCTGGCCAACGTGGACGACCGGGATGGATGGAGCGTCCACTTCGCCGACACGATGCGGGGCGGCCAGTACCTGAGCAACTGGCGCATGGCCGAATTGCACGCCCGGGAAGCGCCGGACCGCGTACGGGAGCTGGAAGCATGGGGCGCCCTCTTCGACCGGACGACCGACGGCCGCATCCTGCAGCGCAACTTCGGCGGCCACAAGTACCCCCGTCTCGCCCACGTAGGCGACCGCACCGGCCTGGAGATGATCCGCACCCTGCAGGACTACGGCATCCACCAGGGCATGGAAGTGTACATGGAACATGCCATCGTCGCCCTGTTGAAGGACGGCGACCGGGTCGTGGGCGCCTTCGGATACGACCGGGAGCGAGGACGGTTCCGCGTGTTCCGCGCGAAGGCGGTCATCCTGGCCACGGGAGGCATCGGCCGGGCCTTCAAGATCACGAGCAACAGCTGGGAATATACGGGGGACGGCCACGGCCTGGCCTACGACGCCGGGGCCGCGCTGCTGGACATGGAATTCGTGCAGTTCCACCCCACGGGCATGGTCTGGCCGCCGAGCGTGCGGGGCATCCTGGTCACGGAGGGCGTCCGCGGCGAGGGCGGCATCCTGACGAACAGCGAAGGCAACCGGTTCATGTTCGACGACATTCCCGACCTCTACAAAAACTCGACGGCGGACAGCCCCGAAGAGGGATGGATCTACACGCAAGGCGACAAGGAAGCTCGCCGGCCGCCCGAACTGCTGACGCGAGACCACGTAGCCCGCTGCATCGTCCGGGAAATCCGCGAAGGCCGCGGATCGCCCCACAACGGGGTCTACCTCGATATTTCGTGGATCAGGGAGAAACTCTCCAACGCTGAAGAGCACATCAAGCGCAAGCTGCCCAGCATGTACCACCAGTTCAAGCAGCTTGCCGATATCGATATCACGAAGGAAGCCATGGAAGTCGGGCCGACAACCCACTACGTGATGGGCGGCGTGCTCGTGGACGCCGACACGCAGATGTCTACCGTGCCCGGCCTGTTCGCCGCCGGGGAATGCGCGGCAGGGCTGCACGGGGCCAACCGGTTGGGCGGCAATTCCCTTTCCGACCTGCTCGTATTCGGCCAGCGCGCCGGCAAGTACGCCGCGGAGTACGCGCGCGAGAACGGCGACGGCGCCATCGACGACGGACAGGTCGAGGCCGCCGTAGGCGAGACCCTGGCGCCTTTCGACCGCGAGCAAAGCGGCGAGAACCCCTTCGAGATCCAGTACGAATTGCAGGAACGGATGCAGGAACTCGTCGGCATCGTGCGCAACGAGGGCGACATGCAACGGGCCCTCGAGGTCATCGACGATCTGCGTCAGAGGGCCGGGAAAGTCTCCGTAGTCGGCAACCGCGAATACAATCCGGGATGGCACACCGCGCTGGATCTGAAGTTCCTGCTGATCGTATCGGAGGCGGTGGCCAGGGCCGCGCTGGAAAGGAAGGAAAGCCGCGGCGCCCACTTCCGGGAAGACTACGAGGAAAAGGACGAAGCCTTCGGCAGCCTCAACATCACCCAGCATAAAGGCTCCGACGGCGAGATGGTGATCAACCGCGTTCCGGTCACACCGCTCCGGGAGGACCTGGCAGCGATCATCGAGGAGAACAAATAATGGCGACGGCCAACTTCCGAATCTGGCGGGGAGATAGCGAGAGCGGCGGGTTCGAGGACTATTCCACCGAGATCGACGAGGGCATGGTCGTACTGGACGCGGTGCACCAGATTCAGGCGGAATCGGCGCCGGATCTCGCGGTCCGGTGGAACTGCAAGGCCGGCAAGTGCGGGTCCTGTTCCGCCGAAGTCAACGGCCATCCCAAGCTGATGTGCATGACGCGCATGAGCGACCTGCCCGAGGACGAAACCATCACCATCGAGCCGATGAAGGCCTTCCCGACCATCCGGGACCTGGTGACGGATGTATCCTGGAACTTCGAGGCCAAGATGAAGATCAAGCCCTTCAAGCCTCGCAAGCCGGATGACGAGGACGGCACCTGGCGCATGGACCAGGATGACATCGAACGGGTGCAGGAGTTCCGCAAGTGCATCGAGTGCTTCCTCTGCCAGGACGTCTGCCACGTGTTGCGGGAACACGACCTGCACGAGGAGTTCATCGGCCCGCGCCTCATGGTACACAACGCCGCCTTGGAGATGCATCCCCTCGACACCGAGGACCGGCTCGGCGACCTCAAGGAAGACCAGGGCATCGGCTACTGCAACATCACCAAGTGCTGCACCCACGTCTGCCCCGAAGAAATCACCATCACGGACAACGCCATCATTCCCCTGAAGGAACGGGTCGTCGGAGAGTTCTATGACCCGCTCAACCGGCTGTTGCGCATCTTCAAGTCGAAGGACAGCGACGAGCCGGCCTAGCTTTCGGTCTACTCCGGATCGGTCTTATTGGTACGGCGTAAGGCCATTCCCCTCAGGACGCCCTCCTGTTTTGCCATGCGTTCTCTCAGGTCTGACTGACCCTGCTCCAAAGCGACAAGACGAAGATTAATCTCCCGCTTCGACGCCAGAATAAGTCCGGCCAGGGCAACACCCACACTGATTATCCCGATCAACTCGATGCTCATATCAAATCCTCCCGGCGTTCAGGTGTGTTTATCATACGGTCGAAACGATCACGATGCTCAGATCGTGGGTTCACGTCCGCAACTGAAACAACTACATCATTTGCTATAGTCGCAATCATTTGCGGGTATATCGTATGAAAAACAGCCTTGTGAGAGTTTGGGATTCAGCAGGCGACCGTTCGAGCCAATTGAGATTCCTTCAACCGAACCGCGTGCGCCACCATAGCCGTACAATTTCCGCCTACGCCTAGGCCCATGCCCCCCGGGCCATCAGACCTCCGTCCACGTTCACGAACTCACCCGTGATGAAGGAAGCCCGGTCGCTTGCGAGAAAGAGCACCGCGTTGGCGATATCCTCCGGACTGCCCAGGCGGTTCACGGCGTGCCGGGAAGCCATGTCCGTCCGTATTTCGTCCTCGTCGCCGCCGATCGAGTCGATGGCTTCCTGCAGGAGCGGCGTTTCGATGGTGCCCGGGTTGACCGCCACCACGCGGATGTTGTCCTCGGCGTAATCCAGGGCCAGCTGGCGGACGAGCGACAGGTCCCCTCCCTTGCTCGCCGCGTAGGCCGAGATGCCCTTGGCCGACTGCAGTCCCTGCACGCTGGCCGTGTTGATGATTACGCCGCCGCCCCGCGCCTGCATCACGGGCACGCAATACTTTACCATCAGAAACCGGCTCTTGAGGTTTACGTCGATGATCCGGTCCCACTGCTCCTCTGAGAGCTCATGGGCGGGCAGATAGCTCGAGGTGGGCTGGATCCCCACGTTGTTACACAGGATGTCCACCCCGCCCCAGGAATCCGTCGCCGTTTCCACCAGGGACCGGCACACTTCGCTCGTGGTCACGTCGGCGTGGACGTAGCGGATGTTGTCATTTTCGGCGGCGATCTCCGCGCCTGCATCGTCGTCGATGTCGGCGCACAGGACGCGGGCCCCCTCACCGGCGAAGGCCCGGACGATACCGCCTCCGATGCCTTTCGCTCCGCCGGTCACGATGACTGCTTTCCCTTCGAATGCTGCTCCAGTTTTACTCCCCATGATCTACCTCCATTCGTGGTCCATGCCGCATCCCATACACTAGTTCAACCTTTCGGAAACATAAATTAACGTGCCTTGGCACGAGGTGAACAGTTTAAACGGTCGCTAACGGCTGGTGAAGTGGAATAAGTACTTGACGGGTTAAAATGTATCGGTAGTGTAACTGTTTGATTTGTAGACATACAGTACGAAAGAGTATTTAAGGAATGAGTCCTCTCAAGTCGCTGGAGGTGTGTAATTGTTGCGGATACCAGTTTCCCTACTGTGTGCTATAATCCTGGCTTGCTCAGGCGATTCCAGTCCTGTTGCCGACTCAGGTCCCGCACCCCAGGAACGTACGGTGCAAACCATTCATCCTGTTCTGGGCGTCCGTATCGCCGAAGAGGTCGATGACGATTCCTATGACAGAGATGACTACGACTACCCCGGTTCAATTGAGGCTGATATCGTAAATCGACAGGGCGGGTTGTATTCTCCCTACTCGCTTAATTGCTTCGATTCCGCTACCGAAACGGATATTGAACATGTCGTTGCAACCGCCGAGGCACATGCCAGCGGCATGTATGCCAGGACAGAGGAAGATCGCAGTGCCTATGCCAAAGACCTGGACAACCTCACCCTGGCTGCGCCTGGCGTAAACAGAAATCAGAAATCCGACAAGGACCCGGCGGAATGGATGCCGGAGAACAACAGATGCTGGTATGTAGGCAAGTGGGTGGAAATCAAGAAGAAGTACAATTTGACCATGGACCAGGCCGAAGCGGATTCTGTTGCTGCAGTCTATCAGGAATGTGATTCCTTCGATATGATCGTACCCGTCTGTGCCGCGGGTCTGGCCGAGTCCGACTACTATGATTTCAGATGGAGCAGGTGGGGCGACAGCAAGGAGGAAGTACAAACGACGGAACTCGACACCCTGACATACAGCCAGGCAGATTCCACCCGGGAGACCGGAGCGGTCACGGGATTGTTGCAGTTCAGTGATGAGATATCCGACACGGTAACGGTATCGTACTTGTTTTCGGACAACGCCCTCAGTTCAGGATCGTATGCGTTTGCTTCAGATGTGCCATCCAGCAGACAGGACTCCATTCAATCCCTTCTTGATGAACGTTACGGTGTTCGTGAAGAAGCAGATGGGTATACCTATTGGAGGCGAAATGAACGCACATGGGTACGTCTATATGCCGCGACACAAGACGACCCAATGCGTATCGTCTATTTAGAAAGGTCAACCGGCAGCGATTCCGACTATAACGATCTGCCTCTGCGCGTCGTTATACCAGAAGAATAAACAGTTGAATAAACACCCGCTTTGTCTCACCTGATGGCGATCGGCCTGGCCGGCGAACCCGTCGCGCCCTTGAAGCGGATGGGCGTGTGGATGAACAGGAACTCGTAGACGCCGTCCCCAGAGAGTTCGTCGAGGTTCATGTTCTCGAGGTTCCAGACGCCATTTCTGGTGATGAGCTCCTGGTGGACCGGAAAGGCTTGACCGATATCCGGGTTGGGCACGACCTCGGTGGTCCACTGGTCCGAGCCGATCATGGAAGCCTGCTTTTCGACCACCCAGCGGGCGACGGCCATTCCGATGCCCGGCGGGCTGGCGTTGTACGTACCCGGGTCGTTCCAGTGGCGGGCCCAGCCGTACCGGAAGAAGTAGGCGTCGCCGGGCTCGAGACTGTCCATAGCGATGCCCTGTCGCTCCAGCGCGCCTTCCACGTCCTCCACGGTGACCTCGTAGCCGTGATCGAGGGATTCCACACCCTTGTACGCGGCCACGTCGACCAGGATGCCGCGGGTGATGAAGGGTCCCACGTGCTCGACGCCCAGCTTCAGCAGGCCGTAGGGCCCCTTGATCTCCTCATTAGTGAATCCGTTGTAGAACACGTCCTTCTCCGTTCCGTCGGCCATGGTCATCCGCTCGCCGATGTGGCCCGGACCGTCGAACTGCGTACCGACCTGGCCGATTTCGGCCACCAGGAACTCGTCGTAGTAGATCAGGTTGTTCGACCCCATGGGCTCGCCCGTGGGAGAACCGGGCAGCACCAGGGAATAGGTCCGCTGGCCGAAGAGGGGCATGTCGGCGCTGTACACCTGGCCGATTTCGTAGATCTGGCCCGTCTTGACCAGGGTCAGGGCTTTCAGCACTTTCTCCGGCGTGATCCAGTTGGAACCGCCCGACTGGTCGTCCTTGCCCCAGATGGGATGGGGCCACCAGGGACCTTCTTCCCGCGTCTGGGCGTTCGACTGGAAGAGGAAACCGACCGTCAGAAGGAAAACGACTACGTACTTCGCGGATTTCATTGAACTACCTCCTGAATGAGATTGACCGAATGACGTAGCGTAGATGAAATGCGACCGATGGCATGTATAACGGTTCCGTGATTCCAAAATCAGTCGTAATTGCTTTGCACATGCTCGCCGAGCAACCGCCGCTGGCGGGCCGTGGCCCGGGACAGGATGGCCGGGTCGAACTGGAATCGGTTCAGGTAGGGCGGAAACTTCTGCGTGATCATGCGCTGTGCGTAGTGGACCTGGAGCAGGTAGCGCACCCGGTCGCTCGTGTTCGCCGTCCCCCGGTGCCAGACTTCGCAGCGGAAGAGGACGGCGTCGCCGGCCGAACACAGTATGCTCCGCGGCTCGACGCCTTGCCAGGTGGATTCGCCGTTGGACGGACGGCGGCCGGCGCGGTGACTGCCGGGAATGAACTGTGTAGGCCCCAGGGCCTCGTACAAATCGTCCAGATAATAATGGACAGTGGTAATGTATACCGGCACATGGACACGGGGATCGTCCATGATGTCCTCCGGTAATTCCAGCGGCTGCCAATCCACGTGGAGGCCCTGGTCCGGCCGACCCGGGCCCGTCATCCACGCCGTCATGCCGATAACGTGACAGTCCGGTCCATGGGCGGCTTCGACCACGTCTATGATTTCAGAGCGGTCCAGATAGGACAGAAACGCAGGGTCGCGGTTGAACACGTTGTTGATGGACTTGTTTAGAAATCCGTGGGAATCGGGGTTCGTGTGCCGGTCGAACTCTTCGGGACGCGCTTCCAGCCGGTCCATGGCATCACGCAGTTCGACAACTTCATCATCTGTAAGCGCACCTGGAAAATAGACATAGCCGTCCTGTTCCAGGGCTTCAACCCGCTGTTCCAGCGTCTCCCTCGCGACCAGTTTCAGTCCGTCCGCCACGTTCGAACTCCTCAGGCTTCTCCGGCACGCTCGAACTCAGGCAGCTCCGGCAGAAAGGCATATCCCCCGCCGGTTTTGTGCTCGCAGCAGAAGTGCGTCTTGCCGTTGGTGGCCACCAGGAACCGGGCATTGATGACCGAATTGTACCGGGCCAACTGCTCGAACACCGCTTCGGTCACCCGCACGTCCGGCGCCTTGCACTCGCCCATGAGCACCGGCCGTCCCTTCAGGTCGTGCATGATCACGTCGGCGCGAACGGCCGTCCCGGCGTACTGGAATCCCTTTTCCACGGCGGCAAAGCCCGCAGGAAAGCCCCGGTCTTCCACCAGGTACCGCACCAGGTGCTGGCGGACCCACTCTTCGGGTGTCAGTCGGACGAATCTGCGCCGGACCGGGTCGAAAACGATCCTGCGGCCCGCTTCATCCGAGTCGATTTCGAATCCGTATTCCGGGAAATTGAGCCGTTCCATGATGAAGGCGGTCTGGCGGCTAGTCGGGCTAGTCGGGGCACTGTCCCGTTTCGATCCAGTCCACGAGCCGGATGGTATGTATGACGTCCCGAAGATCGCTGACGGGGATGGTCCGGTTGCGTACGGATTCCACGAAATGCTCGTGCATGGCGAGCGCACCCTCGAAACGGGGCGTATCTTCCGGGTCGTCGCCGTTGATCTCCCAACCCTGCATTACGGCCTGTTGATCGTCCTCCCGGATGTCGATTTCCTCGGGCAGCTTCATGTAGCAGCCGATGCCCACGCCGTGCAGCTCCGCGCTCAGCACCCGGCCGCCGGAAGCCCGGTTTCCGAATACGACACCCGTGGCGCCGCTGGCGAAACGGACCAGCGCCGTGTAGTGATTCCAACTGACGGAATCGAACTTGTCGCGGTAGCGGGTTACTTCGACGGGTTCGCTGCCCACCATGTACCGCAGCAGGTCAACCACGTGGGTCACGTCGTCCCACAGGGTCGTGGAGACCGCCGGCTTGTCGTAGAACAGCTTCTTGTTGAAGGTGGTCACGGCATGGGAGACCGGTCCCTTCGCGCGTACGCGGCGCATGGCCTCGCGGACCACCGTGGTGTACCGTCGTTGATAGCCCACCATGGCGTACACGTCGTGCTCCACGGCCGCGTCCAGCAGCTGCCGCGTTTCATCGCTGTTCTTCCCGGGGGGTTTCTCGATGAAGATGTGCTTTCCGGCCTGAAGGCAGTCCATGGCCGGCTGGAGCAACCACTTCTCGTGCATGACGCAGTAGACCACGTCCAGCTCCACTTCCGCCAGCATGGCTCGGTGGTCCGTATAGACATGGGGAAAGTCGTAGCGTTCGGTGACCTGCGCCAGGCGCGTCTCGTCCATTTCGCACACGGCGGTCATCTCGACGTCCGGCAACCGGGCGACCGCCGGATAGTGGGCGCTCTGGGAACGGCCCCCGGCGCCGATAAAGCCAGCGCGCAGCATGGTCAGCCTCCCTGGGGTTGCCCGCCTTCCTACCGCGGGCCGGATACGGGTTTCACTGTTGGCCGGACGGCGGCACGTACTGGTTCATGGCGCCGCGGCGATGATCGAATTCCGGATCGTGGCTCCACGTCCGTCCGTGACGCGCCATGGTGTCCCGGATCAGACGCCGCCGGTACAGGCTGGACAGGTTGGCCGACGCGATGGCATCCGGATCGAAGCGATCGAGGATCCGGTCGCGAAGCCGTGACTCCACCTGGCGGTGCGTATCATCGCCCGAGAGATCATGCCATTCGCCCGGATCGTCGTCCAGGTCAAAAAGACGGGGCGCGTACCCGTGGATGTAATGGTACTTGTACCGTCCCTGCCGCGCCATGATGCAGGGCATGCCCACGGCCTCGTGGGCCTGGGCGAAGACCACGCGGTCCGCTTCGTCCGCGGAGGAGGACGAGACCAGGCTTTCGCCGTCGTGGGGAAGCCGGTCCTCGACGCCCGCGAGATCGCAGAAGGTCGGCAGCAGATCGATGAGGGACACGGGATGGGGACAGGTCGTCCCCGCCCGCCAGCCGTCCGGAAAGCGAACGATGAGGGGCACCCGGCAGGACCACTCGTAGAAACACCGCTTCTGCACCATGCCGCGTTCGCACAACATGTCACCGTGATCGCTGGCGAATACCACCACCGTGTTTTCCGCGAGGCCGGTCTCGTCCAGGGTATCCAGCAGGCCGCCGACCTTGTCGTCCATGTAGCTCACCAGCGCGTAATAGGCGCGGCGTAGCCGGTAGAGGCCCTCTTCGTCCCGCAGGTCGTAACGGCCGGTACCGTGATAGGCGTTCAGGTTCCGGTCCATCATGGAATGGCGTTCATGCAGGTCGGACGGGAACCCGGGCAGTTCGATTTCCGATCCTTCGTACCGGTCCCAGTAGGATTCGGGCGGCCAGAACGGTTCGTGGGGATGGTGATAGGACGCGCACAGCAGGAACGGTTCTTCTGCCCCGCCCGGCTTCCTCGACCGCAGGTATTCGACCGCGCGGAAATGGGTTTCCTCGTCGTAGCTGAGGGCGTTGTGCCAGACGCCGATCCGGACGCCGTTGCCCGTGTATCCCGCCGCGTTGTAGGACGGACGGTCGGCCATCACCTGCTCGCAGTCCTCGCCACCGGTCTCCTTCAGGTGGATCCACTCCGGCTTGACCCAGTCGAAATCCGAGGAATAGATGTCGGTCGTCAGCCGCATCCGGAATCCGTGCAGCTGGTCCGGACCGATGAAGTGCATCTTTCCGGACAGCACGGTATCATAACCGGCACGGGCCAGGTAGTGGGCAAAGGTCGGCTGGTCGGCGGCCAGCAATGCGCCGTTGTCCCACGCGCCGATTTCCGATGCATGCCTTCCCGTCATCAGGCAGGCCCGGCCGGGCGCGCAGAGGGGAAAAGGGGTGTAGGCGGCGTCGTAACGCACGCCGGATTCCACCATGCGGTCCAGGTTGGGGGTCCGTACGACGGGATGACCATAGGCCCCGGTCAAAGCGGCGACCATCTGGTCGGACAGGATTAGGAGGATGTTGGGCTGGTCGGCCATGATACTCCAGGCTGCCTGAGGCAATGGTTTTCCGGCGGGCCCATTTACGGGCGCTTACCGCTGCCGGCGGGCGCTTACCGCTGCCGGCGGCCCCCGCGCCGTGCGGGCGGGGCGGCCTCGAACTGGACGTCCCGGGTCATCGCGGCGAGCGGAATTGCAGACATCAATACGGCGCAAGCGCCGATCGGACCGCCGACCATCAGGAACAGACCGAAATCACGCAGGGGACCGTCCGTGACGACGGCCAGCGGTGCGGCGATCAGCAGCACGGCCAGGCCGGCCAGTACCAGAAAGGGCATGGCCTGCACCATGCCGGTACGCACGGAATGGCCGACCGGTTCCCGCCGCGCGGATTCAATCCGGTTTCTGACCAGGCTGTAACCCAGGAAGGACATGACCACCGCCAGGGTCCCCACGGCCGTAAGCGTCAGTATGCCCGGCACCGTAATCCGATCTGCCAGGCCAAGGGTTATCCCCGCCGTGACGAACATGGTGTAGAGCGCGCAGCCCATGGCCGTTACGGCGAATCGGGCGCCTATGCGTAGCGACAGGTAGAGGGTGATGATGATGATGCCGAGCATGACTCCGTTCCATTCCGCCAGCCAGCCGATCGAAAGGGCAAAGGGGAGCAGCATCCGCACGATACTTCCGGCCGCCAGTACGCCGAGGGTCAGCGCGATGCACTTGCCCGGCCGGTCGTCGATCCGGGCGCCGACGATGACCAGTACGATCAGCATGGTCACGAAAAGACCGAAGAGCATATCGCCGGAAAGCAACAGCGCCACCAGGCCGTCGTCGACGGCATGTTCCGTCCTCATCGCCGTTGCGGCAATCCCCGCCGCGGCCAGAATGGCGGCGAAGGCATATACGACGCCTGGTCGGTCAATCAGTTTTCCATATAGTGCGGCGAGTCCGTTTCCCATCATACACTCAACTTCCTGATCTGCCAGTCCGCCACCAGGGAGGACAGCAACATGTTCGTCCAGCACATACAGGTGAGCAGGCTGCCGGCCGCGCCGGAAAACAGCACGAGACCGAAATTGACGATGGCGTCAGTGCCGACTACGACCAGGCTCACCGATACGAGCAGCAGCATGACATGGGTCCAGACCAGGACCGGCCTGATCTTCACGAGCGAGGCCATGACGTCCTGGCGGACCGAAGATTCCGTTCCGGATTCTGCCCGGAGGTATTCGAAGATCCAGAGATGCACCGAGGCGAAGATGAGGACCGCTCCGGCCAAACCCACCGCGCCGGCGAGCGTGAAATATGGCGCGATCCCGGCGATGTTCCACAGCCTCAGCACCGCTCCGGTCATGATCAGAAAGTGCAGCATCCCCGTGACGAAAAGCAGGCCGGCGGCCCGGTACCGGATAACGAACAATGCGCAAAGCAAACCGAGACCGATCGCGCCGGCGACGGCCGCGCTGTCCGCGGCCCCTTCACTGAGCGGCGAGGGCGCATCCGCCGCCCGATCCAGGAGCGCCACGTCCAGGGGCGGCGATTCAGATTCCAGGATGACCGCCAGGGCGCGGGCCTCTTCCAGCGAGTCTCCACCGGGTACTTCTATACGTCCGTCGGGTATTCTGCCCTGGATATTCAACGTCACGTACACCTGGCCATTCATCTTGATGGCTACGCGGTTGCCGGTGTTGGCGCTGGACAGGTTGGCCAGACTCTCCCTGCCCTCGTCCTGCAGGAACAGGCGTACCGCGTAAACGCCCCGGTTCGCCGTTACCGAAGCGTCGCTGACCACGGCCGACGCCACCGGCTGCACGTTGAGGTCGACATCCTGGTTGATGAAGTAGAGCGGATGGAACAGCCTTCCTCCGCGTTCCACCGGTACGGAAGCCCATGCGAAGGCGCCGGCGGGCGGATTGGCCAGGTTGAAGGCCCGAATGCCGGCCTGTACCGTTGAATCGGCCAGTATGGCCTTTACGGCATCCAGGTTGTCTTCCCGGACCGCGACGTCCCCAATCCCTTCTTCCACCGTAATGCTTGAAAGCAACGCGCTGAATTCACCCGGTCCGGCCGATGCCGGTCCCCCGGTTCCGGCCGAGGCCGGTTCCTCCGGAAGCTCCGATTCCTGGCCGACAGCACCGGCGGTCGCGGCGGACGAGACCGTGACGGCCCCGGCCTCGGCGGCCAAGGCCCGCTCGCGAAGGGCATCGTCAATGCGTTGCCGCAACGCCTGCACTTCCGCGCCGTCCTTGAACAAATGCAGTGTGATCTCGCCCGATTCCCGGATGATTCTGCTTACGAGACCGGTGTCCGCGCTCAGGGGAACGACGATTTCGAACGTGTCATTCTCACGCGCGGTAATGACGGGTTCGGAAATTCCGAAGGCGTTTAGGCGCCTCCGCCAGTTCTCGACCAGGCCTTCCACCGCCCGGGCCCTGCCCCGTTCCGTGAACCTGGACAGGTCCATGCTTGCAGAGAGACGGTAACCGCCGGCCAGGTCGAAGCCCGGAACCGTGGATTGGCTGTAAAGCGCTTTCCTTTCTTCAGGCGCAAGCGCTTCGATGGACTCGGGAGACGAAAACCACAGCCTGATGGTCGGGGAGGCGAGGACCGCACCCAGCAGGGTGACGGCGAGAAACACCAGGAATGAAATTCGCTTGTGAATGGTACTGTTCCTTTCGGTACCGCTTCTGAGTGCGGCGCGGTTGGTCGCGCTACCAGTCTGCCTGGGACCTCGGCGCGTGGCGGATGATGCCGACCAGGTCGCGGACGGCTTGCTCGTACCCAATGGTCATCGCCCGCACGGCCACGGCGTAACCCACCACCATCTCTTCCACCTCGGCGATACCCGCCAGATCCGCCGCCGTCCGGTAATCTACGCCCCGTCCCAGGGAAACGCCCATGTTCAACCGTGACGCGGTCCTGGCCGTGCCGGCGATCTCCTGGAACATCCGGCCCTTCTCTTCGGGGTCGGCGGCCTGTACGAACCGGCTTGCGTCAAGGTGGACGTAGTCTGCCTTGAATTCGGCACATTGCCGGACGTGCGAAGCGGTGGGCGTAATCAATATGCTCGTCAGGATCCCTTTTTCCTGCAGGGCCTTCAGCATGCGTTCCACCGGCCGTTCCAGGGAATCGCCTTCGGGCCATGACGAATCGGACCAGTCGTTGTTCAGGCCGGCGTGCCCGTAGCCCTCGGGAACAAGAGTAACCATATCGGGGGAAATCGTCAAGATACTACGCAGGACATCCAGGTTCGGCGGCGTGATCAGGTTAAGGTGGGTGTGCACGAGCTGCCGGATGATGTCATATTCCCCGCCCAGGTAGAGCGAATCTTCGGCAGCCCACGAAATCGTTACGGCGTCCGCTCCGCTAACCTGGGACATCATGACCGCGGTCATGGGATCGGGTTCCCCCCGTTTCGCGATATTCCGCAGGGCGGCGACCTGGTCTACGCATACACTCAGTTTTACCATGGGTGATCTCCGGTGTCAGTTGTCCACGAGGTCGGAAACCCGAACAAACTCGATCCCTCTGATTTCAAGATACCTCATCCGGTCCATCAACACCTGAACGGTGTGGGGTCTGGCATCGGCGATGACGACGGCGCGGGTATCGTCCAGGGCGGAAAGCGACGCGCGGTCCAGGTTCATGGATATGATTACGGGATTGTACACGGGATCGAGCACGCCCCAGGCCCGAAGCCGGCCGCTTCCCCAGCCCCGATCCTCGGGTCCACCTGGCCGGCCTGGTCCATTTGATCCGCCCGGTCCGCCCGACCCGCCCGATCCACCGGGGTTGTCCAGGTAGTACAGGTTCCGCTTGCCCAGTTCGTCCAGCACGGGGGCCAGCACCTCGGCTTCGTTTTCCATGCGGCCGGCAGGATACCGAAGGACGCCTCGAGCTTCGGGCAGCGTAGAAAGGGCGTCTTCCACGACACGGCGGTTGGTCAGTTCCGAGTGCGTGGACGACACGGATCTCCTGCGGGGCAGACCGGCGGCGTCAGACGCCGGTTGAACGGGCAGCAGCGCCATCGCCTCGTGATCGCCGCGCGTGAGTTCGGCGGCCATCTCGTTTGCACCGCCAGCCCAGGGAAACAGGGCGAAAGTGAGGGGCCGGGTGAATTCGGACATTTTCTCGACCACGCCCCGCTGCTCGCCGTCCGTATACGCGATTACGACGGCAAGACGACCCGTTTTGCGGTGAACAGCCGGATCGCGGATTATATTGAGGCGATGGGTTACGTCGCCATCGAAGGTGATTTCGAGCAGCAACTCCCCGGTCCTGGTCCGTTCCTCCGCGCGGGAGACCTTTCCGCCTGCCCGGACGACCGCCCTGGCGATCTCGAGATTGCATTCGGTAAGCGAATAGGCACTTGAAACGATGATCCTTCTTTCCAGGGACCTCCAACGACCCGTGGCCGTCGCGGCGGGCGGCGCCGTGTCCCGTATTCGGTCCGGTGTGACCTGCAGATTCATGAACGCACCGTACAGGGCCGCTTCCATCGCGTGAAACGCCTGCTGGTCCGTTTTCCAGGCGGACGTCCGTTCGAGTTCGGGCACGGCAACCGGGATGGGCCGGTCCAGTAGCCAGTCCACGACCTTCCTGGCCTGGTATTCATAAAGCAAGACCCATACGGCGAGGGCCAGCAGCACGACCGCGGCCGTTCCGAGACCGGCGTACCGGATGTACGACCGGCGCTGGCTCTGTCTGTTCGCCATCCGCGTTCTGGCCGTATGTGAAAATCGGAAGCGCATATTGCGGTCCGTCAGCAATCGTCCTGGTGGTGGTCCCGGTACGCCCGAAGCGCGTCGGCAAGCACCGCGAACTCGTCCAGGTCCAGGGTTTCACCGCGTCGTTTCAGGTCGATGCCGGTTTGATCCGAGAGATAGCCGGCGGAACCGGGAACCAGGCGATTCATCGCGTGGTGCAACATCTTGCGCCGATGTTGAAAGGCCGCCTTGATTACGTCGTTCAACAGGCCGGCGTCCCTGACCTCAACGGGCGGCCGTTCATGGGGCGTCAACCGGAGGACGACCGAATCCACGGCCGGACGGGGAACGAACCGGTCGCTGCCCACCCGGAACAGCGATTCCACGGCGTAATGGTACGCCATGATGGCGGTGATCGCGCCGTAGGCTTTCGTACCCGGCCGTGCCGTCAGGCGTCCGCCCACTTCGTGCTGAACCATGATGACCGCGCACCTGATCTTTCCACGATGGGCGATCAACCGGTCGAGCACGGGACCCGTAATCCCGTAGGGCAAGTTGGCCACGAGTACGAACCCCGGCTCGCTATACTTCCCCATCAGGTCGGACAGGTCCAGATCGAGCACGTCCCGGTTCACGATGGTCAGGCGGTCGATTCGGCCGTAGGCTTCCTGGAGGACTCCCGCCAGCCTCGAATCGATTTCCACGGCGGTCACGACGCCGGCCAGGGTGACGAGGTGGCGGGTCAACGCGCCGGCCCCCGGACCTATTTCAAGTACGGCCGTATCCTTCGTTACGCCCGCCGATTCGATGATGCGGCGGGCGATGGACGTATCGTTCAGGAAGTGCTGACCCTTCGACCTGGACGGGCGAAAATCCGATCGGCGCAGGCTGGCCAGCAGGTCTTCGGGAGGATCTAGCACCGTACTCAATGGATTCGAAACACCTTGTTCGCGTTCTGGGTTGTGGTCCGTGCCAGTTCGTCCACGGTAACGGCCCGGTGACGGGCGACCGCTTCGGCCGTGTTTACGAGGTATGATGGTTCGTTCCGGCGCCCGCGGTGGGGTACGGGCGCGAGATAGGGTGCGTCCGTTTCGACAAGGATGCATTCCGCCGGCAACCCGGAGACCACCTCGCCCACCGTCGAGTTCTTGAACGTCGCGATGCCGCCGAACCCCAGGAAACAGCCCAGGGAAACAGCCCTCTCGGCCATGGCGGCGTCCCCGGTAAAGCAGTGGAGGATCGCGGTCGTTTCCTCACCGTGAAATTCGTCCAGCATGGCCATGACCTCGGCGTGGGCCTCCCGGTCATGCACGATAACCGGCAGTCCCGTGCTTCCGCCCCACTCCATGTGCCTTCTGAACGACGTCTCCTGCAGCGGATAGGTGGACCGGTCGTAGTGCAGGTCGATGCCCGTTTCGCCCACGGCGATGACGGACGGATGTTCCAGAAGTTTCTCGATTTCCCGGTAGTCCTCTTCACAGGCTTCGTGGACGTGGCAGGGGTGGATGCCCGCGGCGGCATACACGGAATCCCGGTTTTCGGCGAGCGCCACGGCGGCCCTGCTGCTTTCCAGATCGAACCCTACGGCGACCATGCGTTCCACGCCCGCGTCCAGCGCACGCTGGATCACGTCGGCGCGGTCGTCGTCGAATGCTTCGTCCGTGAGATGGGTATGCGTATCGAAAAGCAAGTCAGCGATTGGGTGCAGGTTATTGAATGACGTACGTTCCGAGTGGCCTGGCCCGGATTGGACTGGCCGCGGCTGTCATGCAGGCCTGGCCGCGGCCGACCGCGTGACCGCCGGCATGCCGGATTTCAGGTAACCGATGAACCGGATTGGACGCGGACGTCCGGACCGAGGAGGATGGGAGCGCCGTCGTCGTCTTCGGCCGCGAGCAGCATGCCCCTGGAATCCACACCGCGGATTGTTGCGGGCTCCAGGTTCGCCACCACCACGATCTGACGGCCGACCAGTTTCTCCGGCGTATACCCGGGGGCAATCCCGGACACGATCTGCCGCTCCTCCGCGCCGATGCGGAGCTGCAGCCTGAGCAACCGGTCCGTTCCGGGTACCGGTTCCGCCGCCACGATGTCCGCGATGCGCAAATCGATCTCACGGAATGCGTCGATCGATACGAGTTCGTTACGCTCCGGTCCGGCGGGTTTCGCTTCCTCGGATGCCGTTCCGTCGTCTTTCCGGTCATCGGACCGGCCCAGCCTTGCGATCTGCGCGTCGATCGTATTGTCCTCGATCTTGTGGAACAGGATTTCGATTTCGCCGATGGGCCGGCCGGACAGCGAAGCGTCGATCTCGATCTCGTCCCACAGCTGCTCATCGACCCGCCCCTCCAGACCCGCCATCTTCCACAGCCGCTCGGCGCTGAACGGCAGGATGGGCGACATGACCACGGCGAGGACCCTCACTGCCTGCACGCACACGTGGAGCGTGGCGGCGCAACGCGCCCGGTCGGTCTTGCGCGTGTTCCAGGGCGCCTGGTCGTTGAAGTACCGGTTGCACTGGTTTCCCAGGGCGATCAGCTCCCGTACGGCACCCCGCACCTGGAACGATTCGAAACAAGCGCCCACACGTTCCGGCGCGCCGGCCACCGACGACAGCATCTCCCGGTCCTCCGGCGAAAAGGTCCCCGGTTCCGGGATCACGCCGTCGAAATACCGGTTGATGAAGGTCAGCGTCCGGTTCACGAAATTCCCGAATATGTCGGCCAGTTCGTTGTTGTTGCGCGCCTGGAAGTCCTTCCACGTAAAGTCGGAGTCCTTGGTCTCGGGGGAAATCGACGCCAGGCAGTATCGCATCGGATCGGGCGGGAAGTCCACCAGGTACTCGTCCAGCCAGACCGCCCAGTTCCGGCTCGTGGACAGCTTCTGGCCTTCGATGTTGAGAAACTCGTTGGCCGGGATCTCCGAAGGCAGGACGAAATCCCCGTGCTCCATGATCATGGCCGGCCAGAGGATCGCGTGGAAGACGATGTTGTCCTTGCCGAGGAAATTGACGAGCTTGCAGTCCGGGTTCAGCCAGTAGTCCTTCCACCGGTCGGGGTCGCCCTGCGCCACCGCCCATTCCCGGGTGGACGACACGTAGCCCAGCGTGTTCTCGAACCAGACGTACATGACCTTGCCCACCGCTTCCTCGATCGGCAGCTCCACGCCCCAATCCAGGTCCCGGGAGATGGGCCGGTCGGACAGCCCCTCGTTGAACCAGCCCTGGCAGTAATTGCGCACGTTGACCTTCCAGTGCGTTTTCGTATCGATCCAGGCCTGCAGCCGGGCGGACATGCGGGCGAGCTTGAAATACCAGTGGTTGGCCGGTCTTACCTCGAGGGATCCTTTGCAGACATCGCTGCGGGGATTGATCAGCTGCGTGGCGTCCAGGATGGTGCCGCAGGCCTCGCACTGATCCCCCCGGGCCCGGTCAGAGCCGCAGTGGGGGCAGGTGCCCTCCACGTAGCGGTCGGGCAGAAAACGGTTGTTTGCCGGACAGTAGATCTGGTCGACCTCGCGCACGTCGAAACAGCCCTTCTCATCCAGGCGGCGGAAATAGTCCCGGGCCGTTTCGTGATGGATCGGGCGGGAGGTCTGGGAAAAGTTGTCGTAGACGATGCCGAAGTCTTCGAGCGCGCCCTGGATGACGGGATAGTACTTGTCCACCAGTTCCTTGGGCGTGATCCCCTGCTTCTCGGCCGCCAGGGTGATCGCCACGCCGTGGTCGTCCGATCCGCTGACGTGCACGACGTCCCGGCCCTTCAGCCGCTGGTAGCGCACGTAGATGTTGCCGGGCAGATGGACGCCGGCGATATGGCCGATGTGCAGCTTGCCGTTCGCATAGGGCAACGCGTCTGTAACGAGTATTTTTTCTGCCACGACCACCTCTCGGACGCGGGTGGATCAATCCTGTCGGACCCGGTTTTGTTCCAGCATCAGAATAGGGTTTGGAAGGGGGTTTGTCAACGGATCAATCTGCGGCGGGCAGGGGATGGGACGATGATGCACCGGATGGCGTGTCGCGGGATGGACGCCGGGTGGAAGGCGTCTGCCGGGAACCCGCGGATCACCGGTTAATTCTGAGTCTGAGGACGAGCACGAGGAGGGCCAGTTGGACGTGGGCGTTCCGTGCGATGTCCCGCCTGGCTTCCTCGATGGCGGCGATCCCCTTCTCGATTTCTTCCGCATCCATCGCGGAGGCCCGTTCGCGCAGCGGTTCCGTGCAGTCCGCGTTCGAGAGCGTCGGGGACCCGTTCGCCGAGGAAAGGACGAACAGGTCACGATACAGCGAAAGCAGGTGGTCGAGGATCTTTTCCACGACCGGTTCTTCGCGGTGAGACGCGACGAGAGATTCCACCTGCTCGAACAGGCTCAGCGGCGTCGCGTCGTTTACGCATTCCAGCAAGGCGAAGGCGTCTTCGCGGATCTTCGAACCCCGCTCCGAACTGGCCGCCAGCGCTTCGGAAAGGCGGCCATCGGACGTGCGTGCGAGTTCCCCGGCTTCTTCCGGGGATACGTCGTATCGCTCGATCAGCGACGATTTCACCTCGTCCTCCCGCAGGCGCGAAAGAAAAACGGGTTGGCAGCGGGACACGATGGTCGGCAGCAGCCTCCCGGACCGGGACGCGGTCAGAATGAGCATCAGGGATCCCGGAGGCTCTTCGAGCGTCTTGAGCAGTGCGTTCGAGGCGGCGGCGTTCATGCGGTCCGCCGCGACGATGATCGCGACTTTCCTCCGTCCTTCGTAGGGCTTGGCCGATGCCTCCCTGCGCAGCGACCGGACATCCTCCACGGAAAGCATGTCGTTCATTCCGAAGGGCGGGGCGCCGTAAGGGTCTTCGGCCAGCCGGACGGCCAGGCCCTGCCTGCGCTCCTCCCGGGCGTTCGCGCGGCCGGACGAGCCCTCACCCCTGCCGGACGAGCCCTCGCCCCTGCCGGAAGACCGATCCGGGGGCGGGGTGGATGAAGAGGGGACCAAGAGGTGCAGGTCGGGATGCTGGAGCGCGCGTATCCGCCGGCAATGGCGGCACGGGCCGCGCGGGCCATGCTGATTTTGCTGACCAGGCTGGCCAAGCTGACCGCAGGGTTCCCCGGGTCCGTATTCGCAGTTGACCGCGCAGGCGAGTTCTATGGCCAGTGCTTCGGCGCCCACGCCGGATGGCCCGGAGAACAGGTACCCGTGGGCAAGGCGGTCCTGCTTTACGGCCTCCATGAGCCGTTGCCGCTGCTGCTCGTGACCTATAACGCGATCGAAAGCCATATTATAGACGGTTCATCAGGCGGGGCGGACCACGTAGTGGACCCTGTTGGATCGCTCCGACGCTTCCTGGAAACTGAAGCCGTCGAATGCGCCGAGTACCACATATCCCGATTGCCGGCAGATCTCCGCCAGCCGGGCCACGGGATAGATTCGCTGTTCGTGGCGTTCCCGGGTGGAATACCGCTCACCGCCGCGGTGGAAGGTTAACTGGAATTCATTGACCTGCACGCGCGACTCGGGGACATACTCGCAGCGCCGGACATAGGAATAATCCCCGTTGCTTTCCTGGTCGACCTGGTTATGGAAGTACCTGCGCGAGTTGATTTCCGTGCAGACGTCAAATATGAAAAGGCCGCCTTTGTTCAGCACCCCACGCAATCGATTCATCATGGCGGCGATGTCCGCTTCATCCATGATGTAGTTAATGCTGTCGTACAGGCACAATACCGCATCGTAGCTTCCAGAAACGGGCATGTCTACCATGTCGCCGGCCTGAAACGCGATGGACCGGCGGCCGTCCAGGGCTTTCCGCCTGGCGACGGCGATCATGCTCTCCGACCGGTCCATGCCCGTCATCCGGTATCCGCGGTCATCGAGAATACACGCCATGACGCCGGTACCGCAGGCCAGTTCAAGGATGTCCTTCGGCGTCGCCCCGAACCGTTCGAATACCGACTGGATGTAGTCGGCCCACCGATCGTAGTCCACGTGACGCATCACGTGATCGTAAATCGGGGCCAACTGGTTGTAGGGAAGCTCCGGATCAGCCGGGTGGGTTTTCCTGTGGCGCATGCTTAAGGGATTTCGCGTCCGGGCGGGCGTTCATCGAGTATCGAAGCCTGAAACGTCATCGCTAAGTTGTTCGTCGCTGAGGACGTGGTACATGGATTGCGCCCGGTCTTTCGAGACGTTTCCTTCCGGGACGCACAACACTTCGAACTCCAGCCTCCTGTCGGGCCAGGCCACGACGACGATGTCCTTCGCCGCCACCTGGTGGCCGGGTTTCGCGGACCGTCCGGAAATGGTAACCATACCCCGGTCGCAGGCCTTCTTGGCGGCGTCCCGCTGTTTGATGATGCGGGACCGTTTCAGAAAGAGATCTAGTCTCATCTCATGGGATGTCGCACTTTGGTCACGCGGCAGACGCGCGTTCGCGGATCTCGGTTCAGGGCAAAGCGTTCAGGGCAGAGTGTTCAGGGCAGGACGTCCAGGCCGCGCTCGTCGATGTACAACTCCCGTCGAAGGTCCTTGAGCCACCGTTCCCTCTCCTCACTCCACTTGGCGAATTTGGCCAGATTCGTGATTTCCTGAAAGTGGTCGTCCAGGGTGAACTTGTCGCCCCCGGTCCTTTCGTTCAGCCGCATGATGTGATAGGAGACGGCGCCCTGGTCCACCACCTTGATGGGTTCGGTCATCTCGTCGATGGATATGGCGTTGAGGGCGTCCTGGTACTCGGGCAGCAACTGGTCGAGCATGAACTCCCCGATGTGGCCGCCGTTGGAAGCGGAGGCCAGGTCTTCCGAGTACTTCCGGGCGGCATCGGAAAAAGTCTCGTCGCCGTCGAGTATCCGCTGCCGCAGCATGGAAATCGTCTCCTGCGCCCGATGATCGTCTTCATCCGTCTTCGGGATCTGGACCAGGATGTGCCGCACGCGGATCTGGTCGTCCCTCCGTTCCTCCAGCTTGATGATATGCAGGCCCACGTCCGTCTGCACCGTGGGGCTGACACCGCCCGTCTCCAGGGTGAAAGCCGCCTCTTCGAAATCAGCCATGAACGTGCCGCGGGTGAAGAATCCCAGGTCTCCGCCGTTTCTGGCGCTGTTCAGGTCTTCCGAATACCGCCGCGCCATCTCGCCGAAGTCCTCCCCTTCCGCTATGCGGCGCCGGATCTCCTCGATCCGCGCGTTCATGGCGGACACGACTTCCGGGTCCGGGCGTGACGTGATCATGATATGGCTCAGGTCGAGCTGGACGGGGTTCGACGGTATGCTGTCATAGTGCGTCTCATAGTACCGGGCCACTTCCAGGCCGGTAACGCGGACTTCACCGAAGCGGTCTTCCTCGAGCCTGCGCTGCAGCAGTTCCTCCTCCTTCTGGCGCCGTAGCAGCCGGTTCCAGTCCCGCATGGTCATGCCCGAATTCGCCACCAGTTGTTCCAGGGCTTCTTCGGAACCGAGCCGTTCCGTGTACTGGTCGATGATCTGGCGCACCGCGCCGTTTACCTGCTCAGCGGGTACCCGCACGCTGTCCCTGCGTGCATACGCGAGCACGACCCGCGTATCGATCATGTCCGTCAGCAACTGGTTCGGGAGGTCTTCCGGCTCCTGCTCCGGCTCCTGCATGCGGTACATCTTAACCGCTTCGACGACGTCGGAGTAGAGGATGATCTCGTTGTCCACGACGGCGACGACGTAGTCCACCAGTTGCTGGCCCTGGACCGGGCGTCCCGCCAAGATCAGGGTAAGTAACAGCAGCAACGAGAAATACCGGGGGATTGATCGCAAGGTCATGCTCCTCCTGTGCCGGTCTGCGGCGCCCTTTCTACGGCGCTCTCTCCGCGGTGCCCTTTCTACGGCGCGCCGGGTTCCGGCCGCATCAGGTTCCCGTCATGGATTTCCACGTCGGCCGTCTGACGCAGCGCATCGACGTACCGGCTGACCAGTTCGCGGCGCTTGTCCCGCAGTACCCGGTTGACGATCTCGCCGCGGACCTCGTCCAGCGGCGGCAGCGTGCCGGCTTCGCGACGCTCCGCGACCCTGAATATAAACGAACCGTTTTCGGAAAGGACGGGCCGCGAAACCTGGCCGGCACTCAGGGAAAAGACGATTTCCTGCACCGAAACGTCGCTGATATCCGCCCTTTTCAGGAAACCCAGGTCCCCGCCATCGATCGAAGACACGTGAATGGACCGCGTCCGCGCCAGTTCCTCGAAGGTAGCGCTCCGGCGCGACAACTGGTTACGGACCTGCCGGGCCGTGGTCACGTCCGGTAGAACGATCACCGAGACCCTGAGTTCCGGTTCGGGGTAAACGAATTCCTGTCGATTGGCCTCGAAATAGGCCTCGACCTCTTCGTCGGACACCACGATCGCCGCATCGGCGGCCATGTGTTCCAGCACGACGTTGGCCAGGTGCTCCCGGCGCATCCTGTCCAGGTCCCGGGCCGTCTTGTCGTCGCTGTCCAGATTCTGCCGCAGGGCTTCCTGGTAGAGCAACTCGGTCCGGATCCAGTCGGACACCCGGTCCTTTCTCATCTGGGGCGTGGCGGCGAACAATGCCGTGGCCTCGAGTTCGGCATCCAGTTCATCGACCGTCAGCGTGGACTGGTTCACCCTTGCGACAACCGAATCGGGATCTTCCGGCATCGAGCTGCACTGGCACTGTGTCAAGACAAGCGCCACGTTCAGCATTACGGTACAACAGACCGCGGATTTCATGCTGATATTCTTACTCCAGCGGGCAAGTCAAACTTCGGCAACCGGGCATGTATCATTAACCAATTACAGGAGTTTGAGCAACAGGTTTTTGGCCAGATTGACCCGGTCGGCTTCCGTTTCGCCGGTCAGTCCAGCCCTGATCCGGAAACCCTCCCCGTGGGGGAATTCGATGTCCAGCGCGGGATCGTCCGTCACCCTGGCGAGTCGGTCCCGCGTTGGATAGAGACCGTTCCGGTAGGCTACGGTCATCTCATTCCCGTGCACCCTGAGCTGCTGCAGTCCGATCCTCGCCGCGATCTGCCGGATGGAAACCAGGTCGAAGAGGACGCGCACCGGATCGGGCAACCGGCCGAACCGGTCCTCCATCTCTTCACGGAGCGAGTCGACTTCCTGCTCGTCTTCCACCCGGGAAAGCCGCTGGTAAAAGCCCACCTTAAGCTTCCGGTCCGCGATATAGTCATCGGGAATGAAGGCAGCAACCTGCAGTTCGACTTCGGCTTCGGGCGTCTCTTCCCGCGACTCGCCCTTGAGGTCCTGCATCGCCTCTTTCAACAGACGGCAGTACAGATCGAAACCGATGGAGGAGATGAACCCGTGCTGCTCCGTGCCCAGCAGGTTGCCGGCGCCCCGGATCTCCAGGTCCCGCATGGCGATGTGGAATCCCGACCCGAGCGCGGTATACTCGGCGATCACGGCCAGCCGCTTGCGGGCGTCGGGGGTCACCGTGCCGGCGGCGGGGATCATCAGATAGGCGTAGGCCCGGTGATTGGACCGCCCCACGCGACCACGGAGCTGATACAACTGGGCCAGGCCGAACCGGTCCGCGCGGTTCACCAGGATGGTATTCACGCTGGGGATGTCCAGCCCGGACTCGATGATCATGGTGGACACGAGACAGTCGTATTTACGGTCCAGAAAATCGATCATTACCTTTTCGAGTTCCCGTTCCTGCATCTGCCCGTGGCCCACGACGAAAGACACCTGGGGCAGGAGGCGCCGGAGAAACTCGGCGACCGCCTCGATGGACTGGACCCTGTTGTGGACGAAGAAGACCTGTCCGCCGCGGTCCACCTCCCGCATGATCGCCTCGCAGATCACTTCCTCGTTGAAACGCACCACTTCGGTGTGCACGGGCAGCCGGTCCCTGGGCGGGGTGGTGATGAGGGACATGTCGCGGGCGGAGACCAGCGACATGTGGAGCGTCCGCGGGATGGGCGTAGCGGTCATGGTCATGACGTCCACGGAGGTCTTCAGCTGCTTGAGCCGTTCCTTGTGGACCACGCCGAACCGCTGTTCTTCATCGACCACGAGCAGACCCATGTCGCTGAAATCGATGTCGCCGGAAATGAGACGATGGGTGCCGATGACGATATCCACTTCGCCCTTCCCGAGCCCCGCGACTACGGCTTTCTGCTCCCTCGGCGGTACGAACCGGCTCAGCATGCGGATGTTCACCGGGTAGTCCGCGAGCCGTTCGGTGAAGGTGGTCAGGTGCTGTTGCGCCAGGATGGTGGTCGGCGCCAGTACCGCGACCTGTTTCCCGTCCTGCACCGCCTTGAACGCGGCGCGGATCGCCACTTCGGTCTTCCCGTAGCCTACGTCGCCGCAGATCAGCCGGTCCATGGGCACCGCCTTCTCCATATCCGACTTCACGTCCGAGGAAGCCTGCTCCTGGTCCGGCGTATCCTCGTAGATGAAAGAGTCTTCCATTTCCCGCTGCCAGGGGGTGTCGGCCGAGAAGGAGAACCCGGGGCTGGCCTGCCGGGCCGCATAAAGCTTGACCAGGTCTTCGGCGATCTCCCGGACCGCCTTGCGCGTGCGCTTCTTGGCCTGTTCCCAGGCTCTTCCGCCCAGTTTCGACAACGTGGGCGCCTCGCCATCGGAGCCGATGTACTTTTGGACCCGATGCAGCTGCTCGATGGGGATGAAAACCCGGTCGTCTCCGGCGTAGACCAGGGTCAGGCAGTCCCTCTCCCGGTCATCCACGGAAATGCGCTTCAACCCGACGTACCGGCCGATGCCGTGGTCGATATGGACGACGAAGTCCCCCTCTTTGAGGCTGGTGAAGTCCTCGATCACCACGCCTTCCTTGAAGACCTTGCGGCGGCGTCTCCGGTACCGGTTGAAGATCTCCGCGTCGGTCAGCACGACGAGCGGCAGGTCAGGGAGAATGAACCCGGCGTGCATCGGCCCGACCGGCATTTCGATCTCCGGGGCGTCCGGGCCCAGGATCTCGCGCAGTCTCTCCGCCTGTCCTTCGTTGTCGCACACCACCACGACCCGGGCGCCAGCCGCCTGCCATTCCTTTAGCCGGGACTTCAGCACGTCCATCGCCCCCTGGTACACGCCGGAGGCCTCGGCGCCGACCGCGAGCCACCCTTCGGCCGCCCGCGTGCCGCGCACCATGTCCATCGTGCCGTAGTAGGCCGATTCCTCCATTACGCCGGGCCAGCGCAGGATCGCTGCTTCCGGACCGGGGACCAGGTCGTCCGCTTCGGTTCTTCGCAAGTGGGTGTCTTCGTATTCCGCCTCGAATGACTCGGCTTCGCGGGCCAGTTCATCGGGTTCGCAGCGGACGATCAGCGTACGGTCAGGCAGGTAGTTCATGATGGTGGCGGCGGAGGGATGGAAGTAGGGAAGGTAGCGTTCACTGCCTTCGAACAGCCCGCCGTCCTCGATATGCGCCACCAGTTCGGACGCGTCGAGCGATAACGATGCGCCGGCCCGCATTACCCTTTGTATCACGTCGTCGCGCGTTTCCGGATCGTCGATCATTTCCCGGTTCGGGAGCACCGTCATCTCGCCGATGTTCTGCGAAGACCGCTGGGTGTAGATATCAAACAGGCGGATCGATTCCACCTCGTCGCCGAAGAACTCGATTCTGCACGGCTGTTCCATCCCGTGGGGATAGACGTCGACGATCCCTCCCCGCACGCTGAAGTGGCCAGGCGCCTGCACCATGTCCGTCCGCTCGTAACCGAGCCGGATGCACCGCGCGGTAAGTTCGTTCAAGGGGATGGTGGCGCCCGCTGCGACCTGGAGGACGGCGCCGGCCAGTACGGTCGGCGGCATAGTCCGCTGCATGACGGCCCGGACCGTCGCGACGACGAACAGCGGCCGGTTATTCGCCAGGGCGTGCAGCGCCCCCAGGCGCCTTCCCGACAGGTCCCCCGGCGGCGAAACCTGGTCGTAGGGCAGCACCTCCCAGGGGGGAAACAACGCCACGTCGTCGGGATCCAGCAGGCTGGAGACGTCCTCGAACATCTCCTCGGCGGCGTCCGTGTCCTCCACGATGACCAGCGTCGCGCCGCCCCGTTTCCGGTGCGCGTGGGCGAGCAGTAGAGACCGCGAAGAGCCGGCGAGCCCCGACACCCGCGCGGTGCGGGCATCATCGGCGGCCTGCGCGAGATAGCGCTGTACGACGGGAGATGCTTCCGTGATGTCCAGGAGGGTTGGAAGGCGCATACGAGAGCGGTTCGGCTACATGGGGTTCCGCAGCCGGTGGGTGATCCGCTGCAACACGTCCTCGTTCCGGGCTTCGAAGGACCTGGCGGTGATCATCTCGTAGGCTGTAATGTACCGGCGGGCGGCTTCGATCCTGATCTCGTCCGGGATGTGCGGTATGGGACCGTCGCCGCGAAAACCGCGGTCCGCAAGCCATCCGCGGACGTATTCCTTGTCCATCTTCTCCGGTTCCTCACCGCGGCGGAAACGATCTTCATAGGTATCCCTGATCCAGAATCTGGAAGAGTCGGGCGTGTGGATCTCGTCGATCAACACGACCCGGTCCTCGAAGAGGCCGAATTCGTACTTGGTGTCCACCAGGATCAGGTTGTTGGCCGCCGCCCGTTCGGTGCCGAAGGCGAATAGCGCAAGAGCCGCCCGTTCCATCTCCCGGTACGCTCCTTCGTCCACGAGGCCCCGACGAAGCACCTCTTCCGCCGAGATGGACTCGTCGTGGGCTCCTTTCTCCGGCTTCGTCGAAGGGGTAATAATGGGCCGGTCGAAGGGCTGGTTCTTTTTCATGCCGTCCGGCAGCGCATTGCCGCAGAAATCGCGGCTTCCCCGGGAATAGTGGTACCAGGCCGACGTCGTGGTCACGCCGGTCAGATACCCCCGGACGACCATCTCGACCGGAATCAGTTGGCATTCCCTGGCTACGAGCACGTTCGGATCGGGCACGTCGATCAGGTGGTTCTCAATGATATGCCGGGTCCGTTCGAACCAGTAGACCGCGGTCTGGTTGATGACCTGGCCCTTGAAGGGAAGGGCGCACAAAACCCGGTCGAAGGCGGAGATCCGATCGGTGGTCACGATGATCCGTTTCCCGTTGAGCCGGTAGTTGTCCCTGACCTTGCCTTCGTACTTCTCGCCCAGGTCGAAACAGGTATCGTGCAATACGAAATCCAACTGCTTCCTGAGGAGGTCTTCAGACACCATGCTTCGCGTTGGTCCTTTTGGCGTATGGACGGCTGCACAACGGTCCGTTCATCGAGACGAGACCACTACCGAATCGAACCCTTCACACTAAGGTCAGCAGGCCGGAAAGTCAAGGGCAATCACGGCCCCGTTCACCCCTTCGGCGCACCCGGCAACCGATACCCCGCCCGCCGGTTACATCTCCGTGGCAGGCCATGTTTTTTGTTCCTGACGCCTTTTTTGCTGGACAGGTTTTCTAACCGTTCTATTATATTTGAGTTATACTGCTGAAGTATTGCCTTACCCGGTCAATTCGATACCGATTCGAGCGATCCGACATACTTCATTTACCGGTTCGAACAGGAGGTTCTATCATGTCCAAGCAGGCCTTTCTGACCGCGCTGAGCGTCGTCGCATGCCTCTTCGTGGCCGCTGCATGCGCGGGACCGCCCACCGAGGCCATGAACGGGGCCGAGGATGCCATGGCCGCCGCCATGGAAGCCGAGGTCGACAAGTACGCGCCGGCTGAATACGAAGCGGCCGCCGCCGAACTCGAAATGGCCAGGGCGCACATGGACGCGGAGGAGTACGGCGATGCGAAAACCGCCGCCGAAAACGCCATGTCGCTCTTCGAATCGGCCAGCCAGGAATCCGTGGTGCAGAAGGAGTTGACCAAACGCGAGGTCGATGAAGCCCTGCCCGCTTTCCTGGAGCGCTGGGGGGAGATTTCGGGCAGCATCGAGCGGGGACGCGGCCAGGCCGCCCGTGCGCTCGCCCAGGAAGCCTCGGCATTCGCCGACTCGCTGACGGTGCAATTGAATGAACTGAACGCGGCCGAGAAATGGCACGATCTCAAAATGCTTCTCGAGTCAGCCAATATGCAAGCCGACAGTTTCGCGGAACGGGCCGGCGGCTGAACCGGCGCCCTGCCGTAGTTTGCAAGGAAACATGAAGCCGTCTGACGACGTGGTCAGGCGGCTTTTCTAATGTCCGCTTCACCACCGGACCCGCAGGCCGTCCAAATCGTTATTGACAATTCCGGGGCGGGTACATAGAATCACACAGGTTTTGAAGCGATTCCGTTATACAGGAAGGATCGGGATACAGGAGCACGGCATGAGCTTGACGGAACTGTTGGACGAAAACGCTATCCTGGTCAACCTAAAGGCCACACAGAAACAGGAAGTGATCGAAGAACTGGCCGCGGCACTGACCGAGTCCGGCCGGATCAGCGACAACCGGGAAGTGCTCCAGGCCGTCCTGGAACGCGAGAAGATCATGAGCACCGGGATTGGGAAGGGCGTCGCCATTCCCCACGGCAAGTGCAAGGCCGTCGACAGGCTGGTCGGGGTGCTCGGGATCAAGAAGGAGGGCGTGGATTTCCAGTCCCTCGACGAACAGCCGGTCTATCTCTTCTTCCTGCTCGTCTCCCCCCTGAACGTCTCCGGTCCCCATATCCGGGCGCTTGCCCACATCTCCCGCCTGCTTCGGCACGACAATCTGCGAAAACAGCTGATCGCCGCGGAAGACCCCCGCGACGCCCTTGCGCTCATCGCGGAAGAGGAAGAGAACATGTAGCGCGGTCTGCGTGCTTCGGTACCGTCCTAACGTCCACACAAAAGCATTCACACAAAAGCAAAGGAAGAAGCCGTGGCGTCTGCGTCCAGGATCGATGGCCGGGAGACCGACCAGTTGCGTCCTGTCGAGATCCGGCGCAACTACCTGCGCCACGCGGAAGGATCCGCGCTGATTTCCATGGGCGGCACGACCGTGCTCTGTTCGGCGAGCGTGGACGAAAGCGTACCGCCTTTTCTGAAAGGGAGCGGCAAGGGCTGGGTCACAGCGGAATACGGCATGCTTCCGCGAAGCACGAACACGCGGGTGTCCCGCGACGGCCGGCGCGGCAGCGTCTCCGGTCGCACGCAGGAGATCCAGCGGCTCATCGGGCGGTCGCTCCGCGCCGTATTCGACCTGGACAGCCTGGGAGAACGGTCCATCCTCATCGATTGCGACGTCATCGAAGCCGACGGGGGAACCCGGACCGCTTCGATCACGGGCAGTTACGTGGCGCTTCGCGACGCAGTGTCCTGGCTTTCGCTGCAGGGGCTGATCGATCGCGACCCCGTCCGGGACGCGGTCGCCGCCATCAGCGTGGGCATCATCGGCGGCGTGCCCATGCTCGATCTGTGCTACGACGAGGACTCCACGGCGGACGTCGACATGAATCTCGTCATGACCGGCGACGGCGACCTGGTGGAAATCCAGGGCACCGCCGAGCACCACCCCTTCTCAACGGATCAGCTGGCCGCCATGCTCGACCTCGGCAAACAGGGCGTTAACCGGCTGATCGACCTTCAGGAACAGGCGCTGGCCCAGGGCTAGGCCACGAAAATGACCCTTGTCCTGGCCACGCGCAACCCGGGTAAGATCTCCGAGATCAAGGCTTTGCTTCCCGGCGTGCGGGTCGCGCCTGCCGCGTCTTTTGCCGGCTGTCCCGAGCCGGAAGAGACGGGCCGTACCTTCGAAGAGAACGCCCTCATCAAGGCGCGGGCCGTCTCGCGGTACACCGGAAAGACCGCACTGGCGGACGACTCCGGTTTGGAGGTGGACGCCCTGGACGGGGCACCCGGCGTCCACTCGGCACGGTATGCCGGATCGGACGCCACCGACCAGGACAACATCCGGCGCCTGCTCGACGCCCTGGACGGGATCTCCGACGCCGACCGCACGGCCCGGTTTCGATGCGTCGTGGCGGTCGTGGTTCCCGATGGGCGCTCCTGGACCGCGGACGGCGTCTGCGAGGGCCGGATCCTGAAGGTGCCGCAGGGCCACGCGGGATTCGGGTACGATCCGCTGTTCGTGCCCGCAGGTTGCGAAAACACCTTCGCCGAACTGGACGCAGCGGTGAAAAACCGGATCAGCCACCGGGCGCTGGCGCTTCGACAGATCGCGGACGTGCTGAAGTCCCTGGCAGACCTTCCGGACTGAAGGCGCTATCCGAAGTACCTAAATGAATCTGAAAGGCATGTCATGAAAAAGTGGACCACAGAAAAAGCCCACGCTTGGTATCGCGAAGCGGGCGTCATTCGCGGCTGCAACTACCTGCCGCGCACGGCCGTGAATATGACCGAGATGTGGCAGGCGCCCACTTTCGACCCGGAAACCATCGACCAGGAACTGGGATGGGCCGCCGCCGCCGGCTACAACAGCGTGCGGATCTTCGTGCAGTACCTGGTCTGGGAAGACGACCCGGAGGGCCTGAAGGAGCGGTTGGACCGTTTTCTGGCCATCGCGTCGCGGCACGGCGTCAGCACCATGATTATTCTCTTCTGCGATTGTTACTTCGGGGGACGCGATCCGTACCTGGGACCCCAGGACGGCCCGGTGCCCGGCGTGCACAACAGCCAGTGGGTGCCGAGTCCGGGGTTCGAACGCCTGGCCGACCGGGACGCCTGGCCGGGGCTCGAGCGCTACGTGAAGGACATCGTCGGCAGCTTCGGGTCGGACCCGCGCGTGCTGGTGTGGGACCTGTACAACGAACCGGACGACGAGCTGCGGAGCCAGCCGCTCGTGGAGGACGCCTTCGCCTGGGCGCGTTCCACCGGCCCCATGCAGCCGCTTACCACGGGACCCTGGACCTGGAACGCCTTCGAAGACGACCTCTCTTCACGCCTCTTCGAACTGTCCGATATCGTCACCTTCCACTACTACGGGGCGGCTGAAGACATCGGCCCCAGCCTCTCCCGGTACCAAGCCCACGGCCGGCCCGTGATCTGCACCGAGTGGCTGCGGCGGCACCATGGCAACACCTACGCGGAGATGCTCCCCGTTTTCGCGGAAAACCGGATCGGCTGGTACAACTGGGGGCTCGTGGCGGGAAGGACGCAGACCTACCTGGCCTGGGAGTCGAAGCAGGGCGATCCCACCCCGGCGGTCTGGCAACACGACATGATGCATCCCGACGGCACCCCGCTCGACCCCGGGGAACTGGACCTCATCCGGCGGTTCGATTTCTCCGGATGACCGAAGACACGGCCGGGCGGTGTGTCGCCTCACCCCTTCTACTGAGTTACTAATTAAAGGTGATCAGGCGGTTTCGTACCGCGGCCGGTTGACGTACCGGGCCATATCCAGGTCCAGGTGGATCCGGGTGGCCGGCGGCAGCACCACGCGAAGGCGCGAATCGTCGACCTGAAGCGACAGGTGGCGCACCGATTTCCGAGGCGCGGCATAGGCGCCTGTAGCGCCTGGATACGGCGTGTCGGTCGCATCGTAAGAAGCGTTGCGAAAGACGTGCTCGGACAGGGCGCCGGCCTGCAGGACGACCCGTCTGGTTTCCGTGTGATGCAGGTTGACCAGGTGCACACCCACGCGGGACGGTTCGATCCGGTCGACGAGGGCGGCGGTGTCGGCCGGCAAGCCCGGGCGTTTGCGGTCGCCGTCAAAGTAACGCAGCCGCGCGTTGGGGATGCCGCCGTAGTAGATGACCTGGGGACATCCCATGGTGAGTTGCACGAGGGCCTCGGTGGTCACGGGCTGCACCTGCTGCCACAGATGAATGCCCGGACCGGCTTCGAGATCCGAATCGTCGGCGCGGATCTGAGCCAGCCGATGGCAGACCAGGGCGTGGGCGGCCCCCAGCATCCGCTCCGGGTAGTCCGGATTCTCTCCCCGCAGATAGAGCAACCAGGGCTCGTCGTGATGCATGTCACCCTTGTCCCGGAAGGGCACCACGGCCGACCAGTCATAGCCGCTGCGCTCGCGCAGGTAGTCCATGCGCGCCCGGTCCTCGTCGGCCTCCGACACGTTCCACACGTTCAACGGATAGGTCACGGGCATGGGCTGGTAGTCCATCCAGCCCTGGTCGCCGTAGCGGTACGGCGTGAGGAAGGTCCGCCGGTCGGGACCGAGGCTCCGGTCGACGCCGATGTAGTGATCCCGGATGCTAATCTGGGACGCCATTTCATCGAAATCCCCGTCGATCCCCTCCTCCAGCACACGGTCGATCATGCCCCGCGGCAGGTCGAACCAGCCGGCGTCCCCTGACAGCAGGTAGGCGTTGTTGGCCGCGGTGATGGCGGCGTAACCCAGGTTGTAGAACCCGTGCGGCCACGTCCAGCCGTAGAGGCCGCCGTACCACTTTCCGTTGTGCAGGGCCCCCACACGCCCGTCCAGCCCCACGTTGTCCGGCATGAGCCCGCCGTTCTCCCGGGCCCGTTCCAGCCAGGCCCCGGTATACTCCAGCAGCCAGTCCCGGTACTTCTCGTCGCCGGTCATCAGATAGGCGGTCATGATGAGTCCGTTGACGCTCAGGTTGTTCCCCACGTCGCCCTCTCGGAACCGCTCGGCCATGGCCCTGCCCATGACCCGCGCCTTCGCGGGGTTCTGGAGATCGTCCACGTGCGTGATCCCCGGGACGTCGCTCAGCGGCAGGCCGTACACCCGCATGCCGGGGCCGGGATTGTACGTCAGCCGGCTGTCGTCCTCGCTCATCCCCCAGGCGGGTCCGCCGCTGCCGTTGTGAGGTGCCCGGATGATGCGATGCACCGGATCGTAGTTCAGTGCGTCGGGGAATTCGTTCAGGTAGAAGCCGGCGAATCGTCGGGCGCGGTCGCGCAGCTTGGGATTGTCGGGGTCGGCAAGGCAGAGATGGTAGAAGTAGATGTAGCTTTCGCTCTGGTGAAACTGGTCGTATCCCCGCTCATACTCCCGATGGATCCGCCCGAAGCGGGTCAGCTGCCGGGTGATGGCGTCCCAGTGCCGGTCCGCCGCCTCCAGCAGATGGTCTCCGCCACCCAGGCTGTAGCACTGGGCGAAATTTGTGAAGGCTTCGTAGAAATCATCCATCCCGTCCCGGCTTCCCGAACAGGTATCCGCCCAGATCAGCGACCCGTCTTCGCGGGTGTACTTCTCGATGTAGGGATGGACCGCCTCGTCTATCGTGTCGATGAGCTTGCGTTCGAGGATCGCCCACGGCGGCGTGATCTCGTAGTGGACGCTTGCCGTTACGGTGTGCATCGATGGCTCCGTTCGTTCAGTGGAGGACATGCCGGCCAGCCGGACTGCGCGGGCGATCATTCGACGACCGGATGGATCCCGCGCGGATGCTCAGGGCGCGGCCGAATCCGCCGGTGCCGCCACGCCGACCTGCACGATGCGCGCCTGGTCCACCCCGGCCGCCCCCACGTACTTGAAGACCATGCCGTCCAGTTCGCGGGGCATGAAGTCCTGGTCGACGACCGCCTGACCGCCGGTCAGCAGCACCGCGAATGCCGCCGCCTGGGAACTGGCTTCCGGGTCGGTGGGGAAGGCGAATTCCGTCCCCGGAAGATTCGTGTACACCACCCGGCCGGTCTCGTCGCTTACCCAGAATTCACTGATGGCGGATCCATCGGCGACCGCGGCCAACACGCCGTTTATCTCCTCCGTGCTCATGCCCGCCTTTACCGCGGCCGCCACGAAGTGCGCCGTCAGCATGGCTTCGGCGGCCATGTGATCCGACAGCAGGCCGTCAACCGCCGCGACGGACGTCGCGCCCGCATCCGGGGCAGCAGCGTCCGCGTCCGGGGCCGTCGCGTCCGCATCCGGGGCCGTCGCCGCCTCTTCGGCGGGAGGGGTGTCTTCCGCGCAACCGGGTACGAAGAGGGCGATGAAAAGGGCCAGTGTCCAGGTCATGAAAGATCGTCTCATTTTAAATCAGCTCCTTGTGAAGGTGGTTTTCCACGGGACGAAGGTGTTTTATTCACAGGCGTCAAGACCGATGACCCGATCCGACAGTTCCCTGAGATCGGTAACGACCAGGTCACACAGGGCGTCACCGGCATCTTCCGTTCTTCCTTTCCTGATGTAGACCGTCATCATCCCGGCGTTCCTTGCGCCGGCTATATCGTGTTCAATGCTGTCCCCCACGAAGACGGACTGACCGGGCGTGGCGTTCAGCCGGGACAGTGCCAGCCTGAATATGCGGGGATCCGGCTTGGCGATGCCCACTTCCCCGGAAATGAGCACCGCTTCGAAATACCTCGACGCTTCCAGGGCTTCGATTTTGTCTCGCTGGGATTTAGAACCATTGGTGACCACGGCCATGGGGTGCTTTCTGGTCTGAAGGCATCTCAACAGCGGCTCGGCTCCGTCCGACCAGGAGGTATAGCTGGCGATCTTGCTGCGCATCATCTCGACAAAGGCCGTAACGGGCATGACCGGGCGGACCGGACGCTCACCGAAAAGATAGTCGTGGATCGCGGCCTTGCTGCCCCGGCCTCTCCGATCGAGGCCGCGCAGCGCGTCCATGCGCTCGGACCATGGAGCTCCTTCCGGCATCAGGTCCGGGAAGTACGTGTTAAGCAGAAACGTGAAGAACCGGTCTCGCGCCCGGTCGCGGTCGACGAGGGTGTCATCGAGATCGAAAAGGACCGCGTTGCCTGCTTTGAAAACCGAACCCGCCGGGCGCGCCATCCCTACCGGCCTTCCTGTCGCAGGCATTCTTCGACGGCCTCCCGCGCCTGCTCGGCCAACCCGCGCCGGTCCTTCGTCGTATAGCCATCGGTCGCGATGGGCCTGCCAATGCGCACGGCGACCTGCGCGTCCGGCCGGATTCTCATGCTGCCGCGCACGAGGATGTCGAAGCTGCCGCAAATCCCTACGGGCACGACGGGCACGCCGGATTCTATGGCCAGCAGGAAAGCGCCGGCCTTGAAGGGCTGCAGTTCTCCGGTCCGTGTTCTCGTGCCTTCCGGGAAGACCACCGCGGGGAATCCTTCCCTGATCTGCCGGGCCGCCTTCTTGAGACTCCGCATGGCTTTCTTCGGGTTGGTTCGGTTGATGCTGATATAGCCGGCCAGCCGCATGCACCATCCCAGGACCGGTATGTGGAACAGGGAATCCTTGGCAATGATCCTGAACTGGATGGGCAGCGAACCGAACAGGATGGGTATGTCCGCCGCGCTCGCATGATTGGAGACCAGCACGCACGGCTGCCCTTCGGGGATGTTGTCCAGCCCTTCGAGGCGGACCGGCACGCGGCCCACCCACAACAGAGTTCGCGCCCACCAGCGGGCGAACCAGTGTACCAGGCGTCCCGAGGGATTGAACGGGGACAGCAACATGGCCGACAGCCCGAACAACAGGGTGAAGACCAGCACGCTGATGATCTGAAGGATGGAATAGGCTGCGGTCACGCGGTCACCGGACTCGTTAGTTTCGGATGAACGGGGGGCGCCTCCCGGCTTCAAACCGGATTATAACCCAATCGCCAGAAAAAACCAGTGTCATTTGTCTGATGTCCCGGACAACCGAAGGGTCGCGTATCGACTTCAGACCGCGGCATGCGAGAATGGCAGTTTTCTTCCGACTATTGGGTTAGTGACCAGGTATGAAAGCACATGCTGAAACAGGTAATATGCTTCAAATCGCCGATTCGGATATCGCAGAAGCGCTCATCTGGCATCTGTGGCAGAAGGGACTGTCGCGGACGGGGCGGACGGGGCGGACCGGAAGTCTCCGGCTCACCGACGGCCGGACACTCAGGATCTATCATCCCGGCACCTTGAATCCCGACAGCGGCCCCGATTTCCTCCAGGCGGTCCTGTCCTTCGGACCCGGGAAGCGCCTCAGGGGAGACGTGGAAATCCATATCAGACCCGCCGACTGGCAGCGGCACGGCCATACGAGCGACCCGCTCTACAACAATGTCTTGCTGCACGTCGTCCTGTGGCACGACGAGAAGCTTCCGGCCGTCAGGAAGCAGAACGGGCAGTACGTCCCCACGCTGGTGTTATCCGAGCACCTCAGGCACGGCCTGGACCGGATACGAAAACAATACCGGCTAAAAACGGAGGACCCGGCCCCTGCCAGCTACCCCTGCCAGAGCCTGATGAAACAGCTGTCGGTCGAGCGCGTACATGCGTTGCTGGACCGGAAGGGATCCGACCGTTTTCGGAAGAAGGCGGCGGAAATGTCCGGAAGGATGGAACAGGTTTCCGCGGAACAGACGCTCTATGAGTTCGCCATGCGGGCCGCGGGTTACACGAAGAATGCCGATGCCTGCCAGTCGCTTGCCCGGCGCCTGCCCCTGGCGGCGATCCGCGCCCTGATCGGCACGGGGAACGGCCATCGCATCATCGATCTGCAGGCCTTGCTTTTCGGGGCAGCCGGGCTGCTGCCCTCACAGCGGCTTTCCTATAGCGGTGAAGTCCCAGACGACCCGTACGTCAGGGAAATTGAAACACGCTGGGAAGCTTTCCGCCCGTCCATTCCCACCCGTCCCATGTGGGAACATGACTGGTTGTTTTTCCGGCTGAGACCCTTTAACTTCCCCACGGTCCGGCTGGCCGCCATGAGCTATTTCATCGCGTCGGGCCTGCGGGATGGCCTGGACACGCTGATCGCCGGCCCGATGAACGCCGGCGCCGGCCGGGGACCCGTCGCCTTGCTTCGGCAGACTGCGCGGAAGCTCGAGGAAATGATCCGGCCGCTGCCCGGCGACTACTGGTTGAAACACACAGTGTTCGGGGAGACCTCGCGAACTGCGCGCAAAGCGCTGATCGGCCGCGACCGGCAGCGGGGCATGATGGTCGACGTAGTCCTTCCATTCATCTACGCCGTGGCCGACCGGGACAGCCAGTCGGACCGGATGAACGTCGTCCGGGAAATGTACGCCGGTTACGGCCGGCAGGCCAACAACAGCGTGATCCAGGCGATGACGAACCTGCTTTTCATCGATACACCTGAAAAAAAGGCCTCCATCGACCGGGCCGTCCTCCAACAGGGGCTGTTGCAGATCGATTTCGAGACCTGCCGCAACAAGGACTGCGGCCAATGCGTGATGAACGGTTCGACGCACTTCACGCGGAGTTGAACAAACATGGCGAACCCGGAAGGCGTCGAATGCAGGGCGGAATTCAAAGGCCATGAAATCAGGGCGTTCAGCACCTGGACCCAGGACGCCCGGCTTTACGTCGACGGAGTCTGCAGGGACCGCAGCATCCGCCGCGTGTCGCTGCGGAAAACGTGCATTCTAAGTACGAATCTGCGGATCGGCACCGACGAACACCGCGTGGAAGTGTTTGCCAAAGCGCTGTTGAGCGTTAGATTGCAGTTGCGAATTGACGGCAGGCAGGTAGCCGGTGAGGTTTTCTAGGTAACGACGGACGATCCGAACTCGAAAACGGGCCGGAACAAGGACTTGCGGAAAGGATATTTACAAGCGCGGGAGGAGAAAATGCCGGAGACGCAGTGGATGACCTTGATGGAAACTGCGGACATGATGAAGAGGTTGCCCGACCAGGTGACGCAGATGTGCGAAGACGGCAAGCTGGAATACTACATGCAAGACGGCAGGTACTTCGTGTCCAAAGAATCCATCGACCTGTTCATGCATCCGCCGATCGACCAACCTGAGCCGGCGATTCCTGATTCGAACGGTACACCGCGACGTCAGTACGGCCGGGCGCCTCAGGACATCGAGCCATCACCGGAGTCTTCCTCCGAATCGCAAGCCGTAAACGGTCCGGACGAGTTGAACGCCGCTGGCGGTTCAGTGCCTGAAGACGACATGGCAGAAACGCCCGGACGCGGCGACGAAGTCGTGGAAGCGGCCGAAGAGGCGCAGCTCGCGGAAGGACTTGAGGCGGAAGGCGCGGTAACGGCGGAAGACGCGCAGCCCGAGGACGACCTTGCGGACGAGTCGGCGGACGAGCCGCCGGACACGAAAGATCAGGCGGAATCGGAAGCCGTGCAGCCCGTGGACGACCTTGCGGTCACGGATCACGAGGAAACGGTCGAAGACCTGGTGGAAGCCGTGGAAGATGTGCAGCCCGCGGTAGCCGCGGAGGATTCCGGCGAACCCGATGAAAGGGCGGCGGAGATACTCGCCGACCTGCGCGCCGCGCTCTCCAGACATGCCCGGGAACACCAGGCCTTTTGCGATGAGATCGCCGCCCTGGCGGACGCCCTTGAAAGCACGCTTTCGCACGACGGCGACAAGACGAGCGAACTGACCCGGGAGATCTCGAGTCTCCTGGCGCGGTACACCCGGCGGTAGCGGCAGCTTTAGCCGCAGGAGATGTCCAGGTTTTCGAGGGCTTCCCGCAGGGCTTCCCGGTGGGCCTCGTCCCGCCTGAGGGGGTTGTCGGGCAGTACGTAGTCCGTGGGGTACCAGCCGCGCATCTTCTTCACCATGGCCGCACTGTGCTTGTAGGCCGGCACGGGTGGCTGGAACGCGACCCGTCCCAGGAACTCCATCCGGTTCCCCAGGTCGTGGTACCGCGCGAGTTCGCCATCACGCAAGGCATCCGCGAGTTCCCGGAACTTGTCGGGCATGAAGGTCGCGATACCCAGCAGCGCGTCGCTTCCGTTGAAGATCATGGAGGCGAAATCGTAGTCGTTCCCCGTGTACAGCTTCTTTCCGATTCGATGGACCTTCCGCAGCAGCACCCATTCCATGGAAGGATCCAGGGACGAATGTTTCGCGCCCTCCCACTTGTCCCCGGCCAGGATCTCGATCAGCGCGTCATCCGGGAACATCCAGCCGTTCGGCGCGAAGACCGGGCTCAGTTCAAATGCCTTCAAGTCGCCGCGGGAGGCTTCGGCCAGCCCCTCATAGACGCGGACCACGGTAGCGGCATCCGCGTCTTTCAAACGCTCGGTCTGGAATACGATCGGACTCGCGCCGTAATGGTTCTCCAGCTGCTCTATCTTGGCCTGGTACGCGCGGATGATGTCCTCGATACCGTCTCCCTGGATCTCGTCCTCCACGTAGACACCCGCTGTAAAAGCCCGCCCGTTCATGACTTCCCGCGTCGTTTCCAGCCCCCTGACCTGATCCTCCAGCGTGCAGTGGTTGATCTGGTAGGTATCCATGAGCACCGCGGGTTCTATCCCGTGTTCCGCGGTTCTTTCCAGGTCCCGGGCGAAGACTTCGAAGTCGATTTTACCCGCTTCGCTCACGGGTACGGACAACGCCGCGATGGTATGAGGCGCGCGGCCGAGCCCCCTGGGCGTATTCAGTGATGCTTCCATTGATGCCTCTCCTTCATTAGACCGGATACGCGATTTGCACTGTCATCTGTGTTTCTCCACGCCGACCTGTTCACAAAAGGGCGACAGGCGGCAGCGGCTGCAGAAGGGCGAAACGGGCTTGCACAGGTTCTGGCCATACATGACGAGCAGGTCATTATACCGGATCCAATATTCGGAAGGCAACTTTTCTCTCAGGGCGAATTCCGACTGGTCCGAATTCCGGGTGGCGATATACCCCCAGCGGTTGGAGATGCGGTGCACGTGGGTGTCGACGCAGATACCCGGCTTTCCGTACCCGATCGTGACCACGAGGTTCGCCGTCTTCCTGCCTACGCCGGGCAGCGTGACCAGCGTGTCGATCTCGTCCGGCACGATACCCCCGTACTCCTCCACGAGGATCTTGCAGATCTGCAGGATGTTGCGCGCCTTCGTGGCATGGAAGCCCACGGGATAGATGGCGCGGTCCACGGTTTCTTCGGGCAGTTCCTGCATGGTCTCGGGCGTGTCGGCCAGCCCGAAGAGCCGCTCGCAGGCCTCCGCGGTCGTCTCGTCCTTCGTCCGGAGGCTGAGCACGGTGCCGATCAGGATGCGGAACGGATCGCGCCGGGTCTGCTCGGCCACCAGCGTCAACGCCGTTTCGGTCCACCTTGAAGTCTCGTCCTCCAGGATGGCAATCACCCAGTGAATATCCCGGTCTTTCATTCCGCGGACTCCCCTTCGCCGGATGGCGCGTCCCAGGGGGTAAAGAGGCTCTGTTCGATGCCGAGCAGGTTCAGCACCCGTCCTGCTATGAAGTCGGCCAGATCGTCGAAACTGGAAGGCTTCTGGTAAAACGCCGGCATGGCCGGCACGATGCGGGCGCCCGCCTCCGCGGCGGCGAGCAGGTTGCGCAAGTGGATGACGTTCAGGGGCGTTTCCCGGGGTACCAGCACGAGGGGCCGGGCCTCCTTGAGCGTGACGTCCGCGGCCCGCTCGATCAGGGAGGAAGAGGTGCCGTGGGCAATAGCTGACAGCGTCTTCATGGAGCACGGTATGACGACCATTCCGTCGGTACGCACCGACCCGCTTGCGATCGATGCCGCCAGGTCCCCGATCTTGAATTCCGTGAGCGTGCCCTTCCTCACCTGGTCGCCGTAGAGGCCGGCCAGTCCGTCCTGCAGGTCGCCGCCCGTTCCCAGACCGGTTTCTTCCCTGAGTACGTACCGGCCGAAGCCGGACAGCACGACGCTGACCCGGTGGCCGCCGGACAACAGCGCGCGCAGGAGCCGGAGCGCGTACAGTCCGCCGCTGGCGCCGGTGACGGCGACGATGACATGTTTCATGACCGCTTTTCCCCCCAGTAGACCGTGGCCACCCCCAGCGTGAGGTCACGCCAGCCCGTATCCACGAAACCCGCGTCCTCCATGAGCGTTCTGAAACGGTCCCGCTCCGGGAACGCTTCCACTGATACCTGAAGGTACCGGTAAGCGTCCGCGTCTCCCGAGACCACGCCGCCGATCCAGGGTATGGCATGCGCGGCGTAGAGCCGGTACAACTGGCGAATCACCGGATAACGGGGTACGGAAAGCTCCAGTACCACCAGCCTGCCCCCGGGCTTCAGCACGCGCCGGATGCACCGCAGGCCCGCGGCGCGGTCGGTGAAGTTGCGCACGCCGAAGGCCACCATTGCGCCGTCGAAGACCCCGGACCTAAGGGGCAGGGCTTCGGCGCTTCCCCCGACGAACCGGATGGCCCGCCGCTCGGGATGCGCCGATTTCTTCCGGCCGATCCGCATCATCCCCGTTGCGGCGTCCACCCCAACGATCAACCGCGGTTTCCGCCGGCCTTTCAGCGCTTCCAGCGCCAGGTCGCCGGTGCCGATGCCCACGTCGAGCAGCAGGTCTTCCGCGGACGCGTCCAGCGTGCGGACCGCGGCCCTGCGCCACCGGACATCGCCATATCCGCTCAGCAGGCGGTTGAGCAGGTCGTACCGGTGCCCGATGCGATCGAACATGCGCCGGATGTGCCGGGACTTTTCGTCTGCGGTACTCATATCGGCCACAGGATATCGCCCAGCAGGAAAACGAAAAATACGACACTGACCAGGCCATTCGTGTTGAAGAAGGCGACATCGATCTTCGATAGGTCGTCCGCCTTGACGAGCGTGTGTTCGTAGACCAGCATCCCGGTCGCCAGTACGGTGCCGCACAGATAAAGCGCGTGCAGATCGAAAACCTGATGGACGGCCAGCAGGAACACGACCGTGGCCGCGTGAAGCAGGCGGGCCGCCACCAAAGCCGGCCGGATCCCGAAGCGGCGGGGTATCGAGTGGACGCCCTGCGCGACGTCGAATTCGTAGTCCTGGCAGGCGTATATTATATCAAAGCCCGCCACCCAGGTCAACACGGCCGCCGCCAGCCAGATCGGTTCGAAATCGAAGGTGCCGGTCACGGCGATCCACGCCCCCACCGGAGCGATGGCGAGGGAAAGGCCCAGGACCAGGTGGGTGGCCCAGGTGAAGCGTTTGAAATAGGAGTACGACAGGATCACTAGCAGGGCGAGGGGCGACAGCTGGAAGCACAGTTCGTTCAGCTGGTAGGCGGAAAAGACGAACAGCGCGCAGCACGCACCCACGATGATGGCGACGGTGCGGGGCGCGATCCGTCCCGTCGGCAACGCCCGGTCCCGCGTGCGGGGATTCTTCCCGTCCATCACACGGTCAGCGAGCCGGTTGAATCCCATGGCGGCGCTCCGGGCGGACACCATGGCGATGACGATCCACACCAGTTGCAGCCCTTCGATCCCATAACTCCGGGCGGCCAGGGCTACGCCGGCCAAAGCGAAGGGCAGCGCAAATACGCTGTGGGATAGCTTTATCATCTTGCCGAATACGACCACGGATCCGATCGCGGACAGGGACGATGACATATTCTGGTTCATACTGTGCAACCTACGTGATGAATGAACCGCGTTCGACCCGGCGCTTGTCTCTCGCGCGGAACCAGTAGGACACCCCCTCCACCAGGCCGTCCGCGTCGGGGTAGACCTCCGATCCCGCCGGCAGGGATTCCAGGAACAGGCGTCCGTACGCCGTACTGACGACCCGCTGGTCCAGTATCGTGACGACGCCGTAGTCCCGGGTGGAACGGATGAGCCGGCCGAAGCCCTGCCTGAACTTGATGACCGCCTCCGGTACCTGGTACTCGAAAAAACTGTTGCGCCCCGCGTCTTCCAGGCGTTCCACCTGCGCCTGGACCAGCGGTTCGGTCGGCACGGCGAAGGGAAGCTTGACCAGAATGACCATCTCCAGCGCCTTTCCGGGCACATCGACCCCTTCCCAGAAGCTGTCGGTGCCCAGCAGCACGGCGGTATCGGACCTGCGGAATCGATCCAGCAGCGCCGAGCGCGGTCCGGACGTGCCCTGCGCCAGAACGGCCACGCCGTGTTCCGCCAGGTCCGGTTCGATGTCCTGGAAGGTCCGGTTCAACTGGGTGTAGGAGGTGAACAGGACCAGGGTGCTCCGCATGGTGGAGACGACCAGGTCCAGGATGAGCCGGCTGACCTCGGTCTGAAACGCATCGGATCTGGGCGTCGGAAAGGCGGCGGGCACGCAGACCAGCACCTGGTCCGCGTAATCGAAGGGCGAACCGATGCCCTGCACCTGGAGCCTCCGGGGATCGATCCGGTCGAGCCCCAGCCGTTCGATCTGATAGTCGAAACGATCCCCGACCGTCAGCGTGGCCGACGTGAGCACGGCCGTACGCAAAGGGCGGAACAGGACGTCGTGCAGCCGGTCCGCCACCCGGAGCGGCGCGGCGGTCAGAACGCAGGACATGGGCTGAGACCTTGTGGCTTCGACCCAGTAGACGCGTTCTCCCTCGCTTGCCTCCGTCAGCACGAACAGTGCCTCTTCCATTTCCGTGCAGAAATCCATGGCGGCCACGATGGCGTTCCCCCGTGATTCCCGGTCGTCCAACCACGAATCGTGGACCTGGTCCAGCGTCGCGTGGAGCATGCCGAGGGATTCGCGCAGACCGGCGAGCCCCTCGATGAGCACCCGCGCCGACGACCTCAGGATACCGGCATACTCGTCTTCGGCCCGGTACCTCAATTTGGTCCGGCGGGCCGCCCCATCGTCCGACTGGCCGAACGCTTCGTCGCTGGCGATGCGGAAAAAGTCCTCGATCCGGCGGTTCACCTCCGTGATCCGGTCAATGGCCATGCGGGTGCCCGCCGCCAGCGGAGACTTCCATTCCAGGTTCTCCGCCGCCTTGGTCGCCAGTCTGTCCAGTCCCGCCAGCACTCCGGTCCCGCCCCATTCGGGCGCGTGCATCCTGCCCAGTACGCGGCGCATGCGCCAGCCTCCGACCTCCAGGGTCAGGTGCTGCACAGCGGCGCGCTCCAGGTTGTGGGCCTCGTCGATGATGAGATGGCTGTACCGGGACAGCACGGCATGGTCGGACTGGAGATCGGCAAAAAGCAGGGCGTGGTTGATGATCACCACGTGGGAAGCCATGGCCGCTCTCCGGACACGGTTGACGAAACACGCTTCCTTGAATACGCACCGGGGGCAGGCGGTCCCCTCGCCGTTGATTTTCTCCCACAGGCCGGCGCCGGCGCCCCGGTTGAAACCCGCGTGCTCCGAGATGTCCCCCGTCTGCGTTTCCCGCGCCCACACGGCCAGGGGGATCGCGGCCTCCCGTTCTTCCGCGGTCAGATGGTCCGCGGGCCGCCGGGTGACCTGCCGCCACCGGTCCAGGCACAGGTAATTGGACCGGCCCTTGAGCAGCGTGGCACGGAAAGGCAGCCCCAGGTTTTCCAGCAGGAAGGGCAGGTCCTTGTAGAAAAGTTGTTCCTGCAGGTTCCTCGTGTTGGTGGATACGACGACTCGCTGATCGTTCCGCACCGCCCAGAGCAGGGCCGGCGTCAGGTAGGAAAGCGATTTCCCCGTGCCCGTACCCGCTTCCACCAGCAACACCTCGCCCTCGTTGAATGCGCCGGCGACGCTGCGGACCATGGACACCTGCTGCGGCCGTTGCTCGTAACCTTCCATGCTGCTTTCGAACAGTCCGCCGGTCTCAAAAAGGCGGGCCAGCTCCTCAGTGTCCATGGGATCTAGATCGCCGTCCGCTTCGGCCGCGTCGCACGAGCCGTCGCCGATCGTGGGCAGGCCGAGCGCGGTATGCGAGATCGGCGATCTTTCCCCCGAACGGGCCGAACGGTCTGCGTAGGACGGGACATCACCGCGTCCGGCCGTCCGGGCCGACATCCGGGCAAGGAGGCGCTCAAGCCCGGTTCCGGTGCCCTCCGCGAGCAGAATCAGCGTCTCCATGGTGTCGGGATCCTGGGACGCCAGCAAATCCAGCAGCGCCCGGCAAAGTACCGCCGTCTGCAGGGCGCCATCGTTCCCGGAATCCGCTGGGGACGCGCCACCGGCCCCGTTCCCGGTCTCCACGGGACCGGCGGCTTCATCCCCCGTTTCTGCGGGTCCCGCGACCTCGGCAACGGTCTCCAACGGTTCCGGGTCGAAGCATCGTTCGACCGTTGCGCGTTCGTAGTCCCTCAGTCCGGGCAGCAGGATCCGGGCGAGCAGGCGCACGTCCAGCACCACGGCGTCGATGCCGGCCGCGATCCGCCAGAGACGCTCGGACAAATGGTCTTCCGGTCCATAGGCAGCGAGCAGGGATCCGGAGGCGTCCGTAGCGGCCAGGTCCCGGATCGCATCCAGATCCAGACCGGTACGTACTGCCGGTTTTTCATCGTGCCCGAAGCGCGCCACCGTATAGGACTCGTCCTGTGACGAGGACAGGTCATCCGGTTGGATCGCCAGAACGGTATACGGGAAGGGGAATCCGCCGGCGGGGATGTTGTTTGGCGTTCGTGCAGACATGAAACCGCGCAGTTCGGTGGAAGGTCACGTACAACGAAAGGATCGGGCAATGGAAGATAGGCGGCGGGGAGGGATTTGTCAAAGCAACGAACCGGTCCGGAAACAGGCCGCTTCAACTTTCCGGTATGACGAAGAAGCCGAAGGAATCCAGGGAGGCCGAACCGAATACGCCGATCCCGCCGTCGAGATTGAAAACCGGTCTTTCGAAGGTATCCCCTGCCAGGCTGCCGAAACCGAAGGCGTTCTGTCCGGAGGCCTGCACGCTTCTGAGGAAATCGAACAGGTTCCGGTCCAACGCGTACACTACGACTTCATGTTCTCCGGAAGAGCCTATGGCGAACCAGGGCAGCAACAGCCGGCCGTCCCGTGCTTCCAGGGGAGGGGACCCCCCGTCTTCGGAATCGGGTTCAAGGACGATCACCTGGTAGGCTTCCACGTCGAGTGGATCGAAACGGACTTCGATCAGCCCCTCCTGATACGGGATCCTGTTCCCGGCGGCGGAATCGGGATCCAGGCGGCGGATGACCTCCATGGAAGGCTCTTCGAGGACGGCGATCTCATCGATGACCAGGGGGGCCGGTGTGTTCGTGACCCCGCGGACTTCCTCTCCAAGCGCCCGCACGCGAAGCCGGTATTCGGTGTTGGGGCGTACCCTCGGCGCGCCGGCCGGCGGGAGGTAACGGCCCAGGTGACCGACACTCGCGTACGTGTACTCCGCAAGTCCCTGTATGACGGTAACTTCGGCATCATTCACCGAGGTGGCATCCCCGGTCGCCTCCGCATCCGCCGTGCGGGTCCGGGTGATGATGATTTCCGGCAGCACGTGATCGACATACAGCACGGCGTCCACGACGATGGTTTCGCGCTCGGCCGGACCGAAGAGCGTCGCCGGATCCCGCTCTGCCGAACAACCTGGATGGGCGGCGACACCTGCGAGCAGGACGGCCGTCAGAACGGGCGTAATCCAATGGGGCAGCCTGGCCGTTTTATACATGATCAGAAGTTGTAGTTCAGTCCGATGGTGGGCACGATGGGCAGCATCTTCACGACTTCCGCGGTAGTAACCTCGTCGTCTTCCGTTTCATACTGGACAAACCACTCGTTGCGATGGTTGTAAGCGTTGAATACCTGCAGATACCATTGTAAGTCCCGGTCGAACAGGCGGAAATCCTGCTTGACGCTCAGGTCCATTCTGTGGTATGGCAGCAACCGCGAGGTGTTGCGGTCCGCGGGCAGGAAGTAGTCCTCCCGGATACCGGTCCGCGCCGATTCCCGCAATTCGTAACGGGCGGAGGCGGGTGTGAAGGCCTGGCCGGTAGCGTAGATCACATTGCCGCCGAATGTCCAGCGGCCTGCCCGGTAGTTGGCCGATACCACGAGATCGTGGCGGCGGTCGTATTTCGGAGGATACCATTTGCCCTGGTTCACTTCCGGGAACTGCCTTCGCGTCCACCCGAGCGTGTAGCCGATCCATCCGGTCAACCTGCCCGACACGCGCTCCACGAACGCTTCCACGCCCGTGGCATAGCCTTTCCCGCCGGTGATGAACACATCCTCCGATCGGGTCTCGTCGCCGCCCACCGCCCGCGTGTTGTCCACGACCACCAGGTTGCCCAGCCGCTGATAGTAGGACTCGAGCGAGAGACGGTAGCTCGGCGCCGGATCCCAGCTCGCGCCGATAACGTAGTGCCACGCCTGTCCGGGGGACACGCTCTCGTCGAGCGGCACCCAGAAATCACCGCCGCTGAAGCCTTCCGTCGTGATCAGCTGCAGGTACTGGTGGTACCGCCCGCCGCCGGCCTTCAGGCGCAGTCCCTCGGACAGCCGGTGGCTGATGGACAGGCGAGGTTCCAGGTCGATCGTTTCGCGTTCGCTGTAATAGTTCGCGCGCAGCCCGAGGCGTACCGAGGTGGAAGCTCGCGCCTGCCACTGATCCTGGGCATATACCGAGATCACATAGGGCTTCAGCCTGAGGTCGAGCTGGTCGTCCTGGTTGAAGCTTCTGATGAAACTGAACCGGTATGCCGAAGCGCGGAAACCTCCCTTCAACGCGTGTTCCCCATCGGCGACATAGTCCAGGTCGCCCTTGAAGCTGATGTCTCGAATGCTGTTCCTGAACAGGATCTCCGTGCCGTCGAAATTCGCCGAAAGCCGGCTCGTATAGTCACTGCCGGATACCATGAAATTGCCGAAAATCGTCGGCGTGAACAGGTGTGTCCATTTACCGGTGACCGCCGAGTTACCCCAGCGAACGTTGAAGAGATCGTCCTCGCTGGTTTCGAGGTTGAGATCGTCCCGGCCGAAGTATCCGCTCAGGACCAGATTGTCGGAGTAGGACAGATTCTGGTTGATTTTCGCGTTTACATCATAGAAATAGTATCCAGGGATATCCTCCACGCGGGACCGGATATAGGCCAGTACCGGCTCCAGGTACGTACGCCGTCCCGAGACCATGAACGAGCCGCTCGCAAGGGGGCCTTCGACCATGGTGCGCATCGAGATGAGGCTGATCCCGCCCGAACCGCCGAGTTTGTTGCGATTGCCGTCGCGGTTGGTCACGTCGAGGACCGCGCCGAGATTTCCGCCGTAACTGGCGGGATATGCGCTCTTGTGCAGGCGCATGTCCTTGATGGCTTCCGGGTTGAAGATGGAAAAGAACCCAAAGGCGTGCGAAGGGTTATAGAGGGGGATCTGGTCGAGCAGGATCTGGGTCTGGTCGGGGCCGCCTCCCCGTATGTACAGGCCGCTGCTGATGTCCGAGGAAGCCTGGATGCCCGGGAGGAGCTGAAGGCTGCGCAACAGATCGGTTTCCCCGATGGCGGGCAACTCTTTCAATACCGCGGCCTGGAGGGCGACGAAACCGGGCTGGGCAAGCCGCTCGTCCCGGTATCTTTCCGCCTCTACGACGGCTTCGTCGCCGATCAGAACGGTCGGTACGAGTGCCACGTCCCGGCGGAGAAAGGCTTCGGGACCGAGACTCAGCGTGTCCCGGTACGTTTCGTATCCGATGAAGGACACGACGAGTTCGTAGGAACCCCCGGGAATCCCGGTAATCGCGTAGAAGCCGTTATCGTTGCTCAGGGCGCCGAGGGACGTGCCGATCAGGAACACATTGGCGGCAAGCAGGTACTCGCCGCTGCTGCGGTCCGTGACAAATCCGCTGATCGTGGCGGCATGCGCCGAGGTGGGGATCAACAGCAGGTAAAACAGTACCGCGTAGCGCTTCATAGATGCCGATCGGACCTGCACCAGGTTCGTCGATTCGAATATTTCAAGCAACCGGACCTACCATGCCCCGGGAAGCATTCAATAGAAACCTAAGCCATCTTCGTCTCGAAGTCAACGAGGGGAAGGGCTTCGAGGTCTACACGGGCCGGACAGGCCGCCGGTTGCTGTGCCGGTACAACGCCGCGACCGGCCATCTGCCCCGGGACGAGTCGCCCAAACCCTGTTTTCATCCGGTTTACACCCCTTCTGGCGGTTTAATAAGTGAATACCGCCCCGAGGACCACACCTGGCATCTGGGGTTGTATTTCGGCTGGGTACACGTAAACGATACGAATTTCTGGGGCGGTTCCTGGTACCTTCCGGAGCACGGCAAGTACGTTCCCGTTCCCGGCAGCCACGGCGTGCAGCGACACGATGAGTTCACAGAGGTCTCCGGCCTCGAATCCGGCGTCGCCGTCGGCGAGCGTCTCACCTGGCTGGACCGCAACGGCCGCCCGGTGATCCGGGAGGCGCGGCGGTTCGATTTCCTGGAGACCGCCGCGGTCAGCGAGGCCGGCCTGGCTTGCCAGACTGATCAGGGCGGCCAGGATGACCAGGCTGACCAGAATGACCAGGCCGGCCTGGCTTGCCAGACTGACCGCTGCCTCTGGCTCATCGACTCGGTGATCACACCCGTCGAGGGAGAAGTCACCCTGGGCGCGTCGCGCGCCGCCCGATACAGCGGGCTGATCCTGCGCATGGGACCGCCGTTCGCCGATGCCCACCATACCAGCGGCAGCGGCCTCAGCGGGCACGAAGCCATCATGAGAACGCGGGACAGATGGGTCGCCGCCGCTGGCGCACAGGGCGGCATGGTGGTCATGATGGACCATCCACGGAACCTTCGCCACCCGGTGCAATGGTTTACCCGGCGCAATCTCCTGGGCACCGGTCCGCTCATGGAAGAAGACCTTACGATCCCCGCATCGGACCGCCTCCATCTCCGTTACGGATTCCTGGTGCTTGACGAAGCGGCCGGCGAAGAAGAAATCGAGGAACTGTACAGGTACTACGTATCCGCGGCCGACGAGCGTTCCCCGACGTAACGACCGTGCGTGCCTGTCTTCCGGCCTTCGACCTGCGGCCAATTGAGCGCGTACCGTTCATTCTTGCTTGACATGCGGCCGGTAACGGCCGATTTTCGGAGCATCATGAACAGAGATTCGCTTGTAAAAGAAGTGGCCTCCGATTTACAGGTATCCAGGCACAAGGTAAGGGTCGTGTTGAACGGGTTCCTGTCGGAGGTTACCGAGGCGATGCACCGGGACGAGCGGGTGAATCTGCACCGTTTCGGCGCCTTCAACGTGAAGGTCAGGAAAGCACGTACGGCCCGCGACCTGAATACCAACGTGGAATTGCGCCTGAACGACCGCCATATCCCCCACTTCATGCCCTTCGATACGTTAAAGGACACCGTCGCGCAGCAGTCTCCCGTTTCCGAGGAGCAAACCGGGCCTGTGGCCGTCGCTCCGGTGAGACAACAGGTTGAAGAGACGCCCAGAGAACGGTCCGACGATGTCACGGCCATGATGAACAGGGCTGAAGTCCTCGCGAACAAAGGCAAAATCGAACAGGCGATCCAGCAGTACAGGCGTGTACTCGAACGGCAACCGGGACATGCCACCGCGACGGGCGGCCTGGGCAGGATGTTCTTTCGCCTCGGCGCCCAGGAAACCGCCCTCGAGCACTATAACCGCGCGCTGGGAAACGATCCCGGCCACCTGGACACGCTGGTAGACCGGGCGGAGTTGTTCGTGGAGATGGGACAGTACGAGGATGCCAGGACCGATCTGCTTCGCGTCCTGGAATACGACCCGTATTCCTACCCGGCCTGCTACATGCTCGGCGTGCTCTACATCACCATCGGTACCTACGACGCCGCGATCAGGGTGCTTTCCCGCGCGCTGGACGTGGACCGGACGAAAGCCGAGGTACATCTCCAGCTGGGCAAGGCTTACTGTCACGTGGAGAAGCACACGGAAGCGATCGAGCACTTCGAAGCCCTGCTTCGTCATGACCCGCGCAACGAGCAGGCGTACCGGTATCTCGGCACGATCTACGACAAAATCAAACAGGCCGACAAGGCGCTCGAGATGTATCGGAAATCCAACGAAATCGGCCTGGTCTGATTTTCGATACCGCGTAAGGGCTCTGGTCCGGCTGAATTGTTGAAGATAACGAACCAAAATATGTATACGGGTTTAATTAATGGTCAGGAAAGAGAAGGATCGGGAGGGTCTGTAACCGGATGAACACCGTCAAGAACGTGCATTCGGTCGAAGGACGGATAAAACCGGCTGCGCGCGGCGCAGGCGAAGACCGGCGCGAAGAAGAACGAAGGTTGATGGAACGGGCTAAAGCGGGTGATGGCCCGGCCTTCGACGAAATGACGAGGCGCTACAGCGAGAAGGCCTATTCCGTGGCATACCAGATGCTCGCGAGTCATGATGACGCGCGCGATCTCGTCCAGGACGCGTTCCTCGAAGTATTCAGGACGCGGGAGCGGTTCAACACGCAGTACAGGTTTTCGACCTGGTTATACCGCATATTGATCAATAAGTGCATCAACTTCCGCAAGCGGGAAGCCCGTCGCCGCATGTTCTCCTTTACGGATTACGGCTCGCGGAACGGCGGCGCCGGTCAACAGTTTCTGGTTTCCAATCTGCCCTCTTCCGAGAAGAACCCGCACGAGGTACTGGAAAGCGATGAATTGAAGCGGTCTATCATGGCCGCGCTGGATACCCTGTCGGAGCGGCACAGGACCGTTGTCGTGCTGTTCGACCTGGAAGGCCTCTCACACAGGCAGATCGCGGAGATCCTCCAGTGTCCCGAGGGTACGGTGATGTCCCGGCTGCATCACGGACGGCTCAAGTTGAAGCGCGTGCTGTCCAAGCGACTGGCCGGATACCTTGATCTATAGGAACGCGCCATGAACTGCAACCAGATAAAGAAGCGGCTTACCCGATACCTGGAGCGCATGTGCGGCAACGAGGAATTCGCCGAGATCGCGCGCCATATCGAATCTTGCCCCGATTGCGCACGGGAATTGCGCGGATTGCAGTCCGTCCGCGGCATGTTGCGCTGCTGCCGCGCGGAGAAACCCGCGCCTGTTGAGGTTGCGGAGGTCCAGACCGCGGTGCTCGAGCGCACGACGCACGCCCACATGGTGCCGGGCATGAAGGGAAGGGACGCGCCGGATCGCGAGCAGCCCGGCCGGTTCATCGCGGCGGCGGCCGTGCTGTTGCTGGTGGCGGGAGGGCTGATCTGGCAGTCGATTCAGCCGGTCGAGCCTCCGTCCGTCCAGCGCGCGCTTTCGGAAGACGATATGTTCTTCATCCTGCAGGAGCACGCCCTGATCGAAGACCAGAGCGTGTTTACCAGCGGTACCCTGGGATCCGTCATGGTCAACTACAAGGAATAGGTGGAACGAGATGCGGTTACGGCCTGTATTCCTTTGTCTCGTCACGACGGCGTGTATCGCGGTGACCGCGCAGGCCCGCGGCGCCGATCCGGACATCACCTATCAGAAGATCATGGAAGCCCCGGACCGGGTGAGCTACCGCGCCACCCTGACGAAACAGCGTTTCAGCGCGGACGGGGATACCACCCGTTACGTCCAGATCATCACCCATCAGCGTCCGGACCGCGACCGGATCGACATCCCCGATGCCGAAGGTCGTATCCGCGAGGTCATCATCCGCGTCGACCATGACATATACCGGCGTACCGATTCGGGGGATTCGCTCTTCTATTCACATCGCCGCCAGTCGAACTCGAACGTGCTCGACATGAACCTGGAGTTCAGCAGTCTCGACCTGCTCCAGACCAACTACGACCTCGAGATCGCCGGTGCCGACCGGCTTCTCGACCGTCCGGTGGCCGTCCTGGCCTTCAAGCCCCGCCATCCCGGCAGGATGACCATGACGGCCTGGATCGACGAGGAGACGGGCCTCGTGATGCGCACGGAAGAACGCAACGAGGCGGGTGTGCTGGTCGAGGAAGTCTTCCTGACGGAATTCGAGCAGGACCCGCAGATTTCGCCGGACATCTTCGATACGGAGGAATGGACGGGCAAGTCCGTCGAAATCAACCAGGTCATCGCCTGCGGGTCCATCAGCGAGGTGCAGAAGGAGGCGGAGTTCAAGTTGAACGCCCCGGTCTACGTACCACCGGGGTTCATCCTGCAACAACGCCGCGTCATGCAGCACCACGGCCAGCCGCTCGTGCATTTCATGTACAGCGACGGGCTCTCGCGCATCTCCCTCTTCCAGCGGATCGCTTCCTCTGAATCGTCGCACCGGTCTCCCAGGGGCACGCCCGAATTGCATGGCGACGTCCGTGTCTGGGAACGAGGCCCCTATTCCATTCTGCGGCGCCATTACGACGGAAAGCTCTTCACCCTGATCGGCGACGTGGCCGTAAGCGAATCCGTTGAGCTGCTCACTTCGCTTTGCACCATCAACCCGGCGGTCGCCGCATCCTCCGCTCCCGAGGGCTACTCCTCGTGGATCGGTGCGGGCGCGGGACTCCTCGCGGTCGGCCTGTGGATCCTCTGGCGTCGCCGCATGTGACGGGTGTTGGCCCTTCCTCTGCTTCTCCGTTACCCGGAAACCTTCCACGCTATCTGTGGTCTAACAGATAAACCGATCTGTTGCGCGGGATTTCGGTTGAAATTCCGTCTAATCAAATATAGGGAACTTCCATAAGGGACTTCTTCATCCACCGTAACAAGGAGCTATTTCATGAAGACGCGTCATGCCATCGGCTGGGCCGTCCTGATCGCGGCCGGCCTGTTCACCCGGGGAGAAGCGGCATTCGGTCAGGTCTCCGGATCCGCCACGACCGCGGCCGGTCCGTACACGCTGGAACAGTGTATTCAGATCGCAATGCAGAACAATCCCCAGATCGAGATCGCCCGGAAACAGGTGGAAGTCCGACAGGCAGCCGTCCTGGGTTCTTATACGGGTGTCATGCCACAGTTGACCGCCAACCTGATGAATGCGAATCGGACGACTTCAGGCGATTCCCAACTCTTCCTCGAGGGCGAGTTGATCCGGGAGTCGCCGGGCAGCACCCGGACGAATTACGGCAACAATGTCTTCCTGCGCATGAATCTGTACAATGGCGGCCAGAACTGGAACGCGATCCGTCGTGACCGGCAGCTTGTAGACAACGAGAAACTGGGGCAGGTAAGTACCGAAAACCAGATTACCGTGGATGTGAAGACCGGTTATTTTGGCCTGCTGCGAGCCCTGCGGCTCAAGGAAGTGCAAGAAGAAAACGTCCGCCTTAACGAGGAACAACTGCGCCGGACCCAGAGTATGTACGAGATCGGTTCCGTGGCCCGCGTGGAGGTGCTTCAGACCACGGCACAGCTTGGCGCGGCGAGGATCACATTGCATAACCGCGAGAAGGACGTAATGCAGGCCCGGGCAGGACTGGCCAACGTCATGGGCATCCGTACCGACGAGGTTTTCGAGATCATAGATCCTTTGGAAGGCGAGGCGCTCGATACGACGGCGTCCATGGCTTTAACGGATGCGCTTCGGATGGCCAACCTCACCAATCCCGCCATCCAGCGGGACGAGGGCGGCATTCGTTCCGCGATGCTCGGGACCAAGATGGCCCGGGGCGGACTCTGGCCGACGATATCAGGCTCCGTCGGTTACAGCCGGTCGGGTGTGCGTTTCCAGGACGTCTACGGCACCTATGACAAGAACTGGCGCATGTCCTTTAATCTGAATCTCAGCATGCCGATCCTCAACGGCACGCAGACCTATGCCGAGATCTCACAGGCGCAGGCTCAGCAGTTGATCGCGGAGGAAACGCTTCGTCAGACGCGCAGGACGACCTCGCTGACCATCCGGAACGCCTTGCTCGACCTGGAAACGGCCCGGGAAGTCATCACACTCAGCAACGACAACATCGTGGCGTCGGAGGAGAGTCTCCGATTGGCGGAAGAACGGTACCGGGTGGGGTCCGGCACGCTGCTGGAGGTGTTTACGGCGCAGGAGGCCCTGGTCCGGGCGAAATCCGACCTGGCCGGCGCGCAGTACGATTACCTGATCGCCCAGGCCAGGTTGGACGGCGCCCTGGGTAAGTGAAAGCACTTGATCGTTAACACCGGAACTCTCGTATGCCCGTGGATATCCAAACGGATTCCCTGATCTGGATCCTCATCGCCTTCATCCTCGTGGGAATCCTGATCTACGGGCTTTCCCGACGGCTGTTCAGCCAGTTGTCACCGGCCGCCGCATGGGGTCTCATCGGCCTGCGGATCGCGGCCGCCGCCGTGGCGCTTGCGGTCCTTAGCGATCCCGTCTCGAGGATGGTGCTGGAAAGGACCGAGTCGCCTCGCCTGGCCGTACTCGTCGACACCTCGGCGAGCATGGGTCTGACGGACCGGCTGGGCAGGCGGAACGAAGTCCTGGCCTCGGTCCTGTCCGGCGACGCGTTGCATGCCCTGGAGTCCCGTCACCGCGTCCATCGCTACCGGTTCGCGGAAAACCTTTCGCCCCTGCCCGAAGACGTGATCGATTCCCTGTCCACAGAAGGCACGGGTACCGACATCGGCGGCGCCATGTCCTTTCTCGAAGGCGGTTCAGGCGCCGGCCGTTTCGGCGCCGCCGTCCTGGTCACCGACGGGAATTTCACCGCCGGGCGCGATCCGCTCAGGGTCGCCGAGGATCTCGATATGCCCGTGTACACGGTGGGCATCGGCGACACGCTGGGCGTCCGGGACATCGGCGTTTCCCATTTGGCGGTGAACGAAGTGGTTTACACCGGGAGCAATGTTCCCATCGAAGTCGGCGTGAGAGGGCGCGGGTTCGGCAGCGTGCGCGTACCCGTCATCCTGCGGGATGAAGGCCGCATCCTCCAGAGCGAGGAAGTCACGCTTGATGATACGGATGAGGAACGGACCGTCGTTTTCCACGTCGTTCCCGAGACCGAAGGCATTCACCGGTACCAGGTGGAAGTGCCCGAACTGGATGGCGAGATCACCGCGGGGAACAATCGCCGTGAATTCGCGATCAGCGTGCTGAAATCCGGACTGCGGGTGCTGTATATCGAAGGCGCCCCCCGTGCCGACATGGGCTTCCTGAAGCGCTCGATGGAGAAGGACGCCAATCTGGAAGTGACCAGCATCCTGTTCCGGCCGGACGATCGGACCTTTCCCGAACCCATGCCCGCTTCGCGGACGGACTGGTTCTCCTATGACCTCGTCATCCTGGGCAGCGTGGACTATGAACGCATCCGGCCATGGGCGCCATTGCTGGTAGCCTTCGTCGAGGAGCGGGGCGGCGGATTGATCGCCTTCGGCGGACCGCACAGCTTTGAAATGGGTGGTTACGCCGGAACGCCCGTCGGTGATCTGATGCCCTTCGCCATCGCCGCGTCGGCCAGGGGTCTGTCCGAAGAGGCCTTCGTACCGGACTTGACGTCAGACGGCCGCACGCATCCGATTACCCGACTGGATGATGACCCGGCCGAATCGGAACGGCGCTGGCTGGAACTGCCGCCGCTGCCCGGCATGAACCAGGTCGGGCGCGCGAAACCCGGTGCGACGGTACTGGCCAGGCACCCGACCTGGCGGACCGAAGACGAGCGCACGCCGGTCATCGCCGAGCATCGTTACGGGCAGGGCCGGGTACTCGCCATCGCCGCCCAGGGCCTGTGGCGCTGGGACCTGATGATGTGGGGCAGCGGCGGGACCAACGCGGCGTACGAAAGGTTCTGGAACAACGCCGTGAGGTGGATTACCGTGCGCGAAGGCAGCCGCAGGATACGCGTCGTTTCGGACAAGCTTCAGTACCACGGCGGTGAAACGATCCGCTTCGACGGTCAGGTCTATGACGAAAACTACAGGCCGGTCGAAGGGGCGGAACTGACCGTGACCGTTCGGCCGGCACAGGACGAAGCGGATGCGCTTCAAATCAACCTCACGTCCACGGGGCAGGGGTTCGGCCGATACGCGGGACGCCTTCAGTTTCTGCCCGCGGGCGCGTACTCCTTCGAAGCGTCCGCCGTGCTGAGCGGCGTACCGATCGGGACCGACCGGGGGGGATTCGTCGTGGGTGAAGCCGGCGCCGAATTCGAGCGAACCCGCATGAACCGGGAACTGCTGGTCCAGCTGGCCGATATGACGGGCGGCGGTTTCTACCTGCCATCGGACATCGACCGCATGGCCGACGATATCGAGCTGGACGAGATCACCGTACAGGAGTCCCGCACCGTCTCGCTGTGGAACCACCCCGGCGTGCTGGCGCTGCTGGTCTGCCTGCTCGCGGCGGAGTGGTTCTACCGGAGGTACCTCGGGATGGTCTGACCGATCGGGGAGGGCGGACCGAGTGGTGCCGGGACGGAATCGCGCCTGCGGAAGTATCCGTTGACACGGCCGTCCGCTTTCCATACACTTCCTTTTACCGTTAGGGGCGGCTCCTCGCGAGCCTGAGAATCACGACCCTTCGAACCTGACCTGGGTTATTCCAGCGTAGGGAAACGGCTGAACGAAGCCGTTTCGCAGAGAAGCGGCTTTTTCTTTTCCGGTGAGGAAGTGGCGGAGTTCCGTGGCGCAGCGATCGGACATCGTGGTCATCGGCGGTGGGATCATCGGTCTGGCCGTGGCGAGACGGCTGAGTCTATCCGGCAGTGCGGTCACGGTTTTGGAACGGCACCGGATCGGACGCGGCGCGTCCTGGGCGGCCGCGGGCATGCTGGCGCCCCACTGCGAATTCGATGAGCCCGATCCCTATTTCGTCCTGTGCAGGACCGGACTGGAACGCTACGCCGATTTCATCGAAACGCTCAGGGAGGAAACCGGATGCCCGATCGATTACAACTCGACCGGCGTGGTTTTTCCGGCATTGAGCGACCGGGGACAGGCGCGGCTGGAGACGCGGTATGAACGGCATCTCCGGGACGGCGTATCCGTAGATCGGTTGTCCGTACGCGAGGCGCGGCGCCTCGAGCCGAATCTGACGAACGGAATCCGCATGGCGTTGCGCTACCCGGACGACCACCAGGTCGAAAACCGGGACGTCGTTACGGCCCTCGCGCAATCGGTTCTGAAAAGCGGCGGCGTGATCCGTGAAGGCGTTTCCGCGCGGAAGATCCTGCTGGACGGCCACCGTGTCGCCGGAGTGGACACAACTGAAGGCACCTGGAAAACTCAGACGGTGGTGAACGCCATGGGTTGCCGGGCGCGCTACCTGGACGGCATTGCACCCGCCTGGAGAGTTCCCGTCCGTCCGGTGCGCGGGCAGATCCTCGCGCTGCGGGGAGGTGCCGCGCCGCCGTTCCACCATACGATCTATACCAGCGGCGTATACATGGTGCCCCGTTCGGACGGGCGGTTGATCATCGGCGCTACCGTGGAGGAAGCTGGGTTTCGGGACGAGGTCACACTGGGCGGCGTCATGCAGCTGTTCCGGGACGCCCTTGAACTCGCGCCCGGACTGAAGACCTGGGCGTTGGATTCCACCTGGTCGGGGCTGCGGCCGGTGGCACGGGACGGATGGCCCGTGCTCGGGGCCACGGGGACGCCCGGTCTGTTCGCGGCCACGGGGCATGGCCGGAACGGCATACTGCTGGCGCCGCTGACCGGAGACCTGCTCGCCGAGGCCATCCTGCACGACCGGGTACCTTCCGTCATGCGGCCCTTTCTGCCCGGCCGGTTTTACCCCGCTCGAACCGGAGAGACGAACGATGAACGTGACCGTTAACGGGACGTCAAGGCAACTTCCCGAAGCAACGAGCATCGCCGACCTGCTGAAGGAACTCGGCGTGGCTACCGAAGGGACCGCCGTGGCCCTCAACGGCGCGGTCGTCCCGAGGAAGGAACACGGGACGGCCATGCTCGCCGACGGGGACGTGCTCGAGGTGATCCGGGCGGTCGCGGGCGGGTGACTACCTTTTCCGCGTGGCGAGGAATCCCAACGCGTATCTACAAACGGCGATTGTAAACGAATCCTGAATTTGACAAGTACGGAGTCCCTGGACTGTACAGGCAAAGGAGCAGACCGACATGGGCACCCTGAAAATAGGCGGTTTGACGTTGGATTCCCGGCTGATACTCGGCACGGGAAAATACGCGAGTTTCGAACTGATGCGGGAATCCTTCGAGGCGAGCGGTACGGGCATGGTTACGTTGGCCATCCGCCGGATCGATCTGGACGATACCTCCGGGCAGTCGCTGCTCGACTACATCGACCGCGAACGTTACGAACTGCTGCCCAACACGGCCGGATGCTATACGGCGAGCGACGCCGTGCTGACCTGCGAACTGGCGCGTGAGGCGCTGGGGACCGATACGGTAAAGCTCGAGGTCATCGGAGACGAGAAGACCCTGTTCCCCGATAACGAGGCCACGTTGGAAGCAGCGCGCACCCTGGTCGACCGGGGATTCAATGTCATGCCCTATACCATCGACGATCCCATCGTCTGCAAGAAACTCGAAGAGGCAGGATGCGTCGCGGTCATGCCCCTCGCCGCGCCCATCGGCTCCGGCCTGGGCATCCGCAACCCGCACAACATCGCCATCATCGTGGAGAACAGCCAGGTACCGGTCATCGTCGACGCGGGGGTCGGGACCGCCTCCGACGCGTCCGTCGCCATGGAACTGGGCTGCGACGGCATCCTGATGAATACCGGCGTGGCCGGCGCGCAGGACCCGGTGAAAATGGCCGTCGCCATGCGCAAGGCGGTCGAGGCCGGCCGACTCGCCTACGAAGCGGGACGGATTCCCATGAAGGCCTACGCGTCCGCTTCCAGTCCGCTGAGCGGTGTGATCCATTCGTCCTCGAAATAACCTCCATGGTTGACTTCAGGTTCTATCTGATCGGCGATCGGACCCGCTGTGCCGGACGATCGCTCGCCTCGGCGTTGGGCCAGGCCTGTCGCGCTGGCGTCCGCGCGTTACAGATCAGGGAAAAAGACCTGAAGACCCCGGACCTGCTGGCGTTGACCAGGGAGGTGCAGGCGGATCTCGGATCGCTCCGGCCCGTGCTGATGGTCAATGGCAACCTGGAGGTCGCCGCTGCCTGCGGGGCTCAGGGCGTTCACCTGCCGGAATCCGCTATGCCGGTCCGCGAAGCCCGCGAAGCACTCCCCCCCGGCACCCTGATCGGCAGATCGACCCACGGCACGGAAAGCGCGCTCGCCGCGGAAGCGGAAGGGTCCGAATTCGTCACATTCGGACCTGTATACGAAACGCCGTCCAAGGCCGGATTCGGTCCACCCGTGGGGCTTCGAGCGCTCGCGGAAGCGGCCGGCTCGGTGACGATCCCGGTTTTCGCCCTGGGCGGCGTGACTCCCGACCGCACGAGGGCGTGCCTGGAAGCGGGTGCCCACGGCGTCGCCGCGATCTCGGCGGTGCTGTCACAACCGGACATTCCCGCAGCCGTCAGAGAGTTCGAAAAGACCCTCGGCGGCCTGTGACCGTTCGCGGCATCCAAAATAGTTGTTGACAATTCCGGTAAACTTACCGAAGTTACTCGCGAACCATCGACAATTCGGATATCTCAACAGCCTTCCGCTTACTTTATTCCAAAGTGAGGCGACGTATGCGCCGCTTGTGGAAAGAAATGAATCGAACGCTCCTGATGTCGGGCCTGCTTGCAGGAATGATCGGAATCGCATGCAGCGGGACGACGGTCGAGGAGGAATCCGCGGCCGTCAGCACCGAGACGATCGGCACCGAGATCGGCCATATAGCGCCGAACTTTGAAGTGTATACCATGGATGGCACGAAGGTCACCCTGGAGGACTTCCGGGGCCGGCCCCTGTTCGTGAACTTCTGGGCGTGGTGGTGCCCACCCTGCATCAGGGATGCGGAACCCCTGATGAACATCGCGAAAAAGTACGAGGGACGGATCGACTTCCTGTTCGTTGGCGTAAACAAATTCTACAGGGACGAGCAACCGCTCGATCCCGCGGAATTTGAGGAAGGATTCGGCCCCGGGCTGGACCTGTTCAAGCGAGAACTTCAGGCGTCCAGGCTGGTTCGTCCTTCCGACGAATCGGAGAAGAACGATCCGGAGATTATGGCCGGGATCGCGGCGCGGAACGAAGAAGTCATCGCGTACTATATGAACAGCCCGACCTCCCTTTTCGATTTCCGCGGCTACTGGGAACGCCAGTTCCGTGCCAAGACCAACCAGCGATACGGGATTCCCGTCACCTACCTGATCGACAGCGGGGGGCGCATCAAGCTGGACGTCCACCCCAACGATCAGCACTGGGACAAGCACGACGATATCCTGGAAGACCTGATCGCGGGCAAGGACCTGTCCCACTACGCGGAGCGCTTCCCCATTCCACCTAAACACCAGCGCGAGGAGGCGGCGGGAAGCTGATCACCGGTACGATAGCTTTCTTCAAGCGTCTTTTCCTGGCCTGTATCGCCGGTGCGGTCACCCACGCCGGCGTATACGCCCAGGAACCCTCCGGTCAACGCTGCGGTACGCTGCACCTCCATCCCTTCGTCCAGCCCCCTGAGGGCGGGCTCGCCGCCCGGGCCCACCGGCCCGAACAGGTCGGCCCGGGCAGGCCCACCATACCCGGCGAAGGGGACCGCACGAACAACCTGGGCCATACCTATACGGCAGAGCCCGAATTCTACGTCAGTCCCGGCGGCCACTTCAAGATCTGGTACGTCACCACGACCGAAGACCGGCCCGGTGCGGGCTGGCCGGCACTGGAAGACGAAGCAGGCGGCGCCGTTCCCGAATATGTCCGATACTGCGGGTTATTCCTGGATGAATCCCGCCGTGTCATCGTGGAAGAACTGGGTTACCGTCCGCCGCCCGTGGACTTTGATCATCACGATCGATACGAGGCGATGGATGCGGACGATGGCGGGGACGGGCTATATGACGTCTATATAACCGATCTCCCGAGTCAGTTCAGTGGTTATACCCGCCCGGAAGCGGTCACGACCGGCGCGGCCCTCCCTTCGTACATCGTCGTGGACAACGACTACGCCGAGTCCCGGAGGACGGTGGAGAAGGCGCTGGACCTGCTGCGAATCACTCTCGCCCACGAGTACTTCCACGCCGTGCAGTTCGGTTACGACGCGGGGGAAGAGGCTTTCTGGCTGGAACAGAGCGCCGTGTGGATGGAGGAGCAGGTCTATGACGAGGTCGACGATTACCTGACCTACCTGCCCACGTTCAGCGGTTTCCTGACCGAGCCATGGATATCGCTCGATACGGCGAACGGGGAGCATGAATACGCGGGCGTGCTCTGGCCGCTGTACCTGGAAAAGCGGCACGACCGGGACCTGATCCGCGGCATCTGGGAACGGGCCAGGACGAGCCGGGCGCTGGATGCCATCGACGGGGGGCTGCGCAGCGTCGGCAGCGATCTGAAATCAGCCTTCCATGAATTCACCACGTGGAACGTCTTCACCGGGGACCGGGCCAACGCGGACCGGTTCTACGAAGAAGGCGCCGCCTACCCTCAGGTCGAACTGAGCGGATTGCATGAACCCGATCTCCAGGGCGCATCGGGCACGTATCTTTTCGACGGTCCCCTGATCCCCGCCCACCAGTATCCGGCCCACCTTGCCGCGAATTACATACGCTTCGTCCCGGATCCGTCGCTTTCCGGCGGGCTGCGCATCGATTTCACGGGCATAACCGGAGAATGGGGCGTATCCGTGGCGGCCAGCGGCGCCGTCGACACGGTGATGACGGCTCCCGCGACCCGGGGAAGTGTGACCATCGAGATACCCGATTGGACGCGGTACGAGACGGTCATGCTCGTGGTGGCGACGCTCGATCGCACCGGAGACGGTTTCGAATACGCTTACACGGCGGCCTTCGATCCAGGTCTTACGGGCGACGACCAGGCTGGCCGGCCGATTGCCGCGTCCCTCACCACCTATCCGAATCCATTCTACCTGAGCAACGGACCCGCCACCGTCCGATACGAAGTCGGCCGGCCGGGTGAGGTTCAGCTCACCCTGTACAACGTTATGGGCCGGAAGGTCCGCACGCTGGTGGACGGCAACCATGACGAGGGCACGTTCACCACCACGTGGGACGGGAAGGACGATGGGGGAAGAAGGGTGGCCAGCGGGGTCTATCTGTGCCGGATGACGACCGGAGGGACGGCGGAGCGTTCCGAAGTAACGCGCAAGCTGTTGTTCCTAAAATAGAAGATCGGGGAATGACCGGATGATCTGCTCGCAGGTGCCGGCCGGATCTTCCCCTTCGTCCACGGTGAACCATTCGATGCCCCCGGTTTGCCTGAACCAGGTCAACTGGCGCTTCGCGTATTGCCTGGACCGCTGCTGAATGGCCGAAACCGCCTCTTTCAAATCCAGCTCGCCCCCGATGTACCGCAGCATTTCCGCGTAACCTAACGTCGACATGGCGTGGGTCCCGGGACCATACCCCCGATCCATCAATCCGTGGACCTCCGCTTCGAAGCCCGATTCGATCATTTTCTCGACCCTGGCGTCGATTTGCGCATAGAGTGCGGCGCGGTCACGGCGCAACCCGACCAGAAGCGTTCGGCGAGAACGGGATCGGGACTGAACGGGCCTTTCGAACCATGAAGTCAGGGGCTCGCCCGTCGCGTCGTGGACCTCCAGCGCCCTCTCGATACGTTGCCGGTCGTTGGGATGAATGCGGTTGGCCGACGCCGGATCGACTGCGCGCAGCCGTCCATGGAGCGCGGCGGTGGTCGCCGATCGGTACTCGTTCGCCAGGCGTTGCCTGACCGCCGGCGAGATCTCCGGCGCGTCGAACAGTCCGCCGTCAAGCGCCTTGATGTACAACCCCGCGCCGCCGACGACGAGGGCCGGCACATCCCTGGTCGCAAGGTCCTGGATCGCGTCCCGGGCCAGGCGACCGTATTCGCCGGCGCTGAACCGCACGTCCGGATCGACCACATCGATGAGGTGATGAGGGGCCGCGGCCTGCTCTTCCGCGGTGGGCTTGGCCGTGCCGATATCCATGTACCGGTAGATCTGGCGGGAATCCGCCGAGACGATTTCCGCACCGAATCGCCGGGCCAGCTCAATACCCACGGCGGTCTTTCCGACGCCCGTGGGACCCGCGAGAACCGGTATGGGGCGAGTATCGGCGGCGCCGGATGCCATCGGACGGGAGGTCACGAGTCGTTCCCGGCGCCTTTCGCGGCGGACCGCCAGTCGCGAACCAACCGGGCGACGGCGATGACGGGGGCGGTCCAGATGCGGTCGCGGTGTGCCCGGAGATAGCCGCACAGCCCGCTGAAATCGGCCTCCGTCACGGACAGATGCCCTTCCGAGATCCCATGAAAAGTCAAAACGGCCCACTGTCCCCGGCTCATGGCCTCCTCCACCAGACCGATCATCCCGGACTGGGCCTGGCGTTCCACGGGGAAGGAATAGAGGTGGTGCAAATCGGCGGTCAGGGGATGATTGGCGAAGTCCCCCTTGCCCCGGCCGGCGATATGGTGGCGGGCCACGACCGGAACATAACTCCGGCGGCCCGGTCCCTCGCCCACGTGGGCATGGTAGCAGGGATAGCAGAAGGTGAAATCCACCTGTCCCGGGATAGCTTCGGCGATGCGCCGCCTGCCCTCGCCGATCTCCCACTCCATGTCGTCGAGGGTCATCGTTTCCAGGCAGTCCGTGCGGGTCTCCTTGAACGCACAGGAACAGGGGTGGTTCACCGTATGGTTGCCCACCTCGTGTCCGGCGTCCGCCACGGCCTTCCACGGCGCGAGCAGGCCGCGCCAGTCCGGACCCCGGGGATTGACGTAAAACGTGCCGTGAAGACCGTTTTCGGCCAGTATCGGCAGGGCCCGGCCGAGCTGGGACGGCATCCCGTCGTCGAAGGTCAGGGAGACGGCGCCTTCGCATCCTTCCCGCCATGGATGGCGGTGCCCACCGGTCATGAAATCCGCCTTTCATTCACCTTGATTGTATGCCTTGCGCTCCGTATAATATACCATAACCGGTGCCCGGCACCCTGTCAATTTCCCAATATCCGACTTCCTGTAACACACTCGATAGAAAGTACCACGCGATGACCTACGGCGACCGTGACCAACTGCTGAGGGACGACGCATTCCTGATCCATCCCCTGCAGCACCGCGACGACCATGACCAGCCCCTGATCTGCGTGCGCGCGGAGGGCTCCACGCTCTTCGACATCGAGGGCAACCGCTACCTCGACGGGCTTTCGAGCCTGTGGAACGTAAACGTCGGCCACGGCCGGTGCGAGCTGGCGGCCGCCGCCGCGGACCAGATCGAGGAACTGGGGTTCTTTTCTTGCTACGCTGGGGCGACGAATGTCCCGGCCATACGCCTGGCCAGCCGCCTGAAGGAACGGGCGCCGGGCGCGCTGAACCATACCTTTTTCACGTCCGGCGGCGCCGTATCCAACGACAGCGCGATCAAGACGGCGCGGTATTTCTGGCAACGGGCCGGCCGGCCGGACAAGACCTCCATCATATCCAGGAGACATGCCTACCACGGCGTGACCATCGGCGCCATGAACGCCACCGGCCTGGAGGCCTACTGGGAGGACTTCGGGTCCAGCCTGCCCGGATACGTCCATATCGACGCGCCCTATCCCTATCACTACAGGCCGGAGGATCCCGGAGTGGGATGCGGCGAGGCGAGCGCCCGGGCGCTCGAGGACGCGATCCTGCGGGAGGGCCCCGACAACGTGGCCGCCTTCATCGGAGAACCCGTACAAGGCGCGGCGGGCGTGATCGTGCCGCCGGAGGACTACTGGCCGAGGGTCCGGGAGATCTGCACGAAGTACGACGTACTCCTGATCGCCGACGAAGTGATCACTGGGTTCGGCCGCATCGGCCACTGGTTCGGCGTGTCTTACTGGAACATCGAACCGGACATCATCACCTTCGCGAAGGGGATCACCAGCGGATATCTGCCGCTTGGGGGCATCATCGTCTCGGACGAGATACACGACTGCATCCAGAACGCCCCCGGGGACCGGAAATGGAACCACTCCTTCACCTACTCCGGACACCCGACCTGCTGCGCCGTCGGACTGGCGAATCTCGATCTCCTGGAGCACGAAGGCCTTATCGAGCGCAGCACGATCATGGGCGAAAAGCTGATGGAAAGCCTGCGGACGTTGCGGACGCTACCGCACGTGGGCGACATCCGCGGCATCGGGCTGATGGCCGCCGTGGAGGTGGTGGAAGACCCCGCATCCCGCAGACCCTACGATCCCGGGTCGAAGATAGGCGGACGCATCGTGAAGAAGATGCTCGAAAACGGTGTCTACACCCGTTGCCGGGGAGACAGCGTCAACTTCGCTCCCCCGTTCGTCGTAACTGCCGAAGAGCTGGATCGGATGGTTAACGTAGCCGGAGAGGCCATTGAATCGGTTACGGCCTGAAGAAGACACAGGAACCAGGAGGCGCGCCATGAAACTCCTCATCGCGATCGTCAACAAAAGGGACATCCAGCATCTTACCGATGCACTGATCGACAACGATTTCCGGTTCACCGAAATCGGAAGCACGGGCGGGTTCCTGCGCGCCGGCAACGTCACCCTGTTGATCGGGGTAGACGACGAGCGCGTGCCTCCAGTGCTCGAACTCATCCAGAACCACTGCCACGCGCGGGAGGAAGCCATCGACGTCGCCCAGATCGGCACCCACCTCGACGCACTTGGACTGGGCGAGGCCGTAACGACCACGGTGGGCGGCGCGCAGGTATTTATCATCCAGGCCGAACGCATGGTCGTGGTCTGATCGGGGACCCTTCCTATAACCAGACTATCCGGGCGATTCGGACTATCCGGGCGAACCGGGCGATTCGGACTGACAGAACAGGAGTACTGGGTTGAAAATCGGCATCATCGGGCACACCGGCTGCGGAGACTACGGACATTCCCTGGACCAGGCTTTCGTGGGCGTGGAGGGCGCCGAGATCGCCGCCCTGGCCGATCCGGTCGAAGAAGGGCGCCGGGAGGCGTTGCAACGCACCGGCGCGGCGAAGGGATACGCCCGGTACACGGATATGCTGGAACGGGAGCAGCTGGACATCGTCGTCCTGGCCACCCATGAGATGAGCAACCATCTCGCCATGGTGCTGGCCGCCGCCGACCAGGGGACCCACGTGTACGCGGAGAAGCCCCTGGCGCGCACTCCGGCCGAAGTGGACGCCATGGTGGAGGCATGCGACCGCGCAGGTGTCCTGTTGATCATGGCCCACCCCTGGCGGGGACGGCCGGAAATCCAGCGCCAGGCCATCCCCATGATCAGGGACGGGGGGATCGGGGAGCCGCGATGGGCACGCATGTACGGTTTCGGCGGAGAACACGGGGGAGACCAGTGGCTCATCGATCTCTATCCCCATTTCTTCGATTTCCTGTGGCAGCTCTTCGGCGAACCGTCGTGGTGCCAGGCGATCATCACCCAGGACGGCCGTCCGGCCCGCCCGTCGGACCGGAAGGAAGGGCTGTTCGGCATGGGCACCTCCGCGGGAAACGGCCTCTGGGCCCATTACCAGTTCGACGGTTTCAACGCGGAGTTCGAGTCCTTCGCGGGCGACGGTATCGAGAATCCCTATCGCATCGACATCCACGGGACAGAGGGCACGCTCATCCTGCCCGGCCCCACGCAGGACGGGCCGGACATCTACTTTCATCCCCATTCCAACCCGCGGCCCTTCGACGATGACCGCTGGGAAGTGCTCGCCCACGAGCGGGTAACGGGCGGGCAGAAATGGATCAACGCCCACCATCGCATGGCCCGATCCATGATGGATCTCATCGAAGGCAGAAAGCCCGAATACGAGCTTTGCCACGCGCGCACGGCCCGCCGCCATATCGAAATGGCCATGGCGGCGCACCGTTCCCACATCACGGGCGCGCGGGTGGCCTTCCCCTTTACCGAAACGGGCAATCCCTTCGACACCTGGACGGAAGAAGGGCGGGCGTAGATGGACATGGACCGCTTCCGGCACCACCTGGCCGGGCCCGTCGCCTCAATCAACACTCCTTTTCTCGAAAACGACGACATCGATTACGACGGGTTGCGCCGTTTCGTGGATTTCTGCATCGAAGCCGGGGCGGGAACCGTCCTGTTCACGCCCGGGGACAGTCTCTACTCGGTACTCACAGAGGCGGAGGTCGCCGAGTTGACGGCCTTCACCGCCGGTGTCGTGAACAAGCGGGCGCTGTTCATCGCGAGCGCGGGGTTCTGGTCCACGCCGCAGACGGCCGCCTTCGCGGAGTACGCCCGGGACCGCGGCGCGGACGCGGTGATCGTGGCGCCGCCCGACCGTGGGATGACGGTGGACGGGCTCGTGGCGTACTACGATGCGGTGTCGCGGGCCCTGCCGGCCTTCATCCTGAGCGCCGGGCTGGTCAGCGTGGGGGTCCGGAGCGCGCTGGAAACGGTCGAACGGCTCCTGGAGGAAGTACCGGGCGTCGTGGGATTCAAGGAAGACTTCGGCCCCGATTTCGCCCGGGGTGCCTGCGCGAGGGCCCACGACAAGTGGGTGATCTTCGCCGGCGGCCAGAAGCAGACTCACTTGGACATGCTGCCGTACGGCTGCGACGGGTACATGTCGACCTTCATCAAGTTCAAGCCGGACGTAGCCCACGCCTACTGGGCCGCCATAGAGCGCGGAGACCTCGATGCGGCCACGGACGTCATCGCGCGCTACGACATGCCCTTTTTCGACTACCTGTACAACACCTTTCCGGCGGGCGGTGACGCGGCGCAGCACGCCGTCCTGGAACTGGCCGGTATCTGCGGCCGCTGGCGGAGAAATCCCCTGCCTGAACTCTCGGACGCGGAGATGGAGCAGCTCAAGGGCTTCCTGGCGGACGGCGGCATGCTTTAGGCGGCAAGCTTAAAATGGAACCACGCCCATGCAAATAGGCTATACGACCTGGGGCATGCCCAAAGTACCCGTGGACCAGGCCCTGACGTTCCTGCACGACGTGGGCTTCGACGCCGTGGAACTGACGGTCCTGCCGAACTACACGACGGCCGTGGACGGGCTGGACGCCGGTGAACGGCGGCGCATCAAAGCGCTCTGTTCAGGATACGGCCTGGCCATGCCCGCCGTCGCCGCCCACCGCTCTCTCCTCGAAGAGGACCCCGACGCGCATCGGGAGAACATGCGCCTGTTGAAACGGGCCGTCGACCTGTGCGCGGAATGGAGTGACGGCAGCGGCAGGCCGGTCCTGGACACGGTAATGGGCGGCGCGCCGGAAGACTGGGAAACCAGGCTGGATTTCATCCTGGAACGGGTCCGGGAACTGGTGGATTACGCCGCGGACAGGGGTGTGGTGATCGGCATGGAAGCCCACGTGGGATGCGCCTTGGATACCGCGGAGAAGTCGGTCCAACTCGTAGAGGCCATGGACACGCCCCACCTGGGGCTAAATTTCGACATCAGCCACTTCGACGTCCTGGGCATGCCCATCGAGGAGGCGGTCCGGCTCATGGCGCCCTACGCGGTGCACACCCACGTCAAGGACCAGCGGGGCCGCGTGCCCGATTTCGAGTTTCTCGTGCCGGGGGAGGGCGATTTCGACTTCACGGCCTACTTACGGGCCATGCATGCCGCCGGATACGAGGGCTCCATCACCGCGGAGGTCAGCAACATGGTGCAGCGAAAACCGGGATACGACCCCTTCGAAGCGGCCGCTCTGTGCTACCGGACTTTGGAAAACGCCTTCGCCGAAGCCGGTGTGCCCCGGCCGTGAGCAACCTGGCCGTGAGCAAACCGGCCGTGAATACGCAGCGCGCCATTTAAGAACCCGCTACTTGAAAGGATGATCATGGAATACCGCTATCTGGGCAAGACCGGCCTGCAGGTCTCGCCGATCTGCCTCGGTACCGCCTTCCGGGGCGCGATCGACGAGCACGCCGGCATCCGGGTGATCGAGACGGCCCTCGACCTGGGATGCAACTTCATCGACTCGGCGTTCTACGGGGAGGGGAGGTCCGAGAAGATCATCGGGAAAGCGCTGAAGGGCCGGCGCGAACACGTCGTGCTGTGCACCAAGATCTTCGGTACCTCGGGCAAGGGACCCAACTTCACGGGGCTTTCACGGTTCAACCTGATGCAGGGCGTGGAAAAAAGCCTGAAACGGCTGCAGACCGACTACATCGACCTCTACCTGGCCCACAGTTTCGACCCGGTCACGCCGCTAGAGGAGACCCTTTCGACCTTCGACGACCTCGTGCGCCAGGGCAAGGTCCGGTACATCGGCTGCAGCAACTGGCCGGTGTACAAGGTGGTGGATGCCCTCTGGACCAGCGACCGGCGCAACCTGGAACCCTTCGTCTGCCTACAGTACAACTACAGCCTGCTGGCCCGGTGGGAGACCGAACTCGAGCTCATGCCCATGGCCCGCGACCACGGGCTCGGACTCATGTGCTACAGCCCGCTGGCCATCGGCCTGCTGACCGGCCAGTTCCGCCGCGGAGCCGTACCTCCCGAGAATAGCCCCTGGGGGAAGAACCCCCGTCCGGGACTGAGCCGCTCGAAGTATCCCTTCGACGAGGCCATGACCGACAAGCTGGACGGCATCGTGCAGACGCTGATCGACGTGGGGGAAAAGTACGGGAAGACGCCGGCCCAGGTGGCGCTGGCCTGGCTCCTGGACCACGAGGAAGTGACGGCGCCGATTATCGGTCCGGATTTTCCCGAGCAGGTCGAGGAATCCTTCGGGGCCGTGGGATGGACGCTCGAACCGGAGGACCGCACCTTGCTGGACGAGGTCTCCGCTCCGGACCTTCCGGGCAAATACGCCTGAATTCGACGTAAGGATGGCGACGGTCTGCGCTGGGCCGGAGTCCCGCCTGTTACGGACGCCTAGCCGGTGGAGCGCGCCGGCCCGTCAGCCGATTACGTGCCCGTCAACCGAAGGGTTCGTCCCGGTTCCCGGAAGGCGGCTTGCGCTTCTTCGCTTCCACCCTGGTGGCATTGTAGATGGCTCGAATGCGGCGGAACTTCTGCGCGACGAGCGCGATGAACACCACCAGGATCACGCCCAGGACGACCTGATAAAGCGGGTTATCCCAACCCAGGATAACCGGCCAGAGCGCGAGGATGGCGAGGATGGTGAAGCCCGCTTCGAGTTTTTCTTTCTTAGTCATATCCGACGTCTCTCTTCCGAAAACCGACGTCTCTCTTCCGGGTCCGCGGCCAATCAGAAATCGAATTCCACTTCCACCAACCGGTTCTCTCTCGAGGCCGTTTCGCACCCCTCGATGAGTTGAATCGGGCCCTTCGCCCATTCCCCCGTGATCTCAAGGGGCAGGCCGGCAAGCAGGTGATCGGCCACGTTCTTGTAATAACCTTGCCAGTTATGTCCCCGGTCATAGGGTTTCACTTCGACGACACGGTGGCGGCCGTCGGCCGAGGCCATGGTCACCGTGCCCGCGCCGTCCCCGCCTTCCATGACGATCGATCCGGCGGTGCCCTGGACGGTCCACATGGGCCTGCGGGACGCGTGGATGGATGAGGTCATGAACTGCGCCTCGACGCCGGAGTCGAAACGGGCGTAGGCCCGGCAGTAATCCTCGTTGGTGCTGCTGTGCCAGACCCGCTTCATGTAGTTCCCGTAGAGCGTCGCCCGCTTGTTGATCCGGTTGCCCTGTCCGTCGTATCGCGGCACCAGCTGCAGGATCTTCTCGAAATTGTGGGCGCCCCAATCGTACATCGCCCCGCCGGAAACCGGCTTGTGGGACCGCCACGCCTGGCCCGGCAGGCCGTACCCCACCAGGGCGCTTTCGATCGAATAAACCTCGCCGATATCGCCCCGGTCGACGATCTCCCTCATCGAAAGGATGTCCGGGTCCCAGTGCCGGTTATGGTACGCCGAGATCATGACGCCCCGGTCCCTGGCCAGGCCGATCAGTTCGTCCGCCTCGGAAACCTTGACCGTGAAGGGTTTCTCCGTGATGACGTGCAGGCCCGCTTCAAGCAGCGGCTTCGCCACGGGCGCATGGTAGGCGTGGGGCACGATGACGATGGCGAGGTCGATGAGTCCGCTTCCGGCCATCTCCCCGGCATCCTCGAACATGGGCATGTCCTCGCCCTGCTCCTCCCGCGCCGCTTCCAGCCGGGCGGGGTCCCGGTCGCAGACCGCTCCCAGTTCGAACCCCTGCGTCGCGGCGATCTGCTCGCTGTGGTGCCTCCCCATGCCGAACAACGGCCCATATCCCACCAGCCCGATCCGGACGGGCGATCCATCGGTCATCCCGCAGACGTAACGAAGCCCCTTGATCAACTGGTCCTGGAAGTCGGCATGGACGAAGGTGCGGTTGTCGTGGCCGAGGGCGGTGTAGAACACCCGTCCCTTTCCGTAATCCCGCAGGTAGCCCAGCGGCTGGCGTTCGAGTTTCCATATGCCGTGCTGGAACCACCTGAGCGGCGCCTCCGTCTTGATATCCATGTTGTAGCACTCGTCCTGGACGCGGAAACTCCGGCTCATGCGCGGCAGGATGTCGTCGAAGGCCGGATCGACTTCCACGTCGAAGTCGCCCAGCGGATCGTGGCCGATGAACTCGGTGCCGATCATCTCGATGTAGTCGGCGTACTGCGCCAGTCCCGCGTTCGCGGTGTGCACGGCCAGCAGCCCGCCGCCGTTCCGCACATAGCCGGTGATCCCCTTTTCCTGGTCCCGGGTCAGTTCGCCGGACGCGATGTAGAGCGCCAGGGCATCGTAATCCGACGGGTCACAGAGCGCGTTCCGGTCGTCGGTGACGTCCAGGGTGAACTGCGAAGCACCGTTCACGAGCCGCTCGAACATGGCGGCGAACTGGCTGAACGGCGGGCTGTGCGCGTTGATCAAGAGCAGTATGCGTTTCACGGCGGTCCCTTCTCAGGCGGGTGGATAAACAGTACACTTCAGGCTACTTCCTGCCGTTCGGCGTCCAGCGTGACCCGGATGCCGAAGCGCAGATAGCCCAGGGAAAGCAGTACGCATGCCGGCCACCAGAACCAGTCCGGCAGCGGGGATTCCATGAGCATGTGCACGGTGTCCAGCACGACGGCTGGCGTGATGGCGATGATGGCCAGGTTCAGGAGCGTACGGTACGGCAGCGCTCCTCCGGCGGGCGCCGTGAAAAAGGATGCCACGTAGGCGTACAGCAGCGTCTGTACGGTCCGGTACGCATAGGACAGCACGAGCAGAATTGGGAAAAGCAGTGTATTGACCAGGGACCGGGTCCAGTCGGCAATCACGTACAGGTCCTCCCGGGTCAGCGTCTCCGGAGGTCCGTCCGGCAGGGTCGTAACGTCGACCTGGTCGCCCTCTCCCCGGATGAATATCTGGGTGCGCGTTACCAGCACCGGCGCCTCGGTGTCGTCCAGGCTGGTGTACTGACCGGTGGGGTCGATGACGGCCAGCACCGTCCCGTCCCGATCACGCAGGAGCGTCGGCTGGGACGAGGACGAGGACAGTTCGCCACCGGACAGACTGAGATCAGGGACCTGGTCGATATAAAAGGGGGCTTCCCGGCTGACCCATTCATTCACCTGGTTCTGCATCTGGAGGGTGAAGGGAATCCAGGTCAGTGCCAGCAGCAACAGGAGGTACAGAAAGGTCCGGTTTCGCCAATGCCGGGCCACATCCTCGTAAATCGCCCCGTCGTAGAAAGCCATCCAGAGCGGATGCAAAATACTGAATCGACGCATGGCGAAACCCTAAACCGAATTGGCTACCGAGCCGTCCGACCTGAGCAGCGTATTCGCGGTATTCATCGGGGTGAAAACCGCGCCTTCCAGCCGTTCGTCATCCAGTTCCACGCCCAGGCCCGGGTCCCGGGGAATTGGGATGTACCCGCCTTCCCGGCGTATGTTGGTCCGGTACAGCTTGCTGGCTTCCGACTCGTCGCCCATGCTGTACTCCTGGGTCACGAAGTTGGGGATGCTGGTATCCAGGTGTACGGAAGCGGCGGTAATGAGGGGCGTCAGGAAATTGTGCGTCACGACGGCGCAGTGGTGGGCCTCGGCGATGGCCGCGATCTTCTTGCAGTGGGTCAGGCCGCCGGCGAGGGCCACGTCCGGCCGCACGTATTGCGGTCCTCCGTGGGTCAGGAGCTCCTGGAACTCCCAGATGGTGTTCAGGCGTTCCCCGTTCCCGACGGGGATCCCGATCCGCCGGGCGATTTCGCCCTGGGCCATGATGCTGTCGATCTGGATGGGGTCCTCGATGAAATAGAGGTTGAATTCGGTCAGCGCGTTGGCCAGGGGCATGGCGGTCAGCGGCGTCAGCTTGCGGTGGACCTCCACGATGAGATCCATGTCCGGGCCGCCGCCTTCGCGGGCGGCCGCGACGAGATCCCGGGCGGTACGGATCATCCGGTCGAGGGCCATGTCCTGGTAGCCGCCCGGCAGGGGATCGAACTTGAGCGCCGTGAAGCCCTCCGACGCCGCGTTCCGGGCGGATTCGAGCATGGCCTCCGGGGTCCCGCCGCCACCCAGCAGGTGCAGCCTGACCCGGTCCCTGCAGTTTCCGCCGAGCAGTTCCCAGACCGGAACGCCGAAGTGCTTGCCCTTGATGTCCCACAGGGCGATGTCGACGGCGCTGACCGCCCCGGACAGGGCGCTGCCCCGGAAGGGCGACATGCGGTAGAGATACTGCCAGTGATGCTCGATACGGAACGGATTCTGACCCACCAGGTAATCCTTGAACCGCTCCACGATCTGGTGCACGGCTTCAGGATATCCCCAGCAGGCCGTCTGCCCGACCCCGGTGAGCCCGCTGTCGGTCCGGACGCGGATGACGTATCCGCCGCCGATGAAGTACGAGGTGATGTCTTCTATTTTCACTTAGGTTGCCTTTCGTGACGCACCGGCGGAAACCGGCGGTCGGCGTCCTGCGGTCGCCCTGGAACAGGATGGGGTCGTCCACCGGATCAGCGCCTGTCAATAGCTGTCGGATAGACCCCTACCAAGTAAGCGGTGTTTCATCCACCCCGCAACCAGAAATCGGCACCGCAGTCCTCAATCCTTTAAAAAGCAGTTTTTACTTGAAGACCCCCATGCGTCCTCTGTATACTTTGTTTACAGAACTCTCCACATTTCGCTGTTTTTCCAGACCCCTGGCACGGTCCGGCGCGCTGGCCTGCACCGTACATTCCGTCGGTGCGTGCCGGAGGTACCAGTAAGGAGATGCACCATGATTACGGAAGAGTCCGGATTTAACTTCGATCCGAAATTTGAAGATCCCGAAAAGCTGAAAGCGTTGTCCCGCAGAGGGTTCATGGGCCGGATCGCGGGCGGTCTCGCCGCCGGAACGGCTCTCTTGTCCATGACCGGAAAGGCCGCGGCGAAGCCGCCGATGCCCGAAGACCACCTTCCGGAACCCGACGACGTGGCGTACTGGAACTGGGTGGCCGATCAGTACATCATCCGCGACGGCGTTTCCTTCATGAACACCGGGACGCGCGGACCGTCCCCGGGTCCAGTGCACCGGGCGCAGATCGCCGCGCTCGAAGGCGCGAACACGGATTACAAGAGTTATACCAGTTACGTCTACAACAGCGACTTCCGTGCACAGATGCGGGAGAAGATGGCGAAGTACCTCGGCTGCAAGTCGAACGAGGTCGCCTTCACCAACAACACGACCGAAGGCATGGTCTTCGGCACCTTCGGCATCGACATGGAGCCGGGCGACGAGATCGTGACGACCAATCACGATCATTCCAGCGGCGTGCAGCCCATCAACCTCCGGGCCGTCCGCCAGGGAACGAAAACCGTCATGATCGACCTCTCGTCCCCCGAGTACCACCCGCCCGACAGTCCCGACGCGTTGCTCAAGGCCTTCGAGGCCGCCATCACGCCGCGCACGAAGATGCTCAGCTTCTGCCATATCAATTACGGCGACGGGCTCGTCCTTCCCGTGAAGGAAATCTGCGAGATGGCCCGTTCGAAGGGCATCATCACCCTGGTCGACGGGGCGCAGCCTCCGGGCATGCTCGACCTGAACATGCACGACCTGGGTTGCGACATGTACGCGGGTCCGTGCCACAAGTGGATGATGGCGTCCATGTACACGGGCTTCTTCTACGTGAAAGAGGATATCCTGGACCAGGTGTGGCCGACCCTGTACGCCGGTCCGGTGAACGGCCTGACCATGTACGGTCAGGAACCCACGGGCTTCGCCAAAGTATTCTACGAAGAGTACCTGGCAGGCGCATCCAAGTTCGAACTGCGGGGTTCTTCCAATGCCCCGGCGCGGGTCGCCATCGACGCGGCGCTGGACTTCCACAACATGATCGGACCGGCCGCCGTCGAGAGCCGGAACCGCTACCAGGCCACGCGCGTGGCCAACGCCCTGCGCAACATGGACGGCGTGGAAGTGTACAGTTCGCCCGATCCCCGCATGAGCGCGGCGCTCGTTTCGTTCAAGGTCACCGGCGTGGGTACGCGCGATGTCAACGACATGCTGTGGGATCGCCACCGTATCTATATCCGGAACGTTACGCACGACGAGATCAACTGGGACGCCAACCGGACGTCGATGCATATCATGGTCACCGACGCGCAGACCGACCAGTTCATCGGCGCCATCGAGGAAATCGCGAAAGAGAAGCGCCTGTAATTCTGGACGATAAGCTCAGGAGGGAGGCGTAATGGCCTATCTGCGTCACCTCGCATTGCGGTGCCGGGACGTGTCGGTCTCGCAGCGTTTCTACGAGGATGTGATCGGCTTTACCTTTATCGGCCGGCGGGGCAACGGCGAGGCCGTCGATCTCAGCGACGGCACCGCCAACATCACGCTGCTGCCCCATAACGATCCGTCGCGGCCCTCGCTCGAGGAAGGCGAGGAGTATATCCATTTCGGTGTGCTGGTGGACGACCTCCACGCCGCCTGGCACAGGGTCCGGAACTGGGGTGCCGAAGCGCCGAAGACCGTGAAGGGCCGGGACGCCATCTCCTCCGATACCCCGCCGGAGATCGCTTTCAAAGCCATCGATCCCGACGGCAACATCGTAGACATCTCCGGTGACCGGGACGAGTGGCGCGGCGTGAAGATATGAACAAGGGTTGATTCCCCGGATTCGATCAACCTCCTATGCGTATGCTCAGATCGGCCGCCCTTTCCATTGACAAGTCCGTCGCGAGGGCGGCCGATTTGTTTGATTTCTCCCGTGGCCGCATCCCGCCCGGCACCCTCACTGCCGCCCTCTGGCCTGGCCTGGTCCGGTCCCTGGTGCGCCAGTTCAGTCAAGGCGTGGCCGGGGTCACCGGAACGAACGGCAAGCATACGACCTGCCGGATCCTGGCCGCGATTCTGCAGCAGGCCGATGCCCGGACGCTCCACCCTGAAGACATCGCCCCATCCATCGACGAAGTGGTCTCCACCCTGGTCCGGGCGACCGATCACCGCGGCAGGATCCATGCGGACTACGGGGTGTTCGGATTCGAGACCGGCATGCTCGACCGGGCGATCAGGGTATGCAATCCCGGCACGCTCGTATTGAACAACCTGTACGACGACGAATCGGTGCAGGGGGTTGACCGCGCTGCCCTGATCGGGAAATGGTGCGACTGGTTCGGCACCATGTCCGCCCGACAGCACATCCTCGTCAATGCAGACGATCCGGTCCTCTGCGGCGGATTCACGCGGGGCGTGCCGCCCCGGTTGACCTACTACGGCGTGGAGGATGAACGCCTGCACCTGGCGGATGCCGCCACCCCCGAGGTACCGTGCCCCCGGTGCGGCGTGCCCCTGGCCTACCGGATCACCAGCCTGGCCCACCTCGGCGACTATGCCTGCGAAGGCTGCGGTTGGGAAAGGCCGCTGCCCACCGTCTACGCGATCGATGTGGATCTGGGACCGGATGAAACGAACTTCCGGATCATCACGCCGCGGGGTCCGCTGGACGTGTGTCTCCGTCTTTCCGGGTTGCACAACGTGTACAACGCCGCGGCGGCCGCGGCGGCCGCGCTATCTCTCGGCCTGAGTCCCGTGACGATACGCAAGGGTCTCGAATCCGTGAGGTCCACCGGAGGGCGGGACGAACGGCTGGTGATTCATGACCGGGAAGCCCGCCTGATGACGATCAAGAACAGGACCTCGCTCCTCGAAGCGCTCAGGACCTGCCGGCTGGACCGGCAGCGGGGCCATTTCCTGTTCCTGCTGGACGAGGCCGTACGGGGCGGACGCGGCGGTCCGTGGATCGTGGACGAAGACCTGGAAGGCATGGTGAACCATTCGAGGTCCGTGCACGTGGCCGGCGCGGGCGGCGCGCACCTGGCCCTTATGGACGAGCAGATGGACCCGGAATACATGGCAACCGCCGTGGACGTCAGCGACGTGTTTCACGACATTATGCGGCGGCTCACTCCGGGCGACCGCCTGTGGGTCCTGGCGACCGAAGGCGCCATGTACGCGGTCAGGCGGGAACTGCGGGACATGGGGATCATCTGAGCGCGGGCACAAGCGCCGGGCCGGCAAACGGTACCGGGCCGGCGTCGGTGCCAGCGCGGCGTCAGTTCCAGGGCGGCCGGTCGCACCCCTTAAACGGGTAGTGATCGCCAGGCCTGAACCGGGGGAGCGGAGGGTAGTTATTGATTCCGTCCACGGCCTTGCCCCGGCACAGGTAGGCGGGGAAGTTCTCGCGCTTGATGCGCGTGGTCGTGGGTATATACCGGAGGGTCAGTCCGCACCGGCGCCGGTCTGAAAGATTGGCCTTCGAACCGTGAATCAGGTAGGGATCGTGCAGGGACACTCCGCCCGCCGGCACGACGACATCGACCGCCTCGGATTCATCCACCTTCACATCCAGTTCCGAACTCAATACGTTGTCCCCTTCGGTTCTACGGTGCCGGTACAGATGCTGGCCCCTGTGGCTGCCGGGTATGACCCGCATGCACCCGTTCTCCGGGGTCGAGTCGTCCACGGCCAGCCAGATGGTAATGACTTCCATGGGTTCCAGCGGCCAGTAGTTCCCGTCCTGGTGCCACAGCACCGGCTGCCCGTCCCCGGGGGGCTTGCTGATGTAATGGGCCGCGAAGAGCGCGATGTCGGGCCCCAGAAAGGGTTCGATGACGTCGATGAGCCGTGGATCGGTGCAGAGGCGGATCCAGAACGGATCGTCCACGATGAGGTGGTGATGGTACTGCTCCGGCCGGACGTCGGGGTACTTCTCTCCCATCCACTCGACATGGCCCTGGGCCTCGGCGGTCAGGTCGCCGTCGATGACCCCGGGCAGGACGACATAGCCGTCTTCTTCGTACCGGCTTACGATATCGGCGCCGTTCAAACCGGACCTCCCCGCTGTTCGTGTTCGATTTGATATCTGTCTTACTATAATTATCCTGTAATTGCAACAGCGTCAACCGGTCTTCCCCGGCGCACGGATTTTCCGGGTTCCGTCGCCGATCTGAGGGGATCAAAACACAGGCCCCCGGCCGAAACCGGGGGCCTGTATATAAAATAAAAAAAGGCGAAGAACGGGAAACCGGTCAACAAATGCCGACTCGAAGCACGATGTCAACCGCGAGTCGTCTCCCGGTCCCTCACGGAATATCTACATCGTTGTCAGCTCGGCGTCAAGCTCAAATTCCAGGCCGGAAAGCCGTACCATATTCTTCCACGAAAACCGAACGGGACGTCTTCGTCCACAAAAGAACAGAAGGGTTGACACCCCACCTGGGACTGTGTATTTTGTTGGTTCCCACTATGCTGTGTACTACCTTTACAGAAACGCGTACGCACGTCGGCAGATCAGCTTGTCCGTGATGTACAGACAGGAGAATCCGATGAGTTCAGAAAGATTCGACTTTGCCATTGCCATAGGCGGCGCCGCGGGCCAGGGTATCGCCACACCGGGCAACGTGCTCGCCCGGATATTCATCCGCCGCGGACTGCATCTCAACGCCTACAATGCCTACCAGTCGATCATCCGGGGCGGTCATATTTTCCTCACGATGAGGATCAGCGATGAACCGGTCCACAACCATGGCGATAAACTCGACCTGCTGGTCTGCCTGAACCAGGATACGATGGACCGGCACCTGGGCCTCATGGGACCCGGCACGCGGGTCCTCTACAACAGCGACACGATCACGCCCGGCACCCCGGAAGACGGCGTGCACCTCTGCCCGCTGCCCATCAACGAACTGACCGACAACAACCGCAACAAGCTCGTGCAGAATACCGTGGCACTCGGGACGATCCTCTACCTGCTCGATGTGGATTTCCAGATTCTGGAAGACATCATCACCATGCAGTTTCAGCGCAAGGGGCAGGAAGTGGTCGATGAGAACGTGGGCGTGGCCCGCGCGGGATACGACTACGCCGCGGCGCACTTCGAACCTTTCACGCAGTCCCTGCCTTCCGGCGGCAAGCCACTTGCCGTATGGACGGGCAACGACGCGCTCGCCATGGGCGGCGCGTCCGCCGGGGTCAAGTTCTACTGCGCCTATCCCATGAGTCCCTCCACGGGCGTCCTCCACTGGATGGCGCAGAACGCGCGGGAACTGGGCATCATGGTGCGGCAGGTCGAAGACGAGATCGGCGTGGCCAACATGGCCATCGGCGCAGCCCACGTGGGCTGCCGGTCCATGTGCGCCACGTCGGGCGGCGGCTTCGCCCTGATGACCGAGGCCGTGGGCAGCGCGGCCATGATGGAAATCCCGGTCGTCTTCATCGACGTGCAGCGCGCCGGTCCATCCACGGGCGTACCGACCAAGACGGAGCAGGGCGATCTCTGGCAGGTTCTCGGCGCGAGCCAGGGCGATTTCGAGCGGTTTATCGTGGCGCCGACCGATGCGCTGGATGCTTTCAATACCGTGCCCGAACTGTTCAACCTGGTGGATCAATTCCAGTGCCCCGGCATCGTGATATCCGATCTGCTGATCTCCGAAGGCACCTTCAGCGTCGACCCGGACGCCATCGACATGCAACCCGGAATAAACCGGGGCGAGCTGATCACCGAGTCCGGGAACGGCGCGAGCGACATCCCGACGGGTTCGCAGCTTTCCAACGGGCACGGCCTCATCGGCGCGCCGAGCAACGGTTACCTGCGGTACGTGAACACGGAAAGCGGGATTTCTCCACGCGCACTGCCGGGCGTGGAGGGATACGCCCACGTGGTGGCTACCGACGAACATGATGAAGACGGCGTCCTGGTCAGCGACGAGTTCACCAATCCCCACAAGCGGCGCAAGATGGTGGAAAAACGTGCCCGGAAGTTCAAGAACGTCGCGGAGCGCATCGACCCGCCCGTGCTTTCCGGTTCGAGCGCCGAAGACGCCGAGATCACGCTCATCGGCTGGGGATCGACCCTCGGCGTGATCCGGGAGGCGGTGGAGATCCTGAACCGCGAGGGCGTCGCCGTGAACCACCTGCCGATCAAGTGGATCGTCCCTCTTCACGTGGACGCCATCCAGGAAGTCTTCGACCAGGCGAAAAAGACCGTGATCGTTGAGAACAATCATTCCGGCCAGTTCCACCGGTATCTGCGCAGCGAGACCGGGCTTTCGGCCGACGGCCACATCCGGAAGTACGACGGCGAGCCGTTCATGCCCCATCATATCGTGGACGGCGTCCGGGAATTGCTGGCCGGAACGACGGACATCTTCGTGCCCTATCAAGAAGTCATCGTCTAAGGAGTCTTCAACATGTCAGTGGAAACTTTACCACGCGAGGAAGTGGAAGCGAAACCGGTAGCGCCATTGAAAGCGAAGGACTTCAAGGGCAAGGTGGATCCGGACTGGTGCCCGGGATGCGGCGACTTCGGCGTGCTGAGCAGTCTGCAGCGGGCCTGCGTGAACCTGGGTCTCCGGCCCCACGAGATCCTCACGATCAGCGGGATCGGCTGCTCCTCGAATTTCCCGGGGTTCTTCAACTCGTACGGCATGCATACGCTGCACGGGCGTGCCCTGGCCGTGGCCACGGGCGCGCAGATGGCGAACCACGAACTCACCGTGTTCGTCACGGGGGGAGACGGCGACGGCTACGGGATCGGCGGGAACCATTTCACCCACACGGCGAGGCGGAACGTCGACCTGACCTATATCGTCATGGATAACCAGATCTATGGCCTGACCACGGGACAGGTATCCCCTACCAGCAGCATCGACATGCGGACCAAGAGCACGCCCTTCGGCAGCGTGGAAGCACCGATCAATCCCATCACGGCCGCCATCATGAACGGCGCGACCTTCGTGGCCCGGGCCTTCAGCGGCGACGCCCGCCATCTGACTGGGCTCATCGAACAGGCTGTCCAGCACCGCGGCTTTTCGCTGATCGATGTATTCAGCCCCTGCGTCACGTTCAACAAGGACAACGACTACCCCTTCTTCAAGCAGCGCGTCAAGAAGCTGGAGGACGAAGGACACGATCCCGGCGATTGGAAGACGGCCTGCGAGAAGGCGATGATCTGGGGGGATGAGATCTACACCGGACTGTTCTTTCAGAAGAAAGGCGCACCTACGCTGGGTGACCAGGAGCCGGTGCTGGACGAAGGCGGCGCGATCGCGCGGCGCGACCTGGGGATCAGCCAGGAGCAGTCCGACCGGATCATCAAGCGCATGATGTAGCGGTAACCGGGTGATTCCGCGATTCAGATGAAGGGGATTTCCTGCAATTCCCGGTGCGCGGCGCGGTAGAGGGGGACCGGCGGGGCGTTTTCTGCCGGGCGTTCCCCGCCGGTGACTTCGATCATGCCCAGTGACAGGACCTTGTCGCTGAAACTCCCCGATTCCAGCTTTTCACCCAGCCCCTGTTCATATACGCACTGCAGTTCCGCCATTGTGAATTCACCGGGGAGCAGCAGCAGCGCGATATTCGTGTAGTTCAGTTTGGCCGCGATCCTGTCCGTGCAAACCTTCAGAATCTCATTGTGATCGTACGCCAGCGACGGGGTGTCATTGACGTAGAACCATTCCCCCGTGCGGTACTTGTCCACCGGTTCGAAGGGCTCGCCCGGGCGGTCGGGAAACCCCATGTAGGCCGTCGAGATCGTTCGTCTCCTGGGGTCCCGGTCGATGGCGGAGAAGGTGTAGACCTGCTCGAAGTAGGCGCTCGACCGGCCGGTTGCCTCGCGATAGGCGCGCCGCACCGCCGCCTCCAGGTCTTCAGTCTCGAGCACCAGGGTCCCGGGCAGCGAATAACGGCCCACGAAGGGTTCGATCTTCAACTCGACCAGGTAGACGAGCAACTTGCCGTCGAGGAACCGGAAGATGCCAAGGTCCGTGGCCGCGTATGGTTTGGTCGGAATCATCGCAAGGTCATGTTTGCATCGTTTGGAAGGGTGTGGCAAGAGAAAAATTGGTGAGAGCGCAGGTAGCCGGGGGCGCAGGTAGCCGGGGGCGCAGGTAGCCGGAAGTGGTTTGCGCCCGAATCATCGCACGCGCGAAGCGCACGCGAGATTAAGGAGCCGTTACACGTACTATGGACCTGGATGTCCTGAATACCGTCGTGCAACTCGTATCCGGCGCGCTGATAGGCGCTTGCATCGGTATGACCGGCATCGGTGGCGGGGTACTCCTGCTGCCCGTTCTGACGCTGGGATTCGGCCTGCCGCCCACGGTGGCGGTAGGTACCGCCCATCTCTATTCCTGCCTCTGCAAGCTCCCGGCCGTGTTCTTCCATTTCAGGCAGGGGACCATCAGGTTCCGCACCTCGGCCTATTTCCTGGCGGGCGCGGTGCCCGTCTCCGTGGCCGTCGCCCTCTGGATCACGGGATATGCCGGCGACATGGATCCGGCCGACCCGGCCTGGCGCGAACTTCAGACTAATCTTCGACAGTTCATCGCGGCGGTGGTCATCCTGTCAGGCCTGCTGATCCTGTGGCACACGTTCATGCGGCCGGTTTCCCGCGCCGTAAAGGACCGGGCGGCCCAGGAGAGCCGGGCGGGCAGGTTGGGCCAGGCGGCCCGCCGGATTTCCGCACGGATCACGAGTGCGAAGATCGTCCTCGCGGTAGCGCTGGGCGCTTTCATCGGCGCGTTGATCGCCGCCACCTCGGTGGGGAGCGGCATCCTGATCGTCCCGCTGATGATCATCGTCTACCGCCTCAACGCGGTGGACACGGTGGGCTCCTCGATCTTCATCGCGCTTTCGCTGACCTTCACGAGTTCGATCATCTATGCCGGCAGCAGCCAGCTGGATCTCGCCATCGCCGTGACCATGGCGGCCGGATCGCTGGCAGGCGTGCCCCTGGGCGTGCGGATGTCCCGAAGGCTGCCGGAGCGATACCTGCAGATCACCATCACGGGGCTGGTGCTGGCGGCGGGAGGGATCATGCTGTTCGGAGGTTGACTGGCGGGATCAGGGCGACGCGAATATATCGTTCAACATGCCGCTCAGGCGGATGCCGGCCTGCAGCAGTCTGAGTCTGACCCCGTCGGCATGCTTGAAGATATAGTCGTACCCCAGGTAAGGGGATCTTTCGGATCGGGAGTCGCCGAAGTCGTAGACGGCCGGCAGCATGCTGCGCGACTCCCGCGCCCAGTCATATACGTCCGAACGGCGCCATGTCTCGATCTCGCCGGGTTCGGCGTGTCCGAAGAACCGGACCCATTCGGTGAAACTCAGCCGTTGGTGCTCGACGAGGTGCTCGTCCCAGACTCTGTGGAGGTTCGTGGTTTCGCCGAACCACCGGACCCGGATATCGTTGCCGCCGCGGTCGCTGGCATAGCCCACGTGCAGTGGCTGGTGGACGTCGGCCACGAAGTGCGCCAGGAATTTCAACGCTTCCACCCGTTCCTTCCTGCTCGATCCGCGGTTTCTCAACACCCGTTCGAAACGCTGAATGGCCTCGACCACGTCGCCGCCCGGACTTCTTTTCGCCGATTCAATCGACTGGCCGGGCGCCGCGTTGACGTAATGCCACGGCGAGGCATGGTCCCAGGCGGGATCGGACTTGATCTCGTCTGCCCACGTGCCGATCTGTGCCAGCGAAGCGCGGCCGACGAGATCGGAAATGCCCTTTCGGGCCGCGTCCGTGAGGTGGTTCTCGGCGATCTGGCCCACGATGCGGTGGCCGTTCGGTCCCCAGGCTGCGGCCGGCAGGGACCCGCACAGCAGGAGGATCGAAGCGATGGCTATTCGTGCATTGCGCATGAGCGGTTCTCCGGTATGTGTTCAGGGTACGTAGGAGGATTTCGGATCCGTGGGAGGCGGCGGCCAGTGCAAACCCCGCTGGCCCGACAGGCCCCGGTTTGGCGGCAACGTGTATTCTCGGTCCGGCAGGCCGGTCAGTTCTCCGTTCTGTATCCACGCCGGGTCCAGGTCGGCCAGTTGGTCCACCAGCCGTGCCTTCAACCGACCGACGATTTCGGCATGACCGGACGAATCTGATAGATCGCGGCGTTCTCCCGGGTCTTGCTCGAGGTCGAATAACTGCGTTCGGTTGCCCACGGGGTAGTAGATCAGCTTGTGCTGGCCGTCGTGCATCATGCGGGTGGCCTGGGCATTTTCGCCGCACTCGCCGTAAAGGTATTCTCGCTTGTCCTCGCCTGCCATGGAAAGGCCTTCGACCGTGCCTGGTACTTCGATCCCCGCGAGGTCCAGCAGCGTGGGCATCACGTCCTGCCAGCCCACGAGCCGGTCGTCGGTGTGGTTGTGTCCGACCCGGTCGTCGCCGGCCCGGCCCACGAGTATCATGGGTACATTGGCCGACTGCTCGTAATACAGGCGCTTCGCCCACAGGCCGTGATCGCCCAGCATGTCCCCGTGGTCGGCCGTGAAGAGCACGATCGTATTGTCGATCAGGCCCTCCTCCCGCAACGTGCCGATCACTACGCGCAACTGGTGGTCGATGTGGGTACAAAGCGCGTAGAACGCCCTCCTCGCCCAGGCGACCTGGGCGTCGTTCATCCCGTCGACCCTTCCCCGGACCGCCTTCAGCGCATAGGGCAAGGCGTCGTGGTCCTCCGCCCAGTCGCCGCAGTACGGCGTGCCCGGATCCTCGTCACGGTACAGGTCCAGGTAACACTGCAGAGGGGTCAGCGGGGGATGGGGATGGCAGTAGGACAGGTACCAGAATCCCGGCCGTGTCGGATCGCGGCGCCGGATCATCCGGGCCATCTGGCGTGTGGTCCAGTTGGTCACGTGCATGGCCTCGGGCAGATGCCAGGGCCGCTGGCTGTAGTCGTTGTTGCTCATGCCGTGGGTGAAGCCTTCTCCGGCGTAACCGTTCTCACCAAGAAAAGCCTCGTAGTCGTCCAATGCGCCGATGTTCGGACGGCCCTCTTCGGCCAGGATCACGTCATCGAACCCGATCCGGTCCCGCTGCGGGTATACGTGCAGCTTGCCCACGGCGTAGGCCTGGTATCCGTTGTCCCGGAAGGTCTGGGCCACGGTGGGTACCGGCGGCATGGGATTGTCGACCTTGAAGACCCGGTCACCGTGCGTTGCCGTGGTCGTACCGGTCATGATCGTCCTGCGGGCGGGAATGCACACCGGGCATTCGCTGTAGGCCCGCGTATACCTCACGCCGCTGCGGGCGAGAGTGTCCAGGGTGGGCGTCTGGATCACCGGATGACCCGCGTGGCCGAACAGCCTGCCCGGCCAGTGATCGGTACAGACGAGCAGTACGTGGGGAGGTGACGGCATGGGGCTCCTGTCTAAAACATGCTTCGAGTTAAAGTGCTTTGTAGTGAATACAACAATATACTATGGGGGCTGCACGGTGTCCACCGATACCGGTGATATCAGGCTGTGCATTTTCGGTGGCGAATCGTGTTGACAAGTCGAATTATATATGTATATTCGTATATCAAGATATAGCCGTATCCATCGGGCGTTAGCCACCACACACGGGGCGATAATCCGGGATCTACGCCCAGATGATTCCGGGCACGGGGCATAGTACAAGAGACGGTGCGCAGGGGTTTTCAGTTATGGACAAGGATGTAGCCGTATTCAAAGCCTGTTCGGACGCGACGCGCCTCCGCATACTGTTCCTGCTGACCGAACGGGAACTATGCGTGTGCGAAATCATGGCGGTCCTGGACATGCCCCAGGGCAAGATCTCCCGGCACCTGGCCGTGCTGAAGCAATACGGCCTGCTTACGGACCGCCGCGACGGAGTCTGGATCTACTACGCGCTGGCCACAGACTCCTCGATCGCGATGAAGTACGTATCGGTGTATCTCGTCTCGGCCCGCCAGGTCCACGAACGGGTCCAGGCGGACCTGGACCGGTTGCGCGGATTGGCCGATGAGGGCAAGATCTGCGTGCCCCGGCCCTCCATGGCGCTGCTACAGGTCGACGAACGTGAAGACCCGGCCTTGCTGGGCCAACCCTGACTGATGCGGAAGGAGCGGCGACCCTGGTCCCCGACGAATCTGGTTTCTACCCCGACCTCAGCCGTTATCTGCAGGCGCGACTGGCGGAATCCAGCCAGATTCCGGCCGACCGCAGACAGACGCTGGACCGTGTTTCGGCGTATGTCTCCGCGCGGATTAGAAGCGGTGAGCCGGCCCAACTGATCTTCATCTGCACACACAACTCCCGCCGGAGCCAGTTGGCCCAGATCTGGGCGTACACCGCCGCGCGGTTCTTCGGCATACAGGGAGTTGCCACCTACTCCGGCGGAATGGAGGCCACCGACTTCGATCCGAGGGCCGTATCTGCGATGGTCCGGGCGGGATTCCGGGTCGAAAGGCAATCGAAGGAGGCCAACACGGTATTTCTCGTTCACGCGGGGAGCGAGATTCCCCCGGTGCGCGCGTTCTCCAAGGCTTACCACGATCCATCGAATCCACAGCACGGTTTCTGCGCGGTACTGACCTGTTCGAGCGCCGACCGCGAATGTCCGGTGATACCCAGCGCGGACCGGCGCGTGCTCGTCCCCTACGAGGACCCGAAGTCCGCCGACGGCACGGAACGGGAGGCGGAGGTCTACGACGAAAGGTGCCGGGAGATCTGCCGGGAGATGGTATGGCTGTTCGCGAGGACGGAGGGAGCGGCCGGGACGGGCGGGACTGACCAAGCGGCCGGGACGGACCAAGCGGCCAATGCGTGACGCACGCGCTCGCGCGCTGTACCAGCGAGCATTCGAAGCGTCCTATCGTAAAATCACAAGAACGGAAGCCATGAATACAACGACGACTAAACTGTCGGTGCGCGACCGGTACCTGACCCTCTGGATCTTCCTGGCCATGGGCCTCGGCGTCGGGCTTGGCGTATGGACGCCGGAGGTGCCCGCCCTGATCCAGCTCGGGCAGGTGGGCACGACCAATCTGCCCATCGCCATCGGGCTCATCCTGATGATGTATCCCCCGCTGGCCAAGGTGAAGTACGAGGAACTGTGGGACGTGTTCCGCAACGTAAGGATCCTCGGCGCGTCCCTCTTCCTGAACTGGGTCGTCGGCCCCATCCTCATGTTCGGACTCGCCGCGCTCTTCCTGCCGGCGCATCCCGAGTACATGACCGGCCTGATCCTCATCGGCCTGGCCCGGTGCATCGCCATGGTCATCGTGTGGAACGAACTGGCGAAGGGAAACACGGAGTATGCCGCCGGTCTCGTGGCCTTCAACAGCCTGTTCCAGGTCTTCTTCTATAGCGTGTACGCCTACGTCTTCATCACGGTGCTGCCACCCTGGTTCGGGCTGGAGGGCAGCGTCGTGCCGGTAACGATCGTGCAGATCGCCGAAAGCGTGCTCATCTACCTGGGCATTCCCTTCTTCGGCGGGATGGCGACCCGCCTGGTCCTGCTGCGGCTCAAGGGAAGGCCGTGGTACGAGTCGACCTTCATCCCCCGCATCAGTCCCATCACCCTGGTGGCGCTGCTGTTCACCATCGTGGTCATGTTCAGCCTGAAGGGCGATACGATCGTGGCTATCCCCCTTGACGTGGTCCGGATCGCCGTTCCGCTCCTCGTCTATTTCGTGCTCATGTTCCTGATCACCTTCTGGATGGGACGGAAGATCGGCGCGGACTATTCAAAGAACGCCACGCTTTCCTTCACGGCCGCGAGCAACAACTTCGAACTGGCCATCGCCGTGGCCGTAGCCGTCTTCGGCATCGAATCGGGCGTGGCCTTCGCGGCCGTCATCGGCCCCCTCGTCGAGGTGCCGGTCATGATCGCGCTGGTCAACGTGGCCCTGCGTTTCCGGCGCATGTATGACCGGTAAGCCGTCGCGGCGTCCCACGGCCGGGGCTGAACGCCGGGACCTGAACGCCGGCGCCGAACTTTAACGTTGCTTCCTGGCGCTCCCGCTTGGTATAATCTCGCCCTGCCGTTTCCTCTCGCTTCATGCCTCCCGCGAAAAGGCTGGCCTGGGTGACCCACATCGACGAAAACCAGCCGTTGTCGACGAGGTCCGTCCTCCTCGTGCTGATGCTCTGCACGCTCTGGGGCGGCCTGGTCGTATCGGTCAAGGTGGGCCTGCAGGGCATCCCGCCGATCCTCCTGGCGGTGCTGCGGTTCGGCGTCGCCCTGGTGTGCGTCTTCGCCTGGACGCGCCTGGCCGGCGTCTCGCTTTACGTGGCACGGGGCGACCGCCTGATCATCGCCGTACCCGCCCTCGTCATGGCCGCGCAGATCCTCTTCCTGAACATCGGCGCGGAGCGGACCTCCGGAAGCCACGCCGTGCTGTTCATGCAGACCTACCCCTTCGTCGTCGCCGCCATCTCCCACTACATCATCCCGGGTGACCGCCTGACGTTGATGAAGAACCTCGGGCTGGTCCTGGCCGGCGCCGGCATGGTGCTGACCATATACGACGAGGCCGGTGGGCCGTCGACGCCGCTGGGAGACGTGCTTGTCCTCGGCAGCTCCATCAGCCTGGCCATACAGATCATGATCAACAAGGTCCTGGTCCGGCGCATCTCCCCCGTCTCGGTCATATTCTGGCAACAGGTGGTCGTGCTGCCCATCTTCACCGTCCTCTGGGCACTGACCGAATGGGACCTCCCCGTAACGATCAACCTGGCCATCATCGCCGCGATTTTCTACCAGGGCGCCATCGTGGCCGGATTCTGCTTCCTCGTATGGATACGACTGCTGCAGCGGCACAGCGCCACCCAGATCAGCGCCTTCTTCTTCACGACGCCCCTGTTCGGCGTCCTCCTGAGCTGGCTCATCCTCGGTGATCAGGTGACCACCTACCTCACGGGCGGCCTGGTGCTGCTGGCGGCCGGACTCTGGGTGGTCAACCGGTACTGACGACCGGCCAACCGGCCAGGGACGACCGAAGGCCGACAACCCGCAACTTCAGAAAGGAAAACCAACGATGATCATCGACTGCCATGCCCACGCGTGGGATTACTGGCCCTACGAACCGGAAGTCCCGGATCCGGAGAACCGGGGCCGGGCCGAGATGCTGCTTCACGAAATGGACCTGGTAGGGGTGGACAAAGCGGTGCTGGTCTGCGCCAGGATCGAACACAATCCCAACAACAACGACTACGGGGCCGAGTGCGTCCGCCAATACCCCGACCGGTTCATCCAGTTCGCCGACGTGGACTGTTCCTGGTCCGACACCTACCACATCCCGGGCGGCGCCGACCGGCTGGCTGAATCGGTAGAGAAGTACCGGCTGAAAGGGTTCACCCACTACCTGAAGGGTGATACGGACTGGTTCGAGTCGCGGGAAGGACTCGCGTTCTTCGAGAAGGCGGCCGAACTCAACCAGATCGCTTCCCTGGCCCTGGGTGCGGCCTGGATGCCCGCGCTGCGCAAGCTCGCGCAACGGTTTCCGGAAACGCCCTTCCTCTGCCATCACATGGCCGGCGTGAAGGTGGGCGAACCAGCGCCCCGGCCGATGCTCAAGGAGGTCCTGGCATCGGCGGACGTACCCAACATCCACATCAAGCTGTCCGGGTTCCAGTATGTATCGGAGACCGCCTGGGAATATCCCTACTCGGACTGCATGTGGATCGTCCGCAAGCTCTACGAGTACTACGGGGCCGACCGCCTCTGCTGGGCGTCCAACTATCCGCCCGTCGCCCGGGCGAGTACATACCAGCACTCGCTCGAAGCCGTACGAACCCACTGTACCTTCATCGCGAAGGCGGACATGGACCTCGTCCTGGGCGGGAATATGGTGCGTTTGCTGGCGGCGGCGGGGTGAAACCTTGTAATAATCGGAAACTATTACCGGGCGCCCGCTGTCTAATGGAGCAGACAGGCGCGAACTTCCCGTGAATAACAGGCTATCGCGGGTGTATATTAACAATAGTTAGTATTGATTTAGTATCGTTCTGACAGGAGCAGGCATGCGTCGTCCAGGCGTTCTACCTTTAGTAATGCGTCTTTCCCGGACAGCCGCCGCCGCGGTGTGCATCGCTTTCCTGGCGGCATTCGTTGCGGCGGGGTGCGGCGACGCAAGTTCGGATACGGCCGATGACGATTCCAGCGAAGAGAAGGTCGTCGGCAAGGACGGCGAGGCCGAAGCAGACACCACGGAGGTGCCGCCGGTCCCGGTAAACGTGTTCGAGGCTTCCCTCGGCACCATTTCGGATGTCGTGCTGACGACCGCGACGGTGGAAGCCGACCGCGACGCCCAGATTTTCCCGCGGACGACCGCCATGATCGAAGAGATGCGCGTCGAGGAAGGCGACTACGTGAAGCGGGGCGACGTCCTCGCCGTGCTGGAAAACGACGAAGAGGAAGTAAGCCTGGCGCGCGCGGAGGCCATCCGGGACGCCCGCAAGCAGGAATTCGATCGTTCGGAGGCCATGCTGGAGGGACAGCTCATCAGCGAGGTGGACCACGAGGCGAAGGAACGGGAGCTTATCATGGCCCGGGCGGACTGGGAGTCCGCCAAGGTCGCCTTCGACAAGACCACCATACGCGCGCCGTTCAGCGGCACCATCACGGAACGCCACCAGAACGTCGGCAACATGGCCAGGCCGGGGGATGCGCTTTTCACACTGGTCGACCTCAACACGTTGCTGATCTACACCCACCTGCCCGAAATGGAGTGGTCGCACGTGGCCCCGGGCCAGCAGGTCATCCTCGAAACGGAGACCCTGCCGGACGGCACGTTCAACGGCACGATACACCGGGTGAGCTCCATCATCAATCCGCAGAACGGCACCTTCAAGGTCACCATAAGGATCGACGATCCCGGTTGGCGGCTCAAGCCGGGCATGTTCGTCAAGGTGACCATCCTCGCAGACCAGCACGAAGGCGTACTGCTGATCCCCAAGATCGCCCTGCTGGAAGACGATGAAGTCTTCACCGTGAAGGACAGCATCGCAACCCGCGTCGCCCTCACCCTCGGCCTGCAGGACGCGGACTTCACCGAGATCCAGGAAGGGTTGAGCCCGGGCGACCTGGTCGTGATCGCCGGCCATCGCAGCATGAAAGACAGCACCCGGGTTAAGATCGTCGCTCCCGAAGCGCCGGAATAACCTCCATGAACATCGTTGATTTCGCCATTCGCAAGCCCGTCACCATCACGATGCTGGTACTGGCTGCGCTGATCTTCGGATACGTGTCCTTCCAGCGTCTGGCGGTCAATCTCCTTCCGGACATCTCCTACCCTTCCCTCACGGTGCGCACGGAGTACGAAGGCGCCGCTCCCCAGGAAATCGAAAACCTCATATCCCGCCGGATAGAAGAGGACGTGGGGGTCGTTACCGGCCTGGTGGAAGTCAGTTCCATCTCCCGGGCGGGCGTCTCCGACGTGGTGCTCGAGTTCGATTGGGACACGGACATGAACCTGGCCATCATGGACGTGCGGGAACGGGTGGACCGCGTATTCCTGCCCCAGGACGCCGAGCGTCCCATCCTCTTGAGGTACAACCCGGAGCTCGACCCCATCATGCGCCTGGGGTTGTCCGGAGACGACCTGATCATGCTGCGGAACCTGGCGGACTGGGAGATCAGGCGTCAGCTCGAAACGGTGCCGGGCGTAGCCTCGGTCCGCATCAAGGGCGGGCTGGTCGAAGAAATCCAGGTGGAGATCAACGAAGCGCAATTGACCCGGCTGGGACTTACCTTCGGCCAGATCAACCAGCGTCTCGCCGCGGAGAACATCAACCAGGCCGGGGGGCAGCTCCAGGAAGGCGACGAAGCGCTGATCGTACGGGCGGTCAACGAATTCCAGACCGTCGAGGAAATCGGCGAGATCATCATCTCCAGCCGGGGCGAGGTACCCGTGCGCCTCCACGACGTAGCCACGGTCCGGCGGCATTTCAAGGAAAGGAAGACCCTTACGCGGATCAACGGCCGCGAAAGCGTGGAAATCGCCCTGTTCAAGGAAGCGGACGCCAACACGGTGACGGTCGCCCGGGCGATCCGGGAACGGCTGGGCGATGTGGAAACGGGAGATGCGGACCCAACGGGAGATGCGGAACCAGTAGTCGCCGAAGGAACGGAAGACGAAGCAACCGAGCAGTCGGATGACACCACCGAGCAATCGGAAGAAACGGCCGCGGCCGGTGCGGAAACAACGGGCGCCGGACCCGGTGCCGCCGTGATGAGCTTCGAGACGAACACCATCGTTTCGACGCTGCCCGAAGGCGTGACCCTGCACCTCGTGTCGGACCAGTCCCGCTTCATCGAAAACGCCATCGACGAGGTGATCAAGACGGCCCAGAGGGGCGGCGTGCTGGCGATCCTCGTCCTCTTCCTCTTCCTGCGCAACCTCCGCAGCACACTCATCGTCGGCGTGGCCATCCCGGTGTCCGTGCTGATCACCTTCATCCTGATGTTCTTCAGCCAGACCACGCTCAACATCATGTCCCTCGGCGGCCTGGCCCTGGGCATCGGCATGCTGGTGGACAACGCCATCGTCGTGCTGGAGAGCATCTTCCGCTGCCGGGAGGAAGGCGACAGCATGGTGGAAGCCGCCCGCCGCGGCGCGTCGGAAGTGGGGATGGCGGTGACCGCTTCGACCCTGACCACCATCGCCGTGTTCTTTCCCATCGTATTCATCGAAGGCATCGCCGGCCAGATCTTCACCGACCAGGCCCTGACCGTCACCTTCGCCCTCCTGGCGTCCCTGGCCGTGGCCCTGACCTTCATTCCCATGATGGCTTCGCGGGAAGGCAGCCTGGGCGAGAGGGCGGGGCGGGGCCTCTGGGTACAGTCGGCCTTCGGAGATTTCAGGCGGACGGCCGCGGAGGAGCGCGGTGGGGCGATCCGATGGTTTGCCGGCAGGCTGGGCAGCGATTCGGCGAACTGGTTCGTGAACACCTTCCCGGGCCTGCGCTGGTTCGGTGAGATCGCTCAGCATTTCCGGCAGAAGGGTGGCGATCGGTCCCCAGGCGCGGCCCGCTGGATCCTGTTCTTTCCCTTATACCTTGTCGGCAGAATCCTCCTGCTGGCAGGCCACTGGCTATGGGGCAGCGTCAGGCAGTACCGGAGCCCGGATGTTCGCCCTCCCAAGAACCGGTGGCTGCGTGCGGTCGCGTGGGCTCCGCGCTGGATCCTCGTCTTCCTCACCCGGCTGATCCTGCCCGGCTACCGGCTCGTCCGGTTCCTGGTCGGCAGTCTGTTCAAGATCCTGTTTACGATCGTCCCCAACCTGCTTCTCGTGGCCCTCTTACCCGTGTGGTTTCTCCTGCGCGGGGTCTTCTGGGTGCTGGGCAAGGTGGCTCAACCGATCCTTTACGTTTTCAACAAGGGGCTTGAAGGCCTTCAGTCGGCCTATGTGTCCTTTCTCACCAGGGCGCTCAACCAGCGTTTTGTCACGTTGCTCGCGGTCGCGGTGATCGTCGGGACGACCATGGTACTCATTCCCCGCCTCGGTACCGAGCTGATCCCGGAAATGGAGCAGGGCGAGTTCGCGGTGGACCTCATCCTGCCCACCGGCACACCGCTGGAGGAAACGGACGAAACCGCGACGATGATCGAGTCCCTGATCAGGGAGGATGCGGATATCAGGCAGGTCTACGTCGTGGTGGGCGCGACGGAGTCCAGTGGATCGCTCATGGATGAAGAGCGCGAGAACGTGGCCCGCGTCGGGGTCATGCTCGACGCAGAGGCCATTCGGACACGAGGCAGCGATCCCGTCATGGACCGTCTGCGGCAACGCCTGTCCGATATACCGGACGCCCGGGTCGAATTCGTCCGGCCGGCGCTGTTCAGCTTCAAGGCTCCGCTGGAGGTCGAGATCCGGGGATACAACCTCAAGGACCTCCGCGGCGTCAGCGGAGAGGTGGTCGACGTCTTAGGCGACCTGGAAGGCCTGAGGGACGTGCGGTCCCTGATGGAGGCGGGCTACCCCGAAGCCGTAATCGTTTTCGACCGCGACCGGATGGCGGCCCTCGGCGTGGACATCGGGCAGGCCGCGGACGCGATCCGGAACAAGGTGCGCGGCAGCGTGGCCACCCGGTTCTCGGCGGGAGAACGCAAGATCGACATCCTGGTGCGGGCAAGGGAAGAAGACCGGAGGCAGATCGCCCAGTTGAAGGCCATGGCCGTAAACGCGGGCGAACGGGGGAACGCCGGGCAGAGCGAGCGGACAGGCGGGAACGAAGAAGGGGAGGAGTCGGCATTCCGGGCGGGCGCCCAGGCTTCTGCTTCCCGCGCCCTGGAAAGCGGTCCGATCCAGCTCGGTGCCGTGGCCCGGGTACAGCTGGACGAGGGTCCGAGCGAGATCCGGCGCATCGACCAGCAACGCGTGGCCCTGGTGACGGCGAATCTGACCGGCATCGACCTGGGAAGCGTGGCCGGCGACATGCAGGAGAGGCTGGCCGGAATGCGTCTTCCCGACGATTTCAGCATCGACATCGGCGGCCAGTACCGGGAGATGACCATCGCTTCGCGCAGCATGCTGCTGGCCATCGCCATGGCCGTGTTCCTGGTCTACCTGGTCATGGCTTCGCAGTTCGAGTCGCTGCTCCATCCCTTCATCATCATGATCTCCTTTGTGCTTGCCCTCTCGGGGGTTTTGCTTACCCTTTATCTACTGGACATCGCGATCAGCGTGATCGTCCTGATCGGCATCATCATGCTGGCCGGAATCGTGGTGAACAACGCCATCGTGCTGGTGGACTATATCAACCAGCTGCGGCGCCGCGGCATCGAGCGGATCGAGGCGGTCATCACCGCGGGCCGGGTCCGGCTTCGCCCCATTCTCATGACTTCGGCCACGACGATCCTGGGACTGCTTCCGCTCGCGCTGGGCCTGGGCGAAGGCGCAGAGATCCGCACGCCCCTCGCCGTTACCGTGATCGCGGGACTGATCGCTTCGACCTTCCTGACCCTCATCGTGATCCCGGTGATCTACTCGCTGGTGGACCGGGATCAGCACAGCGCTCCCGCAGAGGCTGCGCCGGCGGAGGGTCCCGTCCCGGCAGGTCCCGTCCAGTCATGACCGGAAACCAACGAGCCTGATATGTTCAAATTCCTATCCCCCCACAACTGGACCGCCTTCGCCTTCCGAAGGCCCGTCACCGTGTTCATGGTCCTGGTGAGCGCGATCCTCTTCGGGGCGGTCTCTTTCCGGTTGCTGCCGATGGAGCTCGTTCCGGCGAGAGACGGGATCTGGATGAACGTCTGGGTACCCTATCCAAATTCCACGCCGGAGGACAACGTCCAACTGATCGCCCGTCCGCTGGAAGGAGAACTGAAGACCCTGCGCGGACTGCAGCGCGTGGAATCCAATTCGAGTACCAACGGCGTGAACGTCAACCTCGTCTTCGAACCGGGCACGGACATGAAACTGGCCTACGTGGAGGTCAGGGACCGCGTGGAACGGGTGCGGCCGGCGCTGCCGGACGAGATCAACCGGATCTGGGTGCGGAAGTTCTCCAGCACGGACATCCCCATCATGTTTCTCTCCCTGTCCTGGCACGGCGACCGCGACGCCCTGTTCCAGGTCGTCGACGAGCAGCTGATCCCCCGCATCGAGCGGATCGACGGCATCGCCGGCATCGACGCGTGGGGGTCCCAGTCCAGGCAGGTAATCATCGACCTGGACGAGGACCTGCTGAAGGCGTACAGGGTGAACGTGGAACAGTTCATACGCGCCATGGACCAGGCCAACATGGACTCGCCCGGAGGCTACGTGGAAGACGGCGGGTTCCGCTATATCGTCCGGCTCTCGGGCGCCTTCGAAACCGTGGAGGACATCCAGTCCTACCCCATCAATGAAAGGGGCCTCAAGCTCAGCGACGTGGCCCGGGTGGAATACCGGAAACCCACGTCATTTCGCCGGTTCCGCCTGAACGGCCAGGACGCCGTGGGCATGGTGATCAGCAAGGAGTCGAACGCCAACACGGTGGAAGTCACGGCATCCGTGAAGGAGACCCTGAGCGACCTGACCCGCGATCCGCGCTGGCCCGGCCTGACCTACTTCATCTTCTTCGAGCAGTCTTCCTGGATACTGAATTCGCTCAAAGCGCTCGGGACCGCCGGCATGTGGGGCGGCCTGTTCGCCCTGGGCGTGTTGTTTTTCTTCCTGCGGAGGTACCGGACGACCTTCATCATCGCCGCGTCCATCCCCGCGTCCATCCTCGTGACCTTTACGGTCATGTATTTTGTGAATACCGGTTACGGCATCCTGTCGCTCAACCTCATTTCGCTCATGGGACTGATGCTCGGTATCGGCATGCTGGTGGACAACGCCGTAGTGGTGCTGGAAAACATCGTCCGGCTGCGGCGGATGGGCCTGGAGCCCGTGCAGGCGGCGATCCAGGGCGCCCGTGAAGTATCTGTGGCCGTCAGCGCCGCCACGTTGACGACGGCCATCGTGTTCCTGCCCCTTTTGTTCATCGGAGGCGGAAACGCGCAGACGGAGATGCGGGAGTTCGGCCTCGTCATCACCATCTCCCTGATCTCGTCCCTGGTGATGTCGCTCAGTTTCATACCGCTCCTGGCTTCCCGGCTGTTGAAGGAAGGACGCCTGCCCACGGTCAGCTTGCTGGAGGCGCTCGAACAACGGTACGCCCAGGTGATCGGATGGGTACTGAACCACCGGCTCGACGTGGCGCTCATCCTTGGGGGGTTCGTCATCCTGACCTTCCTGGTGCCCATGCGCAGCGTGACCCTGGACAATTCGTCCTCGGACCCGCGAAGGGTCTGGATGTATATCGAACCCGGCGAGTTCGCCAGCCTGGAATACACCGATCGATTCGTGACCGACCTCGAGAACCAGTGGATGGCTTCGGCCGATTCGCTGAACATCCGGGCTATTCGTTCCGATTTCCGGCCCGGGCGCATCACCTTTGAAGTGTTCCTCCATAGCGGTTCGGACGACTCGGTCTGGGACAGCCTCCGGCACAACGCAAAAGCGCCGTGGGTCTGGGGATCGCTCGCCCTGTGCGCGGTCGTGCTCGTTCTGGTGCGCAGGAAAGCCAACGCGCTGCAGATTACCGCCGTGCTGACGGCACTTTACATCGCGATCCTGTTGATCCTCGGCACCCAGGGCGGCGTGCAGTCGTACCGTTCTTCGGAAGAGGTCGCCCGGATCATCAGGGACACCATCCCGGAGGTGCCGGGACTCGTCGTAAGATGGCGTTGGGGCGAGGGCGGCGAGGAAGATCCGAGGGTGAGCATCGCCCTGCACGGAGAAAATCCGAGGCGGCTCGAACAGATCGCGGAGGACGTGAACGCGCGGCTGAGCCAGTTGCCCGAGATCACGGCCATCACCACCGACCTGGACAACGAGGAAACGCAGGACGAGGTCCAGGTCACCGTGGACCGGGAGATCTCAGGCAAGTTCGGCCTTACGCCCCGGCGCGTCGCCGAAATGACCCTTTCGGGCATCCGGGGCAACGAACTGAGACGCCTGAAGACCGAAGACCGGGAGATCCGGGTGTGGGTACAGTCCAAGGAGGAAGACCGCGAGACCGTTCACCAGCTCCGGGACCAGGCGGTCTACCTGGACGACGGGACCCAGCTCCCGTTGGCCACCATGGCCAGTTTCACCCAGACGCCGGCCTTCAGGACCGTCTTCCGCAGGGACAGCGAGACCATCCTGATGGTCCGCGCGAACACCACCAAAGAGGGCATCGAGACCATCGGCGGCAAAATCAGCACCAGCCTGGCGGACCTCTCCCTGCCCAGGGGCTATTCATGGCGCCTCGGGGACCGGTGGGAGCGATTGGAAGAGGATACGGCCGCCATGGTGACCGCGATCCTTCTCGCGCTCGTTGCCGTGCTGTTGCTCCTGGGGTCCCTCTTCGAGTCCTATATCGATCCCCTGATCATCATCCTCGTATCCATTCCCTTCGCCTACTTCGGGTGCTACTGGATGCTATGGGCTACCGGTACCAACATGTCGGTACTCGCCATGATAGGCATCGTGATCCTGATCGGGGTCGTGGTCAACAACGCCATCGTCTTCATCGACCATATCAAGCACCTGGAGCGGGAAGGCCGCCTGAAGGGCCGGGAACTGATCATCCAGGCCGGTCGCGACCGCCTGCGTCCGATCCTGATGACGGCGTTCACCACCATGCTCGGCCTGCTGCCCATGGCGATCGGAACCGCCACCCTCGGCGACCAGCCCTACTACCCCATGGGCCGGTCGGTCATGGGCGGGTTGATCTTCTCCACCATCGGCGCCATGATCGCGCTGCCCCTGGTCTACAGCGCCTTCGAAGACCTGCGAAACTGGTGGGGCGGCATCGTGGCGAGGATCAAGCGGCCGGTCTGACTTGCCGGCGGGCGTCACCTATTCGGATTCCCTGCCAACAGCGCTCATGCCCTCGGCCAGTCGCCGCAAGCGGGGACGCTCGCTCGCCAGGAACGACGGGTGAGGCTGAAATCCCTGGGGTTTGCCTTCACGCAGCATGTCCCGATGGGCGCCGGTGCGTGGACGGGGGCCGAACTTGAAGACGATGACCCTCCGTTTCCCCGCCTTGCCGTAAACCGCGTGGTAGAGCCACTGGTTGAACAGGACGATATCACCCGGTTCGGTCTCGACGGCGCAACCGGGGATCCGGAGGCCGTCAATCCCGAAGGGGCTGGGATCGCCGCCCAGATGAGCATCCTGGAGGGGCAGGAGCGCCTGATGCAAGGGGTCCCGGTGGGAACCGGGGATGACCCGCAGCGCGCCGGTATCCTGGGTCTGCGGATCGAGGTACAGCATGACCTTGGTCCGGGTATAGTCGAGTAGTCGTGACGTCTTGTGTCCGTCGAAATGCCATGTGTGGTCGGCCAGCTCGGGGTCGATCCCCCACATCCCCTCCGAACCGATCCAGATGAGGTCGTCACCCAGCAGTTCCGCCACGGGCAGGTAAATCCGGTCGTCTTCCACCAGCCGTGTCAAAACGGGGCGCGTCTCCACGAACTCCCCGTCCCACAGCCATTCCTCTTCGCCGATTTCGCGGCCGAGCTTCTGCGCGCACGCAGCGGCGGCCTCCCGGATCAGCGCTTCAACTTCCTCCTCCGTGAAGGCCCGGCGAATGACCAGGAAACCGAAGGTATGGAAATGTTCGATCTGGACGCTGGAAAGCATGGAGCGCTCCGGTTTTTCAGCGGGATGACCGGTCTGGATCACGCCGCCACGATCCTGCTGCGTGACAGCAATGCCCTGCCGCGGTCCGAAAGTTTCCCGTATTCCGCTTCCGTCATCTCGATCGTGGACGTGCGGAACCACGGTCTCGAATAGCAGATGACCAGCTCCGCCCGGGCATGGTTCGAACGGTTCGGCGTGCCCCGGTGGAGGGCTCTCGGGTCCTGCACCCAGAACGTGCCCTTCTTCAGGTTCAGCCGGTGGGCGGGCGGGAAATCCCCCCGCAGCAGCACGTCATCGTAGGATTTCTCCATGTCGGGGTCCGCCAGGTATTGCGTGCCCGGCATGACTTCGAAGCTGCCGTTCTCTTCACTGGTGTCCACCAGGGGGAACTTGATGCCGAAATGAGGGCAGACCGGCAGGCCGATATGGGGCGTAATCAGGTGAATGTCCCGGTGCCAGGGCTGGTACTCGCTGCCCGGATAGGGATTGTTGGAGTGGTAGCAGGTGATGTGGAAATCGTCGACGCCCCAGTATCGTTCCAGGAAAGCCAGCACGACGGGGTGCTCGTAGATCTCCGGATCGGAATATGGCGGTTCCCAGGGAACGTGCATGGTATAGCGATTGACGAACTGCTGCCGTCCCTTGCCCGTCCTCACCTCGCCCCTTTCCTCCGGGTGGACCTCATTCGACTCGCGGGCCTTGAGCCGGTCGAGCCGTGGCATGAAATCCGCCCGTATGCGGTCGATCTTCTCCGGTGCGACGAGGTCCTCGAAGAGCGTGAACCCGCTGATCCTGAGTTCCGCCACCTTCAGGTCGAGGTCGTAGTCCCCTGGCAGAGGCGTCATGGGTGGTTGCCCCGGGCAGCATGTAGTGAAGCATGTCGTAAGCGTGTGAGTGGGAGATATATTACGGGTGCGGCAAGCGCAGTGTCAAAGGTAAACGACGTGGAGGATAGGCGAAGGACGCAACAGGGAAAACCTGAACTTTATTGCGGATCCTGCGAAGTAGCCTTCCACCTGGCAGGGCTGACGCGAAATAGGAACTAACGTGATGCCGGGGATCGTTTCACCACGAAGGACGCCACGTCCAGGTCCGTCCCGCTGTCGAACCACACCTTGTACGCCGCGCCTACGGCACTGAAGGTAAACACCGCGACGTTATGGCCGTCCGATGGAGCGGGTTCGTCCTCCCGGCGAATCAAGTCGATCTCCGGCGGCACCGTCACCTGGTACAGGGCGATTTCGCCCCGGGCGATGTTGTATTCCCTGCGTACCTCGCGCACCGCGATGATCCCGCGGAGTTCCCGCGGGACCTCGACCCGTTCCACGAAACCGGGCACGTTGAATCCCTCGATCGTTTCGCCGGGCATCCCGTGCAGTACCAACCGGTGGCCCGGCGGCGCGTAGTCTTCCTCCGCGAGGATCTCCTCGATGTCCCCGGGCGGCGGGAAGGCATCCAGCATCTCACGGACGAGGGCATCCAGCGGCCCCTCGTAGAAGTCGTACCGGCCGCTCACGGATCCTGCCTTGATGAGCCGGAGCGCCAGGGCCTCGTCCTCTCCGGTCAACTCGGGTTCGCAGGTGTCTCCGTAGGGCGACCAGGGCGCATTGCCCCGGGGTGTCGACCAGTTCGCCACGCGGGAGGGCAGATCAACGTCCGAATCCCGGTCCACGAGCCGCTCCGAGATGTCCTCTCCCCGATTCATGAGCGTCCGCATCCGGTCCAGGTACTGCTTGACGCGGGGCAGGAAGTAATGGACGATCATCTCGGCGAAGTCCTCCGGGAGGTAGTCGAGCAGCACTTGCCAGTTTTCGAGGGAGATCAGCGCGGTGAAGGTGATCCAGTTGCTTTCACTGTTGGCATGTCCCGGCACCATCTCGGGCCACCGCGCCGCCCAGCCGTCGTGGGTCTTCAGCCTGAACTGTTCATGGGCGCTGCAGTACCGGGCCATGGCAAGCATCACCCGTACCGTCTCCCCGGCCATCCGTTCGAACCGTTCCCGGTCCCCGGCGCGGAAGGCCTTGCGCGCTTCGGCCAGCCGGTGGTTGAAGATACCCGCCAGGTAGGTCCGGCCGATGTCCACCAGGTCGAAGCGGTACATGGGGGAATCTTCGAGTGCATCATATTGAGACAGCAGGATCTCGAGCATGTCGTGCAGCGCCGGCAGAAACCCGATGAGCCGTTTGACCGAACCCGAGGTGAGGCCCGGCAGCAGCGTGCCGTCCCAGTTCCGGTACAGAGGGCCGTTGTGGGTGCACGGATCGAAGTAGGCCATGATGGATTCGGCGAATATACGCACGGCTGGTCGCGTTTCTTCTGCCGCCGGTCCGTACCGCCTGCGGTTCCACTGCTCGACGTAAGCGTCCGGTTCCAGGTCCGCGGGGTTCCAGGACAGTTCCGCGTAGAGATCCATGGTCATGACGTTCCGGTGATTGGTTTCCGAAGACACCATGAATCCCTGCAGGTTGGATGCCCGGGGATGATCCGCCAGGGACCGGGCGTTGTCGATCGCCGTCCTGATGTCGCCGTTGGGATTGGTCTCCCGGCCGCACTGGCCGCACATGCCCGTGGACCACGGCAGCCCCCAGTAGTAGTCGCACCGGAGGAAGTCGTACATGCGTCCTGCGTGGTTGAGGAACATGTTGCCGATCACGGGCAGGCCGGCGTCCCGTACCGCCCGCGCCTGGGCGGCCGCCGTGGGGTTGTCCGTGCACACCCGGGGACTGAACAGCACCGCGTCCGGATCGCCGTCCCGTATGGCCTGGATCATGCCGTCGACGGACGCATGGGTCAGTTCGGCGGCCCGGTCCGGGTCCTCCTCCACCCAGGTCTCTTCCGTGGGCAGCCACAGGCTGTAGAGATGGTCCGTGCCCAGCGCTTCCGCGTAGGATTCCACCACGGCGGTGGTGAAGCGGCGCGTCACCGGGTCTCGCGGATCGAGGACGATCTCGGACTCGCCGCACCATTCCAGCGGCGCGACCCGGATCTTCTTGCCGTTCTTGGCCTCGTAGCCGTCCACGAATTCCTGGAGCTGGCGACCGTCAGCGTAGGGTGAGAAACCCGGATTCACCGCCGGGGTGCCCACGTGGTGCTGCATGCGGTACCGGATCCGGATGCCGGCCTCCCGGGCATAATCGAAGACCCGGCGCAGCAGTGCGATGCGCTCCCTCTGCCAGTCCGTGAGCTGAACCGGAACGCCCAGCCGGTTGGCGGCCAGCGCGCCGATACCGCAGCAGTCGGCGATGTTGCCGCTTTCCAGGATGTTGAAGCGTTTCTTGACCAGGTAGTCGACCCAGGGCCTGAACTCTTCCCAGGTCCACCAGCGCATGCCGCTGTAGGCGTCCTGCATGTTCGCGAAGTACATCCGCCACTTGAACCGGGGCCTGTGGCATATCTCCGTTCCGTTCAGGTCGCCGATCGACACGGTCTCTCTATACGGGATCTGTTCGCCTTCTTCGAAGAAACCGCAACCGAGATGATCTTCGAACAGCCGGTATACGGCATAGAGCGCGGAGTAGGGCCGGCGGCCCGCAAGCACAAGGCTGTTCCCGGCGCATCGGATGACATAGCCATCATATCCCAGAGCGGATTCGGAGAGGTCGACGTCGAGTTCGGCGGGCGCCCAGCCGATGTACACCCGGCCGGTTTCTATTTCGTGGCTGCCAGGGGATCTACCGGCCCCGTTCTCCGATGCCCCCCCGTTTACCGCTGGCCAGTCCGGTTCTGCCAGGATGGGGATCTCTACTCCGCCCATGCGCTTCACGATACGCTGGAATTCCCTGGCGGCCCGCCGCTCGGAAGGTCCCACTGTGGGCGAAAGCACGATCCGCGACGCGGCCTGTCGGTTTTTGAAAAGGGTAAACATGGGGAATGCGGGTTGTCTTACGGTTTGATTTCCTGTACTCATGTTACATCATGACGCCAACCGGTTTCCAGACCTTCGGGCCGCCCCATCTCATCGTCCTGGGGCTCACGCTCGTGCTGCCCATCCTGCTTTCGAAACTCGCACGAAGCGCGAGCGATGAACGGATTGCGGTGAGGATCGGCTATCTGCTCGCCGCCATGCTGCTGGTCAACGAATTCTCGGCCTGGGGATACCGCCTCTGGCAATTCGGTCCGGAATACATGGTCCGAAACCACCTCCCACTGCACATCTGCGGCGCCGCAAGCCTGGTCACGGCCGCCACCCTGATTTTCCGGAACAAGTACCTTTACGAGATCGCCTACTTCTGGGGGCTCGTCGGTTCCGCCAACGCCGTGATCACCCCGGGCGCCATGGACACCGGCTTCCCATCATGGCGTTTCTTCCAGTACTTCATTGTCCACTCCGGGATCGTCGTGGCCGTCCTGTACGCCACCTGGGGCCTGGGCATGCGGCCCACGCTGCGCGGACTCTTTCGCGCCTTCGTCGCCCTGAATGTGTTCGCCGTCGTCGTGGGTATCGTAAACCTGCTCCTGGGATCGAATTACATGTACCTTTCGCGGCCACCCTGGGGAACGGTGTCGCCCTTCTTCTTCGCACCGTGGCCCTGGTACATCCCCATCCTCGACGTGGTCGCGCTTGCCATGTTTTTCGCCGTGTACCTGCCGGTGCATCTGTCACGACGGCGTGAATCACGGTAGAAGCGCTCGTCCGCGCGGTCCGAACCGGTGACGCCCGTCCGCCCGGTCCGAGCCGGAGACGCCGCCTAGACCATCCGAATCGTCTCGCCGCCTTCGCTGTCCCAGTCCACCAGGCGCCTTATCGGAATCGTCCTCAATCCGACCTGGGCGTTCCCGGTATAGAACACGTATCCCAGGCCGTCCTTTACGACCATGCGGGGCCAGCCCGTCCAGGTGTGGTCGAATCGTTCCGTGCCGATTCCAAGGGCCGGAAGGGCGGGATTCCGGGGATAGTACGACCAGTTCTTCAGGTCCGTCGTACGGGCAAGACCCACCGAATCGCACCACCGCTCCGGCCCGGATGCGCCCGGCGGCGTCCACGCGTTGCAACCTTCGTACCAGAGATACCACGTATCGCCGATCCGGTTCAAAGACCGCGGCCGGACATGCACGGCGTCCCAGTCATCCGCCCTTTCCGGACCGAACACCGGATTGTGCTCGGCCTCGCGCCAGTCCACGAGATCATCGCTGAAGAGCAGGTAACCCCGGTCGCCGCCCGGCCAGCCTTTCGAAGACCGCGGCGTGTAGCCGGCATAGCACATGACGTACCGGAAATCCGGATGGTCCACGCGCAGCAGGTCGAATTCATGGGCGGCGTCATTGAAATGCCGGTAGACGGGATTTCGCGAATACGGCGTGAAAGGTCCTTTCGGATCGTCGGCCGAGGCCATCATGAAACCGAGCCAGGATGGATACTGCTGGACGGCGTACATGATGACGATCCGCCCGTCGGGTGCTATGACTGCGCCGTTCACGTAGATATTGTCCCCCGGCGCGTCCGCGTAGGATAGAACTGGAACGGGATGCACTTCCCACGACCTGAGATCGTCGCTTTCCGCTACGGCGACGGTTCGCCGCGAGGATCCTTCCTGGTCGCCCTCCATGCCCGCCATGCAGTACATGTAGAACCGGTTGTCTATTTCGAGGATGGCGCCCGGTATGATCTGCTGCTCGTAGTGGCTGCCGGCCGGACCCCGCGCGATTAGCGGCTCCGTCTGCTGGTCCAGCCAGGGCAGTGTCGTGACCGTGCAGGACTCGAACTCGCAGCCCCCGGCTGCCTCCAGGTTCAGCTCGTTTACCCAGGGATCGTACCGCCCATCCCACTCGCCCGATGGACCCCTGATCCAGCCCTTTTTTCCGTTCACCCCGAATCGGAAGAAGTTACCCTTCTTTAGCACGCGGACATCCCAAGGGGACGGCCCCCCTCCGGGATAGTCCTTCAGGATCGTACGGTCTTCACCATCCTGCCTAACCACACGGAATCCCTGTCCGTCGATTTCCAGGTACACGCACACGGAACCGTCCGATCCGGAAAACCGGATGCGTGCCGCGGGTGTGTGCGCCGCGGGCGTCGATTCCGCACCGGCAACGTTTGCGCTCAGCTCGTAGTTGCCTGTTACGCGTCGGATAATCATCGACTGGATCCGGATTTGGGGACGACAAATACAGGGTCGACTAACTTCCAGACGGTGAGAGGTACCCCATAGAACAGGGTGGTACGCAATACCGATTTGTCTCGCAAAAGATACACCCTATATTCCGGTTAATCCACAGCGAAACCGAAGTTCGGCCATACCTTTTCGCAACTGGATTTAAGATAATGCTGTCACTGGTGTTTCCGCACGTTACGAGGAGTTGAACGCCATGCCGGATGCCACGACCTCCCCAGGTAAGGAGAATTCAGCCATGCCGGATGCCGCGACGCTGCCGGGTACGGCGGTCGTTCTAAACGGCGCCCCCAGGTCAGGGAAATCCAGTATCGCGCTCGCCATCCAGTGCATGTCGCGGGAACCGTGGATGAACCTCGGCGCCGATCGATTCATTGAAATCACGCCGGAGCGACTGCGCCCCGGGATCGGGCTCCGGCCCGCCGGTATCGCGAACCGGCCTGGTGGCGAAAGGCCCGATCTCGAACCGTTGCTTCCCGGTTTGTACGGAGCGCTCTACGAATCCATCGCCGCCCACCTTCGACTGGGCCTGAACGTGGTGACCGACGTCGCGCATCACGACGATTACGCCACGCTGAGCGGTATCCTCTACGACTGTGCGGGACGTCTGGAGGGGTTGAACGCGCATTTCGTGGGCGTGCGCTGTCCCGCCGAGGCCGTGTGGCAACGGCGCAAAGATACCTGGCTCAGGGAACAGGACATACCGGATGACGCACCCGTGCCCGAACTGGTGCGGATCTGGGACCGGGAGGTGCATAGACCCGGCATCTACGACCTCGAAGTCGATACATCGAAGTCGAGTGCCGAGACCTGTGCCGGCAAGATCCTGGCGCATATCGAAACGGGGGCCCGGCCGGATGCGTTCAGGCGGCTTGCCGCGATGTCCGGATGAAACGTATCGACCAACTCTCGGTCGAAGCGCATCCTGTCCATATTTCCATTTACCACGATGAAGGCACGGGTATATTCTTGAATCCATCGTCGATCTCGATAAAACTCAAACCAGGGTGCAAAACCTGCATCGAGCACCGGGAAGGTGAGTCCATATGGGTTGGCGCGTAGCGGGACATTTTACGATCTACCGCGAGGCAGGCTGGTACGGCGCCCATCCGAACGTCGTCCGGACCCCCAATGGCGACCTGCTGGTCCTATTTCACCGGTCGCCCGCCACGGGGTTCAGCCACCACAGCCACCCTCTTTTCGACATACGGGCCTGCCGTTCCGGTGACGAAGGGCAGTCCTGGGGGTCGACCGAACTGGTTACGGCCTACCCGTACGGCGGCGTGATCGATTTTGGGACCCACACGCTGGCCGGCGGCGAGATCTTCCTGCACGCCAGCACGGTTGACCTGGTACTTGCCCAGGCGCCGGAAGTCTCCAAGCATACCTGGGTCTCCCGTCCCGGCGTGGGGTTCCACGTGCGTTCATCGGACAACGGGCGGACCTGGACGCACCCCGAGCCGTTTCCGCTGCTCCCGGATGCCGTGAACGGCCATCCCGCCTCGCACACGGGGATCTGCCGGAGCGGCCTGCTGGAGATGCCGGACGGACGGATGCTGCTTCCCGGCAAGGCTACGGACCATCCGGAAGGACGGCCCCCGTTCTTCGGCATGATGCAATCGTCGACGGATGGCGGACGTTCCTGGGTCTACGAAAGACGTATCGCCGAGGACGACGTCGCCCACTTCAGCGAGCCCGCGATCTACCGGACGCCGTCCGGCAGGATCCTGGTGCTTTTCCGTTGCCATCCGAACCAACCGCCAGGACAGGACGTGCACCTGGTGGAAGTACATTCCGACGACGGGGGCGCGACCTGGTCGCCCTGGCGGTCGACGACGATGCGGGGATGTCCCGGTCACCTTCTGGGGCTGCGGGACGGCCGTGTCCTGGCCACAGTGGGCACCAGGTGGGAAGGACAGATGGGCTGCCTGGCGCGGGTACTCGAACCCGACGCCGGCGACCTGGACACCGCGCCGGACATCGTCGTGCGCGCCAATTCCCTGGAGCCGGACTGCGGGTATCCATGGTCGGTCGAATTGAAGGATGGACGGGTGCTGGTCGTTTACTATTTTGTCTATGAAGACGGCACACGAGGCATAGAAGGATCGGTGCTCGAGGAATACTAAACCATTCCGGCACATTAGACTATCGGGAGCTTCCATGTTTCAACTGGATGCACACCAGAAAGAATTCATGGATACCTTCGGGTATCTGCACTTCCCCGGCCTTCTTGTCGACCGGATCGATGAGATCACAGAGGCTTTCGACGGGCTGTTGAAGAAAAACGGGGGCGACGACCACGAAGGCCTGGAGCGACTGGCCGTGGTGCCGTTCATCAACCATGATCCGTACCTGTGCACGCTGTTGGACGATCCGCGCATTCACGGCATCGCGGCCGGCCTGCTGGGTGATCAGTACCAGTACTGGAACAGCGACGGGAACCTCTACGTCGGCGACACGAGATGGCACTCCGACACCCAGTGGCCCGAGCCCATCCGATTCTACAAGATGGCCATCTACCTGGATCCCATGACGAAGGACACGGGCGCGTTGCGGGTCATACCGGGAAGCCACCGGTTCGGCGAGGGGTACGCGGAAACCGTCCATGCGCACCTGACGGGCAAAAAGGGCGGCTGGGGTGGACTCCACGGTAGCGACGTACCGGCGGTCGCCGTCGAGACCCGGCCCGGAGACCTCGCCGTGTTCAACCATTCGACCAAGCACAGCGCGTGGGGTGGAGGCAAAAGAAGGCGCATGTTCACGATTGTGTACACGGGACACCACACGGACGGTCCATCTCTTGAGGCGTTCAGGAAGATCATCCGACAACATGGCTATACCACGCGGGAGGTATTCGGCGGGGAGGGCGGCCCCCTGCTTTCCACGGCCACGCCCGAACGACTGCGGCACCTGCAGAACCTGATTACGCAAATTCCGAAAGCGGCCTGACGATGTGACGCCGGGTAGAAGTAGCAGCAGCGGAAAGGAATTCCACCAGCATGTCTCTTACACAAAATCAGTTACGGCATTTCATGGATGAAGGCTACGTCATCGTCGAAGGCGCGCTCACCAGTGACGACCTGGATCCCGTCATTGCGGGGATCGAGGACTTTGTCGACGAAAGGGCCAGCGAACTCCACCGCGAAGGACGGATCGCCGAACTGCACGAGAACGAATCCTTCGAGCGGCGGCTGGCCCTGATCACCCGGGAAAACACCGCGATCTACGATGACATCGACATCATGAACATGCGGGCCGAGGCGGTGTTCCGCTTTCTCGGTAACGGCCGTATGCTGGACCTGGTGGAGTCCCTCGTCGGACCCGAAATCACGTGCAGCCCCATTCAGCATCTGCGGGCGAAGCTGCCGGAGGACCTGAACAACCCTTCGAGTCACGGGAATGGTGGCGGCAGCGGCGGTGGCAACGGCGAAGAGGACGCCCTGGCCGCCCGCATCAGGGAAAACGTGGCGCCCTGGCACCAGGACGCGCAGGTGCATCTCGAGGACGCCGACCCGGTGTTCATTCTAACCGTTTGGCTGCCCCTGTGCGACACCGACGAGGAGAACGGATGCCTGCAGATCATCCCCCGGGTACACCACAGCCGGACCGTGTACTGGAGCGAAGGATTCGGCATCGAAGAAGGCCGGCTGCCCGATGGAGAGGTCCTGTCCCTGCCGATGAAGAAGGGCGACGTGCTGCTCATGCACAAGCTGATCCCGCACCGGTCCATCCCCAACCGTTCCAAAACGATCCGGTGGAGCCTCGACCTGCGTTACCAGCAGACCGGGCTGCCCACGGGCCGCTCCTTCTACCCCAACTTCATCGTACGCAGCCGGCGCCATCCCGAATTCGTACTCTCGGACTACGGCACCTGGAACCGGGGCTGGGAGGAGGCACTGAAGGTCACCGCGCAGCGTCCGCCTCGCAAGAACAAGCCCACCGAGCCGACGCCGATCCGGATGTACGGATAGGTCCAGCGGCGCGACGTTCCAGCTGAAGCGTCGCGTAGTCCAGGCATTCAACGAATCGGTTGAAGCGGCGGGGATCGGACCTGCCCGCTCAGGCCCTAAGCGCAAATCGGTAAATCCGCCAGTACCCGATCACGTTGCTGACCAGGAAGGTGGTCTCCATGAGCACCGCGACCGGGCTGCCGGCCAGGTAGTTGTGCACCATCCAGGTCACCGCGCAGACCATGTAGATCAGCCGTACCTTCCGGTCGGATCGCTGGAAATTTCCGTAGGTGGGCAGCAGGGAACCGAAAAGCGCCAGGATGTCGAGGGGACGTTCGTACGAGAAGAAGAAGCCGGCCAGAATCAGCGCCATGAACAGGTACATCAGGCGCCGGTCGGTCGTAAAGGCCGCGGTGAAGACCCTGACGCCCATGACGACATACATCGTTCCGGCGCTGCTTCTGCCGAGCACGAAGAAGTGGAATGCGTTCGTTAGCGCCGAGGCACTCAACCAGAGCAATACGTCGCGGCGCTTCTTGCACTGGAACGAAATCACGCCACAGGTGAAAGCGACGGCGGCGAGTGCCTGAGATACGAGGAAGGAGTCCATAGGGCGATTTACCCGGCCGGTTGGGGTCCACGTGCAAAATACAGACCGCCCGAAACGGGTCAAGGCGATTCACCTGACTACGCTTGACGCGGGACCGTGAAGTGAATAAGGTACTTTACAGCCCTTCCAACCCAACGTGAACGTCTACATCGTGACCAACGGATGGTCCCTCCATGATCACCCATGCCCGCGTTGGTCCCTCCTTACGCAAAAAGGTCCGCGCCTTCGCACTCACCGCGATATGCTGCGCGACCGCGGCCGGGATGCTGCGCGTCCTGGGCGGACCGGGCGGACCGGGCGGACCGGGCAGTCCGGCAGGTGACCAGCCCGACCAATCATCCTCCCGGTACGTGAACTCCGCGGGCGTCGAACTGCCCCCCGACGCGGCGCCGCCTTCGGAGCAGTACGTGCGCACGTTTCAGCTGGACAACACCTACATGGAGTGGTTCCGCACCATCTACAAAGGGACCTACGGCCACCGGATCATCGCGGAACCGCTGATCCGCTTCGACAAGAACTTCGACCTGATCCCGGCGGCGGCGAACCGCTGGGAACCCACCGACGACGGGCTGGGGTGGTATTTCTACCTGCGAGACGACCTCGAGTTTTCCGACGGCAAGCCCCTGACCGCCCACGACTACATATTTACCCTGCGGCGCGGCGCCGATCCGGAAAACGCCTACGACGTGGAGTGGTATTACCGTCCGATCAAGAACTGGGGCCGCGTCGTGGACCGGGAGCTGCCCCTCGATTCGCTGGGTGTCCATGCGATCGACGACTACACGCTGCTCATCGAAACCGACGAACCCTGTGCCTACATGCCGGACCTGATGGTGGACAGCTGGGTCTCTCCCCAGCAGGCGGTGGAGAAGTACGGCGACGCCTGGTCTACCAGCCCGGAGACCTCCATCGCCAGCGGGCCCTTCTACCTGGCGGAGTGGACCAAGGCGGACCGGGTCGTGCTCAAGGCCAATCCCCGGTACCACGGCGCCGCACGGCCTTACCTGGAAACCTTGATCGCCAAGCTACACAACGCCTCGACGCCACCACCCCTCCTCGCGTCCTACGAGGCCGACGAGGTGGATTTCGGTCTCGTAACGAACCACGCCGAACTCGCACGGATCAAATCCGATCCGCAGTTGAGCCGGGAGCTGCATTCCTACACCGACTTCGCGACCTACTACCTCACGATGGACACCTACAACCCGCCCTTCGACAACTTGAAGGTGCGCCAGGCCTTCAGCCACGCCATCGACCGGGATGCCGTGTGCGAATCCGCGCTCCAGGGCTTCGCGATCCCCGCCTACTCCATGCTGCCGCCCGGCTTCCCGGCGGAAGCGACGGAAACCCTGAAACCCGTCCAGCGATACGACCCCGCCCTGGGGCGCAAACTGCTGGCCGAGGCGGGATTTCCCGACGGCAAGGGCTTCCCGCGCGTGGAGATGTGGGTCCGCCGCGACGTCCGGCCGGTCCACGAGGCCGGGGAGGCGATCCACGCCATGATCAAGCAGAACCTGGGCATCGACCTGGTGGTGCGCAACATGGAGGTCAAGATCTTCATGGACGCGATCAACAGCCACCAGCTTCCCCTGGGTCTTGTCCGGTTCGGGGCGGATTTCATCGATCCCAGCAGCTTGATGAACCTCTGGCTTTCCTCGGGACGTCACGCCTGGAAACACGACCTCTTCGACCGGCTGGTCGTCCAGGCGGGAGGGATCGTCGGCGACTACGAGGCGCGGATGGACGTCTACCGGCAGGCCGAACGCATCCTGGTGGGGGAAGTGGGCGGCCTCTTCGTGTGGTACCCGACGATGAACCAGATCTGGAAATCGGACATCAGGGGGGACGCCCTCGAACCGAACCGCCGCGGATTCCGAGCCTGGCGGGGCGAGCAGATTGGAAACACGGCCTTCACGATCTACATCGCCGAGGAGAGCGACCAGGACGCCGAGACCAGGAGTTTCTGGGAAAGAGTGCTTGGGGGCGGCGGGTAGGCGAAGCGGGAGGAAATCAGACGATATTCAGCATTTTGTTGGCATAGTCTTTTCCCGCAGTCGGTGAAGGAAGAGACTCACCGTCCCGTTGATACGAATCAATGGTTTCTTCTACAATTCGACATAACTCGGAGAACACTTCCTGCTCGTTCTCCCAATGACATCCACCGTAAAATAGACCGGGACAACTGCCAATGTAACACTGATCTTCGTCTGACCACTCCACGATTTTCACATACCGAGCACTCATCTTCATTTCTGTGATTCCTTTATCGCTACACGAATGGCCTGTTCCTGATAGTCTCTGGCGTCATCGCCGAGGTGAAAGGAACGAAATAAGAAAACACCTGTCAAGAAGGATGCAAGTTTCTCTTTTTCCACGAACGAAAACCCCATACATGGTGTTTTAAGATTGGTACCGAATGAGCGCCGGCCACAAAAGGACATTGCATGACGCAAGACGAGGGACGATGCATCGCGCTGGAAATCCATCGCGGCAACCGGGACGCAGTGGGGGATCTGGTGGCGGCGTACCAGGACAGGCTCTTCACCTACGCCTTCCATATGCTGGGTGGTTCGGACGACGCCCTCGACGTTACGCAGGAGGCCTTTGTCAAGGCGTTCACCACGCTTACCGGGAAATACGACGCCGAGCGCTGCCGGACGCTCGAAGTCCGTCCATGGCTGTACCGCATCGTCCGGAACCTGGCGCTGAACAGGCTGAGGTCGCGCAAACGAAGGGACGACGCGCTGGTCAGCATGAAGGAAAACTTGCCAGCACAGGTTTTCGACACCGGAAACGACCTGGCCAGGACGAGCGCGATCCGGGCGGCCCTCACGGAATTGGGAAGAGAGAGCCGGGAACTGATCATCCTGCGCTATATCGAGCAATACACGTACGCGGAAATCGCGACGGTCACCGGCTCATCGGAATCGGCGCTGCGGAGCAAGGTGTACCGTGCGCTGCGTAAACTTCGCAAAATCATGGAGGATGGTCCCAGTGGACATTAACGAAGCGAGACAGTACCTGGATCAAATCAGATCCGGCGAGGCGGACGATGAAGTCAGCCGGTCCGTGAAGGAACACCTTGAAAGGTGCGCCGATTTGCGCGAAGAGGCCGCTTTTGTGGAAAAACTGGCCGTGGAATCTCCCAAACTGAAAATGACCGCTCCCGCAGGGATCGAGGAGGAAGTGATGATCAGGATTACAGACAAATACGATGTGATCGACACGGATTTCGGAACGGCACACGTGGCATTTACACCCAGGGGCATTTCGGCGGTAAAACTCGATGTGGATGAGGACGGCGCCTTCGAATCCTACTACGCCGACAGGCTGGGGCGGCCCACGGTCAGAGGTTCGCTCCCCGAATCGTATGCCGATGCGGTCAGGCGGGCCATCAAAGGAGAGAAGAACACCCAGCCACCGGTCACGCTGGAGGGGTTGACCGAGTTCGAAAAGACCGTGCTGGAGCACCTGGCCAGGATTCCGACGGGAGAGGTCCGTCCCTATGCCTGGCTAGCCCGGGAAGTGGGCAGGCCGAAGGCGATCCGGGCCGTCGGCACGGTCATGGCCCGCAATCCCGTTCCCTTCCTGATGCCCTGCCACCGGCTCGTGCCCTCGACCGGAGGGGTGGGAAACTACTACTACGGACCGGAAATGAAATGGACCTTGCTGGAACGGGAAGGGATTCCGCGGGAGGACCTCGCGAACTGGAAGCAGCGCGGGGTTCGCTTCATCGGCAGCCGGACGACCGGCATCTACTGCTATCCGACCTGCCGTGACGCCCGCCGCGTTCAGCCGCAGCACCGGCTGGAATTCAGCTGTACGGAGGAAGCGGTGGACGGCGGATACCGGCCGTGCAAGCATTGCAGGCCGTTGTCGGTGTAGATACAATGTAGATACTAGCGATTACGTGGAGGAATCCTGTCTCCGACGGGCCGGGGTATAGGTCTCCAGTAACCCGAGGGATCGGCGCCCCGGCAGATTACGGCCCGGTGGTATTCCGGGTAGCGGCCGCGCACGTCCGGCGGCAGGTACCGGATCGTCAGGCCGCATCGACGGCGGTCGGATACATTCGGCTCGGACCCGTGCAACAAAAGATCGGTGTGCATGGAAATCTGGCCCGCCTTCATGACGAAGGGTACGGGATCGCCGCCCCACCTAAGCGGGTCGTGGACGGTCTGTCCCAGCACGTTGCGTTCGGCCTCTGTGCTGTTTTCGAAAGGGATCTGTCCGTGGAGGTGGGAACCTGGGATGACCGTCATGGGTCCGTTTTCCTCTTCCACGTCGTCGATGGCCAGCCAGATCGTCACCACTTTGCTCGGGGTCAGGGGCCAGTAGGACGCGTCCTGGTGCCAGCTCACCCGCTGCACGTCGCCCGGCATCTTGCAGAAATAGTGGGTCATCTCGCAGATCAGCGTCTCCCCGACCAGGTCCTGCGCGTAGTCCAGTATCCGTTCGTTCATGGCGAGATTGTAGATACCCTCGCAGTGCCGTTGCCAGCCGTTGATGGAGTAGCTGTTGTACCCTTCCTTCTCCGCGCGGGCCATCAGGTCTTCGAAATATGCTCGGTTCTCCTCGGCTTCTTGCGGGGTAAAGACGTCGAGGGGGCAGAGATATCCGTTCACGTTGAAGAAGCCGACCTGTTCGCGGGATAGCGTTCTGGGGTGCTCGTTTGTTGCCGGGAAAAATCGAAGTTCCCGCTTCATCTCGGGCAAAGCATCGGTGATGGGCATGGGTGACCTTTTCGAGTTTCCGTTGGTGGGCGAACGTGGTCCGGTGGCGATGTTGAGTCGAGCGGCGCCGTTGAAGTCACGTAGCGACCTTGAATATACCGGCATAAATCGCTTGAGACAACCCTTTGAATGACTTAAATAACCATGTATGGATGATACCACGAACAGGGCGCTGCATTCGCTTGACCTCGCTCCGGGCGCGTCGCTTGATGACGTGAAGAAATCGTACCGGGAACTGGCGCTGATCTGGCATCCGGACAAGGTGCCCGACCGGGTAAAGGACCGGGCCACCGCCAAGTTCACGGAGATCAACGAGGCCTACCAGTGGCTCGTCCGCAATCCGGAAAACCTGCGGGAATCTGCGTCAACCGGGGCGTCTTACCGGACAACTTCGCAGCGCCAGTCTCCCCCTCGCTATCGTTCTTCCTCGCAATCTTCCCATACCCGAGCGGAGTATTCCAGGTCCGGCGCCTCCCGACCCGGCGCGTCAGGTCGAACCGGCGCTTCCTGGACCGACGCCTCCAGCGGTGCGGGAACCGGGTCGTCGACCGATCCGGCTGTTCAACGAGTCCGTCAGGCCGCTCGCGGCATCTGGACCGATACCAGGGCCGGCCTGTACGTTTACCCCGATATCGACGCCGATCGGGCGGCGAACTTCATCGTTGCTTTGCAGCTTAACCATCGTTTCAGCGGTATGGCCGCGACGGTGAACGATCTGCTGGTGTTTTACGATATCGACGGCTCCGGTGAGGAAGGCATGGCCATCACCAGATCGAACCACCTGGTCAATAACAACACCGGGACCCTCTATGACATCGGCGACCTGGTGGAAGTCCGTTTGAAGGAGGGTTTCTTCTTCTGGAGTGAGATCGTGGTGCGTAGACGGGGAAGCCGGAAGTTGGAACTCGCGGGTTATGCGGAAAACGGGCCAGGGCGGGCGCTGGTGAGTATTCTCGGGAACCTGGTGTCCGAGGACTAGTGATTTGTTATAGCAATTCAAAGAAAGAAGGGAGAAAACGATAGTGAAAGAACCTGGTTTAATTGACGATATTTACTATCAAGCAGGTCGAAATGCCGCCATCGAAATGTGCCTGGCGTCTTTAATCCATCAGGAACACTATCCTGTCGTGTGGAATCGTCATGAAATGCTTGGTAGGTTACGACGGAAATACCCTGAGATGTTAAAGGATGGAGGGCAGTGGAGTAGATTTGAAAACGGTGTTAAAGATGGCCTGAACAATATGTTTATCAACTATCGAGAAGACCAGTTGGACGATGACTAAGGTCGTTGCAGTGTTGTCGGTAATTCCGTTATAGGCTGAGTCTTAACTATTCCCAATGCAACACAAAGCAAACTGAACCTACTACTGTAATGTTGAGTAAAGGTTTCTCTGTCACATGTATTTTGTACTGGGAGTCTACCGCATAACGCCCCTATAACGCCCCTATAACGCCCCTATAACGCCCCTAAGATTCATCTACGCCTCTACGCGCGTTTCCACCGCCCCGATTTTCCTCGCCCAGGGGACACGACCAGCCCGTGGTTTTGTAACTCCTCCAGTGCTCTACGCACTTGACGCTCGCTGACAGAAGGACCTAATCGGGCCTGGATCTCACGACGCGTCAAACCATCTTCCGTGCTGGCCAGAAAGGCAAGTATCATCTCCTGTCGTTCGGAGTAACTGGCTATTCCTCCACGCCGCTGAGGCACGTACTGCCCGTGGCGGAACCGCACCGTGACGCACCAGCCGTCGTCTTCGATCTCGAGCATGGGGAGTCCGGCCGCGCTGGTCAGGTCCGACATCTTCAGCGTTCCGTGCCCCCATTCCTCTATGATCCCGCGTCGGTGGAACGCGCGGGCGATTAGTGGATTCCACGGACGTGATTCGTGCGGAACGAACAGCTTTTCCGGCGTCAAGCCGAAGTGCAGTGACCCAGCGGACGTGATCTCCAGGCGATCATCGTAGATCGCCGCGCCAATAGAACCTCCGCCAATGGAATAATCGCGATGGCACAACGTGTTCGCCAGTGCCTCCCGCGTCGCAAGTGGTGGATAAAGCGGTTCGTCGATACGGTCGAAGCGATCGTCTTCGAACCGAGCGGCGATCGGCAGGCTGTCGCGCAGGAAACGTTCCGCGTTCGCAAGGAGCGTGAAGGCGTTGCCGTTGAACTGGCGATTGTCCAGAAAATGCATCTTGTCGGTACCCCGGAAACGGGCCACGCGAAGCAGGCATTGCGGCATATCTACCTCCAGCCGTTCGCCGTTGCCGAACAGCACGGCTGCGGCTCGAAGCAATACGCCATCGTGCAGCAGACCGAGTCCTCGCAGCAGATCGGCCGGCTCCCTGCTCGGTGGCTCATCCATGCGGCCGCGCCGAACGCCCTCAGCGACGACCCGTCGAATCTCCGCCACGTCGAGGTCGTTGATCGACCATCCTGCGGCAGGCTGATTTTCCCAGCGCTGCTCGCTGTGCATCCGTTCGAACAGCATCCGGTTGTACTCGTCCGGAGACATCGCCAGCGTGGTGTTTCCGACCCGGCGGTAAGCGTTGCCTCGGAAGATGTACGGCCTCGTCGGTCCCCGGCCCGTGCTGACCACGATGACTTCACGGCCACTACCCAAAGATACCCGCTCGACGGTCGGAAACGCCGGAGGTGGTGAGAGGGATGATATGTTTTGTATTCATGCTATCGTCTCCTGTTCACGCTGGTCTGTCATACACACTGGTCTATCGGGAACAAGCAACTCGGATACAACTATTCCATCAGCACATTCCTGAACCGGGCGATCGTCTCCCCGTCCAGGTCTTCGATCTGTACTTCGCCGGACTCGAGTTCATACAGAAGGTCATCCAGATGCCTGTCGCGGTTCCTGAAGCGTTTGAAATCTGCTGTGGTCCTATCCTTGTGGATGAGTCTCAGTTGCTCCCGCTGCTCCGAAGTCGGATAGGTAAACTGCAACTCGAAACGCCGCGCTTTCAGTTTTTCATACTCAGCTTTCAACATGGCCATGGATTCACCGAAACCAAGCACGCGAACCCACGCTTTGCTGCGCGTTATCGCCGTAAACAGACCAATTCGTACGCTCGCCAGATTACGAACCGCCGAATGGCAGTCCTGGGCATTGATGATGTAGACCATGCCGGCTTCGTTGCCCTTGGCGCGGTGAACCCCGGTCAGCGTCACCGATGCCTTGCCCGGTTTAAAGAAAGTATTCGGATCCGTGTCGACTCCGGCGAGATGGGATTTGATGCCCATTTCCTTCAAACGACGGCGTACCGGCTCGACGGCCAGTCGTGTCGAAAGAGGATCGGGGTTGATGACCATGATGTCGTCGTGTCGCAGTTCGTCCTTATTGAGGTTTTCGGCGATGGCCTCCGTCACCCAGTCCGTCTGTTCATCTGCGTTTCTGAAGGTGACAAAACGGATCAGGTCATCGGGATCGGAATGGTCTTCCAGGAATCCGGGACTTGTATCTTCAGAACGGTCAAGGGTTACTGCCGATCCGTCGCGCAGTGCACCGGCCCGCACCCTGTAGCCAATGTCCTCCCAGATATGGGCCCGGTCGAACATCTGGACCAGACCGGTTTCCGCCCCATGGGACGGTTTCCGGTATATCCCGAATCCAAGGGCAAAAGCGGTAGCCAGAACCGGCTTCGAGTTGCGGTAACATTTCGACAGCATGATATCCCGCCGCGGTGCGGGATGACCGGTATCGTCAAACCGCACTTTGGGCGATCCATCCTCGTTCTTCCCGAAAATCTCCTCTGGAGAAGGCAGAGAAATGCCGCGAAGACTCTGCAGTTCGTCATAGGCGTACACCAGTCTCCCGGGGTCTTTGAGCAGTTTGAAGCAAAGCCTCAGAAAAATGGGCGGCAAATCCTGCGCCTCGTCGACAAATACCGCGTCGTAGACCGGTTCGAGTTCACGGGCATAAGCAAGGGCGTATTCGCACGCCCCCTCGAACTCCCTGCCTGGTCCGAATCTGCTGCGCGCCCTTCCGAAATCGAGAAACGCCATGCCGTGCCGGCGACAGAACTCACGATAGATCCCCTCGCGGTCTTTACCCTTCCAGGAACCCCAGGCGCTTACGATACGCAGCTTATCCCAATCAGGTTCTGCGCCAGTCTGGTCCATGTGGAAGCTGTTGATCAGGCGACGAAAATGATCCTTGAGGGAACGTGAATTGAAGGTGACTGCGATGCGCCAGTCAGGATGATACGCATGGAGATTGGCCGCTTTCAGCGCCAGTACGATGGTTTTGCCCGAACCCGCCAGACCACGAATGCGTTGTACGCCTTCGACCGTTTCCATGACGGTCTGACTTTGGATGTTGTCCAGTGTCGCGATCGATTTCTCGAGTTTTTCCAGCTTTGCGCCTCGCGATTCCTCCTCCGTTACGCTCCGACTTAATCCGCTTTTTCGAACCGTGGAAATGTGCTCAATCGCCGACAGCACCTTCTCACACATATCCTGGCCATGGGGACACGACCAGGTGAACCGGTTCAATGCCTGTATGAGTGACGGTGCGTTCGCGAGCGGGTAATCGTCGATACGATGGGAATCCAGGTTCCTCAGTGCGGGAGCGAATGAGATGGTATGTATGGGAACCATAAGGTCCCGGCGCCGCATCAATGCCTGGTGGAACTTCAGCCGGGCTTCGAGCTTGTTGGCCGAATCGTCCTGCCGCACTCCGTAATCATCCGTGTCGTGTCCCTCGATGAGATCGAAAACGACCACGCCCATTTCGGCCGAAACCAGCAAGGCGTCAATCATCTGGAGTCCTTCGGACGTACTGTATATAGGATAGCCGATGAACAAGCGCCCCGACCATGCGGATTGCTGTGAAACCACCTTCACCAGGGCTTCGCTTGACACGGGCTTCTGGCTGGTACCTCGAACGATATCGACACTCATGACGATTCCTTTCCACCGAGTCGCTTCCACAATCGTACACGCATGCGCGACGCACGCGCCACGCACGCACCACGCACGCGTTTCAACGATTCGAAAGCGACGGGTTCTTACGCAGTCCGGCAGCAGCCAGGCTGCGGCACAACTGGCTGTCCGTTCAGACTGCGTTTTTACGGTTGTATAATTGATTAGTGGAGAAAAACGAGAGAGTCTCGTAAGGAAACGTCAGATGAAGGGATGGCGTTTGTTGTCCTGTTTAGGAGACAACGCATGCTTCAGGAAAAACGGTATATTTGCTGTACAGTGAATAACGTATGAAGGTAGAGCGGGCCGAATGCGGCGACGGCGGTGCGCAGCCGCTGCTTTAGCACCACCTGATCGTAGGTATCAAGTCGATGTTTGGGGTTTCGGGGGCGATATTGGGGCCGTGGGTCACGGCACAGTTGAGATCGGTAACCCGGCCGTGGTCGGAGAGCCAGACGAGGGCAGCTTGCTAGACGTCCACTTCGGTGAGCACGGTCATGGCGTCTTGCGATTGGTGCTGCGGTCCGGTATGGTCAGGTTGGAGCCGCGCGGTATGTTTTCCACCAGCCACTGACCGAGCGCTTTCCGCGGACCTTCCTTTCGCTCGCGCCAGACACGTTCCGGAATCACGACGAACGATCTGCGCATTCCGATGCGTTGCGGGCCTTCTTCTTCTGACAGGCGCAGTATCTCGGACAGCCGCGCCTTGGCCTCGGATACTTTCCAGACTCGTAGAGGTTTGACTTCGTGCTGATTCAATGTGCCACCTTTTAAGTTCATACCGTACCATTATGGATTGCTATTTGAGTACTATTGCATCTGTCAAGGGAAGTAAGTTCGGTGTTTAACCTAGAAGTTCTCCCACTGCCGTAAACGCAACAACGTCCACCACTGCAGTCGAATCCGGCCCTGGTGCGTCAATTATCGCCCGTTTCAACCGTTATTCTGCGTACATCTCGGCGATGATGCGGCGCAACTGTGCCGCGCTTTCGGCGGAAAGGCTGTCGACATGTTGTCCCAGACGCTGCTTGCTGATAGCACGTATCTGGTCAACGGCAACCTCGGCGTCCTGCTCCGCGCACCGCACTTGCAGACGCCCTCGCCAGCGTGGATGCAGTTTAGAGGTAAGGGGACAGACGACCACAGTCTCGAGGTGCCGGTTCATCTCATCGCGGCTGACAATCACTACCGGCCTGGCCTTGCGAATTACAGCACTTTTGGTGGGATTCAAATCGGCCATATACACGGCGTACCGCCGGGGAAAAGGGGCCATCAATCCAATCCATCGGAAATAGTGAAGTCGAAGTCGCTCCAGTCCTCTGATTCTGCGGCCATGGCGCGGTAGGTCTCCTCCCAGGACAAGTTATGATTCACCTTGCCCCGCAAGACGACGCTTTCCTCCATCTCTTCCAGCGTCACCCGGTCACTCCATCCATACTTGTCCAGCAGCGACTTGGGTATACGGATGCCTCTGGAGTTTCCAATAGGAATCAGTTTGATTTCCCTGATGCGAGACGATTTGTCCATACATTTCACCCCCGCTGTGGGTTGATCACGTAATTATAGTAATTACATTAATTGCCCGTGCCAATGCGATATCACCTATCGCTCCTGATTACCTGTCGAGCCAGACTCACCCTGATTTCCAAATCAAGTAAGTAGGATGCTTCTTGCCTTTCCTTTGTCATTTTCCTCCACTCCTCCGCTTACTCGCTGAACTCCTGGACCGTCTCACACCGGCCACTGCTCCTTCCGATAGCCCATATCCCAGAACATCCACTCGTACCGGCTGGTCGTGACGTAGTGCCCCAGCATGGCCTCGCGGTCCTCAGCGGGAAGCCCGCGCGCGACGCGGTTGGTGATCTCGAGAACGGCGACGACGCACTCGGCGAACTGCTCGCCGGCGTAGGTGTCGATCCATTGCTGGTACATGGGATCCGGTGATCCCTTTTCGGCCAGTGCCTTACCCACCTCCCAGTAGATCCAGTAGCAGGGGAGCACCACGGCCACGACCTCGTGGAAAGGCCGTCCGAAGGCCACGGAAAGCAGGTAGCTCGTATAGGCCTGACATACCGGCGCCTTGGGCGTGGCCCAGACCTCTTCAGACGACAGGCCGAAGACGTCGAAGAAGTTCTCCTGCATGGCCCGTTCTTCCACGAGACATCCCTTGGCGTGCTCGTTAAAGAGGATGATGGTGTCCTCGTCAGGTGCCTTCACCGCGGCGAGGCTCAGGGCCCGGGCGTAGTCCTTGAGATACAGCGCGTCCTGGACGGTGTAGAATTCGAAGGCCGAACGGTCGAGGTCGCCGGAGGTAAGGCCCTTGATGAAGGGATGGGCGAGTATGGCGTCGTATATTGCGGCCGTCTCCGACCACATGATATCGGTGATGTCGGCTTGCAACGCGCCTGCGGACTCGGGCGAGGTCATCACGACACTCCCGCCCGGGCCACCGTCCCAACTTCTGTCGCATCGTCCTTCCGCTGGTCGACCGCACGCACGTGTTCCGCATAGTCGTTGCTGCGGAAGTAAGCGCTGTCCAAGTTGGCCGTTTCGGTCGTGACCGACGCGGTGACCCAGTGGGTCGCGTAGCCACGCCGCCAGCGGTCCGACGTGTTGCGGCGCGAGGAGTGGAGCGTTTCCGAGTGGTGGAAGACCACGCCGCCCTTGCGCACCGGTGCGGAGGCTTCCTTCTCCCAATCGATCAGGTCGTCCGGTGGCGCCAGGTTGTAGGGCTGGCCAGGGACCTCAACGTGGTCGATGATCCCCTTTTTGTGCGAACCGGAGATGTAACGGAGGCAGCCGTTCTCCTCGTCCACGTCGTCGAGGGCAATCCAGGCCGTGATGACTTGGCCGCCCGGCGTGCACCGGAAGTAAAAGTTGTCCTGGTGGTAGGGTTTCTCCGAGCCGAACCGTGGTGGTTTCATGAAGAGCTGGTCGCTCTTGAGCAGAGGTTCTTCACCGGTGAGCTGCCGGAGGATGTCCCGGAGCCGGCCATCCAGGGCGAAATCGCGGAACAACGGACTCCGCAGGTAGGGACTGTCGATCTTCCGAGGCGCGGTCTCGCCCGATTCGGAACGGTCCAGCAGATAGCCCTCCATGGATTCCTCTACTTCCATGGAATCCGCCGTTTCCACGGCCAATCGGGCCACGTCGTCGACCTCGTCGGGACTGAAGATCCCTTCGACCACCAGCCATCCTCGTTCGTGGAATATCCGGACCTGTTCTGCGTCAATCATCCCGGCATCCTTCCCGATTGCCGCCAATCATCCCGGTATCCTCCCGGTCGCCGCCAATCGTCCGTCATCCGCTCCGCAGCGTATCCAGGTTGTCCTTCAGGACGCGCAATCCGTAACCCAACGGGCTGCCGACGTTGATGTACCGGTAGCCCCAGTCGATTTTCTGCCGGATGTCCTGGAGGTCGTCCAGCGTCGTCCCCGCCATGATGCCCGTGCCCTCGAGCCGCCGGGGGAATTCCCGTACGGCGGCCTGCACCTCGACCGAATCGATTTCCGAAATCACCCCCATGGTGGCGGACAGATCCGTGGGCCCCATGAAGAGGACGTCGATCCCCTCTACCTGCTTGATTTCGTCCAGGTTGTCGAGGGCCTCTACGCTTTCGATCTGCAGGACGGTGACGGTTTCCGTATTGGCCGTTTTGACCACGTGGTTGAATTCCAACCCGGCCATCATGGCCCAGTACGGAGATACGCCGCGCTGTCCCTCCGGCGCATAGCGGGCGTACTGCATTGCCTGCGCCGCCTCCGCAGCCGTATTGACCTGGGGGATCATCACCGCGACGGCACCAATGTCATAGGCTTTCTTGATCAGTGCGGGATCGTTCCAGGCTACCCGGATCATGGGCGCCACGTCGTTCTGACGCGCAATCACCGGGACCATGTCCAGGTCTTCCACGGCACTCGCGGAATGCTCGGTATCGATCCAGAGGAAATCAATGTCGGAACGGCATACCACCGAGGCCGTGAACGAATCGTGGGCGGGCAGGACCGTGCCCAGCAGCAGTTCGCCGTCGCGAATGCGCTGTTTCAGCGGATTGGGGTACTTCATCCGGAATCAGTACCTTTCTGACACGCCGAAACGCGCGCCCGGTTGTCCTGACGGCAGCTGACGCCACAAGCGTAAAACGCACCACGCACCTGCAACGCGCCGATCCCGCGCGCCTACAACGCGCTGCGTTCCCGCTTGAAGGCGGAGATGAAGGCCTCGTTCTCGCGGGGCAGGCCGACGGATATGCGCATGAAGCCTTCCATGTCGAAGGCCTGGCGGACATAGACCTTCTTCTCCCACAGGCGGTCGATCAGCGTGTTCACGTTGGGACCGATTTCCACCGTAACGAAAATCGTCTGCGTGCGCAAGGGGCTGTATCCCATGGCCTCCAGTTCCTCGTAGAGAAATGCCTTCCCCTCGCGGACGATTTGCACGGTACGCTGGACGTGCTGCTGGTCCTTCAGCGCGGCCATCGCAGCCACGATCGACAGGGTGTTCTTGTTGAGCAGGCCGATGCTGAACCGCTGCATGCGCTCCAGCAGGGCGGGATGGGCCACGCCGTAACCGACCCGCATGCCACCCAATCCGTAGGCCTTCGAGAAGGTCCGGGACACCAGCAGGTTCTCGACTTCCTTCGTCAGGGAAATCGTGGACGGATATGCAGGATCGTCGACGAACTGGATATACGCCTCGTCCACGCAGACGATGACGTCGTTCGGTACCGCCCGGATCGTTCGTTCCAGCTCTGCGGGATCGAGGAGCTGGCCGGTGGGGTTGTTGGGATTGCAGATGCTGACGATCCGGGTGTTATCGTCCACCGCTGCCGATATGGCCGGCAGATCGATTTGCCAGTCCCCGGTCAGCGGAACCTGCTTGACGGCCTGTCCGAGTTCCTCGGCCGTTCTCGGAATGGACCTATAGGACGGGAAGGCCGTGACCGCGTTTCCCGGATTGTTCCAGAAAGCCGCCAACGTCGCGGTCAGCAGGATTTCCGACGAGCCCACGCCCAGGACGACCGACTCGGGGTCGACACCGTGGTAGCCCGCCAGGGCTTCTTCGAGCTCGTTGTGCATGGTATACCGGTTCATGCCGAACATCTTGCCCGCCACCGCCTCGATGGCCCTGTGCGACGCGCCGAGGGGGTTCTCGTTGATACTGAGCTGCACGAGCAGGGGATCGTCGAGTCCCACGCCGTTCACGGGGCTGCCCGCGGTGCCGTTGACCATCTGGGCCGCCGCTTCCCAGGCCGGCGTGCCCATCAGCGTGACGCCCACGCCGCCGAGCATGGTGCTGCGCAGGAAACTGCGCCGGTTCATGTCTTGTGCTTCAGCCATAATTGCCTCCGTCTTCGATGGCGATCTGATTGGATGTGATCTAGTGGCAAATGTGCTTATGAAACCGTGCAATGTCAAAGTTTCTTTTGGCCTTGAAAAGGATGCGCGATGGGGGTACACTGAACCGATCTCATACGAATCGCAGTTTCCCCCGCAACCCGCGAGGAGCCTTCATGAACGTACCAGACTATCAGGATTTCGATCGGAGCTTCTGGGACGAGGAGCTGGCCGATTTCGTGCCGGATACGGTCTACGACATGCACGTGCACATGTGGTCGGAACGGCACCGGGGAAAGCTGCCCCCGGGCCCCACCGGGCTCCGGCTGGAGATCGACTACCAGGACCACCTCGCCTGGGCGGAACAGCTGTATCCGGGCCGCAGGATGCACTACCTGGTACTCGGCACGCCGATCCCCGGCGGGATCGACACGGAAGGGCACAACGACTGGATGGCCGAGGAGATGAAGCAGGACCCCGAATCGGCGATCAACATGATGGTCACGCCCGACATGACGCCGGAATACGTGGCCGCGCAGGTGAAGCGACACGGCTTCCTGGGCCTCAAACCCTACCGGACCTTTGCGCCGGACCCCACCCACTGCCGCATCCGGGACTTCCTGCCCGAGTCCTTCATCGAGGTAGCCCACGACCTGGGACTGGCCATCACCATGCACATGTCCAAGCCCGAAGGGCCGGCGGACGCGGACAACCAACGGGACCTGGCCGACTACACGAAGCGCTATCCCCGTGCCCAGTGGATCCTCGCCCACTGCGCCCGGGCCTTCAACTGCTTCATGATGGAGCGGGCTATCCATTTTCTCACGGACCTGCCCAACATCTGGTACGATACGTCGGCCGTGAACGACCTCTACTCCCAGTACCTGCTGATGAAGCACGAGGACCGCTCGCGCGTCATGTTCGGATCGGACAACGTGGTGGCGGGATGCGCCCGGGGCAAATACGTCACCTACGGGCGGGCGTGGACCTACTACGAGGGAACGACGGAAACGACGGTCCACTGCGATTCACGGGCGACGCTGGTCATCTACGAGCAACTGAGGCAGGAGAAACAGGTGGCGGACATGCTGGGGCTGACCTCGCAGGAGATAGAAGACCATTTCTCTGGCAACGCCCGTAGGTTCCTGCGGCAGGTCCGCGGCCAGCAGGACTGGCGTTAACCCCGCGACGGCTCCGCCATGCGCAGCCTGGCCTTGCGGACCTCCTCCACGAGATGGTCCTGGTGGGCCAGGGGCTGTTCCAGGTGCTTCATGCGCGCCGGACCGGCCGTTTCCAGCATGGCTTCCCCGTAGACGCTGTCGAGCCAGAACCGCGCGGCGGCGGCGATCTCGTTCTTCAAGATCGGTATATCCTTTTCGGCGAACCGGGCTGTGCAGTTGATCGTGAACATCCTGCGCCGGTCGCCTCCGCCCCAGGCGCTGTGCTTGGTGTTCTGGTTGAACATAACGACGTCGCCGGGCTGCGTCTCGAGGGCCACAGCGGGCACCTCCCAGCCTTCGATGCCCCATTTTTCCGGCGATTCGCGGATCTGGGTTTCCAGCGAATCGGCATAGGCGTCACCCCACCGGTGACTGCCCGGGATCACCCGCAGCGCGCCGGACTCCCGGGTCAGCGGATCCAGGTAGAATGCCATCTTGTAGTAGATACGGGGCGGCGCGCCGCGCATCTTGCCCGACCAGTCCGTGTCCGAGTGCCACCGGGTGTCGTCCACGTAGAAATTGCCGTCGCTGCCCAGGTACACGAAGTCCTCCCCCAGGAGACTGCTGAAGATCCCGTTTACACGCAGGTCGTCGATGAGCGAGGACAGCACGGGATGCTGGTCGATGAAGGGCACGATGCAGGACCGGGCTGTCCCGTCGTGGGGCTTGCCGTCATGGCCGCCGCCGCGCTCGGTCCAGATCGCCTCGAAAGCGCCTGTGATCTCGTCGATCCGGTCCTTCAATAACCCGGGAAAGCCGAGGTAGCCGAAGGTCTCCATGAACGCCAGTTGTTCTTTTGTCAGTTTCATGGCCTGTGCTCCGCGACGGACCGACGCAAGTGCCGGACCGCTGTATAGGGTGGGTTTTGGGCTTGTAAGGCTTCACTGGATCGAATACAATCCAGAATATAACCTGCCGACGTCTTGAATGATGATAAAAACACACCGGGAATCGCAATAAAATCATTGGGCCAGAAGCCCAAAAGGAAGGAGCGTTCCATGCGCCGGTTTACCCGCACCCCCTATCTCTCCGGACCGGACGATCCGGCATTCAAGGAGATCCGCGGCGTGCTCGAACCCGGGGAGACGGTCCAGGTGGAGACCTACGGCGGCCACGACCAGGACTATCTGGCCAAGAAGGACCTGCGGGCCGGAGCGGTGATGGACGTGGATCCCTACCGGTTTTCGCGGCCATGCGGACCCTTCCATATCGAAGGGATCGAGGCCGGGGACTGGGTGTCCGTTGAGATCCTCGACATGGAGGTCGGTCCCTACGGCTTCTATCGCAACGGCGGCCCCCACTGGGGCAGCGTGCGCCTGATCGCTCCGGTACGGGACGGCCTGGTCCACTTCCCGCCCGATTTCGTGGTACCGGTGCGGCCCATGATCGGCGTCGTCATGCTGGAGTCGGTGGCCCTTCACCAGATCGATACGGGCGGCAACATGGATTTCAACGCGATTCAACCGGGCAGCACGGTGCACATCTGCGCCCAGAAGCCGGGTGGACTGTTGTCCCTGGGCGACGTGCACGCCCGGATGGGGGACGGTGAGTTGACAGGCACGGGCGTGGAGATCGACTCGACGATCACGATGCGCGTGGACCGGTCGCCCGGGTTTCCGTGCAGCGCCCCGGTCGTGGAGAAGACCCGCATCGTGGAGTCGCAGGAGGAATACCTGACCAGCGGGCAGGGCTACAACTGGGAAGAGGCCGTCAAGATCGCCTGGAGCGAGATGAATGCACTGATCGCGGACCGGTACGACACCACCGTGGAATACGCCAACCTCATCGTCGGCACCATCGCCGATGCCCGGCCGGGATACGCCGCCGGCCTGCTGAACCGCCGCGGCAACACGGACGCCCAGGCCTACGTGACCTGCCAGATGGCGGTTACGAAGGAACTGCGCCGGACGGGGACCCCCTACGTGCCCTAGTCGTGGTACATCCGCCGGAAGACGTTCAAGTCCCCGGGATCGCCGATAACGGTCAACAGATCGCCGGACTTGATCACGGTGTCGCCCGTGGGGACGATCACCTCGTCGAACTGGCGTATCCACACGATCCGGCATCCTCCCGGGATTTCCATTTCCGATACGGGCACTCCGATCAGGCCGCTCGCGGGCGACTGGGGAAGGACCGGGACGGTCAGGTAACGGTCGCTCCGCAGGAAGATATCGCGAAGGGCGTGTTCGTCGACCGCGGCGAGCCACACCAGGCCGAAGTTTACGTCATCGGCCCGTTCCGCGATCCGGGCCAGCATGCGCAGATGCAGCGAGGTGTGCTCCGCAGGGCTGACCAGGAAGAAAAACGCGTGTATTTCGTCGGAGTTCAGCGCGCCGGTCACGGGATTCTGATATTCTACCGGTACGCCCTCGAATGTGCGGACGAGTACCAGCTCCGGCTGGGCGATATCCTGCATGCGAAAATGACGCAACATCACGCCGTCGGCGACCGGCGTTCCGCCTGCATCGGTCTTCTGTATGAATCGGTCGTTGATCTCATCGATTGAAAGCCCGATCCGGGGCGACAGCTTTTCAGCAGCAACGGCGGTAACCCGACCGAAATCGACTTCCTCTTCGAAATCGACCGGCTGGCACCGGGTGATCATGTCTTCAAAGGGGTCTTCGTCCCGAAGCCCCTTCTCTTTGAGGATCCCGCGCAGTTCCCGGTCCAGCCCCTGGTAACGCGACCGGCCAAGCCGTTCGAACATGTGGTAGATCGCGCCGTTGCGGTCCGCCCTGAACCGCGCGTAGTAGAAATACCACAGGGTCCCCGCGGCAATGAAACCGACGATGAACAGAATGGCGGGCCAACCCATCTGCCAGATCACCAGGAAGGGCAGTATCATGCCTACGATGTGCATCCAGGGGTACCAGGGCGAGCGATATCCCGGGTCGTACTCGGCGATGCGGCTTTCCCGCATCACGACCACCGCGAGGCACACGACGGCGAAGACGACGAGTTGAAAAGCGCTCGCCAGCTTGGCGATGCCCACGGGGTCGAGGGTCAGCAGGATGAAGAGGATGCTGCCCACCGTGAGCAGCAGCGAGCGGACCGGCACGCCCCTGGAGGTTACCTGGCTCATTCCGACGGGCAGCAGGCGGTCGCGGCTCATGGCCAGCGGATAGCGGGAAGCGCTCAGGATGCCCGCGTTCGCCACGGAGACGAAGGCGAGCAGGGCCGCCACGGAGAGGAGCAGGCTTCCCCACCAGCCGTACAGGATGCCGGCCGCCGTCGCCGCCGGCGTGAGGTCGCCCGCGAGGCGTTCAATGGGAATGACGCCTACCATGACCGTCGTGCCGAGGGCGTATACCGCGACAGCGGTGGCCAGGGCCAGGAACACGCCCCGGGGTAGGGTCTTTTCCGGTTTTTCGATTTCTTCCGCGAGACTTGCGACCTTGGTCACACCTACGTAGCTGATGTAGACCAGTCCCGCCGTCCCCATGAGCGTGGTGATCTCGACGTCGAAGAGGCCCTCGAACGCGACGGCATCCAGCGCCGGGACCCCGCCGCCGATGAAACCGGCCAGCAGCATGAGCAGGGCCATCACCAGGTAGATCTGCAGGCGGCCGCTCTTCGCGGCGCCGAAGAAGTTCACCGCGCCGAGACCCGCCGCCAGCACCAGGGCCACGGGGAGCTGGGGCAGGCCCGGGAAGAAAAGGGCGATGTAGGCACCCATGCCCACCAGCGCGAAGGTGACCTTGAGGATGAGCGCCAGCCAGGTCCCGATCCCCGTGATCAGCCCGGCGAAAGGTCCCAGGGACCGGTCGACGAAATAGTATACGCCGCCCGCGCGGGGCATGGCGGTGGCCAGTTCCACGACGCAGAGCATCGCCGGGATGAGGGGAACGGTCGCCAGCAAGTAGGCCAGCACCAGGGAGGGACCGGCCTCCATCGCCGCAAGGCCCGGCAGGAGGAAGAAGCCCGCGCTCAACGTGGTGCCCGTCGCGACGGCGTAGACTTCGAAGAACCGCAGTTCCTTCCGCAAGCGCTGTTGTTTCGCCATGTCGGTGCCGGTTTACTGCAGGGGAGAGAAGGGAACCGGCGTCAGGATCCGGTTGGCCACCTCGGCGACCAGCACGCCGTTCTTTTCGCTGTCGGCCTTGGCCTTGATCCAAGCGGGGTCGGCCATGAAAGCCGCCCAGGCCCGGTCGCGGTGGTTCGCGTCTTCAAAGGCCAGCAGATAGGTGACCTCGTGGTTGCTCGGACCTACCGCGGTCTGCCAGAAACCGACCAGCTTCATGCCGTGTTTCTCAAAGAGGGGCACGGCGTGGTTCGTGAACCGGTCCAGGATATCCGGCACGCGGCCGGGCATGATTTTGTAGATCCGTTCTTCGTAGATCATCTCGGATTCTCCAACCAGGTCGGGCGGCTCGTCCGGTGCCGGGCGGTCCGCGTGATCAGTCCAGGCCGGCCAGGCACGCGCCGCGCGCCACGTCGAATCCCTGACGGCGCAGGTACTGCTCAAGTCCGACGAGGAAGGGCGTCACGGCCTCCAGGTTGGCGTTGTGCGCCATGTGGCCCACGCGTATGGTCCGGTTCACGTAGTCGCCCAGGCCCAGTCCGACATGCATGCCGTACTCGGTCTTCATGAAATCGGAGAAGGCGACGGGCTTGAACCGGTCTTCCGACAGGATGACCGTCATGTTGACGCAGGCGGCCCGCTCTTCGGCCATGACCTTGAGGCCCATGGCGCGCACGCCTTCCCGCACCACGCGGGAGACCTTGCGGTGCCGGGTCCAGCAGGCCTCGAGTCCCTCTTCCAGGATATCGTCCGTGCTTCTGATCAAGGCGACGAAGTTGTTGACAGGCATGGTGCCGGGATGGGGATGGACGTCTGCCTGGGTCTCGGCGAAGTGTCGCAGGTTCTGCAGGTCGGCCATGAACCCGCGGGGCTCCCGCCGGTCCTTCATGGTGTCCCAGGCCCGGTCGCTCACGGCCACGAGGGCCAGGCCCGGCGGCGCGCCCAGGGCCTTCTGGGAGGCGCACACCGTGACGTCGATGTCCCAGGCGTCCATCAGGTACTGCTCGCCGCCCACGGAAGCGATCGTGTCCACCAGGACGAGCATGCCGTGTTCCCGGGCGGCGGCGGCCAGTTCATGAACCGGATTGGCCACGCCCGTCGACGTTTCCCCGTGCACCATGAAGACCGCCTTCAGACCTGGATTCGCCGCGGCCGCCTCGTGGATGTCCGCAGCCTCGAAAGGCACGCCCCAGGGCTTCTCCAACACCACCGAATCCAGCCCGAAAGCCCTGGCCAGGTCGTCCAGCCGCTTGCCGAAAAGGCCGTTGTCGAGCGTCAGAATCCGGTCGCCCGGGTTGAACAGGCTGTTCATCACTATGTCGTTGGCCGTGTGGCCCGATCCCACGAGCGGGAAGACGTCGCCTTCCGTCCCGATCACGCGCTGGAGATTGGATACGGTCTTGCGCCAGATTTCCACCCATCGGTCGCCGTAATGGGCAGTGAGGGGATCGCTCATGTGGGCGAGGACGTCGGGGCTGACTTCGATGGGACCGGGGATCATCAGGCGGTAGTGTTTGCGCATGGAGGTTACCTGTAGATAGGGAGCATCAAATGAGTGCGGTCGTCGTTTGCTGTGTCGACTCCTGGCGGTCGAAACATCGTTCGAATATATGGCAACGGGGCAGGCGGATCAACAGAGAAAAACTGAAGGCGCGAGGGGTGTCCGCCGTATCTTAAAATAGTGAAATATGTAGCCTTTCGCAGGTTGCTGGATACACATTGGCCTTGACGCGGACGGGATGTCCGCCTTTATTACTTCAGTCTGTGCCGTGGAAGATGGTGTCCCCCATTTGAATACGAACCGCAAATATACATTCGACCCGTAAACATAGCGGTATTTTCACGATAAGCATGAGGTTTCGATAAATGAACCATCGATTCAAGACCCTGGCCGTTCTGTTCGGCTTCATCCTTCTGTCCACCACGGTTCAAACGTCCCATGCGGCATCGCGCAAGCCGGTGGTCGGCAAGAAGGGCATGGCGGTGGCCGTCGAACCCCTGGCCACGCAGATCGCCGCGGACATCCTCAAGAAGGGCGGTAACGCGGTGGACGCGGCCGTGGGACTTGGGCTCGCCCTTGCAGTGACCCATCCTTCCGCCGGCAACATCGGCGGCGGTGGCTTCATGGTGATCCGCTTGGCGGACGGTACGGCCGTGGCCGTCGACTACCGGGAAAAAGCGCCCGGGAAAGCCCATGCCCGGATGTACCTGGATCCGGACGGCAACCGGGCCGTGAACCAGAACGTCGTCCTCACCCGCGGCGACGGCACACCCTATCACCCCTTCACCAACCGGATCCACCACCTGGCCATCGGCGTGCCGGGCACCGTCGCGGGATTCGCCCTGGCTCTCGAGAAATACGGCACCATGTCCATGGCGGAGGTCATCCAGCCCGCCATCGATCTCGCCGAGAACGGTTTTATCCTGACGGAACGCATCGCCCGGGGACTGAACGGGCGCAAGGTAATCTTCGACCAGATCCCCGCGAGCAAGGCGGCCATGCTGCGCAGCGACGGCGAGGTCTGGCAGGAAGGCGACCGCTGGATCCAGAAAGACCTGGCGGAAACCCTGAAGCTCATCGCGCAACACGGTCACGACGGTTTCTACAAGGGCAGGACCGCCGAGTTGATCGAAAAGGACATGATGGCCGGCGGCGGCATGATCGACCGGACCGACCTGGCCAACTACCAGGCGATCGTCAGGGAACCCATACGCAACACCTACCGCGGGGAATACGAGATCATCTCCATGCCCCCGCCGAGTTCGGGCGGCATCACCATGTCGCTGATGCTCAATATACTCGAAGGGTACGACGTGAGCCGGATGGGCCATAACGCGTCTAACACCCTTCACATCATGACCGAAGCCATGCGCCGGGCCTACGCCGAACGCGCCCGGCACCTGGGAGACGCGGACTTCGTCGAGATACCGGGACATCTCACGACGAAGGAGTACGCCGCGGAGCTTCGGGCCACGATCGATCCCTTCTTCGCCACGCCCAGCGAGGAACTGGGACCTGAACTGACCATGGCGACTGAGCCCATGGAGACCACCCATTATTCCGTCGTCGACCAGTGGGGCAACGGCGTATCGAACACCTATACGCTTGAAGGCGGGTACGGCTCCCACATCGTCATCGCGGGAACGGGCATGATCACGAACAACGAGATGGGCGATTTCAATTACCAACCGGGGGTCACCCGAAATACCGGACAGATCGGCACGCCGCCGAACCTCATCGAACCGAACAAGCGGATGCTGAGTTCGATGTCGCCGACTATCGTTACGCGCAACGGCGAACTGTACCTGGTAGTGGGCAGCCCCGGGGGACGCACGATCATCAATACGACCATGCAGCTGATCCTGAATGTCGTCGATCACGGCATGAATATCCAGGAAGCAGTCGACGCGCCGCGCATCCATCACCAGTGGTTCCCGGACTTCCTACGCGTGGAAGGCGGAGTGGGGACCGACGTCGTCGACGCCATGAAGACGAAGGGGCACAATCTCAGCAGCCGCGGATGGGGAGGCGGTTCATACCGCCAGGGAGACGGCCACAGCATCATGGTGGACCCCGAAACCGGCGATCGCCTGGGCGCCCCTGACCCCAGGATCGAAGGCGCTGCATTCGGACATTAGGCGAACGCGCCGGTTGATTCCCGGTGGGATGATTCCTGTTGGGATGATTCCCGTGGGGAACCCGGCCTCTCGCCTGCTGGAGCAGCCATATTGAAGTTGTACGACCGTGACGCCGCGCAGGAACTGCGTCACCTTCTGGGCAGGTTCACCCGAGCGCCGGTGGCCCACCTGCCCACTCCGCTACAGGACTGTCCTCGCCTTGGGGAGGCCCTCGGGGGCCCCCGTATATACATCAAACGCGATGACATGACCGGACTGGCCATGGGCGGAAACAAGGCCCGCCAGTTCACCTACTCGCTGGGTCCCGCCCTCGAGAACGGGTGCGACTACCTGGTCCACGGCTCCGATTCCCAGTCCAACCAGTCCGCGCAGACTGCCGCGGCCGCCGCCCGGCTGGGCATGAAGTCCATCGTGGTCATCCCGCGGGACCATCGATCCTATCCCGTTTCCGGCAACCTGCTGCTCAACCACCTCATGGCGGACCAGATCAAGTACGTCTTTCCGCTGACGGTGAAGGACGAGTTGAAGAAGCAGATCGACGAGCTGGAATCCAAGGGATCGAAGGCATACGACACGAGCAGCGACGGCGCGATCCTGCGTGCCGTGGCCTACGTTGATGCCGTCCTCGAACTGTGCGAGCAACTCGCGCAGCGGAGCATAACGCCAAGGGCCATCTATACGAGTTCCATGACCCATACCATCGTCGGGCTGGTGGTCGGACTGCGCGCCGTCTCCGCCAGCTTCAAGGCCGTCGGGCTCAACTACTGGGTGGGAGACGACCGGGAGATGCAGGAACGTCTCGCGCCCGTGGCCAACGAATGCGCCTCGGTCATCGGACTGAACCACACTTTCACACCGGACGATTTCGATGTCTCCTGCGCGTTCGCCAAACCGGATTTCGGCGAACCGTCGCGTACCAGCCTCGAGACCATGCGCCTGGTGGCGCAGACCGAGGGCATCGTACTCGACCCGGTATACACGGCCAAGGCCATGGACGGCCTGGCCATTCACATCCGCGAGGGGCGGTTTCAGACGGACGATTCCGTCATATTCCTTCACACGGGAGGAACGCCCGCCGTATTCGCTTATGGAGACGAGCTCTTCGGTTGAGCCGCTCCGGTTGGATCCACCAACCCATTCACGAGAGGTTATACCTATTTTGTTTCGCAGATCATCCAGGACGTCACGAACGTCCAAGACAAGCAAATCAGAGCAGGCCGTCCTGACCAGACGGGTTACCAGAGACCGGGTCCACCAGGTTTTCGGTCCGAACGTCTCACCGGCCATTACGGTGAGCCGCGGCGAAACCGTCGTAGTGGAAACGCAGGACTGCTACCGGGGTCTCCTTACGAAAGAACCCAATACCCATGGAGACGCCGACCGGCCGGAGGGTATACCCGTAACCGGTCCAATCTACGTGGAAGAAGCCAGCATCGGCGATGTACTGTCGATCCAGGTCAAGCAGATCGAGACGGCCGGTACCGGCGTGTTCGCCGTGCGGCCGGAGACGGGCGTTCCCGGTCAGGATATCAAGGAACCGGATGTGCGCGTCCTCGAAGTCAACGAGAACCAGGTTCACCTGGACGAGCGGCTCAAGCTGCCGCTTCACCCGGTGATCGGTAGCATGGGCGTGGCTGCCAGGCACGGGGAGATCGATACCGTCTACCCGGGCCGGCACGGCGGAAACATGGACACCCTGGAAATCACGACCGGATCCCGGGTCTACCTCCCCGTGCAGGTCAACGGCGCCCTGTTGTCGCTGGGCGATGTGAAGGCCTGCGTGGGAGACGGACAGATCGCCGGTTCCGGCGTGGAAGTCGAAGCGGAGGTCACCCTGCGGGTGGACACGCTGCCGGGCGGGCGGTTCTCCTGGCCACGGGTCGAATCGAAGGGCGAATGGATCACCATCACGTCCGCGTCCACGGTGGACCAGGCAGCGCGCCTGGCGATCACGGAAATGGTGAAGTGGATCTCGCAGGACAAGGGGCTCGACTTCGATACGGCCTACGCGCTGGTCAGCCTGGGCGGCAGCCTGCGCGTCAGCCAGTGGGGGAATCCACTGACGACCGCGCGCATGGTCTTTCCCAAGCGCCTGATCAACAAGCTCAAATCGGTGCCCGCCGCATCCGGCCGGCTCAATTACCGGGTACTTCCGCCCGCGGCCAATGGCGACGCCGGAGACGAGACCGTGGCGGCCGAATCGGAACAGCCCGCCGCCCGTTCATCCCGCAGGTCCGGCTCAGGGCGTTCGCAGCGTGGATCGGGCAGGTCCCGGCAATCCGGCGGCCGGCGCGGAACGCGCCAGAAGTCGAACGGCGCGCCGGCTCCCGCGAGCAGCGCGAACGACCAGCAAGTCGCGGCGAAAGACGACCAGAAAGACGCCTCCAGGGACGACCAGCAGGTCGCAGCCAGGGACGATCAGCAGGTCGCCGCCGAGGTAGACCAAAAGGACGCGGTCAAAGTGGACCGGAAGTCCACGGCCAAGGACGACCTGCAAGTCGCGGCCACCGACGACCCGCAGGCGGCAACCACCGACGATCAGCAAATCGCGGCCAAGGACGAACAGCAGGTCGCGGCCACCGACGACCAGCAAGTCGCGGCTACAGAGAAACAGCAGGATACAGCCAAGGGCAAGCGTGCCGGGCGGGCAAGCCGGGGTGCCGCGCGAGGCAATGGTCACAGGCGGACCAGGGGTAGATCCGCCAGGAAAGACGAATCCGCCAGGAAAGACGAACCGGCCTCTCAAAAGGACTCATCGCCGGTGCAATCGGACGCCAAGACCGTCCCGGTGGAGACCGCTCCAGCAGCCCGCGGAGGGAAGGATGCCGTGACGGAACCGGCCGAAAACGCCGCGAAAGCCTCGGATTCCCCCCGCAAGGAGGTGCCGCAGGCCGCAGGCGAGTCTGCGCAGGACACCACTCCCCCCAAGCCCACATTCGGCAGGAGGCAGCGTCGTACAGTCCGGCGGTCGTAAGGTCAGCGACGTTCCGATTCGTCGTCGATCGGGATATCTGTCTCGAAGGCGGTACCGAAATCGAAAACTTCGTCAAAGTCTTCGATGGAGTCTTCCTCGGTCTTGCGCAGTAGTCCCTCGTTGACGAGATTGAAAACGATATCGCCAAAGTGGCGGGTTTTCGAGATGTTCCACTCGTCGAAAACCAGCTTCGTCGCGATGCCGAACCGCTCGAGGGCCAGGTCCCGTATGCCGAGGGAGAGTTCTTTCCCCGTGATGTGCCTGCGGACGGTCAGTTTTTCCACCGTGAAAGAAACCGCCTCCATGACGAAGAGGTAAGCCCGCCGGGGAAACCGGCCATCCTTCTCCAGGATGCGGTCGAGTACTTCCTGGGGATCCTTTTCTTCCGTCACCTCACACCTCCGTCGACCGAATCCGGCCGGCATCTCTGGCCCGCCGGCCGGCATCTCTGGCCCGCCGGCCTGTAGCCGACCTTTACCAGTTCTGTACGGGATGTCCGGCCCGTGGGAACCACGTGACGTCCGCCACGTAGGACAGAAACACGCCCAGCACGAAGGCCACGAGCATGCCCATCACCGCGGGTATGGCCTTTCTGTAAAGCTGGATGCCGCCGATCTTCAGCAGCAGGGCCTTCACGCACCAGACCACGAACAGGGAAAAGGCCGAGCTGGCCATGCCCGGCGTCAGGACCACGGTGAACCCGATGGGATGCAGCGACCACCACGTGAACCGGTGATGGGCCTGGATCAGCAGGGCGGTAATCAATCCGCCGAACATCATGAACCAGAACTCGGTGCCGGTGATCGCCTCCCGGTTGTTGATCCACTTGACCAGGTTGTTGTAGGGCAGTTGCACGGCGTTGGAGAAGGCGGGCTCGAAAAACTGCGATGCCCCGCCGTGGTTGTATCCCAGGTAAAGCGTGAAGACCAGTGCCACCACGATGCTCATCGCGAGCACGGCGGTGATCGTCTTGAAGGAGCCTTTCCCGGTGCCGCCCATCTCGTCGTCCACCTTCGCGATGTGCCCCATGGAGCACATGCCGAGGGTGCGCCAGTTCCGGGCGTAGGAATTGGCGATGGCCAGGTTGGTCAGGTCCCGCGTGCTGATACTGCCGGAACCGATGACGGCCACGGTGAAATCGTGGGTCTCGAAGGGCAGGTCCAGGAAAACGATGCCCGTTTCCGCCACGATACGGGTCACGCCCACGAACATGATCAGGAGAGAACCCATCATGAAGGCGATGATGCCGAGGGACATGCCCGATGCATACAGCCAGCAGATGATGTAGACGATCCCTCCCAGCACCCCCAGCACCGCCATGCGGTAGGAAAAGAACTCCCTGGAGTCGTCCACGTGGGGCGCTTTGCCCAGGGCCTTCATCACCACGTCCTTCAGGTGCCGCCGGGCGGCCCACAACGCGTACAGGGCAAACACCAGAAAACCGCCGGAATGCTGCGACTTGACGACGGCGAAGGCCCCGGGCACGCCGAGGCGCGTCATGATGCCCTGCTGAATGGTCATGATGACGAAAAACACCCAGATGCTGAACAGGACGTTCAGGTTGGTGAAGTATCCGACGCCCGCGACCAGGAAATTGAACTTAACGGGTATGTTGGGAAACGCCCGGGCCAGTACCACGTTGAAATTGTGCAGCGGACCGATGGGGATCGGACTGACCCAGCCGAAGAAACCGACGATGTTCCAGAGGAAAATGAACAGCGTGATGCCGAAGGCGTACCAGAACAGCTTCGACTGCATCACGGCGGGCAGCGCCCGGCCCTTCTGCTCCTCGATCATGATCAGCGGGATCTGGGCGAGCGGGAAGGTCAGCCGCTCGTGTTCCACCCACTGCTTGCGGAGCATGACCATAGCCGATGCGCCGACCACGAAGATGGCGAGGAAGAAGGTGATCCACCAGATCATCGGAATCGTCCAGGCATTGCGGATGATGCCGAGAGCCGGAGGACGGCTGTCCGGGAGGCCTTCGAAAAACCACGTGAGCGCCTGCTGCTGGTCCTGGACGATGAGCCAGGAGGGCAGGTACTGGAAGAAGAGCTCCGCCCACTGGTTCTCCGTGGTGGCGTTGTAGTACGGTCCCGTGATGCCGCCGATCCAGTAGGAACTGAAACCCCACGCCGGAATGGTGGACGCGGTGAACACCAGAAAGAAGACGATGATCTGCTCGTTCCGGTTGAGCACCCTGGAGGGCCAGAAGCGTTTCAGCAGGGGGTTGAGTCCCAGCACGACCAGCAGGAAGGGGAACAGCGCGGAAACGGGCAGGTGGGTCAGACTGATGAAGGACGACTGGGAGATATAGCCCGCGTGGATTGTCCAGATGTTCAACAAAATGGACAGAAAGATGCCGATCAGCAACGCCCGGCGGGTGAGCCCGGTCGTCAATGTGGCTGACAGGCCCCCGCTTCCGGATTCGCCGGTCCGCGGGGTGGTCTTGCTGGTCTGGGACATGGGAGCTTCGATTTCCCTTGGTGTTCAGGCGCGGTTTAATCCCAGGTATTCAGTCCTTCCCGGCCGAAAGCCGGGAGGAGTACGAAGTGGTCATCGGTTTCCTTCATCCGCTGTCGAAGCAGGTCGTGGTGCCGCGTGATCTCCGCACGGCAGGCCGGATCGTCCAACAGGTTTCGCTGTTCCCATGGGTCCTTTTCCAGGTCGAAGAACTGCCAGGGACTGCCGCCGTGGTTGTCGCCGCGGACAGTGTACTTGTACCGGGCGGAACGGAATCCGCGCCAAACCCAGTCGTGAAAGGCCACGCCCTTCCTCTGTTCCGCTATGAATTCCAGCATCACGCCTTCCCGGTCCAGCTTGCTGACGCTGCCGTTGATCAGTGGAGTCAAATTCTCGCCCGGCAGGGCGTCTCGCGGCTTCTGCCCGGCAAGACCCAGTATGGTGGGGAACAGATCCTCGGTGGAGACCGGGTCCCCGATCACGGCGCCGGCCCGGTCCGGATGACGGGGGTCCGCGACGATGAACGGGATGCCCGTAGATTCTTCGTAAGGCCACTGCTTGCCCCGCAGTCCATGGGCGTCGCCGAGTTCCCCGTGGTCGGAAAGGAACAGGACAACCGTCTCGCTGTGCAGCCCGGTGCGCAAGAGGAAGGCCCCCAGGCGGCCCATGTTCCAGTCCAGGTTCTCGACCATGGCGTAATACCGCTTCCGGTTGAGCATGATCCGTTCCGCGGCCTCGGCGTCGGCCGCCTCCACGTTGGGCGGCAGCACGATGTCCATCGCCTCCCAGCTGCGCTGCAAGGCTTCCGGAGCCTCGAAGGGGTCGTGGGGCGGTTCGACGGAGATCACCATGCAGAAGGGACGGGACGGGTCCCGGCGCTCGAGGTAGTCCATGGCGAGGTCGAAGAGTCCGTCGGTCTGGTATCCTTCGACCGGCTTGGGCACCGGGTCGTCATCCTCGAAATACCAGGTGTCGAAGGGGCCGTTCCTGAGCTCGAAACCCATCCATTTCCGCCAGCGGCCCCGATAGGCTTTCTTTACCGGCGTCCGTCCGCACTGCACGGCGGAACCCATGCGTCCGTGGCCGCCGTCGAGATGCCATTTCCCCGTGTAGATCGTCTCGTAGCCCGCCTCGTTGAACTCGTCGGCCAGGGTCCGTTCAGCCGGAGACATCCTGTACTCGATCGCGGGGACTTTCCGGTCGTGGGCGTACAGTCCCGTCATGAGCGTAAAGCGGAAGGGGACGCAGATGGGGCAGGTCGAGCTGGCGTGCTCGAAACGTACGCCCCGTTCGGCCAGGGCGTCGACGTGGGGTGTGACGATGTTCGGGTCCCCGTAGGTGGACAGGGCCTGCCGCCGCAGTTGATCACTCAGGACGATCAGTACATTGGGCGGTGATGGTGCCTTCATTCAGATTGCCTCGTCCGGTCTTCAGAATACGAAAAAAACAACGAAAAACCCAGTCGGCGGCGCCGGCTGAACCGGGTCAATTAGGTTGTGTTACGACGGAGTGACTGCTATATTGCCGGTCAAGAGAATAACGAATAAACGCGCGTAAATCAACCCGATTCCCCTGGAGGCGCCGCCACCCCGATGACCAAACCGGACGACCTGGACATCTACCTGTTCGACCTGCAGGGCTTCCTCCACCTGAAGCAGGCGCTGACGAAGGCCGAGGTGGCGGAACTGAATGCCTGTCTGGACGCGATCCCGCCCCTGTCTCCCGGTGAGTGGCACGGCTACGTCCACGCCCACACCTACGGCACCGTGGACGGCCTGAACCTGCAGCAGATCTACGAGGCGGGCGCCCCCTTCGAGGCACTGATCGACCATCCGTCCTGGATCGACAGGGTCAAGCACTTCGTTGGCGGGGAGGGCACCTTCGATTATGCCCACGGCCCCCTGTTCATCGACGAGAACTTCGCCAATTTCCGGGAACCGGGCGAAGCGATCGGACTGCATTCCGGCGGGCACCCGCCCATCATGCGTAACGGATTCCGCTACCACGGCGGCCGGTTCATGTGCGGCCAGATCAACGTGCTGATGGCGCTGACCGATATCGGACCCGGGGACGGCGCCACCATGGTCATCCCCGGCAGCCACAAGTCCAACTTCACCCACCCCGATTTCGCCCGGCACGCCATGAAGCCGAAGGGCGCTTCCGTAGAGGGCATCGCCGCATCGGTGGAACTGTTCATGGAAGCCGGCGACGCGCTGCTCTTCGTAGACGGTATTTCTCACGGTTCGGCCATGCGGCGGAACGCGGGTACCCGGCGTATCGTGGTCTACCGGTACGGACCGTCATGGGGCAACTTCCGCCACGGTTACCAGCCGTCTCCCGAACTGCTGGAACGCCTTACCCCGGAACAAGGGCAGATCGTCTCACCGCAGAAGGCCTCGCCCGATGGCGCGCCCTACGACGGGCCCGGCCTGCACTAGCCGGCAGAATCACGGCGCCGGGCGGCCCGGGCGGCGCGGCCGGAGCGCCGGCCAGATCAAGCGCCGGGCGGCCCGTCGGATGCGGTCCGGCAGTCGCGGCCGGTGGTCGCGCCCGACCCGGTCACGGCGGAAAGTGAAACCGCCGGCGCAGCCGTCTTCGCAGCGCGGCGACCTCTTCGGGCCGTTCGTCCGCCACGTTCTCTAACTCGTCCGGATCGCTTTCCAGGTCAAACAGTTCGACCTCGCCCGTGTGGTGCGCCACCAGCTTACGTTCTGCCGTGCGGACCAGCCTGAACTCCCGCAGCGCACTGGCCGCCTCCTCCCTGTGCGTTGTCCGCTCCCCCGCGAGCAAGGGGCTGAAATCGATCGCGTCGAGGCCTTCCTGCGCGGGCAGGCCCGCCAGCGCGCACAGCGTGGGATTGACGTCGATCAGTTCCACGAGGGCGTCGGACGTACGCCCGCCCGGTATCCCCGGACCGGCGGCGATCAGGGGCACCCGCAGGGCCGCCTCGTAGGGCACCGACTTGGTATACAGCCCGTGATCGCCCAGCATCTCGCCGTGGTCGCTGGCGAAGACGACCACGGTGTCCTCCCCCATGCCCCGTCGTTCAACCGATTCGATGATCCAGCCCACCTGGTCGTCGATCAGTTCGATGGCCGCGCTGTACTGGCGGCGGGTGACGGCGATCTCCTCGGCGGAGAGATCGCGGCGCCGGGCGTTGACCCAGTCCGGTTTTCCCGCGCGGCCGTGATCCTCGCTGTCGCCATCGTCGCGTCCGCCACCCACGCGCCCTCCGCGCACGGCGGGCGGCACGTTCGCGTCCCGGTAACGGTCGGCGTATTCGGTTGGTGGATCGAAGGGGTCGTGTGGACCCACGAAGCTGACGAAGAGGTGCCAGGGGTAGTCGTCCGGCACTTCGTCGATCCATTCGGCGGCGCGGCGGCCGATGTAGACGTCCTCGAAGGCCTCGGTGGGCAGCACCGAGTCATGGGACGCGCCCTCGATCCAGCCCCGCGCTCCCCGGTCCGCGTAATCCGCCCGGAAGGCTTCGAACAACCCCTGCTCCTCCAGCCAGAAGCCGTAAGGCCCGCGCGGTTCGTCCGCCATGCCCGCGTGCATCTTGCCCTCGCACTCCACGGGTTGGGTGAAGCCCCAGCCGAAGACCCGGGGCCGGTCGCCGCGGCGTCCGTTGTAGGGGTCCGGCTTGGCCAGGTCCAGCTTTCCTGCGCACCCTACCCGGTAGCCCGCGTCCCGCAACCGGGCGTAATAGGGCGTGATATGCCGGGGCAGGTAGCAGTTGTTGTCGAGGCACCCCAGCCGCGCGGGCTGATATCCGCTGGCCAGGCCGATGCGCGCGGGGGCGCAGACCGGGGCGTTGGTGATGCATTGCGTGAACCGGACTCCGCGACTCGCCAGTAGGTCGAGGTTCGGCGTGTTCAGGAACGACGCACCCGCGGCCGACAGGTAGTCGTGGCGGTGCTGGTCGTCCATGATGAAGAGGAGATTGGGGCGTTTGGATTCGGCCATGTTTGCGTCCTTGTCGGATTCGGGGCGTCAGTCAGCGCGGTTACCCTGAAAGCAGCTTAATTGATGAACGACTCGAACTGGTGCGGCGCCGCCGGAAACCACAGGCTGTCCACGAGAAACGAGAGGGCCATGCCGAGAACATACCCCACCAGGATGCCGAGAAAAAGCGGCTGCGCCCTGCGGTAAAGCGCTCCTCCGCCCAGGCGCAGCAGGATCACCTGGATAAGCCAGGCCAGGAAGAAGGGCAGGAACATGAACCGCACGGTGTCCGCGGCCACGACGACCAGTCCGATGGGATGGAGCGGCCACCACAGGAACAGGAACCGACCGAGGATCATCAGCATGTACAGGACGATGCCGTTCCCGAAGAAGATCAGTTCCAGGTCGGAAACGCTGCGCACGCTGCTGTTCCACGTCATGATCGTGTTGTAGAAGAAGGGCACGAGGTCGCCGGGCTTGGACAGGAGATTGTCGGCGCCGACGGCGTATCCCGCGCTGATGTAATAGTAGAGGGAAGTCACCACGCTGACGGCGAAGGCCAGGCAGATCCAGAGAAAGAGATGCCGGGTGGCCGGCGCCATCCATCGCTGAAGGTAGGCGGCATGGGACAGCCCGATCATCGTGAAAGTCCTCCAGTTCCGGGCGAAGGCGTTCGTCATGCCCAGGGCGGTGATCGTGGAGGGATTCAGGTTGTCGGCGCCGATGATGCCCGCGGTGAAGTTGTTGGCGTTCACCGGCAAGTCCATGGCGACCAGTCCGGCCTCCGCGACGATCCGGGCCATGCCGAGGTAGATGGTGAAGAGCACGGCCAGGAGGACCAGGCTGACCGGCAGGGACATGCCGATGCTGTACAGCCAGGCCAGCAGGTAGAGCAGGCCGAAGATCAAGCCGAAAACCGCCACCCGGTACGAGAAGAACTCCCCGCTGTCGTCCACCGACGGATCATTTCGAAACGCCCGCCGGGCCACCGCGGCCAGGTGCCGGCGCGCCATCCAGAGTCCCCACACCACCAGGGCGATCAGGGCGCCGATCGACTGTGTGCCCACGAGGCCGGTAGGCGACATGGTCGTGGCCGCCGTTACCCCGAGCATGTTCAGCACGCCCCGTTGCAGCGTGGTGAACAGCAGGAAGAAGCACAGGCTGAAGAGGATCTCGGCATTGATGAAGAAGGCGAAGCAGAGCACGAAGACATTCAGCCGGATGGGCAGATCCGGGATCGACGGATGGACCTTCAGGTACAGCACGTCCGGCCCCATGATGGGCACCGGCGAAACGATGTCCCAGTAGGAGGCGATGTTCCAGCATACGACGGCCAGCGAAAGGCCGGCGCCGATCCGGAAGGCGGTCGTGCGGACCATGGGCGGGTCGTCCCGGTCCTTCCCCACGCCCATCAGGTTGAGCGACACCTCCCCCAGGGGAAAGCGCAGCCGCTCGTGGCTGACCCACTGCTTCCTCAGGATGACCACGATGCACGCGCCTGTCCACATGAGGGCGCCGAAACAGGACATCCACCAGAGCAGGGGCGAGATCCAGGCCATCCACGGGATCCGGTATCCCGGCGCGGCGCCCTCGTAGAAGACCCGTACCGCGTCGGTCTTGGCGCTGATCACCAGCCACGTGGGCAGCGTGTCGAAGAATGTTTCCGCCCAGCGGTTTTCGGGACTCGCATGGTAGAAGGGCCCGGTGATGAGGGAGACCAGGTACCTGGTCATGCCCCAGTCCGGCACCATCGAACCGATCATGCCCATAGCGAAGACCACGATCAGTTCGGACGTCGTCAGGGCGTACCCCGGCGCCAGCCTTTTGAGCAGGACGTGGGGGCCCAGGATCAGGATCAGAAAGGGGATCAGCAGCGCCGCGGGGAGATGGGCGTAGGTGGAATAGTTGTACCCGGCGTGGTCGGCGGAGAACTGGCCCCAGAAAGCGACCACGGCAGAGAGCGCAAGGCCGATGATGCCGGCCCGCAGCGTAATGGGCGAAGCGCCCCGGGACCGGGGTGGTTCAGGGGACATGGCGTTCATCCGATCCGGTTGCGGGACTTGAAGTTACCCGACCCAGGGATCCAGGCGGAACAGTTTTCGGCCCAGCGGGGTCAGCGCGTCCAGGGCGTCCGGGCTCAGGGGCCGGTCGGGGCCGGGCGCCAGGCGAGCCTCTTCGTCCGACAGGCGTTGCAGCCGGGTGAACTGGGCGATCCGCGGCGAGGCGTTGTGGTTCGCGCTGGCCGAGTGCGGCATCAGGTGGTGCATGAGCACGTAGTCGCCGGCGTCCCCCGTGACTTCCATGGAAGACTCGAAATCGGTGATTTTCCCCCATCCGTCATTGCGCGTCAGCCCGTCCGGCTCGCTCAACATGATCTCCCGCACCCGGTTCGGCGCCCGGGGCACCACGTGGATGCCGCCGCCGTTTTCTTCCACCCGGTTCATGTAATAGCATCCGCCGATCCCGATGCCCGTGCGCAGGAAACCCTCATTCAGTTCCTCGGGACCCTTCGGCACGGCGTCCAGGTGGAGATTCTGAAGCCGCCCCTCCATGGCGCGGTTACGGAGGGTGATCCCCGCCGAACCGTCCCAGACCTGAATGTATTCGGTCTCCAGGATGTCCACGGCGGCGCCGTACAACGCCTCGTTCTGCAGCAGGGGCAGCATCGCCGGTTCAAAGAAGCTGCCGTTCCCGTCGGGATTATGGGGCTTGAACCGGCCGTGGTTCGCGTGGTAGTGGTCCGGGATGACCAGGTCGCGGGGGATCAGGTCCAGCAGGAAATCACGGGCCGTCCGGACCACTTCGTCATCCAGCGTGCCCTTCAGGACGAGGTAGCCTTCGGACCAGAACTCCGCCAGTTGATCTTGGGTGAGGTAGCGGGGGGATGGGGTCATGGGGATCCTGAACGGGGCACGTCCTATCGCTGGTGAATGGATCGCTATGTAAACCGGACCCAGGGAACCGCCGGTTCACACGGCCCAGTACTTCCACAGGTCATCGGGAATCTCGTACCGGAAGTCCTGTTCCAGGTGTTTCTCATGGTTCCAGCGGGCGAACAGGGCGAAGCGCGGCGAATGACTGGTGTTCTCCGACCCGTTGTGCGTCAGGTAGGAATGCCAGAGCACCACGTCGCCGGCTTTCGCGGTAAATTCCCGGCCGCCGGTGGCCGGGTTATCGCAGAATACGTCCCAGGAGAAACCCTCGATCTCCAGGAAACTGCCGTCCACGTGCGAGGGATGCTCCAGGAAGTACCGGTGGGCGGCGTGGTGGCTTCCCGGCCAGTAGATGAGGGCGCCGCCGCCGGGTTCCACGTCGTACAGGTAAGTCGTCGCGCCGATCATGAAGGGCAGCCAGCGTCCGCCGTAGGCGTCGATATGTCCCGTTCTGGGGATTTCGAACGTCCGCTCCGGTTCGGGCCACCGGATAATGGGAATGCCGTCACCCGCGACGAAGTGCCCCCCGCTGAGCTGGTCGATGATCGACATCATGGACGGATGGTGCACGAGAGCCGATTCAGGTGGGTCGTATTCGTATCCGTCGAGACCGCTCGTCTCCCGGGGCCAGGTTGCGGGATCCTCCAGGCAGCCATCGAGCGCCCGCCAGATCTGCCGACGCCAGGCTTCCAGGGTCTCCTCGTCAAACACGTTCTCCAGCACCAGGTAGCCGTTCAGCTTGAAGTAGGCGATCTGCTGGGCGTTCAGGGGTTGTGCGTTGGACATAGGCGTGAACTTAAGCGTCGCGCCGGACGCTGTCAAGACCCGCGGATTTCATGCTTGCGCCACTTTGTATATGGACGGTTCGTTCCTGCTTGACACGAAACACGCAACCCGTATACCATTGCAGAGAGCCGAGTCCAAATCCGGTCGTAGAGCCGGCCCGGCTTCTGTCATCGATCATTCATGCTTCTCACTTGAATCATCTATTTTCCCCCGCCGACGATGCGGCAAGAGGGACCTTGCGAAATGCAATCGGAAATCAGTCGATGGATCGCTGAAAGCCGGAAGAAACTGGATGGGAATGGGCTGGACAACAGCGACCTGGATCAACTTGAAACACTTATAGAAAACCAGCGGCCGTCCAGGATCATGTATCTGACCGCCCGGTCGATCAACATGCGGTCCGGGATCGTCGGCTGGGCGGTATTCGTACCGGGCGAGGGGCCGGAGCTCAAGTTGCCGAGCGACGAACCGCCTTACGAATCCGTGCTGGAGGCGGTCGCCGACGGGTGGCGCGTAGTGCAGTACCCGATCAACAAGCTTTATGAATACAAGGACCTCGAAAACGACTACGTGGGTTTCGATTTCATACTCGAGAAGTAGACTCGAGAAGCAGACTCGAAAAGTGAAACTGAGGAGGCGTACCGATGGCGGAAATCAGACCGACTATGACCGATGACGACGTGATGGATTTCGTGGCCAAAGGATACGTCGTGCTCGACGAGATGGTGGGTGCCGATTTCAACGAGCGGTGCCGCGACCTCCCGCAAGGCCCCGCGAAGGAAACGGTCGGCTCGCTCGAATTCATCCGCGAAGTGCTGCTCCATCCCCGGTTGGCGGGTGTGATCCGTTCGCTGCTCGGGCCCAATTTCCTGATGCCCACGGGGGGCCACCACCATCTCATAGACCAGCCGGTCTCGGGACAGGACTGGCACTCTGACGGCATATCCGGCCTCGGCTACGAGATCAACGAGCTCCAGTGCTACTACTATCCGCAGGACGTGAACATCGAAGACGGTCCGACCATGATCCTGCCCGGTTCCCACTGCCGGGCGGTCAACCGCGACGCCCTGGCCCACTACGGCGATCTCACGGGCCAACTCTCGCTTGTCGTGAAGGCCGGCACCGTGGCCATTACCCGTTACGGCATCTGGCATAGGGCCGGTCCCAAGCTCAATCACAAGCCCCGCAGCATGATCAAGTTCTCCTATTTCCGAAATGCGGCGGCGCGACGGCGCGACTGGCTGATCGATTCGGAAGAGATCCCCGCATACCGTGACCGCCCGGCCGCAGCTTACACGAGCGGGGTGGAGTCCTACCGGGACCTGAGGCGCCGTATCCACACCTGGAACTGGCTGTGCGGGCTGAGCGAGGAAGAGTCCATGGCCCACGACCGTTGGCGGCCCGCCTACGAGACCGGCACGCAGCCCGTCGAGGAAGTCACGCTGCGGTGATTTGACGGACACGAGCTAAGGCACACGCTGTTTGACGCTACCATGCGGCATCTGATGCCAATTTGCGGCGGACCGGAGCGGCCAGCATGCGGATTACCCATACCAGGCGTGAAGAGATGCACCTGGGCGTTAGCCACGGCGGCGCTGCGGCAAGCTACTTCAACCCAGGCTTCAGCGAACGTGACTTCGAATCGCCGTGGACGTTCATTCACTCGGTGATCTTCCCACCCGGCAGCGGCATTGGTCAACACAGCCACACCTACGCGGAAGAAATCTTCGTCACCATCGACAACGCCGCACAGTTCACCCACAACGGCCGCACGGCCGAAGTCGTCGGCGGCGCCGCGGTGCCCCTGCGATCGGGCGAGTCCCACGGCATCTACAACCACACGGACCGGGACACCTGGTTCTTCAATTTTCACTGCGTAGATACGGTCCGCGAACCGAAGCACGAGGATTTCGACGACCCGCGCATCGGAGTCGAGCTGGAGTCCACGGACCGGTTGCCCGTGGGACGGTTCGACCGCGCCCTGCTGAAACCTCGACGGCACCACGGCGGCAGGGGCGAAGTGTTTTTTCGGGAAGTGTGGGGCAGCCGGGATTTCACGACCAACTTCGAATACCTCTGCCACATCCTGCTGCCGCCGGACACCTCGGTGGGCTACCACCAGCACGAGATCGTCGACGAGGCCTACATGATTATGAACGGTCGAGGCCGGATGACGGTCGACGACGAGACGGAAGAGGTCGTCCGCGGGGACGCCATCCCGAATAACATGGGAGGGGCGCACGGTATCTACAACCATACGGATGAGGACCTGGAACTTTTCGTCGTCGGCGTGAGCATGGAAAAGGGCAAAGTGGACGCGACCGACCTGGGCGACGACCTAGCGGGGCGTTAGACAGCGACCTGGCCGCGCGGCCACTCGCCAGGCCTCTTAAAGAAACCGGTTTTGCAAATGACAGACGAGTCCTTTCAGGCCCACGTACTGGACCTCAAGGTCGAGGGTTACACCATCCTGACGGGCAAGTTGACGGCGGAGGAGTGCGCCGAGGCGCGCAGGGAACTGGAGGCCCGTTACCCCGACCGGGAACGGGGCAGTTTCGAGTGGCTCTTCAACAAGGCGCGGGTCTTCGAGCGGTTCTACCAGCTGCCCGATCTGCTGCGGCTGGTCCGTCACTTCCTGGGTTCCGACGCGCTCCTGAGCGCCGTGTACGGTTCGGTGGTGATGCCCGGAGAGGGCGGCCGGGGCCTGCATTCCGACAGCGGCATCACGGGACACAACCGCGAGGCGTCCATGCCGGACGCCGACGAAGGCCGCCGGATCACCAGCCATTCGATCGCGCTTAACGTGATCTTCTGCCTGAGTCCCTTCACCGAGACGAACGGTGCTACCGAGTTCGTCCCCGGAAGCCACCGTTACGAGTACCTGGATGTGCCCGATTCGGCCTACGACAACGCCCGGACCGCCGTGGCGCCGGAAGGATCGCTGGTGCTCTTCGACGTGAATACCTGGCATGGCACGACGAAGAACCAGACCGATGCGCCGCGTTACGCGGTGTTGAGCCCGTGGCGCCGGCGATGGACCAAGTGCGAATACGAGATGGCCCGCGTGGTCAAGCCCGAAGTGCTCGAACGGGCTGGCGAGGACGGACCGGTCATCTTCGGATTCCAGGCTCAGTCCCCCTACACGGAACTCTGGCAGTGGGACCGGGAAGAAGGCGGTCCGAAACCGGAGTTCAGCCACCTGCGGCGGGACTGAGGGCGGCGGCCACCAGTACCGGTCCGGAGGAAACCTTTGAAAATCACCGATGTGAAAGTTCACCTGGTGGAGTCCTGGCGCAAAACCCGGGACATCGGATCGCCATGGATCTTCGTCCAGGTCCATACCGACGAGGGCGTCGTGGGCCTGGGGGACGCCACGAACTGGCCGGGCGGTACGATCATCGCCCAATCCGTGGAGGAACTGGGCAAACTCATCATCGGCGAAAACCCCTTCCACATCGAGTACCTGTACCATCGCATGTACTACGCCCTGGAGCAGATCGGGCAGACCGGCGCGGTCATCGCGGCCGTCAGCGGCATCGAGATCGCCCTGTGGGACATCGTGGGCAAGGTCACCGGGCAGCCCATTTACAACCTCATCGGCGGACCGTGCCGCGACCGCATCCGCTTCTACAGCCATGCGTCCAACCCGGAAGAATGCGCGGCGCTGGCCGAGAAGGGCGTCACCGCCATCAAGGCCTACTTCCCCGCCGACCCGATGGTCAAAGGTGAACGCATTGACTCACCCAGGTCCGTCACGCTCCGGGAAGAGAAGCTGGCCCTGGAACACATGCGGCGGTGCCGCGAGGCCGTGGGCGACGACGTGGACCTCTGCACCGACGTGGGATGCCGGTACACCACGAGCGCCGCGATCCGCATCGGCAACCGGCTGGAGGAGATCGGCCTGCTGTTCTACGAGGAGCCGGTCCACCCGGAGAACATCGACGCCCTCGCCCGGGTGACCGCGTCCGTCAACGTGCCCGTGTGCGTGGGGGAGCGCAGGTACACGCGCTTTGGCTTCCGGGACCTGATCGCCGCCCAGGCGGTGGACATGATTATGCCGGATGTAGTGCGCACGGGCGGCATCATGGAGACGAAGAAGATCGCTGCCATGGCCGAAAGCTACTACATGCAGGTCTCGCCCCACAATCCGAACAGCGCCCTGTCGACGACAGCGAGCCTCCACGTCATGGCCAACATCCCGAACGCCCTGGTCCTCGAGTTCGTGGACGAAAAGTGGGACGCACCCTGGCGCGACGACCTGCTTACCGATCCGCCGGTCGTGGAAAGCGGTTACTTCCGGCTCCCGGAAAAACCCGGACTGGGGACGGAACTGAACATGGACGTCGTGGAGAAGTACCGTTTCAAAGGTTGAGATTAAGGTTGAGGGAGCGGGCAATATGCAACTGCATGACGACAAACAGACCAATCGCGCGGACAATATCCAGGGCGCCGAGATCCGGCTGCCGTCCGAGGACCTGACCGCGGACCTGGCCTTCTTCATGAAGACCCTCGGGTTCCGCATGGACAAGATCTACCCCGCCGACTACCCGACGGTCTCCGTGCTCTCCGGCCACGGGCTCACCATCCGGCTGGAGCAGGATGCCTCCGAGCCTCCCGGTACGCTCAGGATCCTCTGCCGCGATCCTGCGGCCCTGGCCGGCGGCGAGACCGAACTCACCGCGCCAAACGGCACCCGCGTAGAGATCGTACAGTCCGATCCGCCGCTCGAGATCCCGCCGACGCAGCACGCCTTCCTCGTGCGGAGACTCAAGGACAACACGCCCTGGGTGATCGGCCGCGCAGGCATGCACTACCGCGACCTGGTGCCCGGCCGCCTGGGCGGGAGCATCATCGCCTCCCACATCCGGATCCCCGACGCAGGTCCCGTTCCCGACGTCGTGCACTACCACACCGTGGGATTCCAGTTGATCTTCTGTTACCGGGGCGAGGTGAAGCTCGTCTACGAGGACCAGGGGCCGCCCTTCATGCTGAAGGCCGGTGACTGCGTGATCCAGCCCCCGGAGATCCGGCACCGCGTGCTCGAATCGTCCGAGAACCTGCAGGTGATCGAGATCGGCGTCCCTGCCGACCACGTGACTACCATCGATCATGAGGTCGAGTTGCCGACCCAGGTGCTGAATCCCGATCGCGTCTTCGGCGGTCAGATGTTCTGCCGCCACCAGCTCAAGGACGCGGAGTGGGAACCGTGGAGACTGGCGGGATTCGAAGCGAGGGAAACGGGCATTGGAAAGGCGACGGACGGCGTGGCCTCGGTGCAGGTCGCCCGGATGACCACGGGCGCGAACGGCGGTTCAGCCGGTGGTGGCGCTGATGGCACGAGTGGCGGCGTCGCGAGCGGCGGCCCGGACGGCCGCTCCTTTGACGGCGGCGAACAGGTCACGAGCCACACGGGTGATATCCTCTTCACTTTCGTCATGGAAGGCGAGGTGACGCTGAACGGGGAAAACCAGGTTTCCCACCGGCTCGAGGCGGGGGACGCCTACGTCATTCCGCCCCACACGAAGACGTCGCTCACGGATCGCTCGGCCGACCTCGAGCTCCTCGAGGTGGCGCTCCCCGCGCGGTTCGAGACCATCGTGCACTAATCTACAAAGAACAACCGGTCGGGGCTGGGCCGAGGTCGAGGCAGGGCCTAGGTCGGAGCTGGACCGGATTCCGCTTCGTCAGACGCCCAGCACCCCGCGCAACCGTTCGGACGCCCGGGACAGCACCGTGGGTGGTACGGGTACGTGGTTGTATTCGGAAAACCGCCGGTGGGCCCAATGGGCGGCATACTGGGACTGAAAGACGTAACGCATCCGGTTCGACGTGACCGGCGCACCCCGGTGCCAACACTGGTTGTTCTGCAGGTAGACGTCTCCCGCCTTGCAGAAGACCGATTCCAGGCCTCGTCCTTCGAACACGGGATTCTCCTGGCTGTTGGGGTCCCTGCCGGAATAGTGGCTGCCCGGGACGAACTGCGTCGGGCCGTCCTCCACCGTGTCGATGTCGGTGAGCGCCATCTGGATGGTGAACCACTGCACCGGCATGCGGATGCGGGAGTCGTGGCGGGGCACGTCGTCCGGCAATGGGAACTCCACCCGGTCGTCCACGTGCCACAGATCGATCGCCTGGCCCGGCGCGTTACGGATCACGTTCTGGCCGCAGAACTTGCAGTCCTCACCCACGATGGCCTCGGCCAGACTCAGGATCGGTTCGCGGATCAGCATGTCTACGAACACCGCGTCCAGCTCCAGCGTGTTCCGAAGCACGAAACCGTCTCCCCGTCCGCTCAGGTAATCGGTGCCGGCCAGCACGGGATCGTTGAAGCAACGGTCCGTGACCTCGCGAAGCGCGTCGATTTCATCCCGGGTCAGTACCCCAGGGATGAGGGTGACCCCATTCCTGTAAAAGTCCTCGAGTATTACCTCCATCCGGGCGTCGTCGAGGCGCTCGCCGGATAGTATGCGTTTGGAAATCACGGGTAACTCCTGTCGGCTGGCACGTACACAGGGCATATCGGACAGACGCGGCCGGCAAACACGGCTGGCCAACGCGGTCGGCAACCCAGCGGAAGGCTCGGTCGGAAGGCGCATTGGATTGCTTGACATATCGCGCCTTCGAGCTACAATGGCAAGATCATAGATTATGGTTTCGACATTGTGTATTCAACCATTTTCCACGTCCCGCGTCCACGTCCCGCGTCCGCGTATCACGATGGTACCGTGCACGTGCGCGGAATTCCCGGTAAACATGAGCAGCACCAGTTACTACGACCTCAACGCCCACGCCCTTGCCGCCCGGTATGACGGTGTCGATCCCGCCGACGTCCACGCCGACTGGGCGCCGGCCCACCTGCGTGAAGAACCCGGATTCGCCTGCGACATCGGTGCCGGTTCGGGACGCGACGCCAACTGGCTTGCGGCCAGGGGGTGGGAAGTCGTGGCGGTGGAACCGAGCGCGTTGCGGAACCTCGCCGCGGAACGCGCCCATCCGAGCGTGGTCTGGATGGACGATGCGCTGCCGGACCTGCGGGCATTGCGCGCGCTCGGCCGGCGGTTCGACCTGATACTGCTGAGTGGCGTGTGGATGCACGTGGCGCCGAAGGTCCGGGAGCGGGCGTTCCGCATCCTCTCCGAGCTGCTCAACCCATCCGGACTGCTGGTGATTACGCTAAGGCGCGGCGGAGACGCCGCGGACAACGCCGCCCGTGGATTCCATGACACTTCGGCAGAGGAGCTTATCGGGTTTGCCAACCGGCGGGCCATCGCGCTGCGCAGCCATTCGACGCAACCGGACGTGACGCGCCCCGGCATAGACTGGGAGACGCTGGTCTTCGCCATGCCGGACGATGGCACCGGCAGCCTACCGCTGCTGCGCCACGTGATCGTGAACGACAACAAGTCTTCGACCTACAAGCTGGGGCTGCTTAGGACCCTGGTGCGACTCGCCGAAACGGCGCCGGGACTGGTCATCGATCGCACGGACGATTACGTGGAGATTCCCTTCGGCGCCGTCGGTCTGTACTGGCTGAAGCAATACTTGTCCCTCGTCCTGAATCACGGGCTGCCGCAACGCCCTTCGGGACCGGGCGGTTATGGCTGGGCAAAGGAAGCGTTCTATCAATTGCGAGACTTTTCGCCTTCCGACCTTCGGCTTGGTGCACGGATGGATGCGGACCGGGCCGTCATCCTTACCCGCGCCATAAACGACGCCTGTGAAAATATCCAGCGAATGCCGGTACGCTACATCACGTTTCCCGGTACCGATGACCGGCAATTGTTCGAATCCGGGTTTTCCAGATTGCGGGCGACGTCGCGGCCCATCGTCCTGTCTCGCGAATTCCTGGTGCGGTTCGGCCGCTTCAGGATACCCGCGTTGCTGTGGCAGGCCCTCAGCCAGTTCGCCTGCTGGCTGGAGCCGGTCATCGTAGGGGAATGGCGGCAACTGACTTCGAACTGGGATGACCCGGCAAACCGGGGTAAGGATATTCGGCGGGCGGCCAACGTCGGCCAATCTTTCGGCCCATCCACCGGCCAAACCGCCGGACAGTCTGCCGGTCAATCCGCCGGAAAGCCCTCCCTGGTCAGGGAAGCCGGGGCCGAAACGGCAACGAACGACCCGTACGAATGGACCGAAAGCCGCTACGACACCGGCATCGCCCAGGAACGGGCGAAACAGTTGCGCGATGTCGGATTCCCGCTCACCTGCGTCTGGTCCGCTACGCGAATACGAAACGCTCCGCAAATCGACCACTGTTTTCCGTGGGCGCGCTGGCGCAACAACGATCTCTGGAACCTGCTGCCGACCCGCGGCAACGTCAATCTCAGCAAGAGCGACCGGCTGCCTTCCTCCAGCGCCATGGCTGAAGCGCGAGACCGCATGCTGGATTGGTGGGAGAACGCCTGGGTCCACTCACCGCAGGAGGACCGGTTTTTCATGGAAGCGCGCTATTCCCTGCCGGGGCTCGACGTCGACACACCCGGGCTGGAAGAGATCTTCACCGCCGCCCAGCACCAGCGCGCGCGCCTGAAACAGGACCAGCAACTGATCGAGTGGCCGACCTGACCGTGGCGGCCGGTCCGACCTGACCCCACCCTGACGAAGACGGACCGCCCGGCCGAACACCACCCTACGCCTCGTCCATCACGGCCTGGATCATGGCCTCCCACATCCGGTTCGCCGACGCGGGACCGTACCCGACGTCGTCCACTACAAAATCGAGGGATTCCAACTGATCTTCCGTTACCGGGGCGAGGTGAAGCTCGTCTACGAGGACCAGGGGTCTCACAGGCAGCCAGTAGCATGGATTCCTCCCGTATCTACTAATCCAGTTTCTGCGAATGAATCGATGTAGTCCATCACCAGAGTCCTTGATGATGAAACGGTGTTTTCGCGCCCATTGGTCCTTTATCGCCGTCGCTTCATTCTGGTTCAACAGCTTTTGATCAATCATGGATTGGAGCAGATCCGGTGTTGTAATTACCTTAAGGTTTTGGTTGATACTATGCGCGTGTTTTATGGCCCGGCGGTCATCCATTGCCAAAACGTAATCGCGATGGACCGCAAGCGCGATGGCAGAACACTCGCCTCCACCCAGGGTTCTCGTTGCAATGAGTGATGCAAATAACTTTAGTTCATCAGTACTCTTTATGGTCATCTGCTGTAGCGTGCCGTCATGAAGGGAATTCCGTAATTGCCGCTTTTGATCTGTGTAATGGTCGGTTATTTCTGACACCACATGATCGGTAACGATGAAATCAAGGGGATGTCGCCTTAATAGGTCCAAACGAGCTATTCGCAGGAAATTGACAAGCACAGAAGTATCCAGGACGGCCAAAGACATTTGCATCGCAATTCCCCTTCAATCCCCTCGAGCTTTAGCAGCAAAGTCCAGGAATCGTGGACCATCGATTTTCAACATTTTACTGAGTTCGAGAAGTCGTCCCTGCGAGATCTCTTCCTGCCGATAGGCTTCAATGGCCAGATTTGCAACCTCGAATCGTAACTCACGGCCTGACCGTTGTATATCGTCTTTTCTCTCGACACTATCCGCGTCACTCAACTCGTTGAGGAACTGTCTACCGAATTCCTCAAGTGCTATTTGTCTGTTCGTCTCTTTCTCAGACAGTAACTTAAGGCTTTTAAGTCTATATAGAGCCACCTGATAGCTTACACCGAAACGGTGTGCTACTTTCGCTATATCCTTGAATGTGACTGTTCGAGAGCTTGATTCCGTACGTATAACTCCTTCAGAGGAACCACCGCTCGCAGCATTGTATACAGTCTGAACCCTATGGTACGGGGTTTTAAGTTCCAGATTCCGAAGTAAATCATATACTCCATCGGCAGGCATCAGAAAAGACGCTGCAAATGCATTAGCTCTTACTTCAACCAGTTCCGATGAATTGCCACTGCTAGATACGGTCAACTGTCCATTTCTGTCCATTAAGGCATGCGCGTATTCATGAGCGTACGAGAACTGTTTGCGTCCTCGTGAATGGTTCGCGTTTACCACAATGGCCAGACCGAAAGAGAAATGATTCAGAAATAGTCCAGAAACACCATTGGGCAGTTCCGCATCCGATGCCCAAATACCCTGTGATACGATGAGTTCGGAGATTCCATGAACTGGGGATTCGCCTAAGCCTAAGCGTCGTCGTTCTTCGATCGCCGCCTTATTGCCTTGAGTAATCGCGTCCCCCTTAGTCCTGGGAGATCTGAAATCAAACGTGGGTAAACCGGTACGAGATTCCAGTCCAAGGATCTCTTTCAGTGTAACTCCTTCTTGACAGAGATTAAGACGCTCCCAAACCTGATCGCGCACTATAGGATCCACATTTAACTCCGGCGCAGTGCGATATAGGGCAACGAAGATATCCTGTTCCTCGGCGGCTTCTTGAAAGAAGAAGCTTATCGGTCGTCGAAAACACTCAGCAAGTTTTGACAGTTCCAGTGTCGAAACTGACCGGTTACCGGATTCCATCTGAGTAATCGCCGTTCTTGTCACCCCGATGGCTTCCGCCGTCGACTGTTGACTGAGCCCCCTGAATTCCCGCGCATAACGCAGTCTTTGTCCGAGCTCTCTGAGATCCATTACTCTTCTCCCTCGCAGTGGTGGATCGGTTGGCGATACGTAATAGGACATATACTCATTTCGAACATTAATGTCAATATAGTTCCGTTATTGTTTGAAATTAAAACACACGTGGCAAGCGTAAATCAACAAGCTGTCACACGGTCAAATACTGATTAGTTGTTTATGTATCTTCCGAAGAACCTGGTGGTCCCTACCCCTTGTCCATCACGGCCTGGATCATGGCCCGGATGTAGCCGAACTCGTAGGCGAAGGCCTGCCGGTAGCTGTCCGGATCCTTGTGACCCGGCGCGTGGTCCGGCACGCACATGTGCGGGTAGCCAACCTCCCTGAGCGCCTGCATGTTGCGGTGCATGTTCATCACGCCCTCGTCCGGCCAGACCTCCTGGAACTTGTTTCGCCCGCCCACGATGTTGCGGAAGTGGCAGAGGAAGATCTTCTTGCGCGAGCCGAGGTAGCGGATGATGTCCGGCACCTCGTTGAGGGGATCGAGGGAACTCTCCGCCATGCAGCCCAGGCAGAGGTTCACGCCGTGATAGGGACTGGGGCAGATCTCGATGAACTGCTTGAATCCGTCGAAGCCGCCGAGCACGCGGTCCACACAGCGGTATCCGGGCGGCAGCCAGGGGTCGCAGGGATGGCAGGCCATTCGGACCTTGCACTCCGTCGCCACGGGGATCACCCGCTCCAGGAAGTAGGTGATGCGGGCCCAGTTCATCTCGGCGGTCACGGGCTCGTCGTACCTGGCCGGCCGGTCCTTCGCCTTCTCCAGGTCCCAGGTGCTGTAGATCGATCCCCCGCGGCCGGGCGGATCGCTCTCGGTGCGCTGGTTCTCCATCTCGCACAGGTAGTATTTGATCGCGGGTATGCCCGCTTCCGCGGCCTGGCGCACCATGTTGCAGACCAGCTCGATTTCCTTGTCGCCCTCTTCATAGTTGCCCAGCATGTAGTTGGGCACCTGGCCGCCGTCCACGTTGAACTGGGCGATTGGAAGCGCCACCATCTCCATCTCGATCCCAAACCGGGCGCACTTCTCCTTCTTCGCCGCCAGTTCCTCCACGTCCCAGCCGTATTCCCGGTGGAAGGTGATGTTGTTCTCGTTCTTGTTGAAAACGCCGTGACGGGCGAGATACTCGAGGTCTTCGTCCGCCGTGCTGAACTGCTGGGTGCCGACGTGCATGGAATCCTCCGTGTTATGTAAACTTGCGGTTCAGGATACGCCCAATATGCGCGCGGCGGTACCGCCCATGATCGCGGCCAGGTCCGCCTCGCTCAAGAAATCCGCGTACTTATCGATCCAGTCCCGGGACTGGCGGTAGGTACAGAACCGGTTCTGGAAAGGCATGTCCGTGCCCCACAGCAGCCGGTCCGCTCCTATACGGCCGGCCATCTCCTCCAGCGCGGCCCAGACCTCGCGGTAGGGATAGTCGAACAGATCGCCGATCCGCACGGGAAAGCACACTTCCAGGCTGAGGTTGGGGTTTTCGAAGGGTCTCCACAGGCCGTCCGGCAGAACCAGGCGGTCGCCGCCTGTGAACATGCGCCAGGGGAAACCGTGGGTGATGCTGCAGACCGTGTCCGGGTACCGGTCCATCCAGTCCATGAGCACGCCGAGTTCGCCTAAGTACCCCTGCGTGAGGTCGGCATGGTAGCCGAGGACGGGTCCGGCGCCGAGGGTGAAGAAAACCGGGACGTTCAACGCGGTCACGGCGTCCCAGAACGGCTGGTAGGCGCCGCGGCTCCACGGCTGCCCGCTCCCGCGGTAGGCCAGCGAGGCATTGAACTTGACCGCGTGCAGGTCGTGAACCCGAACGGCCCGTTCGATCTCTTCGATCACCCGGTCCGTTTCCGCGGCGATGCGCCACTCGTCCACGGGCGCCATGGAGTACAGGCGGCCGGGAAAGGCGGCGACGCACGCGGCCTGGAACGCGCCGTCGCGGCCCAGCATGGGATTGGTATGGAGCAGGGCGGCGTCCACGCCCACGTAGTCCATCTCGGCGATCAGGTCGCCGGGGGTGTACTCGAGGTTGCGCAGGTGGGGCGGGTAGAACTGCTTGGTGTAGTCTTCGCCGTCGATCGTCCACACCACGCGGCCGTGGGTTCGATCGACGCGGAAATCCACGTCGGGGAGCGTGGACCAGTCGCCGGGCGCCGCTGGCGCGATCGCCTCCGACGAAGCGGGAGCCCGGTCCCGGACGCGCCAGGCCGGCTGGTGATGGACCGCGTGCTCGGCCTGCATCCACCGCAGATGGTCCCGGGCGTGGACGTACCCGGCTTTCGCGTCTCCCGGCGGAAAGCAGTACGCATGGGAATCGATGATCATGGATCGGGAAACGGTTCCCTAGCTTTCGAAGGTCCGTATCGTACGGGTTACCTGGCCGTTGCTCTCCCAGTAGGTCTTCTTGCCGGCCAGGTAGGGGTCGTCCGGCGCCGGTTGCATCGTCCCGGCCGCCGTTATGCCCCGCGACGTGATCGTATGCTCGCCGGGGGACGGGCGGTCCCAGTCCAGCCGCCAGAACTTCCAGGCGTACTCGGCGTCCGCTCCCTCGATGATCTCCGCCGTCTGCCAGGGACCGTCGTCGATGCGCACCTGCACCTCCCTGAGCGGTTCGCCCCAGACCGCGCCGTAGATCCGGTGAAGGGGACCGACCCGGGTGACCCGCGCCGTGACAGAGTTGATGCGGCCCTTGCCCACGGACTCCTGGCGCCACACGGTCTCTCCGTTGTGGGTCTCTTCGCGGATCGTGACGTAATCCCGCGAGATGAACCGCCCCATGTACCGGGTGGTGCGCACCTCGATGCGCTTCAGCCACTTCACCTGGGTAATCCCGTACCAGCCGGGCACGATGAGTCGCAGGGGATAACCGTGCTTCGGCGGCAGCGTCTGGCCGTTCACCTCGTAGCACAGCAGGATGTCCGGGTCCATGGCCTGCGCCATGGTCAGCGAACGGGCGAAGTTCTGCTTCATGGTCAGCGGTTCGCTGCGGCGGGGGGTGATGACCTCCTCCCCCTCGTCGTGCCCGAAGAAAACCACCTCCATGCCATTGTCCCACATCCCCGCCCGTTCCAGGATCGGCGCCAGCGGCGTACCGGTCCACCGGGCGTTGAACACGCCGCCGCGGAAGACGGGAACGCCCCGGTTGCCCGAGCATTCGAGGGTGAAGTCCAGGTCTCTGCGCGGCATGGATTTGATCTCGTCCAGGCTCAGGTTGAGCCTCTGTCTCACCGCGCCCGTGATTTCGAGACTGTAGGTATCACCGTCGACAGTCGGTTCCGGGTAGTGGCTGGCCGAGAAGAACTGGTCCACGGGCGTAATCCAGGATTCCAGGCCGTTCCAGTCCAGCAGCACGAAATCCGGGCTTCGGGGCGGCCCGAATTCGTCGATCCAGTTTACGGGGGTTTCGTCCCTTGCCAGTTGGTCCAACTGGGCCAGCACGTGGGAAGGCAGCAGCGTCATGCCGGCTGTCGCGATCCCTCCCTTGATCAGCACGTCTCTGCGGGACAGGTTGGTTCTACCAGCCATGTGCGTATCCTCCCGGCTTACCCGGATTCAGTTGCTTCGATTCGGACTATTCAGAAAGATTGCGATGGGGATTTCGGTGATCGGTTCTATGATACATAAGGTGGGCGGAACAGATCAAGGGCTATGTTTAGATCAATGCCTATGTTGACAAGGCCATTCCTTCCCGGTAAAATCGATATTCAATCCCACACACCGCCTGTCCATCTCATCCTCCCGGAGCTTTTGAAAAATGAACCAACAGCTCGCCGACGACTACCTCGTTCTGGCCTCATCGCCCGATCCGGAGAAGGTGTACGCCGGTTCGCCCTCGATCACCCGGATGGACTCCGGACGCCTGCTGGCCAGTTACGAGTGGTTTCGTCCCAGCCCGCTCAAGGAAGCCGTGCCGGACCAGACCGAAGTGCTGATCAGCGACGACGACGGCGCCACGTGGACCCTCGCGGCTAACCTGGACTTCATCTGGGCGACGATCTGGTCTTACGAAGACGATGCCTACCTCATCGGCAACCGCCGGAGGAGCCGGGATATCGTCATCGGCCGTTCCCGCGACGGCGGCGCCAACTGGGAGGGACCCGTCACCCTCTTCGAGGGCAGGCACCACTGTGCGCCCACGCCTGTGTTGATCCACAACGGCCACGCCTACCGCGCCTTCGAGACCTGCGACGCGCCCAGCCGCTTCGACTGGAAGTCCCTGGTGGTGGCCGGCGACCTGTCGCGCGACCTGCTCGATCCGGCGGCCTGGCGCATGTCCAACCACGTCCGGTTCCCGGGCATCCCGGACGTGCTTTCGCAACGCAGGTACCCGGAAAGCGGGGAGGACAAGGTTCCTGCCGACAGTTTCCTGGAAGGCAACATCGTACGGGTGGACGGCGAGATCCGGATGATCATGCGCACGATCGTCGACGGCCACACGACGTCGAGCCTGGCCTCCATCGGACGAGTCGAAGACGACGGCAAGACCCTGGACTACCGGTTCGTCCAGTTCCACCCCATGCCGGGCGCCCAGTGCAAGTTCCAGATCGTCCACGACGAGAAAGACGGCCTGTACTGGACGACCGTGACCCTGTCCACCAACCCTTGGCAGAACCGGGAACCCCTTCGCCGCATCGGTTTCAGCGGTCCCCCGGGCAACGAGCGACGCATCCTTATGCTCATGTACAGCGTGGACGCGCTCAACTGGTTCCAGGCCGGCTGCGTGGCCATGAGCAGGAGCATGATGGAGTCCTTCAGCTACGCCTCGCAGGCCATCTCCGGAGACGATCTCCTGGTCGTCGCCCGTACCGCCCGCGGCGGCAGGAACCAGCACGACACCAACCTGATCACCCTCCACCGGGTGAAGGACTTTCGCGAATTGGCCCTGGATCTGCGGCCCGTGGACGTGTAGCCCGGTGATTCTCCTCGAATTATGGTTGACGAACATCGAAACAGACTTTATCATATGACCATAGACATGACCATAGTCATTTAATACCCTCCGAGGACCACATGCCGACAATCTCAAAAAGCAAGCTCAAGGCCAACATGCTCCAGGTCTTCAGGGAAATCGAGGAATCGGGCGAGGAGTTAATCGTGACACACAACCGGCGTCCCGTGCTGCGTATTCGGCCCATTGGAACAAAGCAACCGGTTGACAGGGTGTTCGAGAAACTACGGGGGAAAGTCGTCTACCACGAGGACATCAACACGCCCACCACCGATGAATGGGATGAAGCGTAATGGTCGTACTGGATACGTCCTCACTGGTATTCTGGACGCTGGATCCCGGCCGCCTGTCCAAGACCGCCGAACAGGCCATCGCACAGGCTGACCGCGTAGGCGTCAGTTCGATATCGATCTGGGAGATCGGGATCAAAGTGGAGCGGGGCGGGCTTGTACTGCCACTTTCCGGCGGGGAATACCTGGAAAACCTGGAGCAAACCAGTCGGGTGGAGATACTGCCCGTGGATCTGAGTACATGGATCAGGAATCTGCAACTGGATTGGAATCACCGGGATCCTGTGGACCGGACGATCGTTGCCACGGCTTCTCTACACAACTGCCCGCTGGTGACTTCGGACAACGTGCTCCGCAGTTTCTACGAGAAGGCTATCTGGTAGGGTTACTTCAGAGGTGGATCTGTATCGGGTTTGACTAACGATGCAATTAGAGAAATCAGTCCAGGCAAGTCCTCCTGTACTGTTCTCCATAAAATATCCAGGTTTATATCGAAGTAGGCATGGACAAGTCGATTTCGCATTCCAATGATTCGCTGCCAAGGAATTTGGTCATTACAACGACGAGTCGGTTCCGTTATCTGGTTCGCGGCCTCACCCACAATCTCTATATCCTTTACCAACGCAAGGACGAGTTTGCGATCGGTGTCCAAGTCACCACGCTCGCATCCTTTAACGAACTCAACCGCTTCCCGTGCGGCGTCCAACATGTGCCTGAATCGGATCTCGTCATCCTTGCACATACTGATCCTCCGCCATATCGAGGACTTCCTTACGAAAATACCGACTCAAATCCTCCGGTGTTCTCAGATCCACCTTTCGCCCGCCAAATAGTTCGGATAGCTCAATCTCCATACCTGCCACACCCAGGAGGCCGGGAGCGTATCCGGGTGTAAACTCGACCAATACGTCGATGTCGCTTTCAGAATCGAAATCGGTCCGCAGCGCAGAGCCAAAGATCGCGAACCGACGGATCTTGTGCGTTTGGCAAAAAGCAGCGAGTTCTGTCTCAGGGATAGATATCTGCGCGTTCATCGTAAAACCCTATTTTGTCGAAATCAGAACCAACAGTTTCTGGTGACAAGGCACATCGCATCTTCACCCACCAACTTCATGGCGGTCTACACTTTTAAGCTGAAGTGATGGATGTAAACGACAAAACAGTCCCGCAGTTCCTGGTGTTTGTACATGCCAGATGGATTAATAAGATAAGCAGATAGCGGTTCAATGACAAGTTGGCTGATGACGGGAAATCTAGGTAACACCCTACTCGCCTCACCCCGGCGGCGGCGCCACGTGTTCCAGCCCGAACGCTTCCCGCAGGCGGTCCATTTCCCCATTCAGTACATCAGGATCGGACGTATCGGCGGGCATGCGCCGAAGCAACCGGTCGGAAGCCTCGAAGAAGCGGTCCAGTCCCGCGGGCGTGCAGATCAGCATAATGCGTGCCGGATCATCACCGTCGTTCCAGAACGAATGGGGTTTCCATCCGGGAACCGTGACCATCTCTCCTGCTTCGAGCACGAAGGCGCTTTCGTGGAGGAACTGGAAGGTCAGGGCGCCTTTGACGACCAGGAACATCTCGATGAAGGCATGCCGGGTGAATACGGGCGGCGGGCTGTGGGGAGGTTCGACGGCCTCGATGACCGTGACGCGATCCTCCGTGGCGGAACCCGGGGTCATGACCCGTACGTTCTGGCCCATGAGCGTCCTGAGCCAGGGGCCTCCGGGACTTGCTGTGCCTCCGGGACTTGTTGTGCCTCCAGGACCACCGATACCTCCGGGATTTCCGGAACTACCAAGACCACCGGGGCTTCCGTTGCCGTCGCCGATCATGTGGATACCTGTCCCGCGCCTTCCGCACCACCCGCGACAGCTTCGCCCGTCGTTGCCGCGATCATCTCCCGCCCTTCGTCCGCGTAGACCGTCTTGACCTCCTGGTCCACGGTGCGCCATACCAGGAACTGCTTACGCAAAACGTTCAGGAAACGCCGGTTGAGGCGCTGCCATGAGTCCACGTCGCCGCTCAGGCGGTAGATGTGCACCCACACCGCGTACAGGTCGTGTTCTTCCTCGGCGGGGGTCGCGTGCAGGGACACGCGTTGGCTGACTCCCGTGTCGTAAGGCGCCAGCCAGGTCTTCATGCTGATTTCGTAGGTGGACGCGTCCGAAACGGCACCGGCCGCCCGTTCCTGGTCCGGACCGGCGCTGGCAGCCTGGTCGACCGGCCGGCCGGCTTCCGAAGCAATACCATTCTTCCCGGTCAGCGCCACCTCGTCGGTCATGAAGCTGCCCAGGGTGCTCTCGCCGTACGACTCGAAGAACCGCGTCAGGTAGGCGCAAAGGCCGAGTGTCTCCTTCCGGCTGATGGTGAAGGGGAACTCGAAACGCCAGTCGTCTCCCTCGGGCTCGGGGAATGACCACTGCCGGTTGACGTCCGGTACGGCCATCTGGGAGGCCTGGCGCGCGGGGTAGATCGTCGACAGCATGACCACTGCCATGACCATGGCCGTGGAGGCCACGGCGGAGAGGGACGAGTAGTTCAGCGTGAGTCCCGCGAGCAACTGGTACTCCGTGATGCCCCGGGCCACGGTCTGGCCGATGAGGTAGCCGGACATGCCCCCGATGACGGCGTACATGGCCGCCTCCGCCATGAAGAGCGCGCCGATATGGGCCGGCGCCAGGCCCACGGCGCTGTATACCCCGATCTCGCTGAAGCGCTCGTAGACGGCGTTCATCATGGTATTCAGGATGATGAGGGCGGCGACGACCATGGGGATGAACAGGTTGCCCAGGCCGGACAGGGAACTCAGGGACATGGCGCTGTGCACGGCGACCTCGCCGTCCACGGAGGCCACCACGGGGATCCCCAGGCGCTGCATGAAACGGTCCAGGCGGGCTTCGGCCGCTTCATCCGTCGGGAACCTAACCGCCACGGACCGCAGGCTTCCGCCGAGGTCGTTCACGTAGGCCTGCGGCGCGAGGATCAGGTTCGCCGCCGGCAGGTGCTCGAACCGGACCATTTCCACCGGTTCTTCCTCGTAATCCATCAGGGCGATTTCCGTAAGCAGATCTCGGCCGGTCGCCGTGTAATCGACGGGGGTGAGCGGTTCGCCGTCCAGGTCGGTGATCCGGTCCATCACGGCCGAATCGAATATGCCGATGACCGTAAAGGGCTTGCCGAAGATGCGGATCTCCCGCGGCCCGCCGCCCCCTTCCGCTATCACTGGCCCGCCATCCCCGTCCGTCATCCCCAAGTCACCTTCCGCCATGCCCAGAAGCCGCACCATTTCGGTGGGTATGATACACACGTCGCGCTCGTCGCCTTCGAACCACCGGCCCGACACCAGGGCCCGGTCCAGCCCGCTGACCACCCGCTCGTCCGGCATCACGCCCAGGATGCCCGAAGCGTAGGTGGAATGGATGGCCCCGTCGGCCCCGGCATGCTCCGCCTTGATATAGGTTTTCACCCCGGGCGAGGCGCCGGCGTACCAGGACCTCGGCACGATGGTGATGCCCCGGTCCTCGGCCTCGGTCGACCCGAATTCGGAACGCACGTACTGGTGCGTCTGCTTCTGGAGCGGCGCCCAGTTGGGGTTCCGGACGAGGAAACCCGTGTAGGCGGCCTCGGTGTCGGTGCTCACCTTCTGGATCCGGAGAAAGGTCTGCACGGAAGTGAAGGAAAGCACGGTGAAGACCAGCAAAACCAGCGTGGCGCAGGTCAGCAGCGTACGGGCCTTGCGCTTGCGCATGTTGCCGATGCCGAGGGCGAAGGCCGTGCCCAGGGCGCTCGAGCGCCGTACGTCGGTGGTCTGGACGCTGTGGGCGTGCTGCCGGACCTCCCGCATGGTCTGGCTGAACCGCTGGGAGATGAGCCAGATGACCACGGCGGCGAGTACAAAGGTCATGAAGGCGAGGAGGACGATGTCGGGCGCCGTGGTGATCTGGAAGGCCGGGTGGGTGAAGCGCAGCACCCCGTACGCCGCGAGGAAGATGCCGGCCGTGGCGCCGATGCGCTTGTAGATATTGGCGAAACCGAAGAGCAGCCGCTCGAGGGCGTAGGCGAAGGGGATCACCAGCACCATGTAGAAAAGCACGCCCTCCACGACGTCGTTGGCGGTTCCCGTCGCGTCGGGGTAGGCCCTGGACTCGTATCCCCACGCGGCGCGGGCGTACTTGATGAACCGGTCCCACTGCAGGGCCTGCCGGGCCGTTTCGGCCAGGTCCAGCAGGCGGCCGGACTCGCGGTGGAAATCGTCCAGCCGGGTGTTGTTGACGCCCACGGACCTGAGCGCGCCGATCCGCGCCTCGTCCAGGTGCCACATGTCGCGCGCCACCTGGTAGGAAGTAAGGGGAATGGCGCCGATACCCGAATCGAATCCGACCCCCTCGGGGTTCGCTTCGTCGGCATTGGTCAGGATCAGGCGGCGGCCGAACAGGCCGGTGGACATGGTGACCTTGAACCGGCTGTCGGGCGGCGTGAAGACGACGGCCGTGTCCTCCTCGTAGGAAAAACCCGTGGTCCAGCCGGCTTCCTGGAAGGTTATGCCCCATTCCAGGGGAGGATTGCCCGATTCGTCCAGCACCACGGCCTCGTTGAGCCGCGTCAGGAACCGGGGGTCCACCAGGTCGTAGAGGTTGGTCGCGTCGGACCGGAAGACCACCGTGGGTTTTTCCTTGTCCACCCAGTCCATCGTGATTTCGAGCGGGTAGGCGCCTTCGCCGTAGGGACCCCGGTCCGGCGCATAGATGATTTCCCCCGTCTCGGGGTCCATGACAAAGCCTTCCGTCGGGTAGGTCCGGGCTGCCTCCAGCGCGGTGCTCTCGGCCACGCCGGTGCTGTCGGCCACGACGAAGATCTCGTTCTTCACCCCGCTGATGGTCTTGTTGTAGCGGCGGAAACGGACCACGGCCCCGGGCTTGGGCTTGCTCGGGATGTAGTCTTCCCGGGGATCGAATTCGACCACCCGGATGCGGCCCCGCACGAACCGGTCTTCGAGCTGCATCTTGAAGTCCGGAAAGAGCATGGCGTCGCTGACAGCCCGGCCGAACAGTTCCGTGAGCAGAACGGTCTGGGTGTACACGTTGCGGATATTCACCCGGTCGATTTCGTCGAGGGGGGTGTCCACGTACTCCCGCACGTCGAAAACGGTGGCGAAGGTAAGGGCGGGGAACCCCGTCCAGAAGACCAGCTCCGCGTCGAGGGCGATGTTGCCCGCGGGGAAGAACTCCGAGCTCAGGATACCCTGAGAAGGCGTGATGACGTTCATCAACGCGTCGTTCGGGAAAAAGCCGCGCCGGATCACTTCGTCCGCGTACCCCATGAAGGTACGGCCGAAGGGCGTGAAGAACCTTTGTTTCTCGAAGGAGTTCCCGGCGAAGAGGATGCCTGCGTAGGCGACCCCGATCTGGTCCCGGGCGCTGGAGAGATCGATGCCGGCGAAGAGCTTCATGTCGATCGGTTCTTCGAGCTGATCCGCGAAATAGGCCGTCTTGCGCGTATGGCGATTCGTGAAGTCGTCCACGCCGCTCAGGGACAGGAAATGTCCCGAGGTCGCCAGGAAATACACGGAGCGGGCCGGCGGGTGGGCGGCGAAGTACCGGGCGATCTCCAGAAGCGCGGCCACGCCCGAGGCCTGGTTCGCGCCGGGAGACACCGCCGGCACGGGCGACATGGAGTCGTAGTAGGACTCGAGTACGATGACCTCGTCCTTCAGGACCGGGTGGGTGCCCGTGATCTTACCCAGGACGTTGTAGGCGGGAAGGCGTTTCCAAGTCATGCGGCCCTTTGCCCGGACGGTCAGGGGGCCGTTTTCTTCAAGGTATGCGACGAGGGGCCGGGCCTCTTCCTTCGCCATCCAGAATCGGGGGAAATCCACCGGGACCTGCAGGTACTTCTCCTCGCCGTCCACCCGCGTGGTGTTGTCGGGTTCCACGAAGATCACGGCGCCGGCGCCGAGCTGGGCGGCCCGCTGCCAGTTGACGCCGGAATTGAAATCCATCAGGAAGACGGCGCCGGTGGGATCGATGCCGTTGAAGTCCTCCCATTCGCCGTTGCCCACGTAGTACAGCTTTCCGGTGATCCCGCCCGGCGGCGTCGTGGAGGTGCGGACCAGATTGGGCCACACGGCGTGTATGGGGATCGTCCGGAATGCCTGGGCCGCGTCGTCGAGGACGGTCAGTTCGCCGCCCTCGTCATGGGGGACGGAGGCGACGAACTCCTCCAGTTCCACGTCTTCCAGGCCCATCTCCCGCATGCGGCCGGCCAGGTAGTGGGCCGCTTCGGTGGCGCCCGGGTATCCGGCCACCCGCGAGCCGAAGGACACCAGGTCGGTGATGGTCTGCCGGATCCGCACCGAATCGACCACGGCGGCCACCTGGCCGTCGCCGATGGGTTCGGCCAGGTACGCCACGCGCTCGCGGACGCCCGACGTCTGGCACGCGGAGACCGCGAACAGTGTGAGCAGCAGGACCAGGCCGGCAAGGTGGCCGTAATGGGTTCGTTTAAGGTGCAAGTAATCTTTTCCCAGGTTGGGTGTGGGGATACATCCGCTCGATCCGGGTCAAACCTACTTAGCCCGCGCTAAACCTTCCACTTACGCCGCATCTCCTCCATGGAAACGGTCTTCCCCTCGGTCCACGCGTAATGGGCAACGGGGTTTTCTCCGACCCACCGGTGGTCCACGGGTTCGCTGGCCAGCTGGTAGCGGGTATCGGTGCTGATGCGGTACCGGTTCGACGTGTTGTTGACGGACCCGTGCATGGTGTACATGCCGAGGACGATCACGTCGCCCATGCTGAATTCGCTCGTCTGCCACTGGCCCCCGTACTGGTCGACCATCTCGATGGGCTCGTTGGTGAAGTGGCCCGTCACGTGGTCCCGGTCCACGTCCATCTGGCCGTAGGTCTCCTTGACGGCCTCGAACTGGTGGGAGCCGGCCAGGATGACCAGGGGGCCCATGTCGAAGGTCACGTCGTCCAGGGGGGTCCACACGGTATACAGGTTCGGCGTGCCCCGGCCCATGTAGACCATGTCGTAATGCGCCCCGGTATTGTCGCCCGGGCCCACGGCCCTGAGCCACTTGTAGTCGAAAGTGAGGACGGGGCCGCCCAGGAACCGCTCGAAGAACCCCATGATTTCGGGGGAATTGACCACGGCGAGGAACTCGTCCGTGTGCGTCACGCGCTTGGCGCCGCCGAAGAAGGCGCCCCGCTTGCCCGGCGCAGCCACCCCCAGGTCGAGGGGATAGCCCGGATCGATCTGGTCGTTTGCCTGGAGGTTCTCCAGCACGACCCTGCGCGCTTCGGCGACCTTATCCGGATCGTGGAGGCCGCGGATGAGCAGGTAGCCGTCTTCGGCCATGCGTTCCCGAAGCGCTTCCGCGTCGTCCAGCAGTTCGTTCGCTTCCCGGAGCGTGGACAGGTATTTCCCGTCCATCAGCAACTCGTCCTTGCCCATGACCAGGCTTGATGGTTCCCGGGTGGTCATTGGTTCCTCCGTGGTTGGTCGTTCATGAAGCCCGTACGGCCGAGGCGTCGATGGCGGCATGCACCGTATCCCCGACGGTGATGCCCATACCGGCGAAAGACGCACGGGCCACGTGGACGGTCAGTCGAAGGCCGGACGGCGCATCGGCGCGCGGGCCGACGTCCATGTGCGGACCAGACGCCGCGTCCGAGTTCGGGCCAGCCTCCGCATCCAGGTGCGGGCCGGCGTCCACGTCCAGGCGTATGCGGTCTCCGTCCACCGCCGCGGCGGTCACGACGCCCGTGAGCGTATTCGCGGCGTCCGGCGTGCGCGGCGGCCTTGCCGGCGGCCTCGCCGGCGGCCTTGCCAGCCGGATTTCCTGCGAAGAGATGACGATGTGGGCCGGTCCGCGCGCGGTCGTGTCCGATCGCAGGGTCACACCGCCGTCCAGTTTTACGACCGGACCGTCGGCAGATTCCTCGATGCGGCCCCTGAAGACGTTCTCCGGTCCCTTCTCGAGCATCCGCCCGTCGCGCATGGTCAGCACTTCGTCGGCGATGCGATAGGCCTGGTCGTACTGGTGTGTCGAAAGCACGACGGTCATGCGCCGCTGGCGGCACGTCTCCGCGAGAATCGCCTCGATCTGCTTCCCGTGCGCCGCGTCCACGCTGGCCGTGGGCTCGTCGAGCAGCAGGACGTCGGGGTCCGTGACCAGGGCCCGGGCGAGTCCCGCGCGCTGCGCTTCCCCGCCCGACAGGCTGTGGGCGGGACGGTGGGCGAATTGCCGGAGGCCCACCTTGTCCAGCATGCCGGTCACGCGTGCTTCGATGGCCTCCTTCGCCATGCCGCGGAACCGCAGGCCGGACGCCACGTTATCGAATACGGTGGACCGGAACAGGTACACGTGCTGCATGAGCAGCGTGACGCGGCGGCGGTACTGCCGGCAGCGGCCCGGATCGGCCCCGTTCACGGGCCGGCCTTCGAAGAGGATCCGGCCCTCCTGCGGCAGGGTCAGCAGGGCGAGTATGTTCAACAGCGTGGTCTTGCCCGATCCGTTCGACCCGTAGACGGCATAGGTCTTACCGGCGTACAGGGCGAGGTTTTCGACATGCAGATGAAACCCGGAACCGTACCGGTGCGCCAGGTGCTCGCCCACGATAATCGGACCGGCCGTCATCGGACCGGCCGTCATCGGATCGGCCGCTATCGGATCGGCCGTCATCGGATCGGCCATCAGTCGTCGAACCCCTGCAGCCAGTGAAAGAGAATGTTCGCGCCGAACGCCGTGAGCAGCAGGATGATCCCGAGGGCGATGGCCAGGCCGAACTCCCCCTTGTTGCTCTCCAGGGCAATCGCCGTCGTCATGGTCCGCGTGCTTCCCTTGATGTTGCCGCCCAGCATCATGGCCGCGCCCACCTCGGCGATGACCCGTCCGAAGGCGGCTACCACCGCCGCCATGATGCCGAACCGGGCCTCCGAAATGAGGGTGCGGGCGGTCTGGGCCGTCGTCGCGCCCAGCGTAAGGGCCGTCTCCGAGATCCGGGAATCCACGGCACGAAAGGCCGAGAGGGTGAAGGCGGCCACGATGGGCAGGGCGAGGAGCGTCTCGCCGATGATCATGGCGCCCGGTGTATACAGCAGTTCCATGAAGCCGAGGGGGCCGCGCCGGGAGATCAGGGAGTAGACGAAGAGGCCGATCACCACGGTCGGCATGGCCAGCAGCGTATTGAGCACCGTGGTCACGAACCGCTGGCCCCGGAACCGGCGGGTGGCGAGCAGGTAGCCCGCGGGCAGTCCCATCACGGAAGCCACCAGGATCGCGGACACCGCGACGAACACGGAAACGCCGACGATGGTATACACGCCGGATTCGCCCGATATCAGCAGGCGGACCGCTTCCTGTAATCCATTGTACAGGTATTCCATAACCCCTATGAAACAACAAAACGGCCCGGCGAATCAACAGGTTTTTGCCCCGTGAGAGCGACCGAAATACGTTGACAGAATCCCCGGTGGACCTTAGGTTGTCTGGCATCCAGCGGAGCCGGACTCCGTTGGCGCCGCGGCCAGTCGGACGGGCTCGCCCCACCAGGCAGTTTCCTCATCCCTCGAATCGCGGTATCGCAAGTGATTCTCCTGCACAAGCAAAGGATCAGACGATCGGATGCCCGTTATAGGGATCATTGGCGTCCTGTGGCTGCTGCTCGTCCTGTCGGCGGGATACTGGGGTAACCGGCGAAAACTGGACGCGACGTTCGTCAAGGGCGTCCAGACGCTGATCACCATCGTCGCCCTGGCCGTCGCGGCGCCGCAGCTCGGCGTGTTCAATACCGCCCTCGCGACGCTTTGGCTCCTCCTGTTCGTCGCCGCTTCCACCCTGTTGCGGCGTTTTCGCGTGCCGAACCTGGCCGCGCGGGCCATCGCCCTGGCGGCCGTGAGCCTGGCGCTGTGGGGCACCGACTCCCAGAACGTCATGCTGATCCGCACGCTGATCATGCTTGCGGTCACCAGCATTTTCCTCCTCGGACTGAACCTGGGCTTCCGGTACCTGGTCCGCCGCATACTCTGGATCTTCCCCGTACTCTTCGCCGTCTCGGTCATCACCTTCTCCATCATGCACGCCGTGCCCGGCGGTCCCTTCGACGCGGGCGGCGAGACAGGCGGCATTCCGCTGACGCCCGAGGTCCGCGCCAACCTGATGCGGAAGTACAACCTCGACCAGCCGCTGCACATCCAGTACATCTCCTGGGTAAGCAACGTCGTGCGGGGCGACTTCGGCTACTCCTTCCAGCACCAGAGCAAGACCTGCCAGGAGCTCATCGCCCAGGCCTGGCCCGTCTCCGTCCACCTGGGCAGCATGGCTCTGATCGTGGCCCTCACCGGCGGACTGCTGCTGGGCATTCTCGCGGCGGTATACCAGAACACCTGGATCGATTACGTCGCCTCGCTCACGGCGGTATTCAGCATCGTCACGCCCAGTTTCGTCGTCGCCGTCGGGTTGACCGTCGTCTTTTCCCTGTGGCTGCACCTCTTCGAAACGGGGGGCTGGAATTCGCCCAAGGACTGGGTCATGCCGGTGATCGCCCTGTCGCTCGGAGACATGGCGGTGGTGGCGAGGTATACCCGGTCGAACATGATCGAGGCCATCCGGGCCGACTACGTGCGCACCGCCCGGGCCAAGGGCCTCACCGAGTTCTCGGTCGTGGTGGTGCACGTGTTCAAGAACGCCCTGATCCCCCTGTTGACCATCGCGGGACCGATGATGGCGAACCTGATCACGGGGTCCTTCTTCATCGAGACGATCTTCCGGATCCCCGGCCTGGGACGGTACTTCACCACGAGCGTGTTCGCCCGGGACTACCCCATGATCATGTCCACGGCCCTGCTCTGGTCGTCGCTCATCGTCGTGATCTACGTCATCACGGACCTCATGTACGCGCTGGTGGACCCCCGCATCCGGTATAGGAAGGATTAGGCATGGATCCGATCGGCACAACGGGCGAAGTCGGCATCGTCTGGGTCCTCGGCGCGATCCTGGGATGGAGCTGGGACACCATGATCCTCGAGGTGGGGCGGATCGCCCTGGCGATCCAGCTGGTGCTCTACCTGCCACGCATGTACCGCCTGGGACACCGGGACGAAACCGGAAGATGGGCGTCCTTCTGCCACACGGTGGTCCAGCGCAAATCCTACTTCGCGGCCGCGGGCGCCGTCGCCCTGCTCGCGGCGTGGTGGCTCCTCGGCCCCTGGATGGGCCAGTACCCCTACGGCACGGAGGACATCCCCGAAAGCCTGTCGGAATCCATGAGCTGGGACGGTCTGGAGCCCTTCTTCTCCTGGGCGGGACAGATCTTCCGTGTCGCGCTGGCCACGGAGTTCACCCTGCTCTGGCCGCGGGCCTACCGGTATTTCAAAAAACACGACAGCGGGCTCTGGGCGGACGCCACGCGGCGTTTCTCCCGCAACAAGCTCTCCCTGGTGGGACTCTTCCTGGTGCTGCTGCTGAGCAACACGGCGCTGCTCGCGCCCTGGATCGCGCCCCTGCACTACACCAAGCAGAACTTCCTGGTCGCCTGGCAGGAACCGTCGTGGATGTTTCCCTTCGGCACGGACGGCCTGGGCCGCGACCTCTTCAGCCGGGTCATCTACGGCGCGGAGATCTCCATGACGGTGGGCGTCCTCGTGCAGGCCATCATCTTCGCCATCGGCGTGCCCCTGGGCGCCCTGGCGGGATACGCCGGCGGCCGCGTGGACAGCGTCATCATGCGGGGGGTCGACATCATGTCGGCCTTTCCCGGCCTGCTCTTCATCATCCTGATCATGTCGTGGCTGGGCGCCGGGCTTTTCAACATCTTCGTCGCCATCGGGGTGACCGGATGGGTAGGGGTATGCCGTCTCCTGAGGGGGCAGATTCTGTCTTTGAAGGAAAAGGAGTTCGTCCGGGCGGCCAAGGCCATGGGCGGCAGCCACCTGCGCATCGTCATCACCCACATCCTGCCGAACAGCCTGACGCCGCTGATCGTGGCCCTCGCCCTGGGCATCCCGTCGGCCATCTTCGCCGAGGCCGGCCTGAGCTTCATCGGCATCGGCATCAGCCCGCCCACGCCGAGCTGGGGCCAGATGGTCGGCGAGAACGCCAACTACATCCGGTCCTACTGGCACCTGGCGACTTTTCCCGCCATCATGATCGCCCTCACGATGCTCGGATTCCAGCTGATGGGCGACGGACTCCGGGACGCCCTCGACCCCAAGATGAACGAGTAGGACGCCTCGTGGAAGGGCGCGGCGACGGACGCGTAAACGGAAAGGCAACAGGCGCGTTCGCGAAAAAAAGTGGCCTTGGGACTTGACAGCGCGACATAAACCCGTATATTTACCCGTGTCGCCGACTCGGCGGCAACCCGAACCTTGCACGTTCCCCTGATTGATTCCTCATTGGAAAGCCGATTCTTCCTTAGATCAAGATTCATGACGGCCGGTACCGCATTCTACGGGATTACCCCATCACCAAGGCAAGTTGCGTTTGCCCGTACCCTGATGGCATAACCAGAACCAGCACAGCCGCGCGTCTCCAGACGCGGCACGCCCGGGCCCGACTTCCGGAAACGACCCGTTCGCAAGCCGACGTTTCCGCCGCACACCATGTCCACAACCCAGTCTGACTTCAAATACACTCCCCACGACGCGTCGCGGGAATCGGCGCCTTAGGGAACGCCCGGACGGCGGGCGTTCACGGGAGTTCACCGAACGTTTCTGCAACCGAACGTTTTTTACAAAGGGAAGGAAGCATGCACATTCTGGAACTCAAGACAAAGACCCTGCCGGACCTGTACTCCATCGCCCAGGAGCTCGACCTGCAGAGCTACACGGGCCTGCGGAAACAGGAACTGATTTTCAGCATTCTCCAGGCACAGACGGAGAAGGAAGGCGTGATCTTCGGGGAGGGTGTACTCGAGGTACTGCCGGACAACCGCTGCGGGTTTCTCCGGTCGCCGGACTACAGCTACCTGCACGGCCCCGACGACATCTACGTGGCGCCGTCCCAGGTCAAGCGCTTCGACCTGCGCACCGGCGACACCATCTCGGGACAGATCCGGCCGCCCAAGGACGGGGAGCGCTTCTTCGCGCTGCTCAGGGTGGACACGGTCAACTTCGACAACCCCGAGGCGAGCAAGGAACGGACGCTCTTCGACAACCTGACGCCCATCTACCCGCTGGAGCGCTTCCAGCTCGAATACATGAAGGACAAGCTGCCGACGCGGGTCATGGACCTGCTGACGCCGATCGGCAAGGGGCAGCGCGGGCTGATCGTGTCGCCGCCGAAGGCCGGAAAGACCATGCTGCTGCAGGAGATCGCCAACGCCATCACTGACAATCACCCCGAGGTGGTGCTCATGGTCCTGCTCATCGACGAGCGGCCGGAAGAGGTGACCGACATGGAACGGTCGGTCAAGGGCGAGGTGATCAGTTCCACCTTCGACGAACCGCCGGAGCGTCACGTGGCGGTCTCGGATATGGTCCTCGAGAAGGCCAAGCGGCTGGTGGAACACGGCCGGGACGTGGTCATCCTGCTCGACAGCATCACGCGCCTGGCGCGGGCCCACAACGCGGTGACGCCCCACAGCGGCAAGATCCTGTCCGGCGGTATCGACGCCAACGCGCTGCAGAAGCCGCGGCGTTTCTTCGGCGCGGCGCGGAACATCGAGGAAGGCGGGAGCCTGACCATCGTGGCCACGGCGCTGATCGAGACCGGCAGCCGGATGGACGAAGGCATCTTCGAGGAATTCAAGGGCACGGGCAACATGGAACTGGAGCTCAGCCGCAAGCTGGCGAACCGCTGGATCTTCCCGGCGATCGACCTGAGCGCGTCGTCCACCCGCAAGGCCGAACTCCTCCTGGAACCGGATATTCTGGGCAAGGTGAAGATCCTGCGGAAGTTCCTGGACGGCCTGGGACCCGTGGAAGCCATGGAACTGATGACCGAGCGCCTCTCGCGGACGCCGACGAACGTGAATTTCCTCAAGTCCATGAACGAGTAGCGGAGCGCGCGTCAGCTCGAGCTGAGGGCCGGCCAGGCCCTCGCGGTTCCGGCGGGCGTATCGCCGCCGGATGCCGCCCTTTCACTTCAGCCGCTTGTAGAATTCCCTGAACTTCCGTTCCGACTCCGCCTTCTGCACCGGCGTCATGGCCTGGTAGAATCCGCAGTCGTTCGCGAAGGAGGGCGAGAGGGAGCTTCGCCTCGGGACCTTGTAGGCCTCGAACTTGAAGGTATAGATCTCGCAGGTCACCTCGTCCCCGTGCATGCCGGGCATGACGTGGACGCAGTCGGTGCAGTCGCGCCGCGTTTCCCCCAGGTGGCCGTGTGTCCGGATGTGCATGATCGACTTCAGCTTGCTCATCAGCATGCCTCCTGTAACCTCTCCAACCCCAGTCTTACCATCAAAGTGATTAACCGAAGGGTATACGGACCACCCGCCCTTGTCAACCGCAGGTCTGGCCCGTGACGACAAAAACAGGTTCGGCCCTCTCGTACACCCGGCTGCTCAGGGAGAACCGGACCTACCGGTTCGTCTGGCTGTCGCAGGTCGTATCCAACGCGGGGGACTGGTTCAATACCATCGCCGTGCTGGGCCTGACCCTCGCCCTGACCGGCTCCGGCCTCGCCCTGGGCATCGTCACGATCTGCCAGATGCTGCCCCCCTTCCTGATGACCCCGCTGGCCGGCGTCGTCGCCGAGCGGTACGACCGCAAGCGGGTGATGATCACCGCCGATATCCTCCGGGCCGGCGTCGCCCTGGGATTCCTGCTGGTCGAAACGGCGGACGACGTCTGGATGCTGTACCTCTTCATGGCGCTGCTGTCCGGCCTGCAGCCCTTCTTCGACGTGACGCGCACGGCCGCGCTGCCGAGCATCGCCCGTGGCAAGGCGCTGCTCGCGGCCAATGCGCTGTCCAGCACGACCTGGGCCGCCATGCTGACCATCGGCTCTGCCGTGGGCGGCCTGGTGGCCGATCACCTGGGCCGGTCCGCCGCTTTCCAGCTGAATGCCTTCAGTTTCCTGGTGTCGGCGGTTTTCGTGGCCCGGATCGCCATTCCCGCCGCGTCCGGGGCGGGACAGCCGGTACGGTTCCTCTCGGATTTCCTTGAGGGCATGAAGTACATCGGCCGCGACCGGCCGACACGGGTCTACCTGCCGGGCAAGGCCACCTGGGGACTCGCCGGGGGCGGCGCCGTGCTGCTCTACGCCGTGTTCGGGGGACAGGTCTACCGCGCGGGCGACACGGGCATCGCCATCCTGTACACGGCCCGCGGAATCGGCACGCTCCTGGGCGCCGTGTTTATCAAGTTCTTCGACACGATCCGGCTGGGGCAGTTGAGGACGGGCATCCTGGTCGGACTCATCGGCTACGGCGCCTTCTTCATCCTGTTCTCGCAGGCCCCGTCCATCTGGCTGGCCGCGGTCTGCATCATCCTCGCCGCCGCGGGCAGCATGGTGATGTGGGTCTATTCTTCGCTGGGGCTTCAACTCGTGGTGGACGAAGACTACCGCGGGAGGGTGTTCGCCGCGGACCACGGCCTGTTCACCCTGGCGTTCTCCATTTCGACCCTGGGGACGGGCCTGCTGCTGGACGCCCTGGCGGCCCGCCTGGTGGCCTTCATGGCGGGGGCGGCCGGCATCGTGATCGTCGTCGCCTGGTACCTCTTCGCCCGCCGCATTCCCTTGGGCGGAATCCATCCCGGCCAGGATGACGGCCAGGGAGGAGACGGCCAGGACGGCTAACGCCTCACGTGGTATCCATCCCGAACGGGTAGACGGCAAGGACGGCTAGCGCCTCACGTGGTAGCGTTCGAGCCGTTCGAAGTCTTCGATGTTCTGGTCCACGAAGGCCTTGATCTTGAGGTGTCCGTCCCGGAGTTCCAGGCCGTCCAGGGTCTTGGGAATGAAGAAGAAAACCCGCTGGAAGAACCCCGCCACGCCCCGCTTCCTTCCCGACAGGCCCTCGAAGTCGGTGTACCGCGCCCATTGCAGTTCGTCGTGCAATGCCAGCTTCACCAGGTAACTCGTCCGGGAACCTCCGTCATCGAAATACGAGGTCTCGGCGCCGTGGACGATCACATCGGCGTTCAGGATGTCCCGGTCGAAACGGAACGTGTAGTTCATGTCGTAGAGCGCGCGGATATGGACCAGGAAATCGCCTGACCGGGCGGCGTCGGGGCTGAAGAAGAGGTACGAGACGTGGTGAAGCGGGAAGGTGAGCCCCAGGGAAAACCCCTGCTTCAGGGCTTCGTCGATCGCCTCCCCGCCGGCGTAGAGCGGCAGGTTTCGTTCGGCGATCCACCGGGCCAGCACCACGTTGACCCGCAACAGCGTGAGCGTATCCTGTTCCGCGGCGGTAAACATGTCGATTACGTCCGCCCCGTTCAACCGGAGGGCCGTGGAATCGCCGGCGAAGGCCCGCAGACCCGGGGGAACGGGCTGCGGTTCGCGCTGTTCCAGTCCGGCCAGGAAGGCGTCCAGGTGGGGTGTGTCCGGTTCGAAGGCCTTCAGATCTCCCGGAGGAGCAAGGGCCAGCCAGGCGGCGCTTAGCCACGCGAGCGGGAGCGCCCTGGCGCTTAGCCACGCGAGCGGGAGCGCCCTGGTCCTTAGCCACGCGAGCAGGAGCGCCTTTTTGTAACCTCCACACCCTCGGAATGCGCTCCGCATGCCGATTTCCCCTGAAGTCCGTGGTTCGGCCGGTCTTACTGCACCCGCTCTATAGTCAGTTTCTCCAGCACGATATCGAAAAGGGGACGGTCGCTCCTCGTCTGCACCCGGCCGATGGCGTTTACCACTTCCTGGCCCTTCATGACCTGGCCGAAGATGGTATAGCCACCGTCCAGGAAGGACTTCGGACCGTGGGTGATGAAGAACTGGCTGCCCGCGGTATCCGGCGATCCCGCGTTGGCCATGGCCAGCCGGCCCGGACGGTCGAAGCGCAGCGAACCCCGGATTTCGCCCTTGATTTCATATCCCGGTCCGCCCTGTCCCGTACCGGTGGGATCGCCGCCCTGGATCATGAAGTTGGCAATGACCCGGTGGAAGAGCGTCCCGTCGTAGTACGGACGCTTTACTTCCCGCCCGGTTTTGGGGTCCTTGAAGGCCCGGGTGCCCTCGGCAAGCCCGATGAAGTTATCCACGGTGGCGGGCGCCAGCCGGTCGAAGAGCTTGCAGATGATGACGCCCATGTTGGTCTGGAACACGGCGTAGGTCCCCGGCCCCAGGGCCTGGGAGGCCAGTTCGCCGGTCTCCGACTGCGCCGCGTCGTTCGACTGGACGGGCGGATTCGCGGCGTCAGTCGACCCAATGGACCGATTCGCCGCGGCCCCGGCGGACCAGGCGACGAGTCCCGCCAGCGCGGCGGTTATCGCGGTGATGCGTATCCTTCTCATCCTTTACTCGCCCTCCCCTCTGACCACGGTCACTTTGACGATGCTGACCTCTTCAATGGGCCGCGACTGGTTCGCGGGCACCTCCGAAATGGCGTCGGCCACTTCCTGACCCTCCACGACCTGGCCGAAGATGGTATGAACCATGTCGAGATGGGGCGTAGGCGCCACCGTGATGAAGATCTGTCCGCCGTTGGTGTTGGGGCCGCGATGCGCCATGGCCAGGCGGCCGGGCTGGTCGAAACGCAGTTCCTCGCGCAACTCGTCATCGAACACGAATCCGGGGCTGCCCATGCCGGTACCGGCCGGATCGCCGGTCTGGATCATGAAGTTCGGAATGACCCGGTGGAAGATCACGCCGTCATAGTAAGGCGTGCCGGACTTGGTCTCGCCGGTTACCGGGTGGATCCACTCCCGCGTGCCTTCGGCCAGGCTCGAGATGATGTCCACGGTCATGGGCGTCTTGTCGGGGTACAGTTCGCATTTTATGGTGCCCAGGGTGGTTTCGATGATCAACATGTTTGCGGGTTCTCCGCTGGTTTCGGGTTGGTCGGACGATTCGCCGCAGGACGCGGCCAGGAACAGCACGAGTAATGCGGACTTAAACAGGCCCGGAATGCGCATCTTACGCCTCCACTGACTTGGAATGATGGTCTGACCCCGGCTTCTCTTTCCAGGGTTCAGACCGCGGTATGCCCCGCATCCGGCCGGCCGGCGCTGGGCGCGGACTGCCGTTTGCGGTATGGCAGTCGGTGACTCTTCCGATACTCCCACTGGAGCCGGTGATTCTCCTTCTCCGTCGATATGAAATCCCAGGGAAGCGACTGCAGGTCCGCCATGTCTCCGAGATAGCGCGAGGTATCCATCCCCAGCTCCGCCGCGGCGCGTTTCCAGTCGCCGTCCCGCCGCGCGGTCTCCATCAGGAATCCACTCAGTTCCCGGCCGCCGCGGGACAGGATGGCCTCGAAATAGGCGGACTTAAGGCTCTCGTGCTTGACGTCCACCCCCGCCGTGCCGCGCAGGGCTTTCTGAATGCGGTTCAACTTGCGCTTGACCTCTTTGGGAGACGCCATGGGACTCCACTGGAAGGGCGTTAACGCTTTCGGCACGAAGGGGTTAATGCTCAACCGCAGCCGCCCGCCCGGTTCCCCACACTCCCGCTGCAGGCGGGCAAGCCGGCGCGTCATCTCGATGAGTTCCTCGATGTCCGCGTCGGTCTCCGTCGGCAGGCCGACCATGTAGTACACCTTGAGGTGCTTGATGCCCTTCTCCAGAATCCTTCGTGCGCCGGTCAGGATTTCTTCCGAAGATATGGGCTTGTTGATCGCCTTGCGAAGCCTTTCCGACCCGGCCTCGGGCGCGATGGTCATGGTACGCAGCCCCGTCTTCAGCATCAGCCGAAGCAGGCTGTCCGGGACCAGGTCGACCCGTACCGACGAAACGCCCACGCGGAGACCGGTTTCTTCCAGGCCCGCACAGAGTTCGTCGAGGTGGGGATAGTCGCACATGGCCGAGCTGACCAGGCCCACGGCCTTCAGCCCCTCCTTGCCGTCACGCGCCAGGGACGCGTTCTTGGACCGGATGACTTCGAGTATGGTGTCCGGCTTCAGGGCGCGGAACTTCGGATAGACGTAACTCACGGCACAGAAACGGCACCGGCGGGGACACCCCCGGGAGATCTCGATGAGCAGCATGTCGCCGAACTCGGTGTCGGGCGTAAGGACGGCGGAATGGGCGGGATAGTCCTCGAAATCGCGCACCTGCTGCTTGGCGATCCGTTCGACGGGCGCGCTTTCCGCTTCGGCCGCCGAGGCATCGCATCCGGTGTCCGGGGCATCGCTACCGGTGTCCGGGGCATCGCTACCGGTGTCCGGGGCATCGCATTCGAAATCGGCATTTGAGGCCATCCCGGCATCCGTGACCGCCCCAATTGCCGGCGCCCCCTCCCGCTCACCCGGGGAAGCGGTCTGCAGAGAAGGCACATACATGCCCGCCAGCGACATGGTACGGGCAAGATGCTGTTCCCGGTCCAGTCCCTGGTCCGCGAGGTAGCGGTCTGTGTAGGCGTAAGCCGCCTCTTCGCCGTCGCCTATGACCATCACGTCGGCAAAATCCGCCAGGGGCTCCGGGTTGATGTAGGTAATCGCGCCTCCGATCAGCACGATCGGATCGAAGCGCGTCCGGTCTTCCGCGAGCACCGGCACGCGGGCGAGTTCCAGGATGCGGACCAGGTTGGGATAGTCGTTTTCGAAGGAGACGGAGAAGGCCACGATGTCGCATGAACCGAGCGGAAGCCCGGATTCGAGCGTAACCAGCGGTTTGCGGGACCTGGACAGGGCTTCCAGGCCGGAAGGTTCCGGGAGAAAGGCGCGTTCGCAGACGACGTCGTCCCGTTCGTTGAGGTGACGGTACATGGTCTGGAACCCCAGGTTCGACATGCCCAGGTAGTAGGTATTGGGATATACCAGGGCGATTCGAACGGCCTTGCCGCCCGGATTCTTGTATATGGTCCCCCGCTCGCGGGCGAGGGTCTCCGCCAGGAATTGTCCGAACATGCACCCTTCCGAAACGCTGATCGGCCCCGTGGTCCCGCTTCCGCGGCCGCACCGGTCCGATCGTCCGTGTCACCATCCGCTATGGACGGCCAAAATACAGTCCCGGGACCCGTGTGTCAAGGCTCGCGCCGGGGCAGGCACCGCGGCTTTGACGGTGCGGGATAGGCTTGACACGCCGTGTTCCCGCGGTTAGTTTTCCGACAAACGACGGCTGTAACGGCACCCCGTATACCGGGAGCATGGGCATGGATGCGATGAACCACCGCAAGACCCGGAATCGAACGTGGATAACGGCCGGCGTACTGGCGCTCTGCCTGCTGGTGATTCCACCGCAGGACGCCCGCGGGCAACAGGTGAGAGCCGACGTCATGGCGCACCTGGAAGCCCTGCCCGTCCTGCACCGCGAGCAGATGGCGGACTTCGGCCTTACGCTCGCCGACTACATCGAAGAATGGGACTGGCTGGAAGAGGACCTTCCCGAGCCGGTGCACGTGGGCATCGAAGCCATTCTGGCCTTTATGGGCAGCGCGGTAAAGACCCAGTACGGTTCGCGCCTGACCGTGTACAGCGGAACGGACCTGAAATACCTGGACCGGTGGTGGTTTTTCGAGTACGAACGGGAAGACTATCTGCAACATGACGACCAGCAGTTCAACGCCTTGACGTGGCTGATCGACTACTACGTGCACATCATGATCGGACACGCGCTGGACAAGTACACGGAGTTCGGCGGTCAGAGCCATTTCCAGCGGGCCAATGCCATCGCGCTGGACGGCCGGTTCAGCCGCGAATTCCAGCGGGGGTGGGACGAACGGCTCGACCTGATCGACGGGATTCTGGCCGAAGACTACAAGCCCTACCGCCTGGTCCGGAACCGGTATTACCGGGGGCTGGCGGCGCAAAAGGATAACAAGCTGGTGGAGGCCCGCACCCTCTGCCGCGAGGCCGTGGATTTAATGGCGGAAATCCACGAGAAGAACCCGAGAGACAAGTGGCTGAGTGAGTTCCTGAACGCCCACTACCTGCAGCTGGCGGATGTTTTCAGCGCGGAATCACCTACCGAAGTGCCCGATGCGGAATCATCCAGGGAAGCCTACGACTTGCTCATCAAGATCGATCCCACGCACCGGTCGACCTACGAAGAGCATGCGGAGCAGGTGGGAAGTTGAAGCGGAACGTTCAGTCTCCGCGGCGGTACTTCGCGGACCGGGCGGACCATCTCCGTGACCTGTTCCGCTGAAACCGGCTGCGGCCACAGGTAGGACACCGCCACTTGCGCTGCTTGTGAAAGCTGCGCTTTTCCTCGATCATCTTTCGGTCGCAACGGTTGCAACGCATGGGTATCGGAACTGGGAAGAGAGTTTATGAAAAACGTATCTGGCAGGACCGGCAGGACCGGCAGGTCCGGCAGGTCCGGCACACTCAATAGCCTGATTCCGGGCTTCATGATAGTACTGGCGGCACTTCTCGGCGCCCCCACGGCCCACGGATCCGAAGACGATCCGGCGATCTGGCGCAAGATGGTGCGCGCATCGACCACCGTGCACGATGTTTTCCTTTCGCGTACGCCCCAGATCGTGATCTACGGCAACGGCCTCGTCGTGTTCCGGGACGACGATGCCCAGGCACTGCACCGCTACGTCCGATTGGAAGGTGAAGAAGTACCCGGACTGTACCTCGTCATGCAGACTACCTTCGGCGTGTCGAGCCTGACCAACGAATGGCTCGATAACGAATTGACCTACGCCAGAAGCATACAGGAGCCCTATCGCGACAACAACGACAAGGTGACCATCTGGATCGGCATGCACTCCCCGCCGAGCCTGCACACCTACTCGCCCGCGCTGCTCAAGGCCCGTTCCGTCAACGACGTGATCGCGCCGGCGTGGAACGCCATGTACAAGTTCAACCTCTTCCTCGCCGGGTTCACCCATCCGAGGGCCGAACCCTACGTCCCCGACCGCGTCGAGATCGCCGTGCAGCATCTCCCCCGGTACATGGCGGACCAATCCGGTGAAGCCGTGGACTGGCCGCTGGATTCGATCGACCTGGCCGAGGTGAAGGGGAAGCGCCCGCGGGGATACCGCACGCTCACCGGATCATCGGCCCGCGAAGCCTACGGGCTGCTGACCGGAAACCAGGTGATCCGCTCCGGCGATCAGCTGTACCTCGTCTGGGTGCGCCCGGTCCTGCTGCCCTGATTTAACGCCTCCCTTAACCCCTATCCCTTCACCGCCCCCAATGCCAATCCCCTGACCATGTACCGCTGCACGAAGGCGAACACGGCCAGCGCCGGAAGCAGCGCCAGTGTGGCGCCGGCCATCATGCGGCCCCAGTGAACGTCGTACTTGCTGATGAAGTTGTACAGGCCCACGGGCAGGGTGAAGGTGGATTCCGAGTTCAGGAACATCACCGCGAAGAGCAGTTCGTTCCAGGCGCCGATGAAGGCGAAGAGAAAGGTGGCGATCAGCCCGGGACGGGCCAGCGGCACGGCCACGCGCAGGATCGCCCCCATGCGGTTGCACCCGTCCACCATGGCGGCCTCTTCGAGTTCCGATGGGACGCCCGCGAAGAAGCCCTGCATCATGAGCGTGCAGAAGGGGATGTTCAGCACGGTATATACGATCATCAGGCTGTAGAGCGTATCGAGCAGGCCAAGTATCCGGAAGATGATGAAGAGCGGGACGATGAGCACTACCACGGGCATCATCTGGGTCGCCAGGAAGACCAGGAGGGTGACCTGGCGTCCCCGGAACCGGTAGCGTGCCAGGGCGTAGCCTCCCAGCACGGACACGGTGAGCGTGCAGGCCGAGGCCAGGCTGGCGACCGTGAGGCTGTTGGAGAAGAACCGGGGGATGTCGGTGCGCAGGAAGACCTCGGCGTAGTGTTCCAGCGTCGGCGCTGACGGGAAATACCGCAGGGGCCACACGAAGAGGTCCTGCGCCGGCGTAAGGGAAGTCGCCACCATCCAGTACACGGGAAAAACGGCGAAGGCGAAAAACGCGCACAGTCCGGTGAACTGAACCAGCCGGCGCATTGGATGCATGCGGATCATCGTCTATGCCTCATATGGCGGCCTCATATGGCGGCCTCGTCGCCGTAGAACCGGGTGACGCGGAGGAATACGGCGGTGAAGGCCAGGGAGACCACGGTCAGCGCCACGCCCAGGGCGGCCGAATACCCGAAATCCAGGCCCAGGAAGGCCTTCTGGAACACGTAGAGCGCCAGGGTGCGGGAAGCCCCGGCCGGACCGCCCCCGGTCATGACCCAGATCAGGTCCGCCCAGTTGAAGATCCAGATCGCCCGGAGCAGAATGGTAATGACGATGGCCGGTTTCACCATGGGAGCGGTGACGCGCCAGAAGGACTGCCAGGCCGTGGCGCCGTCCATGTCGGCCGCTTCGTACAGGCTCGGCGGGATGGCCTGCAGGGCGGCGTAGAGCATGACGGCGAAGAAGGTGACCCCGAACCAGATATTTGCGAGCACGCAGGAGAGGAGCGCCGTCTCCTCGCGGGACAGGAACCCGACTTTCTGTTCCAACAGTCCGGCCCGGATGAGCAGGTCGTTGACCAGCCCGAATTCCCCGTTCAGCAGCCAGGCCCAGATAATGGCGATCAGGAAGCCCGATACCGCCCACGGCGCGAAGACGATGGCCTGGAAGATCCCCCGGCCCCTGAACCGCGCGCTGTTGAGCAGCAGCGCCAGGCAGAAGCCGAGCAGGAACTGGAAGCACAGCGATACGACCACCCAGACCACGGAGTTCCACAGGCTCCGCCAGAAGTACTCGTCCCCGAGCATAATGGCGTACTGGTCCAATCCGACGAAGGGCGTATTGAGGGGATCCATGAGCTGGTATTCCCGCAGAGACAGCAGGAACACCGTGGCCATGGGGTAGAACAGGAATCCCGCGATGAGCAGGTAGGCCGGCGCCAGGAGCAGGTAGGGATCGGCCTTCTTCATGGCTCGAGGGGTTGCCGGGGCGGCCGGGGCGTATCGGGACCGTGGCGTTCCACGTAACGCTGCTGGGCCCGGCCCAGGAAGCCGGCCAGCCGGTCGAGTGTTTCCCGCGGCGACTGCCGGCCGAGGAGCATCTTCTGCTGTTCCTCGGTGACCAGCACCTCGATGAATTCACCCATTTCGGGCAGGTAGCTCGGGTACCAGTTCTGTAGCAGCCTCGTATCGGTGGCCATGTCCATGAACGGGCGCAGGAACCCCTGGCCGAAGTAGGGGTCGTCCATGCCCTGATTCACCGTCGGCAGCACGCTCGCGTCCTTGCTGTAGGCGATGAGCTGCTCCGGCGACATCATCCATTCGTAGAACGCCAGGGCGCCGTCGGGGTTCTTCGCCTCCCTGGAAATCGACAGGATCCAGATATCGTTGGAGGCCACGTGGGCCCGGGGTCCGGCGGGCATGGGCGCCGTGACCAGGGTCGATTCGTCCATGCCGTGATCCAGGCAGGTGCGCACCACTTCCGGGTCCTGCTCGATGCAGCCGCAGATCCCGGACCAGAATCCCTGCACCAGTTCGTTGTATCCCCAGTTCACCGCGTCCGCCGGCGCCAGCCCGTCCCGGTAGAGATCGTTCCAGTAGGCCAGCCCTTCCACGTGTTCCGGGCTGTTGATGATGCAGTGCTGGTCCCCGTCGAACCATTCGTTCGTACCGGAGAACTCCTCCAGGATGGGCCACCAGGTCCAGAAGCCCCCACGGGCTCCGCGCAGGGCGTAGCCGTAACGGCCCCGGTCCCGGTCGGTGATCTGCTCCAGCAACGCGCGCCAGCCGGCCCGCGTCGCCGCGGGTTCCAGTCCCTGCTCGTCCAGCCACCGGCGACGGTAGAACATGGCCCGCGTCGTCAGCTCCAGGGGCAGGCCGTAGACCCGGCCTTCCTCGATGGCCGTACTGCTCTCGCACCGGAGCAGCGCCGTCCGCGTGAAGGCGTCGCGGTGGGGCCAGAATGCATACCAGGACGTCAGGTCCTCGATGGCGCCCATGGCCCGGAACTCGGCCATCCACTGGCCCGTCGCCGTAATCACGTCGGGCGGGTTGCCGCCGGCGATCATGGTGAGCAGCTTGGCGTGGCCCTGGTCCCACGGCACGGGCATCACTTCCACGCGCAGATCGTCCCGCAAGGCCATGAAGCGGTCGACCTGGCGGGCGAGGGCCTGGTTCTTCACTTCGCCCATCGGACTGAAGACCGTGACGGTCCGGCGGTCGTCCCCACCTCCGCAGCCCAGCACGGCCGCGCCCGCGGCGGCGGTTCCGCCGAGCCGCAGCATATCGCGGCGGGTGAGTTTACGGATTCTCCTGAGGGGTCTGGCGTGATGAGGCATCGTGTGTGTTTCTCAACAGCGAATCGGCCGCTTGCGCGGGCCAGCGCGCTGTCCGCACTGTCGTTTGGCGTGGATTATTGACGCGCTATGCCGGCGGCCTCGGCGTATCCGGCCCGTACCGGTCCACGTATTTCTTCTGCGCCCGGGTCATGAAGTCGGCCAGCCGGTCGAGCGTCTCCCGGGGAGACTGCCGCTTCAGCAGCATCTTCTGTTGTTCCTCGGTCACCCGCACCTCCAGAAACTCCCCCATCTCCGGCAGGTAGTTGGGATACCAGTTCTGCAGGATGGCCGGATCCGTAACCATTTCCACGAAAGACCGGTAGAGACCCTGCCCGAAGGCGGGGTCCTCCATCGCACTGGCGAAGGGCGGGATCATGTTGACGTCCCTGCAGTACCGGAGCCGCTGCTCGGGCGCCATCAGCCAGCCGAGGAACGTCCAGGCTTCGTCCTTGTTGGGGGAGGCCGACGACATGGATGTATACCCCCCGTCGGACAGGGCCACGCGGGCCCTGGGACCGGCGGGCATGACCGTGATGGCGAGGCGGTCCTCGTCCAGGCCGTGCTCCAGGCAGGTCCGGACGACCTCCGGGTCCTGCTCCATCGTGCCGCAGAGCCCCGACCAGAACCCCTGCACCAGTTCGTTGAAACCCCAGTTCAGCGAGTCGGGCGGCGCGAGGCCGTCCTGGTAGAGGTCGTTCCAGTAGGACAGGCCCGCCACGTGGTCCGGACTGTTGATGATGCACCGGTGGTCTTCGTCGAACCAGGCGTTCGACCCGGCGAATTCCTGGGCGATGGCCCACCACGACCAGAAACCGCCCCGGGCCCCCCGGAGCGCGTAACCGTAACGCTGGCGGGACGGGTCCGTGATCCGCTCGAGTAGCGCGCGCCACTCCTCGCGCGTCTCCGCCGGCGCCAGGCCGTGTTCGTCTAGCCACTCGGTGCGGTAGAACATGGAACGGACGGCCACCTCCGTGGGCAGGCCGAATACCTGGTCCCCGTCGAAGGCCATGGTCGCCCGGGTCAGCCTTTTCACCTGTTCTGAATAGCCCTGGAGATGGGGCCAGTCCCGCACCCACGGTCCGAGGTCCTCGAGGGCGCCCATAGCCCGGAACTCGGTCACCCACCAGCTGGGAATGGTCATGACATCGGGCGGCGCGCCGCCCAGGATGGCGGTGAGGTATTTCGAATGGGCCTGGTCCCAGGGCACCTTGATGTGCTCGATCCGGATCCCGGGATGGATCTCCATGAACTCCGCGATGAGCGGTTCCAGAGACCGGTGTTTCTCCAGCGTCTGGGCCGTCATGAAGCGCACGGTCGTCCGGTCAGCCTGGCCCGTCTGGCCCGCCCCGTCGTCACCGCCTCCGCCGCAACCGGTCACGGCCGCGCCGAGCAGGGCACTGCCTCCGAGCAGGGCGCCACCGCCGATTTTAAGGGCTTCGCGGCGGGTCAGTTTCCGTGGTTTGGCAGATGCGGTCATGGGATGGATGGAACTTCGATGCGGCTGTCACGGAAGTCGTGGCGCCGAAGGGTCGCGGCCCGGGCGGCGCGGTAAGGGCGGTGGCAGCGGCCCGGGCGGCGCGGTAAGGGCGGCGCGGCCTACCACTCCTCGAGTTCGAAGGTCATCGCCGCGAAGGACAGCGGGGGAAGAAAACACTGGCACCTGCCCCCGGCGACCTTGATCTCCCGGTAGGGCTGCTTACCGACCAGGTCGGGTTGCTCGAATGAATTGGCCGCCTTCGGGTCCTGGCCTCCGGTGAGTATCTCTGCGCTGACCAGCGATTCGATCGACCGGTCTTCGAGCACGATACGCAGGGGCACGTCGGTGTCCGTGCTGCGGTTCGTGACGAAGACGTGCAGTTTACGGTCATGCTGGATCATGGCGGCGTCGATGAAGTTCACCCGCCCGTAGCTTTCGCTCATGTAACCCGCGCCGTCCACGAAGGTCCGGAGCGACGTGCCTTCCTGCCGCCCCGCGTACATGGTGAAGGGGTGGTAAATGGACTGTACGAGCAGGTCGTCTCCCCGGGTAATCAGCGGGGCGATGACGTTGACGATCTGGGCGATGTTCGCGATGCGGACCGAGTCGGCGTGGCGCACGAAGCTGTTCAGGAAACCGGACACGACGAGGGCGTCTTCGAGATTGTAGACCTCTTCCACCAGGTGCGGCGCGAATTTGCCCTCTCCGTCCGTCTCGCGGTTCTTGTACCAGACATTCCATTCGTCGAAGCACAGGTACGTGCGCTTGTTGCTCCGGCGCCTGGCCTGGACGAAACGGCACACCGCGTCCATCTCCTCGATCTGCCGGTCGATGGAGTTCGTGACCGCCAGGTAGTCCGGCGTATCGTCCTTCGGGTTGCCCACGTAACGATGCAGGCTGATGTAGTCGGCGTAATCGCCCAGGTAGTCGAGGACCTGCCGGTCCCATTCCATGTAGGTGTCGAACATGTCCACGGAGCAGGAACCGCAGGCGACCAGTTCGATCCGCCGGTCCGCGTCCTTCATCATCTTCGCGGCCTGCTGGGCCCGGATCGCGTACTGGTCCGCCGGCACGTGCCCGAGCTGCCAGTGGCCGTCCATCTCGTTGCCCAGGCACCACAGGGCGACGTCGTAGGGCATCTCCTCCCCGTTGCCCACCCGGATGTCGGCGAAGTTTGTGCCCGCGGGACAGTTGCAGTACTCGACCCAGTTCCGGGCTTCCTCGGGCGAGCCCGTGCCGAGGTTGACCGTGAGCATGGGCCGCCAGTTCATTTTACGGCACAGCCGGATGAACTCGTCGGTGCCGAACGCGTTCGGCTCGATACTCTGCCAGGCGAGTTCGCGCACGGTGGGACGCAGCGTCTGCGGGCCCACGCCGTCCATCCAGTGGTAGCCGGACACGAAGTTTCCGCCGGGATACCGCATGACGGTCATGGACTGATGTTTCATCGCATCCATGACGTCCGTGCGGAACCCGTCCTCGTCCGCGTGACTGCAGTCCGGGTCGAACACGCCCTCATAGACGGCCCTGCCGATGTGCTCCAGGAATCCGCCGAAGATCCTCGGATCGACCGGTGCGATCTGGAATTTCGTGTGGGCGTATAGTGTCGTCTGTCGCATGCGGCCCGCGTTCCCTTCGGGTTTACACTACCTGGCTTTACGCCACCTGGCTTTACGCCACCTGGGCCGTGGTCTTGTAGTGCATCTTGGCCACGGAAGGCAGCTTGTCCACGCCATGCCGTTCGACGTATTTCCTTCCGGCGGCGACGACCGGCGCGCCCGCGCCCTTGGGCAGGGTAAGGCCGGCCTCAACCGACAGTCTTTCCAGGTATTCCAGGAACCGGTCCCGGGCGAGAATGGACGCTGCGGCGACAGCCAGGTACCGCTCTCCCCGGTGTTCCTGGATCAGTTCGATCTCACGGCCCTTTTTCATGAGCCGGGATCGAATGTAGCTTTCGTTGCCGAACTGATCCGTCACGGCCAGAGGGCACGGGGCGCTTTCCAGCAAACTCTCGATGGTGCGGGCGTGTCCCCAGGCCAGGAGATGGTTGAGATTCCTGCCTTCTCGCCGGAACTCCTCGTACAGCGTGTTGTACCGTTCCGGCGGTATGATCACCTCGCGGTATTTCCCGACGCAGATCCGCCTGATCTCGGCCGCCAGCTTGCGGCAGGTGGCGTCGCCCAGCTTCTTGGAATCCCGGATGCCCAGGGTCACCAGTTGTTTCCGGGTCCCGGTTTCGACCAGGACGCCGCCCACCACCAGCGGACCGAAATAATCGCCCTTGCCGGACTCGTCCGTCCCGATGTGGGGAAGGGGAAGCTTCCGGGTCCCGGCGCCGCCGGATCCATTGCCGCCGCCGGATCCATTGCCGCCGCCGGATCCATTGCCGCCGCCGGATCCATTGCCGCCGCCGGATCCATCGCCGCCCGCTTCAACGGGCTCCTCCAGGAAGGGCGACAGCACGTGCAGGATCACCTGGAGGAGATGATCCGCCTTGCCCTGGATCATCAGGGTGCCTTTCCGGTACTGCTTGAGGACCAGCTTTTCCCCTTCGTCCTCGAATGCCAGTACCCAGTCGCACCAGTCTTCGGTCCTGCGCTCCGTCGGGCCAAGGTTTTCCAGGGCCTCGAGGATCCCGCGCCGCGTGCCGGCGTCGGCGATATCGTATCTACGGGATACGGGTTCCGGTTTGCCTCGGTTCATCGGTAACTGCTTTCCGGTCATGCCCGGCCGCTCGCTGCCGGGCGTCCGGTCATCGACCCGCCTGACGCTAGGCGGGATCGTCACCGGACCGCCACGGAACCGGCATGTTCAGCTTATGCAGCTTGGCTTCGAGCTCGTCCCGCTCCCGGCTGCGGCGCAGCTTGCCCGACTTTGAAATGTACCGGTATTCCACCAGTAGGTCGTTGACTTTTCCGTTATCGCCCGCCTGGATCGCCCGGATGATCTCCCAATCGAGGTGGGTCAGCTGCATCGCGTTCACGCTGTAGTCCTGAAAGGCCTGCCAGGCGATGGGACACCAGACCGACACGATGCGGTGTCCGATCAGATGGGCGTACTGGCGGATCTCCCACTGGGCGTGTTCATCCATGCGCAGCAGGAGGAACCGCAGCAGGTTCAGGAGATTCACCTTCCAGTAGGCTTCCGTGTAGGTGGACAGGGGCAGGTCCTTTCGGGCCTGTTCCCGGGCGATGCCGGCCTCGATACGTTCTTCGTAACGGGTCCGGGCGGCCTCCTGGAGTTCCCGTTCCTTCTCGGAGAAATAGGCGCCCCGTTCGGTATCGACGAAGCCGCCGCTGCCCTGCCGGTTGCCCTCCGCCTGGAACCGCCAGGCATCAGGTGACGTGGTCTGTGTCGCGTCGATCGCCAACGAGTAGCGGGTGCTGTACTCGTTGACCGAAGCCGTCCGGTGCCGGATCCACTGCCGCCAGCAATCCATGGGCACACGAAGGTGGAACTTGATGTCGCACATCTCGAAGGGGGTGGTGTGCTGATGCCGCATGAGATAGCGGATCAGCCCCCGGTCCTGGTGCACCTGGCGGGTACCGGCGCCGTAGGACACGCGCGCGGCCTGCACGATGGAATGATCGCTGCCCATGTAGTCCACGACGCGGACGAACCCGTCGTCGAGCACCTTGAAGGGATGACCCAGGATCTCGTCCAGTTCGGGCACTACCGGACGGTCGAGATGTTGCGCTTCGGTCTGTTCGGGTACTTCGGGTTCTTCGGACACGGCATCCCGCAGTTTTGAGGCGTGGTTTTCCAGGGGAAATCCGGCGTCCGTTCCGGGTTGCACACCGGCATTCACCACACCGACATTCACCACGGAAATGGACTTGGGGACGTTAACCGGGGCATGCAGGACTGTCAAGGCATTTTGTGGCCTTCGGCGCGGGGATTCAGATCGATGTTTTTATCGTTGCGCCGCGCATCTGCCGGGCTATCTTCTGTTGCTTAAGCACCCGTTATCAATAACCAAATTGCTGCTCCGGCAGGGAGGGTTTCTCCATGCCCGAATCGCCTCCTTTCTCCACCATGAGCGAAGAGGAACAGTACCTGTACGACCTGCAGGGCTTTCTTCACGTGCGAGGTTTCCTGGACGGGGACGAAGTACAGGCAATGAACGCGGCCCTCGACGCCAATCCCGACCGGCTCGGTTCCTACGACGGACCCAACGAACTCAGCGGCGACTGGAAGGGCAGGCCCTTCGAAGGCAAGTACGCCCCCTTTCGCCACTACGAGGGGATGCTCACCTGGCCGCAGCCCTGGTGCCAGCCCTTCCGCGACCTCCTTGCCCATCCGAAGATCATACCCTATCTCAATACCCTCTTCGGCCGCGGCTGGAAGCTCGACCACGGTGTCGATGTGCTGGTCGCCGAAGCGGGTTGCGAGGGACTCAAGATCCACGGATCGGGTAACGCGACCTTCAACGGATCCCGCTACTACCACTATCACAACGGCCGCATGCGCTCGGGCCTCATCGTGTGCCAGTTCGCCCTGGCGGACGTGGACCCCGGCGCGGGCGGGCTCTGCGTCATCCCGGGCAGCCACAAGGCCAACTTTCCCTGCCCGGAGGACATCCTGACCTGGGAGGCCGACCAGGACCTGGTCCATCACATCGTACAGAAGGCGGGCGACCTGGTGATCTTCAACGAGGCCACCGCCCACGGCACACTGCCCTGGCATGGCAAGCACGACCGGCGGGTCGCCCTGTACCGGTATACGCCCAAGTACCTGCACTACGCCGGCGGCATCTACGAAACCAACCTGCCCGAATGGACCGCGGAGCTCACCGAGGCGCAGCGCGCCGTGCTGGAACCGCCTTACATCTATCACCACCCCATCGTGGAAGACGACGGCGAAACCGTCGTGCGACCGCGGAGAGAGGGCGAGTGAGGATTGCGGGGCGAGATCAGGATTAAAAAATTCGACCAATATGTAATGTAAGACTGCAATTGAGGCAGCGGAGATTCCGTTTCAGTCGCACTTGCTGATCAAGTCAAAGTTGACAGAGTGTGAACTGTGGTTTACATTACGTATGATTGAGATAGTAGAAAGTGCCGTATTCAAGCGATGGGTCCGGGGCCTGCTTGACCGCGGCGCGGTTGCCCGCATCAACGCACGGTTGCGAAACATCTCACTGGGTAATGCAGGGGATGTCAGACCGGTGGGACACGGTCTGTTAGAGATAAGAACACACCATGGACCGGGCTATCGGATCTATGTCCTTCGCGAAGGAATGCGGATGATCGTACTCTGTGCCGGCGATAAAGACAGTCAAAGGCGGGATATTGCGACCGCCGTCAGGCTTGCGAAGGAATGGAGGCAGACATGAGCGAAGCATTCGCAAAATGGGACGTTACGGAGCATCTGCACAGCCCGGAAGACGCACGTCTCTACCTGGAAGCATGCGCGAAAGAGGATCCAGGAGATGGCAGTCTCATTCGAGCCGCGTTGAACGATATCGCCCGGTCGGGGAACATGACCTGGCTCGCCCGTGAGACAGGAATGAGCCGGGAAGGTCTATACAAAGCCCTGTCAAAAAAAGGCAATCCCGCATTCGCCACGGTGCTACGTATCGTACGTGCCCTGGGTCTCCAGGTGCGGTTTACGTCGTGATCCATTCAGAAGGTATTTAATGTACAACCTCCACGGGAAAACCGCCCTGGTCACCGGCGCGGGCGGGGAACGAGGCATCGGCCGGGCCGTCGCCACGCGACTCGCGAAAGAAGGCGCCGACGTCATTGTCAGCGACCGGGTCGCGAATCCCTATCCCGGCGACTCGACAGAATGGCAGGGGCTGCACTCCGTGGTCAGTGAGATCGAAGCGGCGGGACGCAGCGCAGAGGCCATCCTGGCCGACGTCTCGCAGGCCGACCAGGTGGAACGGCTCGTATCCGGCGGGATCGATCGGTTCGGCCGCATCGACATCCTCGTGAACGGCGCCGGCTCCCTGCCGGGCAAGGACCGCGTGCTCGTCGTCGACATGGAAGAGGAAGCCTGGGACAAGGAGATGAACGTCAACGCCAAGGGCGTATTCCTCATGTGCCGGGCCGCGGCGCGCCACATGATCGAACGGGGAGAGGGCGGCAAGATCATCAATATCGCCTCCACGTCGGGCAAAATCGGGCGGAAGCGGTTCTCGGCCTACTGCGCGTCCAAGGCGGCCATCATCCGGTTCACCCAGGCCCTGGCGCAGGAACTCGGTCCCCACGGGATCAACGTCAACTCGGTGTCGCCTACCGCGGTCGATACGGAACGCCTGGGATTCATCGAAGAGGCCGTATCCGACGGCGCCGTCCAGGGTACATCGTGGAAAAACAGCGAGGCCCACCGGACGTTCATCCAGGAGAAGGCCGGGATTTCACCCCTGGGACGAGTGGCACGGAGCGAAGACGTGGCGCAAACGGTCGCCTTCCTGGCCTCACCGGAGTCCGACTACCTCACGGCCGTGGACCTGGTAGTGGCGGGCGGCGCGGAGATCTTCTGATGACCCCTCGTAAACCCCGCCTGGACGGCAAGGTGGCCGTCGTGACGGGCGCGGGCACGCAAAGCGACGTGGCGGGCACCGGGCAGGCGACCGCCGTGCTCCTGGCCCGGGAAGGCGCGAAGGTGCTGCTGGCGGACCGAAGCGCGGAGAACGCCGGAAGGACGCTGGCCGTCATCGAGGAAGAAGGGGGTACGGCGTCGGTCTTCGCCGGGGACGTGACCCGGTCGGCAGACTGCCGGGTCATGGCCGAAACCGCGGCGGACCGGTACGGCGGACTGCACATCCTCTTCAACAACGTGGGGCTCAGCTATCCCGGCACAGTGGTGGACGTGCGCGAGGAGCACTGGGACGAGATCATGGCGGTGAACCTCAAGGCCATGATGCTCGCGAGCCGGTTCGCCATACCGTTGATGATGGATTCCGGCGGCGGATCCATTATCAACGTGGCGTCCATCGACGGATTCCGGAGCGGATGGTCGTACAACGTCGCCTACGAAACCTCCAAGGGAGGGGTCATTGCCCTGACGATCAACATGGCGGTACAGCACGGCAGGGACGGGATCCGCGTGAACTGCATCGCTCCGGGGCACCTGCACGGGTCTTTCACCGCCGGGCTGTCGGATGCGCACCGGGAACTCCGTTGGCGTTCCACACCGCTCGGCACCGAGGGCACGGCCTGGGACGTGGCCCACGCGGCCGTTTTCCTGGCCGGCGACGAATCTCGCTGGATCACGGGGATCACGCTCCCGGTCGATGCGGGCTCCTCCATCGCGCTGCCCCTATCGGTCCTGCCCAGGGACGAAGGCGGAATCCTCCCCGACGCCAAAAGTGCCCGATACTGACCTTAAACCGTCCTTTAACCGTCTCCCGGTTGGAAATACCTGACAACACAAAGCCGATCCACCCCGTCCGATTGTTGAACGGGGAGAACCGGCTTCATGGTAATTCATTGCCAATGGCGGTCCGGTCGACGGGACCGTGTCAAGGCCTATGGGGCTTCATGCGGGGCTGCTTACGGGACGAACGTTCTTTCTCCGGCGGTGGTGGAGGTGGCGGCTTCACCTCGCGCGGTTCGTCCCTCGGTGGCGGCGGTGGAGGCCTGTCGGGTGGCCGGTTATCCTTCGGAGGGGACGGCGCCACGATCGGCGGTTCATCCTTGGGTGTCGAAGGACTGACCGGTCGCCGGTCATCCCGTCGTGGCGGAGGTTTCGCCGTCGGCCGGTTGTCCCGTCGAGGCGATCGATAGACGGTCGGCCGGTCATACGGCCGGCGGGGCCGGTACACGGTCGGCCGACCGTAAGACGAACGGGGTCGAAAGACGGTTGGCCAGCTCTCCCCTTGATGGGGTATTACAAAGTTTGACAGGTCATCCGAATGCCTGATCGCAATTGCGTCGATCCTGAGCGTGTACGCTTCGTTACTCCGGTCCGCGTCCGTTTTCTCGCCGGAAAAAAACCGGGCCACGTTTTCGAGTTCGGAATACAGGGAGACTTCCTCTCTGGTGACCTCCGCTTTGACGATTAGCAGCCTGTTCGCCCCGATTTGCGATGCTCTCAGGCGCAACTTATTGACGAGGGCCTCCTTCGACGTCCCCGTGACGTGAATGGCCGCGACGCGGATGTAGGAGCCGGGTCCCAGTTCAGACATGTTGAAGATGGTCTCCACGTCGAAGTACCCGACCGATGGAAACGCGCCTGGGCTGTCCAGCCAGATCACCGTCGTTTCCGATCCGTCTGACGGGTCAGTACGGCGCGAGTCGCCGGGCCCGCCTGAACCGAGCTGGCTGTAAGACGAGCATCCGGCGAAAATCATGGCAAATGCGAATACCAGACAGCGCATTGTAGACCTCCTGCCTTCGGAGTCGCGGAATAGGCAGTATCGGAATCTGGGATTACCGAGAATGAGTCGCTGTATGATTGTAATGTACTAACTATTTGCCAAACAGGAAACAACTTCTGTTGGAGGCCAGGCGTCCGGAGACTGGGTGGCAGTGACCTTCGCCTGCCTTCATTCCGGCACGTAGGCTTTGGGCGCCATGGCGTCGATATCGGTGGCCACGTCGACGACGACCGGTCCGTCCGCGGCAAGCGCTTCTTCGAGCGCCGGCCGGATCAGCTCCGGGTCCTCCACGCGTATTCCATTGCATCCCATGGACTTAGCCACTCCGGCAAAATCGATGTCCTCGAATACCCACAGGTCGTCCGACCCCTGATCCCGCCTACCGCTCGCATCTTCGAAAGCGTCCCGGCACTGGTTGAAGGACCGGTTGTTGTTGATCACCGTGACGGTGTTGATCCCGAATCGGGCGGCCGTCTCGAGTTCCCCGAGATGGTACCAGAATCCGCCGTCGCCGGTGAAGCAGATGACGGGACGGTCCGGCGCCGCGCACTTGGCGCCCATGGCCGCGGGGAAGGCCCAGCCCAGGGACCCGGCGCAGCGGAGATAGGTCTGTCCCGGCTCCGTGATCTCGATCATGGCGCCCGTCCACATGCCGGCGTGGCCCGTGTCCGACAGGAGTATAGCGTCGGACGGTAGAAACTCAGTGATTTCACGGCAAAGCCGCTCGGGGCGGATGGGCACGGCGCCGGATCCGAGCAATCCGTCGAACTCGGTCCGCCACCGGTCGACGAGCACACGCACGCGCTCCGTCCATGCCATCCGGTCCGGGACCGGAGCCACGGCCTCGATGAGGCGTTCCAGTGTCGCCTTCGCGTCACCCTGGATGGCGACTTCGGCCGGATAGTTGCGGCCGATCTGGGCGGGGTCCACGTCGATCTGTATAGACGGCGTTCCCTGCCGGGGAATTTGCCAGAAGTGGCTGACCTGCCCGCCCGTATGGCTGCCCACGAAGACCACGAGGTCCGCCTCCGAGACGATCTCGTTGGCGCACTTACGGGAGTAGGTGCCCACCACGCCTGCGGAAAGCGGGTTATTCTCCGGTATGGTACCCTTGGCATTCAGGGACGTCGCTACTGGGATGGAGAGCTTCTCCGCCAGCCGGACTACTTCGGCCTGTGCGCCCGATGCGGTAACACCTCCGCCCGCGACCAGCACAGGTCGTTCCGATTGCGTGATGCGTTGCGCAGCCTCCGCGACTCGCCCGGGCTCCGGTTCGGGACGGAAAGCCGGATACCGGGCAAAGGACGCCTCCACGGTCAAATCGGCATCGAGCTTCGACCCCGCCGCGAGATCGCCGGACAGGCCCAGAAAGTCCAGGTGGACCGGACGGGGCGCGCCCGTGGTGGCCTCGCGGAAGGCCTGGCGCAGCAGGAAGGGGATCTGTTCCACGCTGTCCACGTAGGCATTGAACTTGGTGACCGGATCGTAGAGGGGGCGGTGGTCGACCTCCTGGTAGGCTTGTCGGTAGAGGTAGTGGGGCATCCAGCGGCCCGTGACGGCGATGACCGGCGAACACGCGAGCCAGGCGTCCTGGAGTCCGGCGGCGAGATTGGCCGCGCCCACGGACTGCGCCATGGCGATGCCGGGACCGTGGGCGACCCGCGCGTAACCGTCGGCCATGTACGCGGCGGCCTTCTCGGAATGGCACCGAATCCGCCGGATGCCCAGTTTCTCCATCTCCACCAAGGCGCCGTCCAGGACGTAGGGAACGTGGAAGACGGCCCGGATCCCGTAGCCGCGCAGCATCTCGGCGATGTACCGGTAGCCGGTCATTTCAGGCATAGGGTTCCTCAGTCAGGTGTTTTATGGTAAGATTGGCCTGAGGCGTTACACCGCGGATCTCTTGTCACTGCGGATCTTTCGCCACATGTGACCCAACGCAGTAGAGGATTCAGACGGTGGATTGGCACAAACAAAAACAGGGGCGGTCTAAGGAACCGCCCCTGATCGACCAAAGTAGCGGGGGGAGGATTTGAACCTCCGACCTTTGGGTTATGAGCCCAACGAGCTACCAGACTGCTCCACCCCGCGTCGTCTATCCAATAAAATACGGTATTCGCGGTCTCTGTCAACTGCTTTTTGCCGAATGCGGCACATCCGTCATCGCCGATCCATCGGTGATGCCGCACCCCGCGTAGAGGGTGCGCTGCACCGCCATATCGTGGTCCAGGGTGTAGTCCGGTTCCTTCGCGCCGGATATACAGGCCGCGAGTTCGGTCAGCAGTGAAGGCGGCCCCGGCTGCGTGGGAACGGTCACCTCCTGCCATCCTGCCGCATAGTCTTCGAAGTCATCCGCCAGCGATAGTGTCAGGTTGTTCGAACCGATCGGCGTGTGGATGGCCGTGCCCTTCGTGCCGTACAACTCGATGCGCCGGGTCAGCCCGCTCTCCACGTGCATGGACGCGGTGTCGATCGTGCCCAGGCCGCCGCCGTCGAACCGGTGGACGACCACCGCGTTGTCGACGTGTTTCCGTTCGCCGTAAAACTGCCCGAACGTGGCGTCCACCTGCCGCGGCTTGCCCATGAACGTCACCATGATGTCGACCAGGTGACCGGCCATTTCGAAATAGAGGGATCCCTTGTACCGGTCGAGTTCCTCCACCAGCCGGGCGTGGTAACCCATGGGCTTCGGGATGTGCCCCCTGAAGTAGAATAGATCGCCCAGCGCGCCAGCCCTGGAGAGCCGGATCATTTCGGCGATCACCGGGTTGTACCGCCACATGTAGGCCATCTGAAGGTGCAGATGCTTGTGCCGCGCCGTGTCGTGCAACCGCTCGAGCCGGGCCATGTTCACGCCCGCCGGCTTTTCGAGCAGCACGTGCTTGTCCGCTGCCAGTGCCCGTTCGGCGTAGTCCAGGTTCTCCGAGACGCGGCCCTCGCAGATGATCGCTTCCGCATCGCTGTCCAACGCCTGCTCGATGGAATCGAAGACGGGGATGTCCGGTAGATCTGCCGCCCAGTCGCCCAGCTTCGAATTCCGGATCGCGGGATCCGGCTCGTAGGCGCCGACGAGCTGAAATTCATCGGGCCGGCTCGCGGCATCACGGATATGCATGACGGTGTGGCTGTGCCAGAGGCCCAGGTACGCGAATTTCAGGGGCATCGGGGGTTCCTTTCGGTGGTCGGAAGGAATGGGTCGGCGCAATACAGAAAACCGGAAATGTACACGGCCGTTCTTCCTAACAGGGGGTGCTTGCGAAAGAGTATGTTCCGGAACAAAAAGTTAGGCGTGCCCCGAGGGTCTGTCAAGTCACCATAAAACCGTTGACAGGCGTGTCTGCCGGATCAACTTACCCGTCCATGCCCACTGATCTCTTCGTATTCGTCCTGCTGTCCGCCGTCCTGCACGCCACGTGGAATTTCGTCGCCCGGCGCAGCTCGGGGAATCTGACCGTCTTCTGGTGGTCCCTCTGGATCAGCTGCCTGTTCCTGCTGCCCTTCGTGGCGATCGTGGCATCGGGAATGGGCCCCGTGGGATTCCTGGCCATGCTGGAAGCCGGATGGTTCTTCGTGCTCGCCACGGGCGTCATCCATACGTTCTACTTCCTGTTCCTGGCCCGGGCGTACGAACACGGCGAGATCTCCCTGGTCTACCCCATCGCCCGGGGATCGGGCATTGGACTCACGGGTTTCCTCGGATGGCTGCTGCTGGGCGAGGAACTGACGCCGATGGGGGTGGCCGGCATCGGCCTGATCTGTATCGGGATTCTGTTGATGGGCGTATCGGTCTTCCGGCACACGAGGGCCGTCAACCGCGGATTCGCATCCGCCCTGGTGGTGGGCGCCACGATCGTGAGCTACTCCCTCGTCGACAAGGTGGGCGTGAGTATCGTCCATCCCGTCGTATACATCTTCGGCATGTTTTTTTTGAGCGCACTGTTCGCCACGCCCTTCGTCGCGGTCCGTCACCTGGGGATCCGGTGGAGCGGATTCGCGGAGACCTGGAGGCCCGCGGCGCTGATCGGCATCGGATCCACCGCCGCCTACCTGATGATCCTCTTCGCCATGACCGTGGGGCAGGTGGGCTACATCGTCGCGCTGCGGGAGTTCGCCGTGGTGCTCGGCGCGGTGCTGGGATTCGTCTTTCTCAAGGAACGCATCACCCCGCTGAAGGTGGGTTCGGTGGTGATGATCGTCACCGGACTCGTCTTCATCAAATTCGGTTGAAGCATGATGGGAAATAGCGCGTAACGCGCCTTGCTTTCGTGGGCCGAAATGACTACATTGCCTAGCGATTCATTTCGTGATCCGATCATGACCCGACCCGCCCTCGCGCTTCGCTGCTGCCGCAGGATATACGCCGCTGTCGCGGGATATACGCCGCTGTCGCCAGAAAATCAATAAAGGAGATCCACGAACGTGTCCCGTCTGAACCGACGTTCCTTCATACGAAACACCGCCATATCCGTTGGCGCGCTGACCGTCGGCGGCACGGCGCTGCAGGGCCTGATCGCCCGGCGCGCACGGGCCATGGTCGGCGGGTACGCCCACTTAGTCGCGCCTCGCGGGGAAGGGGGATACGGACCCCTTTCCCCCGTGCCCTCGCAGAACACAGGGGAAACCATGCTCGAACTGCCGCAGGGTTTCTCCTATACCGTTTTCGGCAAGAAAGGCGGCCTCATGTCGGACGGCCATCCCACGCCGGCCGCCCACGACGGCATGGCCGCCTTTGACGCGGGCGGGATGGTCCGGCTCCTGCGGAACCACGAGATCAACACGGGCAAACCGGTGGAAGCCATCGGCAACCGGGACGCGGCCTACGATCCCACGGCCCCCGGCGGCGTCACCACGCTCATCGTCGATCCCACAACGCGCGAACTGGTCCGCGATTTCGTCAGCGTGGGCGGGACGCTCCACAACTGCGCCGGCGGCCCCACGCCCTGGGGATCCTGGATCACCTGTGAAGAGACTACGATGGGCACGGACCGGTTCTTCAGTGCGCGCTGGCTCCAGTACCTGGGTGGTTACGACAAGGAGCACGGGTACTGCTTCGAAGTGCCGGCGGACGCCGAGGAGAGCGTGGCGGCCGAACCCCTGACCGGCATGGGACGGTTCGTCCACGAGGCCATCGCAGTCGATCCAGCTACCGGTATCGTGTACGAGACCGAAGACAACAATCCGAGCGGGTTCTTCCAGTACATCCCCGATCACCCCGGCGAGCTCGCCCGGGGAGGACGCCTGCGCATGCTCGCGGTCAAGGATCGGCCCGGATATGACACGCGCGATGGCCAGACCATGGGCACCTCCCTGCCCGTTACCTGGGTCGAGATCGAAGACCCCGATCCCGCCGGGGCCGGTCTGGACGAGCACATGGTATACCAGGAGGGGGCCGACAAGGGCGGCGCCGCCTTCGACCGCCTGGAAGGGTGCTGGCACGGCAACGGACGCATCTTCTTCACCGCGACTACCGGGGGCGACGAAGGCCTCGGACAGGTATGGGAATACCGCCCCGAAAGTGACGACGAAGGCGTGCTGACGCTCCTGTTCGAATCGCCCGACGCCTCGCTCATGGCCGCGCCCGACAACGTCTGCGTGAGTCCGCGCGGCGGCCTGATCGTGTGCGAGGACTACCGAAACGGGATACAGCACATCCGGGGCCTGACTAGCGACGGCCGCGTGTTCGACGTGGCCCGGGACGTGGCCGGCATCGCCTACCGGGGTGAATTCGCCGGGGCGACCTTCAGTCCGGACGGCGAGACGCTCTTCGTCAACATGCAGCGGCCCGGGCTGACCTACGCCATCTGGGGCCCCTGGCACAAAGGCGCGGTCTAGGGACCGTGGCGACATAGCATCCTCCGGGGAGTACGATTGTTTTCCAGGGAAATCAGCGCATTCAGAGATCGGCTCGCCGGCGGTGAACTGTGTCTCGGTCCCGCCGTGACCTTCATCGATCCGGCCGTGACCGAGGCCCTGTGCGATTCAGCCGACTTCATCTGGATCGACACAGAGCACACTGCGATGAACCTGGAGTCGGTCACGAAGCATCTGATGGCTGCGCGCGCGGGGGGCACCGCCGCGCTGGTCCGCGTGCCTTCGAGCGCCATAGGGCACGTCAAACCTATCCTGGACGCCGGCGCGCCCGGGATCGTCGTCCCACAGGTCCGTTCCGCCGCCGAGGTGCGAGGCGTGGTCGACGCCTGTCGATACCCGCCCGTGGGAGACCGGGGCTTCGGACCCCATCGCCCGTCGAACTACGGACGGGCGTTTGCTGATTTCGACGCCTATGTCGACGACATGAACCGGGACCTCTTCGTCTCGGTCCAGATCGAGCATGTAGAGGCCTACCGTGAACTGGAGGCCATCGCCGCCATACCCGGCCTGGACAGCCTGGTCATCGGGCCCGTGGACCTGAGCGGATCCATGGGCACCCTGGGGCGGCTCGAAGACGACGAGATCGTGGCCGCCATGGAGCGGATCATCGACGTGGGACACGAAGCGGGTCTCTCCATCGGTATGGGCATGGGATCGCAGTACGCCTTCGGCCGCCGCTGGAGCAACCGGGGCGTCGACTGGATACAGGTCGATTGCGACTACAGCTACCTAATCAGTGGATTCGAACGGGTCGCCGCCGGCGTCCGCGGCGACGATTAGGCACGCCTTCAGAAAGGCATCGGACTGGCTACCGATTCCCGCCGGACTTCATCGGAAGATCAACTCTACGTCCTGCGTACGGCGCCCGAACCGCTTGCGAACTTCTGTACAGCGGCGATGGTTGCGGCGGGACTTTCACGGGCGGACGCCAGGCTGACGGCGGACGTCCTGATACGCACCGACATGCGCGGGATCTTCACCCACGGCACGGTCGCGTTGCGGCGTTACGTGCAATTGATGCGCGACGGCGGGATCGACGTGGGCGCGGTACCGGAAATCACGGACGACGGTCCCGCCTGGGCACGGATCGACGCTCGCCGGGCCGTGGGTATGGTGGCCTCGCACTACGGCATGACGGTGGCCATGGAAAAGGCCGCACGCTGTGGGATCGGCATGGCCACGGTACGACGGAGCAACCATTTCGGCGCGGCCTCGGCCTACACGATCATGGCCGTCGAGCACGGGGATGGGTCCCAGACTGGAGCGGACCGGCCCCTGATCGGCGTCGCCATGAGCAATACCGACGTGGTCATGAACATTCCTGGCGGACGCGGCGCCGCCATCGGCAACAACCCGTTTTCCTACGCCGTCCCGGCCCGGTCCCAGCCGCCCATCGTGCTGGACATCGCCATGAGCACCGTGGCGGGAGGCAAGGTGGCCTCGTACCAGGCCCGCGGCGAACCGCTCCCGGAAGGATGGCTCACCGACGCGGATGGCCTGCCCACGACGGATCCCGGCGTATTCACCGTCACCGGCGCCTTGACGCCTTTCAGTGCGCACAAGGGTTATGGCCTGGCATTGCTGGTGGAATCCCTGTCCGGGGTGCTTGCCGGCGCGGGGGTCACTACGGACATCCTGTCCTGGTCCAAGGTCTCGGACGATACCTGCGACGAGGGACACACCTTCATGGCCATCGACGTGGGCGCCATGATGCCGCTGGACGACTACTACGACCGCATCGACGAGCTTATCCGCCGCATGCGGGAAGCGCCGAAGGCGGCTGGCGTGGAACGTACCTATGTGCCCGGGGAGATGGAACTCGACAGCGAAGCGGTCTCCCGGCGCGAGGGCGTGCCGCTCACGCGCATGGCCGCCGAAAACCTGGCGGGGCTGGCCGACGATACCGGCCTGTCGGACAGTCTGCCCTTCGATTGGCCGTGACGCAGCGAGCGTCCGAGACGTACAGGCCGCCGAGACGCACTGGCCTTCAATGACGCTCTGACCAGCCGAGACGCATCGGCCTTCAAATACACAGGAGCAAGCAATGCCCACCGTAAACCGTGCTGTCGAACAGCTCAAGCGGGGCCAGCCCATTTACTATGGCGGCGCCGGCGAACTGAGCTACGAAAAGGGCGTCGAAGCCTCCGGGAGATGGGAAGACTACCTCGTCGTCGAAATGGAGCACGGCCTCTTCGACCTGCCGAGTCTCAAGGCTTTCATGACCGGGCTGGCGGACGGCGGACCCGCGCCTACCGGGCACCTGACACCCTGCATCATCGTCACGCTGCCCACGAACGGCACCAGCGAGGCTGTCATGCGGGCGAACGCCTGGATGGTCAAGCAACTTCTGGCGCTGGGCGTCCACGGGCTCCTACTGTGTCACGCGGAGACGCCGGACGCCGTGTGCGCCTTCGTGGAAGCGGCCCGCTACCCCTTCCAGACCCGGGGCGTGGGCGCGGACCTCGGAGTGGGCCAGCGCGGCTCGGGCGGCCAGGGCTTCGCCGCGCGCACCTGGGGTCTCCCCGTGCAGGAATACGTACAGCGGGCCGACGTCTGGCCCCTGAACCCGGAAGGGGAGTTGATGCTCGGCCTCAAGATCGAGAACCAGCGCGCCCTGGCCAACGTCGACGAGAGCCTCGCGGTGCCCGGCATCGCCTTCGCCGAGTGGGGCCCGGGCGACCTGGGCATGTCCTTCGGGTACCCAGACGGTCACGATCCGCCCTACCCGCCGGAGATGATCGCCGCGCGAACCGCGGTGCTGAAGGCCTGCAAGGCCAACGGCGTCGCCTTCCTGGACGGGGCGAATCCCGAAAACGTGACCGACCGGATCGACGAGGGCGTGATGGTCTCGGGCTGCAGCCGGGAGGCGGCCGAAATCGGTAAGCGCCATACAGGGCGCGACGCGAAGAACCCTTCGGGCATCGGCAGCGCATGACGACCTTCACCGTGTACTTCGCCGGCGATCTCTTCGACCACAAGCACCTCGCCGGAAACGAGCTCCTGGCCGGGGCCGTCGATCGCCGGTCCGGGGGGCGTTACGCCTGCGTCCTGCCCCAGGACCTTGAACAGGCCACGGGGCGGATGGTCGACATACGGAACCAGGACCTCATGCAGGTGATGGCCTGCGACCTGGGTCTTTTCAACTTCGACGGGACGGACCTGGACTCGGGCACGGTGGTGGAGTTCATGATGGCCAAGATGCTCGATATCCCTTCCGTCCTCCTCCGTTCCGATTTCCGGGCGTCGGGCGACCAGGAACGGGAAGGCGACGACTGGAACCTGATGTGTTCCTTCTATCCCCGGTCGCGGAAGGTCCAGTTCAACGCCATGGCGTGGTACCAGGAAGCACGTCGGGACCGCGGCCCGGGAGACGGTGCACCGGCGGCCGACTGGACCGACCGGCTCTACAACCGGATGGCGGACGCCGTCATCGAAGCACTGGACGCGGTACGAACCGAACCCTCCGCCTTCGGCGGCGACGAAGCACGAATCAACACCGTCTACGCATGGGCGGCGCGGTTTCCGGGCAGCGGGTTCGACAACCTGTGCGGACGCGGGTTCGTGGAGAAAACCATAGAGGAAAAGCGCCGCAAGGGACTGTTGTAAACCGGGCATCAAGCCGCAGCCAGGCCGGACCTTGATCCAATAAGAAAAGGGAGCGCGAAATGATCGACTATGGCATGTTCCTCATGCCTGTGCACGACCCGACCAAGCCGCCGGGGCAGTGCTACGACGAAGACATGGAACTGCTGGTGCGTTCGGAGGAGCTCGGGTTCAGCGAGTTCTGGATCGGCGAGCACCACTCGTCGAGCTACGAGAACATCGTCATGCCCGAGATCTTCATCGGCAAGGCCCTGGGGCTGACCAGCCGCATGCGGCTCGGCGCCGCGCCCGTTTGCCTGCCCTACCACCATCCCGCCCACGTGGCCGGCCGCCTGGCCTTCCTCGATCATCTCTCCCACGGCAGGTTGAACATCTGCTTCGGTCCCGGCGCGATACCGACCGATTTGGAGATGTTCGGCATCCGGCCCGAGGACTCCGGCGCCATGGTGGGCGAGGCGATCCAGATGATCATGACGCTGTGGACCACCGATCCTCCGTATGATATCAACGGCCGATTCTGGCAGGTGCACGTGGGCCGGGAAGTCCGGGAGGACCTGGGCGTCGGCGTCTACCTCAAACCTCTGCAGAAACCCCACCCGCCGCTGTCCGTGCCCGTGATCATGCGGGATTCGGCCGGGACCCGCATCGCGGGCCAGAAGGGCTATTCTCCCTTCAGCCACCACATGGTCGCCTCGAACGTGCTGGCGAACCACTGGGAGACCTACGCAAGCGGCGCGCAATCCGCCGGACAGGAGCCGGACCGGCGCAATTGGAAGATCTCCCGCAACATCTTCGTGGCGGAGACGACAAAAGAAGCCCGTGAAATGGCGCGGAACAATTCGCTGGGCAAATGCCTGGAATACATCATGAAGCTCACGGACCTGGGACCGGGGCGGGCGTTCTGGAAACGGGACCTGGACATGCCCGACTCCGAATGCACCCTGGACTACATGATGGACGAGCAGGTCATCGCCGGCGATCCCGACGAATGCGTGCGGCAATTGCACCGCATGATGGAGGAGACGGGCGAATTCGGCATGTTCATCATGACCGCCCACGACTGGGACGACCGGGAGGCCTGGATCAACAGCCTGGAACTGTTCGCGAAAGAAGTCATGCCGAGGTTCAACCGGTCGCTCGGTTACGCCTGAGTCTGCCGGATAGTTTTCAAAAGGGACGGGCGCGGGCCAGTGTATACCAAGGGTTAGTGTAATCCGCGGGTTAAGTGTATACCGCGGGCGAAGCATATACCGCGGGCAAGTGTATACAATGTAGACACATCGTAGATCTAAACCACATATCGGAGCCCAATATGAACTACGGCATGTTCATCATGCCCTTCCACGACCCGGTGAAGCCGGCGGCGCAGTGCCACGACGAGGACCTGGAGCTCATCGTGCGCTGCGAAGAACTGGGTTTTACCGAGTTCTGGATCGGCGAGCACCATACCATGAAGTACGAGAACATCGTCCTGCCCGAGGCCTTCATCGGCAAGGCCCTGGCCATGACCCACTCCATCCGGCTCGGCACCGCTCCTACGTGCCTGCCCTATCATCACCCCGCCCACGTGGCCAGCCGGCTGGCCTTCATGGACCAGCTTTCCCATGGGCGGCTCAACCTGTGCTTCGGCCCGGGCAGCGTGACAACGGACCTTGAGCTCTACAAGATCGATCCGAAGCTCAACAGCGCCATGGCCGCCGAGTCGGCGGAGATGATCCTGCAGATCTGGAGCCAGGACCCGCCCTATCATCTGAAGGGCCGTTTCTGGGAGATCGACCTGGAAGAAAACGTGGACCGCGACACGCTGATCGGGTACATCCACAAGCCCCTGCAGCAGCCCCATCCGCCCATTTGCGCCCCGGGGATGAGCATGAATTCCTCCACCATGAAGCTGGCGGGCGAGAAGGGCTGGTTTCCCATCAGCGCGAACATATCGCCGGGCAACGTCGTGGCCGACAACTGGCGGGTATACGAGCAGGCGGCCCTTGAATCCGGACGCACCCCCGACCGCAAGGACTGGCGCGTCTCCCGCAGCATCTTCCTCGCGGACAGCAACGAGGAAGCGGAGGCAAAAGTGCGCAACAATTCCCTGGGCCGGGGCTTCGAATACCTCGGCGGCCTCTTCGACCAGGGCCTGGGGCGGAAGATGCTCAAGCGGGACCCGGACATGCCCGATTCGAAGTGCAACCTGGACTACCTGATGAAGGAACAGATCATCCACGGGGACGTGGACGAGGTCGTCCGACGGCTGAACCTGTTGCGGGAGGAGACCGGCGATTTCGGCACATTGATCCTCATGGGGTACGACTGGGACGACAAGGAATCCTGGCTCCGCAGCATGGACCTCTTCGTGCACGAAGTGATACCGCGCATGTAAAACCGGGCACGGTCGCCGTGCCGCCAAAGCGACGCGTCGTGGCGTCCCGTCCGACCCGGACATCGGCCGCCGCACCGCCAAAGGAGCACAGATGAGGGGTCCACGCCTGCCCTACCGCTACGATCACTACACCTGGGTCGAACTGAAGGAGAAGGTCGAGGACCAGCCCGCCGTCATTCTGCCCGTCGGGTCCACGGAGGACCACGGCTACCACATGCCCCTGGACGTGGACACCTTCCTGGTGAGCAGCGTGTGCGAAGGCGCCGCGAAGCTCATCCCGGACGAGGTGCTGATCCTGCCGGCCCTGCCCTACGGGTTCGAGGACCACCACATGGACTTCCCCGGGACGATCACGGTGCGGGACGACCACCTGCAGGACTTCGTCGTGGACATCACCCGGAGCGTGGCCCACCACGGCTTCCGGAAGATCCTCATCGTCAACGGTCACGGTTCCAACGCCACCATCCTGGAGACGGCTTCGCGGCGGACGGTCATCGAGACAGACGCCCACTGCGGGACGCTCAACTGGTGGAGCGTGGCCCAGTCCAAGCTCTGGGAGATCGGCGACTCCGAGCTCCAGTCCCACGCCGACGAGATCGAGACCTCGGTCTACCGCTACCTCAACGACGACGCGATCCAGATGGACAAGGCGGTGCGGGAGGTGAAGATCCCCGTGTCCAAGTACTACTGGCGCGGCTGGATCCGCGGTAAGGGCGCATCGCCCCTGCGCATGATGGACCAGTGGTCCCGGATCTCCGATTCCGGCGTCATCGGCGACGCCACTGTCGCCACCGTGGAGAAGGGCGAGGAACTCTACCGCGCGGCCTCCGAAGAACTGGCCGGTCTGATCCAGGAATTCCGCGCCCTGCCCATCGAACCCCGGGTGGACCGGCACTGACGTCATTGCGTTGGTTTGGCCAACCGGCCAACCCCTTGGAGCAGCCTTTCTGGAGTATCCATACATGAAACGCGCTGTACGCATCGCCGCACGATTCGGACACGCCATCCTCCGTATGGTGAAGCAGCTGGCCCCGGATACCTGGACGAAGCGCTGTATCTACGTGGGGCTGGTCATGGCCGCCGGAGTCATTCTGGTCCTGGGCACCTGGCAGGGCGTGGCCACCTGGCTCGGCTGGCCGGCGATCGCCCTCTTGACCGCTGGCATTTTCTACTACACGTGGAAGGCCTTTTCGTGGTTGCGGGACCATCTGCTGTGGAAAGTCCGGAATCGCATCATCGTCGTTTTCCTCTTCGCCGGCATCGCGCCCCTGTGTATCGCCTCTTCGATCAGCATACTCGTCGGATGGCTCTGGATCGGGACCCTCGGTACCAACCTGGTCACCCGCCATATCGAAGAAACCGTCGACCGGCTCGATCACATACCGGTCGATATGCAACTGGCCCTGCTGAGGACAGCTTCGGAAGACAGGCCGCCTTTCGCCGGAATCGTGGACGAGATCCTGCGGGACAATCCCGATCTTACCGGTCTGTCGATCAGCGTATTCGAGGATGGCCGGCCGTTGCTTGCATCGCCCCCCTTCGATACGCCGGAATCCCTCCCGGACTGGCTGCTTCGGGAAAACCATTTCGCCGAAGTGGTTTACGACAGCCTGGCCGACCGCCGGTCCGAAGGCCGGTCCGACGGCCGGTCCGACGGCCTTTCCGCGCTGTCCTTTCGCGCCGGCACCGCCATCGACTTCCGTGGACGGAACCTGTACGTCCTCTCCTACAAGCCGCTGGGGGTAGATTACCGGAAGAAGATATGGGAAGAACTGGGCACGGAGGTCGCGTTTCGGTCCGGACCGGGCGATTACGAAGACGTCACCGTCTATGAGTCGGCACCTTCGGAAGTGGAAAGGTCCCAGTTGCCGATCTGGGGCGCGCTGCACGTGCCGTGGGCCGCCTCGTTCGCCGTCCGGTCCTGGAACCGTGGGGTGAATACCTTTGCGATCCTGGGCCTGGATCTTGATCCGGCACACATTTTCGAAGCGACCGTTACCGGAGACATGCTGCTGTCCGGTTTTCCGCCGCTGTTTGCCGTAGTCATCGTTTTGTGCGCGGTATTCGTCTGCTTCGAGGTGATCTCCTTCATGATCGGGCTGCTCGTCTCACGGCGGATTACCACGGCGGTGCGCGGGCTGTATGAGGGTACGGAAGCCATTCGCGCCGGCAGGACGGACTTTCGCGTGGAAGAAAAGGCGCGGGATCAGCTTGGCGAACTCGGCCGCTCTTTCAACACCATGGCGCAGAGCATCGAGATGCTGATGGATGAAGAAAGGGAAAAGGAGCGGATCGAAACGGAACTGTCCATGGCCCGGGAGGTGCAGGCCCGTTTCATACCCAACGTGCCGCCGCAGCGGGGTCCCCTCGAACTGGCCGGCGCCTGGATCCCCGCCCGCACGGTCAGCGGCGACTATTACGACTTCATCGAACACCGGGACCGGATGCTGGATATCGTGGTCGGCGACATCTCGGGAAAGGGCATATCGGCTGCGCTCATGATGGCCGGTCTGCAGGCCTCCTTGCGGTCCCAGGCGCTGGACCCCGCGCTGGAAGGAAGCCCGGACCGTCTGTCCAGGCTGATGTCCCGCCTCAATGTCTACCTGTGCCACAGCACGGCGCCGGAGCGATTCGCCACGGTATTCATCTGCAGTTACCACATGGAGACGTCCCGGCTCAATTACTGCTGCGCCGGGCACAATCCACCCCTGCTCCTGCGCAACGGCAGCGACGATGTCGCCCTGCTCGAAAGCGGCGGTTACCCGATCGGGTTGTTTCCGGAAGCGGAATACGAAGATTCCGCCGTCAGCGTCGATCCGGGGGATCTCTTCGCGGTCTACACCGACGGCATCACGGATGCCCTCAATCGGGAGGATGAAGACTTCGGGGAAGCCCGCCTTCGCGGGGTCCTTTCGCGAAACCGCGAACGGTCCAGCGAGGAGATCCTGGAGCGGATCCTCGCCTCGGTCCGCGACTTCTCGCTCGGCGTGGAACAGTTCGACGACCAGACCGCCGTCATCGGCCGCGTGCGTTAGAGCGGTCGATCGACCCGGGCCGCCAGGTCCGCTTCCTCCTCGACTTCGCCATCTGCCGTCTGGTCCGCTTCCCCCACGGCTTCGACGTCCACCTTCACCCCGTAGGCGTATTGCTCCAGCCGGCAGAACACGTTGACCAGACGCATCTGTTCCACGGTCCTGCACGGGGCCTCCAGCAACCGTGGATTGAGGATGACGATGGACAGGCACTGTGCCCGGGAGACGGCCACGTTGAGCCGGTTCCGGCTATACAGGAACTCCATGTGCCTGGGCAGGTCCTCGGCCGTGGACGTCACCATGGAAACGAGCACGACGGGCGCCTCCTGCCCCTGGAACTTGTCCACCGTGCCCACGCGCGCGCCGTCGGGCAACGCCGACCGCAGGTGGTTGACCTGCACGTTGTAAGGCGAGACCACCAGGATGTCCGCTGCGGTCAGCGAACGGGTCCGGCCGCGGCCGTCCGCGAAGGACTGCCCCAGCAGTTCATCGTAGCAGGCCCTGACGACCTTGCCCTCCGCCTCGCTCTTCTGGGAACATCCCGCGTGATCCGCCGCGATCATGACGATGCCCTCTTCGGGCAATTCCGTTTTTTCAAGCAACAGCCGGCGCTCCGCAGTTGCGGCATGGTTCTCCAGCCTTCCGTCGTAGAAGGCGCCGGAAACGAACCGGCATATACTCGGCTTGAGGCGCCAGGTCGTCCCCAGGAAGATCCCGCGGTCGGCCGGAATGGTATCCTTGCCCTGCAGGAGGTATTCCAGGACCGACATGCCGGCCTCGCCCGGATGGGTGCCCTTCATGGGTTGGCCCAGCTGCATCTGGTCACCCACCAGGACGATGTTTTTGGTTGATGACGACATGCCCACGACGTTGGCGGTCGACACCTGTCCCGCTTCGTCGATGAAGAGGTAGTCCAGGCAGTCGACGAGGTGTTCGTCGGAAAACAGCCACGCCGTCCCGGCGTAGAGGTCCGCGCCCGGTCCGATGTCCCCGGTTCTTTCGACGTTCGTTACGAACTCTCCTTTGTAGACGCTGTCCGGGTTGCCGCCGCTGCTCTTCTTGATGCCCCGGAACGACACGCCCCGGTCCCGCGCGACTTCAACGACCATGTCCAGCAGGTTGTGGATGGCCTGATGCGCATTGGACGTAATGCCGACTGTGTGCCCTCGCTCGATCAGCGCAACGATGAGATGACCACTCGTGTAGGTCTTGCCGGCGCCGGGCGGTCCCTGGATGAAGAGATAGCTGTCGTCGAGATGCGCCACGGCATCCAGATAACCGTCTATTCCTTCGCGGCCGGGCTCGACGATCGGCGCGCCCGGGGTGCGGCCCTTGATCCGCGGGACCGCCCGGCGAAGCAGATCCATGGCGGCCCGCGGGGTCTTCCCGTCCCGGATGAACCGCTCCGCGTGACGGTAGATCCCCGCCCTGATGACCTTCGCGTCTACCGGTCCACCGGGCCCGATCGAAGCATTCGAAGGCAATGGCTGGACGCTCGGTCCCTGCCTGACCCGGACGATCCCTTTCGACTCGTCGATTTCCTGGATCGAACCGGCCCTGTCCATGGTCTGCGCGTTCGCGACCTGGTCGCCGGTCTTGAGCTTGAAGTCCTGGGGCGGGAACCGGAAGGTATAAATGGTCGATCTCTTGACCTGGACGGGTGGATCCCCCGACTTCTCCAATCCCCCCAGACACTCCACGTCCTCGATCAGTTCATCCGTCGTCTTGTCGCGGCGTTCGAAGGCGGCCCACCACTCTGGCTTGGCCTCCCGGTTGTGGAACTCCAGCAGGTCCGCGATGCGCCGGCCGTCTTCCGGTGGGTCCTCCTCGAAAATGCCCAACCTGCGCTGGTATTCCTCGTACTCGATCTCCCAGTCCTTGCGCCCGGGCGACGCCGGGGTTGCCGCAGCGGCCTCCCCGCCGCTATCGTCCCCGCCGCTTTCGCGTCCGCTGCTTTCGTGCCCGCCGTTTTCGTCCCCACCGAACCAGTACGCGCGAGCCGGACGGAGCGACACCAGCCAGTCGCGCAGCTTCCACGTAGATACGCAGTCTGCTTCGTTGTACTCGGCGATTTGTCGCAGGAGATCGTCCTCGCCGGTCTCCTGCCAGCGGTTGTATACGACGACGCTCTCCGCGGCCGTCGCCACCTCCCCGCTGCGCTGCATGTAAAAAGTCTCGAGGTTCTTCAGCGAGTAGCGCGGCTCGGAGGTACGGATGCTCTCCCGCACGACCAGGTAGAGGTCGACGAACCGATTACGCCGCAGCAGGTTGTCGAGTTGCTCCTGGCAGGTTCCGTAGCGGCCCGCCAACCGTTTCAGGGCCGTGGTCTCGTAGTGGTTGTAGTGGTAGATATAGGCCGAAGGATACTGCCCCAGATGCACGTCCAGAAAGGCCATTAAATCCTCGAAGGCCTTCTTCTCCTGCCCGTGGTTATGGGCCCAGAAGGCCTTGAAGGACGGACGGTCATCCGTAACGGTGACCGCTCCGAAGAGGTATTCCAGGCCGTTGGGATAGAGCGGATCGCCTTCCATGTCGAAGAACAGGTCGCCCCGGTCGGGCGCGGGCAGCCGCGACAGACCCTTCCCTTCGTCGTAGTCGAGCCGTTCCCACGCGTCCTTTCCCGTTTTAGCCTTCCCGTACTGCAACGCGGCCTGGGCGCGAAGCCGGGCAAGCCCCTCCTGATTCGTGTCGGCGATTTGCTTTTCGGCATCCAGTTGAGCGAGATCGGTCAACGTGTTGATGCCGGCGTTTCTCAGCGCGGCAATCTGGGTCTTGCGGATATTGGCGACGCGGGACAGATGGTCGTCGTCCTCCCAGCGCCGGGCGCAGAGGTCGCGCCAGTGGCAGTACGTGCAATGGGCGCAGGGATCGGGATTCGTGTCGGCGGGAGGCCCGGCGGTCCATGACTCGAAGCGCCGGCGCGCCAGGGCATAATAGTAGTAGAAATCATCCACCCTGAAACACTGTTTCTTCCCGTCTCCCAGCAGCAGATACGTGAACTCGGGCCGCCGTTCCTGCAACCCTTCCAGCAGGTCGGCGTATACACAGAGTTGAATGAGGTAACCGGGCGCGACCTTCCTGCCGAGCTTGGTATCCAGCACCTCGTAGCTGTAGTCTCCGAGCGCGGATGGCCGGGGACAACGGACCAGGAAATCGGCATCTCCGCGCCAGGGCTCCCGGTGCAGCACAGCCTGGAAGATGACGTCCACGCCGGCTTCCATGGCCGACCGGGTCGCGTCCGCCCGGTCCTGAAGCGATCCGTCCCGGTCTATCTCGACAATATCCCGGCCTTCGGTCCGTAACCGTTCCAGGTAGGCCTTCTCGTGTTCCAGGCCCTTGCGCTGCAACAACCGCATGGTCTCATCGGACTCCGCCTTCTCGAGATCTTCCTCCAGGCTCCGCATATCGAGATAGGTCGCGTGGCGGCAGCCCAGGTAGTTCACCAGGTCCGTTGCGGAAAACCGGCAGCCTCCGTCCTCGGTTCTATGCATGGAAGGTTACGTCTCCCCTCGGTGATTGCAGGAATGCGATCAACGCCGCGCGCCGCTACTCAACGCCGTTCGGCGCCACTCAACGCCGTGCGGCGCCACTCAACGCCGCGCGCCGCTCCACGCTGCCGTGCACGCCGCGACGACATAGCAGGCCGCCGCCGCCGTCACCGTGAGCACGACTCCCCACTGCATGGCGATGATCATGGCCAGCGGCGAGGCCAGAACGGAAGCGCAGCCGTTCACGCCCCAGGCCCAGGGTACCAGCGCGGAAGACCGCGCCCCGAACCATCGCAGCCCCAGCGGGAAGGGCAGCCCCATGGCGAAGGCCAGGGGTGCGATGAAGACGAGCACCGCGGCGAGACGCAGTCCCAGCGGCCAGGCGCCTCCGAACAGCGCGAGGAGGATCATGCCCGTGAATACGGGTATGGCCAGGACCGCCGGCACCAGGGCGAGTCTGGCCAGCGAAACGCCGGGCAGCGCGGCGATGCGATTCGCCGCCAGGCTGCCCAGGCCCGAGCAAAGCAGAAAGGCCCCCACGGTGGCCGCGCCGCCGATCACGGGATCGCCCAGCAGGCGCTGGATGCCCGACAGAAAGGCGATTTCCAGCACCAGGTAGGCCAGCCCGATGGCCAGGAAGTACACGGCGGCGTTCGACCGTCCGGACGCCTTTCGGATGTCGGAACGGAAAACGAAGGGCAGCAGTATCAATACCAGTCCCGCGCACGTAACGATGACGGCGGTGGACAGGACGAAAAGAAAAGCCAGTTCCGACCGCAGCAGCCACCCCGCTCCATAGGCCCTCCGGAAATCGGGCAGGGCGCCGAGCTTCCCGAAATTGCCGAAGAAGGGGCGGTCGTCGGTGGCCGGCCGGACTTCGAAGGGCCACTCGTCGAAGAACCGGGCGGTTTCGCCGGGGTCCCCGGACAACAGGCTGCGCATCACGTGGTACAGGTAGTCACCGTCTTCCCCCGGTGGTCCGGGGAGTTCGTCGGGACGGTTCAGTTCGCCGGCCGTTATCCCCTGGAAATATACCGGGGTGAGGTTCCGTTCCGCGGCCAAGTCCCGCAGCCGACGGATCTCCCCTGCCCGCCAGGGCCTTGGCCGGACCATGGTGCAGACGCCCAGGAAATCCCGGACCATGGCGATATGCACGCCGGGCCCGGCCGGACCGGCTGCCCCGGACGCCAATCCGGAACGGGCGGGCCTAGAGATCCCCGACTGTTCGAGGGCGGCGATGACCGTCGCCGCGATTTTCGCGTTGTCCCGGGGCGGCAGCTGTATCCCGCGGGACACGTGAAGTATGCCTTCCGGCGACAACCGCCGCAGGGCTACCGCCACACCCTCCACCGTCATGAGATGATCCTGGTTCAGTCCCTCCAGGCCGCCCGCGGCCGCCGACCAGGATTCCATGCCCGCCAGCTGGATGAGGTCGAAGGTATCTTGCGTCCCTTCGAGGAAGGCCCGGGATTCCACCGGATGAAGTGCGACGCCCGGCAGGTCGAAAACCATGCCGCCCTCGTCCTCCAGGGGTCCGGCCAGGAGGTCCGACAGCACCCGGTTCGACTGCACGACGTCGACCGTGGCCGCACCGTGCCGCCGGGCCAGCCAGATATTGCCGCCGCCGACCTCGTCCAGCAGCAGTACCCTGGGACTGGATGAAACCAGGCCATAGGGCAGGGCCATGAGCGTGCCGTCCAGCACCTCCGCCTGTTCCGGCCGGTCGATGCGCAACAGGGAGCCGGCACGGTGACCGTCCACGACGATCGACGCCATGGACGGTGGCACGCGCTCGTCCGTCATGAAGGCCATGTCGTGAAAGGCATCGCTGCCGAAGGCCTCCACGACCTCCGACGGGCCGACGGCGCGGACCAGCAGTTCGGCCTGTCCGTCCGCTTCGAGGCGGTTTACATAGGCCAGGTACTTGTCGTCGTCTACACGGATGTAAGGGGGATAAATCAACGCCAGCAACGCACCGGCAGGTACGGCAAGCACGGCGAGCACGGTCAGCACACGCGCGGAAACCGGTCCGGTGCTCACCGCCCGCCGGTCGCCTCGGTATGCCGCGGCCAGGACCACGGCCCCGGTCACGTAGCCCAGCCATGCAGGATCCACGAAGTACATGACGATGGTCACGCCGACCGCGCCGGTCGCGCTGCCGATGAGGTTCGACGCGTAGACCGCGGTAAGCCGCTGGCCGGCGGACATCAGCGCCAGTCCGATGGCGGTGGCGCCCAGGGCGAAGGGGACGGTCAGCAGGGCCCAGTATCCGGCCCACCAGGCCAGTTGCCCCACGACGAGGCCGGGCAGGAAACGGCCGGTCACGGGCAGGAGCTGCGCGGCCTGGAGCATGACGGGAATGGAGACGGCCGTGAGCAGGGCCAGTGCCGGAAGGGCCGTATGCCGGTGCCGCAGGAGGTAACCGCGCCACAGCGACAGGATGGCGCCGCTCATGCCGAAGCCGAGGAGCGCGATGGTGATGACGAGGAAGGCGAAATGGTACCAGCTCGCGTACTGCAGGACGCGTATGAGCCCTATTTCGAAGGCGATGACGCCGCAGGAAACCAGGCCGGCCGCCCGTACGAGATAACCCGCCGGAAAACCCCCGGGCGTATCCGCGTTTTCGGTCCGGGACGTCACTGTTCGACCCGGCCGGTCATGGGCACGAAGCGAACGGGCATCACGGTGCGTGAGGTGCGCTCTCCGTCCGACGTCTTGCGGACGACGACGAGCCGCTGCACACCCGTCATCTCGCCGATGGGAATGACGATCCGCCCGCCCGGCTTGAGCTGAGACCACAGGAGCGGCGGCAGATGTCCGGCCGCGCAGGTGACGATGATGGCGTCGAAGGGTCCCGCCTCCGGCCAGCCGTAGTAACCGTCGCCGTGTCGCGTCTGAACGGCGTCATACCCCTCCTCGGCGAGCAGCCCGCGGGCCCGGTCCACCAGGGGTTCGATGATCTCCATGGTATACACATGCGGCGTGATGTGGGCAAGCACGGCGGCCTGGTAGCCCGAACCGGTTCCGATCTCCAGTACCTTCGAAGCCGGACCGATTTCGAGTAACTCGGTCATGTACGCCACGATATAGGGCTGGGAGATGGTCTGCCCGAGCCCGATGGGCAGGGGCGTATCGTCGTAGGCGATGCGACGCGTCTGTTCGTGGACGAACACGTGGCGGGGCGCGTCCATCATGGCCCGGATTACGGCCCCGTCCGTGACCATGGGTGATTTGTCCAGGACCACCTCGACCATGCGTGCCCGTTCCCGCTGGCGCTCACCGACGGAGCGGGGCCGTGGAGGCGTCCAGGCCGAGTCGGCGGCCGCGGTGGACGTGGCCGGGGTGTTGGACGTGGCCGCGACCGGTGTACGCGGAATGTCCGTCGTCCCCACCGGGTCTTCTACCCCGGGAAAACCGGTTTCATGATCCGCCGTCGAGGCCGAGGACTCAGGCTCAGCCGCACACGCCAACAACATGAATCCGCAAAGCAGCGTTGAAGTCAATAGACTGATCGCACCTGGCATATGCTGTCGTCCCGGTTTCAGATATCGGAATAGGACCGGTCGTCCGGGTCGCGGCGCATGGTGCGGAGCCGCCAGGAGTCGGCCGTGTTGGCCGCGAGGCCTTCCTCCGAGATTTCGATGCCCAGTCCGGGCTCCTGCGGCAGCTCGACGAAACCGTTCTTGAATACCAGGGGCCGGGTGAAGAGCGTATCGCCGCCACCACCGCCGTATTCCTGGATCAGGAAATTGGGCGTGCCGGCCATGGCCTGCAGGGACGCGGCCACGCCCACCGGATCGGCGGCGGAGTGGGGCGCCAGGGCCACGTAGTGAACCTCGGCCAGGGCCGCGATCTTCTTCATCTCCAGGATCCCCCCGCAATGGCGCACGTCGGGCTGGAGAATCGCGGCGGCCTTCTTCTCCACCAGTTCCCGGAACCCCCAGCGGGTCGTGTTCCGCTCGCCGGTGGCGATGGGGATGGTGGTGGAGCGGGTGATCTCGAGCAGGGCGTCGACGTTCTCCGGATGGGCGGGTTCCTCCACGAACATCGGCTTGAGAGGTTCCAGTTCCTTCAGCAGGCGTCTGGCCATGGCCGGACTGACCGCCCGGTGGAAATCCACGGCCACGTCGACTTCCGGTCCCACGGTGTCGCGGATCGCGGCGACGCGGGCGACGATGCGCTCCATGGCCGCCGGCGTATCCACGTAACGCACCGGATCGGGGAACGGGGTGCACTTGAGCGCGGTGTATCCTTCCGCCACCCGTTCCCGGGCATGCTTCGCGTAGGCTTCCGGCGACGGGCCGCCGACGGATGCGTAGACCCGTACGCGATCCCGGCAGGAACCGCCCAGCAACCGCCATACCGGCATGTCCAGCGACTTGCCGAGGATATCGAGACAGGCGTGCTCGATGCCGCTCAGCGCGGAGAGCAGGATGGGCATCTGGCGGCTGTAGCTCGATCTGAACAGTGTCTGCCAGTGGTCCTCGATCTGCCGCGGGTCGCGGCCGCGGAGGTAATCTTCCATGTCATGGACGGCCCGGGTGACCGTCCGGCCGTGCTCGTAGTTCATGGGCGACCCGTAGCCCACGAGTTCCGAATCGGTATGTACCTTGAGCAGCAGGCCGCGCTGCTTCAAGGGAGTGACCTCGAACCGCGTGATCTTCATGGGTACAACCCACTCCCGTCGTATCTACTATGTATACACGCCGACGGAACACGCCGACGGAACACACCGTCGGAACACACCGTCAGAAACCCGCTGTCGCCTTATTCTGCCGCCACCGGCCGCCGGTAGAACCGCTGGGGGTTGGTCCGGGGTTCGTAGCCGAGGATGCGCCGGGCCTTGTCGATGGTGTACTTGCCCTGCTGCAGGTAGCTGCCCATGTTGAAGGCCTGGAAGTAGTCCGGCACCTCCTCGATCTCCATGGCCAGCCGGCAGGCCTCCACCAGGTCGTCGTAGACGATGGTGAAGGGCGGATGGTCGGCGTTCCTGACCTGCTCTTCGGGCATGGGGCCCAGTCCGTTGAACTGGTAGCACACGGTGTGTATACGGTACTTGCGGGCGTAAATCTTGCAGATCTCCATGGCCAGGTGCTTGGTGAGCATGTAGTAGGCCGTGCCCGGCGCCTGGGGCACGTCGCCGATGTCGTGGTCGTGGAGGTAGCCGGGGATGATGATCTCCGGTCCCGTGTGAAGGACCTTCTCGATACCGAGCTCCGCCGCCGCCTTCATCACGTGCCAGGCGCCCCGGACGGACACGGCGAAACTCGCCACCGGGTCCTGCCGGACCACGGTCCAGTTCATGATCGCGTCCATGCCGTGGGCCGCTTCCAGCACCTGTCCGTAGTCGCCCATGTCCACGTGCATGATGGGCTTGCCGTGCGGATGGGGACGGATATCGGCCAGGCGCAGGTTGTAGTGTTGTTCCAGGCCGGGGATGATGAACGGCGCGATATTGCCGGAGGCGCCCAGGAGGAGGACGTTTTTCATGGTTTTACTCCTTCTGTTCAATCCATTTTCGCGATCACGTCCCGCAGCACCTCTTCCGCCGACTCCAGGAGCCGGTCGATGTGGCCGTCCGTGTGCACGAGGGACAGGTAGATCTTCTCGTAGGGACTGACGAAAAGCCCCCGCTTGATCATCTCGACGCCGAAGACGAAGGCCTTCTCCTTGTCGGCGCGGAACATGGACCCGTAGTCGACGATCTCCCGTTCGTCGGTGAACAGCACCTGGAGCACGGGGCCTTCGCCGCCGACGAGCAGGGGGATCGAATGCCGCACGCCCATGGCCGTGATCTCCCGGGTGATGCGGTCGCCCATGGCAAAGAGCCGCTCGTAGGTCCCGGGACGTTCCAGCACGTCGAGGGTGGCCAGTCCGGCGACGGCGCCCACGGGATAGCCGTTGAAAGTGCCGGAAGCGATGACCCGCTTCGGATCGTCCGCCGGGCGCCAGCCGTTCATGACGTACATCACGTCGGCCCGTCCGCACATGGCGGCCAGGGGATAGCCACCGCTGATCGTCTTGCCATAGGTTGCCAGGTCGGCGGTCACGCCGTAGCGTTCCTGCGCCCCGCCCCGGGCCATGCGGAAACCCGTTACGATCTCGTCGAAGATGAGGACGATGCCGTACCGGTCGCAAAGTGCCCGCATCGCCTCGAAGAAACCCGGCCGGGGCAGGATGCACCGCTGGAGGGGCTCGATGACGATCGCGGCGAGTTCCTTGTGGTGGCGTTCCACGATTTCGGTAGCCCGTTCCACGTCGTTGAAGGGCACGGCGAGCATGTCCGCCGACCAGCTTCGTGGAATACCGCCGCCGTCCGGCAACGTGCCGGGATAGGCGCCGGGATGTAGCGTCCGCGCCCCGTGCAGCGCCGCATCGCTCACGCCGTGCCAGCCCCCCTCGAAACGCAGGCAGCGGTCGCGGCCCGTGAAGGCCCGGGCGGCCCGCAGGGCGAACTGCATCGATTCGGATCCGGTGATGACCAGGCGGACCTTCTCCCCACAGGGCGAGGCGTCGGCCACCCGTTCGGCCAGCTCGATGGCCGGTTCGTTGAGGGCCATGAAGGTCGTCCCGCGGGAGACCTGGCGGGTCACCGCCTCCACCACTTCGGGATGGGCGTGACCGAGGATCATCGGGCCGGACCCCAGGAGAAAGTCGATGTACGACCGGCCGGCCGTATCGTGTATGACCGCGCCTTCGCCGCGGGTCACGACCAGGTTGGCTTCAGGCGGCAGGCGGAATTCCCCGTTCCCTCCGCCCACGAAAACCCGTTCGGCCCGTTCGATCAATGCGGTTTGCGACATGTGGTTCCCTCGAAAGTCAGCGACCGTCTGTCGTCACGGTCTGCCATTGGTCGATCAGGATGTCCTCCAGCGCCGATATGAAGGCCTCGTTCGCCTCCGGAAGCCCTACGCTGACCCGGATGCTGTGCTTCAGGCCGAAACGGCTGCCCGATCCCACGAGTATGCCCCGGTCGGCCATACGCGCAGTGAACTCGTCGGCAGGGACCGGCGTTTGGAAAAGCACGAAGTTGCCTTCGCTCGGCCAGCAGGCGACGCCGAGCCGGTCGAAGGCCCCGTAGAGCGTTTTCTTGCCCTGCTCGGCCAGCGCCACGGATTGCGCGACGTGGTCCTGGTCCTCAATGGCCGCGACGGCCGCCTCCATCTCGAGCGAACCCAGGTGGAAGGTCCGGCGAAGTCCCGCCAGGCGTTCGACGATTTCGGGACGGGACAGGACCACGCCGACGCGCAGTCCGGCCAACCCGTAGACCTTCGAGAAAGAATGCAGCACGATCACGTTGCGCCCGGCTACGGCACCGGAGGGCGAATCCGGATAGTCCGGATGGGTCACGAACTGGTGGTACACCTCGTCGGAAACCAGGGTCACGCTGCCGGGCAGGCCCTCGTGAAGCAGGTCCATGTCGTCCCGGGTAATGATGGAACCCGTCGGATTGTTGGGATTGCCCAGGTAGACCAGTCGTGTCCGCGCCGTCACCGCCTCCAGGACGGCGTCGACCCGGACGCTGAAATCCTCGTGGTCCAGCGGCACGTCGACGACCTTCGCGCCCTGCCACGCCGCGGTCCGTTCGTATACGTGGAACGTCGGGCTGCAGACGATGACCTCGTCGCCGGGCGCCAGGAAGACCCGGGCGATGAGGTCCAGGGCTTCGGAGCCGCTGTAGGTCGTAAACAGGTGGGCCGGCGTCACACCCCTGCCGTAGAACGCCGCGAGGCGGTTTCTCAGCGCTTCATCGTCCCTGGGCGGATAGAGGCTGAGTCCGGCCAGGTGAGCCTTGATCCGGTCCATCACCATCGGGGACGGACCGAGCGGGTTCTCGTTGTAGTGCAGTCGGTAGGGGGTATTCGACATATGCGTGACCGGCTAGCCGATCAGCCCGTAGTCCGCCAGGATCCCGCGCAGCTTCTCGCGGTTCGGTTCAGACAGCGGGGCCAGGGGCAGCCGGACTTCGGGACTGATCTTGCCCATCATGCCCAGGGCCGTCTTGACCGGCACGGGATTGATCTCCATGAACACGGCGTCGTTGAGGGTCATCATGTGGTAATGGAGCTCGCGCGCCTCCAGCCACTTGCCCTCCTGGACCAGGTCGTACAGCCGCGCCACTTCCGCCGGCATCAGGTTGCCCGTGGCGCTCACGAATCCCGCCCCGCCGATGGCCAGAATGGGATAGCAGAGCAGTTCGATCCCCGAGTACACGAGGAAGTCCCGGCCCATGCGGTGCAGGAGCCGGTTGATGTGCTCGAAATCCTTGTTCGACTCCTTGACGCCGATGAGATTGTCGTTGGCCTCCTTCAGCCGCGCCACGGTATCGATCTCGATGTTGACGGCCGTGCGCCCGGGGATGTTGTACAGGATGACCGGCAGGTCCACGCATTTGGCGAGCGCGTCGAAATGACGGAAGATCCCTTCCTGGCCCGGCCGGCTGTAGTACGGCGCGATGAAGAGCAGGGCGTCGGCGCCGTTCTCCTGGGCGAAGCGGGAAAGCTCGACGGACTCCTCGTGGTGGGTGGATGCGCTGCCCGGCACGAAAGGCGCCCTGCCGTCCACCGCCGAGGCCGCGGCGCGGATCACTTCCTTACGCTCCTCGAGAGACAGCGAACCCGGTTCGCCCGTCGTCCCCTGCACCGACACGCCATGGGACCCGCTTTGGATCTGCCATTCGACCAGTCCGGCAAGGCCGTCCAGGTCCAGCGACCCGTTCTTGAAAGGTGTAACCACCGGTACGATCGACCCGCGCATTCTTCCTCCTTAAATAAACGTGGCGATGTCTTCGAGCGGTTTCTTCGTGATGACCGGCACTTTCGCGTCCTCCGCCGGGTAGCCGACGACCAGGAGCAGGAAGGGCCGTTCGTTGGCCGGCCTGCCCAGCAGGCGGTTCAGGAAATTCATGGGGCTCGGCGTGTGGGTGAGCGACGCCAGGCCGGCCTGGTGCACCGCCGCGATCAGCATGCCCGTGGCGATACCCACCGATTCCACGGCGTAGTAGTGCTTGACGTTCCGGCCGTCGGGCAGCACGCCGTGGCGCTGCACGAAGATCGCGATCAGCCACGGCGCCGTTTCCAGGAAGGGCTTGTGTTCGTCGGTACCCAGCGGCGCCAGGGCGTCGAGCCACTCCTGCGGCGCTTTCTCGCGGTAGAACTGCTGTTCCTCCTGCTCCGCGGCGACCCGGATCTTCGCCTTGATCTCCGGGTCGGAAACCGCGGCGAAGTGCCACGGCTGCATGTTCGCGCCGCTGGGCGCCGTACCGGCCGCCAGCAGGCAGTGATCGATGACCTGCTTCGGCACGGGCCGATCCGAGAAATCGCGGACCGTTCTCCGCCTGCGAAGCTCCCGGTAGAACGCTTCGGCCCGCTGCTTCATCTCTTCTGACGGATACTCCCGGTAGGTCGACAGGGATTGAAAAACGGGATCTTTCACGCCAGTACCCCTTTGCGCGCGCTAGCGGGATTCATCGGACTCATCGCTACCGGCCGGCGAGTCAAGGTCATCGAAAAACCCCGATTTCTCCAGGAAGGCCAGGACCTTTTCCGCGTAGGCCTCCCGGTCCATTTCCCAGATGTCGCCGTGGGTCGCGCCTTCGGCCACGTAGATCTCCTTGCCCGCACCGGGTATCTGCTCGAACAACCGTTCGTTATTCGCCACCGGCATGCGCCGATCCGCCGTGCCGCCCACCAGGAGCACGGACGTGTCTTCCAGTCCGGACACCGCGCGGCCGATGTCCAGGTCATCGATCCTGATGCCCACGCGGAGTTCAGTTATCGTACTCGTCAGGAACCCGAAGGGCACCGTGGGCAGGCCGAACATCCGGCTCAGGTCGCTGCGCAGCGTTTCGGAGGCCGCGTAGAAGCTGCTCTCGGCGATGACGGCGTCGATCCCGGGCTCTTCCGCCGCCGCGAGCAGCGCGGTGGCCGCGCCCATGGAAACGCCCCACAGGATGACCGGACCCTCCTCGCCCCGTTCGTCGACCGCGTACCGTACGGCCGCCTGCACGTCGCGCCATTCGTAGTAGCCGAAGGTGGTCAAGTCGCCTTCACTGTCCCCGTGGCGACGGAAGTCCAACAGGAGCCCGCTGAACCCGTTTGCGTGCAGGAAGGCGGCCTGGTCGAGCATCTGGCCCCGGTGATTGGTGTGGCCATGACAGTAGATGACCGTGCCCCGGCCGGCGTCGTTCGGGACGTACCAGGCGGCCAGGTTCAGGCCATCGGACGTGGTCAGCGATACGTCCTCGTAGGCCAGACCGTGGTCCGCGGGGGTGTCCCGCGCCGTGCGGCGGGGACCCACGCTGCCGGTGTACAGGGTCGAAATGAAGTAGGGCAGGACGATGAAGACGAGCAGAAGGATGACCACGACGCCCATGGCAGCGCCTCGATAGGAAACCTGTCTCCGGCGCATGGCCAGGGCAAGAACCGGCCAGATCAGCGTGCCTGCGATGAAGGTGACGACCGGCCACAGGACGACGTGGGGAATGACCAGGCCGAAGAGGACGTTTCGGCCCCAGGTGAAATACTCGCCTTCGAGCCCCGCCGTCTTGCCCAGTACCGCCAGCAGGATGATCAGCAGGCGGACACCCGCCGTATAGCGCAGCGCCGCGTATAGAAACCCGCCGTAACCCCTGCCCGCGCGGAGACAGATGACCGCAAGCCATACGGCGGCGGCCGGAATGGTCCAGTTGATATTGAAGGGGCCGCCCGCCACAAGGTTCGTGACGTCCAGCAGGAACCACAGGACGACCAGGCCCCAGGTAACGATCAGGGGCAGGCGGATGAGCGACATTGGCGGCCCCGTGCTGCTAGCTGGTCTTGCCCAAAGCTTCTTTCAGCACGTTGAGGAAGACTTCCGTTTCCCGCTCGTCGCCGGAGGATACGCGGATCCACGTGGGCATCTGCTGCCTGCGCCGGTTCGTCACCATGACGCCCTTCCGGAACATCTCCCGCATGATGTTCATCGACGGCTTGCCCAGGTCGACCATCATGAAATTGCTTTCGGACGGGATGTACTCCAGCCCCATCTTCGTGAACTCTTCCTCCAGCCGGTCCCGGAAGTGCTGAACGACCGCCCGGGAACGGTTGTAGTGGTTCCGGTCCTTCAGCGATGCCTCGCCCGCGGCGTAGGCCAGGGCGTTGGCGCTGCCCGTTCTGTAGAACCGCAGCTTCTGCTGGATGGCCTGGCTGCAGATCCCGTACCCAAGGCGCATGCCCGGCATGCCGAAGACCTTGGAGAAGGTTCGGGTGACGATCACGTTGTCGTATTTCGTGGCCAGCGACGCCGCGGTCCGGTACTGCGGATCCCTGACGAAATGAATGTAGGCCTCGTCGATGACCACCAGCACGTTCTCGGGCACGGCGGCAACGAACTTCTCCGTCTCTTCGAAGGAGAGCAGCGTGCCGGTCGGGTTGTTCGGATTGGTGATGACCACCACGGACGTCTTCGGCGTGATGGCCGCGAGCATGGCGTCCAGGTCGTGCGTGTAGTCCTTCATGGGCGTGCGGATGATGTTCACGTCGAGGCCGGCGAATTGCTGGTAGTTCTCGGCATCACCCGAAATGTCGCCGTAGCCCATGTCGGCCTCGATGACCTCGGTGCCGCCCTTGCTCAGGTAGGTCAGCGCGATCTGGGAAAGGAGCGCGCCGGATCCCGCCGTAATGTAGAACGGAGTCTGCCTGAAGAAACGACCTCCACCGCCCATGCGACCCGTACCGCCGAACCTGGGAGGGGGCGGCAACTCCATACCGTCGAACTCGGCCAGTGCGCCGTAGATATCACCGCCGCCAAAGGAATACCGGTTGATATTGAACATTTGCTCGGCGATGGCCTCCAGGGCCCGCGGGGACGGTCCGATGGGGTTCTCGTTCAGCGCCATGCGGACGAGACCCGGTTCGACGCCGATCCCGTGGATGTCCTTTGCGGTAAGGCCGCCCGAAGCCATGGTCTGGGCCAGGGCCAGACGATCGGCCAGCGTAAGCGCGGCGCCGGCCGCCAACGCACCCGTGAGAAAACGGCGGCGGGATAAGCCGGAATCGATCGTCTCCTTGATACGGTTCAACATGAAAGTTCTCCCTGTGTGTGTGGACGCGGCCGCGAAGCGGCGGCGGTCGAATCCGCCCCATCCGCATGTACGTATAGCATTTACGTATAGCGTGTACGTGGATGAGCCGGTTCGATTACGATGTCGAATATACGCGTCCGGAGGTGTCCTGACAACCCTTAAAGTCACGGAGCCGGGGTACGGAATCGGGACACGGTACCGGGCGGATTCGTGTATACAATCTGGATACATCCGAACCGCCGACTTCATTCTAACATAATCCTGCTATCCTACTCCTTCGGACGCTTGCTGCAACCGGTTCAATATTTCTTGACACCAAATCAACCCGCCCATACTATCCCTTTTTCAAGACCCGCCATCGATTACTGGACCGTCTACCGGCGTCTACCGGCGTATACCGGCGTATTCCGGCGTATACCGGCGGATCCGGCTCACTTACGCGATGCCCAGGAGAACCGATACACCGGAGGGATTGAGCCCATGTGGACCAGATGCTCCCTTTTGTGCGTCCTTACACTCTCCGTCCTGACGTACGTCGTTCCTGCAACCGGGCAGGACGCCGCGCAGGAAGAAGACCGTTTCTCCTGGAACGGCATGATCAGGACACGGCTGCAGGGCGACTACCAGGATGGGAGCCGCGCGGTGAACCGGTTCATGTATGGCTTCTTCCTGAACGGCACATTCCGCGTCACCGACCGGATCGACGTGGCCGGCCGTATCAAGACGGGGAACCCCAATGCCATCGTCACATCGGAATGGATGTCCTACGGCGACTTTCTGGTAAACGAGCACCCCCACGTTTCATGGGCGTACGTCAAGGTGCGTCCGAACCCCTCGCTGGCCCTCATCGCGGGCAAGTTCCCCCTCCCCTTCTTCCGGCCGACGCAGGTGGTCCTGGACAACGACCTCTCGCCGGAGGGCTTCGCCCAGCAGATCGTGATCGACAGCGAGGACGGATCATCGTCCTTCGGCATGAACTTCGGCCAGTTCATGATCAACCAGTTGGCTTCACCGGTAAAGGACCTCGACCGCACGTACTTTCTGGGCGGTCAGTTGGTGGCCCGCTTCACCCAGCCGGGAAGTTCGCAGACGCTGGCCGCCGCCATCTATTCCGTGTCCGGGGCGGATTCAATCTTCGTCGCGCAGAACCTGAGGTCACCGTCGCCGATCGTGGCGCCGAATTCCAACCGGGCGAACCGGTACGGGGACGGTTATCTGTCCGAGTTCCGCATGTTCAACCTCAGCGGTCAGTATGCCCGGACCGTGAACGGCCGGCCGCTGACCATCAGCGCCGATTACGTGTTCAATACAGGGGCCAACGACATGCGCCAGGGCGTCACCGGAATGATTGTCTACGGCAGCACGGCGCGGGTCGGCGGCACGCGGGGCGGGATCCACGCCTTTCTCATGCAGCAGGACGCCACCCTCGCCCCGTTCAGCAATATCGACTACTCCCAGACCAACACGAAGGGCGTCGGGCTCCTGTTCGGTCACCACGTCATCGAACGGTTTAGAGTTGACATCGCGCTGTACACCCGCAAGTACGATTCCCCCGAAACACTCGTCTCTCCCGCGGCCAACAACGCGTGGCGTACCCGACTGCGCTTCATGTTGAGTTTCCTGTTGAACTGACGGCCCAAAGCATGCGTCTCGGTTTTACTTCGCTCCTTCTGCTTTTCGTCACGGTCTTCGCGGTCTTCGCGGACGACGCGCAGGCGCAGCCGCGCCTTAAGCTCGCCACGACCACAAGCACCTACGACTCCGGCCTGCTGGACATCCTCCTGCCGCCCTTCGAGGATAAGCGGGTGGGCGGGATC
>VXTP01000029.1 GCA_009837395.1 Gemmatimonadota bacterium
CGTCTGGACCAAGCCATCGCAACGCCTGGACCACGGGAGCCGATGGACGTCCAGCCCATTTCATTACTCGCGGGCTCGCATGTTTAAATTGGATCGTTCGGCCATCTATCTCGAGCACCCTCGAAGGTCCATCAGTTATATAGCTTGCCTTTGCGGGTACCGCGTTTGTGATACCCAACTGATTGGCAGACTGCAGACCATCGGGCATAATCCGCACACCATCTCTCCTGGCAAGCGCAGCAATGGCGACATCAATATCCGCAGGAGCAGGACGATTCAGCAAACTACTGAACCTGGGTCTGTCATATAGTCCACGGCCGACACGACGAAGTTGCCCGGACTTGACAAGTCGAGACAGTGCTTGATCTACTGATTCCCTGCTGCCCAGGTCAACAAAGTCTTTAGGCGTGACTACCCATTTTCCGCTCGAATGCGCGGACATTCTTTTCATTATCTTTTTCGCAATACCTTTCAAGATCAATCACCTCCAGACGTGCTCTTTAGTGTTACTAGTCGGTAATACATTTGTCAGAAAAATACTAATATTTTCTTACAAAACAACTGTTATTTTGAACGGGAGTGTAAATCAGGCCTAAACGTGCTCAGGCGTCATTCCAAAGCCAGGTATGATCCAGGAACAGGCAGAACATTCGGTGATCCATGCTGTCAGGTAAAAAAGAAATCACGAGACTGCGTAACGTAGCGCTGACTATAGCAAATAGAAGGGTCACCGTTTCGATCTATAACCTAATCGATTGACGGCTGAGAGGAGGAGAGGAAGATGAGTACGCTGTAGGACAGAAAGGACGAGTTGCCCTCGGCCCGGCGGAAGAAAGTCGAAGAAAGAGCCCAGGAACTGATCGCCGAAGAGTTGACGCTTCGGGACCTGCGCAAGGCTCGAAAGCAAGCGCAGACTGGATCTGCGGATACTGCCCGCTGAACTAAGAGATAGGATGGATAATGAACAATCCAGTATCAAATAGAGAACCTGACAAATCCGAATTATCCCAGGATGAGATCCAGCACTTTATCAGACAGGTTGGCAATGATTTGTACTTCGGTGCAGATAACATTCGGGTAAGACTAGGCCGAATTGAAGAGAAATTCAAAAACACCGCAACAAAAGAAGATATCGCCAATATAAAGATATGGGTATTGGTCGGTGTGGGGACCACCGGGCTTTCGTTGCTTGGGGCAGCAGGAGCGGTTGTGGTTGGTCTGATGAACTACTTCAGGTGAAGCTGTTAGGATTTCGCGTGTGGTTTTAAACTGGGAGTCAATCGATGACCGTAATGTCCCGCGACAACTGGGCCTTCGTCGCACAGGTCATAACTGCCGTAGGAATACTCGTTATCACCATCCTGACATTCGTCAACCAGGCTAACAGCGAATTTCGAAACGAGATCAGGACCGAACTGGCCGCTATACGGTCTGAGGTCCGGGATATAAACACCCGGCTCGCACGTGTTGAGGGTTATCTACGTGTGCCGGATACAGAGTAGGATGGAATGATGGAGGTGGGGGGAATCGAACCCCCGTCCGGAAGTGCCTAAGCGGGAACGTCTACATGCATAGCCTGTTTTTTGGTCTCGTTCCGGAGAACTCCAGCAGGCAGGATTTAACCGGAACCAGCCTCAGTTGAGTCTCGCCTGGCGCCCTGAGGCGCGACACCCGGCCAGCCTGCTTTATCGTCGCTTTTAACCATCCCGCAGGCGGGGCTGATTAAAAACGGGTTGCGCTAAGTTACCTTAGGCAGCCATTGCATACGAAGGTTCGTCTGCAGTTAATTTTGTTCCCAATGGTTTAACGAGGTTATCGGGGACCTCGGCACGCAATTCCCACCGCATCCACTCCCGTCGAATCCTTTCACCCCCATGTCAAAGAAGGTAGGACATTGGCCCTTCCCTGTCAAATCCACCCGTGCCCGAAGGTTTGGGTGCGACCGGGAGAGGGCAGTGCACCGCCAGGGAATCGAACCCCGAACCCACTGATTAAGAGTCAGTTGCTCTGCCAATTGAGCTAGCGGTGCATCTATGAGCGCGGAAGGAATCGAACCTTCGACCCACAGATTAAAAGTCTGTTGCTCTGCCAACTGAGCTACGCGCCCTCGCAGGCGAAGCAAGATAAGCGGTTACGCCCCGAAGGTCAATCAAATTCCGGTTTGGACGGGATGGCTGATCGGCACCTGCCGGAGCCTGAATCAGGCTGGCAAAACCCCTACAGGAATATGGTCGCGTCCCGGTGCGATCCGACTGAGATGATTTTCACGTCGGTCTTGACCAGTTCCGCAACCCGTTCGATATAGGCCCGCGCTTTGACCGGAAGATCGCTCCAGGTCCGGATGTGCCCCGTGGGCCGGTCCCAGCCTTCCATCTCCTCGTAGACGGGTTCGCACCGGGCGAGGACGTTCGCGTCGTTGGGCAGGTGGGGGATTACGTCGCCGTTCAGCCGGTAACCCACGCACAGCCGCAGCGTCTGGAGACTGTCCAGCGTGTCGAGCCGGGCGAGCGCCAGGCTGTCGATGCCGTTCACCATGACGGCGTAGCGCACGACCATGGCGTCGAACCACCCGCAACGCCTCGGACGGCCCGTCGTGGCGCCGAACTCGCCCGCCATGCGCCGGAACTCGTCGCCCCACCGCGAGGGAAACTCCGTGGGAAAGGGCCCGTTCCCCACCCGGGTGGTGTAGGCCTTGGCCACGCCGATGACCTCGTCGATGCGCGTGGGGCCGACGCCGGCCCCCATGCAGGCGGCGCCCGTGGTCGTGTTGGAGGACGTGACGTAAGGGTAGGTCCCGTGGTCCACGTCCAGCAGCGTGCCCTGGCTGCCCTCGAAGAGGATCTCCTTGCCGCCGTCGATGGCGTCGTTGAGATATTCCGACGTGTTGATCACGTATGGACCGATCTGCCGGGCGAAAGCCAGGTATTCCTCGATGATCCGCTCCGCATCGAGCGCTTCGGCCTGGTAGATAGCGTCGAGGATCCTGTTCGCCTCCCCGATGTTTCGCTGCAGCTTCTCCTTCAGCACGCCGTGGTCGTGGAGGTCGACGATGCGTATGCCCTTGCGGGCGGCCTTGTCCGCGTAGGCCGGTCCAATGCCCCGGCCCGTGGTACCGATACGCTCTTCTTCCTGCCTCTGCTCTTCTCCGACCCGGTCGATCAGCTTGTGATAGGGCATGATGAGGTGGGCGTTGTGGCTGATGAACAGCCGTCCTTCCACGTCGATGCCGTGCGATCCGAGCATGTCGATCTCTTCCATCAGCGCTTCGGGATCGATTACGGTGCCGTTGCCGATGACGCAAGTCTTGTCCGGCCGCAGTATGCCCACGGGAATCAGGTGGAGGATGTACTCCTGGTCTCCGATCTGGACGGTGTGTCCGGCGTTGGCCCCGCCCTGGAACCGCACGACGATGTCGGCCCGTTCACTCAGAAAATCAACGATCTTGCCCTTGCCTTCGTCGCCCCAGGCTGCGCCTACGAGAATGCGAACGGCCATCTTTGCTTCCATCTCCCTCATATATACCCGGCTGGCCGGTCCTTCGTTGAAATCGAGGCCGGTCCCGGGTCCACAAACAACAAAAGGGCGAGTCATAAGACCCGCCCTCGAGACCATTAGATCTTACAGTTCATTTTATGCAGTATGGAAGTGGAAGGTCAAGAAAAAACGGCTGATAAAACCGGACAATGTCGCATTGCCTGAACTTAGCTGGCGCGTCGCCCGTGCACCGCCAAAGACTCCACCAGCGCTTGGCCAGGACAACGCCAGTACGTCACCACCCTGCTGCCAGGACACCGTCGTACAGATCGGTTGACAATCGACGCGTACATGGTACTAATGCAAGAACTAGTGTTTACACGCGGGATCACGTGCAGGGCAGGTGAGAAAGACGCGTAAGATCCAATTTGAGAAGCGGCCTGAAGCACGGACCCGTATGTCCCGGCTCGTAAGAGGAATGAAAGCGAGACCTCCCATGTATTCCTGCATCAACGGCGCGACGACCATGGCCTATTCGCTCGAGCAGGACATGGAAGCCGCGGCGAAGGCGGGGTTCGTCGCCGTGGAGATTTGGTCCAGGAAGCTCGATGCGTTCCTGGAAACCCACGATGCCGGCGAGTTGAAGGCAACCCTGGATGCGCACGGGCTGCGGGCAGCCTCGCTCTGTCCCTACGGGCTGGTGGGATTCTCTGACAACCGGGAGCAGCTTCAGGCCATCGAACGCGCGGCGGAGGTGGCCGAGGCCATCGACTGCCCCGTCCTCCTCGTCTGCGCCGACGCGCCGCCGGACGATATGGACCGGGGTGAAGCCTTCGACACCATGGCCGCCACGGCCCGCACCTACGCCGAGCGGGCCGCCACCCACGGCGTCAAGATCGCCATCGAGCCCCTCGGGCGGCATCCCTTCATCCCCGGTCCCTGCGAAGCCCTGGAGGTGATCGAACGGGCCGGACACGACAGCCTGGGACTGATGGTGGATTTCTTCCACTACTACAAGTCGGGCGTCCCGCTCGACGACATTCGGGCGATCCCCACCGAATTGCTGATGATCGTCCACGTAGACGACTGCGAGGACCTGCCGCCGGCCGACCTGACCGACCAGCATCGTGTCTACATGGGTGAAGGCGTACTGCCCCTGAAGGAGATGATGGGCATATTGCGGGAGAAAGGCTATTCGGGCGCGCTGTCGGTCGAGATCTTCCGGGAGGCATACTGGGAGAAGGACCCGGTGGAGATATCCGTCGCGGCGAAAGCGGCCTACGACCGGATGATGGCCGGCTGAGGACGGGAACGGCGCTGCCGCCTCCAGGGCTGAGGATGCGCACGGTTTTGGTGCTCACCACCGGAGCTAAGGTCGGGACCGGCGTTGCCTCTGCCAACCCCGAACGGCCCTACTCCGCCAGCGACTTCCGGTACCGCAGGTTCAGGGTCTTCGGATGGGCGGCGCGCGCCTCGTCGAGGCGGCCGACCGGCGTGGTGTGCGGGGCGTTCCGGACCAGTTCCGGGTCGTTTTCGACTTCCTCGGCGATGGCTGTCATGGCGTCGATGAACCGGTCGATGGACTCCTTGCTCTCGGTTTCGGTGGGTTCGACCATGGCCGCCTCGGGCACGATGAGCGGGAAGTAGATCGTCGGCGCGTAGAAACCGTAGTCGAGGAGGCGCTTGGCGATGTCCAGCATCCGGACGCCGTGCTCGCGGAACCGGGTGCCGGAAGCCACGAACTCATGCTGGCAGGGCACATCGGCGGGAATTTGCGTCTCCTTCTGCGTACCGTGGACGAGGACGGTGCGGGGGTAGCTTTTCTCAAGACGCCGCATGATGTAGTTGGCGTTCAGGATGGCGTTCTCGCTCACCTGGCGCAGGCCGTCGGGACCGTTGGCCCGGATATAGGCGTAGGCCCGGACCATCATGCCGAAGCTGCCGCCGAAACCGCGGACGCGGCCGATGGAATCCGGCCGGTCGTAGTCGAACCGGTACACGTCGCCGTCCTTCACCGGCACGGGTGTCGGCAGGAACCGGACCAGGTCGCTCCGCACGCCTACGGGTCCCGCGCCCGGACCGCCGCCCCCGTGGGGCGTGGAAAAGGTCTTGTGCAGGTTGAAGTGGACCACGTCGAAGCCCATGTCACCGGGCCGGGTTATGCCGAGGACCGCGTTGAGGTTCGCCCCGTCCATGTAGAGCAGGGCTCCTGCGTCGTGGACGATGTCCGCGATGGTGCGAATCTCCGACTCGAAGAGCCCTAGCGTGTTCGGATTGGTGAGCATGAAGGCGGCCGTTTCCTCGTCGATCAACTCCGCCAGCCGGCCGGTGTCCACGAGCCCGTGGGCATTGGTCGGGATCTGCACCGTCTCGTAGCCCACCAGGGTTACGCTGGCCGGGTTGGTGCCGTGGGCCGAATCGGGGATGATGACCTTGCGCCGGGCATGTCCGCGCGCCTCGTGATAGGCCCGCATGATCATCAGGCCGGTCAACTCGCCGTGGGCGCCGGCCGCGGGCTGCAGCGTGACCCCTTCCAGTCCGGCGATTTCCGCGAGGTCCCGCGAGAGTTCGTACATCAGCTGGAGGCCGCCCTGGCAGGTCTCGTCCTGCTGCATGGGGTGCAGACGCGCGAATCCCGGCAGGGCCGCCATGTCCTCGTTGACCTTCGGGTTGTGCTTGATGGTGCACGAACCCAGGGGGTACATGGCCCGGTCCGGATGATAGTTCAGGGTGGACAGCCGGGTATAGTGGCGGACGACGTCGACCTCGCTGACTTCGGGCAGCTCGGGCGGCGCGGTGCGGAGGTCCGCTTCGGGCAGGTACGACGCAACCGGCTTAACGGGCACGTCCGGCGCGGGCAGCGAGACCCCTCGTCGTCCGGGAGAACTCAGTTCGAATATAAGCGGTTCCGACAAACTCCGACCTCTCACTCTCAGGATGCGTATGTTTCGTGTTCGGCGGTACTCAACTGAATCGCGCCAGCGCTTCGACCAGCCGGTCGATCTGGGCGCGCGTCCGCCGCTCCGTCACCGCGATCAGCAGGCCGTCTTCCATTTCCAGGGACGGGAATCGCGCCAGGTCGATGCCGGCCAGCAACCCGTCGTCCGCGAGCCGGGTCACGATCTCGCCGGGAGCGGCCGGAGTCCGCACCACGAATTCCTTGAAGAACGGCCGGTCGAAGGCGAGTTCATAGCCAGGCAGGTCCGCGATGCGCACCGCCGCGTAGTGGCTCTTGTGGAGGCACAGTTCCGCGACCTGCTTCAACCCTTCCTTCCCGATCAGCGACAGGTAGATGGTCGCCATCAGGGCGTTGAGCTGCTGGCTGGTGCAGATGTTCGACGTGGCCTTGTCCCGCCGGATGTGCTGCTCGCGGGCCTGCAGCGTCAGGACGAACCCCCTCAGGTTCTCCTGGTCGACGGTTTGCCCGGCGATGCGCCCGGGCATGCGCCGGACGAAGCGGTTTCTCGCCGCGAAGAAACCCAGGGCCGGTCCGCCGTAACTCACCTGGTTGCCCATGGACTGCCCCTCTCCCACGGCGATATCCGCGCCGTAGGCGCCAGGAGACTCGATGACCCCGAGGGAGATCGGGTCCACGGCCATGACCAGGAGGGCGCCCGCACCGTGCACGACCCGTTCCAGTTCGCTCATGGATTCCAGGCAGCCGAAGAAGTTGGGATGCTGTACGATCACGCAGGCCGTGTCGCCGGTCAGGGCCGACGCCAGCTGGCCGGGATCCAGTGCGCCGTTCGGGCAGGGCAGCTTCTCCACTTCGATGCCCGGCCCGTGGGCGTAGGTACGGACTGTCTCGACATAATGGGGGTGCACGCTACCCGCCAGGATCACGCGGTCGCGCCCCGTGGCCGACCGGGCCAGCATGGCCGCTTCCGCCGTCGCCGAAGCGCCGTCGTACATGGAAGCGTTGGCCACCTCCAGGCCCGTAAGTTCGCAGATCATCGTCTGGAACTCGTAGATGCCCTGGAGCGTGCCCTGGCTCACTTCCGGCTGGTAGGGTGTGTAGGAGGTCAGAAATTCCGAGCGGCCGGCCAGGTGGCCTATGGCGCTGGGAACGAAGTGATCGTACATGCCGCCGCCCACAAAGGACGCCATCCGGTCGGCCGAACCGTTGCGGGAGGCCATCTCGCCCATCGAATCGTGGAGTTCGAGTTCCGACAGGGCGGGCGGGAGGTCCAGGGGGCCGTCCAGCCGGACGTCGTTCGGGATGACGGTCAGCAGTTCTTCGACCGACCCGATGCCGATGGCTTCCATCATGGCCTGGCGGTCGGCGTCGGTGTTGGGGATATACGTCATGGATGCTCCGCAGGGGCCGCCTCAGGCGCCGACGAAGGAACGGTAGTCCGCGGCGGTCATCAGGCTGGTGAAGGCGCCCGCGTCGTCGACTTTCAGCCTGATCATCCATCCGTCTCCGTAGGGGTCCTGGTTGACCGCTTCGGGGTTGTCTTCCAGGTCGTCGTTGACCTCCGTCACGGTCCCGCCCATCGGGCTGTAAAGGTCCGACACGGTCTTCACGGCTTCCACCGCCCCGAAGACGCCCATCTCAGCCACGTGGTCGTCTTCCGAAGGCAGTTCCACGAAGACGATGTCGCCCAGTTCGGACTGTGCGAAGTCCGTGATGCCGACGGTGGCGATGTCACCCTCCAGGCGCACCCACTCGTGTTCGGTCGAATAGCGGAGATCTGAGGGCGTGTTCATGCGTTCCTTTCTCCGGCGCCTGGGTCCGATGCGGGCCGCCGCCACCGGTCAATTCGTCAGCTCAGGGAACTCAGGGATTCAACGAAGTCCGTATCCGCCTGACCGGAACGGAACGTCGGGTGCTTCAACATGAACTGGTGGAACGGTATCGTCGTGTTGATGCCTTCGACGATGAATTCCTCCAGGGCCCGCTCGGTCCGCGTCATCGCCTCCTCCCGGTCCCTGCCCCAGACGATCAGCTTCGCCAGCATGGAGTCGTAGAAGGGCGTGACGACGTACTGCGCGTACACGTGGCTGTCCACCCGCACCCCGTATCCGCCCGGCGTGTGGAAACTCGTGATCTCGCCCGTGGAGGGCATGAAGTTCCGGTCCGGGTCTTCGGCGTTGATCCGGCATTCGATGGCGTGTCCCCGCATTTGCACGTCTTCCTGCGTGAAACCCAGGGGATTTCCCGCGGCGACGCGGATCTGTTCCTTGACGAGGTCCTGTGAAACGACCATTTCAGTCACGGGGTGTTCCACCTGGATGCGTGTGTTCATCTCCATGAAGTAGAACTGGCGGTCCTCGGTCACGAGGAACTCGACGGTACCCGCGTTTTCGTAGTCGATCGCCCGCGCCGCGCGCAGGGCGGCCTCGCCCAGCCTGGAACGAAGTTCGTCGTCCACGAAGGGGGACGGCGACTCTTCGATCAGCTTCTGACGGCGCCGCTGGATCGAACAGTCCCGCTCGCCGAGGTGGACGACCTGGCCGTGCCGGTCGCCCAGGACCTGCACCTCGATATGCCGGGCCTTTTCAATATACCTTTCCAGGTACAGTGCGGGGTTGTTGAAGGCGTTCTGGGCCTCCCGCGAAGCCAGGCGGAAGGCTTCGCGCAACTCCTCCGCGTCGCGGACGATGCGGATACCCCGCCCGCCTCCGCCGGCCGAGGCCTTGATCACCAGGGGAAACCCGATCTCCCGGGAAGCATCAACCGCGGCGTCCTCGTCGTGGACGACGTCTTCCGTGCCCGGAATGGTGGGGACGTCTGAGGCCGCCACCGTCTTTCGCGCTTCGGCCTTGTCGCCCATGAGGCGGATGGCCCTGGACGGCGGTCCGATAAAGGCGATGTCGCAGGATTCGCAGACTTCGGCGAAGTGGGGGTTTTCGGAGAGGAACCCGTATCCGGGATGCACGGCATCGGCATTCATGATTTCCGCCGCGCTGATGATTCGGGGTATGTTCAGGTAGCTGTCGTTCGGCGCGTTGCTGCCGATGCAGACCGCCTCGTCGGCGAAGCGGACGTGGAGGGAGTCCTGGTCCGATTCGGAGTGGACGGCCAGCGTCGCGATGTTCAACTCTTTACACGAGCGGATGACGCGCAGGGCGATCTCGCCGCGGTTGGCGATGAGGATCTTCTGGAACATCGCTTCCTATGCCGGTTCGATCAGAAACAACGGTTGGCCGTACTCGACGGGCTGGGCGTCTTCCACCAGGATGGCCATCACGCGCCCGTTCAATTCGGACTGGATGGGATTCATCAGCTTCATGGCTTCGATGATGCACAGCTGCTGGCCGGTGCTGATCCGGTCCTGCTCCTGAACGAAGGGGTCGGCGTCGGGTTCGGGTGACCGGTAGAAGGTACCCACCATGGGCGAGGTCACCTCGACGTAGGTACTGTCCGCGGAGTCTGCCTGTCCCTCGTCCCGCTGCACCTGTTCCGCGGGTGGCGCGGCGGCCTGTACGTGCGGGTCCGCCGCGGGCGCGGGGACGGCGGCCGCGGTCGCGCCGGGCGTCATGCGCACGATCCGGATCTTCCGGTCGCCTTCGGCCACCTCGACTTCCTGGATGTCCGTATCCCGCAGCGATTCGATCAGCTTGAGCACCTCATCGATTCCCATGTCAGGCTCCTCGGAAGGGCAGTTACACCCGCTCTACGTATTCGCGGGACCGCGTATCGATGCGCAGTACGTCGCCGGGGTTGATGAACAGCGGGACCTGCACCACGGCGCCGCTCTCGAGCGTGGCCGGCTTGGTGCCTCCCGTCGCGGTATCGCCGCGGATACCCGGATCGGTCTGCGTCACTTCCAGCTCGATGAAATTAGGCATCTCGATGCCCACGACGCCCTGGTCCGCGGTGAGCAGTTCGAGCGTCATGCTGTCCTTGATGTAATCATTGAAGTCGCCGATGATCGACGCGCCAACCGGCACCTGTTCGTAGGTCTCCAGGTCCATCATGTAGTACATGTCGCCGTCGGTATACTGGAACTGGGCCTTGCGCCGTTCCACCCGCACGTCTTCCAGCTTGTCCGAAGCCTTGTAGGTCTTCTCGATCACGGCCCCGGTGTGGATATGTTTCAGACGCGTGCGCGAAAAGGCCGTTCCCTTGCCCGGCTTGATATGTTCGCAACCCGTGATGAAGTAAATGGATCCATCGATCCTTATGGTCATACCGGTGCGCAGGTCCGTAGCGTTCACCATGAGATCCGGCTGGTCTCCTTTGACTGCTTCATCGGCCGCTACGCGGCAACCGGTTCACCGCCGGATCTCCGGTGCGTCGTGGATCCGGTCCGGGCGGGTAGAAAACGTCCTGATTTAAAGGGTGGGCAACGGGATTCGAACCCGCGACCTCCAGAGCCACAGTCTAGCGCTCTAACCAACTGAGCTATGCCCACCATCACCGACGAATGGAGCAGGCAATATAGGCGGGATACCAAACGACTGTCAAGGGATTTGTCGGTAACCAGGCGTGCCCGGTTACGGTGCTCCGCCCACGGTTTCGAAGACCGTCTCCGCCTCTTCCAGGGGACGGCGGACGACGGTTTCGGGTAGACGCACCCCGATGTCGGACGGCCGCAGCCCACGGTTGATCGACTGGGTCCGGTAGGCCAGTTCGAACGTCCCCGCCCGGGGGCCGTCCCGGCTGATGTGGACCCGGTCCGGTCGCCAGACGCCGTTCCGGTTCCGAAAGCGTTCGAAGGTCCTGGTGACGGACCCCTGGATTCCCGGCGATTCCGACGCCTCGCGCGTGACCGTCATCCTGCCCGTGTCGATCCACAGCGTCCTCCGGCTGGAATCGTTCCCAAGGGTGACCACCGCCGTGTTTCCTTCTCGGCGGTAGTCGGCGACGGACAGTCCCGGGTACCTGCCGGGCGCTATGGTCCCGGTCACGGCGGCGTGCACGTCGTCCAGGGTCAGGTCGAGTCCGGGAATGGACGCGTCGCGCGCCTCGAGCGTACCTTCGAACACCGTGTTTTCCCGGGGCATGTACAACTGAACGCGGAGGTCGTGGACCAGGACGACGGCGAGGATCTCGAACAAGGCGCCGTGCACGTCGAGACGGAATCGCGCCGGGCTGAGATACCGGATGCGGAGGGACGCGCGGCCACGTTGGCCCGCGAAGGAAGTCTCCACGCCCGCGCTGCCCCTGAAATCCTGGAGGCGCCTGGAGGCCGCATCGATCTCCTGGAGGAGCAGTTCGACCGGCTGTGGTGGAGGTGCTGGAGGTGGTGGACGGCAGGACAGCAGCAGGAGACCGAGGCAGGCGAGTATCCAAAAGCGGCCGAACCGCCCGTGCCGGCCGAACCGCCCGTGCCGGCCAGTCCGCCCGTGCCGGCCGGACTTGTTACCTGGCATCTTGAAGCTTCTGCCGGATCTCTTCGGATTCCTCGGGGGTTATGTCTTCCATTTCGAGGGCGCGCTGCCAGTAACGAACGGCGCTTCGGTGCATACCGAGCCGGCTGTAGATGTCCCCGAGGTGGTCGTGCACCGTGGCGCTCGTGTCTTCGAATTGCAGGGCCTTTTCCACGTACTGCCGCGCTTTCCGGTAGTCGCCCAGCCGGTAGTACACCCATCCCAGGCTGTCGAGGAAAGCGCCGTTTTCCGGGCTTTTCTCAAGGGCTTTTTCGATCATCACCTTGGCTTCTTCAAGCCGCAGGCCCCGATCGGCCAGGATGTAACCCAGGTAGTTCAGCGTGTAGATGTCTTCGGGATCGATCTCAAGGGCGGTCTCGAAGGTGGCCACGGCTTTCTCGAACTGTCCCGACTGGTCGTAGTTCTGAGCCAGCAGGAAGTGGAGGCGGTGGTGGTCGTTGAACCGCTCGACCGCTTCTTTCGTGATCGCGATGGCTTCTTCGTAATTCTCCTGCTCGGTATGGGCATATCCCAGGTAGAACCACAGGTCCGGGTTCCCGGGCGCCTTTTCCAACCCGTCGCGAAGGGCCTGAATGCCGGTCTCGTAATCCTCCTGGCGCAGATGGGAAAGGCCGAGATTCACCCAACCTCTTCCGTCTTGCGGATTGAGCTCCACGACCTTTCGGAAGTGAGCGCCGGCCTGATCGAACTCCTCCCGGGACATGAAACTAACGCCCAGGTACAGGTAGAACTCGGGCATATCGGGCAGGATCGACAGGGCCTGGGTGAGCACGCGCTCCGCCTGTGCGAACTGGTCCTGGCGGAGATAGGCCAGGCTCAGGCTGATCCACCCGCGCGGATCATGGCGGTTGATGCCGATGCTCTTCTGCGACTGGTCGATGGCCTGGTTGTACATCCCGTTATCGAGGTAGACATTCGCCAGGTTCAGGCGCAGGGTAACGTCGTCCGGCAACTGCTCCACGCCTTCGTGCAACGCGGCGATGCCCTCCTCCGTCTGTCCCTGATCCATGAGGGCGTATCCCAGCGAAATCCAGCTCCGGCCGTGGGCGGGGTCCGCGGCGATGGCCGACCGGTACGCGGCGACGGCGAGGGGATAGTCGCCGGCCTCCTGGTAGACGAAGCCCAGGTTCAGGTGGAGGTCGGGGTGGTCTCCCAGGACGCCCAGGCCCTCCTTCAGCGCGTTCACGGCCTGTTCCGTTTGTCCGGTGGCGCGATAGGCCATCCCCAGGCCGATCCGGAACCTCACTTCGCGCTCGTCCAGGGAGATCGCCTTCTGCAGCGGCGCCACGGCCTCCGCCGGCTTGTCCTGATTGAGCAGCACGTCGCCCAGCGTGCCATGAAGCTCCGCCGAGCCGGGATGCAGTTCGAGGCCCTCCTCCAGGGTGGAAAGCGCCAGTTTCGCCTGGCCGAGGTTCTGGTAGGCCTCCCCAAGTTCCGCCCAAAGGGCCGGGGACGTCCGGTTGTGCTCCAGCAGCACCCGGTACTCTTCCACCGCTTCGCCCGGCCGGCCGAGGAACATCAGGAGGCGCGCGAGCCGGTGCCGCAGGGCCGCTTCGCGGTCGGGACCCAGCGCTATGATCTCACGGTACATGACGACGGCCCGGTCCCACTGCCGCCTTTGCTCATAGATCTCCGCCAGGCCCACCCGCGCGGGGATCGAATCGGGATAGTCGTCGAGCACCTTCTGCAGCGCGATGACCGCCTTGTCGTACATCCCTCGCTGCTTGTAGACATCGGCCAGTTTGAAGTGGAATTCGGGATTGCGCGGCGCCAGTCGGCTCACCGTTTCCAGTTCCCTCAGCGCGGCGTCCGGGTCGTTCAGCCGGCTTGCCAGCTGGGAAAGGGCGATATGGGCCTCGATGTGGCCCGGTTCCAGCGTGACGACCCGTTCGAAAGCGTCTCGGGCTGGGAGGTACTTGCCCAGTTCGGCGTTGTACCTGCCCAGTACGAACCAGGATTCCGTGGCCGTCGAATCGAGTTCCACCGCGATCCTGGCGTGTTGCTGCGCCCTTTCTCGCTCCGTCACGCGGTAGTAGACCTGGGCGAGGGCGGAGTGGATTTCCGCCGAGGAGGAATCGTACTCCAGCGCCTGGAGATAGGATTTGATCGCGTTGACCGGATCGTTCCTGGCTTCGTGAAGGCCGCCCTCCGCGTAATGCTCCAGGGCCCTGGCCCGGTCCACCTGTCCGAGTGCGTGCTCCGGGGGACAGACGGCGGCCAGCATCACGGTGACGACGAGGACGTACCAGGTACGACCGGCGGCGCCGAGACTTCTCCCGACCGGCATGTTTCCTCCCTTCGCCGTGTAACTACCTGAAGATCCGTGTGACATCGTTGAATACCACGAACACCATGAGCAACAGCAGCAGGGCCATTCCCGTCTGCTGCCATACCAGCCGGTACTTCAGCGAAAGCGGACGCCGGATGATCTTCTCGACGCCCAGGATGAGCAGCTGGCCGCCGTCCAGCGCGGGTATGGGCAGGAGGTTCAGTATGGCGAGGTTGATGCTCAGAAAGGCCATGAAACTGAAGAGACTGCTCGCGCCCTGGCGGGCGCTGTCCCCCGCCATCTGGGCAATAGCGATGGGACCGCCCACCGAGTCGGTGGACACCTGGCCCATGACCAGTTTCCCTACGAAGTCGACGATGGTAAAGGTAACGGCCACCAGTTGCGTACCCGCCAGTCCCGCGGAGGTGACGATCCCGATCGGACTGCGTTTGATGTGGTCCTGCTGGGTGATGCCGATCTGGCCGATGTCGATGACGTCTCCGGTCTCCCGGTCCAGGTCCTGGGCCGTATTGGGTATGATGCTCACCTGGTGGGACTGACCGTTCCTGGACCACGACACCGCGGTCTCCATGCCCGGCCGGACGCGGATCTGCTCGACCATCTCGTACCACTGCGTGACCGGAACGCCGTTCACGGACGTGATCACGTCCCCTGGCCTGAGACCGGCCTTCTCAGCGGGTGAATCCGGGATGACCGTGCTCACGGCCGACGCGCGGAAATAGTCGAGCCCGCCCAGCCGTTCCGCCGCCCCGCCGTCGTCGTACCGCACCAGGACCGTGCGGTCCTGCCCGTCCCGGCGCAGCTTCAGGGACAGGGACGCCCCCGTGCCGGTCGCGAGCCCTTCCCGGACATCCTCCCAGGTATCGACGGCCGCCTGGTCGATTTCGAGGATTTCATCGCCGACCTGCAATCCTGCCGCGGCATAGGGGCTTGCGACGTCCACCCGGCCCACGGTGGTCGTATCGACGAGCATCACGCCCATGGTCGCGTAGAACAACCAGAAGATGATAAAGGCGAGGACGAAGTTCGCCCCCGGACCGGCCGCGATGACAAAGGCGCGGGCTCCCACGGACTTGGACTGGAACTCCCACGGTTTGCCGCCTTCCCCTTCGGACTGGGCGTCGGGCCGCTCCCCGGCCATGGACACGTATCCTCCCAGGGGGATCCAGGAGATACAGTATTCGGTGTCCCCGACCTTCTTGCCGATCATCTTGGGCGGAAAGCCGAGGGAGAACCGTTCCACTCTGATGCCCATGCGTTTGGCGGCCAGGAAATGGCCGAGCTCGTGGAAGAAGACCAGCAATCCCAGGACGAAAATCGCCGATAACACGGTGGTCAGCATGCCAATGTCTCCGTTCTGCTTCTGCCGTCTCAGATCCGATTGCTTCTGATGTTTCCGGTGTTCCCCCGCCCGTGCCGGCGCGTGGCAACCAATTAGGGAATATACAGGTTTTCGGCACTATCCGGCAATCAACTTTTCCCCGCAGAACGTCCGGGTCCACTGGTCCGCCGCCATGATGGATTCCAGGGTGACGGGCGCCGTGAGATCCGTCGCGGCCAGGTGCCTGTCCATGGCGTCGGCGATGATGCGCGGTATGTCGGTGAACCCGATCCGCTGCCGGAGGAAGGCCTCGACGGCCATCTCGTCGGCGGTGCTCAGGACGGCGGGCACGGAGGATCCGCGGCGGATGGCCTCGTAGGCCAGCCCCAGGCAGGGGAACATGGCCTCGTCGGGCGGGTCCAGGGTCAGGGACCAGTTCCGCGTGATGTCGAACCGGGGCCAGGGAGATTCGAGGCGCTCCGGGTACGAGAGGGCGTACTGGATCGGAATGCGCATGTCGGTCGGACCCATCTGGGCCAGCAGCGACCCGTCGACCATCTCGACCATGGAGTGGATGATGGACTGGGGATGGATCACCACGTCGATCTTCGAGACGGGGAGGCCGAAGAGCCAGTGGGCCTCGATGACCTCGAATCCCTTGTTCATGAGGGTGGCGGAATCGATCGTGACCTTCTGCCCCATGTTCCAGGTGGGATGGTTCAACGCGTCCTTCGAAGTCATCCGCGCCAGGGCTTCGGGGGCGGTGTCGCGGAAGGGCCCGCCCGATGCCGTGAGGACCACGCGCTGGATCCGGTCCGGGTCCTGCCCGGCCAGGCACTGGTGCACCGCGCAGTGTTCGCTGTCCACGGGCAGGATCTCCACCCTGTTGCGCCGCGCCGACTCCATCACGATCTCGCCGGCCATGACCAGGATCTCCTTGTTGGCCAGGGCGATGGTCTTGCCCGCTTCGATCGCACGCAGCGTGGGGACCAGCCCCGCGCTGCCCGGCAGGGCGCTGATGACCAGGTCCACGTCGGGGTGGGTGACCGCTTCGATCAGGCCCTCCTCGCCGGTGTGGATCGACGGTCCGGGCTGACCAGGCTGTCCGCCGCCGCCTCGCGCGAATCCGGCGGCCTGCTTGGCCCGTTCGGCGCATTCCGCGTCCCGGATGGCGACCATGCGCGGGCCGAAGCGCGCGCACTGCTGCTCCAGCAGGTCGATCCGGCTCCTGGCCGTCAGGCTGTGGGCCGCATACCGGTCCGGGAAGGCCGCGATGACCTCCAGCGTCTGCGTGCCGACCGAACCCGTCGAACCCAGGATGGCGATGCGTTTCATGACTTGTCGATACTCCGTCCCTATGTCCGGGTCGTCCGGACCGCCCGGGTCGTACGCTGCTTCATCCGGTCACGTAGGCCAGGTAATAGTACACGAAAGGCGCCGCGAAGAAAACGCTGTCGAACCGGTCCAGGATGCCGCCGTGTCCCGGGATGATGCGGGATGAATCCTTCAGGCCGGCGTCTCTTTTCACCAGGGACTCCGCGAGGTCGCCCAGCTGGGCGACGATGGCGCCGGCGGCGCCCAGGACGACGCAGTGGAGCGGACTGAGAAAGGGAAACAGGGCGTACTGGAGCACGAACATGAAGGCGACGGTGCCGATCAGACCACCGACGGCCCCTTCGACGGTCTTGCTTGCGCTGACGCGGCGCAGCAGCTTGCGGCGGCCCAGCAGCCGGCCAGTGAAATAGGCGAAGGCGTCGTAGGACCAGGGTATGGCGATGGCGAGCAGGGCCGGCGTCATGGCCCGCTCCCCCAATTCGACGACGTCGGCGCCGTTCATCGGCCACCTGCCCAGCAGGATCAGGTGGCTGCCGAGCAGGCCGATCCAGGCCACGCCGAAGACCGTGGCGGCGATGTTGTAGAAGGGGGATTGCACGCGTTTTCTGAATACTTCCGCCGCAGCGGTTATAAGCAGGAGGGCCGTGAGGATCAGGGGGGTGTGGCGGCCTGCTTCGAGCCAGGCGTCGAGACACAGCAGAACAGCCGCGGGTACGCCAAGGTACCAGTTGGGTGCCAGGTCCCTGGCCGCGGCGATGCCGTGGTACTCGCGCAGGCCGAAGAGCACGACCAGGGTGACGAATACGAAGAGGCTCGTCCCGCCGACCCAGCAAACAAGCACGATGCACGGGATGAACACCGCGCCTACCAGGATTCGGATCCACGTCTCCGCGTAGGCCGCCATGGAGATCCACTCCGTTACGTGCTGTGTGAGGAGACCTGTTCACCGGTCCGGCCGAAACGGCGCTCTCTCGACTGGTAATCCCTGATGGCCCCGATGAAGTGGCTCCGTGAGAAATCGGGCCAGAGGACCGGAGAAACCAGGAGTTCGGTATAGGCCAACTGGTAGAGCAGGAAGTTGCTGATCCGCATCTCCCCGCTGGTCCGGATCAACAGGTCCGGGTCGGGCAGGTGCTCCGTGTACAGGTAGGACGCGAAAAGCGACTCGTCGATGGCCTCCGGATCCAGCCGGCCGGCCTGGACGTCCAGGGCGATGCATTGCGCGGCTTCGACGATCTCCTGCCTGCCGCCGTAATTCAGGGCGAAGTTCAACAGAAGACGATCGTTGCCCGCCGTCTGCTCGGTGATCTGCTTGATGACCTGCCGGTTGGATTCCGGCAACTCGTCCCATCTGCCCAGGAAGGAGACCCGGATCCCGTGCGCGCTGGCTTCTTCGACGGCGCCGCGGAGCGATTCGACGATCAACTGCATGATGGCGGCGACTTCACGCCTGGGACGATTCCAGTTCTCGGTGGAGAACCCGAAGAAGGTGAGGATCCCCACGCCGAACTCCCCGGCGCACCGGATCATCTCGCGAACGGACTCCACCCCCGCGGAGTGACCCTGGTCCCGCGCGAGCCCCTGCTTCTTCGCCCACCTGCCGTTGCCGTCCATGATGAACGCGATGTGGCGGGGCATGCGCTCCGGATCCAGTCCTTCTTCCGAGACCGCCCGGTCTTGCTCTGCGTATCGACCCACGTCACCCCCGTAAGGCCGCCGCCGGGTATGGACCCGGATAGCCGGTATCCGCCTAGATCTCCAGGATTTCCTGTTCTTTAACCGATATGGCGCTGTCGATGGAGGAGGTATGCTGGTCGGTGAGATCCTGGATGGTCTTCTGGTGCCGCTTGCTTTCGTCTTCCGACAACCGGTGGGCCTTTTCTTCGGCCTTGATGCGCTCGTTCATTTCCCGGCGCACGTTCCGGATACCGATCTTTCCGTCCTCGCCCAGTTTCTTGATTACTTTTACGTATTCGAGCCTTCGCTCTTCGGTGAGCGCCGGTACCGGCAGGTGGATGACGTTGCCGTCGGAATTCGGCATGAGTCCCAGGTCGGAGGTCTGGATGGCCCGGAGGATTTCGGGGACCATCTGCTTGTCCCACGGCTGGATCGAGATCGTGCGGGCGTCCGGCGTATTGATGGTGGCGACCTGGTTGATGGGGGTCATGGTCCCGTAGGCTTCCACCTGGATGTTGTCCAGCAGGGCCGGATTGGCCCGGCCGGCCCGGACGCCGGCGAGTTCCATGCGCAGCACCTCGACGGACTGATCCATCTTTCGGCTGGTTTCCTTGATGATCTCTTTCGCTTCCACGATACACCTCTCTGTCATCGGAAAACCGGTTACGTTCCTGCCGGCAAGGGTGTTCGGCGGGTTATTCTCCGCCCAGTTCGTACCGGACAAACCGTCTGACCAGGATGTTCTCGCCCAGCGTGGCCACCGCCTCCGTGATCAGGTCCCGCACCGTCTTGTCGGTGTCCCGTATGAACGGTTGTTCCAGGAGACAGCTCTCCTGGTTGAATTTCTCGATCTTTCCCTGTACGATCCGGTCGATGATATGATCGGGCTTGCCCTCGTTCCGCGCCTGGTTCCGGTAGATCTCCCGTTCCTGTTCCAGGACGGCTTCTTCGATCTGGTCCCGGTCCACGGCGAGAGGGCGGGTGGCCGCCACCTGCATGGCGATATCGCGGGCCAGGGTCTGGAAGGACTCGTTCCGCGCGACGAAATCGGTCTCGCAATTGATCTCGACCATGGTGGCGATACGGCTGCCGGGATGGATATAGGTATGGATAATGCCTTCTTTCGCCTCCCGGGCGCTCTTCTTGGACGCCGCCATGATGCCTTTCTCGCGCAGGAGCGTGACCGCCTTTTCGATACTGCCTTCGGACTCTTCGAGAGCCCGCTTGCAGTCCATCATGCCGGCGCCGGTCTGGCTTCTCAACGTCTTTACGTCACTGGCTGATATAGTCATGAAATCGTATGAAGTCTAGCGGTCATGATTGGATACGAACGGATCCGATCATCCGCTACGGCCGCCTTTCCCCGGCCATGTATCCGCTTCAGGCCTGCCGCTCTTCGACCTCTTCGACCGGTGCCTCGTCCCCTGGCACGGCCCGTCCGGAATTGCGAAGCCCTTCCTCCGCGGCGCTCGCGACGACTTCCGTGATGAGTCCGATGGACCGTAGGGCGTCGTCGTTCCCGGGTATGGGAAAATCGATCAGGTCGGGGTCGCAGTTCGTATCCAGGATGCTGACGATGGGGATCTCCAGGGTGTTCGCCTCCGCGACGGCGATCCGTTCCTTGCGGGCGTCCACCACGAAAATGACGCCGGGCAGGTCGCGCATTTCACGAATGCCGCCCAGTACCTTCTGCAGGCGCTCCCGCTCCTTCTCCAGGCTGGCGGCCTCTTTTTTCGTGAGCGCATCCATGGTGCCGTGCTCTTTCATCTTCTCGAGTTCTTCCAGGCGCTTGACGCTGGTCTGGATGGTCTGGAAGTTCGTCAACATCCCACCGAGCCAGCGTTCCGCGACGTAGAACATGCCGCACCGTTGCGCCATTTCGATGATGACGGGCCTGGCCTGCTTCTTCGTGCCCACGAAGAGGACGGACTGCCCGTTTTCGACGGCCTTGCGCACGGCGTCATACGCGATCTCGATCTGGCTGAGCGTCTTCTTCAGGTCGATGATGTAGATGTTGTTGCGCTCGGCGAAAATGAATTCCTTCATCTTCGGGTTCCAGCGTCGGGTCTGGTGACCGAAGTGAACGCCCGCATCCAGCAGGTCCTGTATGGTCGGAATCCCCATAGGCGGTACTGATCTCCTTGTCTGGCAGGCGGTCAGGCCTGCGTCCGGTGAATTAACGCTTAGAGAACTGGAACCGCTTGCGTGCGCCGGCCAGTCCGTATTTCTTGCGTTCCTTGATGCGTGAATCCCGCGTCAGCATGCCCGCTTCGCGCAACGGCGCGTGCAGGCTTTCGTCCATGTCCTTCAGCGCCCGCGCGATGCCGAGTCTCAACGCCCCGGCCTGGCCGGTCTTGCCGCCGCCGAAGGTCCGTGCGAACACGACGACCTGGTCGTTCATTTCGGTAAGCACCAGGGGTTCCTCGATCGCGGCGACGAGACCGGGCCGATCGAAGTAGTCGATCAGCGGCTTGTCGTTGACCTTGTGGCTGGCGCCATCCTTCTTCGCGCGCAGCCAGACCTTGGCGATCGCGCGTTTCCTTCTGCCCACTGCATGGTGTCCATGGGTATCCGAATTCATGCTTCTTTACGCTCCTTATATGTCCAGCGCGACCGGTTTCTGGGCGCTGTGGGGGTGTTCCGCGCCGGCGTACACGCGGAGTTTGCGAAAGATCTGGCGGCCGAGGGCGTTGTGCGGCAACATGCCCTTGATGGCCATGCGCAGCGCCCGGTCGGGATGGCGGGCGGCCATGCGTTCGTAGCTGATCGTCTTCAGACCGCCGGGATAGCCGCTATGGCGGTAGTAGAGCTTGTTCTGCGGTTTCTTGCCCGTCAGCACCACCTTTTCCGCGTTGATGACGATGACGTGGTCACCGGTGTCCAGGTGCGGCGAGTAGATCGGCTTGTGCTTGCCGCGCAGGATCTTGGCCACTTCGCTGGCCAGCCTGCCCAGCACCTTGCCGTCGGCGTCCACGACGTGCCAGTCCCGCTGCAGGTCTTCCTTCTTAACCGTTGGTGTCTTCATAGATGGTACACGCTCCTTTGATGGTACACGCTCCTTTATCCGGTGACGGCCGGTTATCCGGTGACGGCCGGTTCCCAAGCATGGTGTGACAGCGCGGCGAGACTCTCGGCGTAGGGCGGTCTCGCCACGCCGCGTTCCGTGATGATAGCAGACACGTAACGGGCCGGGGTTACGTCGAATGCGGGATTGTACACTTCCACTTCCTCGGGGGCGGTGCGTCCGCCCGGTCCCTGGCTTACTTCGGCGGCTTCGCGTTCTTCGATCGGGATTCCGGCGCCCGATTCGATGGACAGGTCGATCGAAGAATAAGGCGCCGCCACGTACAGGGGCACGTCGTGCGCGTCGGCCAGCACGGCCACGCCGTAGGTACCGATCTTGTTGGCGACGTCGCCGTTGGCGGCCACACGGTCCGCGCCAACGATCACGCAGTCGATCCGGCCTTCTTTCATGACCTGGGCAGCCATGTTGTCGCATATGAGCGTCACGCCTATGCCTGCCCGGGTCAGCTCCCAGGAAGTCAGCCTGGCGCCCTGGAGCACGGGTCTCGTCTCATCGGCGAATACGTGGACCCGCTTGCCTTCGCTGTGCGCCTGGTATACCACGGCGAGGGCCGTGCCCGCGCCGGCCGTGGCGAGCGCGCCGGCGTTACAGTGCGTGAGCACCGTCTGTCCGGTGCGGAGCAGCGCGGCGCCGTGCTCACCGATCAGGCGGCACGTGTGCTCGTCCTCCGACTGTATGGCCTGGGCTTCGCTGAGCAAGGCGCGCTTGATGTCCTCCACGGGTGCATTCCGATGTTCCCGGACGGTCCGGCGCATCCGCTCCAGCGCCCAGAACAGGTTGACCGCCGTGGGTCGGGTGGCCGCCAGCAGTTCCGCGGCTTCGTCGACTTCCCGGCTGAAGGCGGCGAAGTCGGCCGCGCGGCTGTGCTGGACCCCGACGACGACCCCATAGGCCGCGGCGACGCCGATGGCCGGCGCACCGCGTACTCTCAGCCGCCGGATGGCTTCCGCCACGGAGGCGATGTCCCGGCATTTGGTGTAGACCACTTCGCCGGGCAGGCGCGTCTGGTCCAGCAATACCAGCACGTCTTCGTCGCGCTCCCACCGGATGGTCTTGAAACTCATGATTGCCGAACCTTTTCTTTCTGCTTGACGCCGGTCAGGGCGTAATCATCTCCATGAACCGATCGTGGCGGTCCGTAATCTCGTCCTGGGTAAGCGATTCGAGCCGCCGGACGCTGAAATCCTCCACGTTGAACGAGGCCATGACGCTGCCGTGCACCATGGCGCGTTTCAAGGCGCCTACGCCCATTTCGCCCGACCGGGCGAGATAACCCATGAATCCGCCCGCGAAAGTATCCCCCGCGCCCGTCGGATCCACCACGTCGGCCACGGGGAATGAAGGGATGCCGAACCAGGCGTCTCGGGTACAGAGCGTCGCGCCGTGCGCGCCTCTCTTGACCACTACCGCCCGCGGGCCGAGCTCCAGGATGCGTTCCGCCGCCCGCACGAGGTTGTGGTCTTCCACCAGTTGCAGGGCCTCGCTGTCGTTGATGATCAGCACGTCCACTCCGCTGAGCGTCGACAGCAGGGACGTCCGTTGCCCCTCGATCCAGAAGTCCATGGTGTCGCAGGCGACGACGCCGGGACGGTCCGATTGGTCCGTACGGCACGCCTGGGTCAGCACGTCGCGCTGAACGTCCGGATCGAGATTCGCCAGGAACACGTGATCGTGCGCGCGGTGACGGTCCGCCAGCACGGGCTTGAATCCGGAGAACACGTTCAACTGCGTGTCGATCGTGCGACGGTCGTTCATGTTGGCGGCGTATTCGCCCGCCCAGCGGAAGGTCTTTCCTTCCTTCACCTCCAGGCCCGATACGTCGACCTGTCTCTCCCGCAGGAAATCCAGGGACGCCATGGGAAAATCGTTCCCCACGACGGCGATGACGTCTACCGGCGCGTAGAAACTGGCGGCGGCCGAAAAATAGGTCGCCGATCCCCCGATCGCGTCGCTTGCCTCTCCTTCCGGCGTCTTCACCGAATCAAAAGCCACCGTTCCGACGACGAGAATGCCCAATCTATGCCTCGTGTTCCAGTGCGTCCACCCTGGCCCCGGGGACGCCCGCGTCGGACGTGCGGATGATTTCACCCGTTGCCGCGTCGGTCGAAACGGCGACCCGGGGCGCGTCACCCCAGAGCCGCTCGAGTCCGTAGAATGCCCGGACTTCCGCTCTGAACACGTGTACGACCACGTCCACGTAGTCGAGCAGCACCCACCGCCAGCTCTGTTTGCCTTCCGTGTGCCAGGGCGTTGTATCCCGCTCCTTGAGATCCGACGCCACCTGCTCGACGACCGCCTTGATCTGCGGTTCGGAACCCGCAGTCCCGATGACGAAGTAGTCCGTGATGGACGAGAGCCCCCTGAGGTCGATGATCATCACGTCCGCCGCATTCTTGGCCAGCATGGAAAGGGTCGCCTGCTCCGCGATTTCCTGCGATGCCAACGTCACGATCAGTCGTTCTCCACGGAAAAGAGCAGTTCGCTGTAGTCCTTGCCGATCACCACCGTTACGTCCACCAGGCGGTCATCGTTCTGCTGGAGCAGGACGTATTGCGTGCCCAGCGCGTTTCCGACCGCACGGGCGGCCTCGGACGGCCCATCCGTTCCCCGGCGGTCCAGCACGACCGTTTCCCGGTACTCGAAGTGGTCGGCGTTGTCGATATTGACCACGTCGAATCCTCGTTCTCTGAGAAACCGCATGGCCTGTTGTCCGATTCCCCGTTCACCGCATCCGTTCAGGACCTCCACCTGGATTTGGAAGGCCGAGGGGTCGACGACCGTCTCGACGGACCGTTCGGCGGACGTCGAGAATGCGGACGAGGTCGCCACCGAATAGATCAGGTATGCGTTCAGCCCGACCAGGATGATGATCACGCCTTCAAGCACCCGAACGCGCCAGCGGCCGCCTGTCCCCCGTCCTTCCTGAACGGCTTCCGGCCGGTTCGCGGAGGGTTGGATGACCTGTCTCGTCATGGCGGATCCCACGCGGAACACGTCCTAAAGGTACGGCCTGCAACGGGACCGTGCGACCATCGATATCTGCTTGTCAGAGATAACCGGAGAGCTAACTAGGGGAATACACCAGGAAGGGAAACATAGGCAGGGTACCAACAGTGCTTCATCGACCAGTTCCTTTCACCATGCGATCCCCCTTTGTACCCCGGTCTCGACACAGTTCCGCCGTCAAATCGAACGCTGGTTCGACAGGCGGAATCCGATTCGCTTTCCAGACCACTATATATACAGAGTTGGAGGGTGCGGTGTCAACTGTTTTTTAGCTGTCGTGAGGCCGCGCACGGTCCCGTTCCTGCAGCCATGATTCGGCCGCCGACAGCTGCTCCGGGGTGTTGATCCCCATGGATTCTTCCGGCACGCCGGCCGGTGCGTCTGCGATGCGTCGGCCCTCCCTCCGGAGGATCCCGATCGTGTCCGTCAGGTAGTATTCGGCCTGCCGGTTCTCCGGGGTCAGCCGGTCCAGGGCCCGCAGCAGCAGGACCGGATCGAAACAATAGGTGCTGGTGTTGATCTCCTTGAGCGCCCGCTGTTCCTCGGTGGCGTCCTTCTCCTCTACGATCCGGTCGATACGGCCAGCGTCGTCGCGCAGGATGCGTCCCAGGCCCGTGGGATCGGCGACGTGGGCGGTGAGTACGGAGGCCGCGGCGCCGTCCCGTCGGTGCACTTCGATCAACGACGCCAGGGTGGAAGGACGGATCAGGGGCGTGTCGCCGGCGAGGACGAGGACGACCCCGCTTTCGCCGGCCAGCAGCGGTCCGGCCTGGCGCACCGCGTGGCCGGTGCCCAATTGCTCCTCCTGCACGGCGAATTCCACGGCCAGCCTTGTCGGCCCGGTCGGCCCGGTCGGCTCGGGCAGTTCGGGCAGTTCGGCCAGTTCCCACCGCACCGCGCCGGCCTGGTGGCCGACGATGACGATGATCCGCCGCGGCCGGAGCGCCCGCGCCGTGTCCAGCACGTAGTGAATCATCGGCCGGCCGTTTATCCGGTGCAGCACCTTCGCCAGATCGGAATGCATCCTGGTGCCTTTTCCCGCGGCCAGGACCAGCGTAATCAGATCGCCGTTGGCTTCTTTCATCGGGGCTCCGGTTACGGCTCGGCGAGAAAGCGGACGAGATGGTCCACGGGTTTCAGGTCATCCAGCAGGTCGGACACGGTCCGCCCGTGCACCGGGTGGACCCGGTCCGGCTGGATCTCCGCCAGGGGAACGAGCACGAAGGCCCGTTGCGCCATGGCGGGATGGGGAATGTCGAGACCCGGCCGTCTGAGTGCCAGGTCGTCGTAAAGCAACAGGTCGAGATCGATTTCGCGTGGTCCTTTTTCCCACGTCACGGAACGTCCCATGCGCGTTTCGACGTCCTTGAGCGTTTCGAGGAGTCCTTCGGGCGCAAGCGTGGTGTCCAGAAGGGCCGCGCCGTTGACGAAGTCGGGCTGGCCGGCGTGACCTACCGGCTGCGTCTCGTACCATGACGAGCGCCTGACGATCCGGATCGCCTCCCGCCCGGCCAGTTCGCATAGCGCCTGCCGGCATCTCGCGACGCGATCCCCGATGTTGCTGCCCAGTCCCAGCGCGACAGACGCCATTTCGCTCCTTGCGGTCCGCATAGTCCGCTTGGTCCGCTTGGTCCGCCTGGTCCGCTTGGTCCGCCTGGTCCGATTAGTTCGGTCCGGTACATCGCGATCCGGTACGCCGCGGTCCGGTCCGTCCGGTCCGGCAGGTCACGGACCGGAACGTCACGCCTCCCTGCTACGATGCACGGTGACCCCGGGGGTTCCCGAATGCGGCAATTCCGCGGCCACACCGGGCTTCCACAGTCTGACCACGACCTGGTCCACAGGAGGGTAGGCGGAAAGCAGCTCGTCCGCCACCCGGCCGGCGACCGCCTCCAGCAGACGGCACGGCTCGCCACCGAGGACGCGTCCCACGCGCCGGCAGACGTCCGCGTAATCCACGGTATCGGACAATCGGTCCGTCCGGGACGCCTCCGACAGGTCCAGACGCAGTGCGACGTGGGCTTCGAAGACCTGTCCCCGCGTCCGTTCCCGGGCCGTCACGCCATGATGGCCGAATGTGCGGATACCCCGCACGCTGATCCAGTCTCCGGACATGGGGCGGATCCGTTGGGGGTTCAGGCCAGACTGACCGCGGGGAACGCCCGTTTGCGCAAACGGAACCGCGACATCTGCCGGTCGATGCGGTCGAGCGCTTCACGGATCTGCGACTCGTCGCCGTTGAAGGCTATTCGGACGTATCCTTCGCCGTATTCGCCCAGGTATGCGCCGGGCACGACGAACACGCCCGCCTTGCGCAACAGGATGCTGAATCGTACGGAGGAATAGCGGGGCGGTACGGGTAGCCAGACGTAAGGTCCGCCGCCAGGCGCGGGCAGGTGCCAGCCGAGGTCCCGCAGCCCCGACACCATCAGGTCCCTTTGCGAACCGCACCGGGAAACCATGGCTTCCACGTGCCGGTCCAGACGGGGAAACTCCGCGGCCGCGGCCGCGAGAAGGCCGGGGAGCAGCGGGGCATGCAGATGGGAGGTCAACTGGGAGATGGCGGCCAGCGCAGAAGGATTGCCCACCGCAACGCCCAGGTCGCGGAACATGCCGCCGGGCAGCACAGAAAGGGAGAACAGCTCGATGCCCACGTTCATCGCGCCGGGCGTCTGCAGGAGGCTCGGGGCTTCGACCCCGTCGTACGTCAGGAAATGCTGCGTCGCGTCGTGACAGACGATGATATTGTGCCGGCGTGCGAAATCGATGAGTTCCCGGAAGAATGAATGGTCCGCCACGACCCCGGTCGGGTCGTTAGGAAAACCGACGTACATCAGTTTTGCCTGCCCGGCGATCCGGGATTCGATCTGCTTCAGGTTGGGCAGGAAATCGTTCCGCCCGTGCAGGGGATAGGACTGGATCTGCCCGTTCGCCAGCACGGCGCTGGTCCGGTACGCCGGGTGGGAGGGGTCGGGCGCCAGCACGGTTTCACCGGGGTTGACCAGCGCCATGGCCACGCAGGCCGGGCCGACCGCCGAACCCGCGAAGGGCAGGACGTGCCTGTCCGGATCGATCTCTACGTCGAACCGGTACGCGAACCAGTTGCTGAATGCCCTGCGGAATTCCGCGCCGGTGAGCCGGGATGGCTCGGCCGGTACTTCCGGTCCGCCTGGGCCGCCTGGACTGCCTGGGCTGCCTGGGCCGCCCCGGCCGCCGGTGGCCGATTCGGAGTCGGATGTCCTTACAATGGCATCCTGTCGCGGGGGAGAGTCGGTGAAGCCCGTGGTCAGATCTATGGGCTCGATCCCCCTGGCGGCCAGTCTTCTTAAGTATCGGGAATGTTCCAGGGGCCGGTTCAGCGGGATCTGGTGAAGCCGTTCCGCGCGTTCTATCACCACCGGGTTTCTCATGGTCGCTCCGTCGCCCTGGACCTGTCTTTCGCATCCGCCGCCGATCTCGGGGGAATATAGAATCGGCGACCGTCCGTAGCAAGAGAAAACCCCCGGTGAAGCCACCGGGGGTTTACCTGCAACCGGTCGGGGACCGGTTCCTTTTCGAAGCGTCCCGCTTAGTACATGCCGCCGCCGTGAGGCATGGCCGGAGGCGGGGTGTCTTCGGGGAGTTCCGCCACCAGCGCTTCGGTGGTCAGCAGCAGGCCTGCGATGCTCGCGGCGTGCTGCAGCGCAACGCGGGAGACTTTGGCGGGCTCGATCACGCCCGTTTCGGACATGTCGCCGTAGGCATCGGATTCGAAGTTGTAACCGAATCCGCCTTCGCCTTCCCGGATCTTCTGCAGGATGATGGAACCCTCCAGGCCGGCGTTCTCCGCCAACTGCCTGACGGGCGCCTCGAGCGCCTTGTGCACGATGCCGGCGCCAACGGCTTCGTCGCCCTCGGTGTCCAGTCCGTTGTCCAACGCGGAGAGCGCGCGGATGAACGTGACGCCGCCGCCCGGCACGACCCCTTCCTCGATGGCCGCCTTGGCGTTGTTGAGGGCGTCTTCGACCCGGGCCTTCTTTTCCTTCATCTCGGCTTCCGTCGCGGCGCCCACGTTGATGACCGCCACGCCGCCCGCCAGCTTGGCCAGGCGTTCCTGCAGCTTCTCCCGGTCGTAATCGGAGGTGGTTTCCTCGATCTGGGCGCGGATCTGGTTGATGCGTCCCTGGATCGCGTCGGTGCCGCCGGCGCCTTCGACGATCGTCGTGTTGTCCTTGTCGAGGTTGACGCGCTTGGCCGTACCCAGGTCGCCCACGGTCACGTTTTCCAGCTTGAAGCCGGCGTCCTCGGAGATGACCGTGCCGCCGGTCAGGATGGAGATATCCTCGAGCATGGCCTTACGGCGATCACCGAACCCGGGCGCCTTGACCGCGGCGACCTTCAGGGTGCCGCGAAGCTTGTTGACCACCAGCAGGGCAAGGGCCTCGCCCTCGATGTCCTCGGCGATGATCAGCAGCGGGGAGCCGCTCTGGGCGATCTTCTCGACGACGGGATAGATATCCTTGACGGCGCTGATCTTCTTGTCGTGAATCAGGATTTTCGTGTCCTCGAGTACGGCTTCCATGGACTCGGAGTCGGTAACGAAGTAAGGCGACAGATAACCGCGGTCGAACTGCATGCCCTCCACGACGTCAAGGGAGGTTTCCATGCTCTTGGCCTCTTCGACCGTGATGACGCCGTCCTTGCCCACTTTTTCCATCGCGTCCGCGATCAGGTCGCCGATGGCGGCGTCGCCATGGGCTGAAACGGTGGCGGTCTCCGAGATTTCCTTCCGTCCTTCCACGGCCTTCGACATTTCAGCGATCGAACCGACCACCGCGGACACCGCCTTGTCGATGCCCCGCTTCAGGTCCATGGGATTGGCGCCGGAAGTCACGTTCCGCAAGCCTTCCGCGTAAATGGCCTGGGCGAGCACGGTGGCCGTGGTCGTCCCGTCGCCGGCCACGTCACTCGTCTTCGACGCGGCTTCCTTGATCATCTGGGCGCCCATGTTTTCGTAGTTGTCCTCGAGTTCGATTTCCTTCGCCACCGTGACGCCGTCCAGCGTGAAGGTGGGCGAACCGAATTTCTTGTCGAGCACGACGCAACGTCCCTTGGGACCCATGGTGACACGGACCGCGTCAGCCAGGGTGTCCACGCCTCGTTTGAGGGCCTGCCGGGCATCGGCGTCGAATGAAAGTTGTTTTGCTGGCACTTCTGCTACCCCCTATGTTTCGCCGGGTGGTACCGGGCGATTCCGAGCACGGCGAACTGGCAATGCCGTACACACTTTTGAGTCAACTAAATACTTGTATATTCAACAAGTAGTGATTCTGAAATTAGCACTCGAATGTCCAGTCTGCTAATATATGAAGGGTCGTCGGCTGATGCAAGTGTTTTTTGATTTGTGGCACGCGTGTTTTTCTGGCGTTCACCGGTGATAGGACGTGGTGCGGCTCCTCATCCTGGCGCGGCGTTCAAGCGCTCCGCCGCAGCAAGGCGATATAGATCAGCGCGGTGGCGAACATGATCAGGCTGTAGGTCGCCGCCGGCATGGTCGCGAGCCCGCCGCCGAACAGCATCACCGCAACCGCGATCGCGAGCGTCCCGTTCTGGATGCCGCATTCGATCGCAATGGCGGTCCGCTGGGTCGGTCCGGTGGTGAACATCCGGGCGAGGAACCAGGCGATGGTCATCATCAGCAAGTTAAGGACGAGTGTGACCAGGCCAGCCTGCGCGAAATAGGAGACGATGTTGGCGCGTTGATCGAAGATCGCGCCGGCGAGTACGAGCGTCAGCAGCACCGCGGAGACCTTGCGGGCCGCTGGTTCGAACCGTATTGCGAAACCTTCCGCTAATCGGCGGATGACCAGACCGATCAGCACGGGAACGGCGACGATCAGAAATACGCTGAGCGCGGCCCCGGTGACCGATATGTCCTGCGCCGCCGAATCGCCGATAAACTGACCGTAGGCGAAGACCACGATGAGCGGAATGGTGATCACGCTGGCCAGGCTGATCACCGCAGTCAGCGAGATCGACAGCGCGACATCGCCGCGGGCAAACGCGGTCAGGATATTGGAGGTCGGGCCGCCCGGCGCGGCGGCGATGATCATCAGGCCCAACGCGAGCTCTGGCGCCATCGGCCAGACGCTGGCGAGGACGAAGGCAACCACCGGCAGCAGGACGATCTGGGAGAGGGCACCCACCGCGAAATCGCGCGGCCGGCGCACCACCCGGGCGAAATCGTCGAAGGTAAGCCCGAGCCCGAGCCCGAACATGATGAAAGCGAGCGCCAGCGGCAGCGCGACGTCGATTAGTAATCCCATGAAGCCTGGTCTCCCTTTAGTTGCCGACTAAGCCCGTGCGCGGCAGACCGCGAGAACGGCCGGCAATCTGCCGATCATGCACGGGATGAACGCCGAATCCGTTGATCTAATCTATCTCGATCCGCTTTTCAACCGCAATGCCAATTATGCTGAAAAGGTGGTCGCCGGATTTACGTACGGAGTCTAAGCAGTCTGATGGATCCGGACCGGATGACAAGGGGGCGACCGTCCTGTCGGTCGAGCACCAGGCCGCCCTCCTCATCGACGCGGGATACGCGGCCGGCGGATCCGGCGGGGCTGTCGGCCTCGACCGTCAACCCTCGCCAGGCGAGGCGGGCGTCGACTTCGGAAAGGAGAGCAGCGGGCCCGGATGCCAGGTAGTGCCCGTAGGCGGACTCCAGGGAGGCCAGGATGGCCAGGAACAGGTCCTCGCGATTCACGGGACGGCCCGATTCGATGCGCAGCGAAGTGGCGGACGCGGAAAGTTCGTCGGGAAACTGTCCACGGGTGTGGTTTACGTTGATCCCCATGCCGATCACGATGACCGGCTCGTCACCGGACACGACGCGGGATTCGGCCAGGATGCCGGCGACCTTGCGTCCTCCCATGAGCAGGTCGTTCGGCCACTTGATCTCCACGGACACGCCGGCGGCCGTTTCCAGGACGGGGGCCACGGCCGCTGCGGCACACAACGTAATCGGCGGGGTCCGGGCGGCAGACAGCCGGGGCCTGAGCAGGATGGAGGCCCAGATCCCGCATCCGGGCGGCGAGAACCACTCGTATCCGCGGCGGCCCCTTCCGGCCGACTGCTCATCGGCAAGGCAGGCCGTCCCATGGGGCGCCGCCTGTTCGGCCATATCCAGGATGACGTCATTGGTGGACCCCACCCGCTCCTGGTACTCCAGTACGCGGCCGAAGATCCGCGATGACAACTTCGCGCGCATACGGTCCGCGTCGTACCGGTCCTGGAATCCTTCCAACTCATCGCTCGGGGACGGGGGCTTCATCATCGTTCCATTTCAGGTGGGCGAGGCCGTACCCGCCGGCGGGAGCGGGGACCGGTCAGGGGTTGCGGTACATCCGTTCAGGCGGAGGTAATTACGTTCAGGCTGATATCGAGCGCCGGTGCGGAATGGGTCAAGGCACCGACAGAAATCACGTCGACCCCGGTTTTCGCGATCACCTCGAGCCGTTTCAACGTGATCGCTCCCGACGCTTCGACCACGATGGACCGATCTGCCGCGGTCAACGCGCGGATCCGGCCGACCGCCGTCCGCATTTCCACATCGCTCATGTTGTCCAGCATGATCCAGTCCGCCCCGCTGCGCACGGCCTCTTCGACTTGGTCCAGGCCGCTCGTTTCCACCTCGATGTCGTACCGCCTGCCCGCCTGCTTCATGTGCGACCTGCACCTTCGAACCGCGGCGGCGATACCTCCCGCGGCCGCGATGTGGTTGTCCTTGATCAGCACCATGTCGAAGAGGCCGTGGCGGTGATTTTCTCCGCCGCCGTGCAGTACGGCCCTTTTCTCCAGGTCGCGGAGACCGGGCGTGGTCTTGCGGGTATCCACGATGCGCGCGCCGGTGTTCCGCACGGCGTCGACGTATTGCCGGGTCATGGAGGCGATGCCGGAGAGATGGCGCATGAAGTTGAGCGCCGTACGTTCGGCGGTGAGCAACGAACCCGCGGCGCCCCGCACTTCGGCGATGGGCTGGCCGGGTTCCACCTTGTCGCCATCGGTCAGCAGGGCCCGGAATTCCAGGCCGGGGTCCACCTCACGGAACGTGAGACACGCCGGGTACAGACCGGACAGTATGCCGGCCTGCCCGGCCTCGAACCGGGCGCGGGCTTCAGCGTCGGGCGCCAGCGTCCACTCGGTGGTGACGTCACCGTCTCCCACGTCTTCCCGCAAGGCGCGGGTCACGATCTCCTCAAGCGACACCGGGTCGAAATTCGTGTCCACGGAATCCTCTTTCTAGGATGAAATCCGCCCCTCGCCCGTACGCAGGAACGCGCCGGGCAAATGGTCGATGAGATCACCGGCCACCAGGCTGTGGGGCCCCATGGCTTCCGCGCCAAGATCGCCGGCCAGGCCGTGGAGGTACACCCCCAGGCGGGCCGCGTCCCATGCGCCGAGGCCCTGCCCGAGCAGGGCCGCGATGAGGCCGGTCAGCACGTCGCCCGATCCGGCGGTGGCCATCCCCGGGTTCCCCGTGGGATTCACCGAGACCAGTCCATCGGGGGAAGCCACCAGCGAGGCGGCGCCTTTGAGCACGAGCGTGACCTGCAGGGAACCGGCGGCCTGTCTCGCGGCCACGACCCGGTCCGCCTCGATGTCGTCGGCGTCCATGCCGGTCAGCCTGGAAAGCTCGAACACGTGGGGCGTCATGATGACTTCCGGTGCCGAGCCGGCCATGCCGTCCGGGTGGCCCGTGAAGGCATTCACCCCGTCGGCGTCGATGACGACCGGCCGCTCGCTGTTCGATACGACGCGGCGGACCAGCGCGGATGTTTCCTCGTGGCGCGTGAGACCCGGACCGATGGCCAGCACGTCGGCCCAGGAAAGCAGCGCATCGATGTGGGACTCGGCTGCGAGAGAAATAGATCCCTCAGCGGTTTCGGGCAGCCCGCGAAGCATCACTTCCGTGTGCCTGGCCGTCAGGGCATCCATCAGGCCCGCGGGTGCACCGAGCATGACCATGCCCGCGCCGCCGCGCAGGGCCGCGCGCGAAGCCAGCGTGGCCGCTCCCGCCATGCCCGCCGAACCGGCGACGACGGCGACCTTTCCGCGGCTTCCTTTGTGGTCCCCGGGCCGGTGAACAGGGATCAGGCCAGCCATCTCGCTTCGCTCGGGCATGGAGAGGTATAACCCCTCCGCTTCTAGGGCAGCTTCGGGAAAGCCGATGTCCGCGACTTCCAGGGCGCCGCACCAGGACCGGCCTGGGAGGGTGGCAAGGTCGACCTTCATCAGGCCGATCGCAAGGGTATGGTCGGCGCGCACGCAGGTCCATTCCGCACGGGGACGGGATTGCGGACTTCCGCAACCGGGCGCCACGCCCGAAGGGGTGTCGACGGAGAGCACGGGGGAAGGGCTGAGGTTGATCACCGCGATGGCGGCGGCGTATGGATCGCGCGGCGGTCCCTTCAACCCGGTGCCGAGGAGCGCGTCGACGATCAGCGCCGGGGGCCGGTCGGGCAATTCAAGCGGACCGTCGGGCCGGAAGTCCGGAACCAGGCCGGCTTCTTCGAGCCGTTCCAGGTGCTTCGCGGCGTCAACCGGCAGGGCTGGCCTGTCGGCGAGCACGTGGCAGGTGACCGAAGCGCCCCACAGATGGAGATACCGGGCGGCCACGAAGCCGTCGCCCCCGTTGTTCCCCTTTCCGCACACCACGGCGACCGTCTTGCCGGCCACGCTTTCCAGGAGTTGCTTCGCGGTTTCCGCCACCCGGCAGCCCGCCGTTTCCATGAGTTCATAGCCGGACAGGCCGTAGTATTCGATGGAGCGACGGTCGATCGACCGTATCTGAAGGGTGGTACAGAGTTTCATGGTCAAAACTCGCAGTCCGGACCGCGCTATGCGCTTTCCGCACTCGGCAGGTCGTGCGCGCTATGCGCTTTCCGCACTCGCCAGGCCGTGCGCGGCATCGCCGTAAAGTAGCTTCCGGGCTTGTTCCCTGGTCCGAATATCATGTATGGTCTGGATTGTTTCAAGCTTATCCAGCAGGCGGCCGACCTCCGGTCCCTCGGTCAGGCCCAGGTCGTCCATGATGTCCGCGCCGTTCAACAACAGGCCCTTTGCCCGAAGGTTCCGGTGCCGGGCGTAAAGCCACAGAAGCCGGCGCGCGGCCTTCGCGATCCTGCCGCCCGTCGCGCTTCCCTCGTCCGGTCCGTGCGCCAGGGCGAGGAGTGCCGCGCCGGGAGTATCGTCTTTCGATCCGCGCAAAATCCGGCAGAGTGTTTCATCGTCCGGTTCCCGCGTAGCGGCCCCTTCGAGCAGCCTTACCGCCCCGAATACTAACTGGTGGAGCGCCTGCCTTTCCCGTTTGCTCACCCTCAACCGGTCGGCCGCGACTTCGACCCGGTCGAGGGTTGGGTCCGCACTGGCGTCCGCGCCGCCGGCCGCGCCTTCGACCCGGTCAAGAGTTGGGTCCGTACTGGCATCTGTTGTGCCGGCCGCACCGCCAGCCCGGATGCCGCACAGCAGGAGGCTGGCGAATCGGAGGATCCACAGGCTGGTCCGGTCGCCTGCCATTTTGGCTTCGTAACCGGTAAGATGGGTGTAAAGCCCCTGATCCTCCAGGAATACGTCCCGCGCGATGAGCCGGTCCGTCCGCTCCAGGCGCCGTGAGGGTGATGTCGACGGCGATGTCGTAGACGATGTTTTCGCCGATGCCGACAACGATTCCATCCACCCGGGAAATAGCGATCCGAACACGCCGGAGCGGATCATGGCGGACACCCGGTCCGCGGTGCGCCGCCTCCCCATGATCAGGGACAGTTCGTAAAGCAGGCGTTCTCCCGATACCCTCCGCAGGTCATCGTCGCATGCCGCGATCCACGTCTGTGTTCGCTGCGTGATGTCCAGGCCGAACTGGCCGGCAAGCCGGAACGCCCTCAATACGCGCAGCGGGTCGTCGCGAAAGGAAGCCTCGGATACGGCCTTGAGCCGCCTTGCCGCGAGGTCGGCCGCGCCGCCTAGGGGATCGATGATCGACGGCCGGCCGTCCAGCAGGTCCGCCAGGCGGACGGCCATGGCGTTGATGGTGAAATCCCGTTTGCGGAGATCCGCCTCCAGGGAATCGCCTTTGAAGGACGAGATATCGATCGTGAACCGGCGCCGCAACACGACGCGTCCGGTTCGGTCCGTATCGTCGAGGGGCACGAAGGGACACCGGAGGCGGTCCGCCAGTTTCCGTCCCAGCGCCAGTCCGTCCGCCGCGAGCGTAATATCCAGATCCCGTACCGTGCGGCCCAGGATGGCATCCCGCACGGAACCGCCCACGAGATAGACCTCGTGATTCACCTCCCGGCACAGGTCGGCCAGATCGGAGGCCAGTCGCCTATGGGCCTTCAACAGGGGCTGAACAGGATCGACAAGGGCTGACATCGGGTATAAACAAGGCGTGGGGTCGGAGGGTCGGAGGGGAAGTCGGCCACTGCACGGGGAACCGGCGATGAATGGGCCGGGATACCCGGTTAGCCATTGAGCCGGATTCCACCGAAAACTATGGGCCCGGGTAATCCATGTCAAGGGAATTGTCGGTTGACAGGCCGGCGCTTTTCGGTCCATCTTTAGCACAGGACGCGTGGTTCGAAAGCGTGCCACCGGACAGGGATCAGGAGGGTCAGGAATCCAGATGCAACTCTACCCCGCCATCGATATCAGACAGGGGCGATGCGTCCGTCTCGTCAAGGGCAGGCGCGATCACGAAACGGTGTACGGTGATTCCCCGGCGGACGTCGCGTCGAGATGGAAATCGCAAGGCGCGACCTACCTGCATGTCGTCGACCTGGACGGCGCGTTCACCGGCGAAGCGGGCAACCGGACGAGTGTCGTCGCCATCCTGGAAACGGCCGATCTGCCGGTGCAGTTGGGCGGAGGCATCCGTACGCCCGAGGCCGTGGAGGCCTGGCTGGCCCTGGGAGTGCGCCGCGTCATCCTGGGCACGGCGGCCGTGGAGCGTCCGGACATGGTGCGGCAGGCGGTGGAGGAATGGGGGCCGGAACGCATCGTCGTTGGCATCGACGCCCTGGCGGGACGGGTCGCGGTCAAAGGCTGGACGTCCGGCGGGTCCTGTTCATCCCTCGAACTGGCGGAGGCCATGAAGGAAGCCGGCGTCTGCCGGATCGTCTACACGGACATCGACCGGGACGGTACAATGAACGGACTGAATACCGGTTCGACGGCGAGCCTGGCCCGGGAGAGCGGATTGCGGGTGATCGCGTCTGGGGGCGTGGCCACGCTGGAAGACCTCGAGCGGGCATCCGGGGCGGTCGCGGACGGCCTGGAAGGGGTGGTACTCGGCAAATCCCTGTACGAAGGAACGATCGATCTGTCTGAAGCCGTGCGCATATACCAGTCTGCCCCGGGCGCGCGGGATCCTGGCGCGCAGGACCCTGGAGAGTGAACATGCCGGAAAACACCGTCGAAGTCCTGATGATCGAAGACAACCCCGTGCACGTGCAGCTGATTCGCCACTACATGGAATCCAGCCGCCTTACTACCCGGCTTCACGTCGCCGGGACGCTCCGGGAAGGGCTGGACCTGATCGGGGAGGCGTCCTTCGATGTGGTGCTTCTGGACCTTGTCCTGCCCGACAGCGCCGATCTCGACACGCTCCACAGCGTCCGGGCGGTCGCGCCGGACCTGCCGGTCATCATACTGACCGGGCTCGACGACGTTTCCCTGGCCGCCACGGCCGTGGAAGCGGGCGCCCAGGACTACATCGTGAAGACCCAGGCCAACACGACCCTGCTCTCCCGATCCATCCATTACGCTATCGAACGCGTGCGCGCGCGAAGCGGCGAATGGGATTCGGTCATGTTCAAACTGGCCCAGCAGCAGTTTCTCAAGGCGGCGCAGATCATGGGACTGGACGAGAACATCCGGGAACGGCTGCTCTTTCCCCAGCGGACCCATATCGTGACCCTCCCCTTTCGCCGGGACGAATACCATCTCGTGGAAAACGTCTTCGGATACCGGGTGCAGCACCTGCTCACCATGGGTCCGACCAAGGGCGGCATCCGCTACCACGAGGACGTGAACCTGGGGGAGGTCTCCGCCCTGGCCATGTGGATGACCTGGAAATGCGCGCTGATCAACCTGCCCTTCGGCGGCGCCAAGGGCGGCGTCAGGATCGACCCGACCGACCTGTCCCGCCGGGAACTGCAGCGCCTCACCCGCCGCTTCACGTCGGAAATCATCGACATCATTGGACCGGACAAGGACATCCCCGCCCCGGACATGGGCACCGATGAGCAGGTCATGGCCTGGATCATGGATACGTACAGCCAGCAGGCGGGCTACACGGTGCCCGGCGTCGTCACCGGCAAGCCGGTCGTGCTGGGCGGGTCCCTGGGACGCCGCGAAGCCACCGGCCGCGGCCTGGTCTACCTGATTGAGGCGGCCGCAAAACACATGGGCATGTCCCTGGACGGCGCTACGGCGGTGGTCCAGGGCTTCGGCAACGTGGGCAGCAACACGGCGCGCTTCCTGGATGAGGAAGGGGTCAGGGTGGTCGCGGTAAGCGACGTCACCACCGGGATCTACAACGCCAACGGACTGTCGCTGGAGGATGTCTTCAAGTACTGCGAGGAATATCGTTTCCTTTCGGGCTATCCCGAGGCCGACGAGGTCACCAACCAGGAACTGCTGGAACTGCCCTGCGACATCCTCGCCCCGGCCGCGCTGCAGAACCAGATCACCGGAGACAACGCGGACCGGCTGAAGTGCAGGCTTCTCGCGGAAGGGGCCAACGGCCCCACCACGCTCGATGCCGACGAGATCCTCGGGGAAAAGGACGTATTCATCCTGCCGGACGTCCTGGGCAACGCCGGTGGCGTGACCGTCTCGTACTTCGAATGGGTACAGGATACGCAAAACTACATGTGGACGCTCGAGGAGATCAACGGCAGGCTGCATAACATCCTCATCGATGCCTTCGGCAGGACCGTCCACCGGGCAGCCGAAGACAAGGTCGACATGCGTACCGCGGCGTTGATCGAGGGGATCAGCCGGGTGACCCAGGCTAAACTCCTCCGGGGGATCTTCCCCTGACGACCGCCGGCCTGCGTTGACCGGGAGGTAGGCCATGGCTTCAACGGAAACCGACGCGCCTTCGACGGAGATCGACGCGGCCTGGGTGCGGCTGTTGCAGAAAGCCGCCTACCTGTGCAGCGTGATCGTCATCGCGTGCTCGGTGCTCGTGCTTTCCGGCTGGCAGTTCGATCTCGCCGTCCTGCGGGGTCTGGTCAATCCAGGGCGGGTTCCCATGAATCCGCTCACGGCCGCCGCTTTTCTGCTGGCCGGCGCCACGTTGTGCGCCTTGCTGCCGAGGAAAGCTTCGGCGTATCGCCGCTGGACGGGTTTCGCCGGCGCGGGTCTCCTCATGGCCCTGGGGGCCGTCAAGCTGTTCGACGTGGACGTTGGCGGCAGGGGGATCGACCAGTGGCTCTTCGCGACGTCCCTGAGCGGCAGCCGCATGGCGCCGCACACCGCCTTCACCTTCATGCTGGTGGGTCTCGCGCTCCTGCTCCTCGACCTGCGCGGGCCGAGACACTGGCTGTCCCACGTCTGCGTCATGAACGCAGGGATCATTGCCCTGCTGTCCCTGGCCGGTGCGATCTACAGCACCATGGTCCTTTACCGGGTTTCCGGCGTAATCCCCATTTCTCTGAACACCGCACTGGGCTTCGGCGTCCTGTGCGTCGGCATATTCTGCGCCCGTCCCCGCCGCGAACCGGCCGCCACGCTGGTCAGCGCCACGGCCGGCGGCCTCATGGCCCGCCGTTTGCTCCCGGCGGCCTTTCTCATCCCCATCATCCTTGGCTGGCTCCAGTTCCAGGGAGAAAGGGCGGGGTTCTACGGGGTGGAGTTCGGTCATTCGATCTTCGTGGTCTGTAACGTGATCGCCTTCAATATCCTGATCTGGTGGAACGCCCGCTCGATCGGGCAGATCGACGCGGAACGCACGCGTATGGCCCACGAACTGCACCGGCAGAACGCCCTGCTGGAGCAGACGACCCACGACATGGTGCTCTTCCAGGGGGAACTCCAGGAAGCCAAGGAGTCCGCCGAGGAGGCCAGCCGGGCCAAGAGCGAGTTTCTCGCCAACATGAGCCACGAGATCCGCACGCCGATCAACGGGATCACCGGCATGACCCAGCTCATGCTGCATACCGAACTTACCTCCCGGCAGCGGGAGTTCATGCGGCTCATCGATCAGTCCACGGAATCGCTCCAGGGCCTTTTGAACGATATCCTGGACTTCTCGAAGATCGAGGCCGGACGCCTCGAACTCGAATCGATCCCCTTCGAACTGCGGGAGCGCATCGCCAATACCGTGCAGGCCATGGCGATCCCCGCTACGGAAAAGGGCCTCGAAGTGGCGTACCGGGTAGCTCCCGACGTGCCCGACCAGCTGGTGGGCGACCCGGGACGGTTGAGCCAGATCGTGATCAACCTGGTCGGAAACGCCATCAAGTTCACGGAGTCGGGAGACGTGGTCCTTTCCATGTCGCTGGCCTCTGAATCGGAGGAAGCCGTGACACTGGCCTGCTCGGTGGCCGACACCGGCATCGGCATACCGGAAGACAAGCAGCAGCTGATCTTCGACGTTTTCAGCCAAGCGGACAGCTCCATGTCGCGGAAATACGGTGGAACGGGCCTGGGACTGGCCATCTGCGCGCAGTTGACCGCCATGATGAACGGCCGCATCTGGGTCGAAAGCGTAGAAGGCCGGGGAAGCACCTTCCACTTTACCGTCGAAATGCAAAAACGGCGCGACGCGGTGGAAAAGCCGGTCGTGGACGCCGGGCCGCTGACCGGCCTGCGGGTACTCGTGGTCGACGACCATCCCACCAATCGGGGGTTCCTGGTCGACATGCTGGCCGAATGGTCCATGCAGACCACGGAAGCCGGCACCGGAGTGGAAGCCCTCGCCGCCCTTACCGGCGATGGCGGCGAAGCCATCCGGCTGGTCCTGCTGGACGAAACCATGCCGGAAATGGAAGAACACGGGCTCATCCGGGAAATCAACCGGTGTGCCGAAGGAAGGGACCTCGCCGTTATCCTCCTGGTCTCCGCCGGACAGCGGGCCGACACCGGGGTCGGCGATTACGTCGGGATCGCCTGTACGGTCAGCAAGCCGGTCAAGCAGTCCGATCTGCTGAACGCCATCATGGATACCGTGGCCGGTACGAGCGCCCCCGCGCTGGAAGAACGCGCCGGCGGCTTGTCCGAAGGGGTGGTGCCGAGGCGCATCCTCCTGGCCGAGGACGGCGTCGTGAACCAGCGTGTCGCGGTCCTCATGCTGGAGTCGAGGGGCCACGCGGTCACCGTGGCGAACAACGGCCGGGAAGCGGTCGAGCGGTTCAAGTCCGGGGCCTTCGACCTGATCCTGATGGACGTGCAGATGCCCGAGATGGATGGACTGGAGGCGACGCGGACCATACGCGGCCTGGAATCGGGCAGCGATCACATCCCCATCGTCGCCATGACAGCCCACGCCATGAGCGGCGACCGGGAGCGGTGCCTGGAGGCCGGGATGGACGATTACCTGTCCAAACCCATCCAGGCCCAGTTGCTGTACGCGGCGGTGGAGGGCGCGCATGCGGCCGGCAGTTCACCGGCCGGCCCGGAATCCTCTTCGTTCGCCGCATCACCGGAATCCGCGCCCGTCGATTGGGAAAAGGCCGTCGCGCAGGTTGGCGGGGACGTGGCCGTGGTCGCCGAACTGGCCGGACTTTTCCTGGCCGAGTGCCCGAAACTCGTGACCGGCATACGCGAGGCGGTCGATACGGGGAACGCCGCCGACCTGCGCCGGCATGCCCATACATTGAAGGGCTCCGCCGGGGTTTTCAAGGCCGAGGCCGTCGTCGATGCCGCCCAGCGCCTGGAGAAGATGGGCCGTGATGGCGACCTGGATAATGTGGAAGCGGCTTTGTTGGCGCTCGCCCATGAACTGGACCGGTTGAAGCCGGTCCTCGCGGAACGCGTCGCCGATGCAAAACTGCAGGCCGGGAGTGGAAAATGACCAGCATGCTCCAGGAGCTCACCGCTCGACTCGTTTCGATCGACTCGACGAATCCCACGCTGTCACCGGACGCCGCGGGCGAAGAGGAGATCGCCGCCTTCGTTGCGGACTGGTGCCGGGACCGGTCCCTCGACGTGCGGATCGTGGATGCGGACGGACGTCCCAGCGTGGTTGCCGTCGCGCGGGGAACGGGGGGCGGACGGTCGCTCATCCTGAACGGTCATCTCGACACGGTCGGCGTGGCCGGCATGGATGACCCGTTCCGCCCGAGGGTCGAAGCGGGCAGGATGTACGGCCGCGGCGCCGGCGACATGAAGGCCTCCGTCGCCGCGATGATGGCTGTAGTGGCCGGCGCACGGACCATGGATCTGAGGGGGGACGTGATCATGACGGCCGTCTCCGACGAAGAAGCCTACAGCGTCGGCACCACGGCCGTTCTGGACAGCGGCGTGACGGCCGACGCGGCCATCGTGACCGAACCCACCAACGGAGAAGTCCTGGTCGCGCACAAGGGTTTCGTCTGGGCGGATGTCATCACACAGGGACGCGCCGCCCATGGCTCAAGGCCGGAAGATGGACTGGACGCCATCACGAAGATGGGGGCGTTCCTCCAGGGACTCGGGCAACTGCAGGCCGATCTGGAACAACGAAACGGAGATCCGCTCCTCGGTTCGGGCTCGGTGCACGCATCGGTCATCGACGGCGGCCGCGAGATGTCAAGCTATCCCGCGACCTGCCGCCTGGGGGTGGAGAGACGCACGGTTCCGGGCGAGACGGCGCAGAGCGTGATCGCCGAACTGGAAGAAATAGCCGAACAATGCCGCCAGGCCGATCCGGATTTTCAGGCTACGATCGATCTGACCTTCGAGCGGCGGCCGTTCTCGATCGATGCCGGTCATGAGATCGTTGAACTGGTCAGGACGGTCGCCGCGCGGACCTCCGGCCGCAGGCCCCGTGTCTCCGGGAGTGCGGGCTGGATGGACGCCGCGCTGCTGAGCGAACGCTCGATCCCGACGGTAATCTACGGCCCGGCGGGAGGTGGCTACCACGGGGATAACGAATGGGTGGACGTTTCGTCGATCGAAGCCTGTGCCGAGGTCCTCACGGAAGTAGCCAAAGCGTACTGCGCATGACCGGCGCCCCGGCGCAATTCAAGCCCTTCCCGGATTACGTTTTCTTCCCGTACCGCTCCAGGTACCTGTTTTCCGCTTCGATCGTCCCGATGAGCAGGATCTCGCACCCGGTGGACAGTTTCATCGACGGTGGGGGACTCACGATGCTCTCCTTCCCGGTGAAAACGGCCGCGATGTAACATCCCGTCTCCGGGTAGACCTGCGATTCGGCGATGGTCCTGCCGGCCAGTTCGCGGGGAAGCCGGACCCGGAAGAAGTTCAACCCTTCCGTGATCATGACGATATCGTTCCGCTTGAGCAGGTTCAGGATGATGTTGGCGCCCATGGAAGCGTAGGACATGACGAAATCCGCCCCTGCCCGGTGGAGCGCTTCCACGTTCCGTTCCTCTTTCGCCCGGGTGATGATCTGGATATCCGGCCGCAGCTTGCGGCAGTAGATCGTGAGGTAGATGTTCATGTCGTCTTCATGGGACGTGATGATGACGGTGGGCGCGTCCATGAGACCGGCCTTCTTCATGGTCTCGATATCCGCCGCGTCGCCCAGTACGTAGTGCTTCTCATCCCGGATCCGGTCGGCCTGCTGCTCGATGATCCGGTAGTCCAGCCCTCTCTCCACGAGCGTGCCCCCCGCGGACCGTCCCACGCGTCCTCCGCCGATGATGACGATGGGCGGATCGGATACGTTGTAGATGGCGAACAACTCATTGTAGGACGTGATCTGGCTTTCCGTTCCCAGGAGCACCAGGATCATCCGTTCGGTCAGCGGCGTATCGGGCGCGATCACGTGGAACCTCCCCCGCTCCCACACGCCGACGACCGTGACGCCCGTCAGTTCGCGAAGACGCGTCTCGCGCAGGGTCTTGCCGATGAGCGGGGTATCCACGATGCTCGCGTCGGCGACCATCAGGTCCTCGACGTTTCCGAGTACGTGGGACATGGAATCCACGCTCGAAGCGAGCCGGGCGAGAAGCTGCCCCATCTGCTGTCCCAGCTGGATCACGTGGGTGCAGCCCGCCAGTTCGAGGATATCCACGGAGTCTGGAGAATTCGCCGTCGCCAGGATGGGGATATCCTTGTTGATATTCCGGATCGTAAAGGCGATGCTGGTATTCAGCGTGTCCTTGCCGGTGGCCACGACGAGCGCCGCCTGGTCCACGTTCGCGTAGCGGTAGGTCTCGGCATTGTCCAGGTCGCCGTAAACGACGTTGAGACCCCGGTCGTGAAGAAGCAGCGCTTCGTCCAGATTGGGTATGATGAATACGTAGTCGTTTCCGTACTGCTTGAGCCGGGCGGCAAGCGAACTCGTCACCTCGTCGTGATGGGTGATGACCACGTGATCCTGGTATGCAGGATCCAGAGCTCTGGGCGCGCGCGCAATAGAGTGGGCGCTGAGCCAGGGCCGGTAGATGAACTCGACAAAGGCCACGGGAAGCACGATGATCAGCGTCGTCAGGCCCGTCAGCAGCACGCACAGTGAGAATATACGGCCCAGGTCGGTGGTAAAGACGATGTCGCCGTAACCGAGCGTGGTCATCGTGACCAGCGTCCAGTAGAATCCGGTGAACCACGAATGTTCCCGTCCTTCCATTTCCTGGAGCTGGTGGAACAGGAACGTATAGACCAGGATCAACAGGAAGAGGAAGATGAAAAACCGGTAGAAGAACTTCAGGTTTCCCGATCCGATCGTGGTGCGCAACACGCCCAGGTACTGTTTCAAGAAGGTCTGCATGTCGAATCCGGAGATGGCCGGTAATGGTTCGAGTCACGACGCGGCGAATCCTGCCCGCACCGTGCACCACATTGCGAAATAACCAGTCTAAGACCATCCCGGCATACTGTCAAGCCCACACGGGAAGCCCGAGGCCGAAAAGTCGAATCCGCCCGGTTGTGCCCGCACCGCGGCCCCGTCTCCTTTCCCGTCCGCACCGTGGTCCCGTTCCCGGCCGCACCGCGGTCCCGTTCCCGGCCCCCGTGTTTTTCTCCTTGCTCCTCCGTCCCCCGTTCCTGTAACCTGCCAGACGCACGCGGCGCTTCGATTGCAGGCGCTTCGAATGCAGGCGCTTCGGTCGCGGGAGGCCGGGTCCCGTCCCAGGCGGTCAGGTTCGGTCACGGGAGGCCGTGTCCCGTCCCGGGCGTTCAGATTCGGTCCCGGGCGTTCAGATTCGGTCCCGGGCGTTCAGATTCGGTCCCGGGCGGCCGGAAGCAGAAACCCATACCATCATCCCCAACGAACGGAATCTCAGACCATGGACAGCGTCATTTCATACCTGGAAGGACAGCGGACCCAGGCCCTGGAGGGCTTGAAGGACTTCCTCCGCATTCCCAGCGTGAGCACCCATCCCCACCACCGCGAGGACCTGCGCCGGTGCGCCCGGTTCCTTGCCGACGAACTGGAGCGGATCGGCATGCATAACGTGACCGTGAACCCCACTCCCGGCCATCCCATCGTGACGGCGGATTGGCTGGGCGCGCCCGGCAAGCCAACCGTCCTGCTGTACGGCCACTACGACGTCCAGCCCGCCGAACCCTTTGAGTTGTGGGAGAGCGATCCCTTCGATCCCGTGATCCGGGGCGACAACCTCTACGCCCGGGGATCGACGGACGACAAGGGGCAGGTCTGGGTGCACGTGAAGGCGCTGGAAGCCCACCTGCGGGAAACGGGCGGGCTGCCGGTGAACGTCCGCTTGCTGATCGAGGGCGAGGAAGAGGTCTCGAGCGAGAACCTGGAAGCCTACCTGGAAAGCCACAGGGAAGCACTGGCGGCGGACGTGGTAGTCATTTCCGACACGTCCATGTTCGACTACGAGCAGCCCTCGATCGGGTATGCCCTGCGGGGCATGGCCTACATGGAGGTCCGGCTCGAGGGACCCAACAAGGACCTGCATTCGGGCGTCTACGGCGGCGCGGTGCCCAACCCCCTGAACGTGCTTTCCGAGATGCTGGGCAAGATGGTGGACGATGACGGAAGGATCACCGTGCCCGGTTTCTACGACGACGTCCTGGCCCTGGGCGATGAAGAGCGTGCGTCGCTTGCCGCGCTACCCTTCGACGAGGAAGGATTCGCCGGGAGGCTGGGCCTTCCGGAGGCCACGGGCGAGAAAGGCTACTCGACCCTGGAACGCCTGTGGGCGCGGCCCACCCTCGATGTAAACGGGATGTTGGGGGGATTCACGGGCGAGGGATCGAAGACCGTGATCCCCTCGAAGGCCATGGCCAAGGTGAGCATGCGCCTCGTGCCGAACCAGGACCCCGAAAAGATCGCCCGGTCGTTCGAAGACTACGTCAGAAGCCTCGCACCGCCCTCGGTCAAGGTGGAAGTCATCCATCACGGCACGGGCAAGCCGGTGCTCACGGCGCGGGACCATCCCGCGGTGACGGCCGCCCACGAGGCCATAACGCGGGGCTTCGGCAAGGAGCCCGTCTACATCCGGGAAGGCGGCAGCATCCCGGTGGTGGCCATGTTCGAGGAGATACTCGGCCTGCCCACGGTCCTGATGGCCTTCGGCCTGCCCGACTGCGACGCCCACGCGCCCAACGAGAAGTTCCACCTGCCCAATTTCTACCGGGGTATCGACAGCGCGGCCTGGTTCTACGAGGTATACGGACGGCAGCACTGACCGTTACGCGGACTGATCGACCGTTACGCGGACTGACCGGCGGCCGCCCGTTTTTCCATGGCGTCCACCGAGGTCGCCACGGCGGCGTCGCCCGTGACGTTCACCGCGGTGCGGCACATGTCGAGGATGCGGTCGACGCCGAGGATCAGCGCGATGCCCGCGGCCGGCACGCCGATGGTCTCCAGGATGATAATCAGCATGATGATGCCCGCGCCGGGCACCGCGGCGGTGCCGATGGAGGCGAGGACGGCCGTGAGGACGATCTGCAACTGGGCCGTCGTGTCTAGCCCGAGTCCGAGGGCCTGGGCGATGAACACGGCGGCCACGGCCTGGTAGAGCGCGGTTCCGTCCATGTTGATCGTGGCGCCGAGAGGCAGGACGAAGGAGGAGACCTCTTTCGAGACGCCGAGATTCCGTTGGCTCACATCCATGGTGACGGGGAGCGTGGCCCCGCTGGAACTGGATGAGAAGGCCAGGAGCTGGGCCGGGGCGATACCCCGGAAAAACCGCCCGATTTTCATGTTGGAGAAGATCTTGAGCATGACCGGGTAGGTGATGATGCCGTGGATCAGCAGCCCCGCGAGCACCACAAGGCAGTAAAAACCCAGGGCGCCAAGGAGTTCACCGACGGCGGACAGGTCGTCCCGGGCCACCTGGTTGATGGTCTTGGCGATCAGGGCGAAGACCCCGATGGGGGCGACGACCATGATCATGTTCACGATCTGGATGATGACCGATGTCAGGCCGGAGAAGAAATCCACCAGGGGTTTACTCTTGTCGGACGGGATCAGTACCAGGGCTATGCCGAAGAGGAGTGAGAAGAAGACGACCTGGAGCATGCGCCCGTTGTTGCTCAGTGCGCCGAAGATGTTATCGGGGGTCATGTCCACGAAGACCTGCAGCGGACCCCGCTCCCTGGCCGTTTCAGCCCGTTCCATGTCGGATTCCGCGTCGGACTGGTAAGCCGCCTGCAACTGTTCCTGCAACCCCTGGGGCACGCCAGTCCCGGGTTCGAGCAGATTGACCATGACCAGCCCGATGGTTACGGAGACCGTCGTCGTGAGGATGTAGATGGCGATCGTCCTGCCCCCGATGCGCGACAGTTTCCTCACGTCCGACAGGGAGGCGACGCCCATGATGAGCGAGCCCAGCACGAGGGGTACGGCGATGACCTTGAGCAGGTTCAGGAAGATGTCGCCGAAGGGCGTGATCCAGTCCTCGGTGAACCGACTCCAGCCCATGGCCGCGGAGAGGATGCCGTACAGCAATCCGAGAATCAACCCGATGATGATTTTCCAGTGCAGGGGAAGGCGCCACAGGTTCATATAGTATGATCGCTCCGCAGACTCGGTTTAATCCGCAGTCTCGGTTTAGACGGTTACGTCGTGGAAAAGTCCCTGTACGGTGCGGACCAGTTTCGCCTCGTCGGGAATGGTCTGCGGTTCCAGCCCGGGGCTGAAGGGTACGGGGACGTCCATGGCCCCCACGCGTTTCACGGGGGCGTCCAGGTAGTCGAAGGCCTCGTCGGCGATCCGGGAGGCCAGTTCACCCGTTACTCCGTAGCTCTGGTAGGCCTCGTCGACCACCACGGCGCGGCTGGTCTTCTCGACGGAACGAATGATCGTGTCCATATCGAGGGGCGAAAGCGTCCTGGGATCCACCACCTCCGCGCCGATACCCTCCTTGTCCAGCATGTCCGCGGCCTTGAGCGCGGTATGCACCATGCTCGAGGTGGCGACGAGAGTCACGTCCGACCCCTCCCGCTTAATGTCGGCCACGCCGAAGGGTATGGTGTAGTCGTCGTCATCGGGCACCGGCCCCTTCAGGCCGTACATCATCTTGTCTTCGTAGATGACGGTGGGGTTGTCGTCGCGGATGGAGGTCTTGAGCAGGCCCTTCAGGTCGGCCGGCGTGGAGGGGATGGCCACCTTGACGCCGGGTATGTGGGACAGCCAGGCCTGCAGGCTCTGGGAGTGCTGGGCCGCCGAGGAACGGCCCGCGCCGATCGTGGTCCGGATCGTCAGCGGCACCATGGCCTGTCCGCCAGTCATGTAACACATCTTGGCGGCCTGGTTGACGATCTGGTCCATGGCGATGGTGATGAAGTCGCCGAACATGATCTCGACGATGGGCCGCATGCCCGTCAGGGCGGCGCCCACGCCGGCGCCCATGATGCCCGCTTCCGATATGGGCGTGTCCCGCACCCGGTCTTCGCCGAACTCGTCGAGCAGGCCCACGGTGACCTTGAATACGCCGCCCGCGGCGGCCACGTCCTCTCCCATGAAGAAGACGGTTTCGTCCCGCCGCATTTCCTCCGCGATGGCCTCGCGGACCGCTTCGCCATAGGTGATTACCCGCTCAGGCGTAGACATGGTCGGTCACCTCGTCGGCCGTGGGATAGGGGGATTCGTTGGCGAAGGTCACGGCGTCTTCCACCCGTTTCGTGATGTCTGCGTCAATGGACTCCAGTTCCGTCTCGTCGACCATGCCCGCCTTCAGCATGCGCCGGGCGAAGCGGGGAATGGGATCTTTCGCGAGCCAGGTGTCCGTCTCCTCCTGGGTCCGGTAGGTCTTCTCCGGATCGCCGTCGCCCACGTGGTGCCCGCGGTACCGGTAGGTCTTGTTCTCGATCAGGCACGGCCCTTCGCCGGCCCGGGCACGCTCCACCATCTCCACCGCGGTCTGGTGCACCGCAACGGCGTCGTTGCCGTCCACCACCATGGCCGGCATGTTGAACCCTGCGGCCCGTTCGGCCACGTGTTCCCGGACGGCCGTTACGTCACTGGCGGCCGTGTACTCTCCGTAGTGGTTGTTTTCGCAGACGAACAGGACGGGCAGCGACCAGACGGAAGCAAGGTTGGCGGATTCCAGGAAGGCGCCCTGGTTGATGGCGCCGTCGCCGAAGAAGCACACGGCCACCTGCCCGCTGCCTCGCATCTTGCCACTCAGGGCCGCACCGGTCGCCATGCCCATGCCGCCTCCCACGATACCGTTTGCCCCCAGGATGCCCAGGCTCATGTCGGCGATGTGCATGGTGCCGCCCTTGCCGCGGTTGTAGCCGTCGACCTTGCCCATCATTTCCGCCATCATGCGGTCGACCTTGCCGCCCTTCGCGATCAGGTGGCCGTGGCCCCGGTGGGTGCTGGTGAGGTAGTCATCGTCGTTCAACGCCGAGCAGATGCCCACGGCCGAGGCTTCCTGGCCGATGTACAGGTGCGCCAGGCCGCGCATCAGGCCCTGGGTGTAGATCTCCAGCACGGCCTCTTCGAACCGCCGTATCGTCAGCATTTTGTCGTAGATTTCCCGGCACAGCGGCTCGGGCAGAGGCAGCGTTCCTTCGTCGCTGGAGGTTGTAATTAACTCCAGGGATTCGGACATGTTTCGAGCACTCCTTGACCGTAACGGCGAGATGGGAGATTCGGTACGGACGAAAAGGGAAATACGGTACGGACGAACTGTGACAAAATACGGGTGGGCCGGCGGCCAGGCAAGAGGAAAATACCCCCGTCCAGGCGCCGTTGATCCCACTCGATGCCAGCGGTTTCCACGCCTGCGTTCACCTGCTGTGATCCGGCGAGAATCCACGGTTGAGCCGTCTGACCAGCGGCGGGGCGAAGAGGATCATCAGGACCGTCTCGGGAACGACGACGCTGGCATTGTAAAGCAGGGCGTAGAGCCACGGCGCCGTCCATTCCTGGAGCAGGGAGGAGAGGGTGATCCCCGTGTAATCCCGGACCAGTTCGTAGACCTGCCGGTTCAGTTCCGGGGGCGTGAAGGCCGCGAAGTAGACCGCGCCGGACACCACGTGGCTCGCCAGGCGGAGTACGCCGGCCGCAAGGATGCCCACCCGGGGCCAGGAAGGGAAGAAGCCGATGATCCCGAGCAATGCGTAGGGGAGCAGGTAGTCCAGGAAGACCTGTATGGGATGGAAGATGACCGGGTCGAGGATCAGCGTGACCAGGCCCGCGGCGAGCCCCCCGGCTATGCCCGCCCTGGGTCCGTAGGTGATCGCCAGGTAGACCAGGGGCAGGATCTTGAGCGAAAGCGAACCGCCCCACGGCAGCCGGTACAGACGGATGAACCCGAGGAGGACCGCAAGGGCAACAGCCACGGCCATGGCCGTCAGGCGGCGCGTACCGGCGGCGCTATTCGCCGTCTTTGGATTCGCTTTCTTCGGGCTCGTGCTTGCCATGTCCGTTCATTTCGGCCACGCGCTTCAGTTTTTCCTGCTTGTCCAGTTTCCGCATCGTCACGAGGAGCGCCGTGTCGAGTTTCCTGATCCGTTCCGTGGTGGAAGTCAACTCAAGCAGGGATTGCCTGTCCTTCAGGACCATGTCGATCGTCGACGCGATGATGAAGGAGAAGTGCACCGGGTCGAATATGCCGCGGATGGCGCCCACGCCCCTGGTCTGCAGGCGGATCATCTTCTGGTAGGCGTTCAGGACCTTCTTCAGGAGGTCGGAGGGGATGTCCTCGTTCTCGTCGTCGAAATACTCCACGACGGCTTCCAGGTAGGACTCACGGTTCAGCACGTCGAGGACCCGGAACCGCCTGCGGCCCTCGGTGAGGATATCCATGGAACCGTTCTCGAACTGTCTCAGGATCTGCGTGATCCGGGCCGTGCAGCCCACCTGGCACAACTGGGTTTCATGGAGAAGGAGAATGCCGAATTCCGTTTTCTCGTCGAGGCACTTCTGCACCATTTCCTTGTAGCGCGGTTCAAAAATGTGAAGGTGCAGTGGCATGCCCGGAAAGAGCACGGTATTGAGGGGGAAGAGCGGTATCTCGAGCGTGTTCATAGCCATGCCGGAGGTTCGGAATTCGAGAAAATGACGCGGGAAACCACAGTTGAAATGGATGACGAACGCGGCACGGTGGGCGGCGAATCCGTAAATCGCCGCGCGCAATTATCGCGATCAAAAGTGTGATCGGGTCATGCGAATCTTAACCGGTGGGAGTCGAAAATGTCAACGGAATTCGGCGGTCCCCGCGGGTGTTTCAGGGGAGCACTTCCCGCTTGACGACCCCCTGCCCGCGCCTATATTACGGTGTTGATCGTGGGTGTAACTGAAATAGTTTGGCGCAATTAAGTCTTGCCGGGCGGACACGATGGACGGAATGAAAAGAAAGCAGAAGGAAGTTGAAAATGGGGGGCGGCCCTTGCGCAAGCCTTCCTTCACCAATATCTCCGGATCTCCCGTGGAAGGGTTGTATACGGCCGGCCAGCAGTCCGGTACCGGTTATCTGCGCGACGAAGGATATCCGGGACAGTACCCCTACACGCGCGGGATCCACGCTTCCCTGTACCGCGGCAGGCCCTGGACCATCCGGCAGTTCTCCGGCTTCGGTTCCGCGGCCGATTCCAACGCTCGTTTCAAGTTTCTCCTGGACCAGGGTCAGAACGGCCTGTCGGTGGCTTTCGACGTACCCACGCTGATGGGTCTGGATTCGGACCACCCGTCCTCCGAAGGCGAAGTGGGCGTCTGCGGGGTCGCTGTCGACACGCTGGAAGACATGGAGACCCTTTTTACCGGCATTCCACTGGACCGGATCAGCACGTCCATGACCATCAACGCTCCGGCCGCCGTGCTGCTGGCCATGTACCTGGCCCTGGCGGAGAAAAGAGGCATAGCCTGGACCGGTTTGCGGGGCACGCTGCAGAACGACATCCTGAAAGAATACATCGCGCAGAAGGAGTGGATCTGCCCGCCGGCCTCCGCGGTAGGTTTCGTATCCGATACGGTGGTTTTCTGCACAGAGCGCGTACCCCAGTGGAACCCCGTCAGCATCAGCGGGTACCATATCCGGGAGGCGGGCGCGACGGCCGCCCAGGAACTGGCCTTCACTCTGGCGGACGGATTCGCCTACGTCGACGCCTGCCTGGCCTCCGGCCTCGAAGTCGACCGCTTCGCGTCCCGGCTTTCCTTCTTCTTCAACGCCCACATCGATTTCTTCGAAGAGATCGCCAAGTTCCGCGCCGCAAGGAGGATCTGGGCGCGCCACATGCGCCGGCGGTACGGCGCCCGGTCCGAGAAATCCTGGATGCTGCGCTTCCACACCCAGACCGCCGGGTGCAGCCTGACCGCCCAGCAGCCGGAGAACAACATCGTGCGCACGGCCGTGGAAGCGCTGTCCGCGGTGCTGGGCGGCACCCAGTCGCTGCATACCAACGCGCTGGACGAAGCCTACGCGCTGCCCTCGGAAAAGGCGGCCCGCATCGCCGTGCGGACCCAGCAGATCATCGCCCATGAAACCGGCGTGACCGACACGGTCGATCCCCTGGGCGGATCGTACTACGTCGAATCCCTGACGAACCGGCTGGAAGAGGAGGCCGAGGCGTATTTCAAGAAGATCGACGGCTTCGGCGGCATGGTTGGGGCGATCGAAGCGGGCTTTCCCCAGCGCGAGATCATGGCCGCGGCCAACCGGTACCAGGCGGAGATCGAAGAACGGGAACGCATTATCACCGGGGTGAACGAGTTCGTCGCCCCCGAGGAACGCGACCTGGAGACGCTTCGCATCGACCCCCGCATCGAAAGTGAACAGCGAAACCGCCTCGACGCGGTGCGGCGGCGGAGAGACGACCCGGCAGCCCGGCACGCCCTCGATATACTGGGGATCGCGCTGCGGAACGGGGAGAATATCATGCCGCCCATGCTGGCCGCGGTGAAGGCATACGCCTCGCTGGGGGAAATCGTGGGCGTAATGCAGGAAGTGCACGGTCTGTACGAGGAACCCTCGGCCTATTGACGCGCGTCGACCGTAATTGCCATCAGGATGCCAAAGTAATCAGAAACCTTAAGGGAAACCTGATCACATGCCGCGTAACAAGAAGGGACTGTCCACCCGCTCCGTGCATGGCGGGGAACACCGCGACAAACCGTTTTCGTCGGTGACCAATCCCATCGTCCAGACCTCCACCTACGTATTCCAGAATACCCGGGAGCTGATCGACTACACGACGGGAGAGGTCGACCGGGAGGAATACGGGCGCTACGGCAACCCCACCAAGTCGGTGGCGGAACGCAAGATCGCCGAGCTGGAAGGCGGTGAGGACGCCGCCCTGTTCTCTTCGGGGATGAGTGCCTTCACTTCCGTGCTGCTTGCCATGCTCTCCTCGGGCGCCCACGTGATCGTCATGGACGAGTGCTACCGGCGCAGCCGCCAGTTCTGCCGGCAGATCCTCCCGCGGTACAACATCGACGTGACCTTCGTCAAGACGGGCGATTACGATGAACTGGCCTCGGCGATCACCTCGAAGACCCGGCTCATCGTATCCGAATCCCCCACGAATCCGTACCTGAACGTGATCGACCTGGAGAAGGTCGCAGAGATCGCCGCCCGGCACCGGGTAAAGGTGCTGATCGACGGCACGTTCGCCACGCCTTACAACCAGAAGCCGCTGGAATTCGGGATCGACCTGGTCCTCCACAGCGCCACGAAGTACCTGGGCGGCCACAACGACCTGCTGTCGGGCGCCGTCGTGGGCAGCGCGCCGCTCATCGCCGCCGTCCGCGAGTTCCGAGATGTCACGGGGGGCATCGTCGATCCGCACGGCGCATACCTGCTGATCCGCGGACTGAAGACCTTCGCCCTGCGCATGGAACAGCACAACGCGAACGGCCTGGCCGTCGCCCGTTTCCTGGAAGGCCATCCGCGCATCCGGAAGACGTACTATCCCGGTCTGGAAAGCCACGCGGGTCATGAAATCGCGCGCAGGCAGATGAGCGGTTTCGGCGGCGTGGTGAGCTTCGAGGTCGACGGCGACATGGATACGACCATCCGCTTCATCGACGCGGTGCGCATCCCCTACATCGCTCCGAGCCTGGGCGGTGTGGAGAGCCTGATCGAGCAGCCCGCCATCATGTCCTTCTATGAAATGGACCGGTCCGAGCGCCTCGAGATCGGCATCAAGGACGAACTCGTCCGGTTTTCCGTGGGGATCGAAAACGCCGACGATCTGATCGCCGACCTGGACCAGGCCCTGGGACAGATCTAGTCGGATCATGGATTGCAGGTTCGCAGGGACTGGCACCCCCAGGCCATCATTGATCCCGGCTTGCCACTTCCTGCCGTAAATCTCCAAAACAAAACGACCCTACGCAGCATGTAAGGCGATCGACAAGCCTTGGTTGCCGTGCCAGGCCCATGGAGCTGAGGGATGGCGCCAGGCCGATGGAGCCAGAGGGATGGCACCTGGGGTGTGACGCCTGGGATTTGGCGCCTGTGGGACGATTTCCGGATGACGATGCCAAAGGATTTTACTAAAAACGTTTGACATAAAAGTATACGCACAGGATACACAGATAAACCTGAAAGGCGGACTCGGTGTGTCGGTTTGCAGGATGGGCCGGGGTTTCTACTACCGGCAGCAAAGACGACCTCTCCTTTAAGCTCCTTCTAATCCTGCTTCTTTCCTTCCGATGTAACTGTCCTGGTAGACCGTAACGATGGCTCACGGCACGAAAGCGGCGCTGGTTGCGAAGGCAGTCACCTCGTTTTATCAATTTTTTTAATAATTTGATATTAGATAAAGTACAGGCTTTGTTTATATCGACTGGGCAGTTCGCAATCGAGACCGAGATTCGGTAAACCAGGTCACAGAATTGGATTTTGAAACGGAATTGAACATAATCCCGCAGGCTGTTCGACCTCCGCAGGCGTGGCGATGTCGTCCGTTAGGGTGGTGATGTCATCTGTTGGCGTGGCGATTATAGTTGCTCACCGATTTGTAGCATTGTACTATTAAAGTTCCCTGATTCAGTCCAAACTACGTTCTTCCGGAATCAGCATTTCGATACGGACACTGGGCGGATTCGATTCGGTTGTTTCTTTAGCAGAAATGTTTATATTCAAAGAAAAGTCGTTTCTTTATGTAATGTGTGAACCCACATATCCAAAAGGCGATGATGCATAGAAAACCGACAACAGGCCCGGAAGGAAAACTGATCGAAAGATTCGTATACGCGGTTGAGCATCTGAATCGCTTGATGTTCAGCGGTCGTATTACAGAACTCCGACGCCTGCACGTGAATGCGCACCAGATTAACGCCCTGTTCCTGCTGGGATACTTCGGCCCGTTGAAGATGAGCGATATCGCGGGCGAACTGGGCACTTCGATCGCCCACACGACGATCATAGTGAAGAACCTGGTTCAAAAGGAGTACGTTAAGCGAGGCACCAGTCCGACTGACCGCAGGCTGATTATCTGTGAACTGACCGATCTCGGCAAGGAAGCTACGGAAGCGTTCCTGAGTCACGCGCGACAGCGTGCGTTGCAGATCGCGGAGCGGTGGGATGCGGAGAGCCTGGAGTCCGTGGTGAGTTCTTTGGAGTTGTTGTGGGAAACCGAAGACGAAGTACTGAAATCAGCAGGGGCAAATTCAAAGCAGCAAACTCCGGGGCCAGGACTCGAACCTGGATAGCCAGAACCAAAATCTGGTGTCCTGCCAATTGAACGACCCCGGAATACTCACGGACCGGTCGGTGTTTCAGACCGGAATTCTTCTACCTGCCACGCGATTTCGCACGCCCCCGTCTGCGCGTTTCTTTCAGCCCGGTACCTGAGAATGGTATCGGCGGCGACTTCCACCGAGTTGCGGTCGACACCCGAACAGGTAGGGGATTCCACCGACAGGATGTGCGTCCCCGGCTTGACGGACCGGAACTCCGTGTAAGCGCCTACCGGCAGTTCCCTCGCGTCCCCCGCCAGGTCGACCCGAATGGCTTCGGTACTCTCCAGCGTGTTGTATACGGTCAGCATGAAGGTGTCCTCGCCCCCGCAGGCCGCATGCACGAATGCCGCGATAAACAGGGCAGCGACGCAACCGGCTTGCTTTCGCGTTGACGCTGAGCCGTTGTATCCATCCATAGCAATACCAGCAATTCCCGAAACCATTGCCCCGAATACCGCGGTACCCGCGGCCCGGCTCAATCTACCCGGCCGGCCGCCCCGTGTCAATCGGAAGTTGGCCACTGGCCCGCGTTCAGCGTCGGCCCGTGTGTGGCGTCGGTCCTCGGTCAGCGTCGGCCCGTGTTGACCGATAGTCCGCGACAGCCGGCATCCCGCGTTGACCCGCGCCGGGGCCGTAATCTGCTTGACAGGTGGTCCATTCGATAGTAAAATGTTGAAACTCACACGATCCCCTCCTCCAGATCAGGTACTACTGGGCGGTGTTTTCATGCTGAAAGCACGGCATTTCACGGTCAGACACCTGCTTGCCTGCACGTATATCCTGGGCCTGTCCCTGCTCTCGTCACCCGACGCGGTCCTCGGTCAGTCTCCGGTGCGTCCGGAGCCACAGGAGCGCCTGGATTCCCAGTACGGCCCGGCTTCGGAAGGCGGCGTGGTCACCATCGGCAAGGTGGCCGTAGGAGACCTCACCTTCCACCCCCTGTTCAACAGTCTCGGCGTGGAGCGGGAGATCGCCTCGCTGATTTATGGCGAAGGCCTGCTTCACGTGGATGAATCGGGTACGACGTCGGACGGGCTGGCCTATCTGCCCATCAAGCTGGCGAGCGGTCGCGACTGGGTGTTCCGGCTGAAACAGGGCATTGAATTCCACGACGGTGAGCCGATGACGGCCGCCGACGTGATCTTTACGTACACGCGGTACAAGGCCGCCCGGGTGTACGATCCCGTCTTTCACCGCTATTTCCAGAATATCGAGCAGATTGCCGCCCTCGATCCACAGACCGTCCGGATCACCATGAAGTCGCCGATCGATGCCTTTCCCGACCGGCTCGCGACCCTGCCCATACTGCCCCGGCACCAGATGGGCCCCGGCCTCTTCGCCGACGCCGGCGCGCACCTGGAAACGACCCGGCCCATCGGACTGGGTCCGTACCGGGTAGCGACATGGCCCGTCCAGGATACGGTGACGCTCGAGGCCAATGAAACCTGGCACCAGGGCCGCGCGAACCTGGACCGGGTGGTCTACCGGTTCTACCCCACATCCGAGTCCCTGCAGGCGGCATTCATCATGCGGGAAGTGGATCTCATCGAAGTGGAACGAGACGGCACGCTTAAGGACCTGAAGCGGGCGCGGTCCGATGCGAAGATCCAGGCGATCGTGCCCGGTAGCCGCGCTTTCTCGGCGGTTTTCTACAATCACCGGCATCCGCTGCTCTCAGATTCGGCCATTCGGCGCGCGCTGACCTTTGCCACGGACCGCCAGCGCATCCTGGAAGAGGTGCTCGTGCGCGGTGCCGGGGTGCTGGCCCAGGGTCCCCTGCACCCGGATTTCGAGTTCAAGGGCGGCGACATGGGATACGATTACCGTCCGCGCGAAGCCCTTGAGCTGCTGCGCGTGCAGGGTTGGGAGGACGGCGACGGCGATGGGTTCCTCGACCGGGAGGGACGGCCCCTCCGGTTCGAGCTGCTGTTTCCCAGGGGACAGACCTCGGCCGAGAAGACGGTGCGGGTCGTCAAGCTGAACCTGAACCATATCGGCATCCAGGTCGTTCCCGTGCCCGTTACCCAGAAAGAACTGGTCCAACGGCTGGCTATCGGCAGCTACGACGCGGCGCTGTTCGTGCAGGATTTCGAGCCCACGGCGGATGATCTCTACGCCGTCTTCCACTCGGAGAGCATCGGCCTGGGGAACATGCTCGGATACCGGAACCGCCAGGTCGACCGCAACATCAACTTCCTCTTCGGGCTGCTCGACCAGGTTCGGGCCGGGCCCGTCTACCAGCAGCTCGAAATGCTCTTGATCCGGGACCAGCCCTGCATGTTCCTCTACTTCGTGGATACCCGGTACATCGCGTACGATCCTACCTTGAACAACCTGGGCCGCCCAGGTGAAGCGCTCCGGTCGCCCTCGGCCTGGTTCCGGACCGAAAACGCCCCTTGACGGCGCGCAAATCCATGTTTCCCAGAAACTTACGAGAAGGACTGTGGCCACGGCTGCTCGTGTCCCATATCGCGCTGGCCACCATTCCCGTACTGATCGTCGGACTGCTTCTGCTCGCGACCGCCCGCCGTTCGATCGAGGACACGGTGGCCGACGGCAACCTCGAGGTCGCACGCCGGGCGAGCAACGAGATACGCCTGTATATCGAACAGGCGCGGCGCGTGATCGACCTCGCCGCCGACAACATGGACATGATCGACGGGACGGACGCGGTGTACCAGCAGCTGATCGACAACCTGGTCATCCGTCAGGACTTCCTCAGCGAACTGTCCGTGCTCGACCTGTCGGGAAGCGAAAGGCTGACGACTCGGCTCGAAGGGCCGTTGCGGGCGCGGCCGGACCTGGCGCTTCCTCCGGAGGACGGCACCACGATCTCCCCGGTGTTCATTGCGGGCGACGGCCTGCCCGCGGTGACGATCACCGTGCCCGTGCGGCGTCTCGACGAGCACACGGGATATCTCACGGCGCGGGTGAGCCTGAAGGACATGTGGGACCTGGTGGACAACATTCAACTTGGGGAGGGGCAACAGGAAGGGTTCGGCAACGCCTACGTCGCGACCGGGAACGGCCGCCTGATTGCCCATCCGGAACGGGAAAGGGTGTACCGCCAGGACGATTTGTCCGGCTCTCCCGTCGGCACGGCGCTGGGTGAGCAGCAGAGCGGCACGCTGGTCTATACCGGGGCGTCGGGCGAGATGGTCGCCGCCTTCGCGACCGTCACGCCGATCGGGTGGAAGGTCGTCATCGAACAACCGGCGGACCGGGCCTTTGCCAGGTCGCGGGACATGATCCTGGGCATCAGCGTACTCATGGTGATCAGCGCGGCGGTCGCTTCACTGATCGGCATACTCGTCGTCCGCAAAATCGTCCGCCCGATCTACGAACTGGTGCGCGGCGCGCAGTTGTTCGCCCGGGGCAGGTTGACCCATACCATCGAAACGCCGGGCCATGGCGAGCTGACGACCCTGGCCCGGGAGTTCAACCAGATGGCCCGCGAGCTGCTGGAGAAGGAACGCCGCCTGAAACAGGCCGAGCGGCTGGCGACACTGAGCAAATTCGCCACCATACTCTCCCACGAGATCCGAAATCCGCTCAACTCCATGATCATCAACCTCAGGATTCTCAAGCGGGACATGGAGAAGCAGAACGGCGACCAGGGGAACCGGGGCGGGCATTATGAGAAGGTGATTTCGGAAATCTGGCGTATCGACAGCCTCGTCGAGAACTTCCTGAATTACGCCCGGCCGCCCGAACTGGTGGCTTACCCCCACGACATCAACGAGGTGCTCGACGAAGTCGTCGCGACCCACCAGGGCACGGCACAGGAACGGGGTGTCCGCATCGACACCCGGTACCGGGACGGCGAACTGCCGGTATCGGTCGATGTCAACCAGATCAAGCAGGTGTTCCTGAATATCATGTTGAATGCTTTCGACGCCATGGAGGCCGGAGGCACGCTTACGATCTCCACGGAGCGGGCGTCGCCCCGCAGCAGCAGCGACCTGACCCTGGAAGGCTTCGGCGAAAGCCCACTGGTCCACATAAAATTCGAAGATACGGGAAGGGGTATTGATCCCGGCCGGCTGGATCGTATATTCGAGGTGTACTACACGTCCAAGTCGACCGGTACGGGTCTGGGCCTGCCCATCGCCCAGCAGATCGTGGAAAAACACGGGGGCGTGATCTCGGTCGAAAGCACACCCGGCAAGGGGACGGCCTTCACGCTGACCCTGCCGGCGCTGGAAGCGGAAAACGCCGAGCCTTCCGCCGGAAAAGAGGCAACAGAGGTCATCCATGGAACGCATACTGATCGCGGAAGACGACCGGAACACCCGTGAGGGGCTGGTCGAGCTACTATCGGGCGAGGGGTACGAAGTCACCGGTGTGGCCGACGGGGAACAGGCCTATGAAACGGCCCGTAACGGCCAATTCGACGTTTTGCTCACGGACATGAAAATGCCCCGGGTCAACGGCCTCAACCTGATCAAGCGCATGACCGGCACTTCGCCGGAAACGAGTATCATCATGATGACGGCCTTCGCCACCGTGGAGACGGCCGTCAAGGCCATGCGCGACGGCGCTTTTACCTATCTGACCAAGCCGGTGAAGTTAGAGGAACTGCTCGCCACCATAGAAGGCGCGCTGCAGGAGAAGAAGAACCGGCGGCGTACGGATGCATCAACCAAACCGCCTTCCATCCCCGACCCGGACATCATCGGGGAAAGCGCCCAGATCAGGGACATCTTCGAACGCGTGGAGAAGGTCGCCAGGGCCAATACCACGGTCCTGCTGCTCGGTGAAAGCGGTACGGGCAAAAGCCTGATCGCCCGGGCGATCCACGCCAGAAGCTACCGGAAGGAACACCCTTTCGTGGATGTGAGTTGCGCTTCCATTCCCGAAAGCCTGCTGGAAAGCGAACTCTTCGGGACCGAAAAAGGGGCGTATACCGGCGCGCTGAGCACGACGCGCAAGGGCTATTTCGAGCGGGCGGCCGGCGGTACGATCTTTCTGGACGAAATCGGCGAGATCAGCGGGGCCGTCCAGGTCAAGTTGCTGCGCGTGCTGCAGGAACGCCGGTTCGAACGACTCGGCGGCACGGAACCGTTGCATATCGACGTCCGGGTGATCGCGGCCACCAACCGCAACCTGGAGGACGCGGTCGCAGAGGGGCGCTATCGGCAGGACCTCTACTACCGGTTGAACGTCCTGCCCATCGTGGTGCCGCCCCTGCGAGAGCACCGGAACGACATCCCGCCGCTCATCGACTACTTCATCCGGAAGTACACGCGGGAGAACGGCCTCGGCGACAAGTATATCTCCGAGGAAGCCCTGGAGATCTGCACGAGATACGACTGGCCCGGGAACATCCGGGAAGTGGAGAACGCCATCGAGAGCGCCGTCGTATTGAGCGACGGAGAACGCATCCTGCCGGAACATCTGCCCGGCTTTCCCCACGCGCCCGCGATCGAAGCGGACGCGGTCCCCGTCCAGGGGTCACTCAAGGACTCCAGGGGACAGGCCGAAAAACGCCTCATCCAGCAAGCGCTGCTGGAATCCGGCGGAAACCGGACGCGCGCGGCGGAGGCCCTCGGCGTCACGGTCAGGACCATCCAGTACAAGATCAAGAAATACGGTCTTCAGTGACGGGCTTCAGGAGTGACGGGCTTCAGGATGGTACCACATGGAAACGACAATCCGTCCCGTCTCCGTCGTGATTCCCACCTATAACCGGGAAGACCGGCTGCCGTCGGCGATCCGGTCCGTCCTGGAACAGTCGGCGCCGCCGGCCGAGATCATCGTGGTCGACGACGGTTCGACGGACGGTACGCCCGCCCTCGTCCGCACTTTTCCCGGTGTGCGGTACCTTCGGCAGGAAAACCAGGGCGTGAGCGCGGCCAGGAATCACGGCATCGACGCGGCGAAACACGATTGGATCGCCTTGCTCGATTCCGACGACGAATGGCTTCCCCGCAAGCTGGAAAGACAGTGGAGCGCGCTGGAACGGGATCCGCGATTCAGGTTCTGCCACACCGATGAGATCTGGATCCGCAAGGGCAGGCGGGTCAATCCGATGAAAAAGCACGCCAAGTACGGCGGACACATCTTCCATCATTGTCTGCCCCTGTGCGTCATTTCCCCTTCTTCCGCGCTGATACATCGTGATCTGTTCGAACGCTTCGGCATGTTCGACCCGGAACTGCCGGTGTGCGAAGACTACGATCTGTGGCTGCGCATCTGCGCGCGGGAACCCGTGCTCTACGTGGACGAACCTCTGCTGCTGAAGTTTGGCGGCCATGAGGACCAGTTGTCGCGCGCGCACTGGGGCATGGACCGTTTCCGCATACGCGCACTGGAGAAGCTGATTCAAAGCGGCGCCTTGGAAGACGAGGCCCTGACCGCCGCCCTGGATACCCTGTTCCTGAAAATCGACATTTACGCCGCCGGCGCGGAGAAGCGGCGCAGGTTCGAGGAAGCCGCTCGCTACCGGGACAAGAAACGGCGTTTAGCGGCCAGCCTGGCCAGCCTGGCCAGCCTGGTCAGCCTGGCCTGCAACGCCGGGACAGCGGGCAGCTGAACCTGTGCAAATCCTTTCACATCGTTCCGAAGGGGATTTCCGGTTCGCGCCCGCATTCCGCGCGGAATCCCCGCTTCCAGGGCGTATTTATCCCGGAATTCCACGATTTTGAACGTTTCCGGCAGAAAATGAACGCCCTGTACGCCCGTCGGCATGTTATTTGCGACCTGTCGGTAACGGATGATTGTATCGAACTCACGAGGAACTGGAGCCTCATGAAGCGCATTGCTTTGCTGATCATACTTTTCTGCGGACTCGTCCCGGGTTCCGCCCTGGCCGTCACCTCCGGCAAGGTCACGGGGTTTGTACGGGACGCGGCGACCGGTGATCCGCTGGCTGGCGTCACGGTCCGCGTGGAGGGTACCGAATCACGGGCTGTTTCGGGCTTGAACGGGGAGTATTTCATCCTCAACGTTCCCGTTGGCGCGTACCGGCTTGAAGTACAGATGATCGGCTACCTGCCCGTCCGCACCCAGGTGCTCACCGTCAACAGCGATCGCACCACGCGGATCGACTTCGAGCTGGAAACGACGATGCTCGACCTGGCCGAGCCCGTTACCATCACCGCGCGGAGGACGTCCGCCCGGTCGGACCTGACCGCTTCAAGCGAATTGATCGTCCCCCGGGAAATCGAGTCTTTGCCCGTAACGGACCTGTCGGACCTGATCTTTCTCCAGAACGGGGTGATCCGTGACGCCGAGGGCGGCCTGCACGTGCGGGGCGGCCGGGCGAACGAGATCTCCTACTACGTGGACGGCGCCACCCTGGAAGATCCCCTGCTGGGCGGCATGGGTACGCATATACCCCTGGATTCGGTCGAGGAACTGGTCGTCAACCGGGGCGGATTCAACGCGCAGTACGGGGAGGCCATGTCGGGTGTCGTCAATATCGTGACCCGCGAGGGAAGCGGTCCCCTGTCGGGTACCCTCAGGGCCGCGACGACGCTGCAGTCCCAGTATGACCTGGAGGCGGGAAGCTACGACGAAACCGCGGCGGGACGGGGAGGGCGCCTGGAGGGGACGCTGGGCGGCGCGCTGCCCTGGTTCGGGGACCGTGGCGGCTATTTCCTTTCAGGCCAGGTCCTGAGCGACGGGCACCATATCCCCCACAACAGCCGTTCGCTGGCCACGGTGGCGGGAAACCTGGTGTTCAAGCCCTATCCCCTCATGAAGCTCAAGGTCAGCGGTCACTACTTCCGACAGCGCCATCTTCAGTATGACCATCGCAACCAGAATGGGCTTTCTTACGATTTCAACCCGGACGGGCTTCCGGAACGACAGGCCGACAGCCAGGCGCTCAACCTGTCCGTCAGCCAGAACATCAGTCCGCGACTCTTCTATACCGCACGGTTCTACAGGTATGCCACCAACAGCATCCTTTTTCCGACCATGCTGGCGGACAGATACTGGTCGGAGTGGCCGGGTTATTCGGTGGACGATCACGGTCAATACAACGGATCGATCTACGAGTCCACCCAGTTGCCCTCCGATCGATACGAGGGACTGCCGTTCACGGAAGGCAGCGACTTCTTTCCGCTGTACCGCGACGCCCGGTCAACCTATTACGGCGCCAGGGCGGACCTGAGCGGGCAGGTCACCTACTGGAACCAGGTCCGGGCGGGCATCGAAGCGCAGTGGTACCGGCTGGACTGGAACGAGCGGTCGTTCCTGCAGGCTGTACCGCAGGGCCAGCGGTACACCGTCAATCCCGTGGAAGGCGCCCTCTACTTTCAGAACAGGGTGGAGTTGAGCCGGTTGATCGTGGACGCCGGGCTCCGGATGGATTACCTGGACACGAGCCAGCGGTTTTTCGTCGATCTTCCGTCTGGCCAGGCCGCGCAGAGGGACAACTCGACCAAGTTGCGGCTGAGCCCGCGTCTGGGCGTATCCCACTCCTTCACGCCGCGAAGCCTGCTCCGCTTCAACTACGGTTACTTCTACCAGCCGCCGGAGTTCCGGCACGCCTATACGAACCTGCGGCGCGACTTCAGCGGCGAATCCCCGCGCCTGGGGAATCCCGACCTGTCTCCGCAAAAGACCGTGGCTTATGAGTTCGGCCTCGAGCATATGCTGACCAGGGACGTCCGCGTCGGGTTCACGGCATCCTACAAGACCATCTCCAACCTGACGTCGACGGCGCAGGTCCAGTATCCCGGCGGGATGTATTACATCTTCAACAACGCGGACTTCGGTTCCGTGCGCAGCGTGGAGCTGATCGTGAAACGGGACGTGTCGCGCCTGGTTTCCGGTTCCTTCAACTACACCTACTCCATCGCCCGGGGCAGCGCGTCCACGCCCCAGGAGCACGCGGAGCAGGCCAGGCCGGTCGGCTCCGCCGATCCCGCGGAGAGAGGCTATTTCCCGCTTGCCTTCGACCAGCGGCACACCCTGAAAGCCGTGGTGAACGTGCTCGCGCCCGATACCGTGCAGCGGAGCATACTGGGCGTACCGCTGCGGGGATGGGGGATGTCCCTGGTCGGTTATTTCGGCAGCGGCCTGCCCTACACGCCGACCAACGCCCTGCGCGAACGGACGGAAATCGAGCGGAACCAGGCGCGCCTGCCGGCCTTCGCCAACCTCGACTTGCGCCTCAGGAAGCGCTTCAGGGCCGGCCGGTTCGGCTACACAGTGTTCTCGGAAGTCCGGAACGTGTTCGACCGCCGGAACGTCGTCAGCGTCTACGCCAACACGGGCCGTCCGGGAGACGATGGATATACCCTGGAGTCGTTTACGGGCCGGTCGGATGAGTTTGTCCGGCTGCGGCGCCTTTTGAGCCTGGATCCCCAGCAGTACGCCCCGCCCCGGGAAATCCGGTTCGGTTTCGAAATCGGTTTCTGAGGTCTCGGCCTTAGAGCGGTTTCGCCCGTTGTACCAGTTGCAGCGGCGCGCCTTCCGGATCGCGGAAGAACAGCAGGATGTTCTGACCGGCCTGGACGGGCGGACCTTCCAGCTTAACCCCCTTCGATTCCAGCACGGCAACCGCTTCGTCCATGTCATCCACGTTGAAGGCGATATGCACGTGGGCGGTCCGGATGTCGGCGAGTTGCGTGTCGTCTCCTTCGGGCATGGAAATGATCTCGATGAAGCAGGTGCCGGCGGGATCGCGGACGAAGTAGAAATTCGCGTCGCTCCCCGGGTTGTTGAACTTGAGCGCGACTTCGAAGCCCAGCACGTCGCAGTACCATTTCGCCGCGGCGTCCGTGTCCCGGTAGGCCACGGCTACGTGTTCCAGTGAACGTATCTTTACCAAGGAAATGCTCCTTCCTGTTCAGGAGTGATCTGTAACCTGCCGCAATCTCAGCGTACCCGACCACGGGTCGATTGCGACGGGACTCAACACGATTTCTTCACCCGGTGAAGGCCTGCCCTCCACCTTGACTGCCATCCGCGTTCCTAAATCCGGAAACTCGACCAGGATGTTCCGTTCCCGCGTCTCAAGGACGATCGCCCTGATTTGGACGTCTTTCTGTTGTGCGAGGTGCTTGAGCAACCAGTACCATTCCCGCCTGGCCTGGATCTTGTTCAGTATCCTGCTGCGTTCGAGGGCGGACAGTTCATCCATCATTTCATCGGCGTCGTAGGCCGGGGGCCCTTCCGTCAGGGCCGTCCGCAACTGCCGCTGAAGGACCAGGTCGGCGTAGCGCCGGATCGGCGACGTGATCTGGCAGTAGGTGTCTACGCCCAGCGTGGCGTGCGGACGGGACTTCAGGCTGAGTTCGAGGGGCTTCATTCTTCTCAGTACCAGGAAGCGCCAGACCGCGTCGTGTTCCGCCTGCTCCAGGTCGCCCAGGTCGGTCTCGGCCTGGGTACGGTAAATCGCGGGTATGTCGCGGCCGGCCAGGTACGCCGCGGCGGTCCGGTTGGCGAGGATCATCAGTTCCGACACGATGTGTTCGGACCTTGTTGAAGTGTCCCGAAGCACGATCCGGATTCGTTTCTCGCCGTCCACCTTGATCGAGACTACGCTGCGTTCCAGGTCGACCGCGCCCTGGTCGATGCGACGCTGGTAGAAGACGTCCACCGCCTGGTTCAGGATCTGCAGCACTTCAGCGTAGGGTTGCTCGATCGTACCCAGCAAACGATTGGCTTCGTCGTAGGACAGCCTCGCCCGGTTGACGATCAGGGTCGGCATGATCCGGGAATCCAGCAGCTCGAAATCGGAGGACAGCGTGAAGAAGAAACTGATGGCACAGCGCCGTTCGCCCTCGAGCAACGCACAGTGGTCCTGGGAGAGGTTGGCGGGCAGCATGGGTATGTGCCGGTCCGGCAGGTAGACGGACGACATCCGTTCCCGTGCCGCGAGGTCCAGGATCGAATCCCGGGGCACGAGGTCCGCCACGTCGGTGATATGCACGCCGATCCGGTAGCCGTCCTCGGTCCGTTCCGCGGAGAGGGCGTCGTCTATATCCTGGGTGGATGCATCGTCAATCGACAGGATCGGCAACCCGGTCAGGTCTTCCCGGCCGGATTCGGAGGATCGGCAGGCCGCGGCGTATTCGAGGACCTCGTCGGAAAACCCGGTCGGTATCTCGTAACGCAGCAGATCGAGGTTTTCGTCTTCGTCCCAGAACCCCTTGCGTACCATGACTTCGAAGACGGATCGCTGCGGATCTCCGCCCGCCAGGGTGGGCATTTCCTTCAGCAGGCTGCGCACCTGGTCGATCGCGGCGTATTCGTCGCCCTGTATGACGTACTCCCGGAGGTGGGACAGCCAGCGCTTCTGGCGGTTCGTCAGGGACTGAAGGTCCTGTTGCGTTTCGTCCGCGAGCCAGCGGTCGAACCCTTCCCGCTCGGTACTCACGGCGCGCTGGCGGGCCTCTTTGTCCAGGATGCTTCTGACCTGGTCGGTCGTGCGGGACGTGAAGCCGTTGTCCCGTTCGCAGAAGTACAGGCACTGGCGGCTCAGGTGCAGCTGCATGGCCGCCCGCTGCTCAGGCGAGCCGGGTTCGCCCCAGTACAGTTCACCGATGTCCTCCGAGGTGAATACGGTGGGATCGTCCTTGAGGATGTCCCAGACCTCTTCAAGGTCGAAGGAAAGGGCCTGGTCCTCGATTTCCCGCCGGACGGCCAGCATTTCCGGCAGGTCGCGGACCCGGATATCGGTATACCGCACGATGGGATCCGTAGAGATATCCATGACCCGGTTGGCCGAGGTCGCCACCTTGAGTTTCTTCCTGGAAACCGCCTGCAGCATGCCGATCTGAATGTCCCCGCGATGACGGAAGATGATCAGGTCGCCGATATGCACGGAGTGCTCTTTTCTTTCGGATTCAAGCCGTTTGAACACACGTGTTTTCATGCATTTATCCTGTGCCCGGACCGGGTCGAAGTCAAGCGAATTCACGGCCGGCGGGTAACCGGTTGACTTCATCCCGCCGATGGGATATCATGCGGGAGACCGAGTTGCGACGGTTCGGGGCACAGGCGATAGGTAACAGACAATGACGACCATTGAGGGGCAAGGTCGATTCGAAAGGGACGAGGATGATCTTCGAACAGATTGAGAACGGGGGCGACCGGAACTTCGGTTACCTGGTCGCCGACGAGAAATCCCGGAAGGCGGCGGCGGTCGACCCCTCCTACCGGCCCGAATACTACATACGGCGCGCGGGCGAGCTGGACGTGGAGTTGGCCTGCATCATCTGCACCCATTCCCATCATGACCACGTGAACGGCAACGACCACCTGATCGAAGAACTGGGCCTCGACGTGGTGATGTACCGGGACGCGGAGTATTTCTACGATATCGAAGTGACCGATGGTGAGATCTTCAGGCTGGGTGAACTCGAACTGGCCGTGATCCACACCCCCGGCCACTGCGAGGACGGCATGTGCCTCCTGGCGGAAGACAAGCTGATTACCGGGGATACGCTCTTCGTGGGCAAGGTGGGCGGCACGGCCACCGAAGAAGAAGCGCGGAAGGAATACGACAGCCTGCGGCGCCTGATGGAACTGGACGACGGAATCGGGGTTTACCCGGGCCATGATTTCGGTGTAAAGCCCACTTCGACCATCGGTTACGAGCGGAACAACAATCCCTTTATCCTGCAGCCCACCTTCGCGGACTTCCTGCATCTCAAGGAAAACTGGCTCGCCTACAAGGTGCAGCACAACATCCCGTAGCTCGCCTCGCCACGAGAGAGATCCGATCATCGCTCGATCCGGGTCGCCCCGCGAAATCCGGATTACCGCGTCCGTTCCAGCAGCGATGCGACCTTCCCCACGGCGCCGGCCACGTCGTCGATATCCCCGTCGGTGTATTGTTCGTTGAAGGAGAGCATCACGAGTTGCCCGAGCTGTTCGCGGGTCCTCGGACACAGCTCGTCCGCGTGCTCGAAGGTGCGGTCCGTGTACGGGCTGTAGAAGGGGAAACGGGAGTCTCCGTAGGTCCGGTGGTCCGCGAGCGCCGCCGAACACTGGAAAATCGGATCGCCGATGTATCCGGCGCTCGCCCCGATTCCTTCGGCGTTCAGCGCCCGGGCGAAGGTTTCGTTCGAATACCCGGGGACCCGCATCGGGTACGACCAGTAACTGTGCGTCGCACCTGGTGTAACCGGCGCCGGCACGATACCGTCGAGGTGCTGGATCCCCTCGGACAGCCGGCCGCCAAGGCGGTTCCTCGATGCGACGACCCGGCCGACTTTTTCCAGCTGGGCCAGTCCCACCGCGGAATGGAGTTCCGTGATCCGGAAGTTCATGCCCAGCGGTCCGTACATGCGCGATCCCGCCCGATCCCGGTCGTAGTGCTTGTCCGCGAAGCTCCGCATGCACCGGCCCAGGGCGTCGTCGTCCGTGATGGTCATGCCGCCGTCCCCGGTGGTCATGTGCTTCGACTGCTGGAAACTGAAGCAGCCGATGTCCCCGATGGTGCCCAGCAACTGTCCCTGGTATTCCGTCAGGTGAGCCTGGCAGCAGTCCTCGATGAGCGTGATCCCTTTGCGGCGCGAGATCTCCGCCAGGGCCTCCATCCGGCAGGCATTGCCGAAGAGGTGTATAGCGATGATCGCCCGCGTCCGGGGGGTGATGAGCCGTTCCACGTCCTCCGGGTCCACGGTAAGCGTCTCCAGATCCGTGTCCGCGAAGACCGGCACGGCGTTCTGGTACAGGATCGGGATGATCGTACCCAGGTCGGTGATCGCGCTCGTGATGATCTCGTCCCCGGGTTCCGGGTTTACCGCGCCGATGGCGACATGCAGGGCCGCGGTCCCCGACGTGGATCCGGTGGCGTGCTTCGCACCGTAGGTTTCAGCGAAACGGCTTTCGAACAGCGGGGTGAGTTCGCCGCCCCACCGAAAGAGGTTCTGGGAACGCAGCGCCTTCGTGACGAGTCGTATTTCTTCGTCACCGAAGGGCGTCCGGGTGGGAAAGGGACGGGATTCCGTATCCCGGTAGGGTGATCCGCCGTGGAGGGCTAACATGGGCTAAAGGTCCATCCGGTACCGGCACTTCCACTTCGTGTCCCACCGGTAAAGCGGATCGCTCGGGGGAATCGGGACGGTCTCCACCAGCGTGGACCCGATGATCTCGCAGGTCCGTCTGGACGCCGCGTTCTCCGGATTGCAGGTGATCCAGAGCGGGTTGATTCCGTGTGCCCGGGCGAGCGGCAGGATGAGCTGGCAGCTGCGGGCCGCCAGCCGGCGGCCTCGATAGGGCGGGTCCACGGAGTATCCGATATGGCCGGCATACATCTCGATGTGCTCCGTATGGCCGATGCGCAGGGACAGCCTTCCCATCACCGTGGCCGGGCGGTCCGGGCGGTCCGGGCGGTCCGGGCGGTCCGGGCGGTCCGACCGCACCATGTCGAATACGTACTCCGGAACGATGCCGCGCCGCGCGTCGCCCGGCAGCGTCATGTGGAGCCGCAACCGCAGATCCCCGTCCACGAGCACGCCCGGGTCGCGAAATTGAAACGGGTCGTCCTCGATCTTGAACCGGTTCCTGAGGGTGGCAAAAAACACACTGAAGTTTTTCATCGAGAACGGTGGACATCCCCCGTTAATTCACGGGGAAGGCTGATGGTCCACGCCCCTTTTGCCCGTCAGTATCGATAGTGATCGGGTTTGTAAGGGCCTTCGATGGGGACGCCGATGTAATCCGCCTGGTTCCGGGACAGCCGGGTCAGCTTCACGCCCAGTTTCTGCAGGTGCAGCCTGGCGACCTCCTCGTCCAGGTGTTTCGGCAAGGTCGTCACGCCTGTTTCGTGGTCGTGGATCCGCAGGTCGATCTGCGCGATCACCTGGTTGGTGAATGAACTGGACATGACAAAGGAAGGATGGCCCGTGGCGCATCCCAGGTTTACCAGCCTCCCCTCCGCGAGCAGGAAAACGACGCGGCCGTCGGGGAAAACATACTTGTCCACCTGGGGCTTGATGGCCTGTTTCACGATGCCGGGGTATTCGTTCAGCGCGTCCACCTGTATTTCATTGTCGAAGTGCCCGATGTTGCAGACGATGGCCTGGTCCTGCATGCGTTCCATGTGTTCGACGCGGATGATGTCCCGGTTCCCTGTCGTCGTAACGAAGATCTGGCCCTGGTCCAGCACGTCTTCGATGGTGGTCACCTCGTAGCCTTCCATTGCGGCCTGAAGCGCGCAGATGGGATCGATCTCCGTGATCACCACGCGCGCGCCGAATCCCCGCATCGACTGGGCGCATCCCTTACCCACGTCGCCGTATCCGCAGACGACGACCGTCTTCCCGGCGACCATGACGTCGAGGGCGCGCTTGAGACCGTCCGCGAGCGATTCACGGCAGCCGTAGAGATTGTCGAACTTGGACTTGGTCACCGAATCGTTGACGTTGATGGCCGGGAACAGGAGCTTGCCGTCCTCCATCATCTGGTACAGTCTGTGGACGCCCGTGGTCGTCTCTTCGGATACGCCGCGTATGTTCGCGCTCATATGGTGCCAGAATCGCGGGTTCTGGTCCAGCTGCCGCCGGAGTACTTCGTTGATGATCTGAAGTTCCCGGTTGTCCGTGGGTTCATCCAGGATGGAGGGGTCGTCCTCGGCCTCCACGCCGCGGTGAATGAGGAGCGTGGCATCGCCGCCGTCGTCAACGATCTGCGTAGGTCCGGTCTCGCCGTCGAAGGTCAGCGCCTGCAGCGTGCAGGCCCAGTATTCCTCCAGGCTTTCTCCCTTCCACGCGAAGACGGGAACGCCGTCGTCCGCGATGGCGGCCGCCGCGTGGTCCTGGGTCGAGAAGATGTTGCAGGAAGCCCACCGAATCTCGGCGCCGAGGGCCCTGAGTGTCTGGATGAGCACGGCGGTCTGGATCGTCATGTGGAGGGAACCCATGATCCGCGTGTCCCGCAACGGCTGTTCGCGGGCGTATTTCTCGCGGACGGCCATCAGCCCGGGCATCTCCTGTTCGGCGATGGAGATTTCACGGTGTCCCAGTTCCGCCTCAGACAGGTCGGCCACCTTGTAAGGCAGGCCGGAATAGTCGGGCAATTCGATGGTGGTCGGCAATTCCTGCGCCATGTATGGACTCCTTGGATTCCGTTAAAGGGCTGCGGTCGTAAAAACTCGTTCTGAAAATCGCACATATTATACGAGATAATCGCCTTGAACGCAACAACCACATTGACCGCTACCGGCCGGTTCCGGCGTTCGTCCATGACGGCCCGTTCCGGTCCGCACCGTGGCCGGTCCGGCCTTACTGGCAATCGGCGTTGCCTGAGAAATCGCTTGATCGCGCTTCCCGCGCGTCTTATAGTCTGTCCCGACCACAACATTCAGACACGCGGGACGCCAAAGGACATTCGACGCGGCGGCACAGGGCATCGGACGCGGCGGCACAGGGCATCGGACGCGGCGGCACAGGGCATCGGACGCGGAGGGAAGCATGATTGACCAGGATTTGCTGGACATACTGGCCTGCCCGGAAACCAAGGAAGAGGTCCGTCTCGCATCCGATTCCCGGGTCGCATCCATCAACGAGATGATCATGGCGGGCAATCTCGTCAACCGGGGAGGCGAGAAGGTGACGGAGCCCATCGACGGCGGGTTGATACGGGCCGACGGCAAATACCTCTATCCCATCCGGGAAGAGATCCCCATCATGCTGATCGACGAAGCGATTCCTCTTTCCACCGAGGCGGACGCGTCCTGAACGGCACCGCGCGGTGCCGAACCGCCAGTCTCGATAAAACCCCGCACAGGCATCCGCATGTCCCGTGAATACGACCCTTACGCGCTGCTCCCCGAACATGTGAGAAAACCGCCCACCGACCGCTGGTCGACGATCCGCCAGTTGGGGCCGGGCCTGCTGTTGACCGGTTCCATCGTGGGTTCCGGCGAACTCATCGCCACTACGCGGCTCGGCGCCGAGGTCGGATTCGTGGTGCTCTGGCTCATTCTCCTGAGCTGTGCCGTCAAGGTGCCGGTGCAGAGCGAACTCGGCCGCCATGCCATCGCCACGGGCCAGACCACTTTCGTCGCATTCAACAAAGTGCCGGGACCGCGCCTGCGGGTTTCATGGCTCGTGTGGGGAAGCCTGTTCCTCCTGCTCTGGAGCACGATGCAGGTCGGGGGCATTTTCGGTACGATGAGCCTGTCGCTGGACCTTATCTTTCCGGTTTTCGGAAACACGTCCTGGCTGATCATACTCACCCTGGTCGGCATGGGGCTCGGTCTCGTCGGCCAGTACATGACGCTGGAACGTATTACCACCATCCTGGTCGCTCTCTTTACCTTCACCACGCTGGCCAGCGCGCTGCTCCTGTTCTGGACTCCTTATGCCGTATCGCCCGGCGTAATCCTGGACGGACTGCGTTTCGCCCTGCCGCCGGACGGGGCCGTTACGGCCTTCGCCGTCTTCGGCATCACCGGCGTCGGCGCTTCCGAACTCCTGCTCTACCCGTACTGGTGCGTGGAAAAGGGATATGCCCGGTCGGCCGGACCCCGGGACGGCAGTCCGGACTGGCGGGCGCGCGCCTTGGGATGGATCGGCGTGATGAAGAAGGACGTGTGGCTGTGCATGGTTATCTACACGCTGGCCACGCTCGCCTTCTTCTTTCTCGGTGCGGCCGTGCTCCACGCCCAGGGGATGGTGCCCGAGGGATTCGGCACCGTGCAGATCCTCTCCGGGATGTACACCGAGACGCTGGGCAACTGGGCGTTCTACCTGTTCGGCGTAGGCGCGTTCGTGGTCCTCTTTTCGACCTATTTCGTCACCATCGTGGGACAATCGCGCATGCTGGCGGACGCCCTTTCGGTGCTCGGCCTGGTGACCTATGCGCGACCGAATGACCGGCAGCGCGTCGTGCGTATCATCGGCGTCCTGCTGCCCCTGGTGTACCTCGTCCTCTACGTCCTGTGGTCCGCGCCGGTCACCATGGTGATCATTGGCGCGCTGATGCAGACGATCCTCTTGCCGGCCATCGGGTGGGCGGCGCTGTACTTCAGCCGGACGACGGCGAGGGAAGCGGGCGTTCCCCCGTCTCGCCTCCTGATGGTGGCGCTGACGGCCGCCACGCTGATCATGGCGGCTTTCGCGATCTATGCGGTGTGGGTAAGGTTCTAGGCCAGGCGCCTGTCAGTCCAGGCCGGAATCCTGATCGCGGGCGCGGCCCGTGCGGGAGCGTGGCCCGATCAATCCAGACCCGATTCCCGGTCGCGTGAACGGCTGTCGGGGTCCCGCGATCCGGGCGGTCCGTAGCCACCTCCGCCGGCGGACAGGGCGATGATGCGGTCGCCGGGGAGAATGGGCACCTCGGTTTCCTTCGATTTCAGTATCCGCTCCCTGCCGTTGGACATCACCTTGTACCGGTGCGGCAGACCCGGCGCACCGCCAAAGAGCCCGAAGGGCGGGTTGACGACGCCGTCGCCCGCCATGTTCAGCTTGGCCGGCTCGTCCCCCTCGTAGACCATTTCGAACACGGCGCCCAGTCCGCCCCGCCACGTGCCGTCGCCGCCCGAGCCCGGCCGCAGGTCGTTCCGTACAATCTTGAAGGGGAAGCGCTCCTCGGTGATCTCCACGCTGGGGCTCCGGATCGCCCCGGCCACGTTGACTTCGCCCACGCAGGACCAGCCGTCGTACCC
>VXTP01000017.1 GCA_009837395.1 Gemmatimonadota bacterium
CCCCCTGCACCGACTGTCTCCGTAGTCGAGGTCAGCCCGAACATGGCGACGGTGGAGGTGGGCAGGACCCAACGATTTGTCGCGACTGCCAAAGCTTCTGACGGCACCGTGATCAGCGGGGTCGATTTTGCCTGGTCGAGCAGCAATACCGCCGTGGCTACGATCAACAACAACGGGGTTGCCACGGCCGTAGCCGCCGGAACGGCCAACATCCGGGCGACAGGTAACGGCGTTTCGAGCGCGGCAGTGACGATCACGGTCACCGTGGCCGCCGTATCCCGTATCACGATTGCTCCTTCATCGGCCCAGACGTTGATGATAGGGGAAATGGTCACCTTCACGGCAACGGCCCGGACGGCGGGAGGCGTTGTTCGCGATGACGTAAGTGTCTCATGGGAGAGCAGCGACCTCACCGTAGTGACCATAACTTCCGCCGGTGTGGCCACAGCCGTCGGCGCCGGTATGGCGACGATCCGCGCTACGGCGGACGGAATCTGGAGTGCCCCGGTAACGATCAACGTGGCCGAACCCCCGCCGCCCGAGCCGGTGGTGGCGAGCGTAACAGTGAGTCCGACGGAGGCGGCGATCGAGACGGACGCGACACAGCAGTTTTCGGCGAAGGCGCTTACATCGGACGGGATGGAAATCCCGGATGTGGAGTTTACGTGGTCGAGCTCGGACGAAATGGTTGCGACGATCGATTCGGACGGGCTTGCAACTGGTGTCGGGGCGGGCGAAGCGATGATCACGGCCACCGCGGACAGCGTTTCCGGCATAGCAATGCTGACGGTGGGCGTACCCCCGACTGATGAGCCGGTGGTAGCGAGCGTAACGGTGAGTCCGGATGAAGCGATGATCGAGGAAGGCGCTATGCAACAGTTCACGGCCATGGCTTTGACATCGGACGGTATGGAAATCCCGGACGTGGAGTTTGCGTGGTCGAGTTCGAACGTGCTGGTGGCTATGGTCGACGCGAACGGTCTGGCGAACGGTGTCGGAGCGGGTGAGGCGATGATCACGGCGACGGCAGACGGTGTTATGGGTACGGCCACACTCACCGTCACGGAAACAGAACCACCCCCCGAGCCGATGGTAGCCAGCGTATCGGTGAGTCCGTCGGACGCGACGGTCAAGGAGGGAGAGACGCGACAGTTCAGCGCTACGGCATATGACTCGGATAACATGGAACTCTCGGGCAAGACCTTTACGTGGTCAAGCAGCAATAACTTGATTGCAACGGTCAACTCATCCGGATTGGCTACCGGCAGGGACGCGGGTTCTGTTACGATCTCAGCGACCACTGACGGAGTATCAGGTGATGCAGCGCTGACGGTTGAAGCGCAGGCCAGTCGTACTGCGAGTATCTCGGGTACGAGCAGCTATCCGAACACCGCCGGTTCCGTGACCTTCGAGGAAGTCCCCGGCGGGAAGCTCAAACTGACCATAACTGGCATGAACACTGGAGGCGGGGTCCGTGCTCATTTGTTCCTTTACACCAGTTCGTCAATTAACTGGCGTAGCGGGGCTGCGCCCGATGGCGCCAGGCATTTTGGTGATGTTACCGGCAGAAACAGTTTTTCAAGTACCTTCACACCCAGCGCAGGCGAAACATTAGACTCCTATAGTCATGTCATTCTTCACTGTGCATTGGTGAATATGCCACTCGGAAGCGGATCATTTTGAGCATCTGAATCACAAAGGAGCATTGGGGTGAACAGATTCATTTCAGCCACATTTTTGACAGTCGCGTTGATCTGGTGTTCAACCTCCGCCCACGCGGGCGGATGGACCCAGCCGAAGGGCAAGGGGTATTTCAAACTCAGCCAGCAGATCGTGCGGGCCGAGTCATTGTTCGCACCGAACGGATCCAAAACCGAGATTCCAAAAGTGAGCGGCAACACGACGAGTCTTTACGGTGAATTCGGCTTGCTCGACCGGGTGACCCTGGTGGGTTACATGCCGTTTTATACAAACTTTAGTGTAGACGACGAAGAGTTTGTTAGACTAATGCTTGATTCTACGTCAGGTGTTGGCGACTGGGACGTCGGTGTACGAATCGGGATTCTGACAGACGGACCAACCGTCGTAAGTATACAGGTCCTGGCCGGTTTGCCGTTGGGAGATTCGGGGAACGATTTCGTCCTCTGGACCGGCGACGGCGAGTTCAACCAGCTGCTATCGCTTCAGGTGGGCCATTCACTCTATCCCGTACCCGGCTATCTGAAAGGCGAGATCGGTTACAACAATAGGCAGGGCGACGACGACCCCAATGAAAACTATTCCGATGAGCTCCGGTATAGTCTGGAAGCCGGTTATACGGTCGCCGAAAGGCTCGGCATATCGGTATGGCTTCGCGGGATCGAAGTCCTGGGCAAAGCAGATGACGAATTCCGTTCACGCTACGAAATCGAGTACCTGTCCTTCGGCCCCCAGCTCGATTTCTACGTTACGCCCAACGCGGGAGTAACCGCCAGCATGTCGAAGTTCACCCGGGCCCATAGCATGCTGGACGCCCCTACGTGGGAATTTGGAGTTTTCCTGAAACTGTAGGAACCACCCGATGTCGAGAATCGTCTTTCTCACCGCGATGCTCGCGGGACTCGTTCTTCAGGCAAGCACGGTCTTCGCCGGGGGATGGACGCATGCTCCGGGCAAAGGCTACTTCAAGCTGAACGAGCAGATCATACGGAGCGACTCGTACTTTGAGCCTTCCGGAGACCGCATAGACATAACGGACCAGAGCCGGTATACCACCAGCCTGTACGGCGAATACGGCCTGGCAAACCGGTTGACGCTTGTCGGCTACCTCCCCTTTTACCAGCGTATCAGCGAAGACCGGCACGGATCCGAAGCCAAGACGGGAACGGGCGACTGGGAGCTTGGCGCCCGGATTGGCTTGCTCACCAGCCGGGCCACGGTCGTGAGCATTCAGGTCATGGCCGGCCTGCCGCTGGGGGATTCCTTCTCCGATCAACAGGAAGTCGGCCTGTTTACCGGGGACGGTGAATTCAACCAATTGTTTATGCTCCAGGTCGGTCATTCCCTGTGGCCGACACCGGGCTATCTCAAAGCCGAAATCGGATACAACAACCGCGAGAGCGATTTTTCGGACGAGATACGGTATGCCGTGGAAGCGGGATTCATGGTAGGCGAGCGCTTTGGCGTATCCGGCTGGGTCCGCGGCGCGAAGGCGATCGGTACGGATGGAGAATGGACCGTGTACGACCAGCAGTACGTATCCTTCGGTCCGGAGGTAAGTTTCTACGTCACGTCCAACGCGGGGATCACCGCGGGTGTGACCAGGTATACCGGCGCCCACAATGTGCTGGACGCGCCTGCCTGGGACATCGGGCTCTTCCTGAAGTTGTAGTTCCGATCCTGTAGTTAATCTCCCTCTTATCAAGGAGTTCCGAGAAAACTCATGCCGCGCAGGATTCGTTTGACCTTTGTCGTCGAAGCTGTTTCTGTCGATGCCGAATTGCTCGAGGACGAGGCCCCTAGGACTTGCCAGGCGGTATGGGACGCCCTGCCCCTGGAGGAGGAGGGCATCCACGCCGTGTACTCGGGCAGCGAGATCGCCTACTTCCTGTCCGAGGACATCGTCATCCCAACTGAGAACCTGACGAGCCGCACGTTGCCCGGCGACATCTGCTATTTCCGCCTGGAACCGGGCCTGATGCACGGATGGCTGGACGGCATCACCGAACTGTGCTGGTTCTACGGAAGGGACGGCCGCCCCAACATGCCGGACGGTCCCGTCTCGGTGAACCTCTTCGCCCGGATGGTCGGAGACGCCAGTGATTTCTTCGCGGTGTGTTACCGGATACGCCGGGAAGGGGTCAAACGCGTACGGATCGAACGGGTCGATTGAATTCGTATCGAAGGAAACCGCTATCCGGTCTGTCTAATATAACACACCGTTTAACACAATAGCGTCAAAGATACGACAGATGGCCTATGTGTCCGGCCGGTTCGTCCGACGCTGCCACGGAATTTTGCGCGGTTATGCGACTATTTTTCAAATATCGTGCGGTGCCGCTCTGTCTCTTCGGCCTTTTTCTGGCGCTTCCGGTCTTCGCCGACCAGGTGGGCGAGGCCAACCAGGTAGACGGGGCCAGACCCTTAGACGGGGCCAAACTCTATGAACAGGCCTGCGCGGCCTGTCATGGATCTGATGGAAGGGGACGGCCGCTCGAAGAACGCGGTTTTGCCCTGGAACTTCCGGATTTCACGGACTGCGAATTCGCGTCCCGCGAACCCGATCCCGACTGGCATGCCGTGATCCATGAAGGCGGACCCGTGCGGGCCTTCGACCGCATGATGCCCGCCTTCGGGGATGCCCTGACGGACGAGGAGATCTACGCCATTCTCGGACACATCCGCACCTTCTGCACCAACGACAACTGGCCCCGCGGCGAATTCAACGTGCCCAAGCCCCTCTTTACCGAGAAGGCGTTTCCGGAGGACGAGACCGTATTCAACGTGAGGTTGGACACGGACGACAGCAAGGCCGTGATCATAGAGCCGTTGTACGAGAAGCGGTTCGGCCCCCGCGGCATGATCGAAGCGAAAGTGCCCTTCGGCCGGCGCCAGACCGGGGGAGACGACGGGGCGGAGATCGGCTTCGGTGACCTTACCGTGGGCTACCGGTATGCCCTTTACCACAATCTGGATAGAGGGAATGCCTTCAGCATCGGCGGCGAGGTCGTCCTGCCCACCGGTGATGAGGACGAAGGCTTCGGCGCCGGTTCGACAAAGCTGGAACCCCATGTTTCCTTCGTCCAGCTATTCGGCGACGCCTTTTTCCAGTCCCAGTTGCAGATGGACTTCGCCGTGACGGGGTCCGCTCCGGACAAGGGTATCGTCCGGACCGCGATCGGCAGGACCTTCACGGAAGGCGAATACGGCCGGGCCTGGAGTCCCATGGTCGAGCTGCTCGCGTCCCGCGAAACGGTTTCCGGGGCCGACGTCACGCTCGACCTGGTACCTCAAATGCAGGTGGCATTGAATACGCGCCAGCATATCCTCCTCAACGTGGGCGTGCGGGTACCGGTCGCCAACAGTCAGGGCCGCAAGTCGCAGATCGTCATGTACCTGCTCTGGGACTGGTTCGACGGAGGATTCCGCGATGGCTGGTAGCTCTGCGAGCAGGTTGTGGATGCGGCTGTGGGCGTACAACGCGCAGGCGCCGCTCGGTCTCGCATGGCTGGCCTTCGCCTGGCTGGCGTTCGTCGGGTTGGCGTGTGCATCCGTTGACGCGCAATCCGTTGACGCGCAATCGGTGGACGCGCAATCGGTGGACCACAGCACCTTCGCTACTTCGGATCAGTGCATCGCCTGCCACAGCAACATCGTCGACGCAGACGGGCAGAACGTGTCCATCGGTCATGTCTGGAGGGGATCCATGATGGCGCATTCCGCCCGGGACCCCTATTGGCAGGCGTCCGTGCGGCGGGAGGTCACCGACCATCCGGGCGCGCAGGCCGAGATCGAGGACACCTGCTCGACCTGCCATATGCCCATGGCCCGGGTGGTGGCGCGGGAGAACGGTGGACTCGGAGAGGTGTTCGCGCACCTCGAAACGGCCCGCCAGGGCGAGGAAAGTGCGCTGCTCGCCATGGACGGTGTGTCCTGCACGACCTGCCACCAGATACGGCCCGATAATCTTGGCCAGGAATCGAGCTTCGACGGCAACTTCGTGATTCGGACGGATGCCGACGTCGACCCGCAGATATTCGGACCGTTTGAAGTGGACGACGGATTGACCCGGGTCATGCAATCGGCCACGGGATTCCTCCCGGACAGTTCCACCCACGTCCAGCAGTCCGAGTTCTGCGCCACGTGCCACACGCTGTTCACGACGAGCCTGGACGCCGAGGGACGGGAAGTGGCCCGTTTCCCGGAACAGACGCCCTACCTGGAGTGGCGGCACAGCGCCTTCGCGGAGTCGGAGAGCTGCCAGTCCTGCCATATGCCGGAGATCGCATCGGCCCCCATCTCCTCGGTGCTCGGGGAATATCGGGAGGGTGTCTCACAGCATGTGTTCCGCGGCGGCAACGAGTTCATGCTGCGTATACTGGACAAATACCGCGATGAACTGCTCGTGTCTGCGCCGCCTGGCGATCTTCAGCGCGCCGCAGAGGCGACCCTGGAGAACCTGGAGACGGCCACCGCCCGGCTGGCGGTGCTGGCCGTGTCCCGCGATGAGGACCACATTTCTGTCGATATCGAGGTGATAAACCTGGCGGGCCACAAGCTGCCGACGGCCTACCCGTCGCGAAGGGCCTGGATCCATCTCGAGGTGCGTGATGAGGACGGGAACCTGCTGTACGAATCCGGCGCCATGCATCCCGACGGGAGCATCGAGGGCAACGACAACGACGCGGACGCATCCCGCTACGAACCGCACTACCAGGTGATCGACGATCCGGGCCAGGTACAGATCTATGAGCCGATTATCGTGGACGGGTCGGGAAGGGTCACCACGGGCCTGCTAACGGCCGTCACCTACGCCAAGGACAACCGGCTGCTTCCCGACGGTTTTGACCGGGAGACGGCCGACGCCGCCATCATGGTGCACGGCAAGGCGGGGGAAGACGGGGATTTCCAGGCCGGAAGCGACAGGATCCGGTACCGGGTCGAGGTCCCGGCCGGCGTGCAGCGCGTCGACGTCCGGGCGCGGCTCATGTTCCAGACGATCGGCTTCCGGTGGGCGCAGAACCTCGCCCCTTACGATGCCCATGAAACGAAGCGCTTCGTCTCCTATTACAACGAAAACGCCTCTACCTCGGCCGTCGTGCTCGCCGAGGCCAACCACCGCCAGGACCTGCCGTAGCTTCTACCGCCCTGCGTTCTCCAGATCCATCGGGTTCGACCACGCTTTCGTGCCGTCCGGCGCGATGATCTCGAATCGGACCCAGCGCGCGTTAGGCCGCAGGGTAAACGTGGCCTCTTCGAAGGTCCTTCCGTCCTTTGGCCGGTGCTCCGTTCCGTAGGAATCGAACACGGCAATGATGCGCTGTGCCTCGGAGCACCGGATGCTCGCCTCAACGACGCGATTCCCGTCTCCCCGGTCGTCGACCCGGCGAAGCTGGATATCCCGGATCTCGGGTCCCGAGCTTGCGTAGGCGCAGCCCCGTTCCAGCGCGTCGATGATGGCTTCCGCCGAACGTTCCCTGACCTTCACCATGTTCCAGCCCCCGTAGGTGTCCTTGTTATCCGATTCGAGGGCGTGGGAGTCGTCGTTGGACAGGGCCGGTATCGTGCGGCCGAGGAGGTCCATCCAGTCGTCCCAGTGCACGGAGGACTCGCCCCGTCCGGCGCAGCGGCAGGTGGTATTGAAAACTTCAATTCCAGCCAGGCCGTGCAGGGGAAGGGTATCCCGGAGGATGTTGACCGAGCTCCAGTGGGGGTGGGCGAGCCAGATCGAGCCGCCCTGCCGCTTGACTTCATTGATCACGTGCTGCGGCGGCATGCGCTTCGAGTCCATGTCTTCGTCGATGTTGTAGGCCAGGAAGTGGTGGGTCTGGCCTCCGAAGGGGTTTTCCGGGTGGATCTCCGCACCCTGCACCAGCACGAAATCGTCCGGCGCGCTTACCGTATTGATTCGGGTGATCGTGTAGTGATCGGAGATACAGAGGAAGTCGTATCCCTGGTTGACGTAACCGTCCAGCCGCTCCTGGGGGGACGGTTTCCCGTCGGAATTGGTGGTATGGGAATGGAGGTTGCCCTTGAGCCAGAAGTATCCGTCGTCATCGATGTCGAAGGGGCTGATCAGCCCGTCGCTCGCCATGGTGCTCTCCCGTGGTCTGGCGGTGATATGGTGTCGTTACGTCGTGAATGGAAACGTTGCACGTCGCCGGCTTCCGCTGAAACTGCTCGTCGCCGGCCTCAGCCCAGTGTTGCAGTGTACGTCCTGCCGAAGCGGTCCGTCGCCTCGACCACCACCTTCTTGGCCTCGGGTGAAACAGGCGCGTAGAACAGGTGATTTGTGGGGACCGGATCCACCCAGGGACGGCGTTCGGGCAGGTCTGACCCGCGGTGGATGGATTCCGACAGCGGATCGGTGCCCGGCCGGCGGGCCATGGCGCCTCTCCGCATGCCGTCTTCGTACCAGACGACTTGCCACTCGGGCTCCCAGTCCCAGATGTTCGCCACGATCTCATCCGGCGCCCCCGGATCGGCGCCGCGGAGATAGACCCGCATCTGGTGGTCTTCACCCAGCCCCGTGGACTTGTAGCGCCATCGGATATCCGATCCGTCGACCTCGTAGACACCGTACCCGCTGGGCGTCCCGTCCCAGCATATGGGGCCGCTCCACCAGGCGCCGCAGACCGTGCCCTGGACGATTTCGTGCACCCCGCCTTCGAAGATGTGCTCGTGTTCGTGCACGTGGCCGGAGAACACGTGGGCCCGGTAGGGCTCGAGCAGTTGGTACATGCGCTCGCGGTTCACGGTCGTGGACGAAATGGACGGACTGCCGTCGCCGGTTCGGATATGGCGCGTGGTGTACTGGGGGATGTGGTTGAACACCGCCACAGTCCGGCCAGCTTCCACCAGGGCAAGGTCCTGGGCAAGCCAGTTGAGCTGATCGTCGGTCACGTAACCGATGTAGCCCTGGCCGTGCCAGAACACGTTGTCCAGTACGATGTAGTGGACTTCCCCCCGGTCGAAGGAGTAGTAATTGGGGCCGAAATGGCGGCAGAACGTACGGACGGATCCGTCGTCGGTCGGGCCGAAGTCCAGGTCGTGGTTGCCGACGACCTGGAAGAAAGGCATGCCCATTTGACCTACGCCCCGCTCGTATTCCGGATACAGGGACAGGTCGTCGAACATGATGTCCCCGCAGCCCACGCCGAACAGCCGGCGGTCGGCCAGCGCGGCGGCGGTCTCCTGCACGTCGGGGACCGTCTCCGCGTGGAAGAGACCCATTTCGTAGGCGTCCTGGGTCTGGGGGTCGGAGAGGACCAGGAACCCGTGGCGTTCATCCGATCCGTCCAGGGCCGCGAGATCGAAGCGCGCGGCCATCTCCCCCGACTCGTCCGCCATGATCGGCTGGTAGAAAGATGCCGTGCCGCTTGGGTTCTGCGCTATGGCGTATCCATCGGGCGTGGAGATCGAAACGAAAGATTGAAGCGTATTGGAAACGAGTTCGAAGCGTCCGTCCGCGTCTGTTGACGTGACCGACAATCCGTCCGTGACCGCGACCCCGGCCAGACTAGCGCGGCCGGCCGTGACGCGTCCGGAGACGCGCACCGGGCGGACAGGTTGGACCAGGCCGTCCGGGGATGCGCCGGCTGCCGCACTGCTTCCGGTCTGCGGCGCGTAGGGGTCCGCCAGTACGGGAAAGGGCGCCGCCACCGCCGCGGCCACGAAAGCCGTCTGCTTGAGAAAGGCGCGCCGGGTCAGGGCTTCCCGGTCTTTGGAACGGTTCGCTTCCCCGTCCCCTTCATCTGGAGTCGCTTTAAGGCTGGGGTCCATCGGATGGCTTCCTTTCTGGCCGCCGGATCACGATCCGGATATCGTGCGAATGGCCGGTGGACCATCCGCATCGAGAAATGTGGAGGATATGGGTTGATTATACAAAGTCGACACATGTTGAAACAGGTTTTTGTGACCGAAATTCGCAGGTTACACCATCGCTACTGTTCCGGTCTTCATAACCGTCGCGCCATACGGTCCGTCCATGGCCCGTCCCCGGTATTAATGCTTGATGTGACGGCTTCGTGATCATATCATTTCTTTTCCATGAACGAAGCCCCGAAAGATCCCGATTCCTCCGAATTCCTGTCCATTCCCGAACCTGCCGGCGTCTACGCGGAGCCGTGGTCCTGGCGGAAGTTCAGGCGCATGCTCGGCTTCTTCGGGCCCGCCGCACTGGTGGCGTCTATGGCCGTGGGCGCGGGAGAGACCATCCTGGTTACGGGCGTGGGCGCATGGGCGGAATACGGCCTGCTCTGGCTCATCCTGCTGAGCGTGCTGGTCAAGGGCGTCGCCGTAACGTACCTGCTGGGTCGATTCACGGCGGTGAGCGGCCAGCCCTTTGGCCGGATGCTGGCGAAGCTGCCGGGCCCCCGCGGCTGGTTTATCCTGACGCTTTTAACCATTGAGCTGCTCGCCCTGAGCATCGCCCTGACGGCGGTCGCCAAACCCTGCGGCAATCTCGTCGTACACATCTTTTCGGATTCGCTGCCGGCCGGACCGACAGATACGTTCTGGGCGAACCTGGTCACGACCGGATTCCTGGGCCTGGCCATCGGATTGAGCCTTCTGACGTCCTACGAGTTCCTGGAAAAACAGCAGATCATCATCTGCGGTGTCCTGGTCTCCGGCACCATCCTGGCCACCGTGATCGTCTGGCCGAGTCTGGGCGGCGTTCTCATCGGAACGCTGTCGATTGGAAACCTGCCCGCCGCCCCCGACTGGGCGCCTTCCGCGGCAAGAAACGACTACTTCCTGAACCTGGTCACCGTCTTCGGCTATGTCGGGGGCACACTGAGCACCTACCTGGCCTATTCCGGGTGGGTGGCGCAGCGGGGCTGGGGCCTGACGAATCATGCCGGGATGGAGCGGCTCGGCAGCCGGATCGACCACACACTGAAAATCAACTATCTGAAGGAGGATCCGTCGGAGGCGCGGCGCATGCGCGTGCTGCTCTCGCCGCTCAAGTGGGACGTGTCCATGGGCGCGCTCGTGCTCTTCATCGTCACGGCCGCCTTCATGATCGCCGGTGCGGTCGTGCTCTACCCGCGGCAGACCGTCCTCCCCGGCAATGCGTGGGACCTGCTCACGAGACAGTCCTCCATCTGGGCCCAGATCCACGCCGCCCTCATCCCCGTGTACTACGTGGCCATCCTCGCGGCCCTCTGGGGAACCCTGGCCACCATACCGGAGGCCCTGACCCGGTTCGCCCACGAGTTCCTGACGGCCGTCTGGCCGCGGTTCAAGTCCTATTCCTATCGCAGGTTGCAGACCTGGATCGTGATCTGGTTCTTCATCTCTTCCGCCGCGGCAATCTGGAGCGACATCACCTTCGACCTGATCACGCAGATCGTGGCGCTCCTGGCGACCAACCTCGGCGTGGGCATCGTCTGCTGCGCGGCCGTCTACCTGAATTTCAAACTGCCCCCCGCATACCGCACCCGCCCCGCCATGCTCGTCCTGGGCGTGCTCTCCACCGTGGTGCTCCTCTCGGCCTTTGTCGTCAGCGCCGCGGGCATGCTGCAGAAGTGACGGCTCGCAAGACGTCCGGCCTTCCGGACCATCAGGGTTTGAGGTAGTTCAGCAGATTGATGATCAGTCCCGTAAGCACGACGATGGTCGTCAGTCCCGTACCGACCACCCACATCTTCGTCGCGACGTGTTTCTGAGCATCTTCGAGGGCGGACAGGCGATTGTCGATCTTGTTCAGGCGTTCTACGAGGAAATCCCAACGGGATGCCGGTACGTCGAATTGATCTTCCCCTGACATTTCGTCTCCTTCGCGGAATGCGTCCAGTGATCGTCGTAAGACTTTATGTAAAGGTTATAGTGCGGGATTACCTTGGACTCCTCGTAAAAACGTTGAAATACGGACAGAAATCCTTGCCTCGATGTACCGCGGCATCCCGTCCCGACAGCCGTGCCGCACGGGGTTGGCCAGGTCCCTTTTCGCTTGCGACTCGCAGCCGATTTACTTAGTATGAAACCGTAAGTCGTGGGTTTTTCGAAGGCCCGGGACGGGGAGTGGATATGCAGGATTTTTCCGCGGTACGACAACGAGACGAAGAACTGTACGGCCTGCTGGTGGCCGAGCGCGAACGCCAGCGGGACGGGATCGAACTCATCCCGTCGGAGAACTACGTCTCGCCGGCCATACTGGAAGCCATGGGGTCCGTCCTGACCAACAAGTACTCGGAAGGATACCCGGGCAAGCGGTACTACGGCGGACAGCAGTACATCGACAAGATCGAGAACCTGGCCCGCAGGCGGGCGAAGGAACTCTTCGGCGCCGAGCACGTCAACGTGCAGTGCTACTCGGGCAGTCCCGCCAATACCGCGGTCATGTTCGGCCTGCTGGACTACGGCGACACGATCATGGGCATGAAGCTCGACCAGGGCGGCCACCTGACCCACGGGCTGCATGTCAACTACTCCGGCAAGTCCTATAACGTGGTCTCCTACGGGGTGCAACGTGAAACGGGCCGAATCGACATGGACGAGGTCCGCGACCTGGCCCTCGAGCACCGGCCAAAGCTGATCATCTCCGGGGCCACGGCCTACCCGCGGCAGTTCGACTTCGAGGCGTTCAAGGCCATCTCCGACGAGGTCGGGGCCGTGCCCATGGCCGACATCTCACATATCTCCGGGCTCATCGTGGGGGGCGTCCATCCGAGTCCGCTGCCCTTCACGGACGTCGTCACCACGACTACCCACAAGACGCTGCGGGGTCCGCGCAGCGCGATCATCATGTGCCACAAGAAATACGCGAAGGACATCGACCGGGCCGTGTTCCCCGGGCTGCAGGGCGGCCCCCATGACCACATCACGGCGGCCAAGGCGCTGACCTTCAAGGAGGCCATGAGGCCGGAATTCAAGGACTATGCCCGCCAGATCGTGGACAATGCGAAGGCCCTGGCCGAGGCGCTGCTCCGGCACGGTTTCGATCTCGTTTCCGGTGGGACCGACAACCACCTGGTACTGGTGGATCTGACCAATAAGGGCATCATCGGTAAAGACGCCGAAACCGCCCTCGACAAGGCCGGGCTGACCGTGAACAAGAACACGGTGCCCTTCGACACGAGATCGCCCTTCAGCCCGAGCGGGATCCGCATCGGCACACCCGCTGCCACGACGCGCGGGATGAAGGAACCCGAGATGAAGCAGATCGCCGGCTGGATCGACACGGCGATCGAGCACCACGGAAACGACGAAAAGCTCTCGTCGATCCATGATGAGGTCAGGGAACTCTGTGCCGGTTTCCCCGTCCCCGGGATTTCCACGGCCGGGGCGGCGCTCATGCAGGAGATCGGCACCGGTTAGCGCCGGCCCTCACCGGCCGACTTCCTGGGCTCGACCAGGTCTGGCCGCACAGGTCGGACAGGTTGACCGAATCCGAATGAAACCATATCGTGACGGGGAGGTGGCGTCATGTACCGTATGATCTTAGCCGTAGCCGCGTTTGCCTTAGTAGCCGCATGCGATTCGGGCATGCCGAGACAGGACGAGGCGGTGGCCCAGGGCAATTCCGGTGAGGTTGGGAAGGTGACCATTGTCGAGGTCGCTTCCGACGGATCGAAGAAAGGAGCCGTTACGGTGGATAAAGTGGTCAGGACCAAAGATGAATGGAAAGAGCAACTCACCGACGAGCAGTACTATGTCACCCGGGAGAAGGGCACGGAACGGGCCTTTACGGGTAAATACAACAAGCATTACGAAGACGGTGTCTACAAGTGCATCGGTTGCGGCACGCCGCTCTTCTCGTCCAGGACCAAGTACGAATCCGGCACGGGCTGGCCCAGTTTCTATGAGCCGGTCGCCGAAGAGAACATCGACGAGAAGCAGGACCTCAGCTACGGCATGATCCGCACCGAGGTGTTGTGCAAGCGATGCGACGCGCACCTGGGCCACGTGTTTACCGACGGCCCGCAGCCAACGGGCCTGCGGTACTGCATGAATTCCGCTTCTTTGGACTTCGAGCCTGAGAAGTAGATCACGGTTCCCGAGAAGTAGATCACGGTTAAGGAAAGACGAGCAGGCTCCCGGCCTCCCGGCAAGGAGCAGAGCCTGCGTTACCCATGCGTATTTCCGACGTCAAAGTCTTCCCGGTCTGGGGCGGAAGCCGAAACTATCTCATCGTCATGGTGGAGACGGACGAGGGGATCTACGGGATCGGTGAAAGCGGCCTGACCTGGTGCGAACAGGCCGTCAAGGAGATCGTCCATGCCCTCCGCGACCGCCTCGTCGGCCAGGACCCGGTGCGCAAGGAACACCTCTGGCAGGTGATGTTCCGCGGCGGTTTCTTCCCCGGCGCCCACGCCCTTTCCGCCGCGGTCAGCGCCATCGACATCGCCCTCTGGGATATACACGGCAAAGCACTCGGCGTGCCCGTCTACGAGTTGCTCGGCGGCCTGTGCCGGGACAAGGCGGTCTGCTATACCCATTGCGGCGGCGACGGTCCGTCCGGGGCACTGGTCGACCAGGCGCGCAGCCGGATGGAAGAGGGCTGGAAGTTCATCCGCTGGGGGTTGCCCCACGAAGGCAACGTACTGGAGCCCACCCGGGCGGTGCGCACGGGCATCGCGCAGTTCCAGGCCCTCCGGGAAGCCCTGGGCGACGACGTCGAATTGATCTGCGACGTGCATACCCGGCTCGACCCGCCTGATGCGATCGCCTTCTGCCGCGCCGCTGAACCCTACCGTCCCTTTTTCATCGAAGATCCCCTGCGATCCGAAAACAAGTCGTCCTACCGGATGCTTCGGCAGCACGTCGCCGTGCCCCTCGGCGTCGGCGAACACTTCACCAGTAAATGGGAATTCCGGGAACTGATCGAGGAAGACCTGATCAACTACGCTCGCGTGGACCTCTGCCTCGTGGGCGGGTTGACCGAGGCGCGTAAAGTCGCGGGCTGGTGCGAGACCCACTACATCGACCTGGCGCCGCATAATCCCCTCGGCCCCGTGTCCACGGCCGCCTGCCTGCACCTGAGCCTGGCGTCATCGAACTTCGCCGTGCAGGAGCTGCCCCATCTCCCGGGCATGCTTCCGGAGGTCTTCCCCGTCCAGGTAGAATGGAAAGAAGGCTACCTGCTGCCGCCTGACCGACCCGGCCTGGGGGTGGAGTTCGACGAAGAAGCCGCCAAAAGACATCCATACCAACCGGCCCGGGGTCATTTGCTGCAGCGCGAAGACGGATCTTTCACGAACTGGTAGCGGGTTTCCTGAAAAAGCGGTACTAAACAAAACATATGTTTATTATCTTGCCATCACGATGGCCCTGATCCCAAAGAAGAACAGTTCCCTCGTGCTGGTACGCGCGCCGGTCTGGCTCATCTGCCTGGCCCTGCTCTGGTCCGTTGCGCTCGAGCCGGAAGACCTCGAGGCGGCTGTCCCGGCGGAACTCGCGGCTACCCCGGCGGCTCCGGCAACCCCCGCGACCCCGGCGACTCCGAAAATCGTCGATATTCAAAATCGCCTGCCCCGGTCCTTCAAGAAACGCCTCCGCAGATCCAGTCGATTCATCGTAATACACAGCACGGAATCGGGGTTGAGAAGTGCACTGAACACCGTTTCGCGCAGGGGATACTCCAACTACCTCGTCGCCCGAGACGGGACCATTTATCGGATCCTGGACAAGAAGTACCTTTCTCACCACGCGGGTCTGAGCATGTGGAATGGCCTCACGAACATCAGCAACCATTCCGTCGGCATCGAACTGGTGGGATACCACAACGACCCCTTTAGCGCGTCCCAGTACGATGCCCTGAAATGGTTGATCGAGGTTTTGCAGCGGGTGTACAAGATTCCCGATTACCACGTGCTGGAACACTACCGCGTCGCCTACGGCAGGCCGAACAGATGGGTAAAACGGCTCCATCGCGGACGCAAGAAGGATCCCGGCGTGTTCAATTTCAGCCGGGCTCGGGCCGGCCTGACCTCGAAGGATCCGCGCAACAGCATACTTTACGATCCGGACGTCAAGGCGGGACGGCTCATACGGGATCCCGACATCGATATCGCCAGGGTCCGCCTCGTGGACCGAGGAAGATATGACGAGGAAGTCGCCCAGCTGTCTGAAAACGTCATTACCCGTCGTAACACGGCGTGGCGCATCGCCCGTGGGCACTATGACGAGGCCTCGACTGTGTACCACTTCCCCAACGGGACGGTCATGCGGGGGAACCAGATCAGGAACTGGGATCGGATCCCGGTCGGGACGAAGGTCTATCTCAACCGCAATCGCACCGAAGATGTCCAGGCGGTCACCGCCGCAGTACCCGTCATCATCCAGGGAACCACGGCCTTCGACATCGCTGGTACGGCCTACCGGCGCTCCGACACCTACTACATCTTTCCGACGGGCACGATAAAACACGGCAGGCAGGTTCGCCGATGGGACCGCATTCCGCCGGGGACGCGGGTGCTCGTCCGTTACAACGCGCCGGTCGCATTGGCCAGCGCCGGCCGCCAGGCCGTACGACGGAACGATACCGTGTTCCTGGTGCCCCAAAACGAAGTGGTAGTTGCCGCCAACGTGCCGGACACTTCACGGCTCGACAGCGGCACCCTGGTCTTCACCAGGAAATAGGTTCGACAGACCGCAGCGATTCATCAGACCGCAGCGATTCATCAGACCGCCGCAGTTCATCGCAACGCGCCACACAGGAGGGGATTCATGGAACTGGTGGAACGTGGTGTCGTCTTCTTCGCCGATACCGCCTGGTCGTATCTGCTCTACCTGCTGATCGGCGGCGGCCTGTTTCTCCTGCTGTATTCCCGTTTCATGCCGCTCAGGCATTTCAGGCACTCCGTTGAAATCATCCGCGGGAAATACGACGACCCGAACGAACCCGGCGACATCACGCATTTCCAGGCGCTGGTCAGCGCCCTTGCGGCCACCATCGGGATGGGCAACATCTCCGGCGTCGCCGTCGCCATCGCGGTCGGCGGACCGGGCGCCATGTTCTGGATGTGGGTCAGCGCCCTCGTGGGCATCGCGACCAAGTTCTTCACCTGCTCCCTGGCCATCATGTATCGGGGCACGGACAGCGCCGGCAAGACGCAGGGCGGGCCGATGTACGTCGTCCAGGAGGGACTGGGCCCGAGCTGGAAACCCCTGGCCTTTTTCTTTGCTGTCGTCGCGGTGATCGGATGCCTGCCCCTGTTCCAGGTCAACCAGCTGGTGCAGATCATGCGCGACGTGATCTTCGTGCCCATGGGCGTGGTCGGCGAGGATCATTTCTGGTTCGACCTCACGGCCGGCGTCGTGCTGGTGCTGCTCGTCGGTACCGTCATATTCGGCGGCATCACACGGATCGCCGACGTCGCCTCCCGCGTCGTCCCGGCCATGGTGATCCTGTACATGTTCTGCGCCCTGTGGATCATCGCGACGAACTTCGTGGATATTCCGCGGTACCTCATGCTGATCCTCACCGACGCCTTCTCCGGAGAAGCCGCGGCGGGCGGCGCCGTGGGCGCGGTCATCGTTACCGGCGTGCGCCGCGCCGCCTTCTCGAACGAAGCGGGCATCGGCACCGAATCCCTCGTCCACGGGGCGACGAAGACCCGGGAACCGACGCGCGAGGGCCTGGTGGCCATGCTGGAGCCCGTCATCGACACCATGATCGTGTGTACCTGCACGGCCCTCGTGATCATGATGACCGGGGTATGGCAGACGACTTCCGACAACGGCGTGACACTGACGGCCAATGCTTTCGAATCCGCCATGCCGGGCTTCGGTTCCTACATGCTGATCGTGTGCGTGCTCTTCTTCAGCACCAGCACGATATTCACCTATTCCTACTATGGAACGAAGTGCCTCGGCTTCCTGATCGGGGCCCGGTGGCAGTTTCTGTACAACTACTTCTACGTCGGCTGCATCATCGCCGCCTCGGTCGCTTCGCTGGATACCGCCATCAGCATGATCGACGGCACGTTCGCCCTGATGGCCATCCCCACCATGCTCTCGGCCCTGCTCCTGTCGCCCAAAGTGATGGCGGCGATGCGGGACTACCGGAAACGCTTTCAACTGGGATAAGAAGGGATAATACCCATGACGTGGCCCGTTTTACATCACTACGACCAGGATCATCTCGCGCGCATCGCCCTGCCCCTGGGCGGCATCGGCACAGGTACGGTTTCCCTGGGAGGGCGGGGCGACCTCCGGGACTGGGAACTGATGAATCGCCCGGCCAAGGGGTTCATTCCCGGCCGGGACAACCGGTGTCCCCCTTCGTTCGTACTGTATGCGCGGCCCGAAGGCGGGGCCGAGGTGACCCGCCTGCTCGAAGGCCCCCTGGAATACTTCGAATACGAAGGCGCAAGCGGCAGCCCCACGGCCAATCACGGCCTGCCACGCTTCGCCCGGTGCACCTTCGACGCGGCCTACCCCTTCGGCCGGGTCCATCTGTCCGACGACGGCGTGCCGGTCGACGTGCGGCTGGAGGCGTTCAATCCCCTCATCCCCTGCGATGCCGACCGCAGTGGACTGCCCGTGGCGGTCCTCCGGTACGTGCTGACCAACCGGACCGACATTCCCGTTTCGGCGGCCGTCTGCGGGTCGATCCCCAATTTCATCGGCATGGACGGCACGGACGGGGCCTGCAGCGAAAACCGGAACCGATACCGCGCGGGAGACGGGTACCGCGGGCTGTTCATGGCCTCGAAGGGCGTGGACCGGGAGGCCGCGCAGTGGGGCACGATGGCGCTGGCCACTACGGCGGAGACAGTCAGCTACCGCACCGCCTGGCGGGAGGCCGGCTGGGGTACTCCGCTCCTCGACTTCTGGGACGAATTCAGCGCCGGCGGTGTGCTTACGGACCGGGAAGCCGGCGACAACGACCGGCCCATGGTCTCCCTTTCCGCCCGCATCGAACTGGCGCCGGGTGAAACGTCCAGCGTGACTTTCGTACTGGCCTGGCACTTCCCCAACCGCTATACCTGGACGCCCGCGACGAAGGAGGATATGACGGTGGGCGGCGATACGGAAACCGCCGACGAAGACGAAGAGGCCTGCTGCAACGACAGCGAAAACTGCTGCGACGACGGCGGCAACGGCAGTGGTGACTGCTGCGACAACGGGAGCGCCTGTTGCGACACGGGCGACCGGATCGGAAACTACTATTCGACCCGGTTCGAGGACGCCTGGGACGTGGTGGAGCAGGTCGTGCCCGATCTGGACAGCCTGGAAGCGGACACGCTCCGGTTCGTCGAGGCGTTCAGCGGATCTGACCTGCCGGAGGTGGTCAAGGAAGCGGCCCTGTTCAACCTGAGCACCTTGCGCAGCCAGACCTGCTTCCGCACGCCCGACGGCCGCTTCTACGGCTGGGAGGGATGCCACGACGCGGCGGGGTGCTGCCTGGGCTCCTGCACCCACGTCTGGAACTACGAGCAGTCCACGGCCTTTCTCTTCGGCGACCTGGCGCAGACCATGCGCGAAGTGGAGTTCGCCCACGCCACCGATGAAAACGGGTTGATGAGCTTCCGCGTCTGGCTGCCCCTGGCGCGGGCCCGCAACTTCAATCGCGCGGCGGCGGACGGCCAGATGGGCTGCGTCATGAAGATGTACCGCGAGTGGCAACTTTCGGGCGACGACGAACGGCTGCGGGCGTTGTGGCCCGGCGTCAAGAAGTCCCTGGCCTTCTGCTGGATACCCGGCGGGTGGGACGCCGACCGCGACGGCGTCATGGAAGGCTGCCAGCACAATACCATGGACGTGGAGTACTTCGGACCCAATCCCCAGATGGAGTTCTGGTACCTGGGCGCATTGCGCGCCGCGGAAGAGATGGCCCGCTACGTGGGAGACGACGACTTCGCCGGGGAGTGCCGGGACCTTTACGAGCGCGGAAGCGCGTGGACCGACGCGCATCTCTTCAACGGCGAGTACTACGAACACGAGATCCGGCCGCCGCAAAGCGCGGAAGACATCGCGGAAGGACTGACCGTCGGCATGGGGCCGAAGGACCTGTCGAACCCGGACTACCAGCTCGGCTCGGGCTGCCTGGTGGACCAACTCGTCGGCCAGTACATGGCCCACGTCTGCGGCCTGGGATACCTGGCGGAAGCCGGCAAGGTCCTCAAGTCGCACGAAAGCATCCTGGCGTACAACCGGTTGGAGGGCTTCCAGCGCCACACCAACGTCATGCGGTCCTATGTCCTCGGCGACGAGTCGGCGCTGCTCATGGCGTCCTATCCGAAGGACCGCCCCGACAACCCCTTCTCCTACTTCACCGAGGTCATGACCGGTTTCGAGTACACCGCGGCCATCGGCATGATCTACGAGGGCATGGTCGATGAGGGCCTGGCCTGCATCCAGGACATCCGCAACCGGTACGACGGTCGGCGGCGCAATCCCTTCGACGAGGCCGAATGCGGACATCACTACGCCCGGGCCATGGCCGCCTGGGCCGCTCACCTCGCCCTGACCGGCTTTCACTACTCGGCGGTTTCGAAGACCATGACCCTGACCGACCACCCGGGCCGGTATTTCTGGTCGACCGGATATGCGTGGGGGATGTGCGTGGTGTCGCGTAACGGTGAGGGACTGCAGGCCGAACTGAGCGTCCTCCATGGAGCGCTCAGGCTGTCGCGGCTGCGATTGGGGGATTCGGGCGAGGCGGCGTTCGATCCGATGCTTGAAATGGCGGAGGGCGAAGAGCGGGCTGTCCTGGTCCAGGACTAGCGGCCGCCACGCTACCGAATTAGCGGCCGGGCCGCCACCCTTTTCGGCCGCCACATTTCTGCGAAGCCCGGCCTACGGCTCCACCACCATGAAATTGACGGATTTGGAGACGGCAGCGTCTCCGTGGCGGTCCGTCAGCGTCACAGTGAGCACGTATTCCCCGGCTTCGAGATCCGTGGTGTCCAGGGCAGTGAATTCCGCCTCTTCTTCCTCCTGCCCTGCTCCTTCGAAGAACGACATGACCGTCTGCATGTCTCCGGGAGGTCTCGCCCTCCTGTTACGAAGGGCCGGCATGCCCTTCGGCGTGATCTCGTATAGCGTCTCGTAGGAAGTCCGTCCGCCTTCGTCCATCTTCAGGTTGTACACCTCGTAGTACACGTACACCAGGTCTCCTCGCGGGTACAGCCGGCCCGGATTGGGCACGACGTTCAGTCCCCTGCGCACGAAGGGGCCCGAACTCGCCGCGGGCGTGATGGCGGTGGACAGCTTGAGATCGCTGATAAGCAGGCCGCCGCCGCTGTAATCCGAGAAAGACACGGACTTCTTGTAAACCCCGATACGCCTCGTGGCTTCGTCCCGCATTTCCACGGCGGCCGTGAACATGCCCGAAGGCGCGGTCAGTTCCGCGGCCAGCGTAAAGGCCGCTCCCTGGAGTTCCCGGTTGCCCGCCTGCCTTTCGGGCCGGTCTATGGGGCCGAACCTGTACGCGCGGGAGAGGACCGGCGTCTGTACCGTATCTCGCACGGTGACCTGGTTGTTCAGCCAGGTCCGGTCGCCCTTTTCGTCGGTGATGTCGCCGAACTGCCAGACCGGAATGCTGTAGGAGAGTACCACCTCGGTCGATCCGCTGTCGCCCCGGAAGGACACTGCATCGAAGGCATACTCGAGGAGTTCACCGCCGAAGTCATGCGCGTAGACCTCGGGACTGCGGGCGATCAGTTCGGTTGCGCGTTGGCGAGGGTGGAAACGATCTTGCCGGACCATGTCCCGGGTGTGGATACTGACGGTCTTGAGCGGATAGTCGAATTTCCCGTCCTTCAACGTGTCCACGAAGTATAGCTCCAGGTCGTGCGGTACGTATACCCAGCTTTCCACCGCGTATCCCGGTTGGGTCTCCATCTGGCTCCGCGCATTGAGCCAGATCGCTTCCAACTCGTTCATCGTCCCTTGTATCATGGGCAGTGGCGCCTCGCTATCATGAAGCTGTAGCCTGTAGCCGGTCAGGAGGTTCTTTTCGCGGATCGCGTCCACCGCGGGATTTCCGGAAAGCATATGGGGGATTTCCGGGTCTTCATAGTGGCGGAACACGAAGCGCCGCCGGTCGTCGGGCGCGCCGTAGCGGATGTACATCTCGCCGCGGCGGTCATAGGGTTGCTGACCCCCGGAGAAATGAACCCTGGCGTACATGACGCGACGGTAGTGCTCGACCAGGCGCTCGTTCTCTGTCGTAGCCGGATTCGCGTCCCGCTCGTTCCAGAAGGCACGCCACAGGGATTCGCGTTCCGGTCCGGTCGCCGATTCCCAGGCCTGCAGTTCCTCCTGCGGCGCGACATGGCGCAGATCCCTGTAGACCGCCCGTTCATCCGCGTCCAGCAGGGCAACATAGTCTTCCAGGGCCTCCTGCAGTTGCCCGTAATTTCCTTCGGGTCCAAGGGACAGCACTTCGAATTGCGCCAGCATGGTACGGATTCTGGTCGGCACGTCCTCACCCAGTTGCAATATCAGCCCTCTCAGTTGCTTTACCCCGTAATCGTAACGTTCGGAACGATGATTCACGTCGGCGAAACGCAGCAGTGATTCGTTGTGATCCGGATTGACGCGGTATTGATACATATACGCGGCGATCGCTTTTTCGTGTTCCGGCTCGGGCGGACTGTCATAGCAGCGGCCGAGCTGGAAGTAGGCGTCAGGATGGGAGGGGTTCAGTTCCACGGTTTTCTGGAAAAACCTTCTCCCGTCCTTATCGCTGCCGATCAACCTGCTCGTCCGGACCTGGTCCATGTAGGTCATGCCCAGGTAGTAGAGAATATCCGCGTTATCGGGCTCTGCCTCGAGGGCTTTCCGCAGAGCTTTGCGGGCGTCGAGCCGCCGATTGGACAAGCGCATGAATACCATGGCCATGCCGACGTGACCGGGCGCCCAATTCTTGTCCAGCTGGGTGGCCCGCCTGAACGCTTTCAACGCTTCGTCATCGTTCCCGAGGGCCAACCAGGCCATGCCGAGCCAGGAACGGGCCGGCGCCGATCTTCCCTCGACACGCACCGCCTGTTGGAGGAGGGGCAGGGCTTCGTCGAATCGACCCTGCTGGTAAAGGGATTTGCCGGTTTCCAGGGGGGATTCCAGGGGGGAAGGACTTTCAACAGATTCCGGTTGGCCGGCAGCGGGCTGTGATACCACTTCCAGCGTCATCGCGCACGCGGCAATCATCAGCAGGAAGTGTCGAGCAATCAATTTCGTACCTCCTTCAGAATGGGTACGAGAGCGCCGTATGTTATTTAAGTTAACACAGGACGGACCGAACATCAATAGGGCGATACCCTACTTTACTCAAGCAGGGCATCCTGAAGTCAACAACGATGCCGGGGAGACGAACTGAATATCCAGGAGAGAAGGACGCTGCCGGGGGATGCTGAAAAGGCGCTCGATTCATTTCGGGCGCCTTTTCTATTTGGGGCCTACGCCGCGGCTTCCTGCACGATGCGCCCGTCGAAGAGACGGATGATCCGGTGGGCGTGGTCGGCCAGCGTCTGGTCGTGGGTCACCATGATGATGGTCGTGCCCGCCTCGTTGAGGCCATTGAGCAGTTCCATCACCTCGGCGCCGTTGGCCGAGTCCAGGTTACCCGTCGGCTCGTCGGCCAGGATCAGCTTGGGGTTGCCGATGACCGCCCGCGCCACGGCCACGCGCTGCTGCTGGCCGCCCGAGAGCTGCTGCGGGAAGTGGTTCCGGCGGTGGGGGATCTGCATGTGCGCCATCGCCGCGTCCACCCGGTCCTTGCGCTCCTGCTTCGATGTGCCCAGATAGATCAGCGGCAGTTCGATATTCTCGTATACGGTCAGTTCGTCGATCAGGTTGAAACTCTGGAAGACGAAACCGATGTTGGCCTTGCGCAGGTTGGCCCGCTGCCGCTCGGAGTGGCCGGACACTTCCTGGTCCAGGAAGTAGTACTCCCCGCCCGAGGGGTTGTCGAGGAGGCCGAGGATGTTGAGCAGGGTGGACTTGCCGCAGCCGGACGGCCCCATGATCGCCACGAACTCGCCCTGGTCCACGGCCATGGTCACGTCGTTCAGCGCCGTCGTCTCCACCTCTTCCGTCGTGTAGAGCTTATTGAGATGCCCTGTCCTGATCATGGTTTGCTCCCGTAGTGTAATGATACCGCCGGGCGGACCGGGAGAATGTCCTGGTGCGTTACCCAGTCTGCCCGTTCCCCACCTTCAATCGTTCATCAACGACTCCACCAGCGGACTCGCGTTTTTTCTCCAAACCTGAAAGGCCACCGTGCCCAGCACGAGTACCAGAGCCGCCATACCAGCCAATACGAACTCGCCGACGCCCAATGCTGCGTTGAACTCGTACATCCCGAGCCAGAGACGCAACAACAGATAGGCGGGCGGGCACGCCAGCAGGATCGCGATCGCCAGAGGCAGCATGAACTGCCTGCCGATCAGGGCCGTCGTGTCGAACGTCGATGCGCCCAGCACGTTTCGGATACCGATTTCCTTCGTTCTCCTGTTGATGTTCAACAGGCTCAGGCTGTAAACACCCAACAGGGCGACCAACAGCGTGATGATGGAGATGTATAGCGCCACATCTCCCAGCAACCGTTCTCTTTGATAGAACCGGCCGATGTCGTCTTCCAGGAAGTAGTACTCAAAGGGCAAACCCCCGGCGATTTGCTCCCAGACCGATTTGACGGTCGACAGGGTCTGCGGCAATCCCTCCGGCCGCGTTCTGATCAGGAGAAACCGGATCCTGTCGGGAGCAAGACGCAGAACCACCGGCTCCAGTTCGTATTGCAACGATCGGTAATGGTAGTCTTTCGTCACGCCGATCACGCGGGCTTCGCCACCGGGAACAACCACTCCGATCGGATCTTCCCACCCCATTTCCCTTGCCAGCGCTTCATTGACGATCACGCCTTCGGTCTCATCCGTGGCGTGCGCTCTTGAAAAGTCGCGCCCTTCCGCCAACGCTATGCCCAGCGTGGGCAGATAGTCGTATTCCACGTGGTATTCGTAGGCCGAAAACCGCTTGCCCGAGCTGTCGGTGTGGCCAATCTGCCCCAACCCTCTCATCGGTCCGAATGAGCTCGACGCCGCCGAGATATGGGTGATCTGGGGGTAGTCGTCCAGCGCCTCTCTCATGGGCCCGAGCATCCCGGAATCGGGCATGCTTACGACAAGCACATTGGTCGCGTCGAAGCCGAGATCCTGGTCGGCGAAGTACTGAAGCTGACGAAGTATGGCAAGCAGGCAGATCATCAGGAAGATCGAAAGCGTGAACTGCATGGTGATAAGCACTTTGCTAAGGACCGTCAATGCCCCGGCCTTTACATGATGCGCCAGGATGGAGGTGGGGTCGAGGCGGGACATGTAGAGCGCGGGATAGCTTCCGGATATGAGGACGACCAGACCCGTAAGGCCGATCAGCGCCAGGAGCGTCGAAGCATTGTCGAAGTAATCGATTTTGAGATCTTTGGCGAACAGGCCGTTGAATCCTGGAAGCATCAGATGGGCTAACGACAAGCCCAGTATCAGCGCGGCCACGCCCACCAGCAACGCCTCCCCCCAGAACTGGCCGATAAGCTGGGCGCGGGTTCCGCCCAGCGTCTTTCGCACGCCGACTTCCTTTCCGCGAAGCGCCGACCTGCCCAGGGTGACGTTGATGAAGTTGATGCACGCAGTGAACAGAAGGAGGAAGCCGAGCGTTCCCAGCACATACGAGACCACAATGTCGCTCTTTGGAAAGAGGTCGAACAGTATCGAAGAATCCAGATAGATGCTGGCCAACGGTTGAAGCCCCATTACGCTGGCATCTATCCCACGAAACCTGGGGAAATGCTTTTCAACGAATTCTGGAAACTGGGCCTCCAGGGTCCCGGCGACTTCCGGGCTGGTCAATTCGACTAAGGTAGCAGCAATAGACTGACTCCAGTTCCGATTCCAGTTGCCGTCGGCCTCCGTCAGGATCTTCATCGAAATTAGAAAATCGAACTGAAAAATGGTATTGGCAGGAACGCGAACCACGCCGGCCACCAGGTGTTTCCGGTCGTCCATGGTCAGCCATTTCCCTACGGGGTCAGCGTCTCCGAAGTACTTCTCTGCGGATTTCTCATTCAGTACCACCTGGGATCTGCTTTCGAGGGCGCCTTCGAGATAGCCGGCAACGGCCTGAAAGGTGAGTATTTCGAAAAACCCGGGGTCGGCGTAAAAAACCGTTTCTTCGCGGATGGTCACGTTTTCGTAACTCACCAGAACCGGCCCGGTATTGGCATATCGGACGGATCGGACGATGCCCGCATATGCGTCTTCCAACGCCGGCGCGAGGGGAACGGCCGTAATCCCGATCGTCCGATACTCCCCCATGAAGGCCGTTTGGGTGACACGAAAGACGTTGGCGCCCTTTTCATGGAAGCCATCGTAACTCAATTCTTGTCGGACGAGCAGGAAAATCAGAATGCACAAGGCCATGGCTACGGACAGTCCGAAAATATTGATGATGCTGTGCCCTTTACTCCGCATGATGTTTCGTAGGGCTGTTTTCAGGTAGTTTCCGATCATCGTTCCGCTCCTTCGTTCCGCTCCTTCCAGTTCCATTCAGGTCGCTATCAAAAGGAAAGCCGGTGATCTGCGGTCATTCAGCCGCCCCCGAGCGTACCTGCGATCGTGTCTTCTACCTTCCAAACAATAGGAAGATCAGACCAAATGCCTATAGGGTGAACACCTGATTCGGCGTGGGATTTTCCCTTAAATCTCAAGAAAACCCGGATATGTCGGAAATAACGGGAGGTTAAGCGGGGTGCGGCAGTGCGAGGTGTCGGAACCTGCTCGTACTAAGGAAGATTGATGGCCAGGGAGACTCAGATTTACTCATCGAGGAAAGTAAGGCGGTATTTCAGGGCAATACGAACGAGGTCGGGCAGATTTCGAGCTTCCAGCTTTTTCGTCAGATTCGTCCGATGTGTTTCGACTGTTTTGGCGCTGATGTTCAGGAGGTGAGCCGTGGCCTGATTTGTATGGCCTTCGGCGATCAATTGCAGAACCTCTCTTTCTCGGGATGAGAGCCGATCTACGGGGCTAAGCGTCCGATCGCCTGTTTCGTTCTGAAGGTATCCAGTCAATACGGATCGAGCAACCGCGGGAGACAGATATACTTCGTCTATGTTGGCAGACCGGATAGCGAGGAGTAGTTCTTCGACTAATGATCTTTTAAGAAGATACCCTTTCGCACCATTCTTAAGCGCCTGGCGTACCATATCTTCGTCGGAGTACATGGACAGGATGACAACGCGCGTCTCAACATCCAATGATTGTATTCGGTATGTGGTTTCAATGCCGTTCAATAAAGGCATGGCTATGTCCACCAATGCTACGGCAGGCCTTTTTCGCTGAATCAATTTCAGTGTTTCCTGGCCATCCGACGCTTCGCCGACGACTTCGATATCATCCGTCGTTTCAAGTAATGATTTGATGCTTTCGCGGAACAGATGATGATCGTCGGCAATGACGACTTTAATCATGTTTCCTCCAGGGGTATTGAAGCGATCAACCGTGTACCGGTACCTGTATCTGAATGGATATCCAGAACGCCCCCAAACGGTTCCAGGCGTTCCTTCATGTCGATTAAACCGATACCCGGGGCAACCTGGTCATCGGGTGTCGAATCAGGATCGAATCCTCGGCCGTTATCGAGAATCGACAGTTGTATGGTCCGGTCTGTCTGTTTCAATCCCACTTCGACGTGGGTGGCGTGACCATGTTTAGCGCAATTCGCAAGCCCTTCCTGCAAAATACGATACAGGCAGATATCAATTGTGTTGGAGAACCTGGGACAATCCATGCCATTATACACAACCGTGATACGGGTCCGATGAGCGAAGCTCTTGCACAATCCGTCCAGCGCCGCGTTCAATCCGACCGTATCGAGAATCGGCGGGCGCAGATCGTGGGCGATGGTTCGCAGTTTTTCCAGGGTTTCGTCGGTCATCGTTACCACATCTCGAAGTCGTTCCCGCGTATCTTCGGAAACACCGGCCAGATCTTTCTGCGTAATTTCCAGACTTGTTTTTAATGCCAAAAGATCCTGACCGGTATCGTCATGCAGGTCTCGCGCTATGCGACGGCGCTCGGATTCCTGCGCGTCGACGAGTCGACGTGAAAGCGCCCTCATTCTATCGGCCTGCACCTTCAGCGATGCGCCCATTTCCAGGTTTTCCATTGCCAGTTCCAGCTCCCCAGCCAGGACAAGCAACTGTTCTTTCTCGTCGTGGCTAAACGGTTCTTCCGACCGCTTTGCTCCCAGTGCCAATGCCCCTTTGTTGCCGGACTCGCCACCCAGTAATATGATCAGCTCGAAGGGCGGTTCACCGGGTATCCCACTGGAAACGATATCGCCATATTCGATTGGGGTTCTATCGGCAGCCGTAGTCTTCAAGAGGTGCTCGACCGTACCGGTGGACTCGATGAAAAAGGATCTGTTGCGGGCCGTGTTTTGCTCGGAACCCTCCTCAACGCCGTACCACGAAAGCGACAGTGGTTTCTCCGGGTTTTCTTTGAGATAAATCGCCATGCAGGACAGGTCCAGCCCCTCCAATAGTTCCCGTCCGGTTTTTTTAAGCAGGGAATCCGAATCCTGACACCTCGACAGAGCTCGTCCCAGTTCGAGCAGTCGCTGCCGATTCAGAAGTTCATTTCGCAGGAAGTATCGGTCCATTACCTGGATGACCGGCGTCTTCACCCAGTTCCACCCTCCCATGAGTATCAAAATGAGCCCTGCGACGGCACTCGCTACAACGAAGTCGGAGGCTCTGACAACGAACTCTTCTGATGAAATCGTGTAATAGAGTATGACAAACATCGCAATGCTCAGTATGAGAAACACACCCTGATTGGTGATCAGGTACCTAATGCTCTTTCCAAAGACGAATCTCAGGCCGAACACCCGATGTGCAAGAATCGCGTAGGCAAATGCGAGCGCCAACAGACACTGCATTCCCGCCGGGATAATCCGGTCAATGAACCATACGATCAACGGCAGCATCTGACCGTGGTCGGGAATCAGCCCCCATGAAGCCAGCATTCTGCCGGGTTGTGCGATCAACCAGGACGGTGCGAGTATCAGGGCCAGGAAGAATCCGGCTTCAATAATGTGCAGCCGTTTTCGTTGTTGCCGGCGTGCGACGTAATGTTGTACGATCAGAAGGCATCCAGCCATCGCCATTAAGACAATAGCCGGAACGGGTGCGGGTACCAGTTGCGCAATGCTGTCAACTACTCCAACCCAATCGTGAGCCCAGTCATAGATCAAACCCAAAAAACTGATGAGCCCCATTACCCCGAAGACAAACATGGGAATGAGGATGAACCAGATCCTCCTTCGGATCCATGAACCGATCTTTGTGGTGGTGGGATAGACGGTTAAAATCAACAGGATCAGGATGGACTGCAGATAACCTGCCGCAAATACAACGCCTAGACTAAGCGGGATTGTCCAAGTCGGCCATGCGGCAATCAGATAGAAGACAGCCGGCGATACCATAGCCATCGTGAGGACAAGCAACGCGCACTGGAATGCCACCGTATTCTTCATGCCGTGGTATCCCAACCAGGTGCCAAAGCCCAGAAGGACAATCGAGAAGATCAGGAACGGGCCACGCTGAAGCCAACTCATTAGCTCGCTGCTGATCACTATATCTTGTTGATCACTCCCGCGGGTTTCGCGTGCGTAGTCATTCGGCTCGAGTGTGAGGAATGCCTCGTGTACCTGGTTATCGCGAACCCATGTGAGATTGAGGCGGTCTCCGGGTCTGTTCTCCGAGTGCGCATGAAAGTAGGATGAAGGATTCGACGACAGGTCCATGCTGTCGATGGACAAAAGTCTATCGCCTGCCCGCAGGCCCGCCTGGTCGGCCGGGCTGTCGGGCGTAACGCGTTCGACGATAAAACCTCCTGCCCACTTTATGAACATGAGTTGTAACCAGGTGCCTTCGTGAAGACGGCTGACCGCACCTCTCGACGATCCTCCCGTAGGAATCGTCTCACTTCCCCAAAGCTGGATACCGGACGACCAGCGGTCGATCTTGGCCAGTCGAATCGTCGACCAGGTAACCATGCCGATGTGTAGACACAACAACATGATCAGCGTACTCAGTATCAGATAACGGTAGATAAGCGATTTCAAACAAAGCCATCCCGAGATATAATCTCTGAATAAACCGGTCAGGTGATTGTCAGTCGGAATACAGGATATAAATGTATACCGGGCAGGGTGGGGTTTTACCAAAAAAGTGCCGCTGAATCGCAGGCGTCAAGGAGAGTTCAGTCAATGCGAGTTCAAGAAAACCGGTGGGTCTTGCAGACACAGTCACAGCCCGAACGGTCACAGTTCAGTCCGCACGCTGGATCGGGATCCCTGATCGGGCTAGTTGTCAATGGGGTGCCGACCCGGCCAATCACGATTCGGTTCGCGTCCGCAGTGCCGCCAGCAGGCCCGGCACTCCGAAGAACAGCAGGCTGAGGGTCGAGGGGTTCATGTCGATGGATCCGCGCTTGCGGGGATCTTCGCTCCAGTCCTGCGCGTCGATGAGCTGTTCCAGGATCTTCAGGCCGGTCTCCAGGTAGCGGTGGTCGCCCGTCAGGCGATGGGCATAGCCCAGGTGCCGGCAGAGGATGCCGCCGTAATGCTCCTTGAGTGGCCGGTCGGACGCGAAAGTGTCCGGAAAGCCGCAGAACCAGTCCACAGCCCGGCGGTAAGTCTCGGCAACGTCCTTCCTGCCGGTCATCCGGTGCATCAACTCCAGGCCGATCATCAGGTAATGGGTCTGGTAACCCTTCTGTTCCGCATAGGGCAGGTCGCGGATCAAGCGGGAGAACGGGCCGCCGAGACCCTTGAACTCGATGTCGGTAAAGGGGTCGGCCGTACCCGTTTCAACGGCCAGCGTCGTGCCTTCCGTGGCCATGCCGTAGGGTAGTTGTTTCGGCAGCCGGTCCGGTGCCGCGACCTGGAATCGCTTGTGCCAGCTCCCGTCCTCGTTCTGGCCCCGGGCGACGATGGTGTACACTTCCTCGGCTCGGCGCAGGAAGCGGTCCTCGCCGGTCACCTCGTATACGTGAAGCAGTCCGCGCAACACATTGGCGATGGACCGCAGGCTGAAACTGAAGGCAGAGTCTTCCGTCCACCGGTAACGCAGGAAGAACGCGCCGGCCTCGCGCAGGACTTCCAGCGTCCTGCCGTCGCCGGTCAGATTGTAGTGGTCGATCCAGTTGTCGACGAAGGTATGGGAAGCGCAGGGCTCGTCGCCGAAATGATCGACGCCGTGGCGGTAGCAGCCGCCGACCATGTACGGCCGGAAGGGATGCCAGTGGCACGTATCCACGTCCATCGAATGGCGGGTCATGGCTTCGGCCAGCGCGAAGTAACGCGGATCAGCCGTGCGCTGGTACTGGATCCAGACCGCGTGGCGGGGGTCCCACTCGCTGTTGCACCAGCCCCAGCGGCCCTGGGACTTCCAATCGTCTTCGGTTTCGTCCCACGTGGCCCGGACATCGCCGTAGTCCAGGTAGCCGTACCAGCGTCCGAGCCGGATGTTTCGCGCCAGCCAGTCCGCAAACCCCGTCAGCATGCGCTCCACGGACCGGATCATCTCCGCAGGAATGCCCTGTCTACCGGTGTCAATCGAGGCGGAAGCCGCGAAGCCTCCCGCGGCCCCGCATCGGTCCATCCACTCAGGCGAGACCGAAACATGGGGCTGTGACAGGGCGCATCGAAGGGTTTCGACCGCCTCTTCGCGGCAGTTTTCCTCGAAGTACATGACGTAGCATTCGGTGGTTTTCGCTATACCGGTCCCGTCGGCATACACCCCTTCTCCCTCGTGCCAGGCGACCTCTTCGGCGTACCGGGCCAGGGAAAGGCGGCTGCCGTCCGTGTCGTGGCGCGCGTACACGGTCATCCGTCCGTCACCAGTCAATTCGATGGCGCGCGGGTATTCCTCGGCCAGGTGCAGGCATGCGACGCCGACGCCGGACTTTCCGTCACTGAGGGTCGCCCACCCTTCGCACGCTTCATCTTCGGCGCTGATGCTTTCGGTCCCCGGCCGGTCGTGCATTACCTGCACGTGGTTATCCTTCTTCTGCGCGACGCGCAGACGCTCACCCTGATCGAGCGTTCCCGTATTGATCCCGTTCAGTCCGAAGGCACAGTCCGGACTGTATCCCGTGAACGGTGTGGGGACATCCAGGGCGAGGTCTTCGATTTCCACTTCCCGCGGATTGCAGGTGAAGACGTGGGTCTGGAGTATCCGCAGAAACGCCTGCCCGGCATAGGCGTGGATCCGGGTGATACACCGTACCGGCCGGTAGCCGCCGTAATGATGCATGGGAATGTCGGCTTCCAGCGCGCTCTCCAGCCGGATCACGGTGCGCAGCGGACCCCGTTCCTCGACGGCTACTGAATAGGAGTCACCGGCCAGCGATGCCCTGCACAGGCCGCCCGGACCATACAGCCGGCGTTTCAGTTCCCCGTCGGAAGCGCCCTCACTGATCCGTGCCCAGGCATCGCCTGCCCGGTCCCGGCCGCATTCCGCGTGGCCCGGTTCGCCGCGCTGAGCATCGCCTAGTTGCGTATCGCCGCGCTGCGCACCGCCGCGCTGAGCATCGACGAGCGAGACGTCATGGTAGAGACGGTATCGATGGCGGTCGACCCTGAATCGCAGGACGCCCGTGTCCACGTGGAGATCGTTTTCGGTTTCTTCGACGCGTACGGAATGATATGTGTTGGGATTGCCGGTGGTGGGTTGCCTGGGTGCCGGCGCTTCTTCGACCATCTCATCAGTTAGGTGATAGGTCGCCCTCCCGGATGAGCCGGACTTCGCCTGGAAATCAACGAGCACCCACTTCACCGATCCTTCCGCCCAGCAGCCGAGTACCCGGAACTGGGCCGGGACGCGGTCGCCATCGGGATCCACGACGGCCAGACCTTCCGTTCCGCGCAGCATGCCCTCGGGAATGGGCACGCCTCGCGTAACCGGCCATTGCGCCGGGTGCCGTTCCGGGTCATGGGAATACGTAAGAGGGATCGATATCATGCCGTTTGTGGGCATCGCTTGATCAGGACTTGCCTCATCCCTATATTCTGGCGCACCGAGACGCACCGAGACGCACTGAATACGAGAGGCCGTCGCGGTCAGTAAACCGGGTTACACTCGAATATAATCCAAGGAGAACGCCATGTCAGGCCCCGTCAAGTTGAAGTCCGTTGCCATAACCGGGAAGGCGCCCGGCCCGAAACTCCTCATACTCGGGGGCATTCACGGCGACGAGTTCGAATCCATGTGGACCATACGGCGGCTGAAGGAGGCCATGGATCCCGGTGAACTCTGCGGCACGGTCACCCTGGTCCCGGTCGTCAACGAGGCGGCCTACTGGCGCGGCCAGCGTACCGCGGAGGACGGACTGGACCTGGCCCGGACCTGCCCCGGCCGGGCAGACGGCACCATCACCGAACGGATCGCACACGCGGTCAGCGCGATGATCCGCGAGGCCGACTACCTCATCGACCTGCACAGCGGCGGACTGATCTCGAGGTTCTACCCGACGGTGGGTTACATGCTGCACGCGGACGCCGACGTCCTGGCGCGGCAGCGGGAAATGGCCCGGGCTTTCAACATGCCGGTCGTCTGGGGCACCTACGCGGGACACGACGGCCGCACGCTCTCCATCGCCCGGGACGCCGGCGTTCCCGCGATTTATTCGGAATGGTTGGGTGCGGGGGACTGCGACCCCGAGGGCGTCGACGGCTATTACGAAGGTTGCCTGAACGTCATGGGCGTGCTGGGCATGATCGAACGGGACCAGCCGCCGTCGATCATACAGCACACGGTGGAAGACGACCGGGAAGGCGCGGGACACATCCAGCTGAACTACCCGGCGCCCTTTTCAGGCTTCTTCGAACCCTGGGTAGAACTGATGGACCGCGTCGAGCCCAGTGATGGATTCGGGGTGGTTACCGACCTGCTGGGGGACCGGCGGGAAGAGATCGTATCCACGCAATCCGGCCACGTGCTGGTCCTGCGCACCTTCAACCGTGTCCACGAGGGCGAGACGATCGCGGCGGTGCTGGAGGTCTGAGCGATCAGATTAATAGCTCAGTAAGGTTACGCCCTGTGGTCGGAGGAGGCAATTGCTTGTTTTCTTGCTGTGCGATATCAAGCCATTCGTCTACGATTTGGCAAAGTTTGCGGTAAACTTCGGTCTCTTCGTCGCCGTGGCAACAGGGACCGATGATTCCCGGGCAATAGCCGATGAAACACTCATCCTCATTCGACCACTCGACGATTTTAATGTAGCGCGCGCTCTTTGTCATTTGAGCGACTCCTCAATGTTTCTCATTACCACCTTTTCCTGGTAGGGTTTGACGTCATCGCCCGGATTTCCAGAAATTACTACTCTCATCCCTCTAGGATGTTCAAATTTCCTGTGGTTACCTTTTCCTCCCCTGTCGACGAATCCAGCCTTTACCAGATCTCGGATTAGTTCCCTGATCTTTCTCGGCATGAGCGGAAACCAATTCTGTACAGTAACTTAGCGACAGCTACCGGCACATGTCAACATCATTCCCAACGGCTTTAAAACGTGTTACTACAAGCGTATAACATTCGTCATGCTTGACGCGAAACACGTCGCATTCATATCCTTAGTAGTCTGGATAGAACGGTGATTCTCGACGGTATTCCCTTGTTTTGTGGACTGGATGTCTGATTCGAACTACCTTGGCATCTCTCATACTGGTCTATACCCCATGATCCGTGACTCCTACTGGCTGGACATGCCTTACACGCCCTCCGATCCCCTGTCCGGGGAACTGGACGTGGACGTCGTCGTGATCGGCGGCGGCGTGACGGGGGTGACCGGCGCACTGTTCCTTGCCGAGGGCGGCGCGCGCGTGGCGGTACTCGAGCGGCGGGAGATCGCTTCGGGCGCGACGGGCCGCAACGGGGGGTTCATGCTGGCCGGGACCCACGAGTACTACGCCGAGGCCGTGGAGGAACTGACGGACCTGTACGGCCCGGACGGCAGGAGGCTGGCCCGGGAGGCGTGGACGATCGCCCTCGAGAACCACGATCTGATGGCCGGTCTCATGAAGAAGTACGACATACAATGCGACTACTTCCGGCACGGCAGTTACGTGATCGCGATGAAACGGCCGGACCGCGGTTCTCACAGGAATCCGCTGGAACGCATCGTCCAGTCGTACCACCTTCTCCAGGAGGATGGGTTCGAAGTGGCCTACCTGGACGAGGAGGAACTCTACGAGATCAAGCGCAGCCCGCTCCTGGCGGGCGCCTTCTGGAACAAGTTCGACGGCGAACTCCATCCGGTCAAATACGTGCGAGGTCTCGCGGCCGCCGCGCGGGGACTGGGCGTCCAGTTCTTCGAAAACACGGCCGTCACCGGGGTCGAGCGGAAAGACCGCGGACTGCTCGTGCATACGCCCGGTGGAAGGATCCGGACAGAGCAGGTGCTCCTCGGGATGAACGCCTACACGCCGCAACTCGATGCGCGGTACGAGCGACGCATCATTCCCCACCGGGGGCAGGTCTTTACGACGGAACCCGTTTCCGAGCGGCTGTTCAACGGCGTCTTCTACGCCAACGATGGCTGGGAATTCTGGCGGCAGCTGCACGACGGGCCCGGGGAGGGCGGCCGACTGCTGTTCGGCGGGGGCCGGAATCACCACATCCGTGCCGAGCGGGGATTCCACTTCCTGCGGCGCCGGAGCCGGCCGGGCCAACCGGTCCGGACGTACCGGGGGTACAAGGAGCGTCCCACGCGGGCGGTGCAGCGGACGAACGACCGGGCATTCAACGGCGCCTTCCCGCACCTGGCCAACCTCGGCCGCTCCCACCGCTGGGGCGGCGTCATGGGCTTCTCCTACGACAGCAGCCCCTTCGTCGGCGAGACGGAAACGCCGGGCGTCCACATCGTCGCCGGATTCACGGGCCGGGGCAATGCCTACGCCACGGTGGCGGCGCGCATGCTCAGCGACCGGCTGCTGGGAAGGCCCCCAACCCTGGAACGCCGGTTCGAGACGGTGAAGCGGGTTTTCGATCCTTTGCGCGGAGGGATCGACGCGGAAAACCGACGCCGGTAACGCCGGTAAGTCCGGCCGGGCATCAGTGTAAGCCCGGCTAAGCGAACTGGTGGAAGTGCCGGGTCATGCGCCGTTCCACCTGCCTGAGCAGGATGGAAAGGGACAGGCAGAGCAGGAAGTACACGAAGGCCACCAGCAGCCACACCTCGAAGAGCAGCCCGCTCGAATTGGCGATTTCCGAGCCGACGAAGGTCAGTTCCTGGACGGAGATGAGGGAGACGATGGACGAATCCTTCACCAGGGAGATGTACTGGCCCGTCAGCGGCGGTGCGATGCGGGCCAGCGCCTGGGGAAAGATGACGAACCGGTAGCGGTCCAGGACCGGTATGCCCAGGCTTTCCCCAGCCTCCCACTGGCCGCGGGGTATGGCGGCCAGGCCGGCCCGGACGACTTCGGCGATGTACGCGGCGCTGATGAAGGATATGCACAGCACGCCGGAGACCAGGTTCTCCCAGAGCGCCGGGGGGCCGAAGAGGAAGCGCTGCCATCCCGAAGCTTCCTCCGCGGGCCGGCTGAACAGGGCGTCCAGGCCCAGCAGGGGCATGAGCTGGCTGCTGATGAAGAAGTAGAAGATGAAGATGAACACCAGGGGCGGGATGTTGCGCAGGATCTGGATGTAGGTCCCGCAGAACATGCGCAGCGTGCGCCCCCCGGCGTACCTGCCCACACCGATCAGCACGCCCAGTATGCTGGCCAATACCGCCCCCCAGAGACTGAGCCGAAGGGTCGCGTAAATCCCCGTCAGGAAAAAGGGCGTCTCGCCGGCGTCGCCGGTGGCAAAGACGGTCGAAAGCGCCTGGGGCCAGTCCCACCGGTACGCCACGCCGATGGCCGAACGGTACCACATCCAGCCGGCCGCCGCGACCAATCCCACCATTAGTATCCCGTCGAGCCTATTGAGCCGGAACCGGCTTTTCCTTTGACCGATCATCGACGTCATGCGCCCGCCCTTCGCCGTTCGGCCATGGCCGCCGCGGTGGAAAGGGCCAGGGTCACGGCCAGGTAGATCGCGGCCACGGTCAGCCAGATCTCGAAGGTCAGGAAGGTGTCCGCGATAAGGTTCCGGCCCTGCGTGGTGAGATCGAAGATGGCGATGACGCTGACGATCGAGGAGTTCTTCACGAGCGATACCGCCTCGTTGGTGAGCGGCGGCAGCATGTTCCGGAGCACCTGCGGCAGGATGACGTACCGGTAGTTGTCGAGGCGCGTCAGTCCCAGGCTATCCCCCGCCTCGACCTGCCCCCGGGGGATGGTCCGCAGGCCGGCCCGGAAGATCTCGGACGTGTACGCGCCCTGGAACGCGGCGAGGCACGCGATCGCCGTCGTGGTCTGTCCCCAGCCGAGGATCGGGCCGAGGACGAAGTACATCACGTAGAGCTGGATCAACAGGGGGGTGTTGCGGATCAGCTCCAGGTACCCGCGGGCGAGTCCGCGCCCGACCACGGAGGAAGACAGCCGCAGGAGCGCGGTCGCAAGTCCGATGACGAGGGTCAGGATGAGGCTGAGGACGGATATTTCGAGGGTGACGAAGAGGCCCTGGACCAGCGGACCGGCGGCCCAGGCGCCGTTTTCAGACGTGAACAGGAAGTCGTCCACCCGGTACCACTGCCACCGGTAGTTGATGTTCTCGGCGCCGCGCATGACCGCGAAGACGAGGATGCCGGCGATGGCCGCCGGCTGGATCCAGTTCGACAGCGCACGCCTGACCCACGGCCTGCGGAATAGCCCGATCACGCCGAAGCCTCGTAGTGGAGGATCTGGTTGAGGAAGGCCCGGGTCCGTTCTTCCCTGGGCGCGTCGAAGAAGGTGTCCGGCGCGGCGCTTTCGACGATCTCGCCGTGGTCCATGAAGACGACCCGGTCGGAGACCTTGCGTGCGAAACCCATTTCGTGGGTCACGCAGACCATGGTGATGCCGCTGTCCGTAAGCTCGAAGATCACGTCGAGGACCTCCCGGATCATCTCCGGGTCGAGGGACGACGTGGGTTCGTCGAAGAGCAGGATATCGGGCTGCATGCACAGCGCCCGGGCAATCGCCACGCGTTGCTGCTGCCCCCCGGAAAGCTGGTCGGGGTACTTTTCGGCCTGGTCCCCGATGTGCACGCGCTCGAGGTAGGACAGGGCGGTTTCTTCCGCCTTCTCCTTATCCATCCCGAGGTTGCGCATGGGGGCGAGGGCCAGGTTCCGCAAGACGGTCATGTGGGGGAACAGGTTGAAGCTCTGGAACACCATGCCGATCTTCCCGCGCAGTTCGCGGGGAAGCCGCTCGCCCGGTCCCAGCGGGACGCCGTGGACCCGGACCGTGCCCCGGTCGTGGGTTTCCAACCGGTTGATGCAGCGGATCAGCGTGGACTTGCCCGAACCGGACGGTCCGCAGATGACGACGCACTCGCCTTCGCCGATGCTCAGATCCACGTCCCGGAGCACCTGGAACGTCCCGAACCACTTGCTTACGTCTTCAAACGCGATAATGGATGGGGTATCGCCAGACACGGATCAGGTGCCCTCGATCATCGCTTTCATCCTGGCCGCGACCCAGTCGACCGCCACGTCGATCATGCCCTGTCCCTTCACGGCGTCGGCGAGCTTGGCCTCGTGGTGGAATTCCCGGTCCTGGGTCGCCCGGTCGGCCTGGGAAATGGTCAGCCTGGCCGAGTCGTAGTCGACGCCCTCCCAGTGGACGTGCCGGGGGAAGGCCGCGTAGGCGAATGAGGTCTCGAACTCGCTGGCGTGGCCGGGACAGTTGTTCGAGTCCATGTACTTTCGGACGATTTCCGGGGTATAGGCTTCCCAGTAGCTGCAGAAGGCGAAATCGACCCCCAGGCGGGACTTGATGTCCTCCAGCGCGGCGTTGACGGGACCGGCGTTCCCGGCGTGACCGTTCACGGCCAGAATATGGCTGATCCCGCCCCGTTTCATGCTGTCGGCCACGTCGTAGAGGAGTTCCGTGAAGATCTCGGGCCGGGTCGTCAGCGTTCCCTTGTGGTCCATCCAGTGCTCCGACACGCCGATGGCCAGCGGCGTGGTGACGACGACCTCGGGATAGAGCGCCTGAGCGGCGCGTTCGGACACGTGGACGGCGCTGGCGGTGTCGTGGGACATCTCCAGGTGCTCGTTGTGCTGTTCCGTACTGCCCGTGGGGATGAACGCTCCCTTGAGGTTGCCGTCGTTGATCCCCTCGCGGAACTGCCTGCGGGTCATTTTCCAGAGTTGTACGGGCCGGTCTTGGGGTAGGGCGTCGGACATGGAAGTCTCCTGACTGGTTGGATATTGGCCGCGGCGGGACTCGCGGGTTGATCGGCGCGGCCGCGGTCTTTCTCGTTTAGGCGTAATCCTCCCGGGGCGGGCTGAATATGTCCAGGGCGACGGATCGGGTCTTGACCTCGGTCACGCCGTGCTGGACCCCACCGGGAATCACGTACTTGTCGCCCGTCCGGATGGTCCGGCTTTCCCCGCCGATGACCATGACGAATTCACCCTCCAGCACCACGCCCAGCTGTTCGTGGGGATGGTCGTGCATGGGCACCTGCGATCCCGGCGTAAGCGTTACGAAGGACATCTGGGCCCGGTCGCCTCCGGCCACGGCGATGCTGACGCCCGGGGCGATGGACTTTTTGGACATGTTTTCCTCTTCGACGAAATACATATGCTCCTCCGGCTATGGGCGGGATGCCCGGTGGCTTCCTTTGGTTAGCCCGGCCCGGCGTCGGCGTATACGGCACTCGCCGCCGCCACGCCGCTCCCGGCGACTTCGTGACCTTCCGCGCGCAGGGCCTGTTCGAGGGCGCCCAGGCAAAGGATGACGTGATCGCGCTGCGAGGACTGGCCCATGAGCCCCACGCGCCAGGCCTTGCCCTTCAACGCGCCGAGGCCGCCGCCGAGTTCGAGGCCGTAATCCTTCAGCAGGCGGCTCCGCACACCGGCCTCGGCGATCCCTTCCGGGGCCAGGACGGGGTTGATGGTCGGGGCGCGGTGCGGCGGATCGACGAAGAACGCGAGCCCCATGGCGTCGATCCCGGCCCTGAACGCTTCGTAGTTCTCGGTATGCCGCCGGTGGCCGTTTTCCAGCCCCTCTTCGTGGATGAGCACGAGGGCTTCCCGTAAGGCGTAGAACAGGTTCACCGGGGCAGTATGGTGATAGGTCCGGTCGCCGTCCCAGTACGCGTTGATCAGGGAGAGATCCATATACCAGTTGTCGACCGGCGTCTTGCGTGCGGCAATGGCCTCGAGCGCGCGATCGTTGAGCGTAAGGGGCGCCAGGCCCGGCGGGGCGCTCAGACATTTCTGGCTGCCGGTATAGCAGACGTCGATGCCCCACGCGTCGACCTCGACCGGCGTCCCACCCAGGGAGGCCACGGTGTCGACGAGGACCAGGGCGCCGTGCTCGTGGATGACCGGGATGATTTCCTCGAGAGGTTGCAGTACGCCCGTGGACGTTTCCGCGTGTACCAAGCCCACGACCTTGGGACGGCATACGTCCAGCGCTTGCCGGACCTGTTCGGGCGTGAACGGCCGCCCCGGTTCGCCTTCGAGACGTATCAACCTGCCGCCGTGGCGCTCGGCCATCTGGGCCATGCGGTCTCCGAAGACGCCGCCCACGCAGACGAGTACCTCGTCACCCGGTTCCACGAGATTGCAGATGCAGGTCTCCATGCCGGCAGAACCCGTGGCGGAGATGGCCAGCGTCATGGCGTTTTCGGTCTGGAACACGTACCGCAGCAGCGCCTTGGTATCGTCCATGACCCCGATGAAATACGGGTCCAGGTGTCCGGTCAGCGGAGCCCCCATGGCCTGGTAGACCCTGGGATGCATGTCGCTCGGTCCGGGCCCCATGAGGACGCGCCGGCCGGGGTCCAGGGGGGCGAATGAATCATGATGCAGGGGCATGCGGTGATGTTCCTTTCGGTCAGCGTGCCTGAATCAAGGTCTCGGCCGTCCAGGCGTCGACGAAACCTCTGGTTCTCAGCCAGTCGCGCAAGATATCGGCGTCGGCCTTTTCCTTGAAGTCGCCCACGCGCACCTTGAAGCTGTTTGATTCCTCATCCACGTAGATGCCATACGACCATTCTGCCAGCGTTCGCTCCACCTGCTGTAGTGCGGCTTCGGCCGATTCTCGGCTCGTAAACGAATAAAGCTGGACTCTGTATCCCAGGATGGGTTCTGCTACCGCGGCGGGGACGGGGGTATCGGAAACCGGTTCGGCCGGATCATCCAGCGACGCCTCATCGGATCGTGATACGTCGTCTTCACGCTCCAGCGCTTCGGGTGCCGGAGCTTCGGTCTGAGGCGCAGGTGCCGGTGCGGGTGTCCGCTTCCCGAGCAGCCACGTGCAGCCCGCCAAATTCATGCCGAACAGGAGACACCATACCATCAACGCAATCTGGAACGGCATTTTCAGCGGAGATTCATACCGCATGATCAGCACCCATATTGGTAACGGGGCGTGGCGGGAAGGCATGGGTCAGGGCGACGGTAACAAAAGAGGATTCCGGAAAACCCCGGAATCCTCTTGAAAACCACAAGTTTTGAGACCGTTCGACCAGCGCCGGTAACCATCCCCGGAACCTACATGCCTGCTCCCGAGGTGATCAGCTCCATCTTCGTCTTCTGGTGTTCTTCGCCCTTGGTAAACAGCTCCATCTTCCTGGCATCGTCCGTTTCGATACTGGCCAGTCCGACGTAGGCATCGCCGAGTACATCGTGGGCTTCGATACTCTTAGGCTCCAACACCAGCAGCTTGTTCATGCTCTCGATGGCCCCATTGAACGCCGCCGAGGCCGCTTCCACGTTTCCGGCATCCCGGTCGGACAATCCCTTGTTGTAGTAGTTGGTCCCCAGATACCGCAGCAGATCCTGATCCTCGGGAAGAGCGGCGGTTCCCTTCTCCAACACTTCGATCGCCTGTTCCAGGTTATTCTTGGAGGAATGGATAGAACCGAGGTCCCGATACAGAGACTTTTCTTCCGGAAACGCTTCCATCGCCTGCTCGTACGTGGTGATTACGTTGGCCGTGTCGGCGACATTGAAATAGGCGTCCCGCTTGATGAGGTAGGTGTTGAGATCGACCGCTTCCGACAGTTCGATAACCCTGTCGCTCGCTATGATCACCTTGTCCCAGACCTGGGTGTTGTAGTACACGCGGACCAGGCCGTCCCAGGCTTCGAATTTGTCCGGATCCGCTTCGGCAAGCGTCTCGAGGGCCATCCTGGAACCTTCATAATCTTCCGCGTTCAGGGCGGCGTAACCCCAGTACAGGTATCCCTGCTGCTTGGCGGTTTCCAGGTTGTCGGCCTCCTCGGCCTCGTTCTTCTTGCCGATGGAGCGCAATATGTCCTGGAGCATCGAGGTCGCGTTGACAGAGCGGCCGTAGAACTGGGCGGCGTCCGCGTATTTCTCTTGTTCAAAGCTTTGCTGGCCCGTCTGGTAGTTCGTGCGGATCATGGAGCCCAGGGTGTTTCTGAACTGTTCCTTGTCCTTCTTGTCCAGGTCATCGAAGGTAACCGCTTCCCAGTTCTGGAACATCAGGTCGAAGTTGCCCTTGCGGTAATGAATGAGCCCGAGGAGATAGTGGGCGTCGTTGTTGCCCGGGTCCTTCTCCAGGGCGGTTTCCAGCAGCGCCATGGCCTTGTCGGTCTGAGGCGGGATTTCGCGGATGTAGATCTTCGCGGAACGAAGCTCGATTTTCTGCGCGTCGGCGGCGACCGGTATCAACAGGGCGAAGCCGAGGGCAAACAATACGCAGACGGCAACCTTTCTCAAAAACATCACGGACTCCTTTCGACACGTACGTCGATGGCAAATCTCCTGGACCTGCCATGGGTTTGCATCTTCATGATCGCGTCCGGTGGATCTGATTTAGACAGTCATACAAAACTAAGTGATTTGCACCTGTCCGTCAAGGTGATTCAGGCGCGCCGCGCCGGTAGCTGACCCGGCCGTCGACGATGGTCATGGCTACGCATCCTTCCAGCGTGCGACCGGTGAAAGGCGAGTTTGCGGATTTTGACCTGAAGGACGCGGGATCCACGGTCCAGGTTCCATCCGGATCAAAGAGAAAGAGGTCGGCGGGGCCGCCGGACGCCAGGCCGCCTCCTTCTACCCCCAGGATGCCCGCGGGAGATGAGGAAAGGGCCTTTACGGCGTCGCCCAGGGTCAGCAGGCCGGGCCTGACCAGCTCGGTATACACTACGGCCAGCATGGTTTCGAGACCCGTGGCGCCGGGCAGCGCTTCCTGGAACTCCGTGTTCTTCTCGTCCACGGACCGCGGCGTGTGGTCCGATGCGACGGCGTCGATCGTTCCGTCCGCCAGGCCCGCGCGAAGCGCTTCCACGTCCGCTTTGCTCCGCAGGGGCGGATTGGTCTTCAGGTGGGTGTCGTAGGTTGAAAGGGATTCGTCGGTCAACACCAGGTGGTGGGGACTGGCATCGGCGGTCACCCGCACGCCCCGCTGCTTCGCCGACCGGATGAGATCCACCGTCACGGCCGTGCTGGCGTGGGTGATGTGGATCCGTCCGCCCGTCCACTCGGCCAGCATGAGGTCCCGGGCGGCGACGGTTTCTTCCGCGATGGAGGGCATGCCCTTCAGTCCCAGCCGGGTGGCGTGGCTTCCCTCGTGCATGTGCCCGCCGGCCGAGAGCGCCGGGTCTTCGCAGTGCACGAGGATGGGCAGGTCGAACATCCGGCTGTATTCGAGGGCCCGGCGCAGGATGGCCGGATTCCGGATGGACCGGCCGGCATCGGACAGCGCCACGGCGCCGGCTTCGGCCAGTTCGCCGGCTTCGGTCAGGCGTTCGCCCCGGCGACCCGCGGTGACCGCGGCGATGGGATGGATCTTCGCCGCCGCGCCGGCCGCTCTTTCCCGTACGGATTCCACCGTGGGCGCGTCGTCGATGACCGGATCGGTGTCCGGCATGCACGCCACGGCGGTGACACCGCCCGCGGCGGCGGCGAGCGCGCCGCTCTCCAGGGTCTCCCTGTACTCGAATCCGGGTTCGCAGAGATAGGCGTGCAGATCAACCAGGCCCGGCAGAACGAGCAGGCCGGCCGCATCGATGACCGCGGCGCCTTTCGCCTCGTCGTCCGCCGGCCGGTCGATGATCCGCCCGTCACGCATCCAAAGATCATCCTGCTCGTCGCGGCCGGAAGCGGGGTCGACGATGCGTCCGTTGCGGACCACCGCAAGCCCGGCGACTCCGGCTGCGCCGCCGATGGTATCCGGTCCTTCAGGCCGCATCGCGCTCACCTCCGCCGTTGAGGAGATAGAGGACCGCCATGCGCACCGCGACGCCGTTAGTCACCTGGTCCAGGATGACCGATCTCCCGCTGTCCGCCACGCGGCTGTCGAGTTCCACGCCGCGGTTGATGGGGCCGGGGTGCATGACGATGGCTTCGGGTTTGGCGAGTTCCAGCCGTTCGGGGTCGATGCCGAACAGCCGCGTGTACTCGCGCTGGGACGGAAAGAAGGCTTCCTGTTGCCGTTCAAGCTGTATCCGCAGGGCGTAGATCACGTCGGCGCCGCGGAGGGCGTCCTCGATCCGGTAGCAGACTTCCACGCCCATCTCCTCGATGTCGACGGGAATCAGCGTGGGCGGGCCGCATACGACCACGTCGGCGCCCATTTTCCGGAGTCCCCAGATATTGGAGCGCGCCACCCGGCTGTGGGCGATGTCGCCGATGAGCGCCACCTTCAGTCCCTCCAGCCGGCCCAGGGCGTCCCGCATGGTCAGGAGGTCCAGCAGTCCCTGCGTGGGATGTTCGTGGGCGCCGTCGCCCGCGTTGATGACGACCGCGCTCGACAGGCACTGCGAGAGGAAGAGGGGCGCGCCGGCGGCGGCATGGCGCACCACCACGCAATCCACCTGCATGGCTTCGATGTTCCGCGCCGTGTCGCTCAGGGATTCTCCCTTGGACACGCTGCTGCCGGTGGACGCGAAGTTCAGGGTGTCTGCGGAGAGCTGCTTCTCGGCGAGCTCGAAGGACAGCCGCGTGCGGGTGCTCGATTCGAAGAAGAGGTTTACGACGTTCTTCCCGCGGAGGGCGGGGACCTTGCGGATGGGCCGCCTGATCACTTCCTTGAAGGAGTCCGCCGTATCCAGGATCAGCCCGATCTCCTCTCGGGAGTAGTCCTCGAGGCCGATCAGGTGTCGGTGGCGTAGCGCGCGGAGCCGGTTTTTCGCCATCAGGCCACCTCCTCCACCGCGACGTTGTCGTCCCGGTCCAGTTCATGGACGTGGACGACGACGGTCCGGCCGGGGCCCACTTCGATGGTCTCCCCGATGTAATCCGCCTGGATGGGCAGTTCCCGTCCCTCCCGGTCGATCAGGACGGCGAGTTCGATCCGCCTTGCCCGGCCGAAATCCTTTAGCTCGTCCAGCGCCGCGCGGATCGTACGGCCCGTGTACAGGACGTCGTCCACCAGGATGACGGTGCGCCCCTCGATGTCGAAGGGGATGTCGGTCGTGCGGACGACGGGGTAGTCCGCGCGGACCTGGAGGTCGTCGCGGTACAGGTTGATGTCCAGCACGCCCACGGGTACGGCCGTGTCTTCCGCCTCCCGTATGGCCTCGGCCAGTCGCCGCGCCAGCCAGTCGCCGCGCCGCTGGATGCCCACGATGGCGATGCCGGAAGCGCCCTGGTTGCGTTCCAGGATCTGGCGGGCGATGCGGGACAGCGCCCGGGCGATGCCTTCCCTGTCGAGGACCTGTTCGCTCATCCGGCCGCCCCCTCGCGCGGTGCGTCCGCCGTGTCCGCCGCGTCCGCCGCGCTCGCAGCCGACAAGGCCGCCTTCAGCGTCTCCAGGCTCTTTCGGGCGATGTGCTCCGCGCCGTGCGAATAGTCGAACACCTCCACCGAACCATATCCGTCGTAGCCGGTTTCCCGGAGCGCCCGCAGTATGGGGACGAAATCGGTGTCTCCGAACCCCGGCCCGTTGCCGCTGGCGTCGTTGAAGTGGATGTAGGCCGTGATATCCCGGTGTTCGTGGATGGCCGCAGCCACGTCCAGCCCCTGGCACAGGGTCGCGCGGACGTCGATGATCAGTCGGAAATGGGGATGGTCGATTTCGCGGACCATCCGCGCGGCTTCGTCCGGGGTGTTGATGAAGTTGGTCTGGGCGCTGTCCAGGGGTTCGAGGCAGAGGGTGACCCCGTTCTCCTCGGCCGTGGGCAGGCACTCCAGGTACGCCTGGCGGGTCCGGTCCCAGGTCGCCTCGTAGGTCTGGTCCGGCAGCACGTCGCGTTGCTTCGGCGAACCGGCCACCATGACCCGGCCGCCGATGTCGCCGCAGAACTTGATCAGGTCGCAGAGGTACAACCGGGTGCAGTACCGGATGCCGTCATCGGGGTGGTTGAGGTAGAGGCCTTCCGGACTGAGCAGGAGCCAGTGCAGCCCGGTGATTTCGAGGCCGTATTCCGCCGCGTCGTCGCGTATCGCCTTCCTGACGTCCGGACCGACCTCGTTCACCGACCGCGCTACCGTAAAGGGGGCGATCTCCACGCCGTCATATCCGATTTCCGCGGCGGTGCGGAAGATCCGCCGGAGGGGGACGTCCTGGAACATCTCGTTGCAGAAGGCGAACTTCATACGGGTTGTCCCGCCTCTTCCATCCTTTCCGTCATTTCCCGGCCGGTCGCGGCGTAATCGTTCTTGAGATCCTGCGGGAGGGTGCGCCAGACCAGGAAGCGCTTGCGCAGCACGCTCAGGAAGCGCCGGTTGATGCGCTGCCAGGACGCCACGTCGCCGCTCTCGCGGTGGATGTCCACCCATACGGCGTAGAGATCTCTTTCATTCTCCGCCGGAGCGGCGCTGAGCGAGACCTTCTGGCTGATGCCCAGGTCGTAGGGGGCGAGCCAGGTCATCATCGAGATATGGTACATGGGCTGCTCCGTAGCGCCTTCCACGGCCGTCAGCTGGACGTTCTCCGTGACGAAGGCGCCCAGGGAACCCTCCTCGTAGGATTCGAAGACCCGCGTGAGATAGGCGTACATGCCCAGCACCTCGACGCTGCCGATGGTGAAGGGGAAATCGAAGCTCCAGTCGTCCCCGTCGGGCTCGGGGAACTTCCACTCCCGGCCCACGTCGGGCACGGCCATGTCCGCCGCCTTCTTGGCCGGGTAGGCCGTCGACAGGAACACCGTGGCCATGACCACGACCACGGACCATACGGCCGACAGGGAGGAATAGTTCAGCGACAGGCCGGCGAGGATGTCGTAGTTCGACAGCACGAGGGTGATGGTCTGTCCCCCCAGGTAGCCCAGCACGGCGCCCACCGTGGCGAAGACGGAGGACTCCGCCAGGAAAAGCGCCGCGATGTGGCTCGGCGCCAGGCCGACCGAACTGTAGACGCCGATTTCCCGGAAGCGCTCGTGGACCGCGCCCATCATGGTGTTCAGGACGATCATGGCGGCGACAAGGATTGGGATGAGGAAGTTGCCGAGGCCCCCGATGGAGGTGGAACCGATGGAACTGTAGACGTTGACCGTGCCGTCCTTCCCCACGAACATGGTCATGGCGACCCGGGACAGGAAGTCCTCGATATCGCGGTCGAAGGCGGGGTTCGGTTGTCCGCTCTCGTCCACGAAGTCCGTGATGGCGACCGAATACATCTTCCCGTCGAGGTCCATGACCGTCTCGTACGGCAGGATCATGACGTTGTTGGATTCGAGATGGATGAAGGCCTCCGGCGGCGACTCGGCCTGCAGCCGTGGGTCCTCGCCGATGCGCTGCGCGATCTTGCCTTTTTCCTGTACGAGGTCGACCGGCGTGAGCTTCTCATCGTCCAGGTCCTTGAGCTGGTTGAACCGCCGGGAATCGATCACGCCCACGACCTGCAGCTTCATGCCGAACATGTCGATGTAGGCGGAACCGGCGTCTTCCGGGCTGATGCCCACCACCGCGGCCACATCGTCCGGAAGAATGGCCGCGTCCCGTTCCCCGGGCTCGAACCACCTGCCGCCGAGGAGGTATTCGTCGAGGCGGGTCGCCCTGGGCTCGTCCGGGGTCAGGCCCAGTATGCTGTTCACGTAGCTTTCATGGGACGACCGGGGCGACGAGAAGGAGAAGAACCCCTTTTCGCCCTTGACCTGGGACATGTACCAGGCCCGCGGAATCAGCGTGGCCTTGTCCTCGAAGGTGCTCTTGAGATAGTCGTAGACGGAGGGCTGCAGTCCTTTCCAGTTACGGTCCCGGACCAGCGTCCCATCGTAGGTCGGTTCGTTGTACCGCTCCAGCTTGTAGTACCTGAGGGACGTGGTGATGGACGTGAAGGACAGCACGGTGAAGGTCAAAAGCGTGATGGTCGCCGCCGTGAGGGCCGTTCGGACCTTCCGCTTGCGCAGGTTGGAAACCCCCAGCGACAGGGCGACGGCCGTGGCGCTCAACCGGCCGATGTCGGCCTCGTGCATGCCGGTCTGCGCCCGCTTGATCTTCTGGACTTCCTGGTTGAACTTGGACAGGACGATGATGAGCACAGTCGTTCCCAGCGCGAAGATGACGAAGGCCAGGAAGATCACGTAGGGCGACGTGCTGAGCTTGAAGGCGGGATGCACCTGCTGCAGCACGAGGAAGACCGCGATGAAGAAGGCGGCGAACCCGAAGATCCGCTTGTTGATCGTCGGAAACCCGAAGACCAGGCGCTCCATGAAGAAGGAGAAGGGGATGAGCAGGATGAAATAGAAGATCACGCCCTTCACCGTGTCGTCCGCCGTGGACTTGACCTCCGGGTAGCCCCGCGCTTCCAGCCCCCAGGCCTCTCTCGACTTGGAAATGAAGGCGTCGTACTCCCGGTTCGCCAGATGCTCCTCCGCCTCGAGCAGCTTGACCCGCGCCTGTTCGTGCAACTGCTCGATGCGCTGGTTCTCCACGCCGAAGCGGGCGAGTTGCTTGAGCCTTACATCATCCACGACCCACATGTCCCGCGTGCCCTGGTAGGACGGATTCACGATGAGGCCCATATCGACCGGGTAGCCCTGGCCCTGGGCTTCTTCCAGGAGTTCCAGGGTCACTTCCTGAGGTTCGACGGGGTCCTTCAGAAAGGAATCCGACGCGTTGGTCAGCAGGTATTTGACGCCGAAGAGGCTCGTGCTCATGAGCAGCTTGACGCGCTGGCCGGGCTTGGCAAAGACGACCGCCGCGGGTATGGTGCGGCCTTCCGAGCCGCTTTGCTTTTCAATGTAGCTGTGGCCGTACCACTGGGGTTCGGCGTCGTTCTGCGCCAGGACGGTCAGCTGGTCCAGCGCCGTGAGGTACCGGGAGTCGATGATCTCGTACACGTCCAGCGCCTGGGCGCGGAACACGATCTGCAGGGTGGTGTTTTCATTCGCGCCGCTCGCGGCGTTCAGGGGGAAGGTCTTGTCGCCCTCCTGGCCCAGGTCCGGCGCGTAGATGATCTCGCCGTCCTCGTCCAGCGCGTACGACCGCAGCCTGATCGGCCCCTTCTGCTGCTTCAGCGGGCGGAAATCGAAGCGTCCCAGGGAGTCGGCCTTGGTGATGAGGATGCCGCGCACGCCCGTATTGGTCAGCCCCTTGTAATAGGTGACCAGCGCGCCGGGGATGGGCTTCTTGGGCACGAAGAAGTTGACGTCCCGGTCGAATTCGTAAACCGTGCCCGACAAGTCGTGGGCCGTGTCCTGGATCTTGAGCTTGGTCTCTTCGAAGAGTTCGCCGTCGGTGGTGGCCCGGGCGAGCATGACCGCGAGCGACCGCGCCTGCTCGGTGACATTGGCGATGTTGACCGATTCGAAGCGGTCGTTGGGCGTGTCCACCAGGCCCCGCGTCCCGTTCGGTGTGACGAAGGACATGCCTTTCTTGCCCATGTAGGTCACGGCCTCGCTGTCCAGCCCGATCTTGACGGGCATGAAGTCCTTCCAGGTCCGCTGCGGCGGCACGATGGCGTTGACGTAGCGGGCCGAATCGGCGCCGGCGCCAAAGGCTTCCTGGATATAGCTCGCGAATTTCCGCGAATAGGGCGCGAAGATGTTCTTGATATAGTGGTTGGTCGCCCAGGCGGCGTTGTCGAAGGTGCCGAAGGCGAAGCTGCCGACGCGGGAGTCGTGGCTGGAAAGGTCGATGCCGAAGAACATGTCGAAATTGATCTTGTCCGCTTCGGGGATCCTCGACATGAAGTAACCGCTCGCCCGGCCGTGCCGGTACAGCCAGTTGTGCGCGCCTTCCAGGCCGATGAAGTGGGCGGAAGTGGCCAGGATGACCACGGAGTACTTCGGGTTGTAGCGCTTGACCGCCCGGGCGACCTCGAGCAGCGCGGCGACGCCCGTGGCGCTTTCGGCACCGGGTGCGACGCCCGGGACCACCGACATGGCGTCGTAGAAAGACGAGATGACGATCGTGTAGTCTTTCCACTTCGTGCGGGTCTCGTCCCTGGCGTTCGGCATTTCCTCGTCGAGGCCGGGAATCCACCCGAAGATGTTCTTCCCTTCCACCACCTCCCAGTCCATGCGGGCCTGGACGTTCACCTGGTTTGTACCCGGTTCGGCCAGGGCCAGCAGGCCGGGCACGTGCGTCTTATCGACCCAGTAACGGGGCACATTGAGCGGAAGCCCCATGAATTTGAGCTCCGCCTCGCTCCGGGTCACCCGTCCGTTGTCGAAATAGATGACCGCGCTGGCGCCGAGCATACGGGCATTGATGAAACGGTCCTGGGAGTCGAAGTCCATGAGCACGACGCTGCCCTGCATCTCGTGCCCGTTGAAGTCGGCGAATTCCCCTTTGCCGCCGTAGACAATCGGACCGGAAAGGCCCTCGCCGGGTGTGGTGGGCGTCCGCACGTGATTGGGCCAGAGGGCATGGAGGGGGATCTCCTCGCCCGTCTCCAGCACCGTCAGTTTCGATCCCTTGTCGATGGGCACCGTGACCGGGAACGTCTCGGTCCGGATGTCCTGCAGGCCGATCTCTTCGAACTGATCCCGTACGTACGCGTAGGCCGAATCGGCGCCGGCGTAGCCCACCACCCGGGAAGGATAGGAGGAGAGGGTACGCACCGTGTTCTCGACCGACTCCGCGCTGACCGACTCCAGGGCCTCCTCGAGGTCGCGGTCGTGGCCCAGGAAAGGCTGAACTTCCTGGGGTTCCGGCAGGGAGATCAGCTTCATCAGGATGTTTTCGGTGATATCCTCGGGATGGAAGATGGTGACCGAGGACAGCATCAGCACCGCGATGGTAATGCCTATGCCCGTCTTTATCTTCGACCACATGTGCGTTTATCCCTGATAAGCGGCCGCGCTGTGCTGGTGCGCAGACCTGTCGCGCGGGCTTGTGTGCCACGCGAAAAACCCGCGCCGCATTCCTGCCGCTGCTGCCACAGTCCGAATGCCGCTGCCGCTGTTCTGTCGTCGCTGCCGCAGTCCGAAATGCGGTAACGGTGGTTTCGTACGCTGGAAGTCGCGCAGAACCGCCGCCTCCGCGTCAGTCATTGCCGGGGAACATGGGTATGCCCGGGACTGCCGAGAGGCCCTTCCTGTCGCATTCATCCCGAGCGTAGTGAGTTGTGGCATACTTGAACAAAGCAATATAAAAAAGATGAAAGGCCGGTTCAAGCAAAAACCTGCCATCCCCCCGGGCCGGGTGCAAGGGACGCATCACGCGCGCACGAACATCGGACTAAGAAAGTTGCACGATAGCAGGTTGCACGATGGTACACGCCGGATAAAACTAGTGTTGTGCCATCTGACGGAGACCGGATATATTGAATTGCGTACAGGTCCTGACCCTATTCCCCCTTCAAAAACCTGTTTTCCTGTTTCGGCGCACCGTATCATGACATCCCTTACGCGAATCGGTATACCGCGGTCCGGCATACTGCGATCGGCCGGCATATCCCGCCGCGCCGTCGTCCTGGGGCTGGCCCTCGCCGTCCTGATCAACATCTGGGTGCCCTTCGGTTCCTTCATCCTGCAGTCCTCCCGCATGACGGTAGGGCACCTGCCTATCTCGGTCCTCATACCGTTCTTCTTCTTGCTCTTCATCGTCAACCCCGCCCTGCGTACGTGGCGGCCGACCTGGGTGCTTACCGGTAACGAACTTGCCCTGGTCTTCGTGATGATGTTCGTGTCCTCCCTCGTGCCGGGCAAGGTCCTGGTCGCGTACCTCATGGGGGTCATCGCTACGCCGTACTATTTCGCCCGTCCCGAGAACCAGTGGGCGGTCACCTTTTTCGAGTACCTGCCCGACTGGCTGCTCGTGAGCGGCCAGGGCAATACGCTGGTGTGGTTCTACGAAGGGATCCCGGAGGGGGCCGGCGACGTCATCTGGGGACCCTGGCTCCCGCCCCTCTTCTGGTGGCTGACCTTCTTCGTGATGCTCTTCTTTATGGGCGCCTGCATGTCCACCATCATGCGGAGGACGTGGGTAGCCCACGAGCGGCTGACCTTTCCGCTCGTCCGGATGGCGGTCGACCTGATCCGCCACGACGACCGGACGGAACGGACTTTTCCGGGTTTCGCCTACGACCGATTGTTCCAGATGGGCTTCGGCCTCACGCTGGCCCTCATGATCTGGAACATCGCCGCGTTCTGGGGAGCCATTTCGCCCATTCCCATCGGTTCGCTTTACCGAACCACGATGATACTGGTGGAAGGCACCGATGCCATCAGGGTCAGCGTCAATATATATGCCCTGTGCTTCGCATTTCTGGCGCCGCTCGAGATCACCTTCAGCCTGTGGTTCTTCGCCCTGTGCGGCGTGCTGGAAGGCGGCCTGCTCGACCGTGTCGGACTCCAGTTTTCCGACAGCCCGGTGGGGGTGAACGCCGTGGTGAAGGCCCAGTTCTTCGGCGGGTTCATCGTCTTCGTCATCTGGCACCTGTGGACGGCCCGCGCGCAGATCGCCGACGTCTTTCGGCGGGCCCTGCGCGGCGGTGAGCAACCGACCACGGAGTTGATGTCCTATCGCGTCGCCGTGCTCGGCCTGGCGGGCAGCGTAGTGTACCTGGTGGCGTGGCTGGTGGGTTCGGGGCTGTCCTGGCAGGTGGTGCCCGTGTACCTGTTTTTCCTCTTCGTGCTGTACCTGGGCACGGCGCGGATCATCGCCCAGACGGGCCTGGCCTTCCTGGACCTGCCGGTCAACGCCCACCATTTCACCATTCTGACCCTGGGATCGGGGAACATCGACCACCAGAGTCTCACCACCCTCGGCCTGGGATCCGCCTATGCCCGAAACTGGCGGGGCATGGGCATCGGCACGATCGCCCAGTCGGACAAGGTGATGTCCGACCTGCGGCAGGACAAGCGGGGAATCCTCGCCCTCATGATCGCCACCTTCGTGATCAGCCTGCTTACCTCCGTGCTGTACACGGTCTACATCGGGAATACGACCGTTGGCGCGTACAACTTCGGCGAGCGCGACGCCTTCGGAGGCATCAACGAGTCTTACTACGACGACATCGTGCGCTGGATCCGGAACGCCAGCCAGCTGCAGCCGCCCGAGTTCCTGTTCATGGCCCTCGGCGGCGTCATCATGCTCGTCATGACGGCCCTGACCTACCGGTTTCCCGGCTGGCCCCTGGCGCCGGTGGGTTTCACCGTGGCATTCGCCGACGTGACTCGGCTCCTTATGTTCTCGCTGTTCCTGGCCTGGCTGATCAAGATGCTGCTGCTGCGGATCGGCGGGGTGACGTTCTACCGCCGGGCCCAACCCTTTGCCTGGGGCGTGCTCGTGGGGTACACTACGGGGGTTTTCCTCGGGTTCGTCGTGGACTGGATCTGGTTCCCGGGTCAGGGACACGCCCTGCACGAATGGACGTAGTCCCGCGCTGTGGCCCTCAAGCGCCCGGGCGAGCCGCGCCGGGCGATGAGCGAGCCGCGCCGGGACCGACTACCGTCACCGTATATACAATGGCTCTACGGGCGTATATTACCGGTGTATATACAATGGCTCCACAGACGTGTATTACGGGCGTATGAACAATGGCTCTACGTCCCGCAGGAGCCGGTCGATCTCGGCGAGGTCGTGCCGGTCCAGCCTGCCTGGTGCCCGCGTATAGCTCGACGCGATCAGGCCCCGCCGTTTCAGGATCTCCTTGCAGAAGATCACGCCCTGCAGGCTCTCGATGTTGATGAGCGGCAACAGCCGGGTGTGGATCTCCCGCGCGCCTTCCACGTCGCCGGACCGGTAGCGCTCGTAGAGGCGGACCAGCACGTCGGTGAACTCGCAGGCCGGCATGGTGCCGCTCGCGCCGCGGTTCAGCTCGTCGATGAACCAGCGTCCGCCGAACCCGGTGAAGACGCCGTGCAACTCGTCCCCGCAGGTCTCCAGCAACGCCGTCACCGAATGGCCGGGGGGCATCATCTCTTCCTTGATGTACTTCACGTTCGGAATGTCCAGCAGCAAATCCCGGATGAAGGCCGGTGGAAGGCTGGAGCCCAGCGGAGGATCGAAGTTCTGGATGAATACGGGTTTCCCCATGGCTTCCGCGATTTGGCGGTAGTAGTCGACCAGGCCGTCCAGCCCGGGCTTGAGCACGTAGGGCGGCAGGGCGATGGCGCCGTCGGCGCCGGCCTCGCGCGCGTGGCGGCTGAACATCACGGCGACCTCGGTACTCACCCCGGCCACGCCCGCGATCATGGGGATGCGGTTGTCCACCTGCTCCACGGCCACGTCCACGACCCGTTTCCGCTCGTCGTCCGAGAGCAGCCAGAACTCGCTCACCATGACGGGATAGACAATGCCGTGGGTGCCTGTATCCACGCAGAAGTCGATCTGCCTGCGCAGTCCTTCCTCGTCCAGCGCGCCGTCCTCGGTAAAAGGTGTCTGCGGAATAGTGAATATGCCGTGCCAGCCATGCCGGCCTTGCCGGCCGTCGCTTTCCATGCCAACCTCCCTTGATCGGAACTAAGGTTTAATCCGTGATTGTGCGGCGCTTCCAGGGGCATCTCGGACACGCTTGTAGAAGGGGTCCGGGACGCGCCCGCAAACCAATATAATGATTGACAGAAGGGGTGCCACGCCCCTATTTTGTGTCGTTGTTTTCGAATGGATAAAAGGCTCGCAGCCGACGCGCAGAATACCCCGGGGAAGCTTGATGACAACGGACGTGGAACCCGATGTAGCATCGCTGGAACTACACGAATGGCTCGAATCGATTGAGTACGTCATTTCGCAGGGCGACCCGGAGCGGACCCGCCGCATCCTCGCGGCACTGGAATCCCGGGCCGCCGAATCCGGCGTACGCCTGCCCTTCTCCGCCAACACGCCTTACGTCAACACCTTTCCCGTCGAACTGCAGGAACCCTATCCCGGCGACCGCGACCTGGAACGGCGCATCAAGAACATCGTGCGCTGGAACGCCCTCGCCATGGTGGTCCGGGCCAACCGGGCCGACGCCTCCATAGGCGGGCACATCTCCACCTACGCGTCGTCCGCGACGCTCTACGAGGTGGGGTTCAACCATTTCTTCCGCAACCGGAACGGAAGCCACGAGGGCGATCTCCTCTTCGTCCAGGGCCACGCGGCGCCCGGCATCTACGCGCGGGCCTACCTGGAAGGCCGCGTCTCCGAAGAGCAGCTCAAGAACTTCCGCCACGAAGTGAATACGCCCGGCCTGTCGTCCTATCCCCACCCCTGGCTGATGCCGGACTTCTGGGAATTCCCCACGGTGTCCATGGGGCTCGGCGCCATCACCGGCATCTACCAGGCCCGTTTCATGAAGTACCTCGAGAACCGGGGGATCAAGAAACCGAGCGATTCCAAAGTGTGGGTCATGATGGGCGACGGGGAGATGGACGAGCCCGAGTCCCTCGGCGCCATCACCGTGCCGGTCGTCGAGAACCTCGACAACCTCATCTTCGTGATCAACTGCAACCTGCAGCGTCTCGACGGCCCCGTCCGGGGCAACCACAAGATCATCCAGGAACTCGAGGCCATCTTCCGGGGCGCGGGATGGAACGTGATCAAGTGCATCTGGGGCAGCGACTGGGACCCCCTCCTGGAAAAGGACGGCGACGGTCTCCTCGTGAACCGCATGCACGAAACGGTAGACGGCCAGTACCAGAAGTATAGCGTGGCGTCCGGCGAATACATCCGGAACAAGTTCTTCGGCGTCCATCCGGACCTGAAGAAGATGGTGGAACACCTGTCCGATTCGCAGCTGCAGCATCTGCGGCGCGGCGGCCACGATCCGCTCAAGGTCTACCACGCCTACAAGGCCGCCGTGGAGAACGAGGGTTCGCCGACGGTCATCCTGATGAAGACGATCAAGGGATACGGCATGGGCGACAGCGGGCAGGGCGCCAACAGCACCCACCAGATCAAGAAGATGGAAGACAGCGACCTGCTGGCCTTCCGGGACCGGTTCCGGATCCCCGTTTCCGACGAGGACGTGGCCGAAGTGCCCTTCTACAAGCCGCCCGAGGACAGCGAGGAGATCCAGTATCTGCACGAGCGGCGCAGGGCCCTCGGCGGCTACGTGCCCTCCCGGCGGACGACCTTCACGCCGCTGCACGCGCCGAAGCAGGACAAGTACCGCAAGTACTACGAGGGAACCGACCGGCAGGTGTCGACGACCATGGCTTTCGTCAACATCCTGTCGGACTTGATGCGCGACAAGGAAATCGGCAACCTGATCGTGCCCATCGTGCCCGACGAGGCCCGGACCTTCGGCATGGAGGCCCTGTTCCGGCAGTCCGGCATCTACTCCCCGGTGGGGCAGCTATACGACCCGGTGGACAGCGAAACGCTCCTCTATTACCGCGAATCGAAAGACGGCCAGTTGCTGGAGGAAGGCATCTCGGAAGCGGGCGCCATGTCGTCCTTCATCGCCGCCGGCACGGCCTACGCCACCTACGACATCAACACCATCCCCTTTTTCATCTACTATTCCATGTTCGGCCTGCAGCGCGTCGGCGACCTGGTCTGGTCCGCGGGCGACATGAAATGCAAGGGCTTCCTGGTCGGCGCCACGTCGGGGCGGACCACGCTGGCGGGCGAAGGGCTCCAGCACCAGGACGGCAACAGCCACCTGCTGGCCTACCCGGTGCCGAACCTGCTGGCCTACGACCCTGCCTACGGCTACGAACTGGCGGTGATCATCGAAGAAGGCATCCGGCGCATGTACGAGGATCAGGACGACGTGTTCTATTACCTGACCGTGCACAACGAGAACTACGCCATGCCGCCCATGCCCGGCGACCCCGAGGCGACCCGGGAGGGCATCCTCAAGGGGATGTACCTGTTCCGCAAGTCGGAGAAGGAAGACGGCGGCCTGCGCGTCCAGCTCTTCGGCAGCGGCGCCATCCTGAACGAGGTACTCAAGGCTGGCCGGATCCTGGAAGAACAGTACGGCGTGGCCGCGGACGTCTGGAGCATCACCAGCTACAAGGCCCTGCACAACGAGGCGGTGGACGTGGAGCGGTGGAACATCATGCATCCCGAGGAAACGCCGCGCGTACCCTACGTGACTTCCTGCGTGGCCGACGTGCCGGGGCCCTACGTGGCGGCCTGCGACTACGTGAAAGCGCTGCCGGACACGGTATCCGCCTGGTTCCCGGGCCATCTGATCACGCTCGGCGCCGATGGTTTCGGACGCAGCGACAGCCGCGCCGCCCTGCGGGATTTCTTCGAGGTGGACGCCCGCTATATCGCGCTGTCCGCGCTTTACGGCCTGATGCGCGACGGCAAGCTGCCGGCCTCCACGCTGAAGCAGGCGATGGCGGACCTGGAGATCGACGCCGACAAGCCGAATCCGCTCATGCTGTAACGGGCCGAATCCGCTCATACTAATGGCAGGGAGAAGCAAGAACCATGGCGACGCCATTCAATCTTCCGGCGCTGGGTGAGAACGTCGATGCGGGAACCGTGGTGGGTATCCTGGTAGCCGTCGGGGATCAAGTCGAAGAAAACCAGCCCGTCCTGGAGATCGAGACGGACAAGGCCAACCTCGAGGTGCCGTCGGGATTCAGCGGGGTGGTGACGGAAATCCTCGTGGAGAACGGCGCGACGGCCGAGGTAGGCACTCCAGTCCTGATGTATGAAGAAGGGGCGGGGGAGGCCGCGGCTGGTGGCGAGGCCGCCAGCGCTGAAGCGGACGGACAGGCCGCCGCCGAGGCCACCGGACAGGTCGCCGCCGCGGAAACGGAAATAAAGGCGGAGGCCGAAGCGCCTGCCGCGGACCCTGCAGCCGATGCTGCGGCGTCCACTGCCGAAGCGCCCGCCGCGGAAACCTCAGTTGCCGATACTCTTGAGACCGGAGTCAGCGCGCCACCTGCCGCGGACGCTGGTCCGGCGGAACGAAAACCCGCACCCCCTCCTCCTCCGGCCCCGGTCGTGCCCGCGGCGACTTCCACTTCAGGCGCGCCGGTACCCGCGGCGCCATCCGTACGCCGTTTCGCCCGGGAGATCGGGCTCGATATCGGCCAGGTTCCGGGAACCGGTCCCGACGGCCGCATATCCGTCGAAGACGTCAAGTCTCACTCCAGGCAGTTGAGCGCCGGCCGCGCGCCAGGTGGCCCTGCACCGTCCGCTCCGGCTTCGCTCCCGGACTTCGCGAAATGGGGTCCGGTGGAGACCGAGCCCATGAGCAACCTGCGCCGGGCCGCCGCGGAGCATCTGTCCGCCGCGTGGACGAACATCCCCCACGTCACCTACGCCGACAAAGCCGACGTCACCGACATGGAAGCCCTGCGCAAGCAGTTCGGCCCCGCGGCCGAAGCCGCCGGCGGCAAGCTGACCATGACGGCCATCGCCCTGAAGATCGTGGCCGCGGCGCTCAAGCGTTTCCCTCTCTTCAACGCCAGCGTCGACATGGCCGGGCAGGAGATCATTCACAAGAAGTACTACCACGTGGGCGTGGCGGTCGACACGGACCGCGGACTGGTCGTGCCGGTCATCCGGGACGTGGACCGGAAGAACATGGTCGAGCTGTCTGTGGAACTTTCAGAGGTTGCCGCCCGGGCGCGGGACAGGAAGCTCTCGCCGGACGATATGCAGGGGAACACTTTCACGATCTCGAACCTGGGCGGGTTCGGCGGGACCTTCTTCGCGCCGATCATCAATGCGCCCGACGTGGCCATCCTGGGGCTGGCGCGCAGCCGCATGGAACAGGTCTACGTGGATGGCGCGTTCCAGCCGCGTCTCATGCTGCCGTTGATGATCTCCTACGACCACCGGCTCATAGACGGCGCAGACGGCGCCCGTTTCATGCAGTGGCTGGTCCAGGCCTTCGAGGAACCCTTCCTGCTCAGCCTGGAAGGATGACCGGGCAACCGGGATCTTCGGACCACATCCCCCCAATAAAAAACGAGGCGGTCCTTGCCGAACCGCCCCGTCCAATTGATCTTCGTCGTGCTGTGGTTGTATCCTGATTCCCTGATTTCCCGCTAACGGGCGATCAGTCCACGGTCTCCATCGTCGTTGCCACTGATTTCAAAAGCTTGTCTTTCATATTCCACACCGTGTAACCTGCGTCGATCAGCCCGGTAGGCGCGTCCTTCCACTCGGCATCCGCGCCGTAGAGGAAATAGGCGTCCCAGACCATGGGGTCCTTGTGTTCCAGTTCCCCCGACTTTTTGTACCAGAATCCCAGCGCGTTCGCGGGATCCCACATCTGGCTGACCCGTTTGTCGCTGAACACCTGCTCCGCCGCGATCTTTGCCGTATTGACCGCATCGTTCCTGAGAATCCGCTGCCAGACCACGTAGACCCGGAGATCATCGGAGGGAAACTTCTTCAGTATCTCTTGCTGCACCGCCCCGGCGCCGCTTATGCAGTGGCCTCAGGTAGGAGAGAACATCACGACGAGGCGGACTTTGCCCGTATCGCCGTTGAACGCCTTCTTGAAATCCACGAGGCTGAGCGGTTCCGGGTTGAAGCCGGTGTTGGTGTTGAGTTGGGCGCCGGCCTGGGAAGCCCACGACAGGGCTCCGGCCAGGATCAGCGCGGTGATCAAGCGGATTCGGTTTTTCATTTTCATCGATCCATTTTCAGGTGGTGAACTAAAGCCCCGGTCGTCCCGGGCCGGTCGGGTTACCTATGATATCGATCTTGCCTGCGGATTGACAAGTGAAATCGTAAACCTTTCGGAAGGCGCGGTCAAATCAGGACGGCGCGGTCAAATCAGGACGGCGCTGCCAGACCAGGCCCGCGCGGTCAGACGCTGAAGCGCACGGTCAGACGCTGAAGCGCACGTTGATCACGTCGCCGTCCGCGACGACGTACTGCTTGCCTTCCACGCGCAGCACGCCTTTCTCTTTCGCGGCCTGCCAGCCACCGAGTTCGAGGATGGTCTGGCACTCCACGGTCTCGGCCCGGATAAAACCCCGCTTCAGATCGGAGTGGATCTCCCCGGCGGCATCCGGCGCCGTGACGCCCCGCGTGACGGTCCATGCCTTCACTTCGTCTTCACCCACGGTAAAAAACGAGATCAGGTTGAGCAACCGGTACGAGGCGGCGATCATGCGGCTCAGGGCCGATTCCTCGATGCCCAGTTCGTCCAGGAATGCCACGGTGTCCGCCTCGTCGAGCTGGGCGATCTCCATTTCGACCTTCGCGCAGAGCGCCAGGGCGTCCAGTCCTTCGGCGCAGTCGCCCAGTTCCGACAGGACGCGTTTTTCCGCGCCCAGGTCTTCCTCGGAGACATTCAGCACGAGGAGCACCGGTTTCTGCGAGAGAAACCGGTAGCCTCTCAGCCTTTTCTCGTCTTCAGGAGCAAATTCGAGGTTCCGAATGACCCCGCCGCCCTCGATCTCCTCCTTGCACTGTTCGAGCAGTTTCCATTCCCGCACCAGGTCGGGTTGCTTCGTGGACCGGGCCTCCTTGGAAAGGCGGGCCAGCCGGCGCTCAATGATCTCCAGATCGGCGATGGCGAGTTCCAGTTCCACCGACTCGAAATCCGCGCCCGGGGAAACGGGCGTACCGGCCAGGTCCGGGAAGCCGCGCAGGACGTGCACGAGGACGTCCATCATGCGCAGGTCGGCGAGTCCTCCTGTGCCCTGCTGTTCCTCCTGCCGTCCCGAACCGGACGTGATGCCGCCTATATCGAGGTATTCTACGGTGGCGAAGGTGGTCTTGCGCGGATTAAAGAGACTGGAAAGGCGATTTACTCGGTGGTCCGGGACCCGGATCGTGCCCCGGTTGGCCGCGTTCTGTCCCGCGTATCCGCCGGTTTCCGCATTGGCCCTGACCAGCGCGTTGAACAACGTGGTCTTACCGCAACCGGGCAGCCCGACGAGGCCGATCTGCAAATTGGTGTCCTCCCTGGATCAGCACGAAGCGAACGGATCGTGCATTACCATTCGAGACGTCATTCGTACGATTCCCAGTGAACTATTGATGCCGAGAAACTCGTTAGAATCTCGTTGTGAAGTGGTGAAACGTCAACTGGTTATCGGATCCCGCGTCGGGAGTTCGGGAAAGAGCGAGAAGTCGCGATCCCGCGTCAGAAGCACTTCTGCCCCGTGTGCCACGCATATAGCCGCTATTCTGGCGTCGTGGACTACTCCACCTATAACGCGGGGACGCCGAACGAAGCTTTCCAATATTCCCGGAAAGTCTTCGGTCTCTCCTATCAGTCGTACCGAAGGGGAGGCTGTCCAGGCAGCGAGTTGCCGCCACGACTGTTCTGGACTCGTGGCGTTATCCCTCCAAATGCGGGGATTGGATACCACGCTGAGGAACTCGTAACAGCAGGGCCAGGGAATGGCCCATGCATCGTTGCCCTCTGCCAATTCGCGCATTAGCGATGCGGCTGCTTCATGGTGTCTTGATTCGCGACGGTGCGCATAGACCAGCAGATTTGTATCTACAGCGATCACTGGGGGTCAGGCTTTCCGTAAATGACCTCTCGGAGGTCCTGCCAGGAGTACGCATCTAGGGGGTCTCTCTCTCCGACTTTACCCACGCTGTGGTCGGGTAGAACGTACCGTTTGCGGGGGGATTCGGTTGAAAGCACCTGCCGTAGACCCTCTTCAACCACTGCGCGTAGCGGCCGTCCTGTCCGGCGTGCGTGTCGCTTCGCGCGCACAAGTAATTCGTCCTGGATGTTGAGCGTAGTCTTCATAATGCCATATTAGCCATATCATTGCATATGGTCAAGCCATATCTAAAGACTGATACTCAAACACAAAACGCGCGGATCATCGCCTTGTACGCGTCGATCGCCAGGCCAAACTGGTCGAGGTCCATCCATTCGTCCACGGTGTGGGCCTGGCGGATGTCCCCGGGACCGAGCAGGATCAGCTCCATCGTCCGGCCGAAGACCAGTCCATCGGTGCCGTAGGGAACCGTGTGGGCCTTCTCCGTGCCGGTGATCCGCAGCGCCGTCCGGACCAGCTCCGAATCCGCGGGCGTGCTGAAGGGGTCCCCGATCTTCTGGATCGTCAGTTCCACGCCGTTCCGTTCGGCCGCCTGCCGGGTCCGGTCCAGGAGGGCTTCCTGGTCCTGCCCGGGCATGGGCCGGTAGTAGACCGTGCAAGTGCTTCGAGGCGCCGTCATGTTCAGGGCGACGCCGCCGTCGTTGACCCCGATGTTCCAGTCGGAAAAGGGCGGATCGAACTCGTCGTTCAGATGCCGGGGATCCGATCGCAACTCGTCGTGGATGGCCTTCATCTCCACGAGAAAGGGGATCATGGCGTGATGGGCGTTGACGCCTCTGCCGGTGCTGCTGTGGGCCGCCCGGCCCTCCGTCTCGCCCCGCATGAAAACCGCGCCCTTGTGGGCCCGTACGACCTCCATGCGCGTCGGCTCGCAGATGATCCCGTAGCGCAGGTCGCCGCCGGCCAGGAGCTCGGACCGCTCGCTGACTTCGGTCGCGCCCCAGCAACCGACTTCTTCGTCGGCGGTGAACACGAGATAGATCGGCGCGGAGAGTTCCGACGCCTCGAAGGCCGCCCCCGCCGCCAGCATGGTGGACAGGGCGCCCTTCATGTCGCAGCTCCCGCGGCCGTATATCCGGTTGTCCCGGATCTCTGCCGTAAACGGGTCCGTCTCCCAGCCGTCCACCGGAACGGTGTCCGAATGGCCCAGCAACGCGAGGCCGCCCTTCCCCTCGCCCTTGCGGCCGACGAGATTGACCTTCTCCACGCCGTCGTCGTCCAGGTAGGTGATGCGCTCGATCTCGAAACCTACGCGGTCGAGCTGGTCCTGTAGGTAATCGGATACGGCGGCGTTGCTGTTGGCGCTGATCGAGTTGAACGCGATCAGCTCCCTGGTGACCTGGAGGGGATCGAACATCGCAAAAGCCTGCTTTCTTTGATTGGAAGATGCCAATGGGAGGATGCCGGAGGTCGGACTCGAACCGACACGACCTTGCGGTCAAGGGATTTTGAGTCCCTCGCGTCTACCAATTCCACCACTCCGGCACAATCAAGATAGCCCGCCGGAGACATGCGCGTCAGGCGGGCTATCGGTCAATATAAAACGGGGACGACGGGACTCGAACCCGCAACTTCTGCCGTGACAGGGCAGTGCTCTAACCAGATTGAACTACGCCCCCGATTTGATGCATGGGCGATACTGGATTCGAACCAGTGACCTCATGCTTGTAAGGCATGCGCTCTGAACCAACTGAGCTAATCGCCCGCAGGTGTATCCACGCTACGGTCGACGCGATTCCCGGTCGCTGGCCGACCCGGTCCGCGGGAACTTCCCTCTCCAGATCAGGATCACTGGGATGCCCACGCAGTAACCGGAAACCATCAGCAGCGGCGCCAGGGTAATCGATTCGTAGGCCAGCGCGATGAAACCCGCCAGTATGACGCCGAGCACGATGGCGAGGAGACGAAGGTGAGCACCACGAAACGGTGGGACATAGGCCTGGGAAGTCGCGGCGCGCCGCCGTCCGGATGACCGGGATGAGCCGGACGCTGACTGCGATCTTCTCGCCATTTCTCCTCCACCTCCACGATCGGCCAATATACGAAAAAAGGCGCCTTGCGTCAAGTCCAAATCAAGGCGGGAAGGCCCGGGCGGAAGGCCAGGACAGAAGGCCTCTATTCCTTGACCACCCAGAGCTTCACGCCGGCCTCCACCTGGGCGTGCAGCGCGATGGGAACGGTGTATATGCCCAGCGCCTTGATGGGCTCGTCGAGATGGATCTTGCGCCGGTCGATATCGTAGCCCTTTTCCTTCAGCAGGTCGGCGATGTGCTGCTGGGTGACGGAACCGAACATGCGGTCTTCCTCGCCGACCTGGACGACGGCGGTGAGGGAGACCTCTTCGAGAACGCCGGCGAGTTCTTCGGCCTGTTCCCGCGTCCTGGCTTCCAGGGCCAGTTGCCGCTTCAGTTTGCCCTGAAGCATCTTCAGGTTACCGGGCGTTGCCGGAACGGCCTTTCTCGTCAACATCAGGTAGTTCCTGCCGAACCCGTTGGAAACGTCCACGATTTCACCGACGTTACCCACGTTGCGCACCGACTCGGTCAAAATGAGCTTCACGTCCGACTCCTCGGCTACTTGTAGGTTTCTGGCTACTTGTAGGTTTCTTCGATAAAGGGGAGCAGACCGATGGCCCGGGCCCGCTTGACGGCCTTTGCCAGACGCCGCTGGCAAAGCGCACTCGCGCCGGAAATCCGGCTCGGCACGATCTTGCCCCGTTCGGTGACGAAGCGCCGGAGCGCCTTCGGGTCCTTGTAATCGATGTTCTTGATGCGGCCCGGTATGCGCTTCTGCTTTCTCCCCCTGGTCATCCTGGATTGGTTCATGCTTCCGCTCCCGTTTTCTTATCGGCCGGTTCAGTCTTCCCGGCCTGCTCGGTTTTTTCGGCCTGTTCCGCCTTCTCGTACACATAACCCGGATGCTTCTTGACCCGTTTCGTCATGTGCCTGAGCACGCGATCGTTCAACTTGAACGACCGGTCCAGCACGTCCACCAGGGCCGGCTCACAGTCGAAGCGGATCAGCGTGAAATTGCCCTGGTGGGCGTCGTTGATCTCGTAGCTGAGTTTCCGGCTTCCCCAGCGTTCAGTGTCGACGACTTCCCCCTGGTTCGACGCGATGAGCCCCTCGATGGCGGAGATTTCTTCCTCGAGCGGCGCTTCTTCGAGCTTGGAATCGATAATTACCACTGTTTCATAAGACCGCACGTGCATGCTCCTTAAGTTGTTTTGCGGGTTCGCTCGGGCCCGGAAGGCCTTCAGTCCGGTTGGCCTTCAGTCCGGGTCGGCCTTCAGTCCGTGAACGACGGTTCAGTCCGTGAACGACGGGCCGTTATACCTGTTCGCCGCCTCGCCGAAACCTTCGCTTACAAACACCTCCAGCTGGCCGCAGGCCCGGTCGAGGACGATGGGCAGATCCGTTGCTTCCTCTTTGGTAAACTCCTCCAGCACGTAATCGACCAGTGTATCGGCGTCCCCGGGGACATCGACGCCGATGCGCTGCCTGGCGAACGCTTCTGTGCCCAGCGCATCGATAATGGACTCCAGGCCCCGGTGGCCGCCATGACTGCCCTTCGCCCTGAGCCGCAGCGTACCGAAGGGCAGGTTGACGTCATCGCAGACGACCACGATGCGATCGACGTCGAGTTCGTAATGTCCCACCGCCTCCCGGACCGCGTAACCGCTGCGGTTCATGAAGGTCACCGGCTTGACCAGCGCCACGGGCAATCCGCGAATCTTCGCGACGGCGCCGTGAAACCGCTCGCTAACCGGGGCGAGTTCAAGGCCGAGGCGCCGTAGCCAGGTGTCGATTACGTCGAAACCGGCGTTGTGGCGCGTGTCCGCATACCGGACGCCGGGATTGCCAAGGCCGATGAAGGCATGCATGGACGGATCCTCAGGCCGCTCTGCGGACCGCAAGGAACCGGAATCGGCATGCTGACACATATCCGGGCTGCCTTAGTCTTCCTGCTCGTCCTCGGTCCCGTCTTCGTCCTCGCCGTCTTCCCGGGCCTGGCCAATGATTTCCGGCTCTTCCTGCTCCAGGTCGACTTCCTCTTCCTCCGGCTCCTCGGCCATCGGCGTCAGTACGGATACCACGGCGACCTCTCCGTCGGTTACGATTTCGACGTTCTCGAAGGAAAGATCGCTGATGTGGATCGTATCGCCCATGCTCAGCTCGCTGATATCCACTTCCAGGTGCTCCGGGATCTCGGAAGCGACACAGCTGATTTCGACCACCCGCAGGGACTGGTCGAGCACGCCGCCGTCTCTCGTCACGCCGATGGGCTCGCCGATCATCACGAGCGAAACCTCCGTGGTGATCCGGTCGCTCATCCTGATCTGCTGGAAATCGGCGTGCAGCAGCTGGTTTCTCAGATAGTCCCGCTGTATATCCCGCAACAGGGCCTTCTTGTCCTCCATGCCTTCGATTTCCAGGTTGATGACGACGCTTTCGCCCTGGGTCTTTCTGAGGAAGCCTTCAAACTCGCGATAGTCGAGGGTCAGCGGCGTGGAAGACTCCCCGCCGCCGTAGACCACGGCGGGCAGTGCGCCGTCCCGCCGAAGCGTCTTGGCGACCTGCTTGCCGGTGTCCGTCCGCTGGCGGGCCTTTAACGATACCTGGTTCATCTACTTCTCCTGTTTCAAGTCTGATCCGACGATTCGAAGAGCGAGCTGACGGATTTTTCTTCGTGTATGCGCTTGATCGCCTCGCCGAACAGGGACGCCACGGACAACTGTTCCAGCTTGCCCCTGCACATGTCCTCGCTCAGGCGTATCGAATCCGAGACGATCAGGCAGTCCAGTACGGAATCCTCCACCTTCTGCATGGCGTTTCCGGAGAGCAACGCGTGGGTGCACGCTGCATAGATCGTCTCCGCGCCGTTCTTCTTCAGGGCCTCGGCCGCGCCGGTCAGGCTTCCACCGGTGTCGATCATGTCGTCTCGGATGATCACGTTCTTTCCTTCCACTTCGCCGATCACGTTGACGACCTCGGACACGTTGGGTCTCGGCCGACGCTTGTCCACCAGGGCCAGCGGGCAGTTCAGCCGCCTGCCGTAGGACCGGGCCATGGCCATGCCCCCGGCGTCCGGGGACGCGATCACCAGGTCATCCGAAGTCCCCAGTTCCCTGAGCCGCCGCGTAAATACGGGCGCTGAATACAGGTGGTCCAGGGGAATGTCGAAGAACCCCTGGATCTGGGGCGCGTGCAGGTCCATGGTGAGCACGCGGTCCGCTCCGGCTGCGGCGATCAGGTTCGCCATCACCTTGGCCGAAATGGGCACCCTGGGTCCCGCCTTGCGGTCCTGGCGGGCGTAGCCGTAGTAGGGGATCACCGCGGTGGCTCTTCGCGCCGATGCCCGTTTGGCCGCGTCCAGCAGCAACAACAGTTCGACGAGGTTTTCCGCCGGCGAGTTGGTCGACTGGACCACGAACACGTCGGTCCCGCGGATGTCCTCGTTGATGTGAATCCGGATCTCGTCGTCGCTGAAACGGGAAACGGCGGCGTTGCCCAGGGGTACGCCGAGATATTCGCAAATGTCTTTTGCAAGCGGTGCGTTTGAATTCCCACTCAGAATCTTCAAACCGACCGCCACGTGCCGCCCTCCTCTGGTACCTCGATTAAGCCGCGGCATCCCGCCGGGATGACGAGGAGACCGCGAAGACTCGCCAGGACGGTTCGACCCGTCCCCGCAAGTCGTGTGCTATCCGTTCCGCCTCCGCCCGTCCGGGCGCCAGTCCGAAGACCGACGGGCCGCTGCCGGACATCAGTATACCCTTCGATCCGGCGTCCGCAAGCAGGTCCCTCGCACTGTCGATTTCGGGGTGGGCCGCCCGGACCGCCGGTTCAAGGTCGTTATGCAGACAGGACGCCAGTCTATCGGCATCTCCGGCCTGCATGACAGAAGAGATTAAGTTAATACAGGACGCGTCTTTTGTCAATTCCATTTTCCATTGGCTGTAGGCCCATCCGCTCGCGACCTCGAGGGGCGGGCAAACCAGGACGTAGTGTCGCGATCCGGGCGCATCCAGCCAGGCGACCTTCTCCCCCCGTCCTGAAGCCACCGCCACGCCGCCATGGAGGCAGAACGGCACGTCCGATCCCAGCTCCGCGGCGAGGTCCGCCAGGTCTGCTTCCCCCAACCCCAGCGACCAGAGCGCGTTGAGCCCGTGCAGCGTCATGGCCGCGTTGCCGCTCCCGCCGGCGAGTCCCGCGGCCACGGGGATGCGCTTCTCGATGTGGATGCGCACGCCCCGGTCGCCGAGTCCGCAGCGCTCCCGCACGAGTCCGGCCGCCCTGTGGACCAGGTTGCGCCTGTCCGTGGGCACGGCCGGGTCGGAGCAGGTTATGGCCGTTCCCTGCTCCTGTGCGGACACTTCCACTTCATCGGCCAGGTCCACGGTCTCCATCAGCGTGACGATCTCGTGGTAGCCGTCGGCCCGCTTGCCGAGCAGGTGAATGGCGAGATTGATCTTGGCAAAGGAACGAAGGGTCATTCGCCGTTCGCTATGCGGGATGTGGTCTGCGTGATGATGATGTGGACGATGATCATGTGCATGTTCTCCGCCATACCGTAGTCGTCCACGGGGACGTGGACCGAATGCGCCGCGGCTTCCTTCAGCGCGCCGCCGGAGAATCCCGTCACCGCGACCGTTACCATCCCGGCGGAACGGGCGAACTCCATGGCGCGGAGTACGTTGGGGCTGTTCCCCGAAGCGCTGAAGCCGATGACCACGTCGCCCGGCGCGCCGAGATTGCGCAGCTGCTGCTCGAAGACCAGGTCGTAGTCGAAGTCGTTGGCCCAGGCCGTAACGTAGGGCAGGTTGTCGGTGAGGCTGTTGACCCGGAAGCGGGGCTGGTCCTCCGTGCCGCGGAGCGTGCCCTTGCCCAGGTCCACGGCGAAGTGGGAAGCCGTGGCCGCGCTGCCGCCGTTGCCGATGACGAAGATCCCCCGCCCGTTCTGCCGCGCGTCCATCAGGAGGTCGATGAGCGCCTGCACCTCGCCGGGTTCGATCCGGCCGAGGACCTCCTTCGTCCATTCGAGGTATTCGCGGATCATCGGACCACCCCCGTCCATTCGAGGTATTCGCGGATCATTTCGTTACCCGCCTTCGCATGTTGAAGATCACCTTGGTGCCGTCGCGTTCCAGGTTGAAGGGCAGTTCCCGGTATTCGGAAAGCGCGTCGCGCACCCGGGACCGTGAAGGCTCCGGGCAGCACAGGAGCAGGAAGCCGCCGCCGCCCGCGCCGCACACCTTGCCGCCCGTGGCGCCGGCGTCCCTGGCCTTCCGGTACATGGTGTCGATCTCCTCGTTGCTCACGAGTCCGGACATTTTGTACTTCCAGTTCCAGCCCCGGTCCAGCAATTCGCCCATGCGGTCGATCTCCCCTGCCGCGAGGGCTGACCGCGCGCTTTGCGCCACGGACTTGATCTCTTTCACCAGGGCGAACTTGCCGGTCATGTTCGCTTTCTGTTCGCGCAGGATGGTCTCAGCCTTGCGGGTCTTGTTGGTGTAGAACAGCATCAGGCTTTCGCTCAACCGATCCGCGTGGCCGTCGGCGAGGCCGAGGCGTTCCACCTCCACGCCGCCGGGCCGGAACGTGAACCCGCACAGTCCGCCGTAGGCCGCGATGTACTGGTCCTGCTTCCCGATGGGTTGGGCGCACCGTTCGATCTCGATCTCGCAGGCGTCCCGCGCCAGTTTCTCGGTCGGCTGCGGGTTGCCGCAATAGGTATACAGGGCATTCAGCAGGCCTACGGTGATGCTGCTCGAGGACCCCAGGCCCGATCCCTCGGAGGGGATGTCCGTCAGCGTCGTGATCTCCACGCCCCGGGTCACGCCGGTGAGCCGCAGCGCCTCCCGGATCAGGTCGTGCTCGATTTCATCCGGATGATCGACGGCCTCCCGCTTCGAGTAGTTGATGTAGATGCGGTCGTCGAAACGTTCGTTGATGATGACGAAGATATACTTGTCGATGGCCGCGCTGACGACCAGGCCGTCCTCCCGTTCGTAGAAATCGGCGAAATCCGTCAGACCGCCGGCGAAGCTGATGCGCAGGGGCGTCTGGGTGATGATCATGGATTCCCGCCGGTGGGGCCAGCCAATTGCGCGTCGCCGCGGCCTGCTCGCCGCGCAAGGTAATCGTCCAGGGCGTCCTCCCAGGAGGGCATCTCCGCGATGCCGAAGGACCGGATCCGGCCGTTGTCCAGCACCGTGTACAGGGGCCGGGCGGCGGGAGCGCCGTATGCTTCGGTGGTCGTGGGCTTCAAGGCCGCTTCGATGCCCGTCTTCCGGAAGATGGTCCGTGCAAAGTCATAGTAGGAACATGCGCCGCCGCTGGTCACATGGTACGAACCGTAGGCGTCAGTGGCCACCAGTTCCGCAAGGGCGCGGGCCAGGTCGGCCGTCCCCGTGGGCGACATTACCTGGTCGCTCACCACGACCACTTCCCGTCTCTCCGTACCCGCCCGGATCATGGCCTCGACGAAATTGTATCCTTTCCCACCCCCGCCGGAGTGGCCGAACAGGCCGGTGGTGCGGATGATGAAATGACGGTCCCAGGTCGAACGCACCAGGTGTTCTCCGGAAAGCTTGGCGGTGCCGTAGACGTTCAGGGGCAGGGGCAGGTCATCCTCCCGGTAAGGCCGGTCCGCCGTGCCGTCGAAGACGAAATTCGTGCTGACGTGCACCAGTTTCGCCCCGTACATGCGGCAGGCCATGGCCAGGTGCCAGGGGCCGAAGGCATTGACGGCGAAGGTCTTGTCGGGATGGGACTCGCACTCGTCGACCCGGTGGTACGCCGCGGTATTGATCACCGCATCGGGCCGGTGGTCATTCAACAGGCCGTAGACGCGGTGTTTCTCGGTGACGTCGAGATCGCCGTGGGTACACGGAATCAGATCGTGTTCGGCCAGCGAACGCTGCAGGTCCGTACCCAGTTGTCCCCGGGCCCCGGTTATGAGGATGCGCATTTGCTCCTGTCACCCGCCGGTCAGGCGTCCCGCCGGTCAGGCGTCCCGCAAGTGTTGCTCGACAACCCCCGGCGCCTTGTCCACGGCTTCGTCGATCCGGGACGCGTCCGTCCCCCCGGCCTGGCGCGGATAGACATCGGACGGAGGCGACGAATAGAGAGGGGTAGATGTGGGTGGTCGCGGTAGGATGAAAAAAAAAGGGGGGGGG
>VXTP01000037.1 GCA_009837395.1 Gemmatimonadota bacterium
GCCCCAGGGCGTCCAGGTCGGCCTCGCCCACGAAGTCGCGCCGTATCTTGCCGTGGCCGCCGGGCAGGACCTCGTCGACGATGGGGAACGTGATGCGGCGCATGCGGCGACTGTCGACTGTATCCATGACCGGCGCTGTCTGCACGTAGGTGAACGTCGTTCTGTCCTGCGGAACGGGTCCTGCGCCGTCCGCGTCCCGGATCATGTGCTTGATGCGACGCGAGCGGTCGAAGTAAGCCTCGTCGTAGTTGATGTGCTTGGCCCAGGTAGTGTCGGGCACTGGAATAGCCTCATAGACGATCTTCATCTCTCCGCCCGCGGGCGTGACGATCTTCGAGATCCGGTAGCTGTCGGCCAGGGTGTTGGTGAAGCGCCAGGGCGGCAGCTGATCGGCGGCAGCGCTGCCGGTGCCCATGACGGCGATCTCTTCGAGCAGCAGCGTGCGCGCGTTGTCGCCCGGCGCCACCGGCGGCCGTGCCTGAAGACTCTTGTCGTCGGCATAGCGAAAGACGTACCGGGCAATCTGGCTCCCACGCCCGTCGCGGACGGTCAGCGCGTCGAGGCGGTGCGCGCTCGAGATGCCGTCGTACATCCGGTAGTTGCGGTTGTTGCGCACCAGGTGGTGGCCGTAGGTGAGGTTCTGGCCTGTCGGCGTGGAGAAGTAGTTGTCGTAGGTGATGACCACATTCTGATGCCTGGCGATGTTCAGGTCCTCGCGCTCGCTGGTCTCGGTCGTGATCTTGCGCACGACCTTGCCGTCCGCTCCGGCGAAAACAACCTTCGACAGATGCGCCGTGTTGAACGTCTTGACCACGGTCAGGTTGTAGGTGTTCCCACCTTCAGAAATGCCGTTGGGGAAGCGCCGGTCCAGGTCCGCGAAATCGAGCAGGTTGCGAAAGGACCGCGTTTCTGCGGCCCGTTCCTTCGCCCAGTCCCGGACCGTGGTGACCGGACCGTCGGAAGCGTACCTGAACCGGATCGTGTTGCCGGCCTGATCTTTTATCTCGGCCAGGTTCCACTGGTATACCATCTCGGGCATGAGCTCGTCGAAGCGGCCGTTCTGCACCGTGCCGCCCTTGACGGTCTGGTTCATGCCGTAGTCGCCGCCGCCGATCGTGACCGCGCCGAAGGTATAGGTCAGGCCCGATACGGTCCTGGCCGTCCACGTGGAGGCCAGCGGCCTGTTCCGGTCGAAGTTCCACCGGACGTCCATGAAGCGCCGGTTCTCGGCGAAATAGACGTTGGTGGCGGGAAGCGGCACGCCCGGCGTGGCGGCGCGTTGCGAGTCGTCGAGCTGGCGGACCAGGCGGTGCGATCCGTCGGGAAGCACCATGGACAGGTTGAAGGAGAAGGGGTGGTTGATCGGGCTGGTCGTATCCTTGAGTTCATAGCCGCCGGTCACCTTGATCGCCCCGAACTCCAGGTTCCACCCCAGGCCCACCCACGTGGCGTTGTTGAGCGTGACCGTGCCCTTGCTGAGCGTACTGATCTGCTGCGCCGTGCCCAGCTTGATCAGCCGGTCCGTGCCCGTCACCGCGCTGCTGTAGCGCATGTTCAGGGGCAGAGACAGGCCACCCGCGCCTTCTACTTCCCCGAGCGGCAGCGCGTAGGACCAGTTGCCGGAGAAGTAGTCCACCTGGTCCGCGTCGATGACGCCGGAGAGGCTGTCGAAGTCATAGGCGCCTTTGGCGGCATCGGTGATCGTCGTCTGGCTGTGCACGTTCAGTGCTGCCATGAAGAGCAGGAGGAGGCCGAGGAGCGTCCTCAGGGCGAAATGGCATAAGCGTCTTTGCATGATGAGGTCCTTTACAATGGTCATTAGGAACGAGTGGCTGCGCGGAACACGCGACGTTAACGCATGAATGAAACGGGTGATCACCAACATGATGGTTGAACTCCTTGTCTTGAGGATGGATGGCTGCGCGGCGCGCGGCCGTATGGATGCGAACGATCGAATCGGGATGGACCGCGGGCCGGATGCCGGGTCTACGTCTCGCAACGCTTGGCCCGGATGTGAGGCTGAGGAGAAAAAGGGCATGAAAAATCCCCGTGCCGTGGGTGGATCAGAAGTAGCACGGGGACGCTTGAAGGTCCGCGGGGTGCGGGTCCGCTTGAGGGACGCGAGGATATCCTGATGCGGTTGTCGTTACGCCCGTTAAATGGGCATGATGTCTACACTATACATGTGTTTTGTAGATATGTCAAGCGGGTTACGAAAAAAGTTTGTTCATGTTTCCAGCTTTTAGGCTTCGATGCCAAATACAACCTCAATGATGCCTGCCTTGCGCCTTTGATGCCTGAGCGCTGCGGGGATGCGAGATTTACATGCCCGGACCGAAGAATGCACTTCCTGAACCGGGTGTGGCGATTTAAAGCACTGTGGGAATACTGGGCATCGTAACCTCTGCCGGTATCCTACGCGACTGCCGTCCGCAGGACACACCGTATCTGCCACAATTCGGTTGTATCGCACGAGATTCCGATGCGCATATTGATCTATTGTCCACAAATACATCGCGATATACCCGGTCGTCATGCCGTTCCAGTTCAACCCGCAATTCCGTTGACGTTACGCCTTCTTCCGCTTAGTTTTCCCATTATTTGAAAAACCGGATCTCATCGTAAAAGTAACGTCCCGATTCCTTGCGGAGCCCCCGTGAACGTCATCTGCGTCTGCCTGGACACCTTTCGCGCCGACATCATTGGCCCTGGCAGGAAGTACAGCCACGCGCACACACCCAATCTCGACGCCTTCCACCGCAGCAGCGTCCGGTTCAACCGCGCCTTTGGCGAGGGACAGCCCACGCTGCAGGTGCGAAGGGCGTTGTTTACCGGAATGCGCAGCTTCCCGTGGCGCTACAATTTCGACCGGCGCGGACACTGGCACCATGCGCCCGGCTGGCACAAGATCCCGCCGGAGCAGGACACGATCTCGGAGGTGCTGCTGGAACGGGGGTACCTTACGGCCCTTATCGCCGACACGTACCACATGTTCAAGCCCACCATGAACTTCTCCCGGGGGTTCGCCCATCTGGATTTCGTGCGGGGACAGGAATCGGACAACTGGAAGAGCGGCGATCCGAAACTGGTCGAGGCGCAACTCGCCCGGCACGTGAGGCAGCCCGTGGACATGTTGAAGCATGTGGGCCTAGTGAACTACCTGCTGAACCAGCGCCAACGAAAGGGCAAGGACGACTACCAGTGCGCCCGCGTGTTCAACTCAGCCAGCGCGTGGCTCGCGGACAACCATACGGCGGGCCCCTTCTTCCTGTGGGTCGACAGCTTCGATCCCCACGAGCCCTGGGACCCGCCGACGGAATACGCCGACCGTTACTTCGAACACGACGGTCTCGATTTCATCGTGCCCGGTCCCGCATACGCCCGTGACGGATCAGGCGGACCAGGCGGACCAGGCGGGCCAGGCGGACCAGGCGGGTCAGACGGGCCATCGGAAGCGGAACTCCGGCGTATCGAAGCGCTGTACCTCGGGGAGGTAACCCTCGTTGACGAGTACGTGGGCCGGCTGCTGAACGCGGTGGCGGACCTGAATCTCCTCGATGACACCCTGATCGTGATCCTGTCGGACCATGGTACCCAGTTGCTCGACCAGGGTAGTTTCGGCAAGGGACCGAACGAACTGCATCCCTTCAATACCCAGCTCAACCTCATGATGCGCGTACCCGGCGGACCGACAGACGTGGACGTGGACGCCTTCGTGCAGAACCACGACCTCATGCCGACATTGCTCGGACGGCTCGGTGTGCGAGCGGACTGGACGGATGGCGAGGACTTTTGGCCGCTGGTCACGGGTGAGCAGGACGCGATCCGCGATCGGATCGTGACCGGGTGGGCGTCCTTCATCACCGGCAACGCCGTGGGCCGGGCCAGCGTGCGGGACGACCGCTGGAACTTCTGCACTTCGGTGGGCTACGAGGACGAGAATGGCGATGAACTCTTCGACCTGGAGAACGATCCCGAAGAGCGGCGGAATGTCGCAGGACTACATCCTGAGATTGTCTCAGAGCGTCGTGGCGATGTGGAGGCGGTCCTGGGCCAGCCCCTCCCCGGCCGGATGGTGGAGGTATGCGATCCCGCCCCGGCGCCCATGACGCACTGGCTGGAGCAGCGGTTACGGAGTAACTGACCTTAAGGGGATGCAATTCATGGGGATTCCCATGTACTTGTACAATTGTACAACTGAAACGCGCGTACATTCTTTGACGCAGACGGAGTGGCTATGCGGTTAGCGGACAAGGCCGCCATCGTGACGGGCGCGGGAGACGGAATAGGACGGGGCATCGCACTGGCGCTCGCCCGGGAAGGGGCCGCGGTGGCGGTGTGCGACATCAACGCCGAAACCGTCGCGGAGACCAGTCGTTTGATCGCAGACGCCGGCCGACCCGTCCTGGCGGAGGCGCTGGACATCACCGACCACATCCGGATCCGGTCCTTCGTGGACGACGCGGCGTCCCGGTTCGGCAGGATCGACGTCCTGGTCAACAACGCCGCCATCATGCCCGTAAGCCCCATCGAGGACCAGGACGAGGAGACCATGTCCCGCATCCTCTCCGTCAACCTCCTGGCGCCGGCAGTCTTCAGCAAGTACTGTACACCGCATATGCGGGCGGCGGGCGGCGGTTCGATCATCCACATGGCCAGCGTGACGGGCCATAACGGCCATCCCGGCGTGGCCGTTTACGGGGCGACGAAGGGCGGACTGATCGCCCTGGCCCGGGGCCAGGCCATGGAACTGGCCGAAGATCGGATCAGGGTCAACACGGTTTCGCCCGGCACGGTGGATTCGCCCATGCTGCACAACTTCGTGAAGGAGAACGCCGGGGACCCGGAAGCAGCGCTCAGGGCATTCGACCGCCTGCACCCCATCGGCCGGATCGCCACCATCGGGGAGGTCGCCAACGTCTTCGTTTTCCTGGCGAGCGACGAATCCAGCGACATCACGGCGACGGACATCCGGTGCGACGGCGGCTACGCAGTCCAGGGACGACAGCCGACGGAATAGCGACAGGCAATCGCGGCAATGACGGCAATGAGCACCAGCGTCAATGAGCACCGGTGTCATTGAGCACCAGCGTCAATGAGCACCAGCGGCAAGGAGCACCTATGTCAGTAGGAGTTTGCGCGTACTCGTTCAACACGGGATACGACGCCTTTCAGCTCATGGACATGGCCGTCCGACACGGCCTCGGCGGCGTGGAGTTTCCTCCCGACGACTGCCTGCCCGATCTGTCTCCGGCCTCGCTGGAGCGGGCCCGTGCCCGCGCCGAGGAAAGCGGGCTGTTCGTCGTGGCGGACGGCGGCCAGGTCGAAGGTGAAATGTTGCAGCGCCTGATTCCCGCCGCCGCTGGGCTCGGCGCCTCGACGTTGCGCGTCGTCATGAGCGGTGTACTCGGCGGCGACCGCCGGCCGCTGTCGGGCCGGTGGAACGCCCATCTCGCCGCGTGCAGGGACATCCTGCGCGAGGCACTGCCCCGGGCCGAGGAACACGGGGTGACCATCGCGGTGGAGAACCACTCGGACGCCACGTCCCACGACATGCGCTGGCTCTGCGAGGAGCTGGACAGCGCGTACATCGGCATCACGCTAGATGTGGGCAACGTGCTGGCGGTCTGCGAGGAACCCTTCGGATACACGGAACGCATTCTACCGTATCTGCGGCATGTCCACCTCAAGGACTACACGATCCATCCGTCCGACGAGGGGTACCGCATCGCGCGGTGTTCGCTGGGCAGCGGCGTGGTCGACTACCCTGGCCTGCTTTCCCTGATCGACGGATACCAGGGCCAGCGCGGCCCGGCGGACCAGCCCGGCCAGATCACGAAAACCATCGAACTGGGCGCCATCTACGCCCGGCACGTGCGCATGCTCATGGATGACTACTGGGCGGAATACCCCGACCGCGATATCAGGGACCTGCTGCCGTTTCTGCGGCTGTACTGGTCCCACGTCCGCCCCGTCGGGGAAGACTGGCGCACGCCCATGGAGAAGGACGAATCCACCGAGGTTCTGAAGGCATACGAGACGCGCGAGTTCGAAGAAAGCGTCGCCTATCTGAACGAAATCGGGGCCGTTCGGGCGGACTCCGGCACATCCTGAACCAGACGGGTCGATACCATGAGTAATTCCCTTCGAACCGGCGACCCAATTGAACAGAAAGCGGTTGAAATGAAAATGGAACGCCTGGACCAATCCGACATGCACGGGTCCATCGGATCGATACCCGACCAGATGGAGGCGGCCTGGGAGGCCATGGCGGGACGCACTTTCCCCGACGTTTGCCGGAATGTCCACCACGTGGTCGTGGCAGGCATGGGCGGGTCGGCCCTGGGCGCCCACCTGATACAGGACGTCTTCCGCGACCGGCTGCGCGTTCCGGTCACCATCCTGTCCGATTACGCGGCGCCTTCGTGGATCGACGAGCGGACCCTCATCGTGCTGTCCAGCTACTCCGGGGGCACGGAGGAAGTGATGGCCATGGCGGAACACGGCCTGTCCAGGGGGATACCGATGATCGCCCTGACCACGGGAGGTGACCTGGAAGCGTTCGCCGGGCGCCATGGGCTGCCGGCCGTCGTGTTCGGCAGCGAGCTCAACACCTGCGGTCAGCCTCGGATCGGCCTGGGCTACGCGGTCACCTACCTCCTGGCGATGTTCCGGCAACTGGGGTTCGTGGAGCTTGCCGAAACCGAGGTGACGAGCGCTCTCATGTTGCTCCGGGAGACCAACCCGGTTTACGCTGCGCGCGGTGAGGAGAACCCCGCCTATGAGTTGGCCTCGGCCACGCGGGGGAAGTCAATCCTGATCATGGCTTCCGAGCATCTCACGGGCAACGCCCACATCCTGGCCAACCAGTGGAACGAGAACGCCAAGAACCTGGCCGTCTGGTTCGCCATACCGGAGTTGAATCACCATCTGCTCGAAGGGATGACCCACCCTGCGGAGCATCGGGACAGACTCGCCGCCGTGCTCATCCAGTCCGGCTTGTACGATCCGCGCAACCGGCGCCGCCACGAGATTACCCGCACGCTGCTCGAGCAGCAGGGGATCGCGTGTTCCGTTGTAACGCCCCGGGGAGCGACGGCGCTCGAGCAGGCCTGCGACCTGCTCCTGCTCGGTACCTACGCCAGTTTCTACCAGGCAATTATGAACGACGTCGATCCGTCGCCCATTCCCTGGGTCGATGAGTTCAAGCGACTGATGGCATCAAGAGACGGTAAGGTATGAGTGAAATCGTCACTTACCTGCGGGGAAAGACGCTGCTGATTACCGGTGCCACCGGTTTCCTTGCGAAAGCGGTCGTGGAGAAGATCCTGCGGTGCGCCCCGGAAGTCGGCCGTATCTACCTGGTCGTCCGGGCTCGTCGGAGGAAGGACGGCACCACGCTGACGGCGCGGGAACGGGTGGAGGAAGAGATCCTTCAGTCCGCCGCCTTCGCCCGGCTGCGCGAGACCCACGGTGATCGATTCGCCGATATCATGGGCGCAAAGGTCCACGCTGTCGAGGGCGATCTTACCCTGGACCACCTCGGATTGGAACCGGACCTGTACCGCCGGCTCGCGGCGGAGGTCGACGTCGTGCTCACCTGCGCGGCTTCCGTGACCTTCGACGAAGAAATCGACGCCGCGCTTCAGCTCAACACGCTTGGAGCGCGGCGCATGCTGGAATTCGCCAATTCGTGCGGAGACGCCACGCTGGTCCACGTCTCGACGGCCTACGTCAACGGCCAGACCAAGGGTCGCATTCCTGAAGCCCCGCCCCGTCCGGACTGGTCCATGGCCCAGGAAATGGGGCGAAGCGACGCGTCTTTCGATCTGGAACGGGAAACACGGGACATACTCGCCAGGGCGGATGAGATCCACGACGAATCCCGGTCGCCGGAACAGCAGGATCGTTTCAGGAAGATGGCGCTGCAGCAGAACCCGAGCCCGACGCAGCGCTGGCTCGACGCCCAGATGGAGACCTTTCGCAAGCGCTGGCTCAAGGAACGGCTCATCGAAGAGGGCATGCGCCGCGGGCAGCAGTTGGGTTGGCACGACAGCTATACCCTGACGAAGGCCATGGGCGAGCAGTTGATCGTCAAGCACCGGGGCGACCTGCCCACGGCCATCATTCGGCCGTCCATCGTGGAAAGCGCGCTGGTCGAGCCCGAACCGGGATGGATCGAGGGGCTCAAGGTGGCCGACCCACTCATCGACGCGGTGAGCAAGGGGCGCCTGCCGGACTTCCCCGGCCAGAAAGACATGATCGTGGACATCATCCCGGTGGACATCGTGGCCAACACGACCCTGGCGGCCATGGCGCGCACGGCCCGCGAAGGCGGTATCGGCGTGTACCACGTATCGACGGGTGACCGGAATCCCGTCCTCTTCCATCAGGCCTTCGAGCACTCCTACGAGTACTTTCGGAAGAACCCCCGCCTGAACCGGAACAACGAACCCATACCGATCAAGCGATGGACCTACCCGACCCTTGGCCAGTTCCGGCGCCGGTACAACCTGCGCTACGTCTACCCCCTGAACGCCGCGTTGTGGACGTTAAACCGCTTCACACGGATCACCCTGCTGAACAACCTGAAGCGCAGAATCGCCGTGATGCAGTCGGCGATCTCGCGGATGCTGTACTACGCCGCGATCTACAGTCCCTACACGTCCCTGGAATGCACCTTCGAGACGGACCGCACGGTAAAGTTGCACGAAAGCCTGGATCCGGAGGACCGGCTGCTCTTCAACGGCGACGTCTCCAGGATCCACTGGAAGACGTATTTCCAGGAAATCCATATCCCCGGCCTGAAACGCCACGTGCTGAAGACCGATGAGCCGAAGCCCGCGGTCACGGAAGAAGAGGAGGTGGCGGAGCGGTCCGGGTTCGCCCAGGCCGGAGAGGACGCCCTGCCCCATCTCGATACGCTGACGGACATACTGGCCAAGAGCGCGGACATGTACGGAGACAAGACCGCGCTGCAGATGCAGCGAGACAATGGCTGGATACGCTATTCCTACAAGGACGTGTTCGCCCTGGCCGGGCACATCGGCTGGCAGTGGCGGTCCAGCGGCCTGCATCCGGGCGACCGGGTCCTGCTCTTCTCGGAGAACATGCCCGAATGGGGTATCGCCTGTTTCGCCGGGATGGTGGCCGGAGCCGTGCTCGTGCCCGTGGACCGCCGTTCGACGCCCCAGGAAGTCTGGCGCATAGCCCGGTTTACCGAATCGAGGGCCATACTCTGCACGGAAAGCGGTCACGCATTGCTCACGGCGTCGGCGGAGCCCGGCGACGTAGAGAAGCCCGGCAACGCGGCGAAGCCCGGCGGCGCACCGTCGCAACCCGGCGGCGACGTCATGTTCTGGAATATCGAAAACCACGGACTTCCGTTCGACGCGCCGCAACGGTCCGCGTCGCCCGTCACCCTGAACGAGGAGCCGCCCCCATGGGCGCCGGTGGAACCCGATACGCCGGCCGCCATCATGTTCACCCGGGGCATGGCGGCCGAATCCCACGGTGTCGTGCTGACCCATCGGAACTTCGTTTCGAACCTGCTGTCCCTCGCCGAGATCCTGCGCGCTTACCGTACCGACCATTTCCTGTCCCTGCTGCCCATGAGCCAGGCCCTGGAGTTCACGGGCGGGTTTCTCATGCCGTTCTACGCGGGCGCGACCATTACCTACACCACGTCGGTACGGCCGCGGTCCCTGGTCGGCCTGATGGATGAAACGGGGGTCAACTGCCTGATCGCGGCACCCCGGTTATTCGGGTTGCTGCACGGGTCGCTGCGACAGACGGCCGAGAAAAACGGTGACGGCGTCGTTTCCCGCATGCGGCTGCTGGTCAGTGGAGGCGGCACGCTCGAATCGGACCTGTATCACGCCTACCGGGAGATCGGCCTGACAATCCACGAGGGCTACGGGCTTACGGAAGCGGCCCCGGTCGTGACCGTAAACCCGATGGACCGAAGCAAGCCCTCCTCCGTCGGCGTGGCCCTGCCGGCGGTAGACGTTGAAATCCAGGCCCCCGACACGGAAGGCAACGGCGAGATCATCGTACGCGGGAACAACGTCATGCAGGGGTACTACCGAAACCCCACGGCCACGGAGAACCGCCTCCGCGGCGGGTGGCTTCACACCGGGGACATCGGGCGCATCGACCGCGACGGCTATCTGTATATCGCGGACCGCATCGAGCGCCTGGGCCAGGCCGCCGGGTCCATCGGGTCCGCCGGAGCCGCGAGGTCCGCCTCAGCCGCGACGGCCTTCTTCGACGTGGACGGCACCATCGTGGACGCGACGATCGTACACTACTACGCTTTTTACCGGACCTGGGGGTATTCCGCCCCGCGGCGTCTCCTCTGGACCATCGGATTCCTGCCAAAAGTCCTCTACTACATCGTACTGGACAAGATCAGCAGGAGCCGTTTCATCCAGTCTTTCTACCGGCAGTACCGGGGTTTCGGTCGAGGGGAATGCGTATCGAGGAGCGAGCAGCTTTTCGAGAAAGTCGTGCGTCCACGCATGTACGTCGGGGCCGTCGATCGCATACGGGCGCACCAGCAGCGGGGCGAGCGCGTGGTCCTGGTCACCGGGTCTCTGGATTTTGTCATGGAGCCGCTGGCGGAATACACCAAGGCGGACGACCTCATCGCCCTGTCCATGAAGGAAGAGGACGGCCGGCTGACCGGCGAGACGGAAGGGCCGCCCATCGGTGACGAGGCGAAGGCCCGAATCGTCCGGGATTACGCCGAACGCCGCGGTATCGACCTGGCCCGGTGCTATGCCTATGCCGACAGCAGTTCGGACGAGCCCATGTTGCGCGTGGTAGGGCACGCCGTCGCCGTGAACCCCGGCGGGAAGCTGAAGAAGGCCGCGGAAGCCGGCGGATGGGAAGTCGTGCACTGGACCCATGTATGAAAGCCGTACAGTACATCAAGAGCGTACCCCGGTACCTGTTCGTACGCACCCTCGGCCATCGCCGCCCCGGCACGGCCACCGGCGCGCTGTCGTGCATCCGCATGGCGGACGTCGATCCCCCCGCGCTTCCGACGCCTGAATGGATTCGTATCCGGCCGCGGTTGAGCGGGATCTGCGGATCGGACCTTTCCACCGTACGGGCGAAGGGCAGTCCCTATTTCTCGCCCATGATCTCCGCGCCTTTCGTCCTGGGCCACGAAGTGGTGGGCGAGGTGGAGGAGACCGGTGCAGGTCCCGGGGACGTATCCCGGGGAGACCGGGTGGTGATCGAACCCGGCCTCTGCTGCGCGGTCCGGGGCATCCACCCTCCGTGCCCGTCGTGCGCAGCAGGCGATTTCGGACTGTGCGAGATGGTCATGCACGGAGACATTTCCCCGGGAATACAGACCGGGTACTGCAGGGACACGGGCGGTGGATGGAGTACGTCCCTGGTGGCCCACCCCTTCCAGGTCCACCGGGTGCCCGATCGCCTTTCCGACGAGGAAGCGGTCCTGGTCGAACCCTTCAGTTGCTGCCTGCACGCCGTGCTTAAGTCCTTCCCCGGTGACGACGAGACCATCCTGGTGATCGGCTGCGGCGCCGTAGGACTACTCACCATCGCGGCCATACGAGCCCTGGGAGGGAAGTGCCGCATCCTCGCCGCCGCGCGGTATCCCCATCAGCAGGCCCTGGCGGCCGCCCTCGGCGCCGACCGCGTCATCGGCCGGAGCGAAGACCTCTACGATACGGTCAGCAAAGTGACAGGGGCGGAGATCCACCGGCCCGAGATCGGGCGGCCCGTATTCATCGGCGGCGTGCACCGGACCTTCGACTGCGTCGGATCGTCGCGCACCATCGACGACGCGCTGCGGCTGACCGGTTCCGGCGGCGTCGTTACCGTCGTGGGCATGCCGGGCATTCCTTCCGGGATCGACTGGACGGCGGTGTGGTACAAGGAATTGAAGGTGCAGGGAGCCTACGCCTACGGGACGGAGGAGCGCGAAGGCCGGTCCGTCCGGACCTTCGACCTGGCCATGGATCTGATCGAGTCGGGGAAGGTCGGCCTGAAGCCTCTCGTGACGGACCTCTTCCCCCTGAAGGAATACCGGAAGGCCATCGGACGGGCCCTGGAAGCCGGCCGGCATGGCGCCGTCAAGGTGGCTTTCGACCTGAGAAACGAACCGGGGCCGTAAGTCCGATGGGGGCCGTAAGTCCGATGGAGGCCGTAAGTTCGAAGGAGGCCCCGCCGAGGTTTCATCGGTAACCGCACGAATCGGAGCACACTCGTGCCCTACCTGAAGTTGTTGCACGCAAAAGACCCGCAAGTCCATGTCCTGTCGCGGGATGTCACTACCCTGGGCCGTTCCGGCCAGGCCGACATCGCCATAGGCGGCGACCGGGGCGTTTCGAAGCTTCATGCGCGTATCGAAACGGAGGCGTCGGGCTTCGTGATCGCGGACCTGGGCAGCCGGAACGGGACCTATGTCAACGATCATCCGATCAGCGGCAAGCCCGCCCCGCTGCTACCGGGTGACCGCATCCGGCTCGGAAGATCGGTTTTCGTCTTCGAGGAGGGAGAACCCGAAGGAACGGTACCGGAAAAGCGCGCCGATGATCTGCAGGCGCCGGCCTCCCTCTTCCGGGCGGACCAGTTGCCGTACACGATGGCGGGCGGCACACCCGCCGTGAGGCCCGAGGATACCGACGGACGGCTGCTGAAACTCACGGAACTGAGCAAGGAGGTCATGACGGCCCGTAGCGAGGCCGAATTGGGCGCACTCGTGACCCGGAGCCTGCTGGAATGGATGGAGGCGGACTGCTGCGCGATCGTCCATCCCATGGAAACAGGGGAAGGATACGACTTCGAAATCCAGACGCTGGCCTCCCGGCCCGGATTCGAAGACCGGTCGATTTCGATCAGCACGACGGCGGTGAAACAGGCCCTGGAAAACCGGATGGCCTCGATCACCTCGAACGCCCTGGGGGACGAGCGGTTCAGGGACCGGCAGAGCGTAATCGTCCGCCGGCTGGTGTCCATCCTGTGCGTGCCCCTCTGGCATGAAGACCGGGTGTTCGGCCTGCTATACCTGGATTCCGCGGATCCGGCCGTGGAGTTCACCGTGGACCACCTCGGCCTGTCCAGCGCGGTGGCCAACCTGACCGCCATCAAGACCGACAACCTGCGCCTCTTCGACGCCGCGGTGGCCAAAAGCGCGCTGGACAAGGAACTGGCCCTGGCCGGCGAGATCCAGGCCGGGCTGCTGCCGGGGGAAAGCTATGCCTTCAACACGCTGGCCTGCGCGGGCGCCCATGTGTCCTGCGAGGAGATCGGCGGGGACTACTACGACTTCATTCCTTATGGAGAGGACGTCCTGACGGTGACGATCGCCGACGTCACCGGACACGGCCCGTCCAGCGCGCTGCTCATGGTCGCCTGCAAGACCATGCTGACCACCCTCATCGACATCGGCGTACCGCTGGTGGAACGCGTCGGCAGGCTGAACGAGTACATACTCCATCACTCCTCGGTGAGCCAGTTCATTACCTTCTTCCACGCCGATATCGATACACGGGCGAATACCCTGCGGTACTGCAACGCCGGGCACAATCCGCCCATGCTCCTTTCGCAGGATGGACCGGTTCAGAAGCTGCATTCAGTCGCGCCGCCGCTGGGGATCGCCGACGTTGCCTTTGAGTTGGAATCTGTACGGTTCGAACCCGGGACCAGGCTGGTCATGTATACCGACGGTGTCACCGAAGCGGCCAACGCCGACGGCGAACTGTACGAAGAAAAAAGACTCGAATCCCTGCTGACGAAGCACAGGGGCCAGGATGCGGGCGCATTGAAGGACACCGTCATGGCGGCGGTATTCGGGTTTTCAGCGGGATCCCGGCAATGTGACGACGTCACCCTGGCCGTGGTGGAACATACCGGCGCGTAATCCCGGCGCGGAACCCCAGTGCGTAATACCGGCGCGGAACCCCAGCGAACAATACCCGTGCGTCCCCGTGAGCCCGTCAGATCCAGCCGTGATCGATGTTCACCGGCGTGCCGGACTGCTGGTGAGTCCACTGTCCCCCGCTGGCCAGCGGCACTTCTCGGCCTGAAATGGAAGACTGCTCCGCGGCGAACAGGATCTCCATGACGTGGCGGCCCCATTCGCCCGGGGTGGGCGGCTCGATATCCATGCGGATCGCCTCGACGAACCCCTTCCATTCGTTGTACATGGGATTAGGCGGGTCGTCGAAGGGCACGTCTTCCCACCGGTTGTCCTTGCCCACCCTGACGTATTTCTCGCCGGACTCGCTGAAGCGAAGCGAACCGTTGGCGCAGATCACCTGGCACTCGTGATTGGGGCCGCCGTCGGCGTACCCGACGGCCACCGCCACGCCCGACGTGCCGTTCTTGTAGCGGATGAAGGCCGTGGCTGAATCGTCCGCTGCCTGGTAGTGCGCCCGGTTGCCGATGGTGGCGGAAACCGAGACCGCTTGCGAGCCCATGACCCAGGAGAGCCGGTCCACCACGTGGACCCCGTTGGTCATCCACATGCCTCCGCCGTGGAACCGGCTGCGGTACTGGGGCCTGCGGCTGCCGTACCCCCAGTTCTTGGACATGTAGCACACCCCCGTGATGGCCGGTCCCAGGACGCCGGAATCGAGGATCTCCTTGGCCTTGACGCTGGTGCCGTAGAAGTGCTGCGTCAGGCCCACCATGAGCTTGACGCCGTTGGCCGCGGCGGCGGCGATCATGTCGTCGCACTGGTCCAGGCTGATCGCCATGGGCTTCTCCACCAGGACGTGCTTGCCCGCGGTGCAGGCGTCCACAGTCAGCCGGTGGTGCAACTGGTGGCCGAGGACGATGGCAACCGCTTCGACCTCGTCGTCCTCAAGTAGTTCCGAGTGGGTGGCATACCCCCTGGGGATGTCGTAGTTGTCCATGTATTCGCAGCGCTTTTCCTCGAGCAGATCGGCGACCGCCACGATCTCCACGCCGTCCAGGTTCGCTATGGCCTCGCAGTGGGGTCGGGCAATGCCGCCCAAACCGATGATGCCGACGCGCAAGTTAGACAAGGGTGAGGCTCCTTTAGTATGTTTGTGTCAGCGTGGGACTCGTTGATGTAACCTCATTGCGGAAGTTCGACGTGACCAGGATCAGCCGCTGGTCATTACCCACGTTCAGCATCTAGTGGTCGAAATTTTCAACCCCGAAGATTGCACGCCGGTTCGGTACAGCATGCTCATCGTTAAACCACCTGGCGGTCAGTTGTCATTCTTGACAGGCCCCAATTCGGTTATCAGTGCCTGTACAATCCGCCTCAGTTCTGGCAGGTTGTTATTGGCGTAGGTCCATACTCGTTCCGGCATCACCCTATCGTAACCATGGCTCAAGAGGTTGCGAAAATCAACAATGCGACGCAGTTGGGGTATCCGTTGCGACAAATCGGGATCAATGTCATGTAATCGATTCAGCGCTTCCTCAATGATTTCGAACTTGCGTTCGACTGCGGCCTGCTTTTCGTTGGTGCCAATGTAGGCAATTCGGTCAACCCCATCGAGATAACGCTCGATATCAGCGGCCGCGTTTTCGACGTCAGCAAGTAGTACGCGGGCGTCATAGTACATATATCAACTCTCGGGACTTATCGATTGCCTCCTGAAGATACGGATTGCGAATGGTGCCGGACTCTATCAGATCCACAGGACGTTCAAGCGAACGACACAGGGCATCTCTGAAGTCGAAATACTGATCCAGCGAGGCAGGATCGCCTCGACGAGTGAATTCCACCACGAAATCCGCGTCGCTGGTCTCCGGGTCAAAATCCGTACCTCTTGCCGCGGAACCGAAGACTTCAAGCCGTTCCACTTCGAATTGGCGGCATATTTCGGCGATTTCTTCGTGTTTGTCAGCAATAGCAGCGTGCATGACCCATCTCCCGATCGCATAAATGTATTGACTGCGCCTAATTCGCCTGAGCTGCCGTCGGCGACCTTGAGTTTCATCGTTATCCTCATGTCCCGATTTCGGCAACCACTTACGCCCAAACTCAGGGGGATTATAGTACAACGGTAATTTGTCGTCTCTCAGTTGACAACTGTAATTCGCGGTCGACTGTATCATGACTTCAATATCGGACAGCAAATCAACGGGTATATCTGACACTACACCAGGAAAGTAGTCCATACTCTGAAAACGAGTACAGGTCGATCCCATAGCGGTATTGTTTGAAGTCCTGACATCCTGAGATGATCGAATGCAATTTCCGTCGTTCTCTGCAGGCCAGCTATGACAGGTTGACAACCGGGAAAGAAAATGCCAAACTCCTTTCAATACAAGCAAACAGCCCAACATTCATCGGTTCTCATGATCCAGTCGCATCTATCCCCGTGACCTCAAGATGCGGAGATTCCCGGGAGCACTCCATGTACCGTAAACGGAAACACGGACGTATTCGCAGGCTGGTCCTTAGCCTGATCCTTGCGACCACGGCCCTCTGCCTGCTTGCTTCTTCGAAAGCCTCCGCCCAGTACACGCCGGTGGGCCCCGACGACGTGGTCGATCTATCGCCGGTCATATCCGGCCGCCATTACCAGTACTGGCCGGGCGGACAGATCCATCACCAGCCCCTCGTCGTGCCCTACATTGTCCACGGAGACCGGCCCTGGGCGTCGGATCTGATTATCCTGGACGAAAACACGGCGACGCAGACGGACACGCCAGCCCACATGATGCCGCCCCAGCACAGCGGGCTGCCGAACGCCCATTACTGGGGTGATCTTACGGTGGAAAAAGTCCCGGCCTGGCAGCTGGTGGGCGAGGTATACAAGATCGACGGCCGGTCCATGCTGGACCAGGCCCCGCCGGGCGTGAGTCCCCTGTTCACCATAGATGTGGTAAAGGCCGCCGAAGCAGCGCACAGGCCCATGGGACCGGGCGACGCCGTCCTTTACTGGAGCGGGTACGACGACCGCCACGACCGGCCCGTACCGGACGACCGCCGCCTGATCGTGGAACCCGTCGCGGGGACAGCGCCTGGATGGCCCGCGCCGGACTACGACGCGGCAGAATATGTGGGCAGCCGGGGGGTCTGGCTCATGGGCATCGACAGTCCGAGCATGGGTGGACTGGGTCCGCCCCGCTACATCGCGTCGGGCCCCGAGGGCATGTACGTAAATCCCCTCGCCCTGGAGAGCCATCTCGGCCATTTCAAGCACGGTGCCGTGCACACGGAGGGACTGATCAACCTGGACAGGACGCCCAACGGATCCCTGTACATCGCCCTGCCGGTCAAGCACGAGAACTCACCCACGGTGGAAACGCGGGCGGTGGCCATAACCAATCCGGACCTGGCTGCCCGTCTGCTTGAGGCCGTAAAGTCGAAACGGGTGGTCGACCTCTCCGTAACGCTGTCCATGGACCGCCCCGTCTGGTGGCCGGGCCGCGGCGTGGGCCGTCACGTCTTTCCCTATTCGAGGGTGCAGCCGGTGAACTACTTCGACGGTCCCTTCGGGCCCTACTGGGTCAATACCCATATCATGGACGCCCATACCGGGACCCACGTGGATCCGCCCGCGCATTACGGCCCTCCGCCCGGATTCGACACGGACAGGTATGACGAAACGGTCCGCGCCGCGCTGAGGGAATTCGAGGCCGAGCACGGTCCGCTGAAGCGCACGGAGATGACGACGGAAAAAGTCCCGTTGCACCACTTCATGGGGCCCGCCCGGGTCGTCAACGTGCAGCACCGCGTGGGGACGACCTCGCGGGATGACTGGCCGGCCTCACCGACCATCACGCCGGACGATGTCAGGAGACACGAGGAACTGTACGGGGAGATCGAGGACGGCGAGGTCGTGCTCTTCCATACGGGACATACGGACACCCACTTCCGCCGCTTCATCCGGGTTGTGGTGGAACAGACTGTCAAAGCGCCCCTGGACGGACAGTCCGAGGGATGGCCGGCTCCAGGTGCGGAAGTTATCGCCTATCTGGCCGGAAAAGGCGTGAAGCACGTGGGCATCGATACGCCCGACATGGGATCGGTGGACCCGGTGGAATCCATGAAGACGCACTGGACGGCGGTGAACCACGACATGATCTTCACGGAGTATCTGGTTGGCGTGGGGCAGCTTCCGCCGAAAGGCGCTTTCTTCATCTTCCTGTGCCCCCACATCGAAAACAACCACGGCGGACCGGGAAGGGCCATCGCCATACTCCCGTAAGGCGGCGTCACGATCGCCTCCGGCCCGCGGCCTGTCTGGTCCGCCGGACCGTGTCAACCGCGCCCGCCTTCGGTCCAACGCCGTACGGACAGCCCACCGCGCGGCAATTTACGAATCGTCCGCGTCCCGTCCCACCCCCAGGGCGTCCGCGACGCGGTTGATGTAGTTGAACCACGACGCGATCAGGGTGATCTGGAGGATGGCGACGTCGTCGAACCCCACGGACCGCAGTCCCTCGAGATCGGTCTTCCGGATCTGCGTGGCATCCTCGGTAAGCCGGATGGCGAAATCCAGCATCGCCCGGTCCTGCGCGTTAAGCGGCGCCTTGTCGTAGTCGTACTTGATCGCTTCGACCAGTTCGCTGTCCAACGTGACCCGACGCAGAAACTCTGCGTGCGAGTCAATTCAGTATACACACCGGTTTCTCGACGAGACGATGGTCGAGATCATCTCGTGCTGCCTGCGGCTCAACGGGAGATCCGGCGACAGCAACACTCCGAAAGTGGCGAAGGCGTGATGCAGCGCCTCCGGGATCAATGAATGGGACGCCACGATGCCGGACGTGCCGTCGTCGGTGGGATGCACCGGCGTGTCGTACTCCGCGGGATAGAGCGCGCGCTGTGCCTCGAGCGCGGCGAGCAGCCGTTCGTCCCCATCCGACGCGGAAACGGTCTTAATCCATGCCATGGGCTTCTCCTGACGGTCTTTGCTGTGTGGACTGTTTTCTGAATACGAGCAAGTACACCGGTATCCCCAGGACCGTCACGCCGACGCCGAGCAGGGCCTGCACGGGACTGTTGCCGAAGAGCAGCACGAGCAGGACCGCGGCGAGGATCAGGAACAGCACCGGGGTGACGGGGTATAAAGGGGTCCGGTAGGGAGGCGTCTCGGCCGACCTTCGGCGTACCACGAACAGGCCCGCCACGGTGAGCGCGATGAACAGTACGGCCACGAAGATGAAGTAATCCAGGATTTGACTGAAGGTCCCCAGCCACACCAGCAGCGAAGCCAACCCGCCCTGGATGGCGATCGCGCGGTAGGGCGTGCCGAAGGCGGGATGGACCGCGCCGGCGAAGCGGAGGAAGACCCCGTCCCTGGCCATGGCGAAATACACCCTCGGCGCCATGAGCAGCAGTCCGGTCAGGCTGCCGACGATGGACAGGATGACCACGGAGGAAAACAGGATGCCGCCGCTGCGGCCGAAGAGCACCTCGCCGGCCTGCGCCGCGAAGGTCTCGTCGCTGGTGACCTGGGATACGGGCACGAGGTACATGAAGACGGCGCTGGTGGTGATGTAGGTCAACGCGACGATACTTACGGCCAGCAGCAGCGCCCGGGGCAGGGTGCGCGCCGGGTCCTTGATTTCACCGGCCACCTTGTTCAGGTCCCACCAGCCGGCGAAGGCGAAGAAGGCGCCCACGATGCCGCCGGCGAGGGCGCCGAACAGCGGGCCGGAATCCGCGGGCCGCGCCACGAAGGGTGTGAAGTTCGACCAGTCGCCGAGCCCCAGACCGAACCCCAGGAGGGAGATGACCGCGAGCACCCCGACCTTGAACACGGTCAGCAGGACGATGATCCAGGCGCCGATGCGCACGCCGTAGATGTTGACGCCGGTGAGGACGGCCAGCACGGCGATGGCCACCAGCTTCATCGCAACCGGTTCCATCGGGAAGATATGGCCCGCGTAGCTCGCCATCCCGGTCGCCAGGGTCGCCGTGATGCCCGGATCCAGCACCATCAGAGACATCCAGCCGTACAGAAAGGCCGTCGGCGTGCCGTAGGCCTCGCGGAGATAGACGTAACCTCCGCCCGCGTGGGGATACCTGGACGCCAGTTCTCCGAAACACAGCGATCCACACAGGGCCATACCGGCCATCGCCAGCCAGATGACGAGCAGCAGCAGGGGCGATCCCAGCGACTTGGCCATCCCGGCGGGCACCAGGAAGATTCCCACGGCGATCATCCCGCTGATCACCATGGCCGTGGTCGGCCAGATACCCAGTTGTCGGCGCAGGTTACCCGTGGTCATGAACGCGTTTTCGTCTCACACCAGTTCGGGTTCGTTCTCGATCCGGCTCAGCCAGTAGTGGTTGTCGAACTGGTCGTCACCGGTCAGAAACCGCCAGAAGTGGATCCGGTTGACATGTTCGATGCGTTCTTCGTTCCCGTGCCACGGCTGGTTCGTGCTCAGGATGTGGCTGACTTCCGGATCGTCGATGTCCTCCGTGTTCCAAAGCCTTAGCTGCCGGACCGTGGGGTTGAGGCGCAGCTTGAACATGTACCGCATCTCGTCGGTGCGATTCGGCTGGGCGCAGTGCCACATGCCGTGATGGAGCACGATCACCGTCCCGGCCTTGCAGATCATCGGCACCTGGCCCACGAAGTTGTGGTAGCGGGCGATGTCGGATTCGCTGATGCGGCGGTAGTGGCTGCCGGGAAGGATCAGCGTGCCCCCCATCTCCCTGGGCGTGTCATGGGCGAAATACATAAACTGGATGTCGAAGTGCAGCCGCGTGTCGATGATCGCGTCCGCGTGCCAGTGCTGTCCGAAATGGTGGCCGGCCGCTACGGTGTGCACGGCGTGGTGGTCGTACAGTGGATCCGGACCGACGAGGCTGTGGATGATGCCCTCGATCTCCGGAAGCCGGAATACGCGACCCACGGCCGCTTCCGGCCAGATGGCGCTCAGCGGCAATCCCGCCTCTTCCCGTGGGATGGCCTGGTTGTCCATTTCCGCCTTCACCGCACGGTTGAGATCGTCGGGCACCAGTTCGTCGAAACGGAGATACCCCTCCGCGACGAACCGCGCCATTTGCTTCGAGTTCAACAGATGGGTGCTGTCAGCCATCGACTACCTCCAATTTTTCGAGTATGTACTCGTACTTGAGATAGGACACCTGGTATTCCGTACCCGGATAGGCCGGATATTGCTGGGGGAACTGGACGACCCGCCAACCGTCCCGCATGGCGTCCACTACCGACGCGTAGGGCGGATTCGTGGCCCCGCCCGAGTCTGCGGCGTCCCCCGATGTATGGCGTTCGTCGGCGGCCGAGGTACCGTCGAATTCGGACCAGGCCACGACGCCGGCGTGCAGGTCGGGGGTCCGCAGGTAAAGCACCAGCAGTTTCTGGCGAGTTTCAGGCATTAAGTTCCCTTTCCGGTGATGCGTGCTATCGTGTCGGTGGTCGACATGCCGTCCAGCACGGGCACTCTTTCCACGCGGCCGCCGTAGGTTTCCACCACGTCCCAGCCCACCACTTCCTCGTGGCCGTAGTGACCTCCTTTGACCAGGACGTCCGGCTTGAGCAGGTTGAGCAGCGGGATAGGCGTTGGTTCGCTGAATAGAACCACATGGTCCACGCAGGCCAGGGCGCCGAGCATGTAGGCCCGTTCCGTTTCGCCGTAGATCGGCCGGCCCTCGTCCTTGATCGCCCGGACGGACGCGTCGGTGTTTATGGCCACGATGAGCAGGTCGCCGAATGATCGCGCGGTCTGCAGGAGATGGACATGGCCCGGATGAAGCAGGTCGAAACAACCGTTCGTGAATACGACGGTTTCGCCTTTCTGGCGCGCGCGCTCCACGACCGATGCAAGTTCATCGCGTCCGAGGAGTTTACCGCGGGTCTGCTGATCGTGCATAACCGGCCATTGCGTACGTTTTGGCGATTCAAGCGAGTTGTCCTTGATGTAACATCGGGAGAGCCGGGCGTGTCAACCTAAATTACCAGGGAGAGGGCCGCCGTGCTGACGGATTCAGGCGGCCGGGTTCAGGCAGCGGGACGGTCGGGTCCAGGCCGCTGGCAGGCCGAGGTCAGGATCTTACGAACATCATGCCCGGCAACTGCCGCACCGCGCCTTTCAATTCGAGTGCCAGCAGGATACCGAGCGCCTGGGAGGACGTAAGGGAAAGGGCGGCCGCCAGGTGGTCGATGTGTTTGGGATCCGAGGTAACCTGGCCGTACATGGATTCCTCCTCGGGAGGCAGTTCCATTGCCGGGCCGGCCGGTTCCGGTTCCGATCTGATCGGTTCGTAACCCAGCCGGGGCGCCAGTTCTTCGATCACGTCCTCGACCCGCTGGATCAGCTTGGCCGTGCCGTCCTTGATCAACCGGTTCACCCCCTCGCTGCCTGCCGCGTTCAGTGGTCCGGGTACGGCAAAGACCTCGCGGCCCTGGTCCAGGGCGAAGCGCGCGGTGATCAGCGCTCCGCTGCGCTTGCCGGCCTCCACCACGATCGTTCCCAGCGTCGAACCGCTGATGATCCGGTTTCGTTGGGGGAAATGGACGGCGTCCGGTCCTGTTCCGAAGGGGTGCTCCGTAATCACGGCGCCGTGTTCCCGTATGGTCGCCATCAGCTTGCGGTTCTCCGCGGGGTACGGCCGGTCGAGGCCCGAACCCAGCACCGCCACCGTGCGGCCGTTGCCGCGCAGTGCGGTCCGGTGGGCGAGCGTGTCCACGCCCCGCGCCAGGCCGCTCACGACGGTGAACCCGTATGAGCTGAGTTCCGCGCTGAAGGACTCGGCCATCTTCCGGCCATAGGCGGTGGTAAACCGCGTCCCCACGATGGCGATGGACTGTTCGTCCTCCGCTTTCCAGCCACCGGAAACGAAGAGCAGGGGCGGCGGATCGTAGATCTCGCGAAGCCGTTCGGGATAGTCCCGGTCGCGGCATGTGACGATGCGCGCGTCGTGCCGATCGAGCAGGTGCAACTGACGGTCGACGAAGGCCTGGTCCCGGTGGCCGCGCACCGCCCGGGCGATCTGCGGTCCCACCCCGTCGGTCTCGGCCAGTTCGTCCACGGTGGCGGACAGGGCCGCGGCGGGCGACCCGAACTGGCGCAACAGCGCGTGGAACCGCGACGCGCCCACGCCCGGCACGCGGGCAAGGGTCAGCCAGGACGCCAGGTCCGCCATAGACAGGTCGGCCATAGACAAGTCCTCCATAGGCGAGTCCTACATAGACAGGCCCTCAAGGGACGGCTATACAGCGTAGATACAGGTTACGGAAGCTAATCATGAACCCGTCGGCGCGTAAAACCGTCCGACGCGATTCATTTCAGATTAGTCAGGCGAGTCGGTTCCGATCTCGTGAAGAATCTGGCCGATTTCCCCGAGGAGGTCGGGGATGCCTTCTCCGGTGGCGGATGAGATCGCCAGCACGGGGTTGTTTCGCTGGCCCGCGTGCTTCGCGCGGTCGGGATCCACGACGAGGCCGTCCAGGACGGAACGGTCCACGATCAGGTCCAGCTTGGAGAAGACGACCAGGGCGGGGCGGGAGAGGAGTACGGGATTGAACTGGCGGAGTTCGTTGACGAGCACTTCGTAGTCGCGTACGGGATCCGGCTGGCTTGCGTCGAGCAGGAAGAGGAGGATCCGGGTCCGCTCGATGTGGCGGAGGAACTGGTGTCCGAGTCCCTTGCCCTCGTGGGCACCCTCGATCAGGCCGGGGATGTCCGCGAGGACGAAGCGGTCGTAGTCTCCCAGCTTGACGATGCCCAGGTTGGGTTCGAGGGTGGTGAAGGGATAATCGGCGATCTTGGGTCTCATGGCGGACAGACGGGACAGCAGGGTGGATTTGCCCGCGTTCGGATGACCGACCAGTCCGACGTCGGCAATCAGCTTCAGTTCGAGTTCCAGCTGGCGTTCCTCGCCCGGCTGGCCCTCCTCCCAGCGCCGGGGCGCCCGGTTGGTGGACGTGGCGAAGGCCGAGTTGCCGCGGCCCCCATGGCCTCCCCGGGCGATGACCAGGGTCTGGTCCTCCCCGACCATGTCGGAAACCACCGCGCCGGACTCCCGGTCCTTGACGATGGTCCCGGGGGGGACGCCGATGACCAGGTCCGGTGCGTTCCGGCCGTGCATGTCCTTGCCCTGTCCGTGGGTGCCGTTCCGGGCCCGGTACAGGTGCTGGTATTGGAAGTCGAGCAGCGTCCGCTTGCCCGGGTCGACCTGAAGGACGACATGGCCCCCGTCGCCGCCGTGGCCGCCGTCCGGCCCGCCTCGCGGCACGTTCTTCTCGCGGCGGAAGCTGCAGCAGCCGTTGCCGCCGCGTCCGGCCTTTACGTGGATTCTCGCGAAGTCGACGAACATGAGGGATACCCGAAGATCCGGTGGCCGCCCGCGTTACCCAAGGCCTACATCCGCTCGATGATGGCGGTGCCGAATTCGGAGCACTTGACTTCCTGCGCGCCGTCCATCAGACGGGCGAAATCGTACGTCACGATCCGGCTCCCGATGGCTTTCTCGATCCCCTGGATAATCAGGTCGGCCGCTTCGTCCCAGCCGAGATAGCGCAGCATCAGTTCACCGGAAAGGATGACGGAACCGGGGTTGACCTTGTCCTGGTTGGCGTATTTGGGCGCTGTGCCGTGGGTCGCTTCGAACACGGCGTGTCCGGTCTTGTAGTTGATATTGCCGCCCGGCGCGATACCGATACCGCCCACCTGGGCGGCCAGGGCATCGGAAATGTAATCGCCGTTCAGGTTCATGGTGGCGATGACGTCGAACTCGTCGGGACGGGTCAGGATCTGCTGCAGGAAGATGTCGGCGATGGCGTCCTTGACCAGGATCTTGTCCTCCGGGACGTTGCCCCCGCATTCGTCCCAGCTGACCAGCCGGTCCGGATACTCCTCCTTCGCGAGTTCGTAGCCCCATTTCTGGAAGGCGCCTTCTGTGAACTTCTGGATGTTGCCCTTGTGCACCAGGGTGACGCTCTTGCGGTTCCGCGCGATGGCGTACTCGACCGCCGCGCGGATCAACCGCTTGCTGCCGGTCTCGCTCACCGGCTTGACGGCGATGCCCGAATCGGATCGGATTTCCCACCCGAACTGTTCCCTGCAGAAGGCGATCAGCCTGGCGGCCTCTTCGCTGTAGGCCTCCTGTTCCTTCCCGGCGTACACGTCCTCCGTGTTCTCGCGGAAGATGACCATGTCCACCTTCTCGGGATGACGCACCGGACTGGGCACGCCGGTGAACCAGCGTACCGGCCGCAGGCATACGTACAGGTCGAGGATCTGGCGCAGCGCCACGTTCAGGCTGCGGATGCCGCCCCCTACGGGCGTGGTCAGGGGGCCCTTGATGCCCACCAGGTATTCCCGGAAACTGTCTACTGTTTCATCCGGCAGCCAGCTGTCCGTCAGATTGAAGGCCTTTTCTCCTGCCAGCACCTCGTGCCACGCGATGCGCCGGTCTCCGCCGTACGCCTTGTCGACGGCGGCGTCGAAAACGCGCTGCGCCGTCCTCCAGATATCCGGTCCCGTGCCGTCGCCTTCGATAAAAGGGATGACCGGCTGGTCCGGTACATTGAGCACGCCCCGGTCATCGATGGTTATGTGTTTTCCACCAGCGGGTGGTTTTGCAGCCATGTCGCTTTCTTCCTCCTCCGTCAGGATTCCTTCAGGTGATTTGGATGGCTATATGCCCAGTTCGTCCAGGCTCTCCTGGTACACTGAGGCAGAAGCGCTCAGCGCCGCCCGTTCGTCGTCCGAAAGATCCAGTTCGATCACTTCCTCGATGCCCTCGCTGCCCAGCTTCACGGGCACCCCCACGCAGACGTCCCGCAGTCCGTACTCGCCTTCCAGCATGACCGAGGCGGGCAGCACGCGGTTCTTGCCCTTCAGGACGGATTCCACCATCTGGACGACGGAGGCCGCCGGGGCGTAGTAGGCGCTTCCCGTCTTGAGGTAGTTGACGATCTCCGCGCCGCCGTCGCGGGTGCGCTGCACGATGCGGTCGATGGCTTCCCGGGACAGCAGCTCGGTGATGGGTATGCCGGAGACCGTGGTGTACCGCGGAATGGGGACCATGGTGTCGCCGTGCCCGCCGAGAATGATTGCCTGCGTGTCTTCCATGGATACGCCGAGTTCCATGGCGACGAAGGAGCGGTAACGGGCGCAGTCGAGCACGCCGGCCTGTCCGTATACGCGCTTCCGTCCGTACCCTGATACCTTGAGGGCGACATAGGTCATGACATCCAGCGGGTTGCTGACCATCAGAATCTGGGCATCCGGCGCGTACTTCACGATGTTTTCGGTTACGGACGTGATGATCTCCGCGTTCTTCTTCAGCAGGTCGAGCCGGTCCATGCCCGGCTTGCGGGCCAGGCCGGCGGTGACCACCACGAGGGCCGCGCCTTCCAGGGCCGCGAAATCGTTGGAGCCTTCGATCGCCGAATCATAGCCCAGCACGGGTCCGGCTTCCATCATGTCCAGTCCCTTGCCCTGCGGGATGCCGTCCACCACGTCGATCAGGGCGATATCGCCCAGTTCCTTCTGCGCGGCGTACAGGGCGGCGGTCGCCCCCACGTTTCCCGCACCGACAATGCCGATCTTTACCATTTGTTCCTCCATGTATGAACGATGTATCGGATTTCCTGACGACTTCAGCGGGCCGGGTCCATATCGATCAGCAGCGATGCGTCGATGGGATGGTAATGGTCCGCGGTTTCCATCAGGTCCCGCGCCGTGTTGTGCGGGAAGGAAAACACCTCCACGCGCGGACCCAGTTCCTTGAGCAGCTGGATCAGCGACACGAAATCCCCGTCGCCGCTGGCCAGGATGACGACGTCGACCTTCTCGGCCATTCTGATCATGTCGATGGCCATCTCCATGTCCCAGTCGCCCTTCGCCGAGCCGTCGCTGCGCCTGCGGAGGTCCTTCCGCTTCACCTCATAGCTGAACTGTTCCAGCATGGTGACGAATCCGCTTTGGTCCACCTCCGGGGTCTGGATCACGTAGGCGTAGGCCCGTATCAGCCGGCGATCGCTCACGGCGGCCTGCATGAGCTTCTCAAAATCCACCCGCGCCGCCATGCCGTGCTGTTGCCGGGCGGCATACCACATGTTCTGCACGTCGATGAAGAGGGCGACCCTTTCAGACTCCGCGCCGCCTTCTTCGCTGAACTGTTCGATCTGCCGCTGCATCTCCCTGACGCGGTCTTCCAGGATCCGATTCCGTTTTTCCAGGTCCGCGCCGTACCGCCGGGCTTCGATCAACGCCGGGTCGGTATCCTCCATCCGGCGCGCGTCCGCCGTTGGGCGGGCGTCCTCCGGCCCGCCGTTCAGGACGGGATTGTCACGCAGGTACGTGGACGATGTCTCCTCCGATACGCCGGACCGGGGTTGAAAGGCCGGTATCCGGTTCAGGCGTTCGATGGCCGGCGCGTAAACCGCCTCCCGTTCGTCCAGCAACATGGCGAAGGTCATTCGTCCGCACTCCCGGGTATAGGCGTCGGTCCGGTCACTCAACAGGGAATTGATGCCTTCGGGGGACGATTCCCCGATCTGCTCGATCTCCCTTGAGCTGGTTTGAACCAGGGTCCGGATGACCTGCGCGGCCGTGACTTCCCGCTCGAAGCAGTCTCCGGCGAGCTGCGCGGCGAGCGTGTGCATTGCCGTAGTCGCCAGGTCCCGTCCGTCCCGGACCAGTCCGCAGATGTGCAGCAGCTTGACGATCAGTTGACGGTCGAGGGCGAGTTCCAGGACCCGGGCAAGCCCCTTCTCGTCGATCCTGCTGAAAAGATGCCGGTAATCCGCAAGCGCGGTTTTCGAGTTTTCCATGGTTCTACCGTGCGTTCGACAGGTTGCCAGATTGCCGCGGAGCTTCGTGGCCGGTCAACCCGCCAAGGACGACAACCCCTCCTCTACCCGGTCCATGCCCCTTTCGATTACGTCCAGGGTGGTTGCGTAGGAAAACCTCAGGCATCCCTCCGACCCGAAGGCGGCGCCCGGCGCCGAAATCACCTGGTACGCCTCGAGCAGGTACATGGCCAGGTCCAGCGATCCTTCGATGGGGCTGCCGTCGGGCCGCCGCCGGCCCGAATACGCCGACAGGTCGGGAAACACGTAGAACGCGCCGCCGGGCCGGGCGCACGCCACGCCTTCCATGTTCTGCAGTCTTCCCATGATGTAGTTCCGCCGCCGGTCGAACGCCTTGATCATGGGGGGCAGGAAATCCTCGGGGCCGGTCAAAGCGGCAATGGCCGCGTGCTGGGTGATGGCGCTCGGATGCAAGACCGTCTGCCCCTGGAATTTCGAGACCAGATCTATCACCTCGGCGGGACCGGCGGCGTAACCCAGGCGCCAGCCGGTCATGGCGTACGCCTTGGACAGTCCGTTGACCACCAGGGCCTGTTCCTTCATCTGCGGATGGAGGGCCGCGATACTTGTGTGGCGATGGCCGTCATACAGGATCTTCTCGTAGAGTTCGTCCGTTATGACGTATATCCCCGCATCCATGACCACTTCGGCGATGGCGGCGAGTTCGTCCCGCGCGTACACCATGCCCGTGGGATTGGAGGGGGAGTTGAGCAGGAGCGCCTTGGTCTTCGGGGTAATCGCGGACCGGACCTGACCGGCCGTCATCTTGAAAGAAGCGTCCGGTCCCGTGTTCAGCACCACCGGAACGGCACCCGCGAGTTTGACCATCTCGGGATAACTGACCCAGTAGGGCGCCGGGACGAGGACCTCGTCGCCTTCGTCGCAGATCACGTAGAGCAGGTTGTACAGGGCGTGCTTGCCGCCGGAGGTCGTCGCGATCTGGTTCGGCGCGTACTCGAGCCCGTTGTCCCTGGCCAGCTTTCGGCAGATCGCTTCCCTGAGGTCCACGATGCCGGTCGCGGGCGTGTACCGGGTAATGTTGTCCCGGATCGCCGCCATGCCGGCTTCCTTGATATGGTCCGGCGTGGGGAAGTCCGGTTCGCCCACGGCGAAGTTGAAAACCTCGACGCCTTCGCGTTTCATCGCGATGGCCCGCTCGTTGAGTACGGTGGTCGCGGAGGGGGCGATGCGATCCAATTTTCGGGAAAGGGGACGAATAGCGGGCATGAGAAGGGGGTGGAGGGTGGAGTCGGGCAGTCCTTGAATAACCGGGGTTTAGCCGATCGAGCCGCGCTTTTCCGACAGCGCCTTTAACACGGGAGGCGGGACCTGATGGCTTACGTCGCCACCGAAGCGGAAGACTTCTTTGACGAGCGAAGAACTCACGTACACCGATGGTTCACCGGGAAAGAACGATACCGTGGTCACCGACGGGGCCAGGCGCCGGTTCATGAGCGCCATCTGGGATTCCGTTTCCAGGTCTCCCGCGGAACGTACGCCGCGGACGATCGCATGGGCGCCGAGCCTTCCGGCCAGTTCGACCGTCAGTCCGTCCGACGACATCACCTCGACCCCCGTCCAGCCTTCCACGGCCTGCCGGAAGAGGTCCACGCGTTCCTCCACCGAAAACATCGGGTGCTTTTCCATGTTGGTCGCAACGGCCACCACCACCCGGTCGAACACGGTCAGCGCCTGTCTCAGCACATCCAGATGACCGTTGGTCACAGGATCGAAAGTACCGGGATACACCGCAACTTTCATCGCCGGGTTCTCGAAGAAGGAGGTGGAAGATCGATGGGCAGGACTTCCGGATGGATCACGGTATCCGCCGCAACGGGCTGAAAGAATGACAGCGCCGTGTCACCGAACGTTCGGCTGCGCACCAGGTCGAGACCTCCGCAGGATTCCGGTTGATCGTCTCCGCGATGCTCCAGGACGAGCAGGCCGCCTGGAGCCAACACGTTCCGTTCGCCGACGGTCCGGACGATTTCCCGTGCGACCGGATCGCCATAGGGCGGATCGGCGAGTATGATGTCCACCGCGCAGGCATGGTTGGCGAGGTGATCGAGACCCCGAACGGCGTCTGTCATCCAGATCCTGCTGCTTCCGCGCAACCCACAGAGGGCGAGATTGTCTTTTATCGAACGGACGGCGCGCCGGTCGCGGTCGACGAACAAGCAGCAGCGCGCACCGCGGCTAAGCGCTTCAATGCCCAGGCTTCCTGTGCCTGCGCACAGGTCCAGCACCGTACTGTCGACGATTCGTGCCGACAGGATGTCGAACAGCGATCCGCGTACGCGGCTGCCGGTGGGACGGATGTCGCCGGTCACGGACTTCAGCCGACGGCCCCTGGCGATTCCTGTGCCGATTCGCAGCATGATCCCCACCTCCGGCCAATACCGTTCGGACCACATCGAAAATAGATTTGCAGGGGGTGCATGTCAACAAAAAAGGCCGTTGGGAAACCCCGGTTTTCCGGCTGTTTTCGGGGATTTCCGGCACGCCGACGCATGGCTTCCGACCAGGGGCGTCCCGGCGCGTCCTGCCATTCACTCCAGCATCACCAGGGGTCGTATCCGGCCGAGTTTGGCGGGACCGATCCCCTTCACTTCGAGCAGCTGCTCGACCCGCTCAAAAGGTCCGGACCGTGTCCGGTAATCGATGATCGCCTCCGCCAGTTTCGGACCGATCCCAGGCAGTTTCTGAAGTTCGGACGCAGGCGCGGTGTTTACCGGCACGAGCAGGTTGCCGTCGGAAGAAGCGGATTTCGCAGCGGTTCCGGCGGCCGGATATCCCAAGTCCTGCGAGGCAGCCGGGCGTCCCGAATCTGCCGCCCCGGTGGACAAGCGTCCCGAGTCCGGTCTGGTGGACGGAAGGCGTGCGTTCGTATTGTCCACGTTGCCCGTGGCAGATTCCGTCTCGATGCCTGCGTTCAGCCGTCCGTGCGCCGGAGCCGGTCCCAGATCGGGCAGGAAGTCCGAGTTATACTGTTTCACCAGCAGAATAACAGCGCCGGCCAGCATGCTGACCGCGACGAAGATGACGGCCTGTATCTCCCCTTTTGTCATAATCACCCTCGGTGCAAATCAGTTGAAGACGAACTCGGTCCACAGCCCGCCGCCTCGGCGAAGCCGCTTCTCTCTGGTGATTACATTCTGCGTATTCGTCAGTTCAAGCGTCAAGCCACCGCGGACGTACCTGCTGAAGCGATAGTCCGTCGAAACCGAGAACCGGTTCCGATTCTGTCCGTTGTCTGGTTGGAAATCGAGACCCGCCCGCGAATAAAGCGTCTTGTTGGAGTTCCGGCTGAACTGCAGCCGGGCGTTGATGTCCCCGCTCGTTCTCCTCCCGAAGATCCGGACACCGGGCCTGAGACGGTAGTCAACAGCCACGATGAAATCCCTGTTTTGTTCTTTGCGGTCAGTCGCGTTCGTCCCGAACCGGGTCAGTCCGTCAGACGTAGAGAAACTGCCTCTCAACACCAGGCCCGCGTTCAGGTCGAAGACGAAACCGAACAGTGGAGACAGGACCGTCATGGTCGTCCGGGTGATACCGGATTCTTGGGGGGCCGATTCACCAGCAGCGTTGGCTTGCGCAACCGTGAGGTTCTGCTGCCTCAGATCGGTATCCTTCCCTTTGCGTCTCGCGAACCCGCTGGACAGTTCGATGCGGCGGAACAGCCTTCCAAAGTCGCCCGAGTTCCTTGGATTCGGACTCCAACTCCAGCGGAGGTTCATTTCAGGCCACGTGGTGTTGTTCTGCCTACGGTTCAGATTCGAAGAACGGGTTTGGGTCGAAACCCATGTGGGCCGGATAGACAGGACTGCTCCGAGGTACCTGATCCCCGTTCCAACGTTAAAGGAGGACCGGTTCTGTTCCGATTCCTGGTTGGGCTGGATGCTGGTAACTCCACCGCTGGCTCCCAGGGTGTCGAAAGGTACCGAGAAATAATCCGAAAGTCCCATGCGCTCCCTGAAAGATGGACGGGAAATCGCGTTAAGGAAATACTGATTGCGATTGACCCTGAATTGCAGGTTTACCGGCGTGAAGTTGCTCAAGACCGAGGCAAGCCGGTCCGCAACATTACGGCGGAACCACCCGGCGTCTTCCGGACTCGATTGTCGCGAAGATCCCCCGTTAATGTTTGATATCATCCTGGATATATTGAAGTTAGTACGTACATCCTGCTGGTTATAGAACGAAATGTTTCGTGCGTCCTCAGAAGCGCCTCTAAGCTGCAGCTGTGGACTCCGGTTTTCCGCGTAAGACGTGGTAAAGTTGTAAGATGGCCTGAACCAGGCCGAGATTTCGGGGCGGTAATCTACGCCCAGATTCTGACGAAAACTGGTTTCAGGTCCGAAATCCAGACTGGTAATTGACACTGTGGAATCGGATTTCATGTCATTGGAAACGTCGAGGTTGTAGTTCATTCTCACGGATCGGAAAGGTTCCATGATCGCCCGGACATATCGGTTCAAATACCGCGTAAAGCGTTCGCCCCGGTCTATACTCTCCGAATCTGTTTCATCGGTATTTCCTACCTCGAGCGACTGCACCGTCCTGTTTAGTATGACCTGCCTGTTTCGGTTAATTTCCGAGGACAACTCCAAACGCACGGGAAATGGATTGAAAGTCTGTCCTGAAATAAAATCAGGCAACGGCATCCAGCTCAGAATCGGCCACTGTATCCTTGAACGCGGGGTCAGGTTGTAATGTAGCTTGGCCCGGTAGGTTCCGGACGTATCGTTCCTGGCGACCGAGTGGCGGAAGCCGCTGGTCGACGTAAAGTCTAATCGGATGCGCTCCAGTGTCCAGGCGACGAAGGGATTTCCGGAGCCGATACGCTTGGTAAAAGACGCCGAAAACGAACTGGCGGTGTTCTCCGTGCGCTGTGCTTCACGCTGTTCCGTGTTCTGCAGAACAATATCGGAGCCGACCTGCAGCCGCGGTAACCGCAAATCGTTCTGCCAGCGGACGCGGAGCGGAATGGACAGTCCCCAGCCTTCCGGCAGCATGCGTCCCATATTTAACATGGAGGAGAAGTTCATCACGGTGGACCTGCTTCCCCTCTCTTCACCGCCTATCAGTCGGAAGTGACTGCCCACGCTACTTACGGTCCCGAACAGCGAGAAGACGTCTCCAAGATCGGCGTCGATTTTCAAACGGCCGGCCAGGCCCCGGTCGCGCCGGACGTCACCGACCCTCAGTTCGTCCAGCCAGAGCTCGCCTCCTGCGAGTACGTTGTCGTAAGGGTTGTAGATCCCCACCGTTATATGTCGAACTCGGGCGAGGGCGGGTGAGCCGAGTACCCTGTACTGTCTGTCTCCTCCCAGTTCGGCTATGGCCAGCATAAGCCCCTCTCCCGGAGGCCCCTCCCTGAATCGCACGGGGTATTTCTTCCCGTCGCTTAGTGTGACCGTATTGGTAGAATCCATCGTCGCCGCCGCTTCACGCGCAATTTTCGTTTCGCTCTTGAGGATCGTCAAGTCTTCGAAAACGACCCTGAGATGATTCGCTTCGTCCCAGCCCGGGACCACGCGCGTCCTGTACTCGTAATAGTCGAATTCTCCGCTGCCGAAACGTATAAAAAACTCGGGTGACCGGTCGCCTTCGAAATGATCAGAACCGTGGATGTACAGTCTCAGGGTGTTGTACAACGTATAGTCCTGGAAGGAAAACAGCGTACGGTAGGCCTGGGCACTGTGATGAGGCTGCAGGTTGGTATAGGTGAGGACCAGCGACTGCTCCTTTGTCTGCAGGCCGGTTACCCGATCGTACTCTATGATCGCGTCCGGTGGCGTAGTGTATTCCCCCGGGTTGTCGTAGGTATTCTTCACGGCCACATCGAAGGTCTCCTCGTATTTCGCCAGCTCTTTGACCGGTACGGGGAAACCGCTGGAATCGGTGATGGCCCCTTCAAAGTTCTCCTGCCACTGGTTGCCCACGATGTTTATTGAAGCAATGCGTAATTTAACGGGCTCGTTTACCTTCGTGATCCAGAACCGGACTGTTTCGATCTGCTTGAATCTAGGCATGCCCACCGCACCGTCGAAGGCCCGGTTTGACGTTGCGGAACCCCCCGCCATCGATTCTGAATCCGCACCGCCCTGCCCACCCGCGCCACCTCCTTGAGGATCCGCGCCGGCAGGATCGGCGCCGAACAGTCCAGTGTCCAGCGGAATGCGGTACAGGCGCCAACTGTCCGCGTTCCCCCAGTTGGATCGTTCCCGGTCGCCGCCGGCTACGAACACCGTGTCTTCGTGGTCCGGACTCAGATTCACGACGAACTTGAAAAAGTTGTTCTGTCTTTGTAGGACTCCGTCGTAGTCCAAGTCCTCCGTATCGGGACGCCGGTTCTGATCCGGATCACTGGCATTCGCTTCCGGACCGTTGATCTTGCTGTAGTCGACCTGGTCGACCGGTACGCTGCCGCCCAGTGTGCCCTCGAAGGAGAAGTTATCGCCGTGAGGGTCCGGATTAGTCACCGGGTCGTAACCGGTCTCATCCTCGTCCCGCAGGCCGTCCATGCCCACGTCTTCTTCCGGTTCCAGAAGATTGTTTCCGAATCCGTCGCTTCGGTCATCTTCCGTGTCGAGACGTCCGTCGTCGTTGACGTCCTCGCTGATCACGCCGAGGTCGAAGTGCAGTTCCCCCAGGTTTCCATTCACCCATAACTCGATGAACCGGCTGCGTGTCTGATCCACATAGGCTCCGGCCAGTGGGTGCATCAGTCCGCCCCACCGGTTCAGCACGTCATCGGATCCACTTTGCCGCCCCGGTGCATTGAAGGTCGAATCCGCGTGTATCCCGCCCCAGCGCAAGTCGGGTTCCGTGGGATCGAATTCCAGGATCAGCACGTGCTGCAGCTGGTCGCGGCCCGTGACCTCGCGCGTCGGATAAATCTGGCGGACGTCTACCTGTTCCAGGGGATTGTACCATGTTAACCGGCCCCGTTGGCCGTGCGTGTGCTGATCGGGTGGACTGGCCGGCCGCCAGCCGCCGCGGCGCACGCCCAGGTCGGTTTCCTCTTTGCTCCCTTCGAAGTCGTCGATGAACCCGTCGCCCAGGATATTCGGGTTGGGCACGCTCTGGGCCACCTCGGCCTCGACAATCAGCGAGGGATCTTCGTCACCAAGGTCTGCCGGAGAGATGAAATTCATGAAGGAAGTCAGAATATCGGGTTCGAATTCAAGGCGCGTGTCGATCCCCCACATCATGTAACGTCCGGTTTCGCGGCCGATCCGGGATTTCTGCTCCAGGGACTTGTCGGACCGGTACAGCAAGGTGCCCTTTATCCAGGACCTTTCACTGAACTGGTATTCCCCCTGCAGTCCCAACAGGGTGTTCGACACGGGCTTGAAGAAGGGAGCGAACTGAAATTGGACGGTCACGTCCGCATCCGGGCTCAGGGCTTGCTCATTCGTGAAGCGGATCTGTCCTACTTCATAAAGGATGATGTAGTCCGATCCCCGTTCCAGTTCCTGGCCGTTTAACCGTACGATTTCACTACCCTCGATGATATTGCTCCGGCCGAGTGAGTACTGGGACAACTGGTTCCGGTGTTCCACCTGAATGTAGTATTTGTGCAATGTACTGAAATCGTTGTTGATATCGGTTCTCGAAAGGGTATAGAGTTCAGGTGTTCCGTTGGGCAGGCCTTCGCCCTGTGTATCCGGGTAGGCCAGTTGGCCGGCGGAGGCCCGGGTCAGCTGCGGCGCGAAGGGATACATATCGGGGAAGATCAGTTCGCCCCGCTCGAAATTAATCAGCGAGTAGTCGATGTCGACTCGCCGGTCGGGTTCGGAGTCGGCGTCCACCCCCCTGCGGTCGAGGCCCAATAACTGTACGAAGGGCGTACCGTTCTCGTCGACTTCGCTGTGTTCGCCTTCGGACTCGATTCGGTAGATTCTCAGGTCGAGGTTTTGCGGGTCGATATCTGTCTGGCCGAGGTAATACACGTTTCGCCACTCGTACTGCCAGGTACCCCACTGCGACGGGTCGTTCTGTATACCGGGAGGTATTTCCTGCTGCCGCTTCAGCAGGCGAAGCTGTGGCAAATCCCTGTCGAGGCGGCCGTGCCTCGTGACTTGTCCGTCCCGGTTCACCGTCTCGAAGTACACCGCGAGCATCTCGTCTTCCTGCAACGGCGTATTCAGCGCGATGTAGCCGTATCGTTCGTTTACGTAGAACTCGTCGGGTTCCAGGTACAGGAACTTCCCTTGCACGAATTCTCCCGTCTCCGATCCATCGATGAGCACACCGTCGGCATCGTACACCGCAGGATCCGGATAGGCCCTGGCAATGACCAACCTGGCCGGGTTAGTCACGTTAATCCGACCGGACACGTAGACCTGGATCGCCCGGACCGAGTCCTCTGGCACCAGGCTGTAGCCGTTTTCGTCCCTGCGTGAGAAATCGCGGCGATACTGTTCACTGATGAAATAATAGGTCCTGCGCCTGAAGTCGAGGTCCCTGATCGTCCGGGTGGAACCCTGAGAGCCTGCTCGGAACGTGGCTGTTTCTTCTTCCCCCTTCTCCTGGCTGGCAATCGCGGTCAGGTGGAAGCCGCCGAGTTGGCCCGTCGTTTTGATCCCGAACAGTCCGGTGTGTTGTTGCGTGTAGCCCGTGAACCTCGTATTCTTCAGATTGAGGGAAACGTTTCCCGCCTCGAAACTCTTCAGAATGCCGTTTCCTTCCCGTCCATCGTCAAAGACATCCTGGTAACGGATGGCGAGGTTGTTGTCGAGATCGGTGAAGGCTTCGCTGTTCTGCTTGATGTTTATCTCGATCTTCTCGCCGATGTTCCCCGTAACGGTAAACTCCTGGTTTTGCCTCATGGAAACGTTTGGTATCCGGGAAGCCCGGTTCGTCGCCGTGCTCGCGTTACCCTCCGTCCATCTGCTGTCCAAGTCCATCTCGATGCGCTGGTTTCCGAGAATACGGATAACGGGCGAGCCGCCGCCGAGAAAAGTAGGCAGGTTCACCGGTACATCCAGGGTCAGCAGGCCTTCCTCTCTGAGTCGCGTTTCGGTGTCGAAAACGTAGGACAGCACGGACGTCCGCCACATCTGCCTGAATTGCGCCGCGCTGCGCAGCCGGTAGTACTGGTCGAAGGAAATGACCAGCGGCACGCGACGGCCGAGTCCGCGTTCCTCGTCGATGTAAGCCAGCAGCTGGAGTTCGGGATAGACGACGGTCCGGCCGTCGAATGTCCACGGCGCGTCGGAGAGCGTAAGGAGCGGCGGTTTGCTTTGCCCGCGGGCGATTTCGTCAACCTCTTCGAACGTTACGAAGTACAGCCGTGCGCTTTCGAGCCGGATCGTCGGGCCTTCCACTTGCGCCTGCGCGACGAAGGTCCACGCGGTCACCAGCACGAGGCTGAAGAAAATCGTGAAATTGCGTTTCATAGATTAACGAAAATATACCTGGGGAGCGACGCTCGCAATACCTGTTGGTACGTCTGAAGGACGACTGAAGGCCGCCTTGCGTTCCATGAAGGGAAGCTGCGTTCCATGAAGGGAAGCCCTACGGCAAAAGACTTGACACGGCCCGGAGCCGTGATTAGCGTAACCTCGCGCACCGCGTTCGCGCGGGCACCTTCGGCCCCGATGCTGAAAACGAAACCTGGAGATTACTCCCCATGGAATCGCAAGCCACCGAGTTGACCACGGGCGGATGGGTCTTTCTCATCATCGCGTGGACCGTGATCACGGGCCTGACCGCCGCCTGTTTTTACCGTGTAAGGAAGTTGAAGTAGGACCCGTCGGGCTTCGCGGTTCTCCAGGAAGCCGCCGGATGCCCTGCCCACGTCGTCACAAATCGCAACCAGATCTCCGGAGTCGATTTCTCGCCGTCAAGATCCTCCCTGAACCCTCGTTGCCGTTTCCTCGCCGAACCCCCGTTGCACGTCTTTCGCGGACAGCGAGTCATCCTGTTTCTGAACGTGCGCCCCGCTTGACATTCGGGCGTTTTTGCCTTATCCTGTAACGGTTTTCCCGACTACGGATGACGCCTGCAAAGGACCGCCATGCGGATCATCGTCAAATGTTTCGCAGGATGCAAGGACGCAGTAGGCGCGGCGTCGGTCGAAGTGGATCTCCCGGCGGGGACCACCGTGGGCGAGGCTTTTGCGGAGCTTGTCGATTCCTATCCCGGCCTGGCGAGTTATGACCGTAGCGTGATGCTGGCCGTGAACCGCGAATACGCCGACCGGCAGTCCGTGCTGGCAGATGGAGACGAACTGGCGTGCATTCCGCCCGTGAGCGGCGGCGCTGAGAGCCATCCGCGGCGCTGAACATGAGCGGCCGCGCCGATTCTACATTAAGAGGTACAATCAAACGCGTGTACAAGATTACGAGCGAACACATCGAGCCGGACGCCCTCTTCGAATGGTCCCTCAAGCCCCACCACGGTGCGGTGGTCACCTTCGCCGGTACCGTGCGGGACCACTCGGACGGGCGGCGGACCCTGCGCCTGGAATACGAGGCCTACGCCGAGATGGCCGAAGCCAAGATGCGGGAAGTGGGCGAGGAGATCCGCGAGAAATGGGGCATCGAAGACGTCGCCATGATCCATCGCGTCGGCACGCTCGAAATCGGAGAGATCAGCATCCTTATCTCCGTGGCGACCCCCCACCGAAAAAACGCATTCGAGGCCTGTTCCTACGCGATTGACCGCGTCAAGCAGATCGTGCCCGTCTGGAAGAAGGAAATCCGTGCAGACGGGGAACGGGAATGGGTGGAACGCAATTCCTGAAAACCGGTCCCTGTCATGATAAACCTGGACCACGGCGCGGCGCCACCGGTTGACCCCCGTGTCATCGAAGCGATGGAGCCCTGCCTCCGCGAATACGCCGGAAATCCGTCGAGCCTTCACCGGGCTGGTGTGGAGGCGCGTAACGCCCTGGAACGGGCACGCGGCCGCGTAGCTGGACTGATCGGCGCAGATCCCGGCGAGATCATATTCACCGCGAGCGGCACCGAAGCGGACAACCTGGCCGTCAAGGGGATCGCGCAGGCGAGCACGAACCGCGGACGGCACATCGTCGTTTCGAGTATCGAGCATCACGCCGTGCTGTATGCCGCGAGAGCCATGGAACGGCAGGGGTTCACCGTCACGGAGGTCCCTGCCGACAGTGACGGCGTCGTGCAGCCCAAACAGGTCGTGCGGGCCATGCGGGACGATACCGTCCTCGTCTCCGTCATGTGCGCCAACGATGAGACGGGCACGATCCAGCCCGTGCGCGAAATCGCCGAGATCGCCCACCGGAACGGCGCGGTCTTCCACACCGATGCCGTGGCTGCAATGGGGCGCCTGCCCGTTGACGTTCTCGAGCTGAACGTGGACGCCGTGTCCCTCTCCGCCAGGTCCCTGAACGGCCCGCCAGGCGCCGGAGCCCTCTACGTGAAGGCCGGCACCCGGCTGCGTCCCCAGGTGGAAGGAGGCGTCCAAGAAGACGGCCGCCGCGGCGGACACGAGAACATCCCGGCAATCGTGGGTTTCGGCAGGGCGGCGGAGCTGGCGGCGGATGAACTGCCTGCCCGGATCGACCGCTTGAAGCAGCTGGACGAATCGCTGTTGCGCGGTTTGAGGGGCCGCCTCCCGGATGCCGCTATCAACGGACATCTCGGCTTGCGCCTGCCGGGTCACATCAACCTTTGGATTCCGGAGGCCGACGGCGAATCCGTGGTCCTGATGCTCGACGCCCGGGGCATCGCCGTTTCCGTCGGTTCCTCGTGCGCCGCCCACGCGGCCAAGCCCTCGCACGTGCTGCTGGCCCTGGGGCGGACAGCGGCCGAAGCCCGGTGCTCGCTGCTGATCACCGCAGGTCCGGACACCGTGGAATCCGAGGTCGGCGAGGCACTGGACGCGCTCGCCGAAGTCGTGGGAGAACTGCGCGCCATCGCCGGCGTGACGGTTTAGGAGGAAAGACGAACCGTGATCCAGCCGGCCATGACCCTCGACACCTTCGGTCTGCTCTGTCCCGTGCCGATCATGAAGACCGCGTCGGCCATCCGGGAGATCGCCGTGGGGGAAGTGCTGGAAGTGCTGGCCGACGATCCCCAGATCCTGGAGGACATGCCGGCCTGGTGCGCGAGTAACGGGCACGCCCTGCTCGACACCATCGAGGAAGGCGAAGAATACAGGCTGTTCGTGAAAAAGGTAAAGTGATTGCCCTGGCGCGCCGTCGGATGTATTTTGCGCAACGAGATTCGACCATCGGTTGATTTACGTTTGACCTTCAGCTGGTTGCCCGTTTGATCGTCGGAAGGTTGACGGATGAAATTGCGGCGTTTTGCAGCGCCACGCTGCTCAGCAGGAGAAAAAGATGGCTCATGAAGTGACCATGCGGGACGTGGTGGACCAGTTGAAGCAGATCATGTACCCGGGATTCGACCGCGACATCGTCTCCTTCGGCCTCGTGAAGAACGTGCAGGCCTCCAACGGTCACGTGGCGTTCAGCCTGGCCTTTTCCACGCAGGACGAATCCACCCGGCGCCAGATCACTATGACGGCCAAAGAAGCCGTGGAGCGCATGCCCGGTGTACAGGACGTGCAGATCACCGGGCCGCCGCCGGGACAGTCGGCCACGGCCCAGGGACCCGCGGGCGGACCGGCGGGACAGCACGGTCAGCACGGTCAGCCAGGAAAGATCGAACTTCCGGGGGTCAAGACCATCGTGGCGGTGGCCAGCGGCAAGGGCGGCGTGGGCAAATCCACGGTCTCGGTGAACCTGTCCGTGGCCCTGGCCGACGCCGGCGCGAGTGTGGGCCTGCTCGACGCCGATATTTACGGCCCAAGCATCCCGACCATGATGGGCGTCAAGGACCAGCCCGGCGTGGTGGGGCAGAAGATCCTGCCCATGATCGCCCACGACATCAAGATGATGTCCTTCGGATTCCTGATCCCGGAAGACCAGTCGGTCACTTGGCGGGGTCCCATGGTGCACCAGGCCGTGCAGCAGCTTCTGAGCGACGTCCTGTGGGGAGAACTGGACTGCCTCGTCATCGACATGCCCCCGGGCACGGGGGACGCGCACCTGACGCTGACCCAATCCGTGCCGCTCACCGGCGGCCTGGTGGTGACGACGCCGCAGGACGTGGCCCTGATCGACGCGCGGCGCGGCGTAGCCATGTTCCATCAGGTGAACGTGCCCATACTCGGCATCGTCGAAAACATGAGTTATTTCAACTGTCCCCACTGCGGCGAGCGCACGGATATCTTCACGACGGGCGGTGGCAAGCGGGCCAGCGAGGCGCTGGGCGTGCCCTTCGTCGGCGCATTGCCCATCGATGCGGCGGTCTGCCTGGCGGGCGACCAGGGCACCCCCATCGTCCGGCGGGATCCGGACTCGCAGCAGACGGACGCCTACCGCAAGGTGGCGGATACGCTCCGTGCGACGATCGGGGTATGAGCGGTCCAAGCGGTCCGGAAGGAGAGTAGACCATGTCCAAACCCGTGAAAGCAGTCGGATTGCTGTCCGGCGGACTGGACAGCACGATCGCGGCCGCCATGCTGATGCGGCAGGGCATCGAAATACAGGGACTCACGTTCTACACCGGCTTCTGCGTGGTGGAGCACAACCGCAGGTCAAAGACGCGAAAGCGCAAGAAACCGGTGCGCAACGAGGCCCTGCAGGCCGGCGCCAAGCTGGACCTGCCCGTCGAGATGATCGACATCTCCGGTCCGGACTACCTCAAGGTGCTTACCGATCCTAAGTACGGTTACGGCAAAACCGTGAACCCATGTATCGACTGCCGCATCTTCATGTTCCGGCGGGCTCGCCAGTACATGGACGAGATCGGCGCCCAGTTCATGTTCACCGGCGAGGTCCTCGGCCAACGGCCCATGTCCCAGCGCCGCCAGCCCATGAACGTCATCGATAGAGACGCCGAACTGGACGGCCTGTTGCTGCGGCCCCTTTCCGCGAAGCGCCTCCCGCCCACCGTACCGGAACAGGAGGGGTGGGTGGACCGCGAGCAACTGGGCGACATCCAGGGGCGCTCCCGGCAGAAGCAGATGGAAATCGCCGAGGAGTACGGCATCGAGGACTATCCTTCGCCCGCTGGGGGCTGCTGTTACCTGACCGATGAGAATTTCGGCCGGCGCATCCTCGACTTCTTCGAATACGAGGGCAAGGAAAACCTGACTATGGACGACGTGATGCTCCTCAAGATCGGCCGTCACTTCCGCGTCAAGCCTGACGTCAAGGTCGTGATGGGGCGGGAAGAAGGGGAAAACAAATTTCTGGAGCGCTACACGCCGGGCCGGTGGAGATTGGAAACGAAGGACGTCACGGGTCCGACCACCCTGGTCGAAGGCCATCCCTCCGACGACGACCTGCGTCAGATTGCGGGCATGACCGTGCGCTACGCGGGCTCGAAGGCCGACCCGGACACCCCGGTGGCCTGCCACTACGAAGATACCGAGCGGATCCTCGAACCGTCCCCGGTCGAAGAGTCTGTGCTGGAGGCGTGGCGGATTTAGGGTGTAACGTATTACTAATCTCGGTTATGACCGATCTCCCCGTAATAGAACGCGTATCCAACAATCTGGCCGAGGTTAACGCATCCATCATCTGGCTCCATGGACTGGGGGCGGATGGAAACGATTTTGCGCCGATTGTTCCGGAACTGGGGCTGCCGGCGGCCTACGCGGTCCGTTTCTTGTTCCCTTCAGCGCCATCCATCCCGGTGACGATCAACCAGGGGATGGTGATGCCCGCGTGGTACGACATCATGGAACTGGGTGAAAACCGGCGTCTCGACGAAGACGGGCTGCGCGCTTCCGCCGGTAAGGTGCATGTGTTGTTGAAACAGGAGATCGATCGGGGCGTACCGAGCGAACGGATCCTGCTGGCGGGCTTCTCTCAGGGCGGCGCGGTCTGTCTCGAAGCCGGGCTGTCGTTCCAGGACCGGATCGGCGGCATCATTGCCCTGTCCACCTACTTTCCCACGGCCACCAGCGTCGTCGTGCATCCGGCCCAGTCCGGGCTTCCCGTACTGGTCTGCCACGGATCAATGGATCCGATGTTGAATGAATCCCTGGGCCGGGCCGCCGTCGAATCCCTCAGGCGACTGGGCATGGTTCCTGAATACCACGCGTATCCCATGGTCCACCAGGTGTCTCCGCAGGAAATCGTACAAATCGGCCAATGGATCCGTGCCATACTGGGGAACTAAGGGGAGTGTTTTGGAGAGGCGCACCGGAAAGCCTCTGAGTTCAGTTCGCCGGTTCAAGCCCCCATCAAGCCCTCAGAAGTCCCGCCGCGTTATCTTTCATAATCCCCACGGCTGCATCATCCGGAAGATCATTGAGCACCCGCGCCATGGCCGCCGCCGGCATGAACACCGGAGCGTGGGACCCAAAGAGCAGCTTGCCCCCGATTCCCGCGTCCACCAGCATCTTCACACTGTCCACTCCATCCACCTGGGATGTATCCGCGTAAAGATCGGGCAGATCACGGACTTGGGCCGCGAATTCTCTCAAAGTAGCCGCGCTCGCTCCGCCCATGACCAGTTTCAAATTAGGATGGCGCTTCGCCGCTTCCGCCACGTCTCCTGCCGGTACATCGGGCACCATCGCCAAGGGGTGATGTCGCCGCGGGTCGTTTATGCGGATCTGGACCGTCACTACCAGATTCGCCCGGGCCGCCTCTTCAAACAGTTCATCTACCGCATCCAGGCCATATCGTCCGTAGCTCGGCATCAGTTTGATCATGCGGACGGTACGATGTCCGGCCGCTTTCTCCAACTCCGCAGGCCAAGTGGGCAGTGTCGGGTCGATGACCGGTACGGGGATGATATCGGCGTACGCATCGGCCGCTTCAAAGACGACCCGGTTGCAGAGATGCGGATTGGCACTCCACGCGGCGGCCAGCGGCGCCATGAAAATGCGTTCCACGCCGTATGCGTGTAACGAGGACCGTACCGAAGCGACGTCGTAGGGCACGTTGACCAGGGCGGGCCACGGACCGGTCCAGGCGTTGACGTCGATGATCATGACGGATCTCCGGTTTCTCCGCGTAAATTCAATATCCGCAATGCATTATCCCACAGGATCGCGCGTTTGTCGGCGTCCGCTATTTCCGCCCCCAGGACCTTGTTCATCGTGACGCCGAAGTGCCGAATCGGCGCGTCCGAGCCGTAGACGACCCGGTGAGCCCCAAGCCTGTTGACGGCCGCTTCGACCATGCCGCTTTCCGGATCGCCGCCCGAGGTATCCACCACGACGTTCGACACGTCGGCGAGAGCCTCGATGCCCCGGTGACCCACCCCGTTGAGATGGGCCATGATGATCCTCGCGCGGGGATGGCGGCGGGCGAGGTCGGCCACGTCGTAGGGCGTGGACTCACCGGGCAGGTTGCCGGTGGACTTTAACCAGGCGTGCTGCAATACCGGGACGTCCAGTGACACGGCCGCTTCCATGATCGGATCGAGTCCGAGGTCCGTTGCCCGGCGGGCCACCCAGAGCTTGACCCCGGCCATGGACTGGCCTCCGACGCACCGCTCGATCTCGGCGACGGCTTCGTCCGGGAAGGCGGGCGTTACGTAGCAGAACGGCAGGATCGCGTCAGGTTGCGCGTCCCGCATCCGCAGCACGTAGTTGTTGGCAAATCGGCACTGATCGGGCGTGGGTTCATAGGGCGTGGTTTCATGCAGCGAAAACACGCACATCCGGGTCACACCGGAACGGCAGGCGGTCGCGATCAACCTTTCCGCATCCTCGACAGGCGAGGAAACCCCATAGGAACCGAAACAGTTCAGGGGATGTACGTGGATATCCAGCACCGGTCCGTCGGGCAGGAGTTTCTGACGCAGGGAGGTGATGGTCATGAAACAGAAAGAGGCTGTTACAGCCGGTAGAAGGAGATGGCGTTGTCGTGGAACAGCTTGCGTCTTTCGGCGTCCGAGAGTCCGCTGGTCGCCCACGACAGGGTCTCGACCCAGCGCGGGTACTCCGTGGCCTGGAAGGCGACGGGCCAGTCCCCGCCGTACATGACCCGGTCGATGCCGAAGCACGCGATCACGTGGTCGATGTAGGGCCTCAGGTCCTCGGGCGTCCACCGCTCCATGTCCGCTTCGGTGACGAGGCCCGATACCTTACAGTAGACATTGGGCATTTCAGCCAGGGTCTCGAGCTCGTCCTTCCACGGTTCGAAGACCTGGTTTTTGATGTCGGGCTTGCCGATATGGTCCAGGATGAAGGAGACTTCGGGGCACTGCCGGACGAATTCGATCGCATTTGCCAGTTGCGGGTGGAAGATGCAGATATCGAAGGACAGCCCGTGGGATGGCAGCAGCCGGACCCCTTCGATGAACGCGGGTTGCAGGCAAAAGCCGGCGTCCTCGGTCTGCAGCAGGCGCCGGATGCCCTTGACCAGGGGTATCCGGGCCAGTGCATCGAGGTCGGCGTCGACCGCCGCACCCCGTTCGAGCGGCGCGTTGGCCACGATCCCGCGGATCCGGCCGTCCTGCCGGGCGAGACCGGAGACCCATTCCGCTTCCTGGACGTGCTGGCCGGCGTCGCATTCACATTGCACGAAGACCATCTGCTCCACCTGTACCTCTCCGCAGGCCTGCCGGTATTCCTCCAGCAGGTACCGCTGGTTCAGCAGGGGGATATCGTCCAGCCAGCTGTACCTCAGGTGATTCGGGTCCCAGAGATGTACGTGGGTATCTACAATGGGGAAGTCCACCATGGCATAGTCCTCGGAAACGGCGATTCAAGAAGATTCAGGGCGATATGAAGACTGGATGATCGAGAGATCATACTACCCAGGGGACCGTTTACCGTCAATGGGAATCACGCCTTTTATGCTTGAACTGCCGCACTTCCGCGTGTACACTGCTGGATCGTTTCGAAACGGTATCTGACGGCGCGTTCAACGCTGTATACTACCCTCAAGCCGATCCTATTCATGTCCGCCGAAAACGCCACCGAAAACACCCGTCCACTCGGCCGCCTGTCGCCCCTGAAGCTGGCCGCCGTGCCTACCTTCGCCGGCATGCTGAAGTACGTCGGTCCCGGCATCGTCTGGGCCGGGCTGGCCCAGGGCAGCGGTGAGCTCATCTGGTGGCCCTACCTGACCGCCAAGTACGGCGCGGCCTTCATCGGCCTGCTCATCCCGGCCGCCCTGATGCAGTACTGGGTCAACGTGGAGATCGCCCGGTATACGATCATGACGGGCGAGACGGCCCTGACCGGCTTCAGCCGCGTGGGGAAGTGGTACGTGTCGGCCATCTGGGTCGGGGTTTTTCTCGAGAATATCTGGTTCGGCGCCTACGCGTCGGCGGGCGGCGGCGCCCTGGCGGAGCTTACCGGGTTCCCCTACGGATGGACGGTCCGCGGCCAGTCGCTCTTCTGGGCCTACCTGACCATCGGCATCTACCTGGTCGCCCTGTTCATGGGCCGGGTGGTCTACCTGATCGTGGAACGGCTCACCATGGCCGTGGTCGTCATCACGATGGTGGGGATTGCCTTCGCGGTCTTCCAGCGGCCGGTACTGGACGTGGCGGGCGAGTTCTTCGGCGTCCTGCTTACGCCCGGCTACCACCGGCCCGCCAACTGGGATCCGGCGGACCTGTCTACCGTCCTCACCGCCATCGTCTTCGCCGGCGCCGGCGGGTTCGGCCAGCTCTTCCTCTCCTACTGGATGCGGGACAAGGGCGTGGGCATGTCGGCCTATATCGGGCGCATAACCAGCCCCCTGCGCACCGCGCCGGAAGCCATCTCGGCCACGGGGTACGCCTTCGAGGACAACGAGGCCAACCGGACGAACTACGGGAAGTTCATGCGGTACCTGAAGCTCGAATCCGGACTCGGCGTCGCGCTGAACCTGATAACGACCATCATCATGTGCTGGCTGGCGTGGGCCCTGCTGAAGCCGCAGGGCATCGTTCCCGAGGGCTGGGAAATCGCCGTGGTGCAGTCGGCCTTCTTCGAGGTGAGCTGGGGCGCCATCGGCAAGGTCCTGTTCCTTATCGTCGCCGCGGCGTTTCTGTGCGATGCCTGGCTGCAGTCCACCGACGGGTTCGCCCGCATGCAGGCCGACTTCATCTACGCCAACGTGAAGCGGGCGCGGCGGTACCATTTCCGGACGCTGTATTATGGATTCGTCGTGGTGTTCACCGTGCTGACAACGATCACGCTGCCCCTGGCGCAGCCCGGGGACCTGCTCATCATCCGGGGCGTCATCGCCTTCATGGCCATGGGGCTCTTCTGTCCCGGCCTGATCTACCTGAACTACGTCCTCGTTCCCCGGGCCTTTCCGTCCTGGACCAAACCCCATCCCCTCACCCGGGTCATCATGGTCGCCATCACCGCGACCTACATCTCCATCGGGCTCTGGTACATCTTCGTGCGCCTGTCCTGATTACCGTTACGCAGACAACGACCAGATAGACGACCATTGGGAAGGTATGTGGTCGTTGCTCACGTCCACGTCATACCAACTCAGCATCATGCTGTGCCACTCCGGTTTCGCCAGCGCCAGGCCGTACACGGTCGTCCCCGGGTTGCGTTCCCGGATCGCGGTAGCGGCCAGTGACAGCGTCTTCCCGGTCGCGATGAAGTCATCCACGATGATGACCGTCTCGGCATCAAAAGAGGCCGATTGGTACGCCGCATCCTCCAGCAGCAGTTTACGAAACTCGGGATCCAATCCCCCTCTCCCGGTAGACAGGTGGGGTTCTTTCGACAACAGGTCCGGCTGGTACCCGCAGTCACCCGCGCAATGATCCGCAAGCAAAGCGATCACGCCGTCGGGGTCCGCGACTTTCTCCGTGGAGCGAAGCGCCGGAGCAAAAACCGTTCTGCCGGGGTCCAGTCCAAGACCGCGGACAAGAATTTGGGCCACGTGTGCCATGAGCCTTGCCGCGCCTTCAGTCGTAGTGTCGTCGGGATCGAATTTGAACCTGGTGAACCGGGCGGTCCATTCGTCCTCGGGGCGGTCTTCGAGGCGGTATCCCACCGTGAAAGCGGCCGCCAGGCCGTCGTCGAAAGTCAGCGTGTCATATCGGAGCAAATTGTGGAAAACTTCAGGAAGGACGGACATCACAACGCTCTGAAGGGCATATCGGTCTTGCTGCTACGAAGATGATTCCAGTATCCGTAGGATGTTCTCCACCGGTTCGAACCCATTGATCTCGATGGCGAGAGAAGGATCAGGACAGGTACGCCGGTAGCGGTTCAGCCAGACCGCGTCCATCCCGTATCCGGTGGCGCCCAGGATATCATTCTCCCACGAATCCCCGATCATCGTGACCGTCCGCACGCCAAGTTGAGCATAGGCGTATTGAAAAATCTTCGGATCCGGCTTGGTGGCACCTATTTCCTCGGATATCGCCAGGGCGTCGAGGGGCAGCAGGTCCAAGTATTCCAGCTTGTCCCGCTGGTGCTGCGAGCGGCCGTTAGTGACGACGCCGACCTTCATCCGTCCCCGCAGGGATTCGAGCAACGCCTCGACGCCCGGAACCAGGCGCGAGTTCTCCTGTAGCGCTCGGTGGTAGCGATCCGCGGCATCGACCGCCGCGTCCGTTTCCAATCCATAATGGCGACAGATCCCACGCATGTGCTCGCAACCGGCCTCCTCATCCGACAGACTGCCTTCCATCATTCGCCAGTAGTTGGCCCTCAATTGTTCGTCATGGACGAGTTCCAGTTCCTCCAGCGGCACCGGCTTCAACGCCGGCAGAATCTCCTGCACCGCACGCAGCCCGTAACGGCGTGCGTACTGGAGATCCACCAGCGTGTCATCGAGATCGAAGAGGACGGCTTCACCCATCGGCGATTCCCAACCCCTACACCACCGCCGGCGCTACGCGCGCCGTTCTTTCTTCGGCGATACGTACGCCGGCCTCGATGATCTCCAGGGATTCGTCGATCTGGGCTTCGGTGATGGTGATCGGCGGCATGAACCGCAGTACCTGGGAACCAGACAGTTCCATGAAGCGCCGGCTGAGCGGATCATTATCGCGCATCCTGGGCACGATGGGCAGCCAGAGGCCGTTCTCGTAGCAGTGCTCCGTCACCATGGCGGCGCCTTCGAAGTTGGGCTCCCGGCTTTGCTTGTCCGTCACCAGTTCGAGCCCCAGGCAGAGGCCCAGTCCCCGGGCCTCGCCCACGATTTCATAGGTTTCCTCCATCACCTTGAGCCGGTCCATGAAGTAGTTGCCCACCACCCGGGCGTTTTCCACCAGGTTCTCGCGATCGACGATCTCGATATTGGCCAGCCCTGTCTCGCAGAGGAGCGGGTCTCCTGCGTGGGACGAGAAGGGCATGAATCCCTTCGCCACCGCGGCGTCCGCGATCTCCGCACTGGTCATTACCGCGCACAGGGGCACGGCGCCGCCGAGCCCCTTGGAGCAGGTCACGATGTCGGGCACGAAATCGAAATGCTCGAAGGCGAACCACTTGCCCGTCCGCCCGAAGCACGTCAGGGCCTCGTCGGCCACGGTGAGGATGTCCCGCTCCCGGCAAATCTCCACGATGCGCTGGATCCACTCCTTGGAAGGCACGATCTGTCCCGCCGCGCTCATGAGCGGTTCGAAGAAGAAGGCCGCGGGCTTTCCGGAGGTGGACGAATCGATCACGTTCTCCGCCGCGTCCGCGCATCCCAGGTTGCAGCAGGCTTCGTCCCGGCAGAACTGGCAGCGGTATTCGTAGGGCGTAGGGATGAACGAAGCGCCCGTGGGCATGGGGCCATAACCTTCCCGCAGCATGCCTCCCCGGCCGGTGATGGACGCGCTGCCATAGGACTGGCCGTGGTAGCCGCGCATGAGGGCGATCACCTCGAAGCGGTCCGTGTACTTCCGCACGAGACGCAGGGCCATTTCGTTGGATTCGGATCCCGTGCAGGCGAAGAAGGACTTCTGCAGCGGGTCCGGCGCGATCTCGGCCATCTTCTTGGCCAGCAGCACCTCCGACGGCGCGATGAAGGTCGTTCCCACCTGGATGATCTTATGGGCCTGGTCGCAGAGGGCCTTCACGTAATCCGGGTGGGAATGGCCCAGCGTTACGCACAGTTGCCCCGATTGGAAGTCGATGAAACGCCGGCCTTCCACGTCCCACATGTAGAGCCCGTCGCCGCGTTCGGGAACCAGCGGCGCGGTGCGCATCGGATGTCTCAGAAGGTACTGGTTGCCGAGTTCGAGCCAGCCCTTGTTTGTGGTGGGTAGCGACGCCATGATCCGTCTCCTGAAGTTGCTAAAACTCTGATGGTGACCAGCGTGGTTTTAAGGGGGAATGGGGTAAGGCCATGCTAAACCGGCACCCCCGACCTGTCAATACAATTCGCCGGTGCCGTTCGACCGTATCGAACGTCCGTGCCGATGCGAGACGAACGCCCGTGCCGATGCGAGGAGCCTGAGATAGTTTTTGCCATGTTGCGAGCCCGGTTCTATCTTCAATCCGAGCAGCATGGCGTGTTTACATGCGATGTATTTGCAGGGGTCCGTTGATACATGGGCGGGTTCGAATCATGGTCATAAAGCCGGATCATTCGGAACATTACAAATGGGGTAACAACTGTGATGGATGGCACCTTCTGAATACGGATTCCTTGAGCGTAATAAAGGAAAGGGTGCCCAAAGGCGGCGTGGAGGAGATGCACTGTCACCGGAAAGCGCAACAGTTGTTCTATGTACTACAGGGTGTCGCCACTATTCAACTGGGGAAGGAGACCTACAGGGTGCCTCGGGGAGAGGCCATGCATGTCCCCCCGGAAACGCCGCATCGACTGGAAAACACCGGCGAGGAAGAGCTCATATTCCTCGTCATCTCCCAACCCCATAGCCATACGGACAAAATCACGCTATGAAAACCTATCGCGTAGGGATCATCGGGCTGGGCCGCATGGGCAGTACGATCGACGACGAGGGCCATACGCCCCTGCCCTATTCTGTCGCGGCATCCTGCAATGCAAGCGAAAGGCTGGAAATCGCCGCCGGCTGCGACCTCCGGCCGGAGCGCAGGGAGGACTTTTCCAGGCGCTGGGGCGTCAACGCCCTGTACGAGGATTTTCGGGACATGGTCCGGGAGGAGCGACCGGATCTCGTTGCCGTATGCACCACCGCATCAGGTCTGCAGAAACCGGCCCGGGAGGCGCCCGACGCGTCGTTCCGCGGAGATTCCCACGCCGAGCTGGCCGTTGTGCTGGCGGAAATGGGCGTGCCCATGCTCTACGTGGAGAAGGCCATGGCCAGTTCCATGGCGGCGGCCGACGACATCCACGACGCCGTACTGAAGCACGGAACGGTGTTCAACACGGGCGTGCTGCGCAGATTCGACAACCGGTACGGCGTGGTGCGCGACGCGGTCCTGAGGGGCGACGTGGGCGAACCCAGGGCTGCTATTCACTACGCGCGGTCATCCCTGATGCACGGTCACATCCATTCCATCGACACGCTTTCCTGGCTGATCGGCGATCCCGTCATCCGGTCCGTTCGCGGCGAGATCGACCCCCGGGACTACGTGATAGAAGGCGATCACATCCCTTACGACCCGATCGCGACGTACGAACTCGAATTCGAGAACGGTGTCCGCGCATGGTCGATCCCCGCGGCGGGATGGGAATACGAGATCATCGGAACCGAGGGAACCATCCGTTCGCTGAACAACGGGGCCGACGCATACTTGCGGCGAGCGCCGCTCGAGGAACGGGAAAATCGCAAAGGCCGAAGCGCCTGGGAGGAGGTGCCGTTCGAATTCGTTACACCGAAGAGCACGGTCGTTTCCTGTCTGGAAGACCTCGTCCGCGCGTACGAGACGGGCGATCAAAGCCTCGGACATGTCGAGATTGCCTATCACATCACGGAAGCCTGCATCGCCGTCGCCGAAAGCCACCGGCGCGGGGGCGCATGGGTGGATCTCCCGCTGGCCAACCGCGATCTGTATATCTGGCACGTCTGAATTTACTCCTTCGGGGGTGGATTGTCCTGTGTTGCGGCAGCGTTGAATCTCAAGTATCCCCTGACCTCATCCACCTTAGTTTCCACCCGGTCCAACGAGGCCCGCAGATCCTTGATTTCCGCTCTGATTTCGGTCCTTAAGCTACTCATTTCAGTGCGCAGTTCAGTTCTCAAGCTACCCGTTTCAGATCGCAGTTCATCCCTAATGGTACTTAATGAAACGTGTAAATACGTTAATACGGAAACAAGGGTGATTATCGATGTAAAGACCGCGCCGTGGCGCTCCCACCAACCTGACTCGGTCATTCCATTCCCTCCCAAAACAGTTCGCCATGTGTCCACGATGGCAGTGGTTCCTGGTACTTATTGACCGGGGTTGGAATCGTTGCCGGTTACCAGGTCCGCGATCGTAGTCCGGATCACCCGGATGTCTTCCTTGATGTCTTCAAGCGTCGTTGAGATTCCACTTTCTATTGCCTCCCTCTTCCCCATCCAAAGACACAGTTTTCCTACAGCCCCGACTACAGCGATCAATAGTACGGCGGCAACCGCTGGCAACCACATAGGTAACGATTCCATTTGAGCTCCTTATTGGGTAGTTCATTTGGTGTATACCTGAGTATTGAATTACGAGATGAACAACTTGATGAGGATCGCGACGGTCATGACCAACTGGCCAATGACTACCGTCTCGATCCGGGATAAACGCTTGTCTATCTGTTCAATGATACCTTCCAGGCGTCCGATCCACCCTTCGTGGTTCATACTTTCGATCGACATGATTTCAGCCTACCTCCTAGCAACTGCCAGCCTTTCATTCCGAAGAGTTACAGTACCTTGATCAGAATGATGACGGTCAGGATGAGATTCGCAGCGTACACGATTAAGCAATCGGTTTGCCAGAATCTCGAAGTCATGATTTCCTCCCCGAAAAATGATCCTTTAACGTATTAGCCAGGAAACGCTCGCTAATTCTCGAAGGAAAAAAACTTTTATAATGGCAAGATGGGTTTTGAGCATCAACCAGGCGCGACTCAAGACAGCGTTGAGGGTCCTGAATCTGGTCGCACGCTCTGGGGATGGCTGGATTCAACCTGCACCAGCCGGTCTTCCTGCAGGACGTACCCGCTCAGCTGACCGCCATAGATACATCCCGAATCCAGGCCGATCACGAAGGGCGAGCCATCGTCCCGTCGCTTGATTACGAGGCCGCCGGGGGCATCATGGCCGAATATGACCAGCTTGCCGGATGGATCGTACGCGTCGTGCCATCGTGGTCCCACGATGCCGTCCACGGGCGGCCAGGTACGGATGACGAGGAACTCTTCCGTGGTCGTGCCGTGAAAGCCTTTTTCCGGATTGATGCCCGCGTGGACCAGCAGGAATTCAGGCTCGTCGATCCAGAGGGGAAGGGATTCCAGCCAGGGGATCAGGGCGTCCGCGCAAGGTGCGAGGGCTTCCAGAGTCTGAAGGGTATTGGGACTTCGCGTGGGAACCGCGGCGCCGGACAGGTGCAGGCGAAGCCGGTCCGCCAGGCGGTAGTCGTGGTTGCCGAGGACCATCCTCGCGCCCGTATCCTGGATCAGCTTCCATACGTCGACGGGATCGGGTCCCCTGCTGAACGCATCGCCCGTCAGGTACAGGTGGTCCGTATCCCGCTGGAAGGCCAGTTTGGAAAGCAGTTGTTCGAACTCACGGGCGCAACCGTGAATGTCACCGATGAAGAGGGTTCGCAAGGGGATTCGGGACTCCGGGACGATCGATAGACGAGTACGGACTGTTGGCAGCGATGGCCTTTGTGAAGTCTACGGTAAAACAAGGAAGACTGTCAATCCATTCATCCTGATTGGTAATCGCGCGTCCGATCCGCGCGAACGAAGGAGGTCAAGGGAATGAACCGCCCAGTTACGATTGTACACAGTCCGTGTTTCTTCCAGGGAAAGTCTCATTGAGTTCCTTCCCTGAACGCAGAAAAGCCCCGTACCTGCAACGGGGCTTTTCTAATTTCGAGACCGATCGCCCTTTTCAGTGGCCGTGGCTCCTACTCGGGACGAAAGGGAAGACGTAACGAGATGACCGACAATAATGCAGGGCGGAATGAAGTTGATATGCCCTGTCGGGATAACTCCGGGGGCCATTCCGAAACGTGGCGGGCGACCCGCTCGCAGGAGCGAGCAGGCCGCTAGCCGCAGGACTCTGTCAGCGCCCTGTCTACGGGACCCGGATTATCCCGGATTCCAAACTGGGCGGCTTCCGTCCCTATCCGCCACTACCGGCCTTCGCGGTAAGCGTAACCTGGGCACGCTTTGAAGCCGAGAAACTCTCGCTGAACGTCACGAAAGACACTCCAGCCGCCTTTGCGTTGCCTTGAGATGTAGCGCCGGAGGAGTCGGTGGTGTTACTTCCAGCAATCGTCAATGTTATGGAACCACCACTCGTCGCCACTGTATCGGGACCAACAATCTCCAATACGTCGGTATTGGAACTTGCAACGCCGACCTGGATACCATCTGGAACGGCGGCCCACACAAGTTGACCAGCGTTAGCACCGGTGCCAAGCACTCTATGTTGCACATTGACGGTAATGGTGATATCGGCCGCCGTGTTATCAGTGGTATCAGCTGTAGCTGAAAGAACCGCATCGTCAGCGGTGCCATCGTCATTTGCATCGTTATCGAAATAACGCATAAATGGCGCATTGGCGGTACTGATGAGAATGCGTCTTTCAGGCTCTTCCACCGTGAAAACATTGATCGTGATCTCGTTGCTCTTTACGTCGCCGATACTCGCCGTGATCTTGGCCGTTCCGGCTGCATGCGTCTTGATCGTGGGCATTGCATTGTTCTTGGCGTCCACGGTCGCAACACTTGTATTGGAACTCGACCAGTCAAACGTCACGCCCGAAACCGGATTACCGCTGTTGGTGGTCTTGTCATCGCCACTGGCGGCATCATAGGCCATCGCCTCGAGCATGACGGTGGCACCCTTGTTAACGGTTTCGGCAAAGGTTCCGCCGTCCGTCGCAATTACGATGCCTTTGACCACATTATGAACCGCGAGATTAATGGAAATCTTAATACCGCGATCAGCAGATTTAACGATAACCTTCGTGTTACCCCTTCTGACGCCTTTAATCATTGCTGAATTCGGCGCATCGCCTGCTACCACCATGGCGAGGACGGGATCATCGACCTCAAAGGTGAACTCAGCGGGGACGACACTGCCGTCCTGCGCAGCAGCAACGACACTGAACATTATAGTGCCGTCAACGAGAACAGCCGTATCCCGGGGGGTGTTCTTGCCGGTAGCGTCATCAAACAGCGGGGCATTGTAACGACGAGCATCGTCTTTCGCTTCAGCCCCCTCGAAAACGATGACGTGGTGAATAGCGGCCAGAATGTTACCGGGAAGATCGCCCGGAACCCCGGATTCACCTGGAGGACCCATTGGACCTTCAGGGCCAGCCGGACCTGCCGGACCCGCTGGACCAGCGGGACCTGCTTCACCGGTGTCGCCCTTCTCACCCTGCGGGCCAGTCGCACCTGCCGGACCTGCCGGGCCCGTCGAACCCTGCGGGCCAGCTGGGCCTGCCGGGCCTGCGACGCCGGCCGCGCCGGTCGGACCCGCCGGACCTGTTTTGCCCTCGCATCCCATCAGGGACAGACCGAGGGCCAATACAGCAATTATGAGGTAATGCATTGTTTTCTCCCGATTATGGAATCACTACTAAAAGGAATGACGAAATCCCAGACTGACCTATATCGCCTCCTTTCCCGCGATTTGATCGGTTAACTGATTTACAAGCTCAAGACTGCCAAATCGGACTTCAGGACTGCTTGAATTTCAGGTCGCGTTTCGACCGCTATTAGGGACTTTTCCCCATAAATATGAATAGATTGAGCAGCGGAGATGGGTTGGCCGACTGTCTCAATTCAGACGCAGTCGGACGACACGCGCTGTTTCGTGTTGGTGGATAAACCGGGTACATCGGGCTGGATTGGTTACGTCAGGAAAGGGAGAAACTGGGAAGGGGTGAGCGTGGAAAGTTGGGGCGTTGAACCAACAGCAGGTCGAAGTTGTCGCTACCTAATTTGTATTATAAATGTCTTCCTGGTTCCATTGGGCGTGTGTACCACCCACTTTGAACGCAGAAAAGCCCCGTTAACCGCAACGGGGCTTTCCTTTTTGAAGTGCCGATCGCCCTTTTCAGTGGCCGGTGGCTCCTACTCAGGGCGAAAGGGAAGGTGTAACGAAATGACCGAGACAAATGCAGGGCGGATCTGCTACGATGTTGCTTGCCCTGTCGGGATAACTTCCGGGGGTCACTCGAAACTTGGTCTGGTGGAGTGCCCGGGAAGGCACCCCATCTCGCCGCAGGACTCTATCGGCGCCCTGTCTACGGGACCCGGATTATCCCGAGGTTAGGGTTTGGCAACTTCCAACACGAACTGCGCGGGGTTCTCTGCATCAGGATGGCTCACGCTGATGAGGGCTTTCCCGTATTTACCCCTTGTCTCGTTTGTTGCTGAGGCAGGCCTTACGAGCGCATCCGCTAACGTAACGGTTACATCGACGACATTCCCATCACCTGCTGCGGCTGCGATGCCGGCGGTAGTTAATACTCGATCACTCTCGACTGTGATTACGAAATCGCCCGGAGTCGGAGTAGCCACTTCGTCACCAACATCATTGGTGGAAGAACCGACAGCATAGAGCAACAGCAACTCAAACGTTACTGTAGCTTCCGAGATAGTACCATCGGCGGCGGGAAAGTTAAGCCGGTTACCTTCGTCGTCTGTGTCAGTGGTCTGGGTAACAGTTACCTTATCCGTGGTATTGCCTACGGGTTGTATAGTACGAGTATATATGCCGCTGGGAGTCACAGTTACATCCCGCCAGTCACTGTTTTTCCCTCCCGACGAAGCCCTGATTCGCGTATCGCCATCAGAAACGCCAGTCACGACACCTTTCTTAGCGTCTACCTTGGCGATGCTGGCATCCTCACTCTCCCAAGTCACGATCGAGTTGGCGGTTATGTCCGCGTCGTCGGCATTGATGACTTTAGCCTTCCACGTAACGGAGAAACCGACAGGGATGGTTTGAGTGCCACTGGCGATTGTAACCTTCTTCACCGCTTCCAGCACATCAACGTTGATATTAATCGCAATCCCACGACCCACAACAGTTACTTTGATCGTGGCATCCCCGTGCTCTAGCGCCTCAATTTCACCGTCCTCTGTGACAGTGGCGGTCACAGGATCGGTAGACGAGTAAGCAACCTCGATACCAGGGATCGGGTTCCCGTCCTGCGAAGCGACCTTAACCGCTAATTGCCTCGTTTCCCCTACTGGCAACATGAAGGACAGCTTCTTTTTATCTGCTGACCCATCGTCCTTGAAATCCGGGCCCGCGTACGTAACGGCACCGGTCTTTTCCCCGTCGTCATCCAGGTAGCCGATAACGATGTGATGAACCTGCGTCAGAAATCCACCTGGGATTTCGCCGGGGTCGGGCAACGTAGCATCCATACCGTCTTCACCCGGATCGCCTTTGTCACCCTTCTCACCCTGCGGACCTGCCGGACCTGCCGGACCCTGAGCACCATCAGCTCCATCTGCGCCGGCCGGACCTGCCGGACCTTGCGGACCGGTACTACCCTGCGGACCAGCCTGACCACTCGGACCCGCCGGGCCACTCGGACCACTCGGACCCGCTGGACCGGTCTTACCCTCGCATCCCATCAGGGACAAACCGAAGGCCAATACAGCAATTATGAGGTAGTGCATTGTTTTCTCCCGATTATGGAAACACTTCAAAAGGAATGACGAAGATGCGAAACGGACCTATATCGCCTCCTTTCCCGCGAATTGATCGGCTGACTAAAATGCAAGACTCAAGACTGCTCGGATTTCGGGCCTTATCTTCGGACTTTTCACTTTAAATATGAGTAGATTGAGCAGCGGAGATGGGTTAGCCGACTCGTCCGAAACCGGATGAAATCGGGCACCACAACTGTTCTATACTGGGAGTCTAATTCGGGTACGGCAGGCAGGATCAGGTACGTCAGGTAAGGAAGAAACAGGGTAGGGTTGAGCGTGGAACGGTGGGGCGTTGAACCAACAGTTGGTCGAAGCTGCCGCGATCCATCATACCTAACGTCAGGGTGAATTGGCTTGAGTCGGCTTCTTACTCGGCGTATATTGACGGGGCTGTAAGACCGTAGCGGTCATCGGCAGTTACGGCATTTTCACCGTCTTCAGCGAGGCATAACTTGCGCAGAATTGGCATATTCGGTTGGGGCATCGTCGCCCCCCGTTCGTCCAATATGGAAGCCTTTGCCCGCAACCTGGAGCAGTCAGAAAGCTGGCTGGCGCCCTTCGACGGGTTCGGTCCGAACAACTTCCTGGTGGGCGAACCCGATTTCGACTTTCGGGACTACCGGGCATGGATCGACGCCCGGTTTCCATCGAACCGATACACCCGCCTGGTCGACAAGATGGATCCTACCACGCTGCACGCGATCGGGGCCTTCATCCAGTCGCTGGGACAGAACCCGGGCCTTGAGGAGGAACTCCAGAAGCTGGGCACATCCGCCCACGTATACATCGGCACCGGCGTCGGCAACATCCCCACCATCAGCCGGATCAGCATGGAGCTGTACCGGGCCCAGCGTGCATGGGACCATTTCTGGGGTTCGGCGGAACGGAACGCCCGGCTTCGCGCCTATCTCACCCGGCACGACGACGAAGGCGTGGACGAAGCCATGCCGCCCCACCCGGAGACCGCGCCCTCTGCGAAGCGAGACCAGGCCGAAGAAACCTGGAACGCCTACTGGACGTCCCAGTCGGAGGAACTAAGGTCGTACCTGGAGACTCTCGCTGAGATCGAGGGGATGAACGTTGAGGGAACCGTCGAGTCCGGCAAAATGAAACTCATTCGCGATAAGCAGCGCCGGAAGCACCAGCTGCAGGATGAATGGGGCGCGCCTGAGCCGCCCTGGGAATGCGTCTCGGCCGACCTGATCTGGAACATCCACAACACGCCCGCGTCACAGGTGACCATGATGGGACAGATTCACGGCCTGTCGCTGGCGCCCGTGGCCGCCTGCTCCACTTTCGGCGTGTGCCTCAAACTCGGCATGGACGCCATCCGGCGCGGTGAGGCCAAGGCCGTGGTCGTCGGCGCCACGGACCCGCCCCCCACGTCCCTGCTGGTAGGCGCATTCTACCGCGCCCGCGTATCCGCCGCCGACGGCGCCGTGTCCAAGCCCCTTACCGGGCTTCGCGGCACCCACGTCTCGGGTGGCTCCGTGCTCTGGATCATCGGGGACTGGGAATACATGACCGAAAAGGGGTTCAACCCGGTGGGGATGGAGCCTCTGGCCGTGGGGGTCAGCTCCGACGCCGACCATATCATCACGCCGTCGAAGGAAGGACCGCGGATGGCCGTCGGCCAGGCCATCGAAGACGCCCGCGTTTCCGCCGGCGACATCGCCTCGTGGGATCTGCACGCCACGGCGACTCCCGGTGATTTCCTCGAAATGGAGAATCTGCTCGAAATGGTGCCCGGCTCCGTGACGGTCACCGCCCGGAAAGGCACCTTCGGTCACGGCATGAGCGCCGGCGGAGGATGGGAACTGACGGCGCAGTACCTCGGCTACGCGCGGGGTGCGTTATTTCCCACCCCCCTTTCCCGCGACGAAGTGAATCCGGAGATCGAAAGCCTGCATACGCGGTTCGTCTACGATACCGCGTGCCCACCTCCCGAGGGGATCGCCGGCAAGCTGTCCATGGGGATCGGGGGCATCAACGCCTGCGTCATCTCCCGTCCGCTGCGGGACGAGTGACAGCAGAATCAGCTCGATTAAATCAGATTAAAAACAGAAAAGCCCCGTTAACCGCAACGGGGCTTTCCCTTTTTTCGGGACCGCTCGCCCTTTTCAGTGGCCGGTGGCTCCTACTCGGGCGAACGGGAAGGTGTAACGAAATGACCGAGACAAATGCAGGGCTGATCTGCTACGATGTTGCTTGCCCTGTCGGGATAACTTCCGGGGGTCACTCGAAACTTGGTCTGATGGGGCGCCCGGGAAGGCACCCCACCAAAGCCACAGGACTCTGTCAGCGCCCTGTCTACGGGACCCGGATTATCCCGATTAACCGTCGTCTGGCGTCGAGTCTATTACTTTCACGGTAAACCTCAGACGCGCCTCTCTCGCTCCTGTAGCTTTCAAGGATACGAAAGTTTGATATGTGCCCACTGCTACACCAGTACCAACAGAGGATGGAGGTACAACCGTCACGGTGATAGTACCATCGGCGTTTGCGGTAGCGCCGCTAGCACCTACACCCATGTTAGCGGCAGTGGTCCCATCTTCCGGCGCAGCAGGGGTGACCGTCAATGTCCAGGTCGTGATAAGATCATTGGAAACTATATCACGGAGATTGACATCAAAAAGAGTTCCTGCGACTGGTGCGCCAGCATCGGTATAACCGGGCGTCTCCAACCCTTGATCCCAAACAAATTCATTGCCATTGTTCGAGGCACTGGGATCAATAACTCTCGTGATGCTCTGGCCCGTGACGCTGACAGCAATACTGCCGCTCACGTCTTCCACCGTCGCCATAATATCGGCGCTGCCGGAACCCTTACCGGTGATCGTGCCGATAGCGCCCATCATCACCAGCTTCTTGTCAGCATCCTTCTTTTGCTCGACAGTGGCAACGGACTTGTCGGAACTCGACCAGGACCAATCAGAACGCGGTTCAATTACTTCGCCGTCTTCATCATGGGCCACGGCAGTTATTTCATTTGCATACGTCTCGCCAGCGGCCAAGTTTAGTGAACTAGGCGCCTCAGTGGCATCGTCATCTTCACCAATCATGAAAACGATCGTATCGATAGGCTTGGTAACTGTGACTTTGAGCTTACCGGCGATACCGGCCAATTCTGACGCAGCCGTGATTTCGGCCGAACCGACCCCGGCGGCGGTGATCACACCGTCTTCCAGGGTGATGGCGTCGTCAGCATTCTTGGTAATGGCAATCGTAACCGGGATAGCATCAAGGGCCCTCCCACTCTGCGCACCGGCAACGGCTACAATCATACTCTCTTCGCCGACCCGCATAGTGTGTGGGATGCCACCCGACGCATCTGCCTTATCGCCACCATCTATCGAGATGGCGATGTGGTGTGCCTGAGCCAACTGGATAGGATCAATGCCACCGGTGTCCGGAATACCTGCCGGACCCATCGGGCCTTCGGGACCTGCCGGGCCTGGTTCACCCTTTTCACCCTGCGGACCAGGCTCACCCTGCGGACCCTGAGCACCATCAGCGCCTGCTGGACCTGCCGGGCCTGACGGACCCGTCGAGCCCTGCGGACCTGCCGGACCCGCCGGACCTGCGGAGCCCGCCGGACCTGTCGGACCCGCCGGACCCGTCTTACCTTCGCATCCCATCAGGGACAGACCGAAGGCCAATACAGCAATTATGAGGTAGTGCATTGTTTTCTCCCGATTATGTAAACTCTGCAAAAAGGAACGACGAAAATACGAAACTGACCCCTATATCGCCTCCTTTCCCGCGAATTGATCGGTTAACTGATTGCAAGCTCAAGACGGCCAATTACGGACTTCACGACGGCTCGGATTTCGGGCGATCACGACGGACTTTTCCCCATAAATATGAATAGACCGAGCGTCAGGAAGTGGGCTGGTCTTGTCCGTCTGAAGCCGATTGCAGATGAGCACTACGCACTGTTCTTCGCTGTGGGATTGAATTGGGTACAGCAGGTGGGGTTGGATACGGCGGGTATGGGCAAACGAGGATATTGGACCAGCTAAGGTCGCTGAATACAGAAAAGCCCCGTACCTGCAACGGGGCTTTTCCTTTTCTTGGGACCGATCGCCCTTTTCAGTGGCCGAGGCTCCTACTCGGGGCGAACGGGAAGTTGTAACGAAATGACCGAGACAAATGCAGGGCGGATCTGCTACGATGTTGCTTGCCCTGTCGGGATAACTTCCGGGGGTCACTCGAAACTTGGTCTGATGGGGTGCCCGGGAAGGCACCCCATCTCGCCGCAGGACTCTGTCAGCGCCCTGTCTACGGGACCCGGATTATCCCGATGTTACTGCGGTCTTGTTTGCACGGTCACCGTGACGTACCTCGCACCAGCAAAAGGCGACGTGATTTTCACAGTAACGCTATGATTTCCCACTGCCTTGATGCCATCGCCACCACCAAGATCGGCTGCGACGACATCGTAGCTGGCTACGCCGGCGGTGGTTGTAGCAGTATTACTATCATCAGCGGCAGCAAGATCGAGAATATCATGGTTCAAACTGGTGAAAGTAACCACAGTGCCGTTAGATACATTGATGTATCCGATTTCACCGTCATCCTTAACACCCATCTGCTGTACCCGGACACTGATGCCGGGATCCGTCGGCCCAGACACAAATGTCACGGTACGAGCAGAGACGTCGGCTTCGCTGGTGTCAACAGTTGCCGCGACGTTGTACGGCTGGTTCGCCGTATCCACCACGATGCGACGGGAAGGCGAATCGACGCTGAATACCTCGATCTCGACCTCGTTGCTCTTCACATCACCGATTCGCGCCTGGATCTTGGCCTTGCCGGCAGCATGCGTCTTGATCGTGGGCATCGAGTTGCTGTTGTCGGTGTCCACAGTCGCAACGGCGGTGTTGGACGAAGACCAGGAGAAACTCACGCCTGGAATTGGATTGCCGTCGTTAGTGGTCTTATCATCGCCACTCGCCTTGTCATAGGCCGTAGCCATGAGGTCGATATCCGTACCATCTTCAACAGCGTCTACGGTTGCGGGCGTGATCACGATGCCTTTGACCTCGTTGTGAACCGAAAGCGCTATCGTCAACTTATGACCGCGATCGGTCCGCACGATAAGCTCCGTGCCATCTGTCCTTCTTTTGCCCGTAACTGTTGCCGTATTCATCCCGTCATCTTCCACCGAGGCGACGATAGGATCGTCTATCTCGAACGTGAAGGCAACCGGGACGGGAATGCCGTCCGATGAGGCCGCGACAGCGCTGAAAGTCAACATGCCGTCTACGAGCACGGTAGCCATCCGCTGATTCGTGGCGGATTCGGCATTGAAATCCGGCGCATTCCAGCGACGGGCATCTTCTTTCTTCTCGCCACCCTCGAAAACGATGATGTGGTGAACTGCGGCCAGGATGTTGCCAGGAAGATCAGCCGGGATCCCGGATTCACCCGGAGGACCCATCGGACCTTCGGGGCCTGCCGGACCAGCCGGACCTGTCGGGCCTGCCTCACCGGTGTCACCCTTCTCACCCTGCTGGCCAGCCGGACCTGCTGGACCTGCCGGGCCAGTAGAACCCTGCGGACCTGCCGGGCCTGCCGGACCTGCGACGCCAGCCGCACCGGTCGGACCCGCCGGACCCGTCTTACCTTCGCATCCCATAAGGGACAGACCGAAGGCCAATACAGCGATTATGAGGTAGTGCATTGTTTACTCCCGTTTATGGAAACACAGCTAATAGGAATGACGAAGACACGACACTGACCTATATCGCCTCCTTTCCCGCGATTTGATCGGTTAACTGATTTACTTTACTAGCTCTAGATTGCCAGTTTCGGACTTCAAGACTGATCGGATTTCGGACCTAATTCACGGACTTGTCCCCATAAATATGAATAGACCGAGCGTCAGAAACGTGGCTGGCTTGCCCCATGGAAGTCGGGAGTTGTTGGACACCTCACGCTGATGTTTGCTAAGGGAATATTGGGTACGTCAGGTAGGTGGAATACTTCAGGAAGGATCAGATACGGCGGGTATGAGAAAACGAGGGTATTGCACCAGCTAGGATCGCTGAAAACAGAAAAGCCCCGTTAACCGCAACGGGGCTTTTCTATTTTACAGGACCGATCGCCCTTTTCAGTGGCCGGTGGCTCCTACTTGGGGCGAACGGGAAGGTGTAACGAAATGACCGAGACAAATGCAGGGCGGATCTGCTAGGATGTTGCTTGCCCTGTCGGGATAACTTCCGGGGGTCACTCGAAACTTGGTCTGATGGGGTGCCCGGGAAGGCACCCCATCTCGCCACAGGACTCTGTCAGCGCCCTGTCTACGGGACCCGGTTTATCCCGATGTCATTCCGCGGCTACAGTGATCGTCCTCGATATCCAGTTTTCGGCACCTGGCACCATGAAAGTCAGCGTGGCGTCGCCATATCCAACTATGCTGGCAGTCGGTATGGTCACTGCCGTTGTGCCGGGAGGGGATCCTGCAATAGTAACAGCCGCCGCGCCAGTGTGGTTGATTACTTCAGTGTTGTCGCTCGTCCAGGTTAGGCTTCCAGCAACTTGGACACCCGCTATAATGTCATAGAGGGCTACTTGGAAGACTATAGTTTCACTGTGGCCGGTGTCGAATGCGGGAGGATCGCCAGTCTGCGCAATCACCACGTCTGTATCATAACCACTAAGGACACGTATCCTATACAGCGTTTCGTCACCCGTGACCGTGAATGACACAGATGCGTCCTTTGTGCCGGACATGGCCGTAATCTTAGCATCGCCAGCACTCTTGGAAGTAGCCATAATCATAGCTTCACCGGATACATCCGTAACAACCTTTTTGTTACTTGGTAAGCCCACGGCTCCAGAACTTGACGAAAACTCAACCGTCGCACCTTCGATAGGATCGCCAGCTTTATCGGTGACTGTGGCGGTCAAGGAAATGTCTGTACCGATGCCTATACGTCCACCCGAAGGATCTGCTGACAAGGCTACCTTATCAACGGCATTGATCGACGTTACGACTACAGAATTGGATATGCCTCTGACTGGATTAGTAACAGTGATTTTCGCCATTCCAGAACGGTTAGCTGTAAGCAGACCGCTTTGATCTACTGAAATATTGAAAACTGCATCACTTTGCCATACTAGTTGAACGTCCAGTTTTTCCCCATTCTGCGCTTTGGAGGTAGCCATTAGTTGCAACGTCTCTCCAGTGGTCATAGTGACTTTACCTTGATTTTGGGGAAAGTCACTATCAGTACCTTCCACACGGAGCGCGATCATATACAACTTCGTGACATCACCCAGGTCTGGTGGTAGTACTGATTCCCCAGGATCGCCCTTTTCACCCTGGTCACCCTTCTCACCCTGCGGACCTACCGGGCCAGCCGGACCAGGCTCACCCTGGGCACCATCAGCGCCAGCCGGACCTGCCGGGCCCGCCGGACCCGTCGAGCCCTGCGGACCAGCTGGACCCGCCGGACCAGCGACACCAGCCGCGCCGGACGGACCCGCCGGACCCGTCTTACCTTCGCATCCCATCAGGGACAGACCGAAGGCCAATACAGCAAATATGAGGTAGTGCATTGATTTCTCCCGATTATTGAAATTCAGTAAAAAGGAACGACGAAAATACGAAATTGATCTATATCGCCTCCTTTCCCACGAATGGAATCGGTTGACTAAATTCAAGCTCAAGACTGTTGATTACGGACTTCAAGACTGCTCGGATACCGGGTCGCATTTCGACCGTGATCAGGGACTTTTCCCCATAAATATGAATAGACCGAGCGTCACGAAGTGGACTGGCCAACTCGCCCGAAACCGCATGAAATCGGGAACGAGGCGCTGTTTGTATTGTGGTATGAATCGGGTACGTCTGGGATGGGAATACCGAGGAAGGGGTGGGGGAAGCTGGTCCAACATCGTCGAGGTTGGTCCAGCTTGGACTAAATGAAAAAGCTCCCCGGTTCATTGGGTGTTTGCATCACCCGTTATGAACACAAGGAGCTCTATAATGAAGAAAGTGCCGGGGTTATTTCTTACGGTATTTAAGCTGAACTGGACAACTGAGTTTAGACAAGTATCATATGGTTCACGATTGTACACCGTCCGCGTTTATATTTGAGGACGATCGTTATCCTCGCCCAAAACCATTGAACACAGAAAAGCCCCGTAAACCGCAACGGGGCTTTTCCTTTTTTGCATGACCGATCGCCCTTTTCAGTGGCCGAGGCTCCTACTCGGGGCGAACGGGAAGGTGTTCCAAGATGCCTGATACAAATGCATGAGGTTTTCCACGAAGGCCTGTCCTCTCTGGCGAGAGGCGCTAACCTCATTTTGGATAATCCAAGCGACACCTCGGAACTTACGCACTGCCCAGGACTCTGTCTGCACCCTGGCTACGGGCCCGGATTATCCCGAGATTAATCTTGCACGATAAGGGTGAATGTAACGGATTTGGACCTTGCGCCTGGTGCTGAAAAGTTGATAGCAGTCTTGTAGCTTTTCGAGTCCAAGCTAGAGGGATCCGCAGGCGGTGTTACCGTAACAGTTGTAACTCCAGTAGTTGCATTGTATGCAGTTTCAACTGTTGCCACCCCGTCAGCGGTTGCGGCGCTGTGAACGGTAATACTACCCAGTGTACTGGCGCTCGTGAGGTTATACGGAGCAGCCGTTGGGTCGGATGGCGTGTTAGCTGCAGGCTTTACAACTTCACTGGCAATGTTATCATATAGGGTAAGATCGAAGACAGTGGAGCTATTGCCGTCTGCATACGCGCGTTCCGATTTATCATATGCGAGAGCAAAACCATTCGTTGCAGAACTGATAGCAATCGTACGGTTAACTACAGGTGCGTCCACAACGACTTCGAGTGTGGCGGACTTACCCTCTGCAGAAACAGTAATCTCGGCTACTCCATCGCCTTCAGCCATAACAACGACTTTGGCCTTGTTTTCATTCTTGGCGGCCTTCAGGTCGTCCTTCCCGACGATCTCGATGGAAGCAACACTTTCGTCGCTGGATGACCACGAAAAGGCACCCCTTATGGGCACATCTGAGGCAGCAGTAAGTGCTGCGCTATCAGTGCCAAGGGTATTGAGATTAATGGAGCCTTTAACCTCCATTGCAGGATCTGCACCGGTTGCCCAGAAGGTGAGCTTCGAGACCTTGGCGGTAACCGTCACATCTATCACACCAGCCAAGTTAAGCGGTGATGGCGCACTGATGTATACCTTACTGCTTCCAGTGGTTTCCTTACCTGTGACGGTATAGACTCCCTCATCCTCTTCTATAGTGATGGCTTCCTCACCCGGAGCCAATTCCCATGAAAGCGGGAAACTGCCAACGGGATTGCCATCCTGTGCAACGACTGCGGCCATTACCACGAAAGATTCGCCTTTTCTCAATAACCTTCCATGGGCGTCACCGCCAATCCCTACACTCATGTAATCCTCTACATCAGCGAGTGCCTCTGCATCGGCGGCAACCTTGATTCCGATATGGCTTGCTGATGCGATGGCGATGATATCCTCAGGGGATAAGTCACCAGGAACACCGCCTTCACCTGGAGGCCCCGCCGGTCCTTCTGGACCCGCTGGCCCTGCCGGACCGGTTTCACCAGTTTCACCCTTTTCGCCCTGCGGCCCTGCCGGACCTGCCGGACCAGTTGCGCCATCAGCACCCGCCGGACCTGCCGGACCTGCCGGACCGGTCGAACCCTGCGGCCCTGCCGGACCTGCGGCGCCCGCCGGACCTGTCGGGCCGGACGGCCCCGCCGGACCCGTCTTACCTTCGCAACCTATTATCGCTATCGCGAAAGCAACTGCAAACACCACCGTCAGGCGGCTTGAGTTTATGAGGTAATGCATTATTGTCTCCCGTTTAACGGAAATGCGGTTGTAAAATGGTTACTGCCGTATCGATGGTTATCTATATGCGCCCTCCTTCCCCTGTCCTTAATAGGCCATGGCTACACGCTTTCATCGGATGTATCCATATCCCAGAGCAGGACGGTTTAATTTGATGCTTAAATAAATGTGATTACCGACTTATGAATCCTTTGTACATTGACACGCGAGTCTATCGATTGACCAAAAATGCACAGTCAACACTGCTCGGATATCGGGCCTGATCTTCGGACTTTTCACCTTAAATATGAATAGACCGAGCATCAGAAAGCGGGCTCGTCGACTCGCCCGAAACCACATGAAATCTGGAACGACAGGCTGTTTAAATTGGGGTATGAATCGGGTACGTCTAGGATGGGAATACCGAGGAAGGGGTGGGGGAAGCTGGACCAACCTCATCGAGGTTGGCCTATCTCGGACAAAATAAAAAAAGCTCCCCGGTTCATTGGGTGTTCGTATCACCCGTTATGAACACAAGGAGCTTTATGATGAAGAAAGTACCGGAGTTGTTTTTTATTGGTATTAAAGTTGAACTGACCAACTGAGTTTATTCAAGTATTATTTGGTTCACGACTGTACACCACTGAACACAGAAAAGCCCCGCTAACCGCAACGGGGCTTTTCTTTTTTGCAGGACCGATCGCCCTTTTCAGTGGCCGGTGGCTCCTACTCGGGGCGAACGGGAAGGCGTTCTAAGGTGACCTGATACAAATGCCAGGACGAGTATGCGTAGGAAGTATCTCGCCACACTGTCCCGTCAGGATAATACCGGGAGCCACCCTTGAACTTGGTGAGTGGCCATATCCTTGGCAGGCATGACCACTCACCCTTCACAGGACTCTACCAGCACCCTGGCTACGGGCCCGGATTATCCCGAATCCCTTTACCGCAGCGTCACACTGTAATGCTTGGTTCCAGCATACTGAGATGTGACCCTTATTACAGCAGTCCCCTTTTTCTTGGCCGATCCGTTAGCAGCGCCAGCCGTGCCTGAGGTGTCGGCTGCACCGTCAACAGAGGTGTCTATGGTGGCGACTGCCCCAGCAGCGGCGTCGGTGATATTCACCGTAGTGTTAAGAGCTATAATATCCGGATTCAAGCTCATGAACGTGACGGCACCGGTGATATTAACCCAGATCAGATCACCGATCTCTACACCCGTCGCAGCCGCAGTAGCAACCTGTTCCTCCTGGAGGCGAACAGTAATTTCGATAGTACCGGTTTCGCTACCATTAATGGAATCAGCCACGGCATCGACAGGCGGGGTGGCAGTGGCGTCGGCTTTCACTTCAGGCGTATAGCGCGCAGCGAAGGCCGCCCTTGCTGGAATCAGTTGACGATTGGGACTATCCAGGTCGAACACCTTGACCGTGATCTTGTTGCTCTTCACGTCTCCTATTACAGCCTGGATTTCGGCCTCGCCAGTACCGTGCGTCGTGATCTGAGGATTCATGTTGCTATGCGGCGAATCCGTGTTGATTCTCGCCACGCTGGAATTGGAAGTGGTCCATGCAAAGGTTACGCCAGGGACCGAATTACCCTCTTCCATAGCCATCGACGGATCATCTCCATCGTTAGAAAAATCCTGCTTGGCATCATATGCCGTGGCCATGATTTTGACACTGTTGCCTTTTTTAACGGTGAGGTCATCACCTGTCAAAAGTACGATACCCTTGACCGCATTGTGGACAGAAAGTGGTATGGAGATTTTGATACCGCGATCTGCGGCTTTCACTATAAAGCTCGTGTCTCCCCTTCTGTCGCCCGTAACCGTCCAGCTACCCGGCTCGTTCTCTTCCACCGAAGCGAGAACGGGATCGTCTACCTCAGCTGTAAAGGTAACAGGGACTACACTTCCGTCCTGCGCGGCGGCGACAGCCATGAAAGTCACCGTGTCATCAACGAGCACACCGGTCGTTCTCTCACCTCCGTCATCGCCGGTACCCGTTTTGTTACCACTGATGTTGCCAGCGAAATTGGAGTTGTCGTAGAACTTGCGGGCATCGTCTTTCTTCTCACTGCCCTCAAAGACGACGACATGGTGAACGGCCGCCAGAATGTTACCAGGAAGGTCGGATGGGATTCCTGATTCACCAGGAGGACCCTGTGGACCCGTGTCACCGGTGTCACCCTTCGGACCCGTGTCACCGGTGTCACCCTTCGGACCCGTGTCACCGGTATCACCCTTCGGACCCTGCTCACCTTTTTCACCAGGCGGACCAGGCGGACCTGCCGGGCCCCTATCGCCATCAGCGCCAGCCTGACCAGGCTGACCAGCGACGCCGGCCGGACCCGCCGGACCCGTCTTACCTTCGCATCCCATAAGGGACAGACCGAAGGCCAATACAACGATTATGAGGTAATGCATTGTGTTCTCCCGTTTATGGAACTGCTACTAAAAGGAATGACGAAATCCCAGACTGACCTATATCGCCTCCTTTCCCGCGAATGGATCGGTTAACAAATCGAATGGATACAGACTCATGACTGCTCGGATTTCAGGCCTTAGCGTCGGACTTTTCACCTTAAATATGAATAGACCGAGCGTCAGAAAGCGGCTGGCTTTCGCGCTTGTTTTCCCGCCTGCAATCGGATCCCTTGCACTGTTTTTGGATGGAGTCTGATTGGGTGTGCTGGGTACTAACTGTCGTAGCAGGTATGTATCGGATTCGAAGACAGGATCTGGTAGGTCAGGTAGGACGAGTACGAAAAGTAGGATTTGGTCGTCAGGCAGGATCGATTACGTCAGCCGGAATTTGATACGTCAGGCGGGAATTGATCGCCAGGCGGGATCGGGTAAGCTGGGCAGGATCGAGTATGTCAGGGATGGAAAAACGAAGGCGTCGGACCGGCAAACGGTATCGCGTTGCGGGATTTTGACGGGGGGCCAAATCAGGCAAGAAACGCATAGAAAATGAAAAAAAGAAGTTTTTTCTTGACTTATAGTTCAATCTAATCATATATATATTGAATCAAATCTTTCATTATTCATTAAATTATTTGATATTCATAAACTGGTTGAC
>VXTP01000027.1 GCA_009837395.1 Gemmatimonadota bacterium
CGCGGTGGATACGGTGGGGCCTTCCGGTGTATTGCAGACGGCGACGCCCCGTTCCGTGGCCTCCTGAACGACGATGTTGTCGATGCCGATACCCGTCCTGCAGATGACCTTCACATCCGGATACCGATCCAGAAAGCCCCCGTCGTAGTTCCGTCGGGCGCCGGCGACGATCGCCCGGGCGCCGGGCAGGTCCCGGAGGGGATCATCGGGCGAATCTTCTGACGAACCGTGGACGATCAGCTGCCGGTCGAACTCCGCACGGATCCCGGGAGGAACGGTTCGATCGGACCAGAGCCTCAGCATGGAACCCTCCTGCGCAATACGGGCCGGGCGTATCCCGCTGTACCGACAAATAGGTTGCCCGGCAGCATATAAAACCTTACATTGCGGATATCTTTTTCAGCACACAGCCGCACATGGCCGTGAGATATCATAGATCGTTATCCCAGGATCCGCAAGTCAATCGATATCCTCAAATCGGCTTGAGACGCGGCGGCCGGCTTCCCGCGATGAACGGGAAACCGGAACGACACCGAACCGGAGAACCTGAAGTGATTGGATACTACTACCGTATAGCCTGTCTGATCTGCCTGCTCGTCGCCTGGTCCGCCTGGTCCGCCCACGCGCAGGAGCAGGATCCCACTACACCGGATTCTGATTCCGACGCCGTGGCGGAAGCGGACTCCACCGGCGCTGGAGGCGACCCCCTCCTCGTGCCGGCGAACAGCACCGGCGAAATCGACTTTTCCGTGGACGTAAGCGGCTTCAGGGGGCAGGAAAGACAGACTTTTCTGGAATTCTACTTCCTGTGCCGTCCGAGCGGATTTACCCTTGAAGGAAGAGATGACGGTGTCTACGTCGCCACCTTTGAGATCGATCTGTCCATCATCGACGAGCAGGACAACGCCGTCTTCCAGTCGGTTCAGAAAAGGGAATACCAGACGGACCGGCCCGTCACCATCACCCGGAGGGGCGAGGAGAGAGTAGTACTGGAACAGGTTGTCGCGGGCGTCGCCCCGGGAACGTACCGGGCGAAAGCCGTCGTGACCGACCTCAATTCCAGGCGTTCCGGCGAAGCCGAGAAACCCTTTGTCGCCCAGCCGCTTGACGCGCCTGAGCTTTCGGTGAGCGACCTGCAGTTCTCCACGCTCATTCAGCAGGCCCAGGAGCAGAACAGATTCACGAAGAACGGCCTGCTGGTCCTGCCCAACCCCTTGCGCATATTCGAAAAATGGATCGAAACGCCTGAAGACGGCAGCTACAGGCCGCGCAACCTGTTCCTCTATTTCGAGATCTACAACCTGACCCCGGATTCGGCGACAGACGAGGCTACCTACGACATTTTCCCGTCGGTAACCAGTCATGCCAACGAGATGACGTTTCCGCTTCCTCCCAAACAGAACCGGAAGGTTTCGGGATCCGACGGCCTGGATGTGATCGCCCTGGACTACATGACCTTCCCGGAAGGCATCTATACCCTGGACATCAAGGTCAGGGACGCACAGACCGGGACAGAGACATCCAGTTCGTCCGTTTTCGAGATCGTCCAGCCCCCGGCGCCGCCCCCGCCCGCCACGGTCCTGACCGAGGAACAGGCAAAACGGGGACGCAGACAGCTGGCCATCATCGCTTCCAAGCGGGAACGCGATCTTTACGACAATCTCGACCTCGAAGGCAAGACCGAATTTCTGATCGCTTTCTGGCGCATGCGCGACCCGACGCCCGAGACACCGGAGAACGAGTCCATGATGGTGTTCAACGAGCGGTTCTCCTATGCGGACTATCAGCTGGGCGGGGCGGAAAGCGACCGCGGCTCGGTTTTCATCCGGTACGGACAGCCGGAGGAAATCGAGCGGCACGATTCCGACAACATCATGAAATCCTACCAGATCTGGTACTACACGGAAGGCGTCCAGGGTGATCCTTCGCGGACCTCGGAAGGAGGACGTCATTTCTTCGTTTTCGGTGATCGTCGGAACATCGGCAGGTACGAACTGGTGCATTCCTCGGCGCGGGGAGAACTTTACAACCCGGGCTGGCGGCAAGACCTGTTACTGATTGACGAGAGCATGCTACTGGAACACAGGGGATACGACACATCGACGCAGTCCGGCCCCCTAAGCGCTCCCGAGACGGACCCGGGCAAGCCCTGAGCCCGTCGCTCATTCCCAATCATCTGCAGACAAAAGCATCCAGCGTCTTGCCGAGACGACCGGCAACGGACGGCATCATGCGGACCGTGAGTCGAACTCCCTCCGGTTCGTCCTCCCGGTGCAGGACTTCCCCCGAGTCATAGGCCACGGAAATGGCGTGCCCGTTCTCGTAGGGTATCAGCAGTTCCACTTCCACGCGATGGCGATCGACCCTGACTGAAATCGCCTGGCGCAGTCGCTCCACGTCGCCGGGGTCCAGTGCGGATATCGTGATGGCATCGGGATAGGAAAGCTCCAGGAATTCCAGGGCGTCCGGACTCTCAAGTTGGTCCGCCTTGTTGAAGACCAGCAGCAGCGGCAGATCGGAAGCCCCCAGTTCCGCCAGCACCTGGTTCACCGTCACGATGTGTTCCGCGTGGTTGGGATGGCTGCCGTCTACCACGTGTATCAGCAGGTCCGCGTCATAGACCTCGGTCAGCGTGCTTTTGAAGGATGCGATGAGGTGGTGGGGCAGTTTTCGAATGAAACCCACGGTATCCGATAGCAGCACGGGTTGGCCCGGGGTCACGTTGATTACGCGCGTGGTCGCGTCGAGGGTGGCGAACAGCCTGTCCTCGATCAGCGTGCCCGCCTCGGTGAATCCATTGAAAATCGTCGACTTGCCAGCATTGGTATACCCGATCAGGGCGATGCAGAACATGTCGCTTCGCCGCTGTCGCTGCCGGTGATAGGAAGCGGCCACCTGCTCGAGATTCCTGCGCAGATGGGTGATGCGTCCGCGGATCAGCCGCCGGTCGATCTCAAGTTGCGTCTCGCCGGGCCCCCGGACCCCGATGGCGCCGCCCGATCCGGCCGCCACGCCGCCTTCCTGCCGGGAAAGGTGGTCCCACTGCCTCGTCAGCCGCGGCATCATATACTGCAACTGGGCGAGTTCAACCTGCAGCTTGGCCTGCTTCGACTTCGCCCGCGAGGCGAATATATCGAGAATCAGTCCGCTGCGGTCCAGAATGCGCCGTTCGATAACGCGGTCCAGGTTCCTGACCTGCGCGGGGGTGAGGTCGTCGTCGAAAATAACGAGATCGATTTCTTCCGCCTCGCAGAACTCGGCGATGGAACGGGCCTTTCCGGTTCCGATATAGTACGCTGGATGCATGGCGTTGCGGACCTGGATCATCCGATCGACGATCTCCGCGCCGGCGGTGTCGGCCAGCAGGGCGAGTTCGTCGAGCGACTCCTCCATCTCTCCGACCCGTTCGTTCGAAGGCACCATGCCGACTAGCAAGGCGCGTTCACGGTTGTTTCGGGGTATTTCGTGCATTTCACGCATTGGGTGGCTTCGCTTTTTCTGGGTCCATGCTTCTGCCGGCCCGCCCGGCCTGTTCGACCCGGCCGACCCGGCCGACCCGCCCGGTTCGCCTGATTCGCCCGGTTCGCGAGCCCGACAACCAGTATTCCGCCAATATGAGCGCCATCGCGAGGACGATCAAAGACTTCCAGATCTCATACCCGCCCGGGGCGCCGAGTGTCCCGCCGCGGGGAACGCCCGGGGCGTCCGCCGGGTCCATGAGCACGACAACCTCTCCGGCTCCGAACAACCCGGCCGCCTCTTCCGGCGTAAACCGGGCCAGATCCGATTCCCGCGTGTCCGGATTTACCGCGAAGGCCTGTACGACGGCGTCACCGTCCCACAACGCATACACGCCGGGTTGTTTCGTGGCCGGGACTTCCACCGTAATCCCGTGGCGTCCGGCCCGGGCATTGACCGTCTCGGTACGTCCCGAGGGGTACTCGAGGTAGAGGCCGGCGTCTGCCCGTGAATCGGCCATGGGCCGTACGATGGGATTTCCCGCCAGGTGACCCCCCTCCGCAACCGTCACCGACGGATGCAGATACCGTACGCTCCGATGCATGAACGGCACGAACGCGCTGCGCAACGCCAGGTCGCTCCAGCCGGTGCTCAGGTCGGAAGCGACCAGTAGCGCGCGGCCGCTGCCGGACCGACCTTCGAGGACCGCCGGCGATCCGTCCATGAATCGCGCGATAACCCGCGCGCCGAGGCCACCATCGACAGCATAGGACGCGTAGAACCTGGCCTCCTTGGTCGAAAGCGATTCGGCGTACCGGCCGTCGAATCGAAACACGGGATGCTCGAAGTCGACCTGGTCCATCCGGTGAAAGGAGCGCTTGCTGCCGGGCGTTCCCCTACGTGCCGTGATCGAGCAGTCGAAGACGCCGGTGAAGAATCCGTTTTCGTAAACCGCCGGATCCAGCCCCTCTCCGAGAAAGACCAGTACGCCGCCCCCGGAGGTAACGTAACGCTCCAGGCTGGATAGCCGGGCCGGCGTCAGTTCCACGCCGCCGTCCACGATCAGCACGCCCGTATCGTACAGATCGCTGTTCAACACGTCGGCGGATGCAGTCTGCACGTCCACGGGCGTGACCAATCCGCCCGTGGGTCTCAATACCTGCTCGATGAAGTATGAGGATTCACTCTGTCCTATGGCGGTGACACCGAAAGCCTCCGGAACCTCGAGGGTGAAATACCGCCGGTTGTCGGCCGCAACATCATCCTCGTCCAATTCCACGTAACCGGAATACCTGCCCGGTGTGTCGATGACGACGTTGAACTGCACGGAACCCGTTGCGCCCGTTTCGGCCGTCACCTGGCGGCTGTCCCGGTCAAGGCCGTTTATGACGAGCCGGACTTCCCTGGTCCGCCTGGTCCGCCTGGTCCGATCCGTGCCCCCGGAAACGCCGTTCCGGTAGGTCAAGGTCGCGACAAACCGCTCCGGCTGATTGCGGATCAGCAGGCCCTCGCTGACGGAGACCTCGTCGATGCTGGCGTTGACGACGCTCCCCGCCTCGAAGGGGTAGAGGTAGACCGGCGCACTCAATTCCGAAGGCGCTTCGGAACCGGATTCGGACAGACGCTCCCAGTCGCTTCGCTGCAGATCCGACAGGAGGTAGATGCTCTTATGCGCCGATACGAAACCAGCCAGTTTCCGGCGTGCGAGACGCACGGCGCCGGCGACATCCCCCGAACTCTCGGATACTTCCGCTTCCGACAGGCGCGCCGCGAGTGCTGCGGTCCGGTCCGTGGGCACGGGCGGGACAGCCTCGGGCGGCGCGGCCGTCAGTATAATCAGGCCTTCATCGCCCGGCTGCATCGCATCCACGATGCGTCCGGCCTCGGTCCTGGCGGCATTGAACGGCGTGTCCCCGTAGCGTCCGGCGCCCATGCTGTATGAATTGTCCAGTACGATGGCGAAGACCGACCGCTGTTCGACGCTGCTGCCCAGCAAGGCGCCCGCCAGGCCTTCGATGACCGGCCGTGCGAAAGCCATCACCAGGAGCAGGACGATGAGCACCCGCAGAAGAAGCAACAGGAGTTCCCGGAGCCTCAGGGCCCGGGACCGTTGCATATGGTGATCCCTGATGAAAATGACGGAGCTGAAATCGACGGTGGAGACTCGCTGGCGGTGGAACAGGTGGATGATGATCGGTACGGCGACCGCAACGAGCCCAAACAGCATCAACGCGTTCAGAAAGGTCATTCTGCTTCCTCCACGACGGTCTGGTAATATACCTTCGGAGCCGGTACCCGTAAAGCGATATCATCGTGCGATCGGCGTCCTCCTGCCGCGGAAAACCCCGCGCCGTATGGAGGTGCCGAGGGTTGTATCGCCCTGGCGTTGCGGCCCCTCAGGCGGGCAGGCATTAAGAGGTGCCCAACGGTGTGCCGTAGGGCGATTTTCCTTGACACGGCGGCCGGTTACGGGTATCGTAATCCCAATATCCGGTCCAACCCGCTGGTAACCCCCTGAAGGAGCGTTTATGGAGGCATGGCTGGCCCTGGAAGACGGCACAGTCTACGAAGGCGAATCCTTTGGCGCTACCGGGAAAAAGGTGGGAGAAGTCGTTTTCAACACCAGCATGATCGGATACCAGGAGGTATTGACCGACCCGTCGTACAAAGGTCAGATCGTCACCATGACCTACCCGTTGATCGGGAACTACGGCGTGAATCCCGGCGACCTGGAATCACTCCACCCCCACGTGGAAGGATTCGTGGTTCGGGAGTACCAGCGGAATCCGAGCAATTGGCGCTCGACCGGCAGTCTCGACCGCTTCCTGGACGACCATGGCGTCGTTGGCATTTCCGGAATCGATACCCGGGCACTTACCCGCAGGCTCCGCGTCGACGGGGTCATGCGCGGCGTGATAAGTTCCGGCGCGGCGGACCCTGACACCCTCGTCCAACAGGCCAGGGCCGTGCCCAGAATGGTTGGCCAGGACCTGGTCCGCGAAGTGACCACGGACCGGCCGTACCGGTGGGAGGGAGATCGTCGTATCTACGTGGACCCTCCCGACGACGATCCGGAGGGGATCTGGAACGGCTTCGACGAACCTGGAACCTATCGGGTAGTCGTCATGGATTACGGCGTTAAGCACAATATACTGAGGAACCTGGCGCGTCGGGGCTGCCAGGTGCTCGTCCTGCCGGCGGACTACACGGCCGAGCAGGTGCTGCGGCTGAACCCCGACGGCATCATGTTGTCCAACGGACCCGGCGATCCGGGCGCCGTTCAGTACGCCGTTGACGAGTTGAAAGTCCTGATCGAGCGGAAACCCATATTCGGCATCTGCATCGGTCACCAGTTACTGGGCATGGCGCTGGGTGGAGAACGGTTCAAGCTGAAGTTCGGCCACCGGGGCGCCAATCAGCCCGTGCGGCAGAACGAATCGGGCCGGGTGGAAATCACCGCCCAGAACCACGGCTTTGCCATCGACGCCGACACCCTCGACGAATCCGAGGTTGAACTGACCCATATCAACCTGAATGACCGGACGTTAGAAGGGCTCAGGCACCGGCGGTATCCGGTTTTCTCGGTACAGTATCACCCCGAAGCGTCACCGGGACCGCACGACGCCGATTACCTGTTCGACCGATTCATCGCATCCATGCAGTAGACCCGCCGACGGCGCTTTTCCGGACGGTTTCTACAGGAGCAAGCAATGCGTAAAAGTATCAAGCACATCCTCTTTCTCGAACCGAAATCCTCCCACCTCCACGTGTATTCGGACGCCTATATCCCGCGCATCGGCTGTCTTGTGCTCGCGACGATCATGCGGGACCTGGGCTACGGCGTCCGGGTGATGCTGGAAGAGGTGGAAGACATCGACACGAACGAGTTCGGGGAAGCCGATCTGATCTGCATCTCCTCCCTGACGTCCACGGCCCCCGGGTCGTACCAGTACGCCGATTTTATCCGGAACGTCTATCCGGAGAAGACGATCGTGATGGGTGGAACGCATCCGACGTTCGTGCCCGACGAAGCCCTGCAGCACTGCGACTTCGTCGTGCGCGGCGAGGGGGAGGATGCCCTGGTCGAACTGGTCCGTTGCCTGGAGTCCGGCGCCGACTACCGCGGCATCGCCAACCTGTCCTGGGTGGAGGACGGAAGGCCGATCCACAACCCGGAGCGGCCCAAGGCGGAGGATCTGGATGTGCTGCCCATACCGGACTTCAGCCTGGTACCGTCCGGCAGGCTGGACATCATGTCGATACAGACGCAGCGGGGCTGTCCCTGGGACTGCAGTTTCTGCACGGTGACCAAGTTGAACGGGCACAAGCTGCGCGGCCATTCCGTCGAGCGCGTGCTCGATATGCTGGAAGCCTATACGAAGATGCCGAATTTCAGCTATCTCTTCTTCGCCGATGATATCTTCAACGTGCCGGTGGACCGCACCATGGCCATCATGCAGGGGATGATCGACCGGAAGCTGATCATCCCGTGGGCGGCGCAGATGCGCCACGAGATCTCGAAGCAGCCGGAACTGATGAAGAAGATGCGCGAGGCGGGATGCGACCGCGTGATGGTCGGTTTCGAATCCATCGACGAGACGGCCCTGGAGCTGTACGGCAAGAAAGAGACGGCCCACGACGTGGAAGTTGCGATCGACGCGATCCACAGTCACGGCATCGATCTCCACGCCATGTTCATCGCCGGCGCCGATTCGGATCATCCGGAGACCATCAAGACCCAGTTCGAGTTCGCCAAGAAGAAGGACCTGGCGACGTCGCAGTGCATGATCCTGACCTACCTGCCCGGTTCCGAAGACACCATCCGCTACGATCTGCAGGGCGGGGAGTACCTGAGCCGCGACTGGAGCCATTACGACGGCCACCACGCCAACCACCCCGTACCGAACATGACCCGCTACGAGCTGGTCAACACGGTGATGGAAGGCATGAAGGGCATGTACGCGCCGCACCGCATCGCGTCCAAGCTCGCCAGCGCCGCGTTCAACGCGCTCAGGCTCAACAAGCGGGAAGCCGCGCGGCAACTGCGCAACGGCCTGCTGCGCCTGAACGGCTACTCCATCCTTCAGCGGTGGTTCAAGGAGCACACCGAGTACCTGGCCGATCTCCGCGCCGAGAACGTGTCCCTGTCGCCGGACCGGTACAAGCGCGTGGTGCTGGCCGTGTCCAACGTGGACGTGAGCCGGGTGCTTCGCACGTTCCTGGCCGAGATGAACATCCGCGTGGAAGAGTTCAGCGAGGAGAAGCTCTCCGCGCTCAAGGACTCCGACCTGGTCGTCATGGCCGGCGAGATGGTGGACGACGTGAGAGCCCGGGTCCAGAACCTGCACATCTTCCCCGTGCACGACAAGAACACGCGGATGGACCGGACCCTGACCCAGCTCGGCATTCTTTTCACCGAGAACGTGGACAAGGTGCGCGAGGCCATCGCCGCGGTGCACTTCCAGCCCGCCCAGGGCAAGGTGGCGACCGGCGACGCCTGATCGGGGACCGGCGAGGCTGATCTAAGGCTGGCGGTGTCTGATCAGTGACCGGGCGGCGCCTTATCGATCAGACGTTAAACACTGACGAAATTGTGCTATAAAAAAGGCATCCAGGATTTTCGGTCCCGGATGCCTTTTGCTTTTTTGGGATGGGTTGACGCGCCGTGTCCCCGGTTTTTAACCAAGGTGATGCTGAGTCTCCAGGGACGTAGATCAGAGGTTCTGCGCCAGTGTGGTCGCGGGTTGGATCCCGTCGATGAGCCGAGGTTTGTCCCTGGCGATCTTTCTAAAGTCGCATTCCACCTGTATGCCATGCCAGAACTGATCTGACTGATTGAAAAAGGCCCCAAAGCGAATCGACATGGATGGCGTAATCGACCGCCTCCCGTGCACATTCTCATTGATTGCCCGAGGAGCAACCCCGATGGCACGCGCCATGGCATTCTGCGAAATGCCCATTGGCTTGAGATATCCCTTAAGCAGAATCTCGCCGGGTGTGATGGGATCGTTCATGGTAATGCTCGGGAGACACACGAATCGCTTGTCCGTTTTTTGAGCCACAAAATTGATAAACATGCACCAATAAATCAGTCGATTTGATGAGCCCCGTACGGCACATCCCCCACTTTCTCCTGCAGCCGAGCCAGCTCCGCCTTCAATTCCGCGACTACGTCAGCATACTCGGGGTCCGCGTACACGCTGTTCAACTCGCAGGGAACCTTCTCCAGGTCGAAGAGTTCCCATTCCGGTTTCGTCTTCGGGCCGATTGCGCCTTCCTGTCCGAGCGGATCGCCGTAGTAGTAGATCAGCTTGTACCGCAAGGTCCGGACGCCGTAGTGGGCGCATACGTTATGGTGTGCGCCGTGCATCCAGTACCGGTAGTACATGGATGTCTGCCAGTCAGCCGGGGTTTCGCCTCCCAGCAGGGACCGGAACGACCGACCCTGGAATGAAGACGGTATGTCCACGCCGGCACAGTCCAGGAAGGTCGCCGGGAAGTCTACGTTCAGAATCATGTCGCCGTTCACGCTGCCCGGCGCCACCTCCCTTGGATAGCGGATCAGGAAGGGCATGCGCAGGGATTCCTCGTACATGAAGCGCTTGTCGTACCAGCCGTGGTCGCCGAGGAA
>VXTP01000004.1 GCA_009837395.1 Gemmatimonadota bacterium
CTCCCACCCGGGCCTCCTGAATACCCCCGACCTGCCGCCTTCCTTCTCCACGAGCAGGATGGAGGCGATCTCCATGGTCCGGTCCACGGCCTTGCACATGTCGTAGAGGGTCAGGGCGGCCACAGAGACGGCTGTCAGGGCCTCCATTTCCACGCCGGTCCTGCCGGACGCGACGGCCGTGGCCAGGAGGCCGATCCTGCCCGCGTCCTCGTTCAGGGTGATGTCGATCTCCACGTGGGTCAGCGGGATAGGGTGGCACATGGGGATGAGGTCGCCCGTCCGCTTGGCCGCAGAGATGCCCGCGATCTTCGCCGTGGTCAGCACGTCGCCCTTGCCCATCTCGTCGGCGGAGATCTTCCGGATCGTCTCCGTCGCAGACCGGACTTCCCCGTAGGCCACCGCGCGCCTTTCCGTAACCGGTTTCTCCGTCACGTCCACCATGCGGACGCGTCCTTTTTCATCAAGGTGCGAGAGGTCCATAATCACTCCGTTTCAAGGCGTTTCTCAACAGGACGGACAGGGGCAGGGCCACCACGACCGCCACGCCGGCCTGTACCAGGTTGCCCGGGATTTCGGTCAGCGCGGCGATGCCGCCGAAGAGGACCGAGCCTGCCAGGTAGTAGCCGCAAACCATCCAGGCGCCGCCCACCAGCACGGCTGCGAAGGCCGCGATCCGACCGGGATTGCGTCCGTCCGAGGCGGCCGGCGCAGCGCCGGCGTTCCGTGTATCGCTGACATCCGATGTGCCCCGCCCGCGTTGGTCGTCCAGTCCGCCCTGGGTGTCCCGACCGTCCCGGGTGCCCCAGAACGCGATCGTTCCGACCAGGATCCCTTCAATCCCCTTGATGGCGAGCGTCCAGGGTGCCCAGATGAAGTAGCCGCCCAGCGCGTCGGCCAGGGCGGATCCGACCCCGCCCGCGAGACCGCCGATGCGCCATCCGAAGACGAGGGCGAGGGTGAACAACATCGCGTCGCCGAGATTGATGTATCCCTGCGTGGCCGGATTGGGGATGCGTATGACAAAGGTCGCCAGCGTCACGAGCGCGATCGATAGCGCGGCCAGCGTCAACCTGCGTACAGGAACAGCGGCCATATCAGGTGCCTAACCTTGCCATTGGTACAACATCAGGTACACCAGCACGCCGGTGACGGACACGTACAGCCAGATCGGCAGGGTCCATCGGGCCAGCGGCGCGTGGCGTTCGAAACGCCCCTTCAGCGCGTGGCGCAGCGTCAGCACGACCATGGGCACGATGGCCGTGGCCAGGATCGTGTGGCTGATGAGGATGGTGAAATAGACGTAACGGGTCCATCCCTCGCCGGTGAAGGGCGTGCTTCCGTGGTTGAAATGGTAGATCAGATAGGTGGTGAGAAACAGCACGGATGCGGCGACCGCACCCAGCATGCACGTCCTGTGCGCGGCGACGTTCCGCTTCCGGATGTTGATGTAGCCCGCGACCAGGAAAGCCGCGCTGGTCGTGTTCAGGCAGGCGTTCACCAGGGGCAGGTCCGTTACTTCCAGCATGCTTTACACCTTGTCATAGGCCATTACGGAGAACTGGACCAGCAGGAACACCAGCGACGCAATGAACAGGTTCCTCGCCGAAGCCTGGGTCCGGGTCACGGTCAGGTGGATGGCGAAAGCAAGAAGTCCAAGTCCGGCCGCGAAAGCCGCGTAGAAATAGACGACCCCCGAGATGCCCAGTATGGTCGGCACCAGGCTGAACGCGGTCAGGGCCAGACAGTTGATCAGGATCTGCACGCTCGTGAACCGGCCGTCGGGATCGACGGCGGGCAGCAGCTGAAACCCGGCGCGGGCGTAGTCTTCGCGGAAGAGCCAGGCCAGCGCGAGGGCGTGGGGCATCTGCCAGAGAAAGAGGATGGCGAACAGGACGCCGGCCTCCAGCCCCAGTTCGTTCCGGGCGGCCGCCCAACCGGTCACCGGGGGCAGTGCGCCCGGGACGGCGCCGAACACGGTCGACAGCGTGGTCCGGTGCTTGAGCGGCGTATAGAGAAACAGGTAGGTGACGGTGATCAGCGCGGTGACCGCGCAGCTCAGGACGTTGACCACCAGCGCCAGGTACAACAGGCCCGCTACCGTGATGGCCGCGCCGAACCCGAGGGCCTGCGCGGGTCGAAGCTTCCCGGCGGGGAGCGGACGCTTCCGGGTCCGCCGCATCATGGCGTCCCGGTCTCGCTCCATGAACTGGTTCAGGGCCAGCGTGCCCCCAGCCGCCAGGGCGGTTCCGGCCAGCGTGTGCAACAGGCGCAGCCAGTCCACCGGTCCGTCGGACCCCAGGTAGAACCCGACGCAGGTGGTCAGCACCAGCATGATGACCAGGCCGGGTTTGGTCAGGGCGATGAAGTCCTTCATGGGGCCGAATCAGACAGAGACATTCATGGTCAGCAGGATCAGGCCAAGCAGCACCGCCGCCGCGAAGAGCACGGCGCCCACGATACCCGAAGCCCTGGACTTGAACCCGATGCTGCCGTCTTCGAGGACCCGGGGTTCCAGGAGCCGGACCGCATGGTGCACGATCAACGCGATCACGATCAGCAGCTTGACGGTCATCAGGGCTTCGTACCCCGGCGGAAGCAGCGGGTACAGTTCGGGCTGGGACGACATCGCCCGGGCGGCCACCCCATCCATGATCCGGTTGTACAGGCTGAACGAACCGCTCACGACCAGGATGACGATCGCCGTCCAGGATACCCGACGGAATATGGCGCCGGTCCGGCGCATGATCTCCACGCGTTCCTCCGACGCCCTGCCCGATCGGAGCACCGGGGTGAGCGCGACCAGGACGTAGAAGAAACCGCCCGCCCACAGCACGACGCCCAGTACGTGCAGCCACATCCACAGAATCTTGGTGTCCAACATTTACCGTCCTCCTCCGATTCTTCCAGCGGGCCGTGGAACGGTCTTAAGGATCCGCGCGCCTTGAGACCAGGGCCGCCCAGGATGAGAAGCCGCCGTTTCGACTCCTGCAAAAATGCCCGGGCCGGACAGTCGCTGTCAATCAGTTTTTGGCGGGCAGGAACGGCATCGCGACCCGGTTGAAAGCAGTTGACATGACCCGCCCGCGGACTATAATAACTGCATGATTTCCGGATAGCCGGAAAGCGTCTGCGAAGCCCCGGGATTCATGGGCTGACCGGCGACTGTGCCCAGTTAGGATGAACGCTTTGACCGGCGACTGTGTCCAGCCAGGATGAACGCTTCGACCCGCGACTATGTCCCAGCCAGACCGGAACGCCCCGTACCTCCTGGGCCATGACATCGGCGGCACCAAGCTCGCCGTGACCGTCGCCGACCGGAACGGGAAGATCCTGCGCAAGATCCGTCGGCCGACCGAAGCCGAACGGGGACCGCAAGCCGTGGTGGCGTCGCTGGTGGACATGTCCCGCGAAGCCATGGCGCGCGCCGCGCTCTCCCCGGCGAAGCTGGCCGGCGTCGGCGTCAGTTGCGGCGGTCCCCTGGACACGGAAACAGGGGTGGTCTACGCGCCGCCCAATCTGCCGGGCTGGGACGAGGTCCCGCTGAAGGCGTGGCTGGAAAGCGCGCTCTCGCTGCCGGTTTTCGTCGAAAACGATGCCAACGCCAGCGCCCTGGCGGAGTGGTCCTTCGGGGCCGGGCGGGGCTGCCGGCACATGGTGTACATGACCATGAGCACCGGGATCGGCGGCGGCATCATACTCGACGGCCAGCTCTACCGCGGCCCCAACGACACGGCCGGCGAAGTGGGGCACATGACCATCGTCGAGAACGGACCGGTCTGCGGCTGCGGTAAGCGCGGCTGCCTGGAAGCCCTGTGTTCAGGGCCATCGATCGCCAGGCGGGCCCGGGAGAAGGCACAGGCGGCACCCGGCTCGCGCATGGTCGACCTGGCCGGCGGCGACCCGGCACGCATTACGGCGGAGACCGTCATGGACGCGGCCAGGCAGGACGATCCCGCCGCCCGGGAAATCGTGGACGAGACGGCGCGGTACATGGCCGTCGGACTGGGGAACATCGTGAACATCCTGAACCCGGAGGTCATCGTCATCGGCACCATCCTGGTCAAGGCGCAGGACCTGTTGTTGGAACCCATCCGCGCGTATCTTCGGCGCGAGACCTGGCCGCGCGTCTTCGACACGGTGCGGGTCGTGCCCGCAGGACTGGGAGACGAAGTGGGCGATCTCGCCGCCATCGCCGTGATCCGGCAGGCGGTTCAATCCGAAGGGAGCAATTAGGGCATTGGACTGGAACGCGTTGGGGCGGGAAGCCGTACAACTGCTGGGTGAGTACCTGCGCATCGACACGACGAATCCCCCCGGGAACGAGGATCGCGCGACCGCCTTCCTCAGCCGCATCCTATCAGAAGAAGGCATCGATTGCCAGGTACACGAGTCCGCCCCGGGACGCTCCAATCTCTACGCGCGGCTGGAAGGGGACGGTTCGAAGCGGGCCGTGGTGCTACTGAGTCACAGCGACGTGGTACCCGCCGACCGCCGTTACTGGACTGTCGACCCCTTCGGTGGCGAGGTCCGGGACGGCTATATCTGGGGGCGGGGCGCCCTCGACATGAAGAACCTGGGCATCGCGGAGCTGGTGGTCTTCCTCGCGCTGCACCGGAACCGTTTTCCGTTGAAAAGGGACGTGATCTTTCTCGTCACCGCCGACGAGGAGGCCGGCGGATCGGCCGGCGCCCGGTGGATCACCCGGAACCGTCCGGAACTCGTCTCGGACGCGGAATTCCTGATCAACGAGAGCGGCAAGGGACGCCTGGAGAACGGCCGGGCCGTCTATTCCATCGATATCACCGAGAAGTCGCCCTGCTGGGTCCGGCTGGTCGCCCGCGGCGAGCCCGGCCACGGTTCCCGCCCGAAGCCCCATTCCGCCGTGAACCGGCTCATCCGCGCCTTGAGCGCCATCATGGCGTACACGCCTCCCATCAAGGTGACGGACGCGGCCGAACGGTACTTCGAAGGCATCGCCCACCTGCAGAAAGACGGATACCGCAAGCGATTCGCGAACATCCGGGAATCCGTCCGGGACCGCCGTTTCCTGGCGGACCTGCTCCGCAACCAGCATCACGCCGCGATTCTGCGCAATACCATCTCCATAACCATGTTGCAGGGCAGCGACAAAATCAATATCATACCTCAGGCGGCGACGGCCGAACTGGACTGCAGGCTGCTGCCGGGGGAAGAGCCCGGGCACTTCGTCCAGGAGTTGAAAAAAGTGGTAGGCGACGACGGGATCGAAATCGAGACCTTACTGAACTTCGGGAACACGTCGTCGCCCTTCGATACACCCCTGGTCGAGGCGGTTCGCGAGGTCGTTTCCCGGCACCACGAACGCGCGGAGGTCGTACCGAACATTCTGTCCGGGTTCACGGACAGCCACTACTTCCGCGAGCTGGGGATCCACTGTTACGGCTTCATGCCCTTTCTGCTGATCGACGAAGAACTGAGACGCATCCACGGCAACGACGAACGGATCTCCCTGGAGAACATGGAACGGGGTCCGAGGATTCTCTACGAAGTCATCGAAAAACTCTGCGGCTGATTTCAGGCATCTAGGAGACGCAAATGGAAGCGATACGCATTCACGAATTCGGCGGTCCCGAGGTAATGAATCTCGAAACCGGCGCGGATCTGCAGGCAGGCCCCGGACAGATCCTGGTCGACATACGGGCCGCCGGCGTGAACCCGGTGGACACCTACATCCGGGCGGGCACCTACGCCATGAAACCCGATCTGCCCTTCACCCCGGGCATGGACGGCGCCGGAACGGTCGCCGATGTGGGCGACGGCGGGGCCCATGTCTCCGTCGGTGACCGGGTGTACCTGGCCGGCACCCTTACCGGTTCCTATGCGTCGCAGGCCCTTTGTTCGCCCGACCAGGTATATCCACTGCCCGGCAACGTTTCCTTCACGCAGGGCGCGGGGATCTACATCCCTTACGCGACGGCGTGGCGAGGGCTGTTCCAGCGTGCCGGGGGAAAGCCGGGCGATACCGTCCTGGTGCACGGCGCGAGCGGCGGCGTGGGGATCGCGGCCGTACAGATGGCCCGGGCGGCGGGCTTGACGGTCATCGGCACCGCCGGATCGGAAGAGGGCGCCGCGCTGGTAGAGGAACAGGGCGCCCATCACGTGGTGGACCACAACGTTCCCGGCTATACGGATAAGATCATGGAACTCACCGGCGGCCTGGGCGTCGACGTGATCATGGAAATGCTGGCCAACGTCAATCTGGACAAGGACCTGAACATGCTGGCCTATGGCGGACGGGTCGTCGTCATCGGCAACCGGGGCGTCATCGAGATCAATCCGCGGGACGCCATGGCACGGGACGCCAGTATCCTCGGCATGGTCCTGCTGCTGGCGTCTCCGGAGGATCTCGTCAGCATCCACGCCGGACTGTACGCCGGACTGCAGAACGGTACGCTCAAGCCTGTGGTCGGCAGAGAGTTCCCGCTGGAAGACGCGGCGAAGGGCCATGCCGCCGTCATGGAACCCGGCGCCTATGGAAAGATCGTACTGATACCCTGAAGTCCGCGGCAGAAATCCCGCGCGGCGTCCGGCCGGTAAAGGAATCCGACATGGCAAATCCGCTCAACCAGCTCGAACGGCACGGCCAGAGCTTCTGGCTGGACAGCATCAGCCGGGAACTGATGTACTCCGGCCGGTTGAGGAAACTCATCGAGGAAGACGGCTTGAAAGGCATGACCTCGAACCCGGCCATCTTCGAGAAGGCCATCGCGGGAAGCACGGATTACGACGCCGATATCGAGCGGCTTGCGGCAGCGAACCGGACCGCTTTGGAGATCTACGAGACCCTGGCCATCTCGGACATCCGGGAAGCCGCCGATCATCTGGCCGTCGTGTACGAAGCGACCGGCGGCGCCGACGGTTTCGTGAGCCTGGAAGTGTCCCCGGAGCTGGCCGACGACACCGAAGGTACGATCGAGGAGGCCCGGCGGCTGTGGAAGGCCGTGGACCGCCCGAACGTCATGATCAAGGTGCCGGCGACGGAGGCCGGCGTACCGGCCGTGCGTCAACTGATCGGCGAGGGGTTGAACATCAACGTGACGCTGATGTTCTCGCGGGCAGTATACGAGGCCGTGGCCGACGCCTATATCGGCGGGTTGGAGGATCGTCTTGCCGCGGGAGGAGAAATTAGCGGTATCGCAAGCGTATCCAGCTTCTTCATCAGCCGTATCGACACGCTCGTCGACGCGTTGCTGGCCGAACGGGCGGAACGGACCGGCGATCCCGGGGAACGGACCGAGATCCTGGAACTGATTGGCAAGACGGCCATCGCAAACGGCAAGACGACCTACCAGCGGTACAAGACGATATACGCGTCACCGCGCTGGTCCGCGCTGGCCGAAAAGGGCGCGAGGAAGCAGCGGCTGCTGTGGGCCAGCACGAGCACCAAGAACCCCGAGTACCGGGACGTGCTCTACGTCGAGGAACTGATCGGCAAGAACACCATCAATACCCTCCCCGATGAAACGCTTGTTGCATTCCGCGATCACGGGCGCCTGGCCGATACCCTGGAGGCCGATATCGACGAAGCCTGGTCGATCATGGCCGGTGTGGAAAATGTCGGGATTTCGATGGACCGGGTCTCGGAGCAACTCGTCGAAGAAGGGGTGCGGAAATTCGTGGATCCCTTCGTGAAGCTGATCGAAGCCATTGAACGGAAACGGCTGCAGCCGGTCCGCCTGGCGTGACCTGACCAGACTGGCCGGCGGACCGATCGAGACGGGCATACGGAATTACCGGGCCGGGCCGGACTGAACGGACCGCACGTTCGACGGGTCCGGGGAGCATCGCATGCAACTGGGTATGGTCGGACTCGGCCGGATGGGCGGCAACATGACGCGGCGGCTGTTGCGCGGCGGTCACGAAGTCGTCGTGTACGACCAAAGCGGCGAAGCGGTCGGCCAGGCGGTGCAAGCCGGCGCCGTGGGCACCTCGTCGCTCCGCGGTCTCGTAGCCGGACTTCACCCGCCGCGGTCGGTCTGGGTCATGGTCCCGGCCGGAGACGCCACGGAACAGGCCGTCGACGAACTGGCCGGATTGTTGTCTCCGGACGATACCGTCATCGATGGCGGGAACACCTACTTCAAGGACGACGTGGCCCGCGCGGAGCAGCTGTCCGCCAGGGGCCTGCACTATGTCGACGTGGGTACGAGCGGCGGCGTTTGGGGCCTCGAGCGGGGATACTGCATGACCATCGGCGGGCCCGCGGAGATCGTCGAGCGCCTGGGCCCGTTGTTCGATACGCTGGCGCCCGGTTCCGGACAGGACGCCTGCGAAGCTCCCCCCTCAACGGCCCGCAGGGGCTACGTGCACGTGGGACCGGCAGGCGCGGGACACTTCGTCAAGATGATCCACAACGGGATCGAATACGGCATGATGCAGGCCTTTGCCGAAGGGCTGGAAATCCTGCGCGAATCGGGTTCCGACCGCGTGGACCCGCGCCATCGATACGACCTGGACCTGCACGACATCGCCGAAGTCTGGCGCAACGGAAGCGTGGTCAGTTCCTGGCTGCTCGACCTCCTGGAGATCGCGTTGCGGGAAGACCGGGAACTGTCCGCCTACTCCGGTTTCGTGCAGGATTCGGGCGAGGGACGGTGGACGGTGCAGACGGCCATCGAGGAAGACGTGCCCGCCCACGTGCTCACGGCTTCGCTCTTCACGCGGTTCCAGTCGCGGCAGGAGCAATCCTACGCCATGCGGGTGCTTTCCGCCCTTCGACACCAGTTCGGCGGTCACGTGGAGCAGAAGAAAACCGGGGGAGGCCCATGATCCAGATCGCTCCATCCATCCTGTCGGCGGATTTCACCCGCCTGGCCGATGAGGTCCGTACCGTGGAGCGCGCGGGCGCGGACCGGATCCATATCGACGTCATGGACGGCCGGTTCGTCCCGAACATCTCCATGGGACCCTTCATCGTCGAGGCCGTCGACTCGCTGACGGAGCTGCCGCTGGAAGCCCACCTGATGATCGAGGAACCGGATCGGTACATCGACGCCTTCATGGCGGCCGGGGCCGACGTGATCATCGTGCACCAGGAGAATACGGCCCACCTGCACCGCGTGGTGCAGTCCGTCCGGGAGAGAGGCAAACAGGCCGGGGTCGCCCTGAACCCGGCGACGCCCGCCCAGGCCCTTGACGGGATTATCGACGAACTCGATCTCGTCCTGGTCATGTCCGTCAACCCCGGTTTCTCAGGCCAGCGGTTCATCCCGTCCGTACTGCCGAAGATCCACAAGATCCGAAAGACCCTGACAGACCGGGAGATCGCGTGCGACCTTGAGGTAGACGGCGGCGTGAACGCCGATACCGCGCCGGACGTCGTGTCGGCGGGTGCGAACGTCCTGGTGGCTGCTACGGCCGTGTTCAAGCATCCGGACGGCGCCGCCGAAGGCATCCGGACGCTGCGCGGCCGGGACTGACTTCTGGAGTTTCGACCGAGTCGGCGTCCCGCTCCGGCGTCCTGCGGCAATATCCCGCGCTCCCGAACACCCCATAATCCTCAAACCACCGCCCTTTTCCAGGTCCCTTTGAAGAAGCGCCTGAGCGTGAGCAAACCCTGCAGTACCGCCGCGGCGAGCCAGGCGATCCAGATGCCCGTAACGTCCAGTCCGAGCGGGAAGGCGAGGACGTAGGAGAATACGAGCATGATACCCCACTGGGAGAAGAGCGTGTAGTACAGCGACGGTCGGGTCTCGCCGCCGCCGGCCAGTACGCCGCTGGCCACGATGGACAGCGCGGAAAAGACCTGGGCGATGGCGAAGAAGCGCAGCATGACCGAACTGATGCCCAGGACCGTCTCGTCCGTCGTGAATATGGCCGCGATTCCCTGGGCGAATACCCAGATCAAGGCCGATCCGGCACCGATCACAATCATGCAGAGCAGGATCGTCTGTCCGCCGTACTGCCCGGCCGACCTGACCTGCCGGCCACCCAGCCGCTGCCCCACCAGGGAGGTCGCCGCGACCGAGAAGGCCAGGGCGGGCATAATCGCGAAGAGACGTATCTGGAAACCCACGGTCAGCGCCGCTATGGCGGCCGTGGGACGGCTTACGCCCGATATGACGCGGTACAGGAGCACGCGCGCGCCGTTGCGGAAGAAGCCGGACGCGCCGGAGGGCAGGCCGATGTCGAGCATGCGGGACATGATGCTCCAGTCCGGTTTGACGCGCCAGTTCCTCGAGAGACGCACCTGGCCGTGGCCCCGGACCAGGATCGCCAGTCCGATGACGCATCCCGCCAGCCGGGAGATGATCATGCCCACGGCCGCGCCGGCCACGCCCAGCGCGGGCACTACCCAGGCGCCGAAGATAAACGCGTAGGAGGTCACGCATTTCACGATGATGACGATGACGGAAATCTTGAGCGGCGTGCGGGTGTCGCCCACGCCCCCGAAGATGGCGCTCATCACGTAGTTGAGAATCATGAAGACCATGCCGGCGAAGTAGAGCCTCAGGAAGAGCGTGCCGTGGGTAATGACCTCTTCCGGGGCGCCGAGCAGGACTAGCGTGGGCCGCGTGAGCACGATACTGACGGCGGCAAGACCCAGGGCCAGGTATGTGCCCATCAGGATCGCCTGCTGGCCGGTCCGGCTCACGTCGCCGTGCCTGCCCGCCCCGTAGTACTGGGCCACCAGCGTCCGCGTCCCCCCGGTGATCGAAATAGCCATGACCATGACGATGAATACGATCTGCCGGCTCATGCCGATGGCGGAGATCGCCGCGGGACCCAGGAATCCCACGAAGTAGATGTCTACGAGACCTTCTGTGGCGTCGATCAGCGAAGCGACCACGACGGGCCAGGCGATGGCCCAGACGTGACGGAGGACCTGGGAAGGCGGGACCTCGTTGTCAGCCGGTTTCGGGGAATCGGCAATATCGTCGGGCATGGGATGGAATGTATTCCTCATACAGCGTACCGGCAAGGCAATTCAGGCGGTGCCCGACGCCACTCAAGTTGTTGATGGCGCGATAGATAAGAAAAGGGATGACAGCGCAAACGGTACGCAGTATATCTACATTGTCACGGATTTGTAACCCGCAACCGGACATGGACATACCGACCGAATGCGCTGCGATGCGCGGGAGGCATGAAGATGCGTGGAATGCGAGGATCGATTTCCTCCTGGGGGCCCTGGCTGTCGATCGTCCTGATGATCACCTTCCTGTTGTCGTGCGGCAGCGAGGATCCGGTATCGCCCGAGCCGCCGGAACCGCCCGAGCCGGTCGATCAGCCCGCGCTGAAGATCGGGCTGTTGATCGATCTGTCGGCAGGTGGTTCGGAACACGGCGTCCTCATGCGGCGGGGATTCGAAATGGCGATCGCGCATGTCAATGAGGTGGGCGTGCTCGGGGAACCAGTCGAAGTCCTGGTGGCCGATACGGAGTTGGACGCCGAAACCGCGGTATCCGAGGCGATGGACCTCATCGAAGACGAGGGCGTCCATGCGATCGTAGGCGCCTGGGCGAGCTCCTCGACGCTTGCCGTCGTGGACGAAGTGGTCGCGGATGCCGGCATACCCATGATCTCGCCGGCCTCCTCTTCTCCCATGCTCACGAACGCCGCGGACAACGATTTCCTGTTTCGCACCACGCTGTCCGACCTCGACCAGGGGCCGGTCCTCGCGAAGATCACGCTGGAATTGGGATACGGCAACGTGGGCATGATCTACCGGGACGACGTCTGGGGCCGGGGCATCGCGGACGCATTCGAGCATGCCTGGGAAGGCAAGCTCATCCGGGTCGCGGCGGATCCCGAAAAGACGACCCTCGTGGAGGAACTTAGAGAAAGCAAGGGCGTCCTCGAAGACACGCAGGCACTGATCGTCCTCGCCTTTCAACCCCAGCAGGAAACCATCGTGCGCGAAGCGCTCGACAACGGCTTCTATGACGTTTTTATCTTCGGCCCCACCGGACGCAGCCTGGACCTGATCCGTTCCATCGGTCCCGAGCATCTCGCCGGAATGATCGGCACGTCGCCCGGTTCCGCGCAGGACACGCCTTCGGCGATCGCCTGGGAGGACGGGTATAAAAGCGCCTACGGCAGCAATCCTCCGCCTTTCCCCTATGTGAAACAGACCTATGACGCGACCGTGGCGCTGGCCCTGGCGACGCAGGCGGCGGGCAGGCTGGAGGGAGCGGCCATCCGGGACCAGTTGCGAACAATCGGGAGGCCGCCCGGCGAACTCGTTATTGCCCAGGCGAGCAGCATCGCGAACGGGTTGCGCGTGCTGGCCGACGGCGGCGCAGTCAACTACGAAGGCGCGGCCATGCCCCTGGACTGGGACGAGAACGGCGATCTTGCCACGGGTTTCGTCGCGGTCTGGCAATTCACCCCGGCCGCTACGATCGAAGTCATCCGGGTCGAACCCTTCGACCATTAAGTCCAGCGGACGGCACAACAAGCGAAAAGGGGACTGCGCATGCACGCAACCCCCTCTGCCATTTCCGGTTATGTGATATGACCCCAACGGGATTTGAACCCGTGTTGCCGCCGTGAAAGGGCGGTGTCCTTGGCCAGGCTAGACGATGGGGTCGCGTTCCTCCAAAGCCGTCCTAAAATACCCGACGGACCCTCGAAACGCAAGCCTTTTTTACCCTTCGTAACCCATATCCTTCCATACCCGCAGGGCGTACGGGACGCGCTCCGGATCCGGGTCGCGACGGCCCAGAATGCTGGGCGGAGGCTGGCCCGGTCCGGCATGTTTGGGCCAGGGTGACCAGTGGTCGTTTTCCCAGGATTTCCGGGCGGCTTCGTCCCTGAAATCGGGCACGTCGAAGGGACGGCCGTCTTCCAGCGCGCTCTTCCAGGCCAGGATGCCCACCGACGACATGGCCACGCCGCGGTACACGTCCAGGAAGGGTTGCTCGCCTGAACGTATGGCCCGGGCGAAATGGAAACTGGTCCAGAAGTCGCCGCCGCCGTGGCCGGCCTTGCGGGCGAGATCGCCGTGCTCAGGCCAGTCCGGCTTATAGACCCGTTCCGCTTCCTGGCCGGGCACCAGGTGCCATGGCTCATGCCACACCCGTACCTCTCCCGGTCCGAAGTACCCAGGTCCCCGGGTGATCTCCATGGCGCCGCGCTCTCCGTGCAGGCGGTACCAGTTGCTGTGACCGGGCAGGCCGAGTCCGAAGAGCCGGAAGACCGCGCCGTTGTCCATGCGGCAGAGGATGACGGACCCCGGATCTCCCCTCCTGAGAGTGAGCGTGCGCTCGGGCCGGGCGATGGCCAGGGCGTTCACGCCGACCGGCCGCGTGTCGGTGATATACACCAGGGGTGCGAGGGCGTGCGTGCAGTAGTAGGTGGAGGGGATCCACGCCCGCCAGTGGTCGAATCCCGGCGATATGCGCAGGCTCGCGTCCCGGGACATGGGGTGGTTGTACTCTCCCTCGGCGTAGGTGACTTCTCCGATCTCTCCCTCGCGGTAGAGCCGGTGCATTTCCTGGTTGAACACGGTGTAGGGATAGTTCTCGGCCAGCATGTAGATCCGACCGGATTCCTCCACGGCGCGGCAAAGGGCGACGCCCTCCGCCAGCGTGCCGTTGCAGGCGGTCTCGCTCATGACGTGCTTGCCCGCCCGCAGGGCCTCTATGGCGAACGGCGCGTGTTCGTGGAAGTAGTTGGCCAGGACCACGGCGTCCATGTCATGGGCGAGGAATGTGTCGTAGTCGGTGTACGCGGCGACGGAAAGTTCGCCGGCCAACTCGTGCAACCGCTCCTCCCAGATATCGCATAGTGCGACGAGTTCCATGCCAACGGCGCCGGACGCGCTTTGCGCGAAGCTCTTCCCGCGTCCCACGCCGACCACGCCGACGCGGATCGGTTGGTTGCTCATGGTTCGTCCTCGTTCACGATGCTATCCACACGGGCCTCCCTCACACGCGATGCGGCACACAGGATGCGGCCCGGAATCATGTGATTCCCAGAAGCCCGGGGACGTCCGTCAACTGCCGGATGGAGGGGAGGCGATAGCGGCCGTACTTCTCGTACCGGTCGATGAGCAGGGCGTCCAGGCCGACACGCTCGGCCGGCAGGATGTCCTCCTCCGGGTAGTCCCCGATATACAGGATGCGATCGACCGGCGCTTCAGCGCGGTCTATGGCCATGCGGAAGATCCGCTCGTCGGGCTTTTCGCAACCCGCTTCGGCGGAAACCACGAGAAAGGAGAAATACCGGTCCAGGTCGTGCCGCTCGAGCACCAGGGAGAGATGCTCCGACCAGTTCGACAGCACACCGAGCCGCACGCCGCGGTCCTTCAGTTTTTCCAGCGTGGGCCGGACGTCGCCGTACACGTCCAGGTACCTGCCGTCCTGAAACCGGTCGTAGTACTGCTGTAACCCGGACTGCAGGTCGCCCTCGATACCCACCGCACTAAACACTTGGGCGTAGAGATCCACGAAGTACCGCCGCGTCTGCTCCGGCGTGCTCATGCGGCCGTCGCGCTTGCCGAACCGGGGTTCCTCCATGGCCTTTGAGAGCGCCGCCTTCACCTGGTCCAGCGTGATCTCGGCCCCGATTTCGCCGGCCGCGACGACGAAGAACTCTTCGAAGAAATCGGGGGAATCCCGGCCGACCAGCGTACCCGCCGCGTCGAAGATCACGGTTTCGTAGAACATGGTGGATCCGAACCTTCGCCCCATTGCGTGTCCGACGCCAGTCACCGACGCCGTCCGCCCGTTTACTCCGCGGACATGCCCCATTTTTCGGCGGCGATCGGCTTCACGGCGGGGTTTACGAGGCCGTCTTCGGGCCAGCGGCCGCTGAGAATGGTGACCAGTTGCCGGCCTGCTTTCTTGAAACGCTCGACGCCGCCCCTTTCCGATGCCGAAGCGTAGTGCGGCGTGAGGACCACCTGTTCCATCGACCGCAGCGGGTTGTCCGGGGCGGGCGGTTCCTGTTCCTGCACGTCCAGCCCCGCACCGGCGAGCCACCCTTCCTGCAGGGCCCGGATCAGCGCCTGCTCGTCCACGACCTTGCCCCGGCCCGTGTTGATGAAGTAGGCGGAAGGCTTCATGTTCCGGAAATCCCGCTCCCCGATGAGATGAAAGGTTCCCGGTCCCAGGGGCACGTGGCAGGAGACGAAGTCCGATTCCCTGAACAGCGTTTCCTGGTCCACCATGGTCACGCCCCAGGGGTCGGCGTCGGCCTGGGTGACGAAGGGGTCGCAGGCGATGACGCGGAGATCGAATCCGGCGGCGATCTTCGCCATGGCCCGGCCGATGTTCCCGAAGGAGACCAGGCCCAGCGTCTGATCGTAAATCGGCTGAATCGTGCCGCGGCTGACCGGGGTGCCCTCCATCATGGACCGGTTGATGATCAGCAGCCGGCGGGCGCAGGCGAGCAGCAGCATCATGGCGTGCTGGGCGACTTCCCGTTCGAATACCCTCTGGATGTTGTAGACGATGATGCCTCGTTCCGTGGCCGCTTCCACGTCGATGAAATCCACGCCGATCCCGCCCGCGCCGACCACGCGGATGCGTTCGGGCAGTTGCGCCACGGCTTCTCTGTTGTACGTGAGCCCGCCCTGGGTGAACCCGTCCACGTCCCGGGCTTCCTCAAGCATCTCCTCGAGCGTGCTGTAGGGCCGGATCTTGAGCTCGGCGCCAATGGTGTCGAGTTCGTCCCGGATGTACTGGTTGGGTCCGGGATTGTCCGGATTGCCGGGTGCGAGGATAGTGAAACCAGCCATGCAGACTCCTTCGGAAGGGGATATGGGGTGATTGCGACCAGTGAAAAGTAAACCGGGGCGGCGGGATTGGCAATATGAGAATTCGATGGCGGTGCGATGGCGGTGCGATGCGGATCTGATTCCCTCCGGGCAGGTCATCGCGGACCCTGGAATCGGCAGAATGCCGTCGGCAGGAACGCCCAAATATCCCTTGCCCTGACCCGAATATCGTTAATTTTAGAGGAGACTGGCTAAATGAGGACAGGATCCACATTTGGAAGCGCAATTGCCTACCTCCACGGGAATCCGACCCTCGACCCGATACGGACAGACACCAAACATTCATGGCTTCACCCCGGAGGAACCATGCACTCACTCGCCCTGCTGCTGACCGGCCTCTGTTTCATCGCGGTGACCGCCGCGTGCTCGCCGGCGGAAGAACCCATGCCAGAGGATCCCGTCGAACGCGCGAAGGCACTGCACGCCAAAGCCCCGTTGATCGACGGCCACAACGACCTGCCCTGGCAGATCCGCAGGAAAGCGAACCGGGACGTGTGGTCGATCGACCTCGATCGGTCCCAGCCCGATTTCCATACCGACATCCCCCGCTTGCGCGAGGGCATGGTGGGCGCGCAGTTCTGGTCGGTCTACGTACCCGTTTCCATGCAGGGCAAGGAGGCGACGCGGGCTACCATGGAAGCCATAGACATCGTGTACGAGATGATCGAGCGGTACCCGGACACGTTTCAGCTGGCCACGACGGCCGATGAAGTGGAAGCCGCCTTCGCGGCGGGCAGGATCGCGTCCATGATAGGTATCGAAGGGGGCCATTCCATCGATTCCTCCCTCGGCGCGCTCCGCATGTTCCACAAGCTGGGCGTCCGGTACATGACCCTGACCCACAGCCGCAACATCCCGTGGGCGGATTCGGCCACGGACACCGTGGGAGTCGGCGGCCTTTCGGAGTTCGGGAAAGAGGTGATCCGGGAGATGAACCGCCTGGGCATGCTAGCGGACCTGTCCCACGTTTCCCTGGCGACCATGGGGGATGTCCTGGACGTGACAACGGCCCCGGTCATCTTCACCCATTCCTCGTCCTATGCCATGTGCAACCACGTGCGCAACGTCCCCGACGACGTCCTGGCGCGCCTCGCCGAAAACGGCGGCGTGATCATGGTCACCTTCGTCCCGGGCTACATCTCGGAAGAGACCCGCCTGCACGGCGTGAAGCGGAACGAGGAACGCGAGGCTCTCGCGGCGATGCCGGGCAGTACGGATGAATCGGTGGCGGAAGGCATAGCCGCCTGGAACGAGGCCAATCCCACGCCGCGCGCCACCGTCGCGCAGGTGGCCGACCATATCGACCACATCCGGCAGGTGATCGGCATAGATTACATCGGCATCGGCGGGGACTACGACGGCATTACCACGGTCCCGGTGGGACTGGAGGACGTCTCCACCTATCCCAATTTAACGGCCGAACTGGTCCTGCGGGGATACGCGGACGAGGACATCATGAAGATCCTCGGAGGCAACGTGCTGCGCGTGATGCGCGACGCGGAGGCGGTGGCAGCCCGGTTGCAGCAGGATCGCCATGCCTCGGGCGCACGGATCGAAGTCCTGGACGGTGAATAGCCCGTGAACGAATCGCAGATCAAATCGTTGCTCGAACAGGTCCGGTCGGGGCAACTGGCGGTGGACGAGGCTTCCGCGCAGTTGCGATCCATGCCTTTCGAGGACCTGGGGTTTGCGCAGGTGGACCATCACAGGGCGCTGCGATGCGGGTTCCCAGAGGTGATCTTCTGTACGGGGAAGACCGACGAACAGGTGGCCGCAATCGCGGAGCGCATCGTCGCCTCGGGCAGCGACCTGCTCGCCACGCGGGCGACCCCGGCCATGTACGATGCCGTCGTGGCGCGGTGTCCCTCCGCGGAGTACAACGAGACGGCGCGGACCATCGTGGTCCAGGAAGCCTGGCAGGACCGGGGCATCGGCGAAGTCCTGGTCGTCTCGGCGGGCACGAGCGATATCCCCGTGGCCGAAGAGGCCGCGGTAACCGCCCGGGTCCTGGGCAACCGGGTGGAACGTGTCTTCGACGTCGGGGTAGCCGGCATTCACCGCCTGTTTTCCCATCGCGAGGCCATCATGAACGCGTCGGTGCTTATCGTCGTGGCGGGCATGGAAGGCGCCCTGCCCAGCGTGGTCGGGGGCATGGTCTCCCGGCCGGTGATCGCCGTGCCGACCAGCGTCGGATACGGCGCAAGCTTCAACGGGCTTGCGGCACTTCTGGCCATGCTGAACAGCTGTGCCTCGGGCGTCACGGTGGTGAACATCGACGGCGGGTTCAACGCCGGGTACGCGGCGGGCCTCATCAACCGGAAACACGAATAGGACGGCGGGTCCCATGGCGGTGGCGGGATATTTCGACCAGTTATCCGGCTTTACGGCGGACATGCTGCTCGGCGCGCTGATCGACGCGGGCTCGGACTGCGAGGAGATCGCGGCGTCCTTGAAACGCCACTATGGCGTGGACTGCGAGATCAACGTCACCCGGGAGCGGGTCGATGGGACGCAGGTGACGTTCGCCTCCCTGTCCTGCGTCGAAGCGTCCGTCCCCGAGACCTACCGGGCCATCCCGGACGGGGGTGCGGGCACGCCGGCCGGCACGCTCATCGGCCGGGTAATTGGTCACCTCGAGCAGAACGTGAACGAACGCTGGGGGGCACCGGACCAGACGCCAGGACACGCGACGGACCACGCACCAGCCCACACGCCGTCGGTGGAGGCACTGGGCGGCCGCCACACGGCATTGCGTATCCTCGCCCTCTGCAACGCCCTGCATCTTCTCGGGATCGATACCCTCCACCACGAGGCACTGCCCTTTGCCACGGGCATCGATGCTACGCCTCCCCTGCTCGCCGCCCTTATGCGGGGCGCAACCGTGCGGCCCGTCGACCGCGCCCCCGTCGACCTGGCGGGATGCGCCGTGCTGACCGCGCTTTCCGCGGGTTCGATGCACGGGTCCGGCTTTACGCTGCGGTCGGTGGGCTGCGGGGGCAACGACGACGCCCGTGGTGATGGAAACAGGGTACGGCTGTGCGTGGGAGAAGTCGCCCGTCTGGGGGAAGTCACCCGCCAGGGGGAAATCGCCCACATGGGAGGTATCGACCAGGCCGGCGACCGTGCGTCCGTGCAGGTTTTGGAAACTCAGATCGACGATATGAATCCGCAGTTCTACGGCCACGTCCTGGACCTGCTGCTCGACGCCGGCGCGGTGGACGCCTTTCTCACACCCGTGATCATGAAAAAGAGCAGGCCGGGCGTACTGCTCACCGTGCTGGCGCCAACCGCCCTGGTTGGCCGACTGGCCGAGGTGGTTTTCAGGGAAACGACGACCATAGGCCTCAGAAGCTACCCCGTCTCCCGGAGCGTGTTGCCTCGCCGCGAAGCCAGGGCAGACACCCCCTTCGGCGCGATCCGGATCAAAGTCGTTCGGCAGGATAACGCCACGCGCTATACCCCCGAATACGAGGATTGCCGTCAGGCGGCGCTGAAGGCGGGGGTCCCGCTAGCGGAGGTATACGCGGCCGTCCACGAGGCCGCCGGCCAGATGGACCTGGACGACCTGCTGTGATCGTCGTCGAAGACGTATCCTTCAGCTACCACCTCCCGACGGGGGACGAGGTCCCCACGCTGAGGGGCCTGTCCCTTGAGATCGGCGATTCCGGAAGCCTGGCCGTCATCGGCCCCAACGGTTCGGGCAAGAGCACGCTCGCCCGCTGCCTCAACGGATTGATCGTGCCCCGGTCCGGCCGGGTCCTGGTGGACGGCCTGGACACGGCGGTCCCGGAGAACAAGTGGCCGGTCCATCAACGGGCCGGCATGATCTTCCAGAACCCGGATAACCAGCTGGTCTCCACCACGGTGGAACGGGAAGTGGCTTTCGGCCTGGAGAACCTCGGCCTGCCTTCCGCAGAGATCCACGACCGCGTCGCGTGGGCCTTAAGCCGTTTCAACCTGGAGAAGTACCGCCAATATCCTCCCCACAGGCTGTCCGGCGGCGAGAAACAACGCCTGGCTATCGCCGCCGTGGCGTCCATGCGCCCCCGTTACCTCATCTGCGACGAGCCCACCTCGTCGCTAGACCCGGGCGACCGGCGGGACATCCTCGACCTGCTCCTGTCGATCGTGGAGGAATACCGGTTGAGCGTGGTCTTCATAACGCAGTCACCGGAAGAAGCCGTCCGGATGGACCGCATCGCACTGGTGGTGGACGGGGATATCGCCGCCGAGGGAACGCCGGAGGAGGTATACCGGGAATCCGGCCGGCTCGCGGCGCACGGGCTCGACGCGCCGCTGGCCAAGCGGCTGGCGGACGCCCTGTGTACGCGCGGCGTCGCGGTTCCGGCCGGCATTGTCCGTCCGGAGCCCCTGGTCCGGTGGCTGGCACACAAGGCGCACGAGTCACCCAGGGCGCTCGATCCGCCCGGAGCACCCGAGTCGCCCAGGGCGCCCGAATCGCCACCGTCCCGCCGGCAGGACGGCACGCCGCCGGGCGATGTCCGTTCGGCACCGGACGCGCCGGATGAGAAACCGGCCATGTCGCCAACCACCCCGCCCATGATCGCTTTCGACCAGGTGTGCCATACCTACTCCCCCGGCACTTCCCTTGAGATCCTCGCGTTGCGCGATGTGACCACCCTGGTGTTCCCCGGGGAGTGCGTCGCGCTGACCGGGCCGAACGGTTCGGGTAAATCCACGATGATTCAGCACCTCAACCGCCTGCTTAAGGCGGATTCGGGCACGGTACGGGTCGAGGGGAAGGATGTGTCGTCCCCGGAGACCGACCTGCGTAAGCTGCGTCAGAAAGTGGGACTGGTCTTCCAGTTTCCCGAGGCGCAGTTGTTCGAGGAAACCGTCTTCGACGACGTGGCCTTCGGCCCTCGGCAAACGGGTGTTGCGGCATCGGAAATCCCGGGCATGGTCAACGGGGCGCTCGAGCGGGTCGGCCTGGATCCCGGCCGGTTCTTACACCGGCATCCCCTGTCTCTGAGCGGCGGGGAAAAACGCCGGGCCGCGATCGCCGGAATCCTGGCCATGGAGCCTTCCGTCCTCGCGCTCGACGAACCCACGTCCGGACTCGATCCGCAAAGCGTACGGCAGGTCGAGGCGATTTTCAGGGCCTGCAAGGCGAAGGGGACGACCCTTTTCCTGATCACCCATGACATGGACCTGATCTCCCGCCTGGCGGACCGGATCCTGGTCATGGAAAACGGCGGCATCACGGCGGATACCACGCCGGTTCGCCTGTTCGGCCGGGCGGACGGCGTCGGCGCGCGGCCGCAGGAACAGCCCGGTCGGCCCGGTCGGGTGGATGGCGTCGACCCGCGGCCGCAGGAACGGCCCGGTCGGCCCGGGCTGTGCGATCTGCTGACCGCCGCCTGCGAAGCCGGGATCCCCGTCGATCCCGCCTGTTTCGACCTGGAAGAAGCCGCGGACATGATCCGTGCGAGCGTTTTCAACGACAATCATCACGCCAGCCCCGGGGAAAGCCAACCATGCTAGTCGACATCCATACCAACCTGATGTGGTACCCGGACCATATGTCCGACGAATTCGTGGAATTCGCCTACGCCGCCAAGAAGGCCAAGATGCGGCTGTCCGAGGACGTATACTTCGCCGGCTACGAAGACCGGTACAGGAATGCCTTCGATTCCACGCCCGAAACGCTGCTGAAGGCGACCGGGGACTGCGACAGGGTGGTGGTGTTCGGGCTGAAGGCGCCCTACTGCGGGGTGGACGTACCCCAGGAACTCGTCGCCGGTTTCGTGGATAAACACGCGGACCGGTTCATCGGATGGTGTTCCGTCGACCCGAACGATGAAGACGCCGTCGAACAACTCGAATACAACGTCGAAGTGCTCGGCCTGCGCGGGCTAAAGGTCGCGCCGATCTACCAGCACTTCGACCCGCAGGACCCGGCCCATCTTCCCCTGTTCAAAAAAGCGGAGGCGCTGGACATCCCCGTGATCTGGCACCAGGGCACTTCCTTCGTGCGGCCGGGCCCGCTCAAGTGGGCCAACCCGATCCAGCTGGAGGACATCGCGGTGGCCTGCCCGGACCTCCGGATGATGATCGCCCACATGGGACACCCGTGGGAGGACGAATGCGTGGTGCTGATCCGGAAGCATCCGAATCTCTACGCGGATATATCGGCCCTGCACTACCGCCCGCTTCGCCATTACATGGCCTTCATGTCCGCCCTGGAGTACGGCGTGGAGCACAAGCTGATCTTCGGTTCCGACTTTCCCTCCGCCACGCCGGCGCAGGTCATAGCGGGCCAGTGGAAGGTGAACGACGTCGTACGGAACACGTCCCTGCCCGTGTTTCCGGAAGAGGCCATCCACAACATGATCTATGAAAACTGGAGACCGTTTCTCGGGGAGTCGTAAAAAAACAGGAGCGACCTTTACGGCCGCCCCTGTCCTGAAACGGTACGGGTGATGCGGGGAAACCTACTGGCGCTTCAGCTCCACGCGCCGGTTCTGCGCCAGGGCGCTTTCGTCACTGCCCATGACCGACTGCCGCTCTTCACCGTAACTGACGGTCTCGATGCGGTCTTCCGCCACACCGGCATCCACGAGGTACGCCTTGATCGCCTCGGCGCGCCGTTCACCCAGCGCCAGGTTGTATTCGATCGTGCCCCGTTCATCGGTATGGCCTTCGACCACCACCCGGTCTTCGGGCTGGTACTCCCGCAGCTTGCGGGCGTTTTCATCCAGGACTGAACGCTGGTCCTCCCGGACGTCCGACCGGTCATAGTCGAAGTAGATGGTGGCCAGGGACATCATCTCCTGGTGCAGGGCCTCGGCCTCGGCCGCCCTGCGGGCTTCCTCTTCGGCCAGGCGCCGGGCTTCTTCCTCGGCCGCCAGACGGGCTTCCTCTTCGGCTATGCGCCGGGCTTCGGCCTCGGCCGCCAGGCGGGCTTCCTCTTCAGCCTGTACCGCCCTGATCGAATCCGCGATCGCCTGTTGACGCGCCGCCTCCATCGCGGCCAGTTCCTCCGCGGAAGGTCCCCGGGTTACGGCGCAGCAAGCGCCCATCCATACGGGAGCGGCGACCAGCACACAGAGCGCCAGGACCGATGCCGTATTGCTCCATCGCTTCATGCGAAACTCCTTTCCCTGAGTTGGCTTTTAAATCCAAAATACATCCAGTCAGTCTGTTCCTTTTCCGCTTAACGTCTGTTTCATCCTGAGCGGCAAAGTATATGCATTTCTGCTTCATCTTTCAATGTTTTTTTGCAATACGCCGGTCTGTCCTTTGTATCCACGTGACCTATGAAAACGGGAACATTACTCCCGGGCACAGACGAAAAAGGGGCGACCATACGGCCGCCCCGGTCCTGTTTCGGTACGGGTGATACCTGTAACGCTTACTGGCGCTTCAACTCGGCGCGCCGGTTCTGCGACCACGCGCTTTCGTCGTCACCCATGACCGCCGGCTGCTCTTCACCGTAACTGACGGTCTCTATGCGGCCGTCCGCCACGCCGGCATCCGTGAGGTACGTCTTGACGGCCTGGGCGCGCTGCTCGCCCAGCGCCAGGTTGTATTCGATCGTACCCCGTTCATCGCAGTGGCCCTCGACCACCACCGAGTCTTCCGGCTGGTACTCCCGCAGCTTGCGGGCGTTCTCGTCCAGGGCCGAACGCTGATCTTCCCGGATGTTCGACATGTCGTAATCGAAGTAGATGGTGGACAGGGACATCATCTCCTGGTGCCGGGCTTCGGCCGCCCTGCGGGCTTCCTCTTCGGCCGCGAGACGGGCCGCTTCCTCGGCCGCGAGACGGGCTTCCTCTTCGGCCAGGCGCCGGGCTTCTTCCTCGGCCGCGAGACGGGCTTCCTCTTCAGCGCGTACCGCTCTGAGTGAATCCGCTATGGCCTGTTGACGCGCGGCCTCCATCGCGGCCAGTTCCTCCGCGGACGGGCCCCTGGCACAGGCGGCACCCATCCACGCGGGAACGGTGACCATCACACAGAGCGCCAGGATCGAATACGTGCTACGCCATCTTTTCATTACAGCACTCCTTTCAAATAGATGCGTTACTCATCCATCAATGAACGGCAGGTATATGGACTCCTTCTCGACTTCACCGTGCTTTTTTCGATGCGTGGATCAAACCGGTACATCCACACTTAAAATCTCCATTTGGTTGTGAAAGTAAAGCAAAAAGTAAGTCCTGTTCAGTCTTCCGGCATCAGGTCAAGTCTCATCCTCGCGAGCTGAGCCTCCTCCGAATCGGGGAACTCACCGATTACCCGTTCCAGGAAGGACCGGGCCTCGGCAGGTTCCTTCCGGGCCACCTTGATGAAGGCGATCTTCAACAGGGTGGCCGGCACCTTGCTTCCACCCGGATAGGTGTCCAACAGCATCTCGTAGGCATCGAGCGCCTGGGTGTACAGACTCTGGGTATAGTAGCTGTCGCCGATATAGAACTGCGCGTCGTCGGCCAGGTCCGAGTCCGGGAAATACTCGATGTACTGGGTAAACTGCCGGACCGCCACGTCGTAGCTGCCCCGCTGGTAATCCCTCAGCGCCAGGTCGTAGAGCTCACCCGGATCGAAGGACCCGGTCTGAGCCGCGGTCGTATCCGGCCTTGCCGGCACACTCAGCTGGACCTGCAGGCTCTCCAGCCGACGCACCAGGGCCGAAAACTGACGGTCGCTTTCCGTGATGCGCGTGGTAAGGACCTGCAACTGGTTTTCGAGGGCGCCGACCCGCTGCCCCATGTCCGCACGCATGCGCAGCAGCTCCTCCGTCTGGGCCCGCACGAGGGCTTCCAGCCGCACGATGTGCACCTTCAGGGAGTCGATGTCCTCCTGTAGGGCGATCTCCTCGCGCATGACCTGCATCTGGGCCCGCAGATGCGTCGTGTCGTTCTTCAGGTTGGTCAGGTCGGACTGGACGCCGCATGCGCCGGCAACGACCAGGACGAAGATCGCCGGCAGCATGCACCGGCCGAGAGGTTTCAGGAACCTTTCGTTCATTTACGCTCGATCCGCTTCGATTTCATTCGGGCCTGGGTCCCCAGCTGGGTTGCCGGTTGTTGCCCTCCGTGATGACGGGATGGACGTCGTCTCCGTTCCAGGACATCCGGTAGATTTGGTACTCGCCGCTACGGGCACGGTCGGAACTGAAGAGAATGTGCAGTCCGTCCGGGGACCAGGTCGGGTTCACGTTGTCTCCTTCCGGTCCGCGGACGCCCGTGAGTTTCACCAGGTTGCTGCCGTTGACGTCGCAGGTATAGATATTGAAGACCCGCCGGGGTCCTCCCCGCCTCCCCTGCGCCAGATCACCGCCCACGTAGGCGATGCGATCGCCCCGGGGCGACCACGCCGGCGATCCGTTGTAACCGCCCTCGAAGGTGATGCGATGGTCGTTCGAGCCATCTATATTTATAACGTACAGGTGCTTCTGTGTCAATCGGTCCGACATGTAGACCACCTGGTCGCCCCGGGGTGACCAGGACGGTGATACGTTGATTCCGTAACCGGTCGCCAGCGGTATCAGTCCGCTCCCGTCCAGCGTGCTGATGTACAGCCTGGAAACCCCCTCCGTGACCAGGCTCAGGATCAGGTGGCGGCCGTCCGGCGACCAACGCGGCGAAAGCACCGTTCTCCCCCCGAAAGGGACCTTGCCGGTCTCGCCGCTCTGCAGGTCGAGGATATACAGTTCGTGGGGGCCGTCCCGGTAGGAGGTGTAGGCGATTTTGGTGCCGTCCGGCGACCAGTTCGGCGAGTACTTCCGTGCGCCGTCCCGGGTCAGCTGACGGACGTTGAAACCGTCGTAATCCGATATGTACAGTTCCGGCGCGCCGCTGCGCTGGGAGATAAAGACGACGCGGGTCTGGGCGGTGCCCCGGTCCCCGGTGAGCTGGAACACGATGTCGTCGGCCATGAGATGCACGATTCTTCGCAGGGTCAGGTCGAAGGCGGCGTACCCCTTCTCCATGATCGTCCGCCGGGTGCCCAGGTCGGTGAGCCGAACGGAGATCTCCACCCGGGGTCCCGATACTTCATACGTCCCCGACACCATGACCTGCACGGACAGCTTGCGCAGCAGCTCGAGGTCCACTTCTCCGGCGGCGTCCATGAACACATAGGTAGTGTCGCCGTCGCTTTCCGTCAGCACCGGCGATCCTTCGTCCGCGCCGATCCGGGCCGGGATGGAAAGGTCCCGCACGGCGAATACGCCGGAGAATGACAGGTCCCGCATGAGCACCTGGTTGACGGTGTCCTGCACGGCGGCGTCGAAGGCCGTTCCTTCCCGGGGGACAAAGGGCTTGAAGGCGATCGGGATGCGGGGGGAGACACGGGCCTGCACGCTGAGATTGACCTCGTCCTGGCCCGACGCGGACCGCGCGACGAGCAGGGGCAGTACGAAGGCCGCCAACAAAAGGGTCCTCAACAGCCAGGCATTTCGGTTTTTTCTCATTTCAGGCCTTCCGTGCCGTGATCCCATCCCTGGCCTCGGGTTCGGTCCGGTACCGCATGCGTCCGTTGCTGCTTCACAACGCGTACTGGAAGGCGAAATGCACGCCCAGGTAGGACTTCCTGTAGCCTTCCGGAAGCGGCGGCAGCGGATCGGCCAGTTGCAGCGCCCGTTGCGCCCTCAGGTCGAAGACCGGGTTGGAAGACGAACGCTCGATGACGACGCCGGTAATCCGGCCGGACCGTACTACGCGGAAATAGATAACCGTCTCGAGCTGGGTTACGCCGAGCATCCTGGGCACGGTGAAATGCTGCTGGATCTTCCGCTGCATCATGCCCAGGTAGTACGGGTATTCGAAGTTCCGCTCGTCCAGGCGGATCTCCGGAGAATCGGTCTCGAAGGTCTGCGGCGCTTCAGGTAGGGGGTCCGGTTCTTCGGAGACCAGGCGCGGTGTCCGTTCCAGCGCCAGGACCGCCTCCTCCTGCGGCGCGGCGGCCTCCTTCTTCGAGACGACTTCGTACGCCTCGTCGATCGCGGGCGGACGTTGGACCGGCGGACGCTCGTTCAGCGTTACGAGATCGACCCGGTAGACCTGCTGGTCCAGCGACGACGCCGGCGCGGACCACCAGGTATTCAAACCAATCAGCCCGGCGATCACCGCGATATGCAGGAATCCGGAAGCCCAGATCATGCGTGCCATTATCGTGAAGGCCTCAGACTGGTCGCCAGGCCAATCTGCGTTACGCCGTGCTGCTTGAGTTTATCCAGCACGCCAATGACGGCGCCGTAGGGCACCTGTTCGTCTCCGCGGATAAACACCGGCTTATCCTGCTGATCCTCGAAGATCTCCCCGAACACCCCGTCGAACTGGGCGATCGAAAGCAGCCGGTCTTCGAGGTAGAGCGACCCTTCGCTCGTTATCGTGATGACGAGGCCCTCGCCAAGATCCGGTGCGGCCGCGCTCGCCCTGGGAAGATCCACCTGGACGCCGCTCTGGATCATCGGCGTGGTGATCATGAAGATGATCAGGAGCACGGTCATGACGTCGACGAGCGCCGTGACCCTGATTTCCGAAAGGACGCGGGGCGAGCCCGCGCTATTGAAATCAAAGGAATTCATGGCCTCCCCGCGGTGGTCCGCAACTGGAGGATGTTCAGGACCGCGGTGGCCAGGTCCTCGAGTTCCAGGCCCAGCACCCGCGACCGCTGCACGAAGTAGTTATACGCCACCATGGCCGGGATCGCCACGGCCAGGCCCGCGATCGTCGTAATCAGGGCTTCCGCGATCCCGGGCGCCACGACCACGATGTTGGTGGAGCCCTGGGTACTGATGTCCAGAAAGGCGGTCATGACGCCCCACACCGTTCCGAACAGGCCGAGAAAGGGGCACACGCTTCCAGCGGTGGCCAGCAGGGGAAGCCGTTGTTCGAACCGGGCCAGTTCCCGGTGGGCGGCCAGCCGCAGGTCGCGATAGACGGATTCCACCAGGTCCTGGTCCACCTCCATCGCCCGGCCCGCCTGGTCGGCCTGGACCGCGGCGGCGGCCTGGACCGCGCTGCCGGCCGACTGGTCCGCGGCGCCGGCCTGACCTGCGGCGGCCGGAAACGCCGGGGCGTACTTTTCGTAGACCTCGCGGTACACCGCGGCGGCGGGGCTGAACGGCAACTTCGAGGCGGTGGCGTAAACCTGTCTGTAGTTGCGCTCCGCCCTGAAGAACGCGAGGAATTCCCCCGACTGCGCCTGGGCCCGGCGAAAGTACCGCCAGCGCTCCGCCATGATCGCCCATGTAACGATAGAGAACATCAGGAGAACGACAATGACGGTCTTGGCGACGGCGCCCGAATCCAGAATCAGATTCAGGATACTGATTTCGGATGACAAAGTGCGTTCAAGTCCTTTCGACAGATCCCATGGCCCTTTACCGGCGGCTTGAAAGTTGGAACACGGAAGCGTGCGTGTCAAGCACTACAGGACGCTGATCCTGTCGATCCCTACCCCCATATCAGCGCGACTTCGACGGCCAGGTCAGGGTGGCCGTCGATCAGTTCGAGGGCCTCGGCGGCACGATGGGCGGGGAACACGTGGGTCAGCAGGGGGCGCAGCCTGACGGCGCCGATACCCACGAGTTTCAGTCCCCGGTCCACCAGGTAGGGGGTTTCGAAGGGCTGTTCGCGTCCCATGATCAGCTGCAGGGACCGCTCCGACCATTCCCGCATGTCGATGGATACGGAGTGGGCAGCGGCTTTCAGGACGACGAGCTTCCCGCCCGGCCGCAGTACCGCCGCGCACTGGGCAAAGGATGCCCCGCTGCCGGCGCATTCGAGGCAGACATCCACACCCTGACCGCCGGTCTGGTCCATGACACGGCGATGGACGTCTTCCGTGGAGGCATTGATCAGGGTGTCCGCGCCCGTATCCGCCGCCCGTTGCAGGCGCTTCGCGTGCTGGTCCGACGCGATCACGGCCGCGGCGCCCGATATGGACGCCACCTGCGTGCCCAGCAACCCGGTAGTCCCCAGGCCGCTGACGAAAACGGTACTGCCCTTCACGTCGGCCCGTTCCATGCCCTTGAGTACCGTCGGCATCAGGCCGGCGATGGCGCCTTCTTCGTAACTGACCCCTTGCGGCAACTTTACGGCCTGGCTCGCAGGCACGCTGCGGTATTCCGAAAAGCCGCCTTCGGTAAGGCAGGCAACGACCCGGTCGCCCCGGCCGATCGAGTCCACGCGCCGTCCAGGCGAATCCACAAGCCGGCCTGTGGACTCGATGACACCCGTGAAGCTCCGGCTGATGGCCCCGTGGGCTCCGTTGGCGGTTGATGGCGGATCGGCGCCGTTTTCGGCGACACTCCGGCGCGACAGCACGCATGCCCGGACCTTGATCAGTACGTCCTCGTCGTTGCAGGCAGGCACGGGCCCGCTGGATACCTCGGGATTGCCCTCCGCATCCAGCGTCAGTGTTTGCATGGCGGCCTCTTCGTCATTCAGGATGCGACCCGACGAGCCGGACGGTGGATTACCAGTATTCCTCGAAGTGAATATTGCCCTTGTCCCTGCGATGGTCCGCCTTGAATCCACGGGATTCGAGCAGCTCCACCATGCCGGTGGGCGAGGGGTACGACTTGTCGCCCTCCCTGGTATAGTTGGGCACGCCGATCATGTCGGGGTTACCGCAGATGTACACGTGGGTCCTTTCAGGATCCAGGACGATTCCGGTATGTCCTTCCAGTTCCCCGGTCTTAACCAGATCCTGTATATACACCTTGCGGTTGAGGTTGTGGGCTTCCCGGGTGGTCAGCGTGATGTAATGGTAGTTCGGATGCAGGTGCTCCAGGCGCTCGTTGGTGGACTGGTAGCCCAGGTCCCGGGCGTATCGCACGCACACCACCGAAATGATCTCCGGTCCGTGGCCATTGCGCATCAGTTCGGCAATCATGCAATTGTGGGGCGCCTCGCCGGTGCCGGTCGCGGCGAAGATGACCTGGTCGTCCGGACCAACGTGTTCCAGGGTGTAATGGCCGGTCACCTTCGGCCCCATCCAGAGACGGTCGCCTTCCTTCAGCATCCACAGCCTCGGCGTGAGGGAGGGGTCCTGGCCTTCCTCGCCGTCGCGGGCTACGAGCGTGATGTAGAACTCATAGTAGTCCATGTCCGCCGGGTCCATCAATTGGCGGGGATCGTCCTCGTACATGGGAAAGGACATGGAGTAGGCGCGGCGGACGAGCTTCGTCTTGAGGTTCTCGTTAACGTCTTCGTTATGTTCGGGATCGTTGGTGGGTTCCCAGTCGCCCAGGCCGAGCGTGGTGTACTGTCCGGGCTTGTACGGCGGAAGTTCCTCGTCCGGTTTCACCCGGATGATCCAGAGTTCGGGGTTCAGTTCCTGGATTTCGGTCAGCGTGGCGTTATAGTGTTGCTCCCTTAAGGCCGTGATCTCTTCTGATGTATGCATGTATACCTGCCGTATCTCCGCGCTCAGGCAAAGGTGAACCAACGAGGGATAAACCGGCCGGCGGACCGGTACGCGAGGAGCGTCCTAGAAATCGGCTCCGATCGTAAAGAAGAACTGGGTGTCGTTCAGCGCATGCCTCAGCCGGTACGAACGCGTGCCCGGGAACTCGGACTCGAGCCCACGGGGAACATTGGACAGGTTTTCGTTGTTGTACCATGCAGGCCGCCTTCCCAGGTCGAATTGGCGGGCGATATCGAACTTCAGGATCAGGAAGCCGACACGCGAGCGCATGCCGATGCCGTAGGCCACCGCGAGCGGCCCGCCCGACAGCTCTTCCATCGTGCGCGGCCCCAGGCCGTTGTCCCGCACCAGGCCGCCGTCGACGAATTGGCCCACGTTTGGATAGCCGGCATACTGGTTGGCCTGGGTGGAACTGGTGGTCTGGTCCCAGGTGGCGCCCGCGTCCACGAACAGCGAACCGCGGATCTGCTGGAAGGCCAGCGGCAGCGGCCAGCCGAAGGCGAGGACCTCGATCAGGGGAAACCGGAACTCGGCGTTGACCAGCGCGACCTTGCTCCCCCAGACGGACCAGTAGTCCGCCCCGCGGAAGTTGAAGGGACCGCCGAATGGATACAGTTCCTGGTCCCGCCCGTCGCTGCTCAGTCCGTACAGGCGGAAGGCAAAGGCGTAACGCTGCAGGACATTGTAGTAGGCGCGGTAGTCGACGAAGACCCGCGTGAACTGCAGCTCGCCGAACGTTGGCGTCACTTCGACGCGGCCGCGGGCGCCGGCGATCGGGCCGGTCAGTCCGTACAGCGTGTGATCCGTGACCAGGGCGGCGGTGGGCTGGATGAAGTTGACGCTTCCCAGGCTTCCCCGCCTCGTCCGCCGGATGCCGAAGTAATTGAAACTGACGTCCACCAGTTCACGGGAACGGTTGACGCCCTGCACCCCCAGTTCGAACCGGTTGAACTTGCTGAAAGGACGGCTCAGGTAGAACTGGACGCCGCGGTTGATCTGGGTCGTCACCTGGGCAACCCAGGGACCCTGGTAGCTGCCGCGGAACAGGTCGTAGCTGTACTGGAACGCCGCCACGCTCCAGTTGACGCGCCGCGTCAGATTGGTGTACTGGAGCAGCAGGTTCGCGTCCGTCAGGGATCCGAAAACGTTGGCGCCGACGAGTATCTTGTGGTTGTTCAGAATGTCGCTGAAGGAAAGGACGGAACTGCCCACGAGTCCGACGTGCGTGGAGTACCCGGCATTCCCCCCCAGGTAGTCCAGCCCGAATTTGGGGGAGTATTTCCGCTTCGTGAACGTACCGTCGGTCCAGGCGGTCGTATCCGGCAACTCGCCCGCCGGACCGATACCCCCTGCGATGGGTCCGAAGGGGAACTGCGGCGTCTCCAGGAGGCCGGAACCCGTCGACGGTTCGGGCATCTCCCCGGGCGCGGCCGACTCTGCGGCCGACTCATTGATGGACTCCGCGACAGACTCCGCGGCGGACGTCGTGTCCGGCGGCGCGGTAAGCACGGTCTGGATCGTGGTTATCTTTTCCCGTTCCGGGATCCCGGACGGTGGTCCCGCCTCGGATGCGGTGTCCGGAGCAGTGGACGGCGCGGCGGCCTCCGTCGCTGCCGGCGAAGATCCTTCCTCGTCCCCGGAGGCGGTTTCTTCCGATGATCCTTCCTCGACCCCGGAGGCGGTTTCTTCCGATGATCCTTCCGCGTCCCCGGAGGCGAGGGGTTCATCCGGTGGTTCGGTTCTCAGAGGCGGCGCCAGTTGCTGCGCATCGGGCGACGCACCGGGCGTCGCCGCCTTTTCGTGGTCGTAGGGTTCCTTCATCAACGACACCGGGTCGGTGATGGAAAACAGGTCGAATCCCCCCCAGGACAGGGCGGAAAAGACCATGCGGTCCGACTTCTGCGCCCAGCTGATGGCGGGTCCGGCGGCGGTTACGTTGGTCACCCCGGTCAGTACGTTGGTAATCTGGTAGGTCTCGCCGTTCTCCATGTCCCTGATGAATATGTTGGACACGCCGGTGCGATTGGAAATGAACGCGATTTTGCTGCCGTCCGCCGACCACTGCGGCGAAATGCTCTTGCCGATCTGGTCCGGGATCTTCTCGACCTCTCCCGTTTCCAGGTCATACAGCGCCAGCTGCTGGTATCCGAAGGTGAGCGTTCGGAAATTGGTCACGTCGCCCCGGTCCGAGGAAAAGGCGATCGTCTTGCCGTCCGGCGACCATACGGGGTCCCGGTCCGTGTACCGGTCCCGGGTAAGGGCCTTCAGGTTCCCGCCCGCGGAATCCACCACGTACAGGTCGGACTGCCCTCCCTGGAGGCCGACGAAGACCAGCTTTTCACCGTCCGGCGACCAGCTCGGCGACGTGGCGCCGTCGAGATTGACCTTGATGCGCCGGATCACCTTCTTCCTTCGGACGTCCATGATATACAGGGCGTCCCGCGCCCCCACCTTGGCCGGGAAGGCGATGTACTGCTCATCGGGCGACCAGGAAATGGACGTGGAAAAGAACCGGAGAGACTCGAAATCGGCCGAGCGCTCGCCTTCGACCAGCTTGGAGATAACTTCGCCGTTGATGGCGGAGGCCAGGTAGATATCGTTGTACAGGCTTCGGTTGGAAATGAAGACCAGCTTGTCGCCCCGCGGCGAAATCGCCGGGGCGAGGTGCAGGCCCGCCCTGGATTCCCGGACGTCGGTCAGTTGACGGGCGAAGGCCTGCGGCTTTTCGTAGTCCTCGATCTGTGGCAGGTAGGTCTTGCGCACGTGCTCGTTCCACTCGTCGGACAGCCTTTCGATGTCCTTGCCGATGGACGAGCGGAAGGCTTCGTTCACGTTCCGCATGCGGGCCGTCTTGCGGAGTATCTCGCCGATCTTCCGGTCTCCGTACCGGTCGCCGATGTAGGCGAACAGCGCCTGTCCGAACCGGTAGACGCCGAAACTGTAGTCCATGGCGGGAATGGTCGGGGGCAGATAGCCCTGCAGCGCCGCGTCACGCAGCCACATGTGGGTATAGGCGTCGATGCGGCCGAGCGACAGGTATTCGGCCATGCCCTCCATGAACCACAGCGGGGCGACGAAGGCCATGGGGTTCAGGATGGAGACGCCCGGACCCGCGCCGTAGATCACGTCTCCCTGGAAGGCGTGAACGAGTTCGTGAGTGAGTACGTGTTCCAGCTCCGCGTAGGATCCCGTGAAGGGCAGCAATATGCGGTTCTTGTTGAACTCCGTCACGCCGCCGGTGCCCTCGCTGATAAAGCCGGGCAGGACGTTGGTCTGCTGGAAATCGGTATGGGAGGCGTACAGGATGATCGGAATCTTGTCGGTGAACCGGTGCTGCAGGATACGGCTCAGGCGGTTATACGAACGCTCCGCCATCCTGGCGGCATCGTAGGCGGCCTCTTCCTCTCCCTGGTAGTAGTAGATTTCGAAGTGGGGCGTGGAGATGATTTCCCACTTGAAGTCGCGGTACTGGACCTTGTTCCGACCGAAGTATTCTCCCTGGGCGAGCACGTCCGCAGGCGTGGCCAGCAGGCACAGAATCGCCAGTATATACCGCAACCGATGTGGCATTTTCGGTCTCCTTGAGGATGGACTCATCATACGGACGGCCGCACTATGTGTCAAGCCAATATTGGACAGGGGCCCGCGGCCCGCGTGCCGGAAGAAGCCCTTTCCGCGCGCGTCCATAGTCCATATTGGATTGCACGAAAAACCCCGGATATGGTTTCGATTTAATGGAAGCCGCGATGGATCCGCCCGGCGCCGGCACGTGGCGTTCTATCCTTTAGACTTGTGAAGGGGATTCCTTATTCCCGGAAACCGGGCAAATGAAAGGACGGACCCAGGGGCAGGTCCGTCAGAATCGCACGGCCACGCCCGCGGAAAGCAGCCGACCGATTTCCGGGGCGCCTACGAAGGCGCGGTACTTCGTGTTCAGCAGGTTGCTGGCTTCCACGCTGAAGGTGATCGCGGATAACTGGTAGGCGGCGTTGGCGTCCACCACGGCGTAGGCGTCGACAGGACCCGCGTAAACGCCGTCCAGCATCGGGAAGGCACCGCGGTAACTGATCTTGCCGCCCAGGGTCAGTGGTATCCTGGAGGGGCGGTACGTAATGCCACCGCTCAACTTGTGCTTCGGGGAATTCAAGGGGACGTCGCCGAGGTTCTCCACGTTCTCGAACAGGTTCCGGTGTATATACGAGTAACTGCCCGTTATGTGCCACGACCGGTTGGGGAACCAGGATAACCCCAGGTCGGCGCCGTAGACCGTGACATCGCCGAAATTCCGGTAGGTCAGGGCGACCGCCGTCGGGTCGGACGCCTGCTCGGGCGTAACGGTACCGAAGGGAATCATCGCGGCGCCGTCCGCGATCTGGTCGACGTATCCCTTTATCTCATCGGCGTGGTCACCGTTCCCGTTGCCGCCGAGCGCGGGCTGGTCGAGCAAGGTGACCAGGCCGGCCAGTTGCGCGTTCGCGGGATCCGCCAGGTAGTCGGCAATGCCCTGGCTCAATGCACTTCGGAGGGAACCTTCGTCGAGAAACACCGAAGGCGTGAATATCCAGAGCGGCAGGGTGTAGTCGTTCATCTGCGTGCGGTAGAAATCGGCCGCGAGCACCAGCTTGTTCCGGACAATGCCCTTGTATCCGAACTCGAGGGTCTGCGAGATGGTCGGCCGGATCTTGTCGATGTCCTGGACCGCCGAGACGTCGTACGGATCGAAGTCCTGTGTTTCGGGGTTGAGCAGTTGCAGGCTGTTCGTCAGGCCATGGAGACGCTCGGGTATCACGCCGGTGAACTGGGCAGCCAGCTCGGGGGTGACCAGGCCGCCGCTGTCGTTACCCAGTTGCTGGATCAACTCCGCGACCACGAGTTCCCTTGCCGCCCTCCACAGGAGGTTGTTGGCTTCCGGATCGTCGAGGCGGAGGTAGGTATCCCTGGGAAGCCCGTCCACAGTAGCGAAGGGCGACCGGTACATGGGCTGGCCGCTCTCGTCGCGGCGGAAGGTAAAGGGATTACGCGCGCCGTATGACCGGATGTCGATGGAGTTGTCCGGACCCAAGCCCAGCCCTCCGAAATAGTCGCCGAATTCGAACGCGTCGACAACCGCCCTGATGTCCAGCGACAACGTAGTCACCGTGGGCGTGTTGAACGCCCGGTTGTAGGTGACCCTGAACGTGTTCTCCGGATTGGGCTTCATCACTACGGCCGCGCGCGGCGAGAATACCGGATTATCCAGCCTGCTGTGCCGGTCGAGGCGGCCGGCCAGCATGAGGCTCACCTGGTCGGTGAACCGGGTCTCGCTCTGGAGGTAGCCCCCGAATTCGTCGGTGTCGTCATCGTCCTCGTAGTTGCCGTGGATGGTCCCTTCGGTCCGTGGACGGGTAAGCAGCAGGTCCACGCCGTAGATGAATTGCTGGCGCGGGCCGATATCCGAGGAGTTCTGCAGCTGCATCACGGTTAACGACGACTTGTCCACCACGCCGTCGCCGGTGCGCAGCAACTGGGTTTCCCCCGCGTCGCTCTTGTTGTAGAAGAACTGGCCGAACCAGCCCCTGTACTGCATGCGGCCCTGGAGATAGCTGTACACCCAGTCCCTGCCCTGGGCCGAGCCCTGCCCCGTCATCTGGATGCTGGAACTCTTGGAATACCCCGCTGAACCGATGAACGTCAGCTCCTCCGAAGGACGGACGTCGAGCCTGATTTCCCCGTATTGGCCGTCTATGTCGAGATTGCGCGGCACGACCTCGGCGGGATCGTGGTGTTCCCAGTCCCGGGCCTTCAGGTACTTCCCCGAAATCTTGAGGCCGATCATGTCGTTTACGCTGCTGGCATGGCGGAAGGACGCCTTCCGCAGGCCGCGTTCACCCCCGGAAAGGGACACGAAGTTGCCTTCGGACCCGATGGGAGACCGGGATATGATGTGCATCACGCCGTTGGAGCTGTTGGGACCGTAAAGCGCCGAACCGGGACCGCGGACGATCTCTATCCGTTCGATGTCCTCGCTGGTGATGGGAATGATGTGGAAGGAATTGATCCGCAGCGACGGGATCCGCGCGATCCGGTTGTCCACCATCGTCAGGAGAAGGCCCGACAGCACTTTGTTGAAGCCGCGGATCACCGTACTGGCCTGCATGACGCCCGTCTTCGCGTGGTCCACGCCGCTCAGGTTCTTGATGTGCTCGTCGACGGACAGCGCTTGGGAGTCCCGGATATCTTTCATCTCGACCACTTCGACGGATGCCGGGGCGTCCAGCGCTTTCTCCTGCTTTCGGGACGCCGAAACCACGACCTCCTGGCCCACGAGCACCGTAGCGGCCAGTACGAAATCCCGTTCCGTGCGCGCGCCGCGTTGAACCAGGACCCCGGTCGCGGTTTCCGCCACGTAACCCAGGAAAGTAACGGTGATCTCGTACGCTCCGGCGGGAAGTCCTTCTACGCGGTACATGCCCCGGCTGTCGCTCGTCGAACCCCGCAGCCCTTCGATCGCAGGGCTCTTGACCACGACGTTGGCACCGAAAAGCGACACCCCGCTCTCCGAAGCGATTCTGCCGGTCAGGATGCCCGTTTCCTGCGCCGCCGCCGGGACCGCTGTCATGATGACAGCCAGAATAACGCCTGCCAGTCGCATCGGAACGGTTCCTTCCTGCCGGTAAGGGCCGTGGGTATTACAGACCCCGCGCCGATGCGGTTTCGACTACTGTTTCGCGTCGGCGCGGCCGGTCTTTACTTGTGTGCGTAATTACTTATAGAATAAGAAAATACGCGGATTTGTCAAGCGAATTATCGCGGGATTGCTTGCGGTCAGAAGCGCACCGCGAGACCCGCCATGACCAGGCGCCCGATCATCGGCGCACCGACGAAGGCCTGGTACTGCTTGTCGAGCAGATTGCTGGCCTCCACGCTGAACGTAACTTTCGAGAAATCATAGGAAGCGCTCACGTCCACGACGGTATGGGATTCCACGTCGCCGACGTAGACGCCGTCGGCCATTTCAAAAGCGCCGCGGTAGCGCATGCGGGCGCCGAGGTTGAGCGGCAGGCCGGACGGCTTCAGGCCGAGCGCCAGGGACAGCTTGTGCTTTGGTGCGTTCAAGGGAATGTCGTCGATGCCGTCCACTTTCTCGAACAGGTTCTCGTTGATGAAGGAATAGCTGCCCGACAGGCTCCAGATATCGTTGGGATAATAGGAAAACCCGAGATCCGTGCCGTAGTACGAAACTTCACCGAAATTGCGGTAGGTCAGCATCACGGCATTGGGGTCGGTGGCTTCCTCCGGGGTCACCGTGCCGTAGGGGATCGCAGCTGCCGTACTCACGAAGATCCGGGTCAGCTCGTCTACCGGCGACCCGTTTCCGTCGCCGCCCACGCCGGTGGCCGGATCATCGAGCACCGCGAGCGCCCCGGCCAGCTGCGCGTTCTCAGGCAGGGCCAGTTGCTGCGCGATACCGGCGCCCAGGGCCGAGGCCAGCGGACCGAGATCCAGGAACACGTTGGGGGTCACGATGTGTATAGAACTGATGAAATCGTGGATCTTGTTCCGGTAGAAATCCGCGGTCAGCACCAGCTTGTTGCCGACGACGCCCTTGTAACCTACTTCAAACGTCTCGGTGATTGACGGTCTCATCGGGTCGACGTCCCTGACCGATGCCGGGTCGACGGGATTGAAGGTACCCGTCCCCGTGTCCAGTACGCCCAGTGCGTTCGTGAGCCCCGGCAGGGCGGACGGGATGACGCCCGGGAACGCGGCGGCCAGCCCTGCCGCCTGCTGGGCCGCGAGCTGCGCGGCGTTCGGTGCCGGAAGACCGAGCGAAATCAGGTACTGCGTGATGATGGGGACCGCCAGCCCCTGTAGTTGCGGCGTAAGCTGCGCCAGCACGGCCCCGCGGGCTACGCCCCAGAGGAGATTGGTACTGGCCGGATCGTTCATGGGCAGATAGGTGTCCGCGGGCAGCCCCGCCACTGGGGCGAAGGGCGACCGGTACATGGGCAGGCCGTTGTCTCCGCGCCGGAACGTGAACTGCGAATTGACGCCCTGCGTGCGCAGGTCGATGGTGCGGTCCGGCCCCAGGCCGAGGGCGGCGAAATTCGCGCCCAGGCCGAACGGATCGGAACCCGCGATCAGATCGAGGAAGTAATGCACGGAACTGGGTGTGCCGAAGGCCCGGTTGTACGTCAGCCTGAGCGTGCTCTCGGGCGAAGGCTTGAAAACAAGGGCTGCCCGGGGCGAGAACACCGGGTCTTCGTTCTTGCTGTGTTCGTCCACCCGGCCGGCCAGCATCAGGCTGACCTGGTCGTTCAGGGTCGTTTCGCTTTGCAGGTACAACCCGTATTCGTCCAGGTTGTCGCGGTCTTCGAACTGACCGTGGGTCGTGTTCCCGGTGTTGGGCCGGGTCAGCAGCACGTCGGCGCCGTAGGTGAACTGCTGCCGGGTGCCCAGCGCGAGGTTGTGCTGAAGCTGCATCACGGTCAACCTGGAGGTGTCCACGATCGGCTGGGTGGTCCGGAGGAGCTTGGTATCGCCCGCGTCGTTCATGTTGACAAATACCTGCGCGAACCATCCCTTGTACTGCGAACGGGCCTGGAAGAACCGGGTGGACCAGTCGACAGCCTGGGCCGCGCCCTGTCCGGTCATCTGGACGGCCTTGATCCGGGAATACCCCGCCGACCCGATGATGGACAGGTCGTCGGTCGGACGCAGGTCGATCCGGATTTCCCCGAGCAGGCGTTCGTTGTCGTCGTCCCGGGGGATGACTTCCAGGGCGTCTTCGTATGCCCACTCCCGGGCCTTCGAGTATTCGCCGGAGACCTTGAACCCCATTTTGCCGTCGACGCTGCTGGCGTGCCGGAAGGTCGCCTTGCGCAGGCTGCGTTCGCCGCCGAACAGCGAGAACGCGTTGCCCTCCGAACCGATGGGCGAGCGGGTCACGATGTGCATCACCCCGTTGGCGCTGTTGGGGCCGTAGAGGGCGGAACCCGGTCCGCGGACGACCTCGATGCGCTGGATGTCCTCGTTCGTCAAGGGAATGGCATTGCCCATGTTGAGCCGGAGCGAGGCGATGCGCGCGATCCGGTTGTCCACCATCTGCAGGAGGGACCCGGTGAAGGTGCGGTTGAATCCCCGGATCACGGTGGAGCTCTGGGAAACGCCGACCTTGGCCTGGTCCACGCCACTCAAGTCCTTGATGTAGTCGGTTACCGACAGGGCGGGCCGGTTCATGATCTCGTCCAGCTCCACCACGGATATGGAAGCCGGAGCGTCGAGCAGCTTCTCCTGCTTGCGCGACGCGGAAACCACGACCTGCTCGCCGATCAGCGTCGTAGCAGCCAGGCCGAGGTCCAGCGTGGTGGTTTGTCCGGCGCGGATCATGACGCCGGCCGTGGTAGACGATGCGTAACCGAGGAAGGAAGCGGTCACTTCATAGACGCCCGGCGGCAGGCCGTCGATACGGAACGCCCCTTCGCCGTCGCTCGTCGTACCCCGCACTCCTTCGATCGCGTCGCCTGCGACAGCGACATTGGCGCCGAACAGTGCCATGCCGTCATCAGAAGCGACTCTGCCGGCCAGGCTGCCGGTTTCCTGGGCCGTCGCCGGCCATACACTGAACAGCAAGAGCAGAACCACGCTCGTAATGCGCATGATGAATACCTCCCCACGGTAGCTGGTGGTGATTGGAGGCCACTGGTACAGGCCCGTAAACTCAGATCACTCCATGAAAACGTAACGCGCGATGAAGACAAGCGCCAGGACGTCGACGAGTGGATGCACGTCCGCGCCTCTGCCGCTCAGTCTCTTGATGACCGGATAGGCGACGAAACCCACGGCCAGCCCGTCGGCGATACTGAACGTCAACGGGATCGAAATCAACGTCAGGAATACGGGGACCGCTTCCGTCGCGTCGCTCCAGTTCACCCGCGCCGCCGCGGCCATCATCAGCACGCCCGTTACGATCAGGGCCGGCGCGGTGGCGAAGATTGGTATGGATTCGACCAGGGGCGCCACGAACAACGTGCCGAGGAACAGGAAGGCGACGACCAGGCTGGCGAATCCCGTCCGCGCCCCGGAAGATATGCCGGTGGCGCTCTCGATGTAGGTGGTCACGGTCGACGACCCCAGCACGCTGCCGAAAACCGTCCCGACGGAGTCCGCCAGCAGCGCGCGGTTAGCCCGGGGAAGCCGGCCCTCCCGGTCCAGGAAACCCGAGCGTTCCGAGAGGCCGACCAGCGTGCCCATGGTATCGAACAGGTCCACGAACAGGAAGGCGAAGACGAGATGGAGAAACATCGTGTCCAGGGTATACGGCAGGTGGACGATCGCCTCCCCGAAGAGGGTTTCCGGCCAGGCGGGCAGGCTGACCACGCCGGTCGGCCAGGGCACCACGCCGATGATCATGGCCAGGAAAGCGACCCCGGCGACGCCCAGCAGGATTGCGCCGCGAATGCCCCGGGCGAGCATGACGCCTATACCGGCCAGACCGACGAGCGTCAGGGCGAAGGGCCAGGAACGCACGTCCCCAAGGTCGACCAGGGTGACCGGATCGTCCACGATGATGCCGGCGTTCCTGAGGCCGATGAACGCGATGAACAGCCCGATACCGGCCGCCGTCGCCCGTTTGAGCGGTTCGGGCACCGCCGTGATGATGGCTTCCCTTACGCGCAGTACGGTCAACAACAGGAACAGAAGACCCGACGTCAGCACCACGGCGAGCGCGATACGCCAGTCCACCCCCATGCCCAGCACGATGGTATAGGTGAAAAAGGCGTTGAGCCCCATACCGGGCGCGAGGGCGAAGGGGTAGTTCGCCAGCAGCGCCATCAGAAGCGTGCCGATGGCGGCGGACGTGCACGTGGCGAACAGGAGTTCTCCGAACAAGTCCTGGCCGATCGCCTCCGACAACATAGCGGGGTTTACCGCCACGATGTAGGCCATCGTCATGAAGGTGGTCAGGCCGCCGGTGGCTTCGGTCCGCCAGTCCGTTTTGTGTTCGTCGAACCTGAAGAATGTCGCGATACGGTTCATGGACGCGCTGTCCCACCGTTCGGCCCTGCGCCGTTTACATCCGCCAGGCGCGCGCGGGGCTGGACGGAAAGCGAGAGTCCGTCCCGCTGCCCGTTGCGAAATCGGTAAGCTCCTGCCGCCGCGATCATGGCGCCGTTATCCGTGCATAGAATGGGCGGGGGATAGACCACCCTGAGCCCCGATTCGGCACCCCTTTCGGTCATCCGCTCACGCAGCCGGCTGTTGCATGCCACGCCGCCGGTAATCAGAATGGCGTCCACGCCGGCGGCCGCGGCGGCGGCCACGGACTTGTCGACCAGCACGTCTACGACGGCTTCCTGGAAGGATGCGGCGATGTGGGCGCGGTCGCGGTCGATCTCCGCTTCGGTCTGTCCGGACAGATACATGCGTATGGCGTTCTTGAGTCCGCTGAAACTGAACTCGAAACCATCGGGATCGAGGTAGGTCCGTGGAAAGTCCAGGAACCCGGGATCTCCGTCCCGCGACAACCGGTCGATGACGGGACCGCCGGGATACCCGATCCGCATCAGCCGGGCGACCTTGTCGAAGGCCTCGCCGGCCGCGTCATCGCGCGTATTGCCCAGGATGCGATACCGGCCCCAGTCCTCGACGAGCACCAGCTGCGTGTGTCCGCCGGATACGACGAGCGCGATGAAGGGCGGGGCGAGTTCATCGTCCGCCAGGCGCCCCGCGAACACGTGGCCCTCGATGTGGTTCACGCCGACCAGGGGTTTGCCCATGGCCATCGCGATGGATTTGACCGTGGAAAGTCCGATCAGCAGACAGCCCGCCAGCCCCGGGCCATAGGTCACGGCGATGGCGTCCAGGCCGTCGGGTTCGCAGGAGGCCTGTTGCAGGGCCGATTCGATCGCGGGCAGCAGAAGGGCCAGGTGGGCCCGGGAGGCCAGTTCCGGCACGACGCCCCCGTATTCGACGTGTATGCCCTGCGAGGAGATCACGTTGGACAGGACGGTCGTTTCATCGCGTACGACGGCGGCCGCGGTTTCATCACAGGAGGTATCGATTCCGAGGATGTGCATGGCCCCTCGATCGGCTCGCTTCTGAGACTGCGCCGTGGGTCTGCCGAAACGGATATCGCCGTGGTCGATCGGAAGTTGAATCCTTATACCGGACTGGTGCGCGCCCAGGCCTTGTACACGATCGCCGCGAAATATGAAACTGCCGCGAATTGTTTACAAATTATGGTATCACGGACGCGGCGTTGTCAATGATTATACGGCGGAAATGGCGCACGGGCCACAGCGAGCCGCGGGAAGGCAGACCCGTATCGTCTCGCGGGACCGGTGAGGGAGTGGTGCCGCGGGCACGCCGCGCCCGGTCGAGGTACCGGGACGGCGTGCTGTGGGGACATGGCGGGGGGACGTCTATGATCCGAATTACGGATCGCTTCTTCTCAACCGGAATCTGGTATGGTCGCCGCGGAGTTCGAGCAACGAGCCGCCCCCGTTGATCGTACCGGCGATAATGCCTTCGTCGCGTTGTGACACCTGGGTCGAAATCTCGAAATCGGAATCCAGGTCGCTTTGGTGTCTGACGTCGGAGTAGAGGTCGAGTCCCTGATGGCGGGGCAGGTACAGCACCGTCTGGCCCCGGTGTGCGCGTATCCGCGTATCACCGCTGAGTTGCGTTGCTTCCATGCGCACATCCGCGTGTCTTGCATCGAGTTCGACGGCGCCTTCCAACTCCGTCAGCCGAAGCGTACCGTGATCCAGGTCCAGGCGTGTCAGGCCCGTCCAATCCGTTCCCGTAACCTCGCTGTAGTGCGCATTGATGCGAATCGCGCCTTCCACGTCCTGGATTCTCGTGTCCGTATGGCGGACATCCAAATCCAGATGGATACGGCGCGGCGTTCGAATTTCGTAGTGGACGTAGGGGATATGGCGGATACTGATGAACCATCGTTTGTAACTGGGAATTTCGTCATAGTCGGACCGGATCCGCAATGATCGTCCGGATCCCTCCACTTCGATGCTCAGCGCCGTTACGATCTTACTCGCGTAGTCGGGGTTGATTTCGAAGGGTGACTCGATACGGGCGACGATTTCCACCTCGTTACGGTCCCATGACGACAGTTCAATGCTGCCCCTGCCTGTTTCTATGTCCAGGTGGCCGCCCGGTTCGAACGCGACCGTTTTAGCGTAATGCCTGACCTCTGCGAAAGCGTCCCTGTGAAAACCCGTCAGATCGCCGGGGAGCAGGATCAGTACGCCGGCAACGGCAAAGACTCTATACGCGAGTGTAAACATAATGCACCTCCCATCCGATAAGCTGAGGGTTACTTGCGATGGGCAACGGAATGAAAAACGCCAGGTCATCGCGCCTACCCACTTAGACCTCGAATGGAAAGTGTATGTTACCGCAAATCCGTCTCAGCTTCGGACCAGGTTCCGCAGGATGAACCATACGTTCTCTTTGCGTTCCCTGAGCCTCCGGTAGAAGTAGGGCATCCACTCCGTTCCGAAGGGCACGTAGACGCGCATGCCGTAGCCCCTCGCGCGCATTTCCTTCTGGAACCCCGGACGCAGGCCGTAGAGCATCTGGAACTCGAAGCCGTCCCGCGGGACTTCCAGTTGCTCGGCGTACCGTATCACGCCCTCGATCAGGTAATCATCGTGCGTCGCGAAAGCGGGATAGTGGCCGTCCCGCAGGAGCTGTTCCGTCATCGAAAGAAACGCGCCGCGGATGTTGGGCATCCGCTGCAGGGCCAGGTCGGAGGGTTCCCGGTAGGATCCCTTGCACAGCCGCACGCGGGCCCCGATCTTGTTGAGCACGAAGATGTCGTGGGGGCTGCGCAGCAGCATGGCCTGGATCACCACGCCGGAGTTTTTGTGACTTTCGTACAGGCTATAAAAGGTATCCAGGGTCTGCTGCGTGTAGGGCGAGCCCTCCATGTCCAGCCGGACGAAGATGTCCCGTTCCCTGGCGGCTTCCAGGATCCGGCCCAGGTTGTCTACGCAGTACGCCTCGTCTATATCCAGTCCCAGGTGGGTGAGCTTGACGGAGATATTGGCCTGAAGCGCGCCGTCCCGGATCAGGTCCAGCATGACGAGATACTGGCGGACGGCCTCGTCCGCCTTCTCCCGCTCAAGGGTCGCTTCGCCGAGCATGTTCAGGGTCACGTCGAGCCCGTCGTCGTTCAACGACCGGACGACGTCGACCGCGGCCTCGAGGGATTCCCCCGCGACGAATCTCCTGGCGAGGAAGAACAACCGGCTCATATCGGCTCCGTTACCCTATGCGGCGGACCGGGCGGACCAGGTAGACTGGGCGGACGAGGCGGACCAGGCGGTCAAGCCGGACCAGGCATACCAATTACGCCGTGAAGGGATCGCGCCCGAATCCGGGGCGGCGCGCATAGGTCCACGCGACCCGGCTCACGTCCTCGTTGGACATGCGCCAGTCCAGCAGTCTCACGCGCAGGTCACGGACCGTGTCGGCGTAACGCGGATCTTCGGCCACGTTACGTAGTTCGCCGGGATCCCGTTCCAGGTCGAAGAGCACGTCCGGCATGCCGTTGAAGTGCCAGTACTTGAACCGGTCGTCCCGCACCATCCATCCCCGGCACTTCTCCGGCGGAATACCGAGCTTCTTCGGCGTCCAGTAGAACCGGAAATCCCAGTCCGCAAAGACCGCTTCGCGCCAGTCGGCCGGGCGTTCGCCCCGCAGGAGGGGAACGAGGGACCGGCCCTGCAGGGCGGGCGGCATACCGGGCATGTCCGGTGCGCCCGGTGCGTTGGGTCCGCCGACACCGCCGGGTCCGTCCGTTCCGTCAATTCCACACACCTCCAGGCAAGTCGGCAGGACGTCCAGGGACTCGACGAACTCGTCCATCGTCCTACCGCGCGTGGCGTCCGCGCAGGACCGGGGATCGCGGATTATGAAGGGCACGTTGTACGCCTCGTCGTAGAAGAGTTCCTTCTCGAACATCCAGTGGTCGCCCACGTATTCGCCGTGGTCGGACGTGAAGACGATGAGCGTGTCTTCCCAGAGACCCCGGTCCTTCATGAAATCGAACAGCCTGCCCAGGTGGTCGTCGATCTCCGTGATCAAGCCGTAGTAGGTCGCCCTTCGCTGGCGCCACACGTCCTCGTCGTCGTAGGCCACACCGCCCCGCTCGATCCGGTAGGGGACGTGGAAGGGATGAGGACGCTCCAGTTCCTCCGGGGACCGGTTTGGCGCGGGGGAATCGGCGGGATCGTACAGTTCGTTGTAAGGATAGGGCGCCACGATGGGCAAATGGGGCTTGAAGTAGGAAAGGTGCAGGAACCAGGGCGAATCCCCGGCGTCGTCCATGAAGGCCATGGCCCGGTCCGTCATGAAGGCGGTATCGCTGTCCTCACGCCTGAAACGCGTGGGGTAGGCGGAACGATCCCGGTCGGCATCCGCGGGCATTTCCACCGCGAAAGGATCGGCGATGACGTCTTCGGCGTACCCCTTGCTTCTTAGATGGGCCAGCCAGCCCTCCCCCCTGGATTCGTTCAGTTCCCAGGTTTCCAGCCCGGCCAGGGCCGTGCGGCGGATCCCCTGTTCAGGCTGCGCCGCCGGGTCGCCGAAGGGATCGGGGGTGTAGTGCGTCTTGCCACAGAGCGCCGCCCGGTAACCTGCTTCGCCGAAGAAGTGGCCCATGGTCTTCTCGTCCGCGGGCAGGGGCACTTCGTTCCAAGGAGACCGGTTGGCGTGGGGATACCGGCCCGTGTAGAAGCACATGCGGCTGGGACCGCAGACCGCAGACTGCACGTAGGCCCGCCGGAAGAGGACGCCTTCGGAGGCGAGTTGGTCGAGATGGGGCGTCCGGACCACGGGGTGGCCGACGCCGGACATGCAGTCCGCCCGCATCTGGTCGGTCATGATGAAAAGTACGTTCGGTCGACCGCCGGGCATGTGGGATCTCCGCGCGCTGCGGGGTGCGGCCGCGCGCAGCGGCGAAAGACCGCACGGCGCGACGGGCGGCAATGGCGCCGCCTGTACGGTAATATGCAGCCGTGTTTCCCGATAGGCAAAAGCATATTCTGATATGGATGCACGCGCGCGGGTGCACGCCGCCGGCCGGGGAGTGGCCGGGGAAAGGGCGGGGAGAGGCCGGGTGGAAATTACAAGTGCATCCGCACAGGGGAAAATCGGAGAGGTTTTGTGAATGGGATGGACGAAAGGAATGTATGCAGTACGTCTCGCCGTTCGATATCGCCGCGTGAGACCAAGGGGGCTCGAAAAAACGCAACCATTTCGGTCGTTACCCTGTCTTAGATGCAGCGCGTGAATCGATGGTCGGCGAGGACCCCAAAAGGCTGGAGGACATACCTTGTTTCTGAACAGACTGCATCGGTGGACGATCATCCTGTCCGCCCTGATCATAGTGGGACCCGCGGAATCCGAAGCGCGTCAGCCGGCACCGGAGAAACGGGTGTACAATACCCGGCACATCACGTCGCTGCCCCCGGACATCGACGGCAGGGGCGATGATCCGGCCTGGAACGACGTGGAGTGGTCCGGCGACTTTACCCAGCTGGACCCGGACGACGGCGGGGAACCCACACAGCAGACGGCCTTCAAGATCCTTTTCGACGATCACAACCTCTACGTGCTGATCCGGGCCTTCGATACCGAACCGGACCAGATTACCCACCGCGTGACCCGGCGGGACGACTTTGACAACGACTGGGTGGAGATCCATTTCGACAGCTACCACGACAAGCGCACGGCTTTTTCCTTCACGCTGTCCTCCTCCGGCGGGCGGGGCGACGAGGCCATATCGAACGACGGCGACGACTGGGACTCGAGCTGGGACCCCGTCTGGTTCGGCGCGTCCACCATCGACGAAGAGGGATGGCTTGCCGAGATGCGCATACCCTTAAGCCAGTTGCGGTTCTCCGGCGAGGAGGGACAGGTATGGGGCCTGCAGGTACAGAGAAGGCTGTACCGCCGCCAGGAACGTTCCGGGTGGCAGCACATCCACCGAAATTCGCCGGGCTGGGTCAGCCTGTTCGGGGAACTGCGCGGTCTTGAAGGGATCGAATCTTCCCACCGGATCGAGATCCTGCCCTACGTGGTGGGCGACCTCAACCGGTTCCAGGCCGAAGCGCAGAACCCCTTCCGCGACGGCCAGCGCGCCGACGGGCGCATCGGACTGGACGGCAAGATCGGGCTCGCCGGGAACATGACCATGGACCTGGCCGTGAACCCCGACTTCGGCCAGGTCGAGGCGGATCCTTCGCGGGTCAACCTGTCGGCCTTCGAGCTGTTCTTCGAAGAGCGGCGGCCCCTCTTCGTCGAAGGGAAGAACATCACCGAATTCCAGGTCGGCGGCGGCGGTCCATTCTGGAACGATCGGCTGTTCTACTCGCGGCGTATCGGCCGGTCTCCCCAGCGGAGCCCGGACCTCTCAGACGGCCAGACCATGGACAAGCCCCGGAATACGCCCATACTCGCCGCCGCGAAGATTACCGGCAAGACGCCGGGCGGCCTGTCCATCGGCATCGTGGACGCGGTGACCGCGGAAACCGCCGCCCAGATAGACACGAAGGGCTCGCGGAGCGAGGAGTCCGTGGAACCGCTGACCAACTACCTGATCGCGCGTCTTCAGCAGGACTTCAACGACGGGGGTTCGTCACTGGGCACGATGCTCACGGCGACCAACCGGAATAACAACGAGACCCACTTCGATTTCCTCAACCAGGCGGCCTACACGGGCGGGATCGATTTCCGCCACCAGTGGAGCGACCGGACCTACTGGCTTAACGCGAGCATGTCATTCAGCCACATCCGGGGCGAACCGGAGGCGATTACCCGCGTGCAGCGCAATTCCGCACGGTACTACCAGCGCCCCGACGCCGACTACGTGACCCTCGACTCCACGCTGACCGCCCTGAGCGGCCACGGCGGCAGCTTCAGCGTGGGCCGGTCGGGCAACAGCCCGTGGAACATAGGCATCGGCGGCACCTGGCGGTCGCCGGGCCTCGAACTGAACGACGTGGGATTCCTGCGCCAGGCCGACGTTTTCATGCAGAACAGCTGGTTCGGTTACCGGTCGGAAAAACCGAACCGGATCTTTCGGGAGTACAACCTGTTCCTGAACCAGTGGCAGGGCTTCACCTTCGGCGGGGATCGGAAGTTCCTGGGGGGCAACATCAACGGGGGCGGGCAGTTCAACAACTACTGGTGGGTGTGGTTCAACGTAAACTCGGAGATCGAAGGCCTTTCCACCACCGCCCTGCGCGGCGGGCCGGCCCTCAAATCACCGGGCAACGTGGAATTCAACTTCGACGTCGACACCGATGGACGCAAACCGCTCAGTTTCGGTGTGGGCGGCGGCCTCAACCGGCGCCGCGATGACGCGGGTCACTCGAGCTGGGTGTACCTGTCCATGCGGTACCGGCCGAGTAACGCCATGAACATCCGCATCAACCCGTTTTTCGACACCGCCCGGAACGAATTGCAGTACGTGTCCAATGAAACGTTCGACGACGCCGGCCTGACGGGCCAAGCCGGCCTGACGGGCCAAGCCGGCCTGACGGGCCCGGCCTCCCAGGCTTCCCAGGCGGACCAGACGGACCAGGCTGACCGCTACCTGCTGGGCCGCGTCGATCAGAAGACGCTGGGGATCGGTATCCGGCTCAACTACAGCATCACCAACAACATGTCCATTCAGTACTACGGCCAGCCCTTCGTGTCGGCCGGCCGCTACGACCGGTTCAAGCGGATAACCAACCCGCGTGCCGACCGGTTCGCGGACCGTTTTGAACTGCTTTCGGGCGGCCAGCTGGCCTACGACGATGCAGACGAAGCCTACAGCGTGGATGAGAATATGGACGGACGGACCGACTATTCCTTCGACGATCCCGACTTCAACTTCCTTCAGTTCCGATCGAACCTGGTATTGCGGTGGGAGTATACGCCGGGCTCGACGCTGTTCCTCGTGTGGCAGCAGCAGCGCAGCCGCTCGGGCGGCACGGGTGAGTTCGACGCGGGGCAGGACCTGAACAACCTGTTCGATACCTATCCCTCGAACATCTTCCTGCTGAAGTTCAACTACTGGTTCTCGCTCTAGGGTCAGCCAGCGGCACGGAAGGCGGGCAGCCTGGCAGGGCGGTGTGGACTAGGCCGAAGCGGGCTGCCGCTTGTTCACCATCTCCAGCATGGCCGTCATGTAGCCGATGGCGTAGGCGCGCCCCCGGTGATGCCAGTCGGTGTCGTCCACGAAACGGGGCACGTGGTCGGTGATCATGAACCCGGTGAACCCGACCTCCTTCAGGGTGCGCATGACCTCGTAGGGATCCACGTTCCCCTCGTTGATGAAACACTCGTTGAAACAGGGCACGTTCCCCTGCACGTCGCGGAAATGGACGTAGAAAATCCTGCCCGCGCCGCCGAAGTGCCGCACGGCCTTGATCACGTAGTCGTGACCCCCCATCTCCGACCAGCATCCCATGCAGAAATCCAGGCCGTGGTAAGGACTGTCGAAGGTGTCCATGGCCCGCTTGAAGCCCTCGAAACTGCTGAAGATCCGCGCCACGCCGCCGAGCATGGGGATGGGCGGGTCGTCGGGATGCAGAGCGAGCTTGACGTTGCTTTCCTCGGCGACCGGCAGGATCCTTGACAAGTAGTATTCGTAGTTCTCCCACATCTCGTCTGCCGTGAAGATCCGGCCGAAGGTGGGTTCCGCGTCCCGGTGGGCCTCGAAATCGAACCGGGTGGCCGTGGCTCCGCCGCGGAGCACGGCGGGATCGGGCGTCCGCCATACGGAACTGGGGATCCAGTGGTACCCCAGGATGGGAATGCCGGCCTTGCCCATGTTCCGGATCGTGTACTTCATGTTTTCGATCTGCTCGTCGCGACCCGGCAGCCCCAGCATGGCCTTGTCGTAGAAGGGGATGGGGACGTTCTCCAGGGCCATCAGGCGCAGTTCGGCGGTGTCGGCCCGAATCTTCAGGTCGACCAGGTCTTCCAGCTCCCAGCGCTTCTCGCCCGGCAGTTTCGGCGTGTTCATGAGGAAGTCGTCGGCGCCGAGCTGCTTGATGTAGGCCAGTTTCTCGTCGGTGAGCACGTTGAACTGTCCCAGGCCGATGCGCATTTCCAGGCTCATGTCAGTCCTCGCCTTGTTCGGGATCGGCCGGGGGAGCCGTGGGTTCCGCCTGCTCCGGCTTCCTGGTCAGCCTCACGCCCTTGAGCGCCTTCGGGGCCAGGCGGATGCCCTTGGCCCGGTTCCCCCGAACGGGAAAGAGCGAAAGGTCGAAAGCTTCCTCGAAGACCCGCATCCGCGGCGTGGGCTTGTAGGAGATATTCGCCATGACGTCGGTATCCGTGGTCAGTTGAAGGATACGGCAACCCTCGGGCACGAGCTCGTATCCCCGGTTTAGAATGAACTTGTCCAGCTTGCAACGCTTGACGTAGGGATGGCCCTTCCGGTCCCGGTAGATCATGGTGAACACCAGGTCGGGATCGACGAACCCGCAGTACAGCATGCCCTTGTCCACGAAAAGCCGCTCGATCTCGTCGTGGAGCGCGTAGGCGCCGGTCTTGCGGATCACGAGGACCCGGTCATAGGGCGACACGTCGAAGAGGGTGTCCCCGCTGCCCAGTCCATACCCCAGGTATCCGGTGCTCCGGTCGTACTTGAGTGCCAGGTTCCGCTGCGCCGCCTCTCGGGCGTCGACCCGCTTGAAGGAGGTGATGGTCGTCCTGCGGGGAAAAGCTTCGCGGTACCGCCCGATGAGCCCTTCCAGGAGCGTGATCGCGTAAGCCGAAAGATGGCCCAGGTGATCCCTGATCTCCCGCAGGCGATTCCGGATGGCCTTCATCTCCTCGTTGGCGCGGTTGATGTCGTACAGGGAGATCCGCCGGATCGGCACCTTGAGCAGTGTATCGATATCCTCGGACGTCAGTTCCTTCACCTTGGATTCGAAGGGTTCGAACCCTGCCCGGATCGCTTCGTGGATCTTTTCCTGCTCCCGGACTTCCTCGATGCGCTTGTAGATCCGCTCCTTGATGAAGAGTTGCTCCAGCGTCTTCGCGCGCAACTTCGCGTGCAGCTGCTTCCGTTCGATCTTCAGCTCCGCTTCGAGAACTTCCAGCAGCCGCTGCGTGTTGTGCCTGAGCACGTCGGTAACGGGCAGGATGCAAGGGTGGCCCGCCCGGATGACCAGCACGTTCGTGGAGATGGAGGACTCGCAGTCGGTGAAGGCGTAGAGGGCGTCCACGGTTTCCTCGGAATGGACGCCCCGGGCCAGTCGGATCTCGATTTCCACCTCGTCCGCAGTGAAGTCGGAAATGCCGGCGATCTTCAGTTTGTTCTTCTTCGCCGCCGCCTCGATGGAACCGATCAGGCTCTCGGTGGTCGAACCGAAGGGCAGCTGGCGTATGACGATGCGCTTGGGGTCCTTCACGTCCAGCTGGGCGCGGACCATCACCTTCCCGTTGCCGTCATTGTATTCCGAAACGTCCACCAGGCCCCCCGTCGGAAAATCGGGCTGGACCTCGAAGGGCTCGTCCCGGAGGCAGGCGATCTGGGCCTCCATGAGTTCGATGAGGTTGTGCGGCATGATCCGGGTCGCCATGCTCGAAGCGATGCCCTCGGCGCCCATGGCCAGGAGGACGGGGATCTTCGCCGGAAAGGCGACGGGTTCCCTGTTGCGGCCGTCGTAGGAATCCACGTACTCGGTGATCTCCGGATCGTGCAGCACCTCCTTGGCCAGCGGCGTCAGGCGGCACTCGATGTACCGGGCCGCCGAAGCGGGGTCGCCGGTGAGGGTCGAGCCGAAATTGCCCTGCTTCTCGATGAACATGTCCTTGTTCGCGAGATTGACCAGCGAGCCGAAGATGGACTGGTCCCCGTGGGGATGGTACCGCATGGTCTGGCCCACCACGTTGGCGACCTTGTGGAACTTCCCGTCGTCCATCTCGAAGAGGGTATGCAGAATGCGGCGCTGCACGGGCTTGAGTCCGTCGTCGATCTCCGGAATCGCCCGGTCCTTGATGAAATAGGAAGCGTACTTCAGGTAGTAGTCTTCGAAGAGGGTATCGGCGTAGGCCATGGGGTCCTATAGGTCCTAAACTTCGTCCAGCAGGTTTTCCACGATGTAGTCCCTGCGCTCGGGCGTGTTCTTGCCCATGTAGAAGGTAAGGGTTTCCGGTATGCTGTGGATGGAACGGACGTTGACCTTCACGAGCCGCATGTCGGAACCGATAAACTGGCCGAATTCGCCGGGCGAGATCTCGCCCAGGCCCTTGAACCGGGTCACTTCCGCCCCACGTATGCGATCAAGGGCCGCGTTGCGCTCCTTCTCGCTGTAGCAGTAGACGGTTTCCTTCGTGTTGCGCACCCGGAAGAGCGGCGTTTCGAGGATATGGACGTGGCCCGCGAGCACCATCTCCTCGAAGTAGCTCAGGAAGAAGGTCATCAGGAGATTGCGGATGTGGTAGCCGTCGTAATCGGCGTCGGTCGCGATGATCACCTTGTTGAACCGCAGGTTCGAAATCCCTTCCTCGATGCCGAGGGCCATCATGAGATTGTAGAGTTCCTCGTTCTTGTAAATGGCCGCCCGCGTGCGGGAGAAGACGTTCAGCGGGACGCCCTTGAGTCCGAAGATCGCCTGGGTCAGCGGGTCCCGCGCCGAGACCATCGAACCGGCGGCCGAAGGCCCCTCGGTAATGAAGATCGAGGAATCCTCCCCGAACTTCGCGTGATCGTAGTGGTACTTGCAGTCCTTGAAATTTGGGATCTTGATGGCGATGCGCCGGGCCGCCTCGCGGGCTTCCTTCTTGACAGCATTTAGTTCCTTCCGCAGACGCTCATTCTGGGAGATCTTCTCCTGGATTTTCTGGGCGGACTCCTGGTTCTTGTGCAGGAAGTCCACTACGGCGCTGCGGATCTCGGAGACGAGCCATCCCCGGATCTCGGTATTGCCCAGCTTGTTCTTGGTCTGGGATTCGAAAATGGGCTCCTTCAGCTTGATGGCGATGGCGCCCGCTATCGACTCCCGCACGTCCACCCCGCCGTAACTCTTCTTGAAGTACTCGTTGACGCCCTTGAGGATGCCCTCGCGGAACGCGCTCTGGTGGGACCCGCCGTCCGCGGTGTACTGGCCGTTCACGAAGGAGAATAGCGTCTCGCCGTAATTCGTGGTGTGCGTGAAGGAGAACTCGATATACTGGCTCTTGTGGTACGAGGGCTCGTAGAGGACGTTCTCGCCCACCTCGGCCTTGAGGAAGTCCAGCAGACCATACTTTGAAACGAAGCGCTTCCTGTTGAAGACCAGGCGGAGGCCGCTGTTCAGGCAGGCGTAGTTCCACATGCGGCGTTCGACGTAATCCGGCTGGAAGGCGTATTCCCCGAAGATCTCCTCGTCGGGCAGGAACTCGACATAGGTGCCGTCCGGCTCGTCCGCGGCGCCCTCCTTCTGCCCGAGGAGCTGTCCCCGCTCGTACACCGCCTCCGCGTAGCGCCCGTTCCGGTAGGCCACGACGCGGAAATCGACGGAAAGGGCGTTGACCGCCTTGGCGCCCACGCCGTTCAGTCCCACGCTGAACTGAAAGACCTCGTCGTTGTACTTGGCGCCTGTGTTGATGATCGAAGTGCACTCCACGACCTTGCCGAGGGGAATCCCGCGGCCGAAGTCGCGGACGCGGACCCGGTTGTCTTCGATGGACACGTCGACCTGCCGGCCGTGGCCCATGATGAACTCGTCCACGGCGTTGTCGATCACTTCCTTGAGGAGGACGTAGATGCCGTCTTCGGGATCGCTCCCGTTCCCGAGCCGGCCGATATACATGCCGGTACGAAGCCGGATGTGTTCCAGCGACGAGAGGGTCTTGACCTTGCTTTCGTCGTAGACGGCGGCGTCCTTAGCGGCCGCAGTGTCCGCAGCGTCCGCAGCGGCCGAGGTGGCCGGAGATCCGTTGCCGTCGGCGGGCCGTGCGGACGAAGATCCGTTACTTTCATCCGTTCGCGCACCCTTTTCCGATTCGACCGGTTTACCGTTGGTCGCGGCTGCGCTGACGCGCGAGCCATTCCCGTTCCCGGTCCGCCCCTTCGCCCCTTCCTCCCGCGGCGTAAGCAGGTCGAGCTGGGTGTGCTGGTCCTCTCCGTTTCTCGAACCGTTCCGGGTCGCCATGGGTCCTTTCCCGATAGCAGATGACTGCGGCAACATGCATATCATGCCGCTTCGCCATTAGAACATGTCGTGTCAGGCCATGCAGTTAGCACAATATATGGCCGTATGCCCCGCGTGTCAACATACGCGCTATGGCCGTATGCCGCGCGTGACAATATACGCTACGTCTGTTTGGTAATTTGTCAAGGAAAACCATGCCCGCGCGGGTACCATTGCGGGTGCCGGTCTGTGATTGGACCGGGGCGCGCAGGCCGGACGCCCCGGGACCCGCCTCCGGACGCCCTAGGACCCGGCGCCGTCCGACTTGAGGATGTTCCTCGAAATGACGATCTTCTGGGCTTCGGAGGTGCCTTCGTAGAGGGTGGTGATCCGCGCGTCGCGGTAGAAGCGTTCCACGTCGAAGTCGCGGATGTACCCGTAGCCGCCGTGGATCTGAATGGCCTCGTTCGTGATCCGTATCGAGGCCTCGGACGCGTACAGCTTGGCCATGGACGACGCCGTGATGTAGTCCTGCCCGGCGTCCTTGAGCCACGCGGCCCGGTAGGTCAGAAGGCGGGCCGCCTCGAGTTCGGTCGCCATTTCCGCCAGCTTGAAGGCGATCGCCTGGAACTCGGCGATGGGCTTGCCGAACTGGGTCCGTTCCTTCGCGTACCGTACGGAAGCGTCGTAGGCCCCCTGCGCGATGCCCAGGGCCTGGGCCGCGATGCCGATGCGGCCGCCGTTCAGTATGGACAGCGCAATGTTCAGCCCCCGGCCTTCCTCGCCCAACAGATTAGTCTGCGGCACGCGGCAATCCTCGAACAGAAGCTCGCTGGTATCCGAGCCCCGGATGCCAAGTTTCTGCTCCTGTCGGCCGACGGTGAAACCGGGGGTTCCCTTCTCCACGAGGACCATGCTGAGGCCGCGATGGCCCGTGCCGGGTTCGGTAGTCACCAGCACGAGGAGGTAGTCGGCGAAACCGCCGTTGGTCACGAAGTGCTTCTTGCCGTTGATGACGTATTCCGTGCCGTCCTTCAGCGCCGACGTGACCGTCGAACCGACGTCCGTCCCGGCGCCGGGTTCGGTCAGCGCGAGGCAGGCCTGCGCTTCGCCTCGGCCCAGGGGCGGCAGAAAGGCCGTCTTCTGATCTTCCGTCCCGAAGGCGAAGACGCCGTCGGCGAAAAGGGAGTTGTTCACCGAGACGCAAACCCCGGTCGACGCGCATACCCGCGAGAACTCCTCCACGGCCAGCACGTAACTGAGCGTATCCAGGCCCGCGCCGCCGTACGCCTCGGGAACCATCATGGCCATGAAACCCATCTCGCCGAGTTCCCGGATCGTATCGTAGTGTACGGCTTCGCGCTCGTCGATTTCCCGGGCGTGGGGCTTCAGTTTCTCCTCGGCGATCCGGCGGGCGGTGTCCCGCATCATGGCCTGGTCGCCGCTCAAGGCGAATTCCATCGGTTCCCCCTCTTCAGTTCACGCCGAGCAACCGGGCCGCGGTGACCGCCATGACCTCGCAGCTCCGGACGATATGTTCGATCTCACAGTACTCATCGGGCTGGTGGGCAAGATTGAGCAGTCCGGGGCCATAGGCGATGCACTGCTTCACCCGTCCCGTGTTGTGGACGTGCTTGTGGTCGTAGGTGCCGGGACTGGCCACGTGTTCCGCGGGAACGCCGGTCAGATCCTCGATCGTGCGGGCGGCCGTACCGACCAGCTCGGTGTCCGGGTCGGTCTCGACCGGGTGAACGACCATCAGGTCGGTGAGCTCAGCTTTGAAGTCCCGGTCTTCCGCGGTCAGATTGGCGATCAGCGTCTCGATTTCTTTTTTTACGTCGTCGAAGGGTTCCTCTATCAGAAAACGCCGGTCGAAGATGGCGGAGCACCGGTCGGCCACGCAGGGCGAACCCACGTTTCCGTCCGTCTGTCCGCCGGTTATGCCGTTCACGTTGATCGTGGCCCGGCGCGCTTCCGGCGGGTCCACGGGCATGTCCGTTATCCGGGCGCGAAGGGCCTGCACAAGGTCCGACGAGACCCGGCTCAGGAACCGCTCCATCTGGCTGATGGCGCTGACGCCCAGAAAGGGCATGCTGCCGTGGGCGGTCCTGCCGATGGTTTCCACCCGGAACCAGTAGACTCCGCGGTGTCCCAGGCAGATGCGTCCCGGTCCGAAGGGTTCCGGGATAATCACGTACGAGGTCCGTTCGGGGGAAATCAGGCCTTCGCGGGCAAGGTAGTCCATGCCGGCGAACCCGCCGGTCTCCTCGTCGACCGTCGCGCTGAATTCGAGACTGCCGCGCAACGAGACGCCCGCCTCCCGCAACGCAGCCGCCGCGAAGAGCGCCGCGGCGATACCGCCCTTCATGTCACACGCGCCGCGGCCGTATATCCTGCCGTCCTTCACTTCCCCGCCGAAGGGATCGACCGTCCAGTGCTCGCCCGGCGGAACCACGTCGGTGTGGCCATTGAAATGCAGCGTGGGCATGGGCGACCGACCGGGAAGCCGGCCCACCACGTTGACCCGGGGGTATTCTTCGGAATGGTCCGGATGACCGGTGGCGGTCACGTACCGGGTCTCGAATCCCAGCGCGCTCAACCGGTCGCCCACGAGGCAGGCGCAGTCCAGGTATCCTTCACCCGGCGGATTCACGGAGGGTATTTGGATCAACTCCCGCAAAAACCCGATCATGTCGTCGCGGAGGACGCGTACCTGTTCCACGATGCGCTGTTCGAGCGGGGTTATCATGGGCTTGCAGGGGAGGCCGGCGCCACGGCGCCGGTGGGTGGCAAAGGGCTGATCGGGACCTTGCCCTGCCGGGTTCCGGGCGCCGGGTCAGCCGGCGTCCTCCATCTCGTCGTAGAATCTGGCCATGCTGCCCCGTTCCTTAGCCGCGTTGAACCGCATGCCCGACCGGGGATGCTGGTTCATCAGGCCCGTGATCATGTAGGGAATGTCGAACCCCCACATCAGTTCGGCCCGCATCGGCTCGACGTGGTACTGGATGCAGTCCAGCAGCGGACGCAGGCGGAACTTCGGGTTGTGCAGGAATCCGACGATCAGTTCCATGGGGCAGTTTCCGGCGCCGCGGCCGAGACCGGCGAGGCTGGCGTCCAGGTAGTTCGCCCCGCGGATCAGCGCCTGTATCGTGTTGGCAAAGGCCAGTTGCTGGTTGTTGTGGGCGTGGATGCCCACCTCTTTGTCGGTGGACTGCAGGGTGTTCAGGAACTTGTCCACGAGCGCTTCGATCTGTTCGCTGTACAGCGCGCCGAAGCTGTCCACCACGTAGATGGCGTCCACCGGCGATTCGACGAGCATGGAGAGCGCTTCGTCCATTTCGCTTTCCGGAACCGTCGATGCCGCCATGAGGTTCAACGTGGTCTCGTAGCCCTTCTCGTGGGCGTCCTGGATCATGTCCAGCGCAAGGGGAATCTGGTGGATGTAGGTGGCGATCCGGATCATGTCCAGCACGCTGTCCGCGGCCGGCAGGATATCGGTCTGGTAGTCCGACTTCTCCGCGTCGGCCATCGCCGCCAGCTTGACGGCGGAATCGTTATCGCCCACGACGCCGCGGATGTCCTCTTCGGCACAGAACTTCCAGGGTCCGTGTTCATCGGGGGAGAAGATCTGCCGCGAGTTGATGTACCCGATTTCCATGTAGTCGATCCCGCCGGTGACGCAGGCCTGGTAGACCGCCTTGACGGTATCCACGTCGAAACGGTGGTCGTTCATCAGGCCGCCGTCCCGTATGGTACAGTCGATGAGCTTGATCTCCGGCCGGTAGGTCAGCCACTTACGCGTGGGTGCTTCGTTGAGTGCCGATTGGTCCATGATCCTGTTCACTTCACTCCTGTTTACCGGTGAATCCGCCTGGCATGCCTTGACGGCCTGAAATAACGGGGGCCGTTCCGCGACAGAACATATACGACACCCGGACGCGGGACAAGGTATTTCAAGCGGAGCACGTAAGTCGCCTGTGCGGCGGTTCGACGTGCCCGCCTAATTGCCCTTGACTAATCCGCCTTCCCGCTTATCATGCAAAGGGCGTTTCGGGCCGCGCCGGCAGGCGCACAGCCGGACGCGCAGGACATTTGACGATGGCGTTCCGTATTTCGCGGGGCAAGGGTTATGGGAATCATTCTCAAGACCGAAAAGCAGATCGAGACCATCCGCCGCAGCGGCCAGGCCGCGACCGCGACGCTGCAGCGCATGGGTGAAGCCGTCAGGCCGGGCATCGCGACCTCCGAACTGGACCGGATCGCCCGCAAGATGATCCGGGATTTCGGAGGCACCTCCTCTTTCCTCGGATACCGGCCCAGCTACCATCCGCCCTTTCCCGCAACCATCTGCGCGTCCATCAACGACGAGATTGTGCACGGCATCCCCAGTCCGCGGCGCAAAGTCGAGGAGGGGGACATCCTCAGTCTGGATTTCGCCATGATCATCGACGGGTATCACGGCGATACAGCCTTCACCTTTCCCGTCGGCCGCGTTTCACTGGAGACGCAGCGGCTGCTGGACGTCACGCGGGCATCGGTATTCAAGGGGATCGAGGAAGCGAAGCCGGGAAACCGCATCGGCGATATCGGACACGCGGTGCAGCATTACGCGGAATCTCACGGATACTCGGTGGTGCGGGACCTGTGCGGCCACGGGATCGGCCGCAGTCTCTGGGAGGAACCGCAGGTCCCCAATCACGGCAGGCCGCAACGTGGCATCCGGCTCAAACCGGGCATGGTCATCGCCATCGAACCCATGGTGTGCGCAGGCGCGCACCGGATCCGGATCCTCGACGACGAATGGACGACCTCCACCGCCGACGGACGGCTGTCCGCCCATTACGAGCACACGGTAGCGATCCTGTCCGACGGTCCCGAGATCCTGACGGAAAACACCGATCTCTGGGGTTCGAACGGCGTGCCGGGATGACGTGGTCCGCTGGCCTGTCCACTCCGCCTGGTCCTTCTAACCGGACGTCCCGACTGAACAGGAATCACCGCAGGTCTTTCAACACCGCGTAACGCCGCGCTTCTTCTCTCGATCCGGCCAGGACCAGGTAAGCGGTTTCCTCGCTGACCCCGCGGGCAGCCACCTCGTGACCCCGCATGAGCTTCAGGTGACCCCCGGCGTCGCCCCAACTGTCCATCCGGACTCCGCTCCCAGGCGAAACGAGCACGAAGGTACGCCCCGTGCGCGGGTTGGCGGCGGCGGCCCAGTGTCCGCCATCCTCTTCGACATACCACGGGCGACGCTTCCGTTCGCCGTCCGCCGAGAACAGGACGGTGTCGTCCATCTCGCCGTCGGGCTTCAGGAACAGATGCCATCCGCCCCTTAAGCGCCGGTGCGCGTCGCTCTCGTTCAGCAGCCTCCAGACCAGTTTGATTACCGTTCCGCCCCCCACGGTCAGGGTATCGAGTTCCAGGGTCAGGCCGCGGGAAGCCTCTTTGGACAACGCCGCCCGTTGTCGCACGCCCGTCCACTCAAGGCCACGGGCGCGATAGGAGACGGGCTCCGCGGCGAACGTCTCGTCCTCGAGGGACTCCGTCCAGGACAGGCGGTCCAAAACGATCTCGGGTTGCAGTCCACCATACCAGGGGTAGCTCCAGCCGAAGGCCCCGGGTTCGGGAAAGGCGGAAGCCAGGTGGTTGCATTCGCCGCCGGCATCCCGGATGGCGCACACGGATCCGAGGAAGGTGGGGGCGACGTCGATTTCGAGCCGCTGGTTACGAATGGTATACACCCTGTGGCCCCCGGATTCGACGTGACCCCCGGATTCGACCTCGTCGATTTCCACGGCCGATCCGTCCGTCAGCCGGACGAGGGGCAGTTCGACCTCCGCGCCACGCTCCCCGCTGTCCAGCACCATGCGGCCGGTGTAGACGCCGGGCGGCCGGGACGTGGAAAGCCGCACCGAACCCACGAAGGGTTGCCGCCAGTCGATCTCGGAGAATGAGACCCATGGCGGGTCGCAGCTCCACCCGTCCGGCGTGACGAAGGAAACAGTCCCGCTGGCCTTCCGGGATTTCCACTGCGCAATCCGGAAACGGAGGTCGGTCTCGTCCCCGCTTACCACGGCGACGGGAGGATCGGTCGATACCTCGAATGTATCCAGGATCCGCAGGGCGGGTTCGCTTTCTCCGACCGGTTCCCCCCGGACACGTCGCCACAGCCGGCGCACACCTTGCCAGCCACCGTCCCCGACGCGCAGTCTCAGGACGCCGAAGGAGACGCGGGACTGGGGCGCACAGGTCGTCTCCACGCTCACCGACTGGAATTCAAAACCGTTCCATTCGACCTCGTCCAGGCCGTCGGGCCACAGGACCCCTATCGTTCCATGGGGCATTTCGAAGGCGCCCCACGTCTCCGCGTAGCGGTCGCCCATCTTGAAATCGTGGTCGTCCGGCACGGACCTCTCGCTGCAACGGGCCTTGAGGATCCCTTCCCGCAGCGGCAGCGCCAGCGTCGTCTGGTCCGGCCCCCCGTTCGTGACGAACTGGTAGAGGTGGCTGGTGCGGGGGTCGAAACCGGTGTTCTCCAGCGTGTGCTCCACGGTGATGACCGGCCCGGCGTTCAACCGGAAGATCCGGCTGAAGACGAGGCCGGGGGACTTCCGGGGCTCATAGGTCGCCGTAAGGACCACGCCGTTCCCGTCCCCTTCGGCTTTCAGCTTGAATTCCGACTCGCTGTATTCGCTGGGCCACTTCGGCGGGATGGGACGGCCGCCTTCCGTTCCCAGGTACCTCCCGGTGGACCGGTCGCTGATCTTCAGCTGGCCGCCCTCGGCCTCCAGGGTCGCCCGGAAGATCTCGTTCTCGAACCGAATCGCGCCGTCCTGGTGGTACAACAGCCCGCCCGGCGCCAGAGTGAAGACGGCGTGTTTCGCATCCGCCAGGTCCACCGGCTTGTCTTCCCTTTCCAGGCGTCCCGACAGGGTCAGTCCGAATACGCCCGGGCGGTCCGCTTCCAGGACGGATTCGAATCCTGCGTATCCCCGGGCAGGCACCACGACGGATCGTGCGCTCCGGTCCACCGAGAGGCCCTCCGATGCCGTGATGCGGACCTGCGCTTTCACGTCATCGGCCAACTGACTGTGCAGGGTTACGCGCACCGGCCGTGGTGCGCCGGGCGCAAGGGTGATCTCCCCGGGATCGATGGAAAAGGACATCTCGACCCGCGGCCGGATACCGGTGGCGAGGTCGATGGATAGATCGTCCCAACGTATGCTGGTGCGCACCCTCGGCGCGGTCTTCTTCACGTCCACGGATTTGGCTTTGGCCGACACGCTCACCGGCGCTTCCAGGGAAACCGTCTCGCCGGGTCCCAACGTCTTCCGGCAGTGGTAGTCGATGGACAAATCGCCCGTCTCTTTCGCCGTCAACGCGACGGTGGCCGGAACGTCCTTCCGGTTCTCCAGTTTCCACCGAAGGACCGTCTGCCCGCCCCTTACCGGCTCGATGTCGTCCACCGTAGCCCATGCGGACAACTCCGCCGTCTCCACCGCGGTCACGTGCCGGGCTTCGCGGTCCACCCGGACCGTCAATTCCTCCCGGTTCCCGGCGGACCCGGCTTCATCCGCGCCAGTCCCGGTGCTACCGAAGGCCGGCGTCTCCCCGGCCCTAAACCGGTAGGTAAAAACCCGCAGTCCTTCCCAGGTTTCGTCGTCCGGTTGCTGGTCGATCCGCCGCTCCAGCGACTCGTACCAGTCGTGCCGGTCGAAGAAGTACCGCGTACAGGGCATCTCGAGGATGGCGGGCATGTAGTTGCGCATGATCGGCCAGCCACCGGCGTCCCAGAAGAAGCCCGTCCGCTTGTAGGGCGCCATAGCCTTCACGTTCCCCGACCAGGTATCGAGATCGAGGTGGTAATACTTGTCCTCGATGGCCTTCTCCACCGAGCGAACGAGCAACCGCCGGCCGATGCTCCTGCCCTGGAAGCGCGGTGAGACGTTCAGCAGCGCGAGGTAGAGGGCCTCGCCGTCGTCCTTGTCGTATACCAGGGAACAGTACCCGCCGATCTTTTCCCCTTCGGCCCAGACGAAGACCGCGGTGTATTCCAACTTTTCGTGCCAGTCCCGGATGTCCCGCGCTGTCGTGGGCACGCCGCTGTTCCAGGTGCCGGGCCATTCGCCGTCGCTTTCGTTCCACATCTCGGCGATCGCGGCGGCGTCCCGCACGGGGTCGATCAGACGCAAATCGGCTTGTTCCGCCATTGTCATCTCCTCACCATCTCCTTACCATTTTTTACCATCTCAAGTGGTCCCGCCATGGTCCGGACTACCGCGTCGACCGGGCGGAGGAACCGCATTGTCGTGGGGGATCGCCCCGGCTTCGTTCACTTCGTAGCCGAACCGCTCCAGGTAATGGCCGGCGGGAAGCAACGCGTCGCCACGCCGGGCCATCTCTTGATGCAACTGGTCGTCCAGCCGGCGCTGCAGGTCGGCATATTCCTCACGGCCGGCCAGGTTGGACAACTGGCAGGGATCCTCCCGGTTGTCGTACAGCAGCCAGGGACCGTCGAGATTGCGTACATAAGTGTGCCCAGCGGTGCGGATTCCCCGCCAGGGCTGGCCCCGGTATTCCGAGAAGGGCGCGATGCTCATGATATAGGCGGCATCGTTGCCCGTAAAGGCCTCGCCACGCACCGCCGGGGCGTGGTCCCGCCCCTCGCAGGATCCGGGGACGGGGATGCCTGCCAGACCGAGGAGCGTCGGCATGATGTCCACCACGTTGAAGGGGGTGCCGATCCGGAGTCCCGCGTGCGCCTGGCCAGCCTGTCCAGCCTGGTCCGCCTGGGCTGCCTGGTCCGCCTGGTCCGGACAACGCATGACGAAAGGGACTCGGATGGACTCGTCCCAGGGATGCTGCTTGCGCTGCCGGCCCTGCGATCCGAGCATGTCGCCGTGGTCCGACGTATAAACGAAAATCGTTTCGTCCATCAGTCCCAGTTCATCGAGGACGCCACCGAGCCGCGCCAACTGGTCGTCGAGGGCAGTGATATGCGCATAGTAACCCGCCAGGTCGGTCCGGGCAGGATCGGGGCAGTTGGGACGCACCTCCACTTCCTCCGGCGGATACAGGTCGAGGTAGCGGGCGGGTACGGCATCGTAGGGATTGTGCGGCGGCCCCCACGACAGCACCAGCGCGAAGGGCCGGTCCCGACTCCGGGCGCGTATGTAATCGATGGCCAGGGAAGTCTGCGCCTCCGCATCGTACCCGTCCCAGTACAGCGGCGCTTCCGAATCCCGGTAGTACAGGGAGCGCATGTAATCGTGGGTGCAGTTGCCCACGGCCCAGAAATCGAACCCCTGCCTGCGGGGACCGGGCGGCGTGAACCCGCTCCGGGACGGGCCGTCGAGATGCCATTTCCCGATATAGGCCGTATCGTAGCCCGCCGCGCGCAGGACCGTGCCCAGGGTCGGCCGGTCCGCCGGAAGCCGCACGTCGTTCATGAACATGCCTGTCGTCAACGGATACTGTCCGGTCAGAAGAGCCGCCCGCCAGGGCGTGCAGACCGGGATGTTTGAGACTGCCAGGTCGAAGACGACGCCTTCGTCGGCCATGCGGTCCATGTACGGCGTCCGCACCTGGCGGCTGCCGCCGAAGCCGGTGCTGCACCATCGGTGCTGGTCGCTGAACACGAACACGATATTCCTGGCGCGGTGTCCGGACACGGATCATGGTCTCCTTATTACGCTGTTACGTTTCCCGGCCGCCGTTATGTGCGCCGGACCGCCCGGTCCAGCAACGACTTCAACGCGGGGGTGAAGTCAATATCCCGCGCGGCCTCCCGTCCCGCGGACGACATCTTCTTCCAGGTCTTCGCCAGGATATCGACCAGTTTTTCGTCACTGTGCTTTTTCGAAAACGCGGGCAGATAATGCCGGAGAAAAACCAGGCAGGCGACGTCCTCGAGGGTCTGCGCCTCGGGGTCGGCCTTGAAACGCTCTTTCCGGACGAGGGCCTGCACGCGCTCCACCAGGGCGTCGTCATAACCGGCATCCCGCAGGATGGCGCCCGCGGTCTGGGCGTGGTACCAGGCCAGTTCCGTGCGCCACTGCCGGTAACCGAGCCGGCCCACGGGGAAATCGCCGCGGGGTATCTTCCACCGTTGGATGTGCTGGCAGCGCACGGCCAGCCGCAACGCTTCCGACGCGCCGGGCGCCAGGTCTTCAAGGCAGGCCGACATCCGCAAGCCGTACAGGAGCGCTTTCGCCATCGGCCGGCCGTCGACTTCTTCGGACTCCGGATCGGCGCCGTTCGCGGCGTCGATGCGTTCTATGGCATCAGAAAATCGATCATGATCCATCAGTCAAGTCGCTTTCACCAGTCAGTCGCTTTCACCAGTCAGTCGCTTCACCAGTCAGTCGCTTCACAATTCATTCGGTAATAAATTAAGTCGCGAAAGAATTAAGTAGGGAAAAGAATAAATACTCGCTAAGATGA
>VXTP01000047.1 GCA_009837395.1 Gemmatimonadota bacterium
GTGGGAGGGGGTAGGCGCTATTTACCCGTGGAAACCCGGTTGTCGATTTAGATGTTTCGATTCAGCTACATGACACGTCTGCACCATTTTGTTTTTGACGTTTTAGGTCGCTAAGTCGTCCTACAATACGTAACGATACGCTTTAGACGATCCCACGAGCCGACTACATGACGACTTTCTCACAGGACGACACGCACAACATCCACCTGTGCCTGCAGGGAAACGCCGACGCCTTCGAGCCGTTGGTCCGGCGTTACCAGAATGCCGCTTTTGCCGTGGCCATGGGATTCCTTCGGGACAGGACAGACGCGGAGGACGTGGTACAGGACGCCTTTGTGGCCGCCTACTGTAAGCTGTCGCAGTTGAAGGACCCGTCCATCTTCGGCAGCTGGCTGCACAAAATCGTCGTCAACCGATGCAAGGAATGGAGCCGCCGGAAGAAAGCCAGCCGACTGGTTCGTGTCGATCCGAATACCGAACACATACGCGACGAATACCCCGTGGCGGCTCAGAACCATCAGGATTACATCGAAAGCCTTGAACTCTGGGATGAAGTCGAAAGACTGCCCGAACACTATCGCCAGGTCGTCAATCTTTACTACTACACGGGCTTCTCACTGAAAGAAATCGCCGCCTTTCTGGACATTCCGGAATCCACGGCGAGAGGACGGCTTTACCAGTCCAGAATCCGCTTGAAAAACGCTTTGTCGCCCCAGGAAAAGGAGACCATTGCCATGAGCATGATCGATGTCACCGAAGATGTCCAGGATGTAGTCTGCAAGATCGCCAGAGAAGACTTCAAAAAAACGATCGATATGGGCGATGTGCAAAACATCGTCCTCTATTGTGGTGTGAATACGGAAGTTGAGATTAAACAGGCCAAAGGAGAACGGGTTGTTCTTGAAGGTTCAAAGATCGCGTTGGGGCTGACGGAGGAAGAAGCGCGAAGTAACCTCGGTGCCTTACATGTATCTCATGACCTGGTCGACGACTTCCTTGAAAGAGGCCCCCACGAAGGAGAGTTGTTTCTGGGTGTCAGTTCTCCGTACGGATCCAAAAACAACGTCGCCCATACAAAGCCGATCAGCGAACATTGGAAGAGTGACCTGATGAATGACCGCGCCCGGTGGGATGAAGTTGGCGGCGTCAGACCGGTTGACGTGTTTCCGGAGTTGCAACATGAAATCCATGCGTTTCTGCCCCTGCCGGAACCAATTGAGCACAGTCTGGGGAAATCGCTGAGCGTAACCGTACACGCATCAGACGTTCGATCCAAAGACTTGCCGAGGTCGGCACTGTCAGAAAACGTTGAGCGCATCTTCAGTGCTGTTCGTACCGATCCGAAACGGGTCTTCGGCTATGCCACGTACTGTCACCTGTCCATATCGGTACCCGAAAACGCGACGCTATCAGTATTCAGGGGCGGACCGGTAAACGTGGTTGGAATGAATGGTTCGTTAGTTATGTACGATTGCCACGCTTGCCATATAAACGAGGTCATGAAGGATGTCTACCTCTTGAACAGCGACTTTACAGAAATAGGCCGCATAGGTGGACGTGTGTTTCAGCGTACATACGGATATGGCGGGGGAGGGACCAGTCTGGACCACGGAATGTTACGACGATATCCCTATCAGGTAGAAGGGAAGATGGAGTCCATCAAGGGAGGCGTGGACATCGATATAGGATGTATCGAATTGGATGTTCGCGACGTAGCGGGAGTCGTGTCGATTTACAATCGGTATGGGACGACCCGGTTGTACCAGCCTGATCACAATCGAAATGGCAAATGCAGACTGCGAACTGTTTCCGGTGAGATCAAGCTCTTACTGGACGAGACCGTTGCGGAATCCGCCAGCCTGGTCACACATTCACTTTGCGGTGTAGTCAAGTATGAAGAGGTAAAAGATATCATGCCGCTCACCGCGTGGTCAAATAACGTATGTTGGATGTCGTTAGGTACGACTTACGATTACGGGAATACCGACTTCACCGTGATTACAGAAAGCGGCACCGTCGAATTCGAAGTGACAAAGAACGGCAAACACCGTTGATGTGACCGCGAAGTATTCACGAGATTCAACCCACGCCTCACTCCACCGAGACGGAAACCCTACCCGGGGATGAGGTGTAATTCCTGAACATGGTCGGAAACGACATTCGCATCTTAACGCGTTCACCGTCGTGTACTGCCGGCGTATAGACCGTTTTTCGAGCCACGTCCACCATCAAAGAATCCACATCAGCGAAACCTGACGATCTTTCGACGAAAGCCGCGTCCACGTATCCAGAAGTGCCTACCACGAGTTGAACCACCACGACGCCATCGAAATCCAGATCTACGTCGTTGGGAATCGGCGGATTGTAGATAACCTCGGCTTTCGTATCCACCGCAGTGGGCCAGTAAATCCCAACTTTTTCGTCCGCCAACTGGTCGGCCTTCCGGTCGGGTTGACCTCCTGCCGACTCGGGTTGACCTCCTGCCGACTCGGGTCGGTCTGCCAGGTTTGGTCGGCCTGCCAGATCCGGTGGTCCAGCCAGTTCCGGTTGTACTGCTGATTCCAGCCGGCTTACCATCTGTGCAAGTTCCGAGATTTGTTCCTCCACCGATGGGGTGTCGGAACCGATGGGTGACAGGTGTAACACGTTGCCGACCCCATCAATCAGCACGCTGTGGGGAGAATGCGGCAGATCGAAGGGAGAATCGACGGCCAGATACACCGGGAAGTCGTACCTGAATCTCTCCACAATCGGCGTGATCTCTTCGGCCGACTGTGCCTGGAGTACGCCGATAACAGGGACACTGTCACCGATCACCGATCCAAATGTTGACAACATGTCGAGGTTGCCTGGATGATGCCACGACTCGAAAAACAAGAAGACCGCGTGCCCCTTGCCGAGATCCGGCATTGCAGCAGGTTCGCCGTGCCGGTCGACCGCGCTGAATGGGACAATAAAGGGCGTGCCGAAGATCTTCTCCGCCTGCAACACGCGGGCTTCCAACTGAGCGTTGTATAGACTGTGCTCCAGATTCTGAACTTCCAGTTTTTGTTGTTCGTTGCGCCAGAAGAGGGTGATGCTCAATACGAGGACGACTGCGACGGCGATGTAAACGTATAGCCAGATGTTCGTGCGTGAGACGGGTGTGGACATGTCGCTGTTTCCTTAGTTGGGGACAATAACCGGGTCAGGGACGATAACCCGGTCAGGGACGATAGCTTAAGTAAAAACAACCATTGTAAAAGGATAACTATGGTATAGGGACGCAAACGTCCCGTCAACTGAACCGGTTCCCGCATGCATCGACCAATACACTGACGACTTGCTTGTGACCTGCTTGCTCGCTGTCTTGTAAGTTTCCTTAAAATCCTCATCCCCTACGAGATTCCCCCACGTAAACACGTCCATTCCTGTATAGCACCGAATCACACACCCGGTCACAGGGAGGCGTCGTGCTTCATTCCACTCATTCTACATTCCTGATCTCCATTGATGGATTGCATAAGTCCTTCCCGATGGGAGACGGCCGCATTCCCGCGCTCCGGGGGGTATCCGCCACCATCAGCCGGGGCGAATACGTGGCCGTGATGGGCCGGTCGGGATCCGGCAAATCCACCCTGATGAACATCCTGGGCTGCCTGGACACGCCCACGGCGGGCAGGTACGCCCTCGACGGCAGGTCCGTCGGAGATCTCACGGACGACGAACAGGCCTTTATCCGGAACCGGATGATCGGGTTCGTGTTCCAGGCCTTCAACCTGCTCCCGAGAATGGACGCGCTGCACAACGTGGAACTGCCGCTCCTCTACCGCGGCATGGACAGCAGGGAACGGCGTTGGCGCGCCATGGAAGCCATGGAAGCGGTGGGCGTGAGCGACCGGGGCCGCCACAGGCCCAACGAGATGTCGGGCGGGCAGCGCCAGCGCGTGGCCATCGCCCGTGCACTGGTCGGCGAACCGTCCATCATACTGGCGGACGAGCCCACGGGGAACCTGGACAGCGGGACCGGGGAGGAGATCATGGCGATTTTCGATCGGCTGAACCGGGAAGGACATACGATCGTACTGGTGACCCACGAAGCGCACGTCGCCAGTCATTGCAGGAGGATCATTCGACTGCGCGACGGAGTGATTGAGGAGGATCGTTCGGTAAGTTCAAAATGACCAGAAAAGGGGATGACCATGGACGCTACCAACGTGATAAGCAATGTGGTTGTAATCGGGATCCTGCTCATTGTCTGGCGCAGCCTCGACATGCGGATTTCTCAACTCTCAGAGCGGGTCTCGCAGATCGAAGTACGGATTTCTCATTTAGGCGAGCGCGTATCCCGGATAGAAGGATTGTTTGAGGCCTTCGTCCGGAAAAGCAACCCTTTTGAATCGGATAAGAAGAACTGAATGGAGGAGACACATTCCGGTTCCTAAACGATATCTACGATCAAATCTCGAAACTTATCAAAGGAGCACCATGGAAAACGTGCATCTCTGGGCTCAGCCCCTGATCCTGATGACAGCATTCATCTTCTTCTGGCGCGAGGCGAAAGGCAGCCGGCGGGAACTGAAGGAGTACATCCGGGAAGAACTCACTAAGGTCGACGCGAGGTTCAACCGGTTCGAAAACGAAATGCGGAAAGACCTGGGTGAGATGGACAAACGGGTTGCACGTATGGAAGACAAAGTGGACGCCCGATTCGACCGGCTCGAGCGCATTTTGCTTGATCAGGGGAAGTAGACGCCCACCATGCAACGCCCGGCCCTGTTCATCGCGGTGTGCTTTGTCGTCGGCATCCTGCTGGGACACCGCGTCGCCATATCGCCCGTCCTTTTCGCGCTGAGTGCAATCGCGGTCCTCGCGGCAGGATACGCGCTCTACCGGACCCGTGGGAACGACGCTTTGGCCCTCCGGATCTGCATGGCCCTGGGTCTCGTGTTCGCAGGCGCCTTCTGGTACGCGGTGCAGGTGCGGGTCGTGCCGGCGAACGACATCCGGCGATTCTGCGACCAGCGGCAACGGCATGTGCTGACCGGGACGATCGTCCGATCGCCCGATGTGCGAGCACGTTTCACCCTGGTTACGGTGGACGTGGATTCCATCTCGCTGGGCGTTGTCGGCTGGGCTTCATGGGAGTCGCCTGGCATGTCGACCGCCACCGATCGGGCGGCACCCGTATCGGGACGCCTGCAGGTCCGCCTGAACAGCGGCATCGATTCCGGCCGGTACGGCGACCGCGTCCTCGTATCGGGACGTCTGCGCAGCCCTCAACCCGCCCGGAACCCCGGCGGGTTCGACGCACGGACCTATTATGCGAGCAGGGGAGTGCATGCGCTGATGAGCGTGCGCGATGCGCGCAGCTATCGCGTGACGCTGCGCAACACGTCGTTCACCTGGCAGACCGGGGTCATCGACCCGCTGCGCAACAGCATCGACCGGTCCATCGACCGGACCATGCGGGGCGATTCCGCCGCCCTGCTGAAAGGCATCCTGTTGGGTGAGCGGCGGCAGCTGCCCGAGGACCTGCTCCACACCTTCAGGTCGATCGGCCTGGCCCATATCCTGGCCGTATCCGGACTGCACGTCGGCCTGATTACCCTGGTGATCCATACGCTGCTGTCCGTCCTGAGGCTGCCGAGGAACATCGTCGTCGCCGGCACGCTGGGCGTCCTGGTGCTCTACGCCTTCATCACCAACCTGACGCCGTCGGTCATCCGGGCCACAATCATGGCGGCGCTGTTCCTGGCGGGCCGCCAGCTGGACCGGCAGACCGACACCGTCAACATCCTGGCCGTGGCGGCCTTCGTCATTCTCCTGATCTGGCCCTCGGCCCTCTTCGACCTGAGTTTCCAGCTTTCCTTCCTGGCGACCTACGCCATCATCACGGGTTATCCCAGGATGAAGGAACTACTCCCCGAGCGGATTTCCCTGTCGGAGAAATGGTGGGCCCGGTGGCTGCGGGACGGGTTGCTGGTCTCGGTCGCGGCGCAATTCGGCGCGCTGCCCGTGGTGGCGGGTACGTTCTACCAGGTCTCCTGGATGTCGGCGGTGGCGAACCTCTTCATCGGTCCGCTGGTTTTTCTGAATTCGACCTTCGGTGTGCTCACCGCCCTGACCGGACCCCTGGCCATCGAAATCGCCCGCCTCTTCAGCGCGGCCAACGCGCTGGTCCTGTTCGCGATGATCCATCTCTCAAAGGCCTTCTCCGGCGCACCGTCCGCGCTGGTTGAGGTGCCGGCGCCTTCCATCCTCTTTTATGCATCCTTTTACGGCGCGGGGTTGTTGCTGCTTTGGAAACCGGATGGGTCTCGGGGACGGCGGACCCGGCAGGCGCGGCACGGACTGCTGGCCCTTTGCCTCCTGGTCTTCTGTTACAACCTGCTGCCCGACCGGTCGCTGAGGATCACCGTCCTCGACGTCGGACAGGGGGACGCCATCTTCATTGCCTGTCCCAACGGACGCACCTTGCTGGTCGACGGCGGCGCCCGCACGCCCTTCTACGACGCAGGTGCCCGCGTCATCCTGCCCTTCCTGCGTGCGAAGGGATACCGCCGCGTGGATACGATCATCGTCACCCATCCCGACCTGGACCACTACGGCGGTCTCCGGGCCGTCGTGGAGTCCGTCGAAGTGGGCGAGGTCCTTTCGAGCGGGGTCGGTTCGGAATCCGGTTCCTACCGGGCCTGGCGCGAGGCCATCGACCGGCACGGCATCCCGTATCGCACGGTCGTGAAGGGGGACACCCTGTCGGCGCTGGGTGGCGTGCGCGGCCTGTTTCTCCATCCGGACCCCCTGTTCCTGTCCGGCACTGCGAAACCCAATTCCAACGAAGTGTCCGTGGTCCTGCGCCTGTCTCTTGGGGAGTTCAGCATGCTGTTGACCGGAGACATCGAGGCAAAAGGCGAGGCCGCTACCGTCCGCCGGCCGTCCATGCTTAAAAGCACGGTGCTCAAATCGCCCCATCACGGAAGCAGGTCGTCGAGCGGAACGGCCTTCCTGAACGCCGTCGACCCGGAAGCGGTGGCCGTTTCTGCCGGCATGAACAACGCCTTCGGTCATCCTGCGCCCGAGGTCATCGAGCGGTACAGGCGGCGGAAAGCCGAGGTGTTCCGAACGGACCAGGGCGGCGCGGTCATGATCCGCAGCAACGGCCGGTCCTGGGACATGGCGTACTTTGCGCCGCCACGACCCCTCGGTCCCACGCCCGGGCAGGTGGTGGATGGGTTTCTCTTGACAGGAAAATCCCCTCGGTCTATATTCCGGTAGCATACATAAGTCATTACCAATCATATATTTAACCCCCTATTCCTACCCGGTCCGTTATGATCAGAACCGCCCGTCTGTTCATGGTGTTTCTGCTGCTCTCCGCGGTGGAAACCCCTCCTCCTGCAACCGCCCAGGAAAAAACCGCCCAGGACGGCGCCGCCCAGGACGACGCCTTCGAACAAGCGATCGAGGAAGGCCGCGCGGCGCGCCAACGCTACGTGGACCGGATCGAGACACTCCAGACGGAGGTCACGAGGCAGAATGCCCGCCTGCGCAACGCCGGCGCCGGCAACGTGGAGGAGCAGGCGCGACACAACGAGACGATCCTGGCACTTGCGCGACTTCACGCGTCCGTCGGACAGTATGGGCAGGCCGTCGAACGCCTGAAGAGCGCGGTGGAGCAGACGGACGCGACGGGCGTTGCGGGCGAACCTGAAGCCGCGGGCGCGACGAGTGAGAACCGCGCGTCGGGATCAAACGACCAGGTGCAAGCCATGGCCGGAACCGCCCACGCCGCCGAGATGCGCGCGCTGCTCGGTAGACTTCTCCTGCGTCTGGGACGGTACGACGAGGCGGAATCCGCCCTGGCCGCTGCCCGGTCTCGCGAGGGCGGACCGGCGCTGGCTACCGTTCGGCTCGCGGAGGTGTATTTCACGACGGGCAGGACCGAGGAAGGCCTCGAACTGTGCCGCGAAGTCCTGAGGGACACGGGAACGCAAGGTCCGGCGAACGCACCGAACCTGATGGCCGCGGGGCTCGCCGCGCGGTACCTGGAGCTTTCTCACGAGGCTAACGCATTTCTGGCCGCGGCCACCCGTGCCGACAGCGGGCACCTCGATGCCTACGTGTCATGGGGACGCCTCTTCCTCGACAAGCACAACAGCGCGGAAGCGACCGGGATTTTCGAGGACGCGCTGAAGATCGACCCCGGATATCCGCCCGCGCTGATCGGCCTGGCCGAGGCGGTTGCGGAAAAACAGCCGCTGCCGGCAGAGGCCGTGGTTAGGAAGGCACTCGCGATTAACCCCGCGCTCATGGAGGGACGCCATTTTCTCGCGGGTCTATACCTGACGGACGAGGCCTATGATGATGCGATCGGCCAGCTGGACCAGGCCCTGGAGGTCAACCCGGAATCACCCGGAACCCATGCCCTCCTGGCGGCCGCTTACCACGGCCAGGGCCGCCAGACCGATTTCGAAGCCGCCCGGCAGCGCGTCCTGGACATCAACCCTTCCTATGGCCGGATGTACGAAATCATCGCGAACCACCTCACGCGGCGCTACCGGTTCCGGGAGTCCGTGGAAATGGGCCGCCAGGCGATCGAGACCGACCCCGCGCTTTGGTCGGCCTATGCCGGACTGGGGATCAGCCTGACCCGGGTCGGCGAGATGGACGAGGCCCGCCGGATGCTGGAACAGGCCTTCGACCGAGACCCATTCGACACCCGGACCTACAACACGCTGGAACTGCTCGACTCCTTCGAGGATTTCGAGACCCGGAAAAGCGGTCCGTTTATCCTGAAGATCCACGGGGACGAAGACGCCGTGTACGGAAAGCTGGCCCTCGATCTGCTCGAAGAAGCCCACCGGACGATCGCGCCGCGGTACGGATTCACGCCGGGTGGACACGTGCATGTCGAGATGCTGCCGGACAACGACGATTTCATGGTGCGCATCGCCGGCGTGCCGGGAACGGGCGGCCTGCTGGGGGTCTGCTTCGGCGAGGTGGTGGTGGCGAATTCGCCCAGGGCCCGGCCGAAGGGGACGTTCAACTGGGGGCAGACGCTCTGGCACGAGTACGTCCACGTCACCCATCTGCAGCAGACGCGCAACCGCATCCCCCGCTGGCTGGCGGAAGGCATCGCCGTCTACGAGACGCGTCTCGCCCGCCCGGAATGGGACATGGACCTGGAAGCGGAGTTCGTGGAGGCGGCGGTCCAGGGCGAACTGCTCGCCGTCAGCGAACTGAACCGGGGTTTCACCCGGCCGAAGTCACGGAACCAGATCGTCATTTCCTACTACCAGGCCTCGATCGTCGTGGAATACATCGTGGACACCTTCGGATTCGAGGCGGTCCGGAACATGCTGGACTTGTACAACCGGAATCGGACCACCGCCGAAGTCGTTCGCGAGGTAACGGGCCGGTCCATGGAAGACTTCGACCAAGATTTCGCGGACTATACCGAAAAGCGGATCGCCGGGCTCAGGCGCGTCCTGCAATTCAAGCCGTCGCGCGACGAGAAACCGTCCATGGCCGAACTGGAGGCGATGGCGGCCGATCATCCGGAGAGTTTCTACGTACACCTGATGCTGGGCCAGGCGTTGCACATGCAGAAACGGTACGAAGAAGCCATCGCGCCGCTTGAGCGCGCCCGGACCCTCTACGCACATTACACCCATGCCGGCAATCCCCATGCATTGCTGGCGGAAATCTACCTCGAACAGGGGAACACGGAAGCGGCGATGGAGGCCCTCGAGGCACTCACCACCGTCGACGAGGACGACATCGCGTCCTGCAAGACCCTGGCCGGACTCTACGCCGGGGAAGGCCGGCGCGGGGACGCCCTCCGCATCCTGGAACGGGCCGTCATGATCGATCCCTTCGACGCCGAGCTCCGCAAGATGCGCGCCGACGCGTACGAACGGGATGGAAGGCCGGACCTGGCCGTTCCGGAGTACGAAGCCGTGCTGGCGGTCGAGACCACCGACCGGGTGCAGGCGCAGTACGACCTGGCCCGCGCATACCTGGCGGCGGGAAGGAAGGACGACGCCAGGAAGGCCGCGCTGAAAGCCCTGGAGGACGCGCCGGGTTTCGAAGCCGCCCAGGAGGTCCTGCTCCGGTCGCTGGAATAAGCGCGCAGGCCAGCCCTGCCAGTGCTCGGTCCACCCGCCCCGCGGCGCACGGCCCGCCAGCACCCGGCGCGCCCGTATCGGCCCGGTTTTAACGTTGCGATACGGGCCTTCTCACTTTATATTCAAGCGGTTTGCTCCAACTGCATGTAGGTGATGCGCGGGCACCTCGCCTCAGGCGCTTCGCTGCGGTCCCCTTTTGAGGGTCATCTTGCCGAAACGCACCGACATCGAATCCATCCTGATCATCGGCTCCGGGCCGATCGTCATCGGACAGGCCTGCGAGTTCGACTATTCCGGCACCCAGGCCTGCAGGGCACTCCGCGAAGAAGGCTACCGCGTCGTGCTGATCAACAGCAATCCGGCCACCATCATGACGGACCCGGACATGGCGGACCGGACCTACGTCGAGCCCATCACCGCGGAATACGTGGAGAAGGTCATCCGGCGCGAGCGCCCCGACGTGCTGCTGCCCACGCTCGGGGGGCAGACCGCCCTGAACGTCGCCGTCGAGCTTGCCGAGTCGGGCACGCTGGACCGCTACGGGGTCGAGCTCATCGGCGCCAAGCTCGAGGCGATCAAGATGGCCGAGGATCGGGAACTGTTCCAGCAGGCCATGGAGCGCATCGGTTTGGAGGTGCCCCGGGGCGGCTTCGCGCGGACCGTCGACGAGGCCTGGGAACTGGTGAAGGATACGGGCTTTCCCGCCATCATCCGACCGGCCTTCACCCTGGGCGGCGCGGGCGGGAGCATCGCGCGGAGCGAGTCGGAATATGCCGAGGCCGTCGAATGGGGCCTGTCCACCAGTCCCATCACCGAGGTGCTGATCGAGGAGTCGGTCATCGGCTGGAAGGAATACGAACTCGAGGTCATGCGGGACCTGGCCGACAACGTGGTGATCATCTGCTCCATCGAAAATTTCGACCCCATGGGCGTGCACACCGGCGACAGCATCACGGTCGCGCCCGCGCAGACCCTCACGGACAAGGAATACCAGGCGCTTAGGGACGCCTCGATCAAGGTGATCCGGGAGATCGGTGTGGAGACGGGCGGATCGAACATCCAGTTCGCCGTCAGCCCGGAAGACGGCCGCATCCTGGCCATCGAGATGAACCCCCGCGTGTCCCGCAGCTCGGCCCTGGCTTCCAAGGCCACGGGCTTCCCCATCGCCAAGATCGCCGCGAAGCTGGCGGTCGGTTACACGCTGGACGAAATCCCCAACGACATCACCCGCGAAACCCCGGCGTCCTTCGAGCCCACCATCGATTACGTGGTGGTGAAGATCCCGCGGTGGGCCTTCGAGAAATTTCCCAACGCCGACACCCAGCTCGGTACGCAGATGAAGTCGGTGGGCGAGACCATGGCCATCGGCCGGACCTTCAAGGAAGCGGTTCAGAAAGGGCTCAGGGGCCTGGAGATCGACCGCCACGGCCTCGGGGCTGACGGGAAGGACCAGGTGGACGGCGTGCTGGACGATCTCAGGGAACAGATGACCCGGCCCACGGCGGAGCGCATCTTCCAGATCAAGACCGCCCTCCAGCTCGGCATGCCCATTGAAGAAATCTACACGTTGACCGGCGTCGATCCCTGGTTCCTGCACAACCTGCGGGACATCGTCGAGCTCGAGGGCGAAATCGGCGCACACCGGAACGGCTCCATGCCCCGGAAACTGCTGCACAGGGCCAAACAGGCCGGTTTCTCCGACATGCAGATCGCCCACCTGACCGGCAGCGACGAGCGGTCGGTCCGCGCCCGGCGCATCGAGGCGCGCGTGGATGCCGTGTTCAAGACTGTCGACACCTGCGCGGCCGAGTTCGAGGCCATGACGCCCTACTACTATTCGACCTACGAGACCGAGAACGAGACCCGGCCCAAGACGCGGAAGACGATCATGATCCTCGGCGGCGGTCCGAACCGCATCGGCCAGGGGATCGAGTTCGACTACTGCTGCGTGCAGGCGGTCATGGCGCTGAAGGAGGACGGATACGAGACGATCATGGTCAACAGCAACCCGGAGACCGTGAGCACCGATTACGACATCTCGGACCGGCTGTTCTTCGAGCCCCTCACCTTCGAAGACGTGATGAACATCGTCGAGACGGAAAAGCCAGACGGCGTTATCGTCCAGTTCGGCGGGCAGACGCCCCTCAAGCTGGCCCTGCCGCTCGAACGCGCGGGCGTGCCCATTATCGGCACGTCGCCCGACAGCATCGACCTGGCCGAGGACCGCAAGCGGTTCGGCGCCCTGACGACGGAGTTGGGCATCCCCCATCCGCCCCACGGAACGGTCTTCTCCTTCGAAGAGGCCCTGGAGGTGGCGAGCGAGATCGGTTACCCCGTGCTGGTGCGGCCTTCCTACGTCCTGGGCGGCCGCAACATGGCCCTGGTCTACGACGACGACTCCCTGCAGAACTACATGCGGACCGCCGTCCACGTGTCTCCCGAGCATCCCATCCTCATCGACAAGTTCCTCGAGGACGCCTTCGAGTACGACGTGGACGCCATTTCCGACGGGACGGACGTCGTCCTGGGCGGGATCATGGAACACATCGAAGAGGCGGGCATCCATTCCGGTGACAGCGCCTGCGTGCTGCCGCCCTACATGGTCAAGCCCATGCATATCGACACCATGAGGAACTACACCCACGCCCTGGCAAGAAGCCTCAAGGTCGTCGGCCTGATCAACGTGCAGTACGCCATCAAGAACGACGTGGTCTACGTGCTGGAGGTCAACCCGCGGGCCTCGCGGACGATACCCTTCGTGTCCAAGGCCATCGGCGTGCCCCTGGCCCAGTTCGCGGCGCAGGTCATGGCCGGGAAGACGCTGCGCGAACTCGGGTTCACCGAGGAGATCATCCCGCCCTACGCCTCGGTGAAGGAGGTCGTGCTGCCCTTCGTGAAATTCGCGGGGTCGGACAGCCTGCTCGGACCCGAAATGAAATCGACCGGCGAGGTCATGGGCATCTACGAAGAGCCGGGCATCGCCTTCGCCAAGGGACAGAGCGCGGCGGGCGGCTCCCTGCCCCTGTCCGGCACCGTCCTGGTCAGCGTCAACGCCTTCGACCACGAGAACGTCGTGGACATCGCCCGGGAGCTCGATCTGCTGGGTTTCACGATCATGGCGACGAGCGGCACCGGCCGCACGCTGGAGGAGGCCGACCTGGAGGTGGTCCGGGTCAACAAGGTCTGGGAGGGCGAACCGCACATCGTGGACCACATCCGGCGGAGCGACATCCAACTCATCATCAACACGCCACTGGGCAAGAGCGCGCGGGACGACGACTACATGATCCGCCGCGCGGCCATCGAGGCGAACATCCCGTGCATCACCACGCTCTCGGCGGCCTGGTCCGCGGTCAAGGCCATCCAGGCGCTCAAGAACGAGGGCCGGGAGATCTCGGTAAAGAGCCTGCAGGAATGGCACGAGACGTTGAGGGAAGCGAGGGTTTGACCATGCAGACGGTAGACGGCGGCGTACTGGCCCCGAAGGGGTTCCTGGCCAACACGGCGGGCTGCGGCATCAACAGTCCGAAGGGCAGCCGCAAGGACCTGGTGGTGATCGACGCGGGCGGGACCGCCTCCGCGGCGGGGGTATTCACCACGAACCGGGTGCAGGCCGCTCCGGTGACGCTATCCAAAGACCATCTGCAGACCGGCATGGCGCGGGCCGCCGTGGTCAACAGCGGCAACGCCAACGCGTGCAACGGGGAACCCGGTATGGCGGACGCCCGGGAGATGGCCGCCCGGGTGGCCGAGAGGCTGTCCGTGCCGGCGAGCGAGATCCTCGTCGCGTCCACTGGGGTCATTGGACGGCCCCTGCCCATGGACGTAATCCGCGACGGCATCCGGGAGGCGCTGGACCGGCAGCCGCTGGGTCCTGACCCCGACGCCGCCGAGTCGATCATGACGACCGACACGGTGCCCAAGACCTGCGCGGTGCGGTGCGATCTCGACGGTACGGCCGCGACAGTCGGCGGGATCGCCAAGGGCGCGGGCATGATTTGCCCGTATATGGCCACGATGATCGGCGTGGTCACGACGGACGCCGCCATCGCGCCGGGCGCCCTCAAGTCGGCCCTCCGACGGGCCGTGGGCAAGTCCTTCAACTGCATCACCGTTGACGGGGACATGAGCACGAACGACACCGTGTTCATCCTGGCCAACGGCGCAGCGGGCAATCCGCCGATCACGCAACCTTCCGGGGACGCCTACGAGCGGTTCACCGAAGCCCTGGAGCACGTCTGCACCGACCTGGCGAAGAAGATCGCCCGGGACGGCGAAGGCGCGACCAAACTCGTGGAGATCCGCGTGCGGGGCGCCCGCTCGGACGAGGACGCCCGGACGATAGGCATGAGCGTGGCGAATTCCGCCCTCGTGAAGACGGCCATCTACGGCCACGATCCCAACTGGGGCCGGATCCTCTGCGCCGTCGGGTACGCGGACGCCGAATCGGACCCGGACACGATCGACCTGTTCCTCTGCGGCCACCAGCTGACCCGGGACGGCCAGGGGCTCCCTCTCGACGAGCCGGCCATGCGGAAGGCTCTTTCCGTAGAGGAAATACCCGTCGAAATCGATCTCAAGCTGGGAGACGGCGCGGCCACGGTATGGACCTGCGACATGTCTCATGAATACGTGACCGTAAACGCGGAATACACTACCTGACCCATACTATTCCACGCGGCCTGGCGGGCCTTCACCACGGAATACAAGGACGACGACCCATGAAGCCACGTTATAAAACTGGTTATTTTGCGGCCGGCAACGTGCAGCGCACGCTCTGCCCGGTCACTTCCGTCGCACTGTCCACGATTTTAACTGCCGCGCTCTGGGGAATGGCTCTCTACGGCGTCACCTCGGCTTTCCCGGCTGCCGCCCAGACCGGGTCCGTGTCGATCACGGAGGACCCCGGGCCGGTGCCGGCGAAGGAGCTGGCGGAAAGGCGGGAACGGATACGCCAAGGCATGGGCAGCGGGATCATGGTCCTCTTCGGGGCGGAGCCCAAGGTATTCAGCAACGACGTGAACTATCCCTACCGGCAGGAAAGCAACCTCTTCTACCTGACCGGCATCAGCCAGCCCGGCGCCGCGCTCGTGCTGGTGCCCGGAAACCGAAGCCAGAAGGAGATCCTCTTCCTCCCCAGGCGCGACCCCGCACGGGAAATCTGGACCGGCCACATGATCGGGGTGGAAGAGGCCCGGCAACGGACCGGGATCGCCCATGTATGGCCGATCGAGGAATTCGACGCCTTCGTGGAGACTATCCTCAACGGTTCTGCCTATAAAAAACGTCCGTCCGATGACACCCGGGACTACCGGGCCATCGGCGAATCCATCGAGAATGGAACGCCCGTAGCCCTATGGCTCCTGGCCGACGCCAGTTCCAGGTACGGCAGCCGGTATCCGCAAGCCCTCCGGTTCGCGGCGGAGGCCGCCCGTTTTCCCGCCGTCCAGGTCCGGCTCGCGTCCGCCCTGTTCCGGGACCTGCGCGTCGTCAAATCGGACTGGGAGCTGCAGCGGTTGCAGCGCGCCGTCGACATCACCCGCCTGGCGCAGCGCGCCATCATGCGCCGGGCGGGCCGACCGGGCGTCCGGGGCGGCACCTTCGGAGCGGGCGGACCAGGCGGACCACTGAACGAATCCGTACTCGACGGCATCATTCTTTCCATCTACCGCGCCCACGGCGCGCACTGGGGTTTCCCGTCCATCGTGGCCTCGGGACCCAACGCCACGACCCTGCACTACGAGGAAAACAACCGGGAGATCGCGAGCGGCGAACTCGTCCTGGCCGATATCGGCGCGGCCGTCGGATACTACACGGCCGACGTCACGCGGACCTTCCCGGTCGGCGGGGTCTTCTCGGAGGCCCAGCGCGAAGTATACGAGATCGTCCTCGACGCCCATGCCCGGGGCGTCGCCGCCGTCCGGCCGGGCATGACCATGCGCAGGGTGCATGAAGTGGCACGGAAAGTGATCGCGGACGGACTCCTGGAACTGGGGCTGATCACGAGTACGTCGGGAAACCAGTACCGCATGTGGTACATGCACGGCACGAGTCACTGGATCGGGCTGGACGTCCATGACGTGGGCGGAAGGGACATGCCCTTCAGACCGGGCATGGTGATCACGGTGGAACCGGGCATCTACGTCCGGGAGGACACGCTCGAGAACCTGGACGACACCCCGCGGAACCGGGCGTTGATCGAGGAGATACGGCCCGCCTTCGAACGGTACCGGAATATCGGGGTGCGTATCGAAGACGACGTGCTGGTGACCGAAGACGGACACCGGGTGATGTCGGAAGGCACGCCCCGGTCGATCGAGGACGTCGAAGCCTTCATGGCGAATCCCGTTCCTTGAAGGTCCGGCCGATAGCCGGGCGTTCACCCACAGCCAGGCGCTCACCCACAGACGGGCGGTAAGCCGTACCTCCGATTTAAGGGATGGATACATGGACATGACAGCGGACCGAATGCTCACCGTGGAGGAAGCCCAGGAGATCGTGCTGGATTCGGTCTCCGTCTCGGGCATCGAGCGCGTACCGCTGTCCGAGAGCCAGGACCGGGTGCTCGCCGAAGACGTGGCGCCCAGGTTCGATGTGCCGCCCCAGGACAACTCCTCCGTCGACGGTTATGCCGTAATAGCAACGGACACCTCGGGCGCATCCGAGGAAGCTCCCTGCCGCCTCGAGGTCCTCGAAGAGATCCCCGCGGGCACCGTACCCACCGCGCACGTGGTCCCCGGCAAGTCTTCGCGCATCATGACCGGCGCCTTCCTCCCCGGAGGCGCGGACGCTGTCGTCATGGTGGAGAACACCAGGCAGCATGCGGAAGGCGTGGAGATCCTGAAGGCGGTTAAGGCGGGCCAGAACGTGCGCTACCGGGGGGAAGACGTAAAGCAGGGCCAGCGGGTCCTTTTCTCCGGCACCGAAATCGGTCCCGGCGAGATCGGCCTCCTGGCGGCCTTCCAACGGTCCCAGGTCGCGGTGCGCAGACGCCCGGCCGTAGCCATCCTTTCCACGGGCGACGAGGTCGTCGAAATCGACGAGCGGCTCGTACCGGGAAAGATCGTCAACAGCAATAGCTATTCCCTAGCCGCGCTCGTGCGGGAATGCAATGGCCGGCCGGTCAACCTGGGCATCGCCAGGGACAGCGAAGCGGAGATCGCGAAGGCCATCCGGTCGGCGCTGAGCGCCGATATCGTCCTATCCACCGGCGGCGTTTCCGTGGGCGACTACGACTACGTGAAAAAAGTGCTGGAAGACCTCGGCGCGGACATGAGATTCTGGCGGGTGAAGATGAAGCCGGGCAAGCCCCTCGCCTACGGGTTGCTGCAGGGGAAGCCGTTCTTCGGCCTTCCGGGCAATCCCGTGTCCTGCATGGTCTCCTTCCTCCTCTTCGCACGGCCCGCCATGCGGAAGATGATGGGCTACAGCCCCCATGACTGGCGCCTGCCCACGGTTCAGGCGGAACTCGAAAACGATCTGACGGCCGGCGGGGACCGGCGGCACTATCTGCGCGCCAGAATCACCTGTACCGAAGGCCGGTTCTACGCCTCGACCGCCGCGGGCCAGGGATCCGGCATGCTCAGTTCCATGACCGGGACCAACGGTCTCGTCGTCGTGGAAACGGGCATAACCTCCGTGCCCCGCGGATCCGAGGTCCAGGTGCTGCTGATGGGTGCGGCCGGGCAGGGCGCGGCCCGATAGGACATACCGTGAGGAACGCGCGATGATCTCCGTAATCGAAGCCCGGGACGCCATTCTGGACCGGATCCGGCCGCTCGGCGTGGAGCGCGTCGATATCGCCTCGGCCCGCGGCCGGGTACTGGCCGAAGACGTCCACGCCACGAGGAACCAGCCGCCCTGGGACAATTCGGCCATGGACGGCTACGCGGTGCGGTCCGTGGATACGGTACCGTCGTCGCCGGATTCCCCGGCGGAACTGGAGATCGTCGAAGACCTTCCCGCCGGATACGTGGCCAAACGTTCCGTCGGACCGGGACAGGCGATACACATCATGACGGGCGCGCCGGTGCCCGAAGGCGCCGATACCATCGTCCGCGCCGAACGTGCGCTTAAGGTCGATGCGCGCCGCGTACGCATACTCCAGGCCGTGGAATCCGGAACGGACCTCCGCCGGGCCGGCGAAGACATCCGCGATGGGGACCTCATCATCCCGTCCGGCATGCTGATCCGGCCGGCCGAAGTCGGCCTGCTGGCCTCGACCAACCGCTCCCACGTATCGGTCTACCGCCGGCCTCGCGTTGCCGTGCTGTCCACCGGCGACGAGATCGTCGACGTGGACGAACCCCTCGAGGACGGCAAGATCGTGGACAGCAACGGATACGCCCTTTCCGCGCTGGTGGCGGACGCCGGCGGCATACCCCAGCGCCTTGGCATCATTCCCGATACGCAGGAAGCGCTCGAAGAGGCGTTGCGAGACGGACTCCTCGCGGACGCGGTCATCACCTCGGGCGGGGTATCGGTGGGAGAATACGACTACGTCAAGGCCGCCCTCGAGTCCGTCGGTACCTCCATGGCCTTCTGGAAGGTGTCCATGACGCCCGGACGCCCCCTCGCCTTCGGCTCCATTGACGACACCATTGTTTTCGGCCTGCCCGGCAACCCAGTGGCCTCCATGGTTACTTTCGAGCTCTTCATGCGCCCCGCCCTGCTCAAGATGCAGGGATACACCCACATTTACCGCCCTACGATCAAGGCCCGCCTCCTGGAAGACCTGACGAAATCGCTCGGCCGCAAACAGTTCATTCGCGTGACTCTCCAGAAGCGGGGAGACCAATACTACGCGTCGCGTACCGGCGCGCAGGGCTCCGGCATTCTGAGATCCATGTCCATCGCCGACGGGTTGGCCGTAAGTCACGAAGATCAGGAATTCATGCCGGCCGGCCAGGAAATCGAGGTCATGCTGCTCGGGGGTTACAGCGGGCTCTCAGATGATCGTAACTACTGATAAATACGTCAGTTACATCATTTACAAATTCGCTTCATAACGACGTATATTATTATGTATATCCGTATTTATTCCACGTGGGCCGATCGGTGCAGGGGTAGTCTGTTTCATCGGTGGGATTCTTGCTGTCTGACGCTCAATTTTCGATAAGATGTACCTTCTTGATTCCCGGGACTTCCATCTCGCACTTTTTTAAACACCACGAGGGTAGGAGCGTCAACAACCCCTTCTTCGTATGAAACGGTGGCCTCCCATACCATACCCTGCGCCTCCATGGCCGACGCTGCCGATTCGATCTCTTCCTCCGGACCGGGTCCCTTGAAGCAGACCAGTTTCCCTCCGGGTTTCAAAATCGGTCCGCTCCATTCCACGAGCTGACCGATCGAACCGACGGCCCGTGCCACTGCAACATCATACCTGCTATCCGGCGTCCGCTCCGGCAACCGCTCTATCCGGTCACAGTAGACGTTCAGATTATCCAGCGACAAAGCACGCCGCGCCAAATTCAGAAAGGCGCACTTCCTCTGGTTCGATTCGACCAACACAAACTTCGTTCCAGGCAGGAAAATGGCGAGGGGTATCCCGGGGAGACCGCCTCCGCTTCCGATGTCCACGATCACGCCGCTCACGGGCAGGACACCCTTCAGTACGGGCATGAGCGAATCGAGGAAATGACGAGACGGAATCCGTTCCACGTCGTTCGTGGATATGATGCGGAGTACGTGGTTTACACGCCGGATTTCGTACAGGTATCGCTCGAATGCTCCGATTTTACGGGCGTCAAGCCGATGACCGAGTTTTTCCACACCATGGACGAAATGCTTGATGGAGTCCATGTCATGTCTTGGAATGTTCCACGTGGAACACCTGGTTTTCGGGGCGAGACTCTTCGGTGCGGGATCTAGCCGTAACGCGTTCGAGATGTACGACGAGAATGGACAAATCGGCGGGTGTTACGCCCGGGACGCGCGACGCCTGACCCACGTTCGCCGGCCGGATGCTGGCCAGTTTTTCGCGCGCTTCGTGGGACATGGCCCGGATGGAATCATAATCGAATTCTTCGGGTATCGAACGAGTCTCCCAGGACCGCATGCGTTCGATCTCCTTGTGCTGGCGCTCCAGGTACCCGGCATATTTTACCGCGGTCTGTATCTGGCCGATGACAGACGGTTCATGGTCCATGGGATCCGGGTCTACGGCATAGAGATCGGAATACTGCATCTCGGGGCGGGACAGCAGCTTGTGCAGGGACACGGGCTCCGATACCGGCGTCGAGGATTTGGTTTCGAGTATGGGGTTTATCCTGTCCGGAGCCACGTATTCCCCTTTCATCCGGTTTGTTTCTGTTTCCACCAGCCGGCGCCGATTTACCGTGGTCTCGTGACGTGCCCTTGATATCACACCGATCTCGAAGGCTCGGTCCGACAGGCGCATATCCGCGTTGTCGTGCCGCAACAGCAGGCGGTATTCCGCACGGGAGGTGAACATCCGGTAGGGTTCGTCCGCTCCCTTCGTGATGAGATCGTCCACCATCACGCCGATATAGGCCTCGCCCCGGTCGAGCGTGAACGCCGGCCGGTCACTGACCTTCAGCGCGGCATTGATGCCCGCCAGAATACCCTGTGACGCGGCCTCCTCATAGCCCGTGGTACCGTTGATCTGACCGGCGAGGAACAGCCCGTCTACCTGGCGCGTTTCCAGGGACCGGGTCAGGTTGTCGGGAGGAATGAAATCGTATTCGACGGCGTATCCGAATTGGAGGATCTCCGCCTGCTCCAGTCCCATTATCGTGTGCAGCGCCCGGTCCTGCACCGGTTCCGGCAGGCTGGTGGAGAAGCCGTTTACGTATACTTCGTCGGTATTCCAACCCTCGGGTTCCAGGATAATCTGGTGACTGTCCCGGTCCGCGAACCGCACGATCTTGTCCTCGACGGATGGACAATACCTTGGACCGCGGCCGGTGATCCGGCCGGAGTACATGGGCGACTGGTCCAGGGCGGAGCGGATGATGTCGTGGGTCCGGGCATTCGTAAAGGTCAGATAGCACGGCAGCTGCTCATCGGCCGGTGACAGTCTTTCCTGGGAGAAATGTTCGGGGAACTCGTCACCGGGGATTATCTCCAACTCACTGTAATCTATGGAGTTGCCATCGACTCTGGGCGGCGTGCCAGTCTTCAGCCGGCCGATGTCGAACCCCAGGTCCCGCAGAGAATCGGACAGTTCCGTGGCCGCTCTTTCTCCGAGGCGTCCTCCGGGGGCATTGCTCGCGCCCCGATGCATGACGCCGTTCAGAAACGTGCCCGAAGCCACGACCACGGCACGGCAGGATATGGCGCGTCCATCGCTGGTCCGGATGCCCGTCACGCGGCGCTGTTCGACGTCCAGGCACGCGACCTCGCCTTCCACGACCGTCAGGTTCGGCGTCTCGCCGATGACCCGCTGCATGTAATCCCGGTAAGCCACGCGGTCGTTCTGGGATCTCAGGGACTGTACCGCCGGCCCCTTGCGCGTATTCAGCATCCTGACCTGTACGGCCGTCGCGTCCGCGGCCTTGCCCATCTCCCCGCCGAGTGCATCGACCTCCCTGACCAACTGCCCCTTGCCCAGGCCGCCGATGGACGGGTTGCAGGACATCTGCCCGATCTTCGATGCATCGAGGGTTACGAGCGCCGTCTCCACGCCCATTCTCGCCGAAGCCAGGGCGGCTTCGCATCCGGCGTGGCCTCCGCCGATGACGAGGACTTCAACTGATGTCAACCGTTCGTTTTCAACCATCGCCTGGTCCCTGTGTTCCACGTGGAACATCATTTCCCGATACAGAACCTGGAGAACACATGATCCAGCACCGCATCGCCGATTTCCTTTCCCACGAGTACGCCCAGCCGGTGCACGCATTCCCTCAGATCGACGGCGGCCATTTCGGCGCCGAGCCCTTCTTCCAGAACCCTGATACCCCGGTCAAGACTCGTTTTCGCCTGGTCGAGCAGCTCGCCCTGACGGGCATTGACGACGAGTCCCGACTCGAAACCGGCGGGATCGAATCGCGCGGTCTCGAGAATCGCTTCCCTGAGATTCTCCAGGCCTTCGCCTTGCTTTGCCGAGGTCCGGATCCACCGGCCGCCCGAGGTCAATTCCAGGTATGCGTCCGGATCATAAGCATCCAGGTCGCACTTGTTGAATATAAACAAGGCGGTCCGCCCGGACAACATCTTCACCAGTTGACGGTCGTCGTCGTCCGGCGGGCTCGTGGCGTCGAAGACGGCCAGGGGGATATCGGCCTGTTCCAGTTCCGTACGCGACCGGATAACACCCTGCTGTTCCACCCGGTTCGAGGTCTTCCGGATGCCCGCCGTATCCACGAAGACGACGGGCACGCCCTCGATGTCGACGCTTTCCTCGATAGTGTCCCGCGTCGTCCCCGATTCCGGATGCACGATCGCCCGGTCCCGCGCCGTCAGCATGTTGAGCAGACTGGACTTCCCCACGTTCGGCTTGCCGAGCAACGCGACCCGGACCCCGTCCCTCAGTACGCGCGTTTCGTGGGAAGACTCGATGAGGCGGCCGAGCGCTCCCCGGACGGGTCGGAGCTGGTCGAGGAAGGTCTGCGGCGTCATATCCGGGATGCCCTCCTCGGTGAAATCAAGCGTAACTTCAATATATGCAATTATTTGTATGAGTTTTATCCTGAATTCGTCGATCTGTTGCGAACAGGTCCCGTTCAGCTGCCTGAGGGCCGCCCGCGCGCAGGCATCGGTCCGCGCCCGGATCAACTCGCCCACCGCTTCCGCCTGCAGCAGGTCGATCCTTCCGTTGAGAAAGGCGCGCTTTGTAAACTCCCCCGGCTCCGCCAGCCGGGCGCCCGATCTGATCAGCACATCCAGGATCATCCCGCCCGGAACCATGCCGCCGTGGCCGCTGAACTCGATCAGGTCCTCCCGGGTGTAGGTACGGGGCGACCTGAATACGGACAGGAGCACTTCATCGACCCGCTCGTGACTCCGGGGATCGATGACGTGGCCGTGATGGATGGTGTGCGTCCCGCACTCCGAAGGCCGGCTGGTGCCTCCGAACACCCTGTCGGCGATGGCGAAAGTGTCGGGACCGCTCATGCGCACCACGCACAGTCCGCCCTCGCCGGGTGGCGTGCCGATCGCGGCAATGGTATCGTTCGGGGCCTGCGAGGTCATGGGGTTAACGAGGCTTGCTGCCGCACCCGGTGCTGCCGCGCCTGGTGCCCTGCGGGTGCGTCATTTGGCGGGTTGAACGGGGAAGAACCGGTTTTGAAAAGCCTGCTGCACGATGGTCAGTACATTGATCATGGTCCAGTACAGGATCAGTCCGGAAGGCAGGTTCATCATGATGAAGAACAGCACCGCGGGCATGATGTAGACGAACATGGCCTGCCGGGGGTCCTTCATCGTCATCTTGGACTGGATCAGCATCGTGGCCGCCATGAGTACGGGCAGCACGTAGTACGGGTCACGGAGGGACAGGTCCTGGATCCACCCGATGAAAGGCGCGTCCCGCAGTTCGATCGTGCTGCTGAAGATGGTGTAGAGCGCGATGAGGATCGGCATCTGCAGCAGCAGCGGCAGGCAGCCCCCCAGCGGGTTCACCCCCGCGTCCCGGTACAGCTTCATCATCTCCTGGTTCAGCTTGGTCGAATCGTTCTTGTGCTTCTCCTTGAGCGATTCCATCTTCGGCTGGAGCGCGGCCATGCCCTGCGTGGCCTTCATGCTCTTGTGGGTCAGGGGAAAGAGCAGGATCTTCACGATGATGGAAAGCACGATGATCACGACGCCGTAATTGGTGATGAACTGGTGCAGCCAGACCAGGGAAATGAGCGTGATCCGGCTGATCGGCTGTATGATCGTCCATCCGAGATCGACGGCGCCCTCGAGGCCGTATCCGTAACTCTCCAGGGTATTGTAGTGGACCGGGCCGAGATAGAGGAGAAAGTTGTCCGTGAGCGGGGAGGCGAGTCCCATGGACAGTTCCGCGGCGATCTGCCGGTCGTCGTATTGGGGGCGCTGCACGGGCCGGCCGTTCAGCCGGTATCCCCTGGCCTTCCGGTCCACCGGCACCATGGCGGTGAAGAAATACTTGCTTCGCACGCCGACCCAGTGGGTCTCTCCCGTGGTCTCCGGCCGCGGATCTTCGAACTCGGTCCCGAGGTCTTCATCGATCACCGTGTCGTTGAGCGAGGCGAATCCCCTGAAAGCGTACAGATCCTGGTCCCAGTCCCGCTCCGTCACGTTGATCCCGCCGCCCCACCGGAGATAGTACTTGCTGCCCAGGGCCAGGCCCTGCCCGCCGTCGATCCTTACCTGGAGATCCACGGCGTAATCGTCCCGGTTGATCACGAAGGCCTTGGTGATGGTCAGGCCCCCCGGCGCGTCGGCCGTCAGCGTCACGGATCCCGAAGACTGTCCGGGACCCAGCACGACCTCGTCGCGGTCCGCGGTGAAACGCAGGGCGCGGGTGCTGCGGGGCCCCCGCTCCGTGGTGAGCACGATGTCGGGGCCGGCTTCCCGATCGGGGGGGACGAGTTCCACCTCATCCCCGCCGATTCCCCGGTAACCCTTGAGTTTCCAGCTGGTTATCACACCGCCCATCGTATTGATCACACCCCTGAAGTACTGGTTCTCGACGACGATGTCACGGGGCGCCGGCGCGCCTTCGGCCGGGGGGAGGAACAACACGCGTTCGGAGCGGTCCCAGCTGTCGGCGGCCAGGTCCTGCCGGGGGCGGTCTTCGATGTGGGGAGGCGGCGTCCGGCCGGGCTCCGTTACGGCGGCGTCCGGCGGCGCGTCGATGGACCGAGGCGCGTCGAAAGACTGTTCGGGAGCCTCGCCGGGCGGGTAGGCGCTCGCGGGATCGTCCCCGGTCGCGAAATCCCCCGGTTGCTGCTGCGGGACCGTCCGGTCGACCGGCGCGGGACGCTGGGGCGCGTACATGGGGTATATAATGTAGTAGTAACCGATCCAGGTCAGTATGATCAGTCCGAATGCGCCGAGTACCCGTTTTTCCATGGTCGTTGTTATTCCGGGGTTTCAAGCCGTGGGATGCGGCTAATCTTGTCGTCCGCCCTGTTCGGCCGGTCCACCTGGTACGTCCGATCCGGTTGGCACGCCTGACTCGACGCGACCGCCCGATCCGTCCGTCCCGTCCGGTCGCTCCACCGGATCGTAACCGCCCGGGTGAAAGGGATGGCAGCGCAGCAGCCGCCACGCGGCCATGCGGGTTCCGGTGAACGGGCCCTTTCGTTCCAGTGCTTCGATGGCGTAATTCGAACAGGTGGGGGTAAACCTGCAACATGGCGGGAGGAGCGGGGAGATGACGAGCCGATAGCCGCGAACGCCCCAGACGAGCGTGGTCGTGATTGCCCTGGTCAGCCGTTTCCACATAAGCGTGTCACCGCGGTACGGTAGAGGGACAGGAACTCTTCGTTCATCTGGCGATAGGTCCATTCCCGGCCGGGACTGCGGGCGATGAGCACCAGGTGCACCCCCCTCTTCAGGCGGCACCTGTTCAACCGGTAGATCTCCCGCATTCTCCGGCGGACCTGGTTACGCTTGACCGCGCCGCCGTAGTGCCGGGTCACGATGAAACCGACCCGGCGCTCGAGCCGGTCCGGACACGCGGCCAGGGACAGGGTCATCGAACGTCCACGGACGGTCAGTCCGCATTTCCTGACCCGTTCGAACTCCCACCGGTGTCTCATGCGTTCGTCGTGGGGAAAACGTCGGGAACCGGCGGCCATGGTGCATCGGTCCTGCCGCGTTCGGGCGGCGCCTAAACGGCAACGCGTATCCTTCCCTTGGCCCGTCGGCGGTTCAGAATCAACCGTCCCGCCCTGGTGCTCATCCTTCGACGAAACCCGTGCCTGCGGTGCCGCTTGAGATTGCTCGGCTGAAAGGTCCGCTTCATCGTTTACTCCCGTTTTTTCTACCTGTTTTCGCAAAAACAACAGCCCTCCATATTACCCCCGAAGCGCGCTAAAGTCAAGTGGTTTTTGGTCTTGCCAGGGGCGCAAATCTTTTCGAGATATTCTCTTGACAGCACCCCATTCACCATACATACTAAGATGAAGATACGACCCGCAACGTTTCCGCCTGCCGTGGATTTGTTGTCGCTCCTAATACCACCTTAAATGTAGTAATTTCAACAATTTAGCATGTTGCATGCGAGCGTACGAGTGTGTTTTCGGACCGGAAAATCACCGGTCCGTTCAAAGGCGTTCCATTCCCTTCGGTCCACAAGGTAATACGCAATGAAGCAGGAAGATCCTGCACAGCTCTGGTCGGTGTGCTTGTCGGAACTGAGGGGCATGATGCCCGCGCAGACGTTCGCGACCTGGTTCGAGCGGACCAAGGGGCATGACGTAACACCGGAAAAATTCACGATCGAGGTACCGAACCCGTTCTCCGGCGAACGGATGCTGAAGCGGTTTCACGACAAGATCAGCCAGGTCGTGACGACCCAACTCGGCCGCCAGGTCGTCATTGACTACCACATCTTCGAGGGCAATTCACAGATCATCCCCGTGCTTACCGACCTGCCCTCCTACGTGACGGACCGGGCGGACCGGGCGGACCAGGCGGACCAAGCTGACCGGGAAAAGCAGGCCGCGGGCGAGGCGGAATCGGACAACCTCTACGACAACTACACCTTCGAGAACTTCGTCGTGGGGGAGTGCAACGACTTCGCCCACGCGGCGTCCCTGGCCGTGGTGAAATCTCCGGGCCAGCAGACCTTCAACCCCCTAGTCATCTACGGCGGCGTCGGCCTGGGCAAGACTCACCTAGCGCAGGCGATCGCCCACGAATCGAAGCGGCTCGGCACCGTCGACCGCAGCCGGTACGTCACATCGGAGATCTTCTACAACGAATTCATCGAGTCCATCCAGGAAAAGAAGACGAAGGAGTTCGCCCAGACCTACCGGAACGTCGACCTGCTGATCGTGGACGACATCCAGTTCTTCTGCAAGGGGCACAAGGACCGCACCCAGGAGGAGTTCTTCCACACCTTCGACGTGCTGCGCCAGAAGGGCAAGCAGATCGTCCTGACCAGCGACCGCATTCCGAAGGAGCTTTCCGGCCTGGAGGAACGGCTGGTGTCCCGGTTCGAGTGGGGGCTTCTCGCGGACATGAAGCCGCCCGACTACGAGACCCGGGAAGCCATTCTACAGAAGAAGGCGGACAAGGACGGGCTGTCGCTCAGCCCGGACGTCATCGCCTATATCGCCGACCGCGTCGCATCGAACATCCGGGAACTGGAAGGCGCCGTGCTCAGCCTGCTGGCCTACGCGTCGCTGAGTCACTGCGACATTACCATCGAAGTGGCGAAGCGGGTGCTGAGCAACAAGATCCGCAGAAAACAGCGCTCAGTGGGGATGGAAGACATACAGAAGGCCGCGGCCGGCCATTACGGCGTGTCCGTCGAGGATCTCGCCGCGAAGACGCGAAAGAAGCACGTGGTGGCAGCCCGCCAGGCCGCCATGTACCTTTGCCGGGACATGACGCGCGCGTCGCTCAAGGATATCGGCGCGGTTTTCGGCAAGAGAGACCACACCACCGTCATACACGCCTGCCAGACGGTCAAGAAGCTCCTGTTGAACGACGAAACCCTCCAGGAAGACCTCGATAAGATCAGAAATTCGCTGGCTTAGCCCGCCTGCTGTTCAGCAACGCCCACGACACAGTCAAACCACGCCTGAAATTGTGGATAACCACCACCTTATCCACAATTTGTCAACAAATCTCGCCTGTCTTAACCCCAGTCCCAGTATGAAGTTGCATATTGTATATACCAAATTTCCACACCAATCCACCGAGGGAAATGCACCTGGGTGTGGATAGGTCCCCGGCCGCGGCGCCAGAAGGCCTCGTTTCGACCTGGAACAGGCTTCAAATCGGCTTACAGGCACCCGATCGCACATCGGCGTGGATCTGGCGCGTTTACGGACTGGAGATGATGTGGATAACCCGGGGGATAAGGGGATGGGTCGTGTCGATGATTTGTGTATAACCGGGAGTTTTGTCCCTTTTCGGTTTCTAGTGTGTGGATAATGTGGATAAACACCTGTTTAGTTGCCGGTTTCTCCACATCATTTATTTTACGTAATTAATTGTTTTTATTACAACTTATCATCGTAAATACGCATTTATGCACATATCCACATTCCTTATTATTATTATTCCTTTTTTAATACATACATAATAAAAACAAGGTATACACAATATATTGTACGTTTATTTGAGTCATTCCGTGACGTTATACAATATAGGGTAGTTTTGCCTCACAAAACCCTTGCACTGTTCCGAGCATATTCTATATTATATTCAATAATAGTGATAGGTTACTGTACAAGAAACCTCCCTGGTTCATTCTGTACAGTGCGGACCCGACGAGGTAACCGGCGAAGAACGCCCAGCAGACTGCCCAAAGGAGTACCCTGTGAAAATCACCATTCCGTCCAGTGCCACCCTGATGAGCGGTATACAGACCGTTCTGAATGTCGTTCCCCCGAAGACCACCCTGCCCATCCTGTCCAACATGCTGCTGGAGACGGAAGACGGCCACCTGACCATCGGGGCCACCGACCTGGACATCTTCATCATGACGAAGATCCCCGCCCAGATATCGGGAGAGGGATCGATCACGGTACCCGGAAGGAAATTCGCGGAAATGGTGCGCGAGCTGCCCGACGCGCCCGTGGATATCGAGGTGGACGGAGTCAAGGTGATCATCCGGTGCGACCGCGGGGTTTTCCGCCTGGTGGGCATCAGCAAGGACGAGTACCCGGCACTGCCGGACGTGACGTCCGAACAGACCATAGAGATTCCGTCGTCTTCGCTGCAGCGGCTGATCCGAAAGACGGTGTACGCCGTATCGAAGGACGAGATCCACCCGAGTCTCTGGGGCGCGTTCCTCCGCATTGGCCGCGGCGCCGTCCGGATGGTGGCCACCGATGGGCACCGGCTGGCCAAGACGACGCTCCCCTGCGATGTTTCCGATGCGGCCACGGAGGGGATTATCGTGCCGCCCAAGGCGCTTAACAACCTTTCGCGCCTCATCGGGGAATCGGATTCGCCGTCCCGGATCACCATCGGCGAGAATCACGTCCTCTTCGAACTGGAGAACGCCCGGTTGTTCGCCAGGCTGATCGAAGCGACCTATCCGGACTACGAGCGGGTGATTCCCTCGGGGAACGACAAGGTGGTCAAGGTGAACCGCGAGGAGCTCGAGAGCGCCGTCCGCCGCGTGTCCGTGCTGTCCAATCCCACCACACGGCAGATCCGGTATTCGTTCCGGCCGGGTTTCGTCGAACTGAGTTCCTTCAGCCACGATATCGGCGGCGAGGCCCGGGAAGAAGTGCCGGCCGAATACGAAGGCGAAGCCATGGATACGACCTACGATTTCCGCTACCTCCTCGACGTCGTGGAGCGGATCGAGAGCGAAGACGTGGTTTTCAAACTGGATACGCCGGTCAGCGCGGGGATCATCACCCCCTCCCGGGAAGAAGCGGAGGGCGAGGACTACCAGTGCCTGATCATGCCCTTCAGGACGACCGAGGCGGAAAGCTAAGGTGCACCTTCAAGGGCTGTCCCTCAGTCATTTCAGGAATTACGCATCCCTGTCGCTGGCCTGTGATTTGCAAACGAATGTTTTCATCGGATCGAACGGACAAGGAAAAACCAACCTCCTGGAAGCGGTCTACTACCTGTGCGTGGCCCGGTCCTGCCGCGAGGCACAGGACCGGGATCTCGTGCGCATGGGGGCGGACCACTTCCTGATACAGGGACAGGGCCGGTCCGCGGAGGGCAGGGAGGTCGAGGTACAGATCCGATACGCCCGCCCGTCGGGGAAGAAGGTCTTTGTAAACGAGTCGCCCCAGCGGAACCTGTCGGACCTGTACGGTATTTTGGCGGCCGTCGTGATCTCGCCGGACGACCGGAGGCTGGTCCAGGGCTCGCCGGGCTCGCGCCGGCGGTTCCTCGACATCGCGATCTCGCAGTCCAACGCCGCGTATCTTTCGGCCCTGCAGGAATACAGGCGGGTGGTCCGGCAACGCAACGAGGCGCTGCGCGCGTACCAGGAGCGGCCGGGAAGCACGGAGGGCCTGGAAGTCTGGAACACTCCCCTGGTCGCGCTGGGCAGCCGGATCATGAGAAAGCGGGTGGAAGTCGTCGAGGACCTGAAGGAAGAAGCCAGCCGCATTCACGCCGCCGTCAGCGCCGACAGCGAGAGTCTCGAGATCGACTACGCGCCCTCCTTCGAATACAAGGCCCTCGCGGATATCGAGCAGGCCTTCGAGGAGGCGCTGGACCGGGCCGCGCCGCGGGAGAGGGCGCGGTGCATGACGGAGGTGGGGCCCCATAGGGACGACCTGTCCATCCGGATGAACGGGGTCTCGCTGCAGGCCTTCGGGTCGCAGGGACAGCACAAGACGGCGGCGACGGCCCTGAAGCTGGCGGAAGCCCGCTTTCTGTGGCGCCGGCTGCAGGCCCCGCCGCTGCTGTTGCTGGATGACATATTCGCGGAGATCGACGCCGCCAGGACGGGCCGCCTGATGGAAATGGTACCCGCCTACGGCCAGACCTTCATTACGACGGCCAAGGAAAGCGATATAGGGGACTACCGCCGGGGGATCACCCGGTTCCGCGTCCACGGAGGCGCGGTGACGCCCTACGACTGACACCCTACGACTGAGGATCAGAACGTGACGCGGCTGAAGAAGACCACCTCCCTCGGCGACGCGCTCCGGGAACTGGTGCGCAACCTCGGCATGGAAGGCAAGCTGGAGGAACAGCAGGCCGTGGATCGTTGGCCCCGCGTCGTCGGCGAGCGTGTGGCGGCGCACGCGCGGGCGGTCTTCTTCGACGGCGGAAAGCTGTTCGTGGAGTGCGACAGCGCCACATGGAGCCAGGAGCTGCACTACATGAAGCCGGACATTCTGAAACAACTGGACCAGTCTTTGGGCAGACCCCTGGTCCGGGACATCATATTCACCAATACCAGAAGGTAAAATCGATGTCAGAAACAAACGAAAACTCCCCAGACCGACTGGACCACTCGGACCGCCCGGATCAACCGGAAAACCTGGAACGCCCAGGCCGTCCGGAACACTCGAACGGCCCGGAACCGCAGGAGTCGGGATCCGCCACCCCGGATAACGACCAGTACGACGCGGAGAACATCCAGGTCCTCAAAGGGCTCGAGGGGGTCCGCAAGCGGCCCGCCATGTACATCGGGAGCACCAGCGCCTCCGGCCTGCACCATCTCGTGGAAGAGGTGATGCAGAACGCCATCGATGAGCATCTCCAGGGGTTCGGCGATACGATCAAGGTGTACATCGAGGAAGACGGGCGGATCTCCGTGATCGACAACGGCCGCGGCATCCCGGTCGAAATGCACCCCACGGAGAACCGGCCGGCCGTGGAAGTCGTCATGACCATGCTCCACGCCGGCGGGAAGTTCGACAACAAGTCCTACAAGGTATCGGGGGGCCTGCACGGCGTGGGCGTGTCGGTGGTCAACGCCCTGGCCGAATGGCTGGTCGTGGAGGTGCGCCGCGACGGGAAGATCTACTATCAGCGTTACGAGCAGGGCATCCCCGTATGCGACCTGGAGGTCCGGGGCGAGACGACGGAGAACGGGACGACCGTCGCCTTCAAGCCCGACGACGAGATCTTCGACTCGACGGAGTTCGATTTCGACCACATCGCCCACCGCTTCCGGGAACTGGCCTTCCTGAACCGCCACATGCGCATCGAGCTGCACGAGGAGGCCAGGGACAAATCCGCCATATTCGAGTACCGCGGCGGCATCGTCGAGTTCGTTGAGTACCTGAACGAGAACAAGACGGCCATCCATGACACCATCGGCATCCGCCAGGAACGGGACGGCAACCAGATCGACGTCGCCTTCCAGTACAACGACGGCTACCAGGAGAACATCTTCACCTACGCCAACACCGTGCGGACTTCGGAGGGCGGCTTCCACCTCGTGGGCTTCAAGACGGCCCTCACCCGTTCCATCAACAACTACGCCCAGCGGAACAACCTGCTGAAGAACCTCAAGGTGCCCATCACCGGAGACGACACGCGGGAAGGGATCACCGCCATCGTGAGCGTGATCATCCCCGATCCCCAGTTCGAGGGGCAGACCAAGGAGAAGCTCGGCAACAGCGACATTCGCGGCGTCGTGGAGTCGGTGGTCGGCGAGGGGCTCTCCGTGTACCTGGAAGAACATCCGGCCACGGCGAAGAGGATCGTCGAGAAATGCATCCAGGCGGCGGTTTCCCGCGACGCCGCCCGAAAGGCGCGGGAACTGACCCGCCGGAAGAGCGCGTTGGAAAACACCACCCTGCCCGGGAAGCTGGCCGACTGCACCCTGAAGGACCCCATGGCCTGCGAGATCTACCTCGTCGAGGGCGATTCGGCCGGCGGCACGGCCAAGTCGGGCCGCGACAAGACCTTCCAGGCCATCCTCCCCCTCTGGGGCAAGCCGCTCAACGTGGAGAAGGCCCGCATCGACACGGTGCTGAGCAACGACAAGCTCCAGCCCATCATCACCGCGCTCGGGGTCGGCATCGACGAGGATTTCGACCTGTCCCGGCTGCGCTACGGGCGCGTGATCATCATGGCGGACGCCGACCATGACGGGCTGCACATCCGCACGCTGCTCCTGACCTTCCTGTTCCGCTACATGCGTCCGCTCGTGGAACACGGCCACGTCCTGATCGCCCAGCCGCCGCTCTACCGCGTGCGCAAGGGACGCCGGGAGGACTACCTCAAGAACGACCGGGAGCTCTGGGAATACCTGCTCAACCAGAGCGTGGACCGCACGAAGGTGCAGCGGGCGGATGCGAACGGCAACGGGCACGCCATGACCGAAGACAAGCTGCTGGCCCATCTCCGCGAGATGATGGACTTCGAAGAGCAGCTCGGACGGCTGGTCAAGACGGGCATGAAGCGCGAACACATCCTGGATATGCTGAGAGACCGGGACCGGTACGACGCATACCGGAGGGAGCTGCGCGACCAGGCTGCAGTACGAAAAGCGCAGGAGGAAGCCGGCGAAGTCCCGGTGCCCGTGGATCCCGTCGAAGAGGCCCTGGACCCCTCCCTGTACGGCCGCCTTCGGAAGCTGTGCGGCCGGCTGGAGGACGTCATCGACAGCGAGATGGTGGTCAGCACGGACAAGACCGAGAAGCGGGTCAGGGGCGTCGGCAAGCTGATCGACGCGGTGCTGGACGTGGGACGCGAAGGCGCCACCATCTCGCGGTACAAGGGACTGGCCGAGATGGACGCCGAAGAACTGTGGCAGACCACGATGAACCCCGAAACCCGCACGCTGCTCCGGGTCACCCTGGACGACGCGGTGGAGGCGGACCGGATCTTCACGATCCTCATGGGTGACAACGTGGCCGCGCGAAACGATTTCATCCAGCGGAACGCCCTGCTGGTCAACAACCTGGACCTGCACTGATACCCGGCGCCTGCCCGGCGCGATCATAACACGATTTAACACGTTCAAGGGGAAAGCATGGCGGTAGAACAACACGACAACATCCAGCCGATCTTCATCGAAGACGAGATGAAGAGTTCCTATCTCGATTTCTCCATGAGCGTGAACCTGTCCCGGGCGATTCCGGACGTCCGCGACGGGTTCAAGCCGTCCCAGCGGCGCATTCTCGTGGCGATGCGCGACCTGAACCTCACGCCGGGAAGGCCCACGCGGAAGTGCGCCAAGATCGTCGGCCAGACGATCGGGGACTACCACCCCCACGGCGACCTGGCCGTGTACGATACCCTCGCGCGGATGGCCCAGCCCTTCAGCATGCGCTACCCCATGGTCTTCGGCCAGGGCAATTTCGGGTCCATCGACGGCGATCCGCCGGGCGCCATGCGGTACACCGAATCGCGGATGTCCCGCCTGGCCATCGAGATGATGGAGGATATCGACAAGAACACGGTCGATTTCATGCCCAACTACGACGAGTCGAAAGACGAGCCGACCGTGCTGCCGGGCAAGTTCCCCAACCTGCTCTGCAACGGCTCCCTCGGCATCGGCGTGGGCATGGCCTCCAATCTCCCGTCCCATAACCTCAGCGAAGTGGTGGACGGCATCGTGGCGGTGATCGACCACCCGGAAATCACGATCGGGGAGCTCGCCGCGCACATCCAGGGCCCCGATTTCGCCACCGGCGCCATCATCTACGGCCGCAACGCGATCAACGAGTATTTCCACACCGGCCGAGGGAAGATCAAGGTGCGCGCCCGCACGACGATCGAGGTGCACGAGCAAAGCGAAAAGGAAACCATCGTCGTTACGGAGATCCCCTACAAGGTCAACAAGTCCAGCCTGATCGAGAAGATCGCCGACCTCGTCCGCGAAAAGCAGATACTGGGCATTACCGACATACGGGACGAGTCGGACCGGTCGGGCATGCGCATCGCCATCGACGTGCGGCGGGACATCCCGGGCAACATCGTGCTCAACCACCTCTTCAAGATGACGCCGCTGGAGACCACCATCGGCGTCACCATGCTGGCGCTCGTGGACGGGCGGCCCCGGGTCCTGAACATCAAGGAGTGCATCCAGCACTTCATCGACCACCGCCACGAGGTGCTGGTGCGCCGGACCACCTTCGACCTCGAGAAAGCCGAGCAGCGGGCCCATATCGTGGAGGGCCTGCGCGTCGCGCTGGACAACGTGGACCGCGTCATCGAAGTCATCCGCGGATCGCATACCGGCGAGGAGGCCATGGAGGTCCTGGGAGACGAGTTCGGCCTGTCCCGCGCCCAGGTCGAGGCCATCCTGGACATGCGCCTGCAGCGCCTGACCGGGCTGGAAAGAGACAAGCTGGAGGAAGAATACGAAGAGCTGGTCGCGCGGATCGCCGATTACCGGGACATCCTCTCGCGCCTGGAACGGCGGATGCAGATCATCAAGGACGAGATGATCGACCTGAAGGAACGCTACGGCGACGAGCGGCGGACCGAGCTGATCGACATCGAGGGCGATCTCAGCATCGAGGACCTGATCGCCGACGAGGAGATGGTCATCACCATATCCCACGCCGGTTACGTCAAGCGCCTGCCCATGGACACCTACCGCAGCCAGAACCGCGGCGGCAAGGGGATCACCGGCATGAAGACCCGGGAAGAGGATTTCGTAGAGCACCTCTTCTCCGCCTCGACCCACTCCTACATCCTGTTCTTCACGAACCGCGGCAAGTGCTACTGGCTCAAGGTGTGGGAGATCCCCGAAGCCGGCCGCACGGCCCGCGGCAAGGCCGTCGTCAACCTGCTGCAGCTCGACCAGGGAGAGAGCATCGCGGCCTTCCTGCCGATCAGGAACTTCGACGACGAGCATTATATCCTGATGGTGACGCGGGGAGGCCTTGTGAAGAAAACCGTGCTGTCGGCCTATGGGAATCCCCGGCGGAACGGCATCGTGGCGCTGAACATCCTCGAGGGCGACGCTCTCATCGAGGCCCTGCTGACCGACGGCGACAACGACATCGTCATCGCCAGCCGGAACGGCCAGGCCGTCCGCTTCCACGAGAGCGACGTCCGGACGATGGGCCGCGGCGCGCAGGGGGTGCGGGGCATACGCCTCGGCGAAGGCGACCGGGTCGTGGGCATGCTGGCGTCGGATCGGGACACCACGCTGCTATCCGTCACGGAGAACGGCTACGGGAAGCGGACGGACATCGAGAACTACCGGCTGACCCGCCGCCACAGCAAGGGCGTGAGCAACATACGCACCAGCGAACGCAATGGCCCCGTCGTGTCGATTCACGCGGTATCCGACGAAGATGAGCTGATGATCATTACCACGAACGGGCTCATCATACGCCTGCCGGTCCGCGACCTGCGCCCCATCGGCCGGAACACCCAGGGCGTCCGGCTCATCAACCTGGGCGAAGGGGACCGGGTGATCGATGTTTCCCGGATTACGCCGGGCGACGAAGAGGACGATCCGGCAACTTCCGAATCGGACGAATCACCCGGTAAGGACGGCGAAGAGGAAGAATAAAAAAGCGCTTGACACCCTTAGCGCGCACCCTATATTGCGTCCGTTCTTTGAGGAGGAAAGGCCTCTTCCGAAGGGTGAAATGGCCTTCGGGAACGATTCGTTCCGAGGCTGCATTGGTGTAAAGCGGGGGTATTATGAGCGGGATCTGCCCGGAATGTGGCGCCGAGATCACCCTGGATTATGATGTCGTGGTAGGCGAAATCATAACGTGCCCGGAGTGCGGCGCGGAACTGGAAGTGATCAGCGTCGACCCACTGGAGTTCGCGCTGGCACCGGAAGAAGAGGAAGACTGGGGAGAATAGGCCCAAGGACGGATGGGCGGTTTCGAGAACTTACGGGATATCAGGGAAATCACGATGAGCAAACGAATGAAACATAAACATGGTAAACATGATTGTGATTTGCGTTCGTCCGCTCGTCGGGCCCCGCGATAATCCTGCGCAAGGGATAACGGGGTCACGGGAACAGTTGGGAGCCGTGTTCCTCTTCGATTGAGCGAAGAGGCCGGCTCTTTTTTTTTGCATGACGGGCAAGGGGACGCGGGATACCCGGAGGATGAGGTTTACATGGAATTGGGCATCGTGCTGTCGCGTATCAGGAAGGACGAGAAGCGGTTGATCGCCGAGGCGGGCCGCCGCGGCATCGACGTGACGACGATCGACAACACGCGGCTGGTCTTCGAACTGGATCGGCGTCACATGGACCTGGACGTGGTCCTGGAGCGCTGTATCGATCACCATCGCGCCGTGTACGCGCTGACCGTCTTCGACCACTGGGGCATTCCGACGGTGAACCGCCAGTCGGTGGTGGAGACGTACGGGAACCGGCTGCTGACGTCCCTGGCCTTGCGGGAGAACGGCGTACCGGTGCCGGAAGTGCGCGTTGCGTACACGCCGCGTTCCGCCCTGGAAGCCATGGAGGACATGGGGTACCCGGTCGTCCTCCGGCCCGTGGAGGGTCCCGAGGGCCAGCTCGTTTCCCGGATCGGGGACAAGTACACGGCGGCGACGGTCCTGGAGCACAAACGCATCCTCGGCGCCTATCACCACTCCATCTTCTTCATGCAAAAGCACATCGATTCGCCCGGACACGACATCAGGGCGTACGTGGTCGGCGACGAGACGGTGGCCGCCGTCTCGGTGCTGACCCATCACTGGATCGGGACCATCACCGCCGGCGGACTGATGAAGCAGGAGCCCGTCACGGAGGAACTGAACGACCTGGCGGTCGCCGCCGTCCGGGCGATCGGCGGCGGTATCGCGGTGGTGGACATGGTTCGCACGAAGGATGCCTGGTTCGTGCAGGAGATGGGGCCGCCGTCCGGGCTTTCGGATGCGTCGGACGTCACCGGCGTCAATATACCGGGGAAGATCATGGACTACGTGGCGGACTCGGTGGCACAGGGAGGGCGCAACTCGTGAAGATCGGCATGCTGCTGTCCATCGTTTCCACGGAACAGAAGATGCTCTTCGAGGCCGCGGCGAAACGGGGTATTGTCTTCGACCGGCTGGACGACCGGCGCATCGTCTTCGACCTGGAGAACCACCGGTACGACCACGACGTCATACTCGAGCGGTGCATCAACCATTCCAGGGCCCTCAACTCGCTGAAGATACTCAACGCCAGCGGCATCAGGACCGTCAACTCCTACGAGGTGGCCCGCGTGTGCGGGAACAAGTTCCTGACGACCATGGCGCTGGTAGACCACGGGGTGCCCACGCCGAAGGCCCGCGTCGCGTTCACGGCCGAGTCGGCCCTGGAGGAAATGGAATCCATGGGCTATCCCGTCGTGGTCAAGCCGCCCATCGGCTCGTGGGGGCGCCTCATCGCGCGGATCAACGACCGTCATGCCGCCGAAGCGGTGCTCGAGCACAAGGAGACGCTGGGGTCCTATCAGCATTCGGTGATCTACATCCAGGAGTACGTTGAGAAGCCCGGCCGGGACATCCGGTCCTTCGTGGTCGACGGCGAGACCATCTGCGCCGTCTACCGGTACTCGGAACACTGGAAGACCAACACCGCCCTGGGCGGGACGACGGCCGACTGTCCCGTGGAGGGCGACGTGGGGACGCTTTCCGCCCGCGCCGCGGAAGCGGTGGGCGGCGGCGTGGTGGCCGTCGACCTGCTGGAATCGCGGGACGGGATCCTGGTCAACGAGGTCAACTACACCATGGAATTCCGGAACAGCATACAACCGACGGGAGTGGACATTCCCGGCCGAATCATCGATTATCTGGTAAAGGTGGCCCAATCATGATCAAGGTGTCTATCGCCGGCGCGTCCGGATACGGCGGTGGGGAACTGCTCCGCCTGCTTCTGTTCCACCCGGAAATCGAAATCGGGCAGGTGACGTCGGAATCGCTCGCGGGCAAGCCCGTAGGCCGGTCCCATCCGAACCTGCGGCGCGTCACGGAACTCAAGTTCAGCGCCCTGGCCGACCTCGAGTCCTGCGACGTCCTGTGCCTGTGCCTGCCCCACGGGGAGGCGATGAAGAGATGGGACGACTTCTCCGGCCTGTCGGCCCGCGTCATCGACCTGAGCGCGGACTTCCGCCTGCGCGATCCGGCGGACTATCCGACCTGGTACGGACATGCCCATGCCCATCCCGACGTCCTCGGCCGGTTCGTGTACGGCCTGGCAGAGCTCTACCGGGACGAGATCCGGGACGCCGAATGCGTCGCGTGCACCGGGTGCCTGGCCGCCACGGCGATCCTGTCGCTGGCGCCCCTCGTCAGGGCCGGCGCCGTCGACCCCTCCCGGCTGTTCTTGGAGGGCAAGATCGGCTCCTCCGCGGCGGGACACCGGGCCGACCGGTCCACCCATCACCCGGACCGCAGCGGGGCCGTGCGGTCCTTCAAGCCCACGGGCCATCGCCACACGGCGGAGATCGTGCAGGAGCTCACCTTCGATGGGCAGGCGCCCACGGTCCATTTCTCGGCGACGGCCATCGAACTGGTGCGCGGCATCCTGATGACCACGCACGCTTTCGCAAAGGGCAACCTGTCCGACAGGGATATCTGGGGCATCTACCGGGAAGCCTATGGCCGGGAACCCTTTATCCGCATAATCAAAGAGCGCACCGGCGTGTTCCGCTATCCCGATCCGAAGTTTCTCGCGGGCACCAATTACTGTGACATCGGGTTCGAGCGCGACGAGCACAGCGACCGGGTCGTGGTCATGGGCGCGCTGGACAACCTGGTCAAGGGGGCGGCCGGACAGGCCGTGCAGGCCCTCAACATCATGCACGGGTGGGACGAGCGGACGGCCCTGGAGTTTCCGGGCCTCCACCCGGTATAGGATAGATGAAGACGCCCGGCACAGGAAGCAGTCGAATGAACTATAGAGCACCGAGAGGCACCTACGACATCCTCCCCGAGGACCAGGCCCACTGGCGCCACGTGACCGAGACCACGCGCCGGGTCTGCGAACTCTTCGGCTACGAGCAGATCGACGTGCCGGTCTTCGAGCAGACCGGCCTCTTCGAGCGGAGCGTCGGCGAGTCCACCGACATCGTCGAGAAGGAGATGTACACCTTCCTCGACCGCAACGAGGAGCGCATGACCCTGCGTCCCGAGTTCACTGCGGGGATCTGCCGGGCCTACGCCGAGCGCAAGCTGCACGGCCGGCCCCAGCCCCTGCGTCTCTTCACCATCGGCCCCGCCTTCCGGTACGAGCGTCCCCAGGCGGGCCGGTACCGCCAGTTCTACCAGATCGACGTGGAAGTACTAGGCAGCCAGGATCCGGCCATCGATCTCGAGGTCATGCAGGTCGCCTGGCAGATCTACGAATCGGTCGGCATCAAGAACCTGTCCTTCCAGGTGAACAGCACGGGATGCCCGGTGTGCCGTCCGGGATACGTGGAAAAGCTTCGGGCCTGGTACGCGGACCGCCTGGACGGGATCTGCGCAGACTGCGCGCGCCGCTACGAGCAGAACCCGCTCCGGCTGCTGGACTGCAAGAAGGAGACCTGCCGCGCGATCGCGGACGAAGCGCCGCGGATCGCGGATTCCCTGTGCGACGAATGCAGAACCCACTTCGACCGGTTGAGGTCCTACCTGGACGACCTGGGCCGGCCCTACGAGGTCAACCATCGCCTGGTGCGGGGGTTCGACTACTATACGAAGACCGTGTTCGAGGTCTGGGCCGAGGGCATCGGGGCGCAGAACGCGGTGTGCGGCGGCGGCCGCTACGACGGGCTGATCGGCATGGTCGGCGGTCCGGAGACGCCGGCGATCGGATTCGCCTCCGGCATCGAACGCATCATACTCACGATGAAGCAGGAGGGGATCGAGCCTCCCGGAGTGCCGAAGCCGCGGGTATTCGTCGCCTATCTCGGCGCGGAAGCCAAGTCCGCCGCGGTGGTCCTGGCGCAGGAGCTGCGCGCGGCCGGCGTGGGCGCGACGGCACTGTGGGAAGACCGGAGCCTGAAAGCCCAGATGAGACAGGCCGACCGGCTCGGCGCCGCCTATACCTTGATCATCGGTGAAGAAGAGGTGAAAAACGGCGTCGTGATGATCCGGCGCATGGCGGACAGCACGCAGGCGTCCGTGCCCCGGCCTCAGGCCGTGGCCGCCGTTAAAGAAGGGAATACTCAATGATCGTGGTGAAGACGGGCGGAAGCCGGGGCATCAACCTGGATTATGTCTTGGAAGACATCGCCCGGCAGACCGAACCGCTGGTGCTGGTGCACGGCGCGTCCGACGAATTGAACCAGATTTCCGAGCAACTGGGCAAGCCGCCCCGCATGGTCACGTCGCCGTCCGGATACACGAGCCGGGTCACCGATCAGGAAACGCTGGACATCTTCACGATGGTGTACTGCGGAAAGCGCAACACCCGCATCGTGGAGAAACTGCAGCAGTTGGGCGTCAACGCCGTCGGCCTGAGCGGCGTGGACGGCCGGCTGCTCGAGGGCCGCCGGAAACCCAATATCCGCATCGTGGAGGACGGCCGGACGAAGATCCTGCGGGACGACTACACCGGCCGGATCGAAAGGGCGAACGTGTCGCTCCTGACCACGCTCCTCGACCAGGGTTACCTGCCCGTCATCAGTCCCCCCGCCATCAGCTACGAAGGCGAAGTGATCAACATTGACGGCGACCGCGCGGCTGCCGTGATCGCCGATGCCCTCGGCGCGGAACGGCTGGTCATCCTCTCCAACACGCCGGGGTTCCTTGAGGATGCGGACGATGAGGACACGTTGATACCGCGTATAGCCCGGGACGAAATCGACGAGGCGATCGCGACCCATGCCAGGGACCGCATGAAGAAGAAGCTGCTCGGCGCGAAGGAGGCGCTGGAAGTCGGCGTGGGCCAGGTGATCCTGGGGGACGGACGCATACCCGAACCGGTCACGGCGGCCCTGCGCGGCGCGGGCACGGTGATCGGGTAGCGGGCGGCGGGCGGCCCCACCGGACAGGGACGGCCCGCGGCAAGACGAATGTATCGGAATCGTAAATTGGAGCGCGCAAAATGACGGACTACCAGGCCATGGAAAACCAGGCATCGATGGGTATTCTGCCCAAGCGGGACGTGGTGATCGTCCGGGGCAGCGGCGCCCGTCTCTGGGACAGCGCCGGCAAGGAGTACATCGATTGCATCGGCGGGATCGGCACGGCCAATGTGGGCCACTGCCATCCGGCCGTGACGGAGGCGATCGCGCGGCAGGCGGAACGGCTCGTGATCTGTCCGGACACCTTCTACAACGACCTCCGGGCGGAACTGGCCACGGCCCTGACCCGGACCGCCCCGGAGGGGCTGGACCGGCTCTTCCTGTGCAATTCGGGTACGGAGGCCGTGGAGGCGGCGTTTAAATTCGCCAGAGTCGCCACGGGGCGGACCGGCATCATCGCGGCCCAGCGCGGATTTCACGGACGTACCTTCGGGTCCCTGAGCGCGACCTGGAATCCCAAGTACCGCGCCCCCTTCGAGCCCCTCGTTCCCGGTTTCACCCACGTGAAATACAACGATGCCTCCGCCATGGAGGAATCCATCGGCGACGGGACGGCTGCGGTGATCCTGGAGGTGGTGCAGGGCGAGGGCGGCGTTCGCATCGGCGACGGCGCGTATCTGAAGCGCGTGGCGGACCTGTGCCGGGAGCGCGGCGCCCTGTTCATCGTGGACGAAGTGCAGACCGGATTCGGCCGGACCGGTGCCATGTTCGCCTGCGAGCACCATGGCCTGCGGCCGGACATGCTCTGCCTGGCCAAGGCCATGGCCGGCGGCCTGCCCGTAGGCGCGACGCTCTGCGCCGAAACGGTCCGGAACGTCCCCGCCATGTCCCACGGCAACACCTTCGGCGGCAGTCCGGTGGTCTGCGCGGCCGCTCTGGCCACGCTGCGCGTGCTGGAGGAGGAAGGTCTCGTAGAGAACGCCCGGGAGAACGGCGCGTATTTCCGGGATGCCCTCGCGGCGCTGGACGCGCCTTTCGTCCGGGAGATCCGGGGCATGGGCCTGATCATCGGCGTCGAGATGAAGGGACGGGTCACCCCCATCCTCCGCGGACTCATGGAACGCGGCGTGATGGCCCTGCCCGCGGGCAACACGGTGCTGCGCTTCCTCCCGCCCCTGTCGATTTCCAGGGAAGAGATCGACCAGGTAGTAGAGGCTGTCGGCGCGGTGCTGGGATCGCTGGAGGTAAATTCGGCGGACGGCTCGGACCGCCCGACCGGTACGGTCCGGAACAGAAGACGTGCGCGGCAAAATCCTGCCGGAGCCCGGGAGACGGAATGAGTACCGCCCGCGACGACATCGCGCTGCTGCGGGGCCTGGTCGAGCGGTACAGCCCTTCCACGCAGGAAGGCGAGGCCGTTTCCTTCCTGGTGGACGCCATGGATCGCCGGGGGCTGCGCGCCCATGTCGACGAGGCCGGCAACGCGGTGGGCGAGGTTGGTAGCGGCGAACCGCACATCGCCCTGGTCGGGCATATCGACACGGTACCCGGCATCGTACCCATCCGGGAGGAATCGGGCAGGCTTTACGGCCGCGGTACGGTGGACGCGAAGGGGCCCCTTGCGGCTTTCGCGGCCGCCGCGAGCCGGTTCACACAGCCCGGGCGCGGCCGGATCACGGTCGTCGGCGCCGTGGAGGAGGAGTGCCCCACCTCGAAGGGCGCCCGCCACCTGGTGGACCGCATGCGCCCCGACTGCGTGATCATCGGCGAACCGAGCGGCTGGGACAGCGTCACCATCGGGTACAAGGGCCACGTGGGGTTCGACTACCGCCTCGAGCAGCCCAACGCCCATCACGCCGGCGACCACAAACGCGCTGCCGAGCGGGCGATCGATCTGTACAACGCCATGCAAGCCCGCGTCGCCGGCCAGGCCACGGAAAGCGAATTCGGGTCTCCCCGGCTCGAGTTGAGGCGATTCAACACTACGGACGAGGGATTGACCGAGGGCGTCGAGGCGTACTTCTCGGTGCGCGTGCCGCCCGGTTACGACCTCGATGGCCTGATTAGTTTTGTGATGGAACAGGCGGGCTCGGCGGAAATCGTATGCGACCAGCGCCTTCCTGGCGTGGTTGCCGAGAAGAACACGGCGCTGATCCGGGCACTTTTACGGGGCATCCGCCAGGAAGGCGGCCGGCCGACCTTCAAGAAGAAAACGGGCACGTCGGACATGTGCATCGTCGGACCGGCCTGGAACTGCCCGATAGCCGCCTACGGTCCCGGCGACTCCAGCCTGGACCATACGCCGGACGAGCACATCGTCCTGGAAGAGTATCTGCGCTCCGTCGAAGTGTTGACGGCCGCGCTGAAGCAGCTCACCTCAGCCGATTAGTCCATCTTCAGAACTGACGCAGGCTCAGTGCGTCATCGCGTAGATGGCGTAGTTCACGGCCAGCCGGTACGCGATCACGGAATACGCCCGCGGGTACCCGGGATCGGCCGCGTGTTCCCAGCCGTCGCCCAGGTCCGCGTTCCAGTTCATCAGCACCATGAGCCGGCCGTTGTCGTCGGTTATGCCCCGCAGCCGGTGGCCGTACAACGCGCCGTCCCGCTCGTAGTTGCCCGGTCTCCACAGGGCCGCGGTACCGGGCACCAGGGGATACTCGTCGAAATCGTAGTAGCAGTGGAATATCGCGTGGCCGGCGGGGACTTCCTCGATGTTCCTTTCGGGGAACACCCGCTTCATCTGCGATTCCCAGACCGCCCACTGGCGCGATCCGTGGAAATCGTCCACCATCAGGAACCCTCCGCGCAGCAGGTACTCCCGCAGGGCGTCCACTTCCTCCTGGCTGAACTGCAGGGATCCGACTTCCAGGATATACAGGAAGGGAATATCGAACAGATCGGGGTCGGTGAGTTCCACGGCCTTCGGTTCGTTGATCTTGAGGGAGGTCGTGGCCCGCAGGGCGCGGATTACGTTGGCGTCGGCCGACGGGAAGTCCACCGACCACCGCCCCCATCCCCATCCCCGGTAGAACCCGCCGGAGTTCTGGTACACGACCCGGCCGAAGGTGAAATCATTGCGCAGAAAGAGGTCGTGGCCGGAATCGCCGCTGCCGCGGGCCGTCCACAGCGCCACGCCGGTCAGGCAGGCCAGGCAGACCGCCAGGGCCATTCCGATGCATTTGGGAAGGCGTGCGTATTTCATTTTCGAATCCGATCGGGCTCACGCCCTGAGGATCAGTTCGCCGATTTCCTGGAGCTGGGCCAGGTTCCGGCATTCCAGCACGTGATCGCAGTGCGGGCTGTACCTGGACATGACGGAATCGTCGGTGTCCCAGTACTGTATGGGTTCGGGGTTCAGCCAGATCGTCTGGTGGACCCTTCCCTGGATTTCGCCCAGCACCCAGTCCTGGGGGTCGAACCAGTTGGTCCGCGCGTCGCCCAGGATGACGAGCACCGTGTCCCGGGAGAGGGACAGCAGCTGTTCGTCGTGGAACTGGTAGAAGGCCCTGCCGAAATCGCTCAGGCCGAAGAAGTTCAGCGCGTGGTCGTCTTTCATGTTCTCGACGATCTCTTCGAAGGGCCTGCGGTCGAACTCGTCCGTCACCTCGTTGATCCGGTCCACGAAGAGGAAGCTTCGGGCCCGGCTGAACTGGTTCTGCATCTCGTGGACCAGCTTGATGAAGAACCGGGCGACCTCCCAGACCGATCCCGACACGTCGCACAGCACGACCAGTTCGTTCTTCTTGATCTTGCGGTGCCTGTAGATGATGTGAAAGGGCAGATTGCCCGTGCGGAAACTCCGCTGGATCGTCTTCTTGATGTCCACCCGGCCATGGCGCGACTTCCTGAATCGCAGGGACTTGCGCGTCACCAGGTTCCGGGCCAGTTCCTCCACCGCCTCGTACAGGTTCTCTACGTCGCCCGGTGGCAGTTCCTGGTAGAGGTCGACGTCCTCCGCCTGCTGGTTCGGCTGCGTGCCGGGTTCGGTGACCGCGTCGGAAGCCTGTTCACCCACCTGAACGCGGGCGAGCATCCGCTCCAGCTCGCCTTCGAGTTCCCCGGTCTCGTCGTCGTCAGCGGGGTCTCCTTCCCCGTCCCCCGCCACGGCCTCGCCCTGCTCATCCTGGAGACGCCGGATTTCCTGGTCCCCATCGTCCTGCCCGTCGCCCAGGTCGGGTTGGCCGTCGGGCGGCCCTTCGGTTTCCCCGCAGGGATCGTCGAGTTCCTCCCCGTCTTCGCCCACCTGGACCAGGAAGAACCGTTCGAAGGCCTCGTCGAAGGCGGGTATGTCCTCTCGGGTCTTGACCAGGGTGGCCCGCAGGGACGCCTTGAAGGCCGGCCGTTCGGTGACCTGCGCGTGCCGTAGAACCTCGGCGGCGTCCAGGGTCTCGGCCATGGAAACGCGCACGCCGGATTGCCTGAGCAGCCTGGCGAACTCAACCAGCCGCTTGATCATGGTAACCGTCCCGCATGATCCGTTCGATGTCCTCCCGGTCTTTCATCAGGACGTTCAGCGTGCTTGAAAGGATGTCGCGCGAGAGGTGCTGCGCGTTCAGGACCACCAGCGCCAGCGCCCAGTCGATCGTTTCGGCGATGCTCGGAGGCTTGCGCATGTTGAGCGTCCTGATCTTCTGGACGAACCGGACGACCTGGTTGGCCAGTTCCTCGTCGATGCCCGGGGTCTTGCGAAGGACGATCCGGACCTCCTGCTCGAGGGAGGGATAGTTGATGTAAAGGTACAGGCACCGACGTCTGAGCGCTTCGGAAAGCGTCCGGTTGGCGTTACTCGTCAACACCACGAGGGGGCGTTGGGCCGCGGTCAGTGTGCCGAGTTCCGGGATGCTGACCTGAAAATCGCTCAGCACCTCCAGGAGGAAGCTCTCGAATTCATCGTCCGACCGGTCGATCTCGTCGACCAGGAGGACGACGGGTTCCGGCGAGAGAATGGCTTCGAGCAGGGGGCGCGGCAGCAGGAAATTACGGGAGAAAAAGGCGCTGTCCTCCCGGTTGAGCGCTTCCACCGCGTTGCCGAGCGTGTCCGTACTGTTCAGCAGTTCGCCGATGCGGTCCTTGAGCATCTGCGTGTACAGCAGCTGCTTGGTGTATTCCCATTCGTAAAGGGCCTTGGATTCGTCCAGCCCCTCGTAGCACTGCAGGCGGATCAGGCGGCGGTCCAGCGCGCCGGCGAGCATCTTCGCGATCTCCGTCTTCCCCACGCCGGGCGGTCCCTCGACCAGCAGCGGTTTCTCGAGCCGTTCCATGAGGTACACGGGCGTGGCCAGGTCGGGCCCGCAGATATATTGCTGGGCTTCGAAGCGTTGGATGACATCCTGGGCAGACGTGAAAGCGGTCATGATGCTCCTGAAGACAAAGACGAATCGGGGCGCGAAAACGGGTGGTTACGGGGCAGGCGCCATGATCTCCGGACGTGATTCCAAAGGGCGTCGACTCCGGCGTAAGGTAGGCGCGGCCGGGGCGATAGTCAAGCACATTTACCCCCGCGCCGGACCGGTGATCTCGCCGCCGAAGACCCCTGTCCACGGGCGGTCGCGGGCGTAGGCGCAGGACCAGAATGTGCTTGCCGAAACGGACCGTATGGCCTATATTGCGGAGGTCGAGCAATTCAGGAGAACATAGGAGAAAGCCATGAAAGAACGCCAGCGGAAGAAGCAGCGCAAATTCCTGGTGGGCTTCGGTATGGTGATCGCCGCCATCGGTTATCTGATCTACACCGGTGCGACCGACGCGACCATGTACTACCTTACCGTGAGCGAACTTAAGGCCGCCGTGGAAACGGGCGACGTGGCCTACGACGAGAACATGCGCCTGCACGGCAAGGTCGTGAACGGGTCGATCCAGCGCGATGAGGTGGGCACCATGCGCATCCGTTTCGTCGCCCACGAGGGCGGTGTCGAGGCCCCCGTCGTCTACACCGGCGTAGTCCCGGACACCTTCAAGGACGATTCGGAAGTGGTCGTGGAGGGCGGATACGGCCGGGACGGCACCTTCAACGCCCATACGCTGTACGCCAAGTGTCCTTCCAAGTACGAGGCCGAGGGGGGATACGGCCAGTATGAGCAGGCCGAGCCGCAGTCTCCGGAACCGCTTCCCCAATCCTAGCCGGCCGGCGTTCCGGTCCGGCCGTGTCGCACACGAGAGGAACCGGTTCAGCCGTGTCGCGCACGAGAGGAGCCGGTCTTAGACTATGACACTGGTTGCGTGCGGGCTGCTCGCGCTGGGCGTCCTCGCCTACATGATCAGTCCGATGCTGGACGGTTCGGTCCGCCGCCCCCGGATCGCCCGGTCCGCCGGGTCCCGCCGGGACGACCTGCTGAAGAAGAAGGATTTCATCTATTCTTCCATCCGCGAACTGAATATCGACTACAACATGGGCAAGCTGGCCGCCGAGGATCACGAGGCGCTCCGGCAGGAGTACATGAAGGAAGCTTCGGACGTGCTGGACGAACTGGACCGTACCGCCGTCAGCGACCTGCCCGTGGAGGAACAGATCGAGGAGGCGGTACGGGAAATCCGGCGGCGCAGTGAACCGGGATCCGAAGAGACCGTGACCGTCGACGACGATGCTGCGGGAGTGAAGGAAGCCAAAGACGAGGTCGATGGCGACGAGGCGGCGGTAGAAGAGACCGCTGTAAACGCGGCCGCAGAAGACGCGCCCGCAGAAGACGCGCCCGCCGGAGGCGCGCCCGCCGACGACGCGCGGCCCGTTCCGTCCGCACAAGTCCAGGTATGCAGGATTTGCCGAACGGTCAACGAGGCGTCCGCCAGATTCTGCATCGAGTGCGGCGTTTCGCTGAAAACCATCACCTGCGCCGGTTGCGGTGCGGAAAACCCGGCATCGGCCAGGTTCTGCGCCCAGTGCGGAGGAAAACTGATCTAGTGGTGATCTTATGAAGTACCACCCGCCTGCCAGCCCTTCGGGGCTTTTTGTTTATGGACCGTTCCTGGTGGCCTGGTTCTGCTTGGCGGTCTGCGTGTTCTGTCCGGTCCGGACCGCGCAGGCACAGGGAACCGGGAGCATCGGGCTCACGGTCGTGAACGGCACGACGGGCCAGCCGATGGCCGGACACGAGGTCGTGCTGCTGAATCGCAGCAGCCTGGAGGCCCCGGAACAGACCCTTGCGAGAGTCGTTACCGACGATGCCGGCCGCTACGAATTCACCGGGCTGGCGGTCGACGGGTCCCATTACGTGGTCGCCACCCGGTACCTGGAGGTACCCTATCTGACCGGTCTCATCACCCTTGATCCGGGCGCCGGACGCATAGATCACCTGCTCCAGGTCTTCGATATCACGACCGATGAAACGGCCCTGGTCCACAGTGCGGTCCACCTGGTCATCGATACCGCCCCCGAGATCCTGAACGTCACGGAAATCATCGTGGTGGAGAACCGCGGCATCCTCACCTTCGCGCCACCGCCCGGTGTGGGGCTGGGCCTCGTCTATAACCTGCCCGCGGCCGCCTTCGGACTGCAGCCGATGATGGAAGGGCTTCAGCACACCGAGCGCGGTCTCCTGTTCTCGGCGCCCATCCCTCCCGGGGCCTCGCGGATCGTGTACGCCTACAACGTGGACCGGGCGTCCATCGATCACCGGTTCAACAGGCAGATGGACTATGACGTCGAACGCGTCCAGGTGCTGGTCTCACCGAGTACCCAGCCGGTGACGGCCACCAACCTGACCAATGACGGCGTGCAGCAGATCGCCGCCGATGAATACTTGCTGCTATCGAACCGTGTGGGCGTGGGCAGGGGCATGTCGGTGGAGGTCGCCTTCCCCCGCGTGCTGGCCTGGCAGGACGTCATGAAGTGGGGAATGCTCGGATTCGTGGTGCTCATCGTGGCTGCAGGTCTGGTGGTGGGCATCCGCGTCAAGCCCGAACAGCCGGACGAACCACCCGCCCTGAGCGATCTCTCGCCGGAGGACGAACGAAAATTCGACGCGCTCGTCCAGGCCCTGGCCGCCCTGGACGACCAGTTCGCGGAGGGAGGACTGAACCCGGACGCCTACAGGACCCGCCGCGCCCGCCTCAAGGACCGGGCGCTCCGGCTGCGCCAACCCGGGAGCGGCGATGGGTGATCGATCCGCCTCGGACCTTGCTGGCACCTCCGGTGTCAATGTTTCCTCCGGCGTCGCTGGCGCCCCCGGTGTCGATGGTGCCGCCGGTGCTCCCGGCACCTCTGGCGCCCCAGGAATCGCTGGCGCCCCAGGAATCAGCGTCCGCCAGTTGACGAAGACCTACGGGCGTTTCAGGGCCCTTCACCGGGTGGACATGGACGTGGCGCCGGGATCCTTCCTGGCCCTGTTCGGTCCCAACGGCGCGGGCAAGTCGACCCTGCTGGGTATCATCGCCGGGCTCGTTCGCCCATCCCGCGGACAGGTGTTCCTGGACGGCGAGGAAATCACGAAGGACCGCGACGAAGACCTGGGGAAGCGGATCGGCGCGCTGTCCTACCAGACCTATCTCTACGACGAACTGACCGTGCTGGAGAACCTGCGGTTCTACGGGAGGCTCTTCGGGGTGGAAAACCGCGAGGACCGGATAGGATCGCTGCTGACCACGGTGGGCATGGAGGCCAGGTCGGGGAGCCCGGTACGGACCCTGTCGCGCGGCATGCGCCAGCGGGTAGCCCTGGCCCGCGCCCTGCTGCACGATCCTGATATCCTGTTGCTCGACGAGCCCTACTCGGGTTTGGACCAGGACGCGATGGTCATGCTCAAGACGGTCCTGGCCGCCCGGGACAAGACGGTCCTCCTGGTGACGCATGACCTGGTCCGCGGACTGGAATCCGCAGACCGCGTCGCCATCCTGAACCATGGACGGCTGGTGTTCGACGCCGAGACCAGCGAACTGTCGCCCTCGGATTTCGAGCAGACCTACCGCGATCACGTGGTGTAGGAACGTATAGGGAGTTGCCGCAACGATGAGATCCATGCTCGCCCAGTCCTGGCAGATCTACCGCAAGGACATGCTCGTGGAGTACCGGACCCGCGAGCGGGTCGTGACCATGTTCGTCTTCTCGCTGATCGTCGTGATCATCTTCAACTTCGCCTTCAACGCGGGGGCGGACGTGCTTCAACGGGTGGCGCCCGGCATGATCTGGGTGGCCTTCGCCTTCGCGGGCATGCTGAGCGCCAGCCGGTCCTTTTCACCGGAAAAAGACCGCGGCACCTTCGAAGGGCTGCTCCTCGCGCCCATCGACCGGGGATCCATCTTCCTGGGCAAGCTGATGGGCAACGTCACGCTCATCGGCCTGGTCCAGCTGGCGGTGCTTCCCCTCTTCGTCCTGTTTTTCAACATGACAATCCTGCCGTATCTTTCTAAACTGTTGGTGATCTTCTTTCTGGGAACCGTCGGATTCTCGTCCGTCGCCACCCTGTTCGCGGCCGTGGCCGTCAACACGCGCATGCGGGACGTCATGCTGCCGGTCCTGCTGCTGCCCGTCGCCTCGCCGGTGCTGATCGCGCTGGTGGAAACGACGCGGACCACCTTCGAGGGCGGGGACTGGCAGGACATGACGAACTGGATCAGGCTGCTTTCGGTGTTCACGGTCGTCTTCCTGATCGCGTCCGTCATGCTGTTCGAGTACATCGTGGAGGAATGAATATGGCCGGCATAGCCGCCCGCCTGCGCATCACGCCCTTCGGCCTCATCTGTCTCGTGGGACTCGTTGCCACGCTGTACCTGTCGCTGATCTGGGCGCCCCGGGAGCGGGTCATGGGGGACGTGCAGCGGATCATGTATTTTCACGTCGCTTCCGCCTGGATCGCGGAGTTCGCCTTCGTGCTGGTGGGCGTTTCCAGCGTCATCTACCTGTGGCTGCGAGAGCGCAGGTGGGACATCGTGGCCTACAGCGCCGCGGAAGTCGGGTTCGTCTTCTGCTGCTTCGTCATGATTACCGGGCCGATCTGGGGCAAGCCGGTGTGGGGTACGTGGTGGACCTGGGACCCCCGGCTCACCTTTTCCATGATCCTCTGGCTCATCTACGTCGCTTACCTGATGCTGCGCGTCTACGGCGACGACCTGCCGCAGGTGAAGACCTTCCTCGCCGTGCTGGGCATCCTCGGCACCATCGACATCCCCTTCATCCACTTCGCGACCCTGTGGTGGCGGGGCCTGCATCCCGACTCCCTGGTCATGACGGAGGAGGGGCTCGGCGCGGGCATGGAAGTCGACATGCGCATCGCGCTGGGCGTGTCGGCCGTCGTCTTCACCCTCCTGTTCTTCTATCTCATGAGCCGGCGGATGGCGCTGGAGCGGCTGCGCGACGAGACCGAGGCCCTGCGGGAGCGCGTGGAGCACCGGCATCCCGGCAGCGTTGGGATTTGAAAGGAGATTTTGAACCGTGGATCAGAACTTCTGGTATCTGTTTTCCGCCTACACGCTGATATGGCTCGGGCTGTTCCTGTATCTCTTCACGATCGCCGGCCGCGAGAAGAAGCTGGAGGCGGAGATCGCCGAACTGAAGGCCGCCGTGAAGGAACTGGAGTCGAAAGAGGAGGGACGGGCCTGACGCTGGCCCACTGCTGTCGCTGGTCCATAGCTGACGGTGGCCCGTAGCTGACGCCGGCCCATCCATACCCGTCCTGACCCGGACCTGACCCATGGCCGATCGAACGGAAAGTATCGCGCCGGACTGTTTCTCGCACATTCACATCATTCTCGTAGAACCGAAAGTGCCGGGGAACATCGGCGCCGTCGCCCGGGCCATGACGACCATGGGGCTTTCCCGCCTCGTCCTGGTCAATCCGGCCGAATTCCGCCACGAGGCCGAGGCCCGTTGGATGGCCCACGGGGCCGGGGATATCCTCGACAACGCCCGCGTCGTCCCGGCGCTGGACGAGGCGGTGAATGATCTCGCCCTCGTCGTCGGCACGACCAACCGCACCCGCGGGATCTGGCTAAGCCCCATACAGCCCATTGAAGCGGCCTGCGCCGAACTGTCCTCCGTTGCGCGGAACCAGCCCTGCGGCATCCTCTTCGGGCGGGAAGACCGCGGCCTGCTGAACGACGAACTCCAGCACTGCAACGTCATCGCCCGGATCCCCGCGGCGACATCCTACCCTTCACTCAACCTGGCCCAGTCGGTCATGGTCTGCGCGTACGAACTGTTTCGCCAGAGTGTGGATGGTGGAGAGGCGCCGCACCCGTCCGACGTACGCCTGGCGGAGCACCGGGCCGTGGAGCGCGTTACTCGGCGCGTGCACGAGACGCTGCTCCGGCTCGGATTCGAGTCCACGCCGAACGAGGAAACCTTTCTGCGCTCCATCCGCCGCGTCCTGCGCCGCAGCCTGCGGCTGGAGCAGCGCGACGTCGCCGTGCTGCACAAGGTATGCGACGAGATCGACGCGTACGTGGACCGCCGCTCGGCATCGCCCGGTCCGCCGGACGCACCCGGTCCGCCCGGTCAGTCCGATTAGCCCGATCAGCCCGACCCTCATATCCCGAATTCGGAAGGATAGCGCACCGCCTCGAGGCAGAGCCCGTGGGCCGGAGCATTGGCGCCCGCGGCACGGCGGTCTTTCGCCGCCAGCATCTCCGCCATGACGCTCTCCGGCCATCGACCCCGGCCGATATCCACGGCCGTGCCCACGATCGTCCGCACCATGTGGTGGAGAAAGCGGTTCGCCTCGATGCGCAGGCGGAGTTCGTCCTCAGCCTCGATCCATTCCAGTTCCCGCACCTCGCAGATTGTGCCGTCGGCCGTCGACGTGGCCTGGCAGAAGGAAGTGAAGTCGTGGCGGCCCACCAGGGGAGCGCAGGCCCGGCGCATGGCGTCCACGTCCACCGGGTAGGCCACGTGCCAGGCCTGGTGCCTTCGCATGGCGCTCGGGCGGCGGATGATCCGGTAGGCGTACCGTCGTCCCACTGCGCTGAACCGGGCGTGGAAATCATCGGGCGCCTGCGTGGCTTCGAGGATGCGCACGTCCGGCGGCAGGACCCCGTTCAGCCCCTTCTTCAGCCGGTCCACCACCATGTCCGAATCCGTCCTGAAGTGGACGACCTGCCCGGTGGCGTGCACCCCGGCGTCCGTGCGGCCCGCCGCGGTCGCCCGGAGGTCGGACCGCAGGATAGTGTGCATCGCCTCCTCCAGGACGCCCTGCACGGTCCGTCCCTCGGGCTGGAGCTGCCAGCCGAGAAAGTCGGTGCCGTCGTATTCGATCGTGAGGACCAGGGTGCGCATGGCGGATCAGAAAAGTAGACCGGCGGTGCCGATGCTGTTGACTGCCGCGCCGAGGACGAGCAGGGCCGTCACGGCCGCGATGGCCACGAAGTCGTTCCGGGCCAGGGCCATGACGCGGAACTGCGTGCGTCCGGCGCCGCCCCGGTAGCAGCGGGATTCCATGGCGACGGCCAGCTCCTCCGCCCGCCGGAAAGCCGAGAGCATGAGGGGCACCAGCAGGGCGGTCATCTTCCGAACGCGCCGGATCGGATTGCCGGTGAAGTCCGCGCCCCGGGCGGCCTGGGCCTTCTGCAGGCGGTCCGCTTCCTCCACCAGCGTCGGGATGAACCGCAGGGCGATGACCATCATCATGGCCAGCTCATGGGCGGGCAGTCCGAACCGTTCCAGGGGCTTGAGCAGCCGCTCGATGCCGTCCGAAACGTCCAGCGGCGCCGTGGTCAGCATCAACAGCGCAGCGATCAGCATGATGACCACCAGGCGCAGCGTGAACACCGCCCCCTGGAACATCCCTTCCCAGGTGGGTCCCGGCACGGTGTATCCCGCGATGATCACGGCGTCTCCCGGCGTGAAGCACGCATGGGCTGCGAAGGTGATGATCAGGATCAGGCGGAAGGCCTTCAGGTTGTTCATCGGCAGGTGGAGCGGAACGCCGGAGACCCGCACCAGTGCCGCGACCACGGCCAGCATGAAGAAGAACAGCGGCAGGGTCTTTATCCAGATCAGCGCCGCCATCAGCACCAGGGCGCCGCACAGCTTGGTTCGCGGGTCCAGGCGGTGGATGGGAGACTCGCCGGGATAGTACTGACCCAGCGTCAGGTTCTGGAGCATGGAGGTTCTTGAACTGAAATCATCAGCAAGGCGGGGTGAGACAGGTGAGCCGGCGGGCCGGGCGGACCGGGAAGAGCAGGCCGCGAAGGATGGGAACATCACGCTTCACGGTCGACGCCCCACGGTCGCGTCCAGGCAATAAAAAACCCCACACAGGCGAGCATAAGTATTTTTAGGAGAACCTGTTCGGAACAGTGGTTGTCCCCCCGGGCAGTTCTGACGTCCTCCGTTCTGGTGAGGCATGCCATCGATACCCGGAGCAGGATTCCCTATGGTATAGCAAAGGTTCTTTTAAAATGACTTTGCTGGAAACCTGTGTGAGGTAACCATCATTATACCTGATGCGAGGCGGGCCTGCAAGAGTTTTTGAGTTTTTCTCAACCGGCGTGACACGGGGCGTCAGGGATTGCCGCCGGGTTCTGCCTGCCGGCGCGGGGATAGCTGTCAGGTTTTGCGCTTCTTCTTCTTGGCCGCGGGAAAGAGGACGTTGTTCAGGATGAGCCGGTAACCGGGGGAGTTCTTGTGGAGGGCGAGATTGGTCGGCGGATCGCCTACCAGGTGCTCCTCGTCCTCCGGATCGTGCCCCCCGTAGAAGGTGAACGTCCCCATCCCGTAGTTGCCGTGGAGGTACTTGACGTGGTCGGTTCCGGCTTCTTCGGCGAGGACGACCACAGTGCGCTTGAGCACGTCGCGGTGGAAGGAAGTGGACAGGCCGTAGAAGCCGGCGATGTAGTTCACGTGGTTCTGCGTGAGCATGGAGGGCACCGGGTCGTACTTGGCCGAGAAATCGAAGAGGGTAAAGGGTCCGGTCAGCACCTTGCCGGCGTTGACCTGGTTCACGTCGATGTTTGAAAAGGAACCGATGAGCGGGTTCAGTTGCAGCGTGAAATTCTCGAAGGCGAAGGTCTGGTGGAAGTCCAGCCGGGACTGGGCATCCGGATCGACGGGGGTGTGGTCGTACTCCGGCGCCACGATGTCGGTGTGGACCGAGGCCAGCGCGATCTCCAGGGTTTCCGTCGCCGCGCACATGGCGAAGACGAACCCGCCGTTCCCCACGTAGGACTTGATGCCTTGCGCCACGGCCTTCTTGGCCTCCGCGACCGTGGAATACCCCAGGCTTCGCGCCAGGGCCTCGTCGGTGGCCTGCTGCTGCTGGTACCAGGGCGTGCGGTGATAACTGTAGAACTTGCTGTACTGCCCTGTGAAATCCTCGTGGTGCAGGTGGAGCCAGTCGTATTGCTTCAACGTTCCGTCCAGCACTTCCTGATCGAAGATTTTGCCGTAGGGCACCTCGGCGTATTCCAGCGCCAGGGTCACGGCATCGTCCCACGGCCGCTGGTCGGGCCGGGTGTATACGGCGATTTCGGGCGCTTTTTCGAGCAGCACCCGGTCCATGTTGTTTTCCTCGATATGAGCGTAGATCCGGACCAGTTCCGCGCCGTCGATCACCTGGAAGCTCACGCCCCGCAGGTGGCAGGACCGCACCCGATCGGCCGTGGGGTCCATAATGAAGGACCCGCCGCGGTAGTTCAGCAGCCATTCGACGGTATACCCCTGTTCCAGGGCCTGAAAGGCGATGCCGTAGGCCTTGAGATGGTCCTGCTGTTCCAGGTCCATGAAGATGAGCATCTTCTGGGCGCTGGCGGGGGCCGGCAGGAGGAAGAGCAGGGCGAACAGTAAGATCAGACGTCGCATGTTTTACCGTATGAGATGATGGCAGGATGGACCGGAAGGGCGATTCATTGAGCCGTCATGCTAGCGAGGATCGTCCGACGGCCAGGGTACCTCGACGCTCTGGATGGTCGACTCGGTCGAACTGGGCAGAAAATGGATGATCTCCCTGCCTGCATCCATATTCAGGTCCGGCCCCACGGGATTCGGACCTCCCTGCTCGTCCAGAAAATCCAGATACCGTTCTATCGCAGGTATCGTCCGATCACGGGCTTCCTCGAACGTGGGCGCATTGCTGTGGATGCCGGGCAATGCCGGGCAGAACGCATGGAACTGTTCGCCGTCGGATTCTATGACAACGGTAACTCTGGTCTTCATGTTCATCTTCTCTTCGATTGCGCGGACCGTGCGGGCCATGCGGACCGGTGGAAGCAGCCCAGCGGCACCGTCCGCTGGTTAAAATATGACGCGGGTTTTCCCCATGGTCAACGGAAACAGAGCGTTGAGGCCTGTTATTGAGGCCGTGTTATAATGAGTAGTCGGAGCGTGAACTACAATCTAGCATACCGGCGTGATAAAAAAGTCCTCTTGCGATGAACCTCAGGCGTCCTGGTCGCCGTGCAACGCATCCAGGTTGTCCACGTACTTGTGCCCGCTGCCCGTATTGAAGAGCACGACCCGGTCTGACCGGTCGATGCGTCCCAGCGCGATCATCTTCCGCAGTCCGGCCAACACGGCGCCGCCTTCGGGCGCCGCAAAGATGCCCTCGCAGGCTCCGATTTCCCGCACGCCGCGCACCATGTCGCCGTCGGGTACGGCCACCGCGTCTCCTCCGCTCTCCCGGATCGCTGCCAGCATCAATTTGTCCCCCACGGCGGCGGGCACGCGCAGCCCGCTGGCGAGCGTGCGGGCGTTCTCCCACTCCGGGGCGTCCGGCCATTGCTGTTCCCAGGCCCGGACGATGGGCTGGCAGCCGGCGGCCTGCACCGCGACCATGCGGGGCCGCTCCGGTCCGATCCACCCGAGGGCTTCCATCTCGGAAAAGGCCTTCCACATGCCGATCAATCCGGTCCCGCCACCCGCGGGGTAGAGGATCGCGTCCGGCAGGACCCATCCGCACTGTTCGGCCAGTTCGTACCCCATGGTCTTCTTGCCCTCCACGCGGTAGGGTTCCTTCAGTGTGGAGACGTCGAACCAGCCTTCCGCGTCCTTCCGCGCGGCCACCTGCTTGCCGCAGTCCGTGATCAGGCCGTCCACGAGTTCCACCGCCGCGCCGTGGGCCCGGCACTCGACGATGAAGGGCAGGGGCGTGTCCCGGGGCATGAACACGTGCACGGGGATGCCCGCCCTGGCGCCGTAGGCCGACAGCGCGCCCGCCGCGTTTCCGGCGGAGGGTACGGCCAGGGATTCCGCCCCCAGTTCCAGGGCGCGGGACACCGCCATGGCCAGGCCCCGGGCCTTGAACGAGCCGGTGGGGTTGACCGATTCGTCCTTGATGTAGAGCCCGTCCATGCCCAGCCGTTCACCCAGCCGCCGGGCGTGCATCAGGGGCGTGCCGCCCTCGCCCAGGGTGACGATGGCCGATTCGTCTCGCACGGGGAGCATCTCGCGGTAGCGCCACAGGGTCGGTTCGCGCATCGCCAGGATGTCCGGCGTCAGTGCCTTGCCGGCTTCTTCGGTGTCGTACCGGGCAAGCAGCGGCCGTCCGCAGTCGGGGCACAGGTTCCGCAGCCGGTCCGCCGGCAGCTGTTTTCCGCAGTCGCTGCATTCCAGGTCGATGAGAAAGCTCATGGAAGTTTCCGTCCGTGGGATTTATGGGTCTCTGCGATCGGGGGCGCTTGTCGGCCCCGCCTCAGGCTCACAGGTCGAAGAACAGCCCGATCCCCGCGTAGTCGTCCTCCAGGTGATGGAACTGTCCGTGCTCGCTGCGGCCCCCGTGGTATACGAAGGCAATGCGTAGGCCCCGTGAAGCCTCGTTGTGAAACAGAAGGCCCGCGTGGGCCGTGCGGTTGACCGAGATGTCCCCGTCCCGAAACAGCCGCACGTCGCAGGCCAGGTAGGCCCGGGTTGTGCCGCCATCGCCCGAGAGGGGACGGAAGACCAGCTCGGCGCCTCCCTGGACCCGCCACCGCCGCACGTCAGGGATGGCGTGGTTCGACCACCGCAGGCTGCCGTAGACACGGGCGGAACCGATCGCGGATCCGACGGCGGATCCTGGCGCGAAGCGCAACTCGCTGGCGCCGTAAACCGTGAAATACTCCCGGCTGTAGGTCATGGCCCGCCTGGCTCGCATGGTCCGGTCTGCCTTGTCGGCCTTGCCCGCGTGGTCCGCGTGGCTCGGTCCTTCGTACCCTTCGTACCCGCCGTACCCTTCGTACCCGTCGGCCAGGTGGGCGCTCACATGGGCGTATTCGAACCGCCCGGTGTACCTGTCGTTTCCCAGGTCCGCGTGGAAGCCGATCAGGTAGTCGGCGGTCTCGAGGGGAAAGGTCGTTCCCGACCGGCGCAACTTCGAGAAGACGCCCGCATGGATCCCGGTACGGAACCGCAGCCCGCCGTCCGCGCCCCACGCATAGTCGGCGGCCTCCCAGGAACCGCCGATGTCGCCGTTCAGCCGGTCGCCCAGGTTGGACGTTATCGCCAGCCGCGCCTCGGTCGGGTCGGCCAGCAGCGGACGGAACAGCCGCTGCTGCGGGGCGGCGAAGCGCCAGGTCCCGCCGGAGGCCTCCACCGAGCCAAGGGCCGGGCCGATAGTGAGGAATAGAACCCCCATGCCGGCGAACCAAGGTAACCTTCGCAGGATAGTGTACATAATTGCCATGATATCAACGGGTTAGGAACGATATAGCGCAGTTAAGGCCGCGTCGTGGTGAATTCCGGCATCCCGGATTCAGAGCGTACCGATGATAGGACGGGGCCCACCCGGTGTCAAGGCATCTGTACCTGCCGCGAACCCCGATGGAGCGGGCATATCGGGGGTGGCCGGCTACGGGAATGTCCTTGACACCACGTGTGTTAGGCCGTTAGTTTGAGGATTCTTGGAAAATCCATGACTTGAAGACCGGGAGACAGGCAACAGTGCCGCGTAACCTGAACAGCTTCGGTGCCCAAGCCGCATTGATAGCGGGCGGAAGCGCCCCTACATACTATTCGCTTGCCAGGGCCGAGGAAGGCGGCGCCGGAGACATCTCGCGCCTTCCCTTTTCCCTCAAGGTCATGGTGGAGAACCTGCTGCGCCACGAAGACGGCGTGTCGGTCTCCGCTGAAGACGTGGCCGCCGTCGTCGAAAGCGCCGCGGGCGGACCCTCCGAACGGGAGATCGCCTTCCGGCCGGCGCGGGTGCTGATGCAGGACTTCACGGGCGTGCCGGCCGTCGTCGACCTGGCCGCCATGCGGGACGCCATCCGGAAGCTGGGCGGCGCGGCCGACCGCATCAATCCCCTGCAGGACGTTGACCTGGTCATCGACCACTCCGTCCAGGTGGACGAGTTCGGTTCCCGCCGCGCTTTCGCGGCCAACGTGGACCGCGAATTCGACCGGAACCTGGAGCGGTACCGCTTCCTCAAGTGGGGACAGCAGGCCTTCGACAACTTCCGCGTCGTCCCGCCCGGCACGGGCATCGTGCACCAGGTCAACCTCGAGTACCTGGCCAAGGTGGTCTTCGCCCGGGAGCGGGACGGCGAATGGATCGCCTATCCCGATACCCTGGTGGGGACGGACTCCCATACGACCATGATCAACGGGCTCGGCGTCGTCGGCTGGGGCGTGGGCGGCATCGAGGCGGAAGCGGCCATGCTCGGCCAGCCGGTATCCATGCTCATCCCGTCCGTGGTGGGGTTCAGGATGACCGGCGCATTGCCGGCCGGGGCCACGGCGACGGACCTGGTCCTGACGGTGACCCAGATGCTCCGGGCACACGGCGTTGTCGGCAAGTTCGTCGAATTCTGCGGTCCCGGGCTGGACAGCCTGTCCCTGCCCGACCGGGCCACCATCGCCAACATGGCCCCTGAATACGGCGCGACCGTGGGATTCTTTCCGGTGGACGGCGAGACGCTGTCCTACATGGAACTGACCGGCCGCGCCGCGGACGAAATCGAACTGGCGGAAGCCTACACGAAGGCGCAGGGCCTGTTCCGGACGCCCGGCACCCCCGACCCGTTCTTCTTCGACACGCTGGAACTCGACCTCGGCACCGTCGAACCGAGCATGGCGGGCCCCCGCAGGCCCCAGGACCGCGTGTCGCTGTCCAGCGTCAAGCCGTCGTTCCGCAAGGAACTGGCCGCCATGCTGGCCGACGAGAACCCGGACCTGTCCGACGAGACCGTCGACCAGTGGGTGGACGGCAACGGACACGCGCCCGGCGACCTGGGCACGCTGACAAAAAAAGCGCCTGTCGACATGGAAGGATCGTCCTTCGACCTGGGACACGGCTCGGTGGTGATCGCGGCGATCACCAGCTGCACGAACACGTCCAACCCGGCCGTGCTCGCCGCCGCCGGCGTCCTGGCGAAGAAGGCCGTCGAACGGGGCCTCTCCACCCAACCCTGGGTGAAGACCAGCCTCGCACCGGGCTCGCAGGTCGTGACCCGGTACCTGGAAGACATGGGCCTGCTGCCCTACCTGGAGCAGCTCCGTTTCCACGTCGTGGGCTACGGCTGCACGACGTGCATCGGCAACAGCGGCCCCGTGCCCGCCCCCATCGGCGACGCGGTGCGGGAATCCGACCTGGTCGCGGCCGCGGTACTGAGCGGCAACCGGAATTTCGAAGGTCGCGTGAACCCCATCGTCAAGGCCAATTACCTGGCCTCGCCGCCGCTCGTGGTGGCCTATGCCCTCGCGGGACGCATGGACGTGGACCTGTACAACGAACCCATCGGAACGGACCCGAAGGGCGACGACGTCTATCTCCGGGATATCTGGCCCACGCCCGGGGAAGTCCGGGAGGCCGTGCGAACCTCCGTACGCCGGGAGATGTTTCAGTCGATCTACGCCGACGTCTTCACGGGCGACGACCGCTGGGCCGAACTGGAGGCGACGGGCGACGAGTCCTATGCCTGGGACGAAGTCTCCACCTACGTCAAGCTTCCGCCCTACTTCGATGATATGCCGCCTGAACCCGGCGAAATCACGGACATCCGGGGCGCCCGCGTGCTGGCGGTGCTCGGCGATTCCGTCACGACGGACCACATTTCGCCGGCCGGTTCGATACAGGCCGACAGCCCCGCGGGCCGGTACCTGGTCGAGCGCGGCGTCGCACCGAAGGATTTCAACTCATACGGCGCGCGGCGGGGCAACCACGAAGTCATGATGCGGGGCACCTTCGCCAACATCCGGCTGCGCAACCGCCTGGCGCCGGGCACGGAAGGTGGCTGGACGAAGACCGCGCCCGACGGCGAACCGGTCGCCATCTACGATGCCGCCATGGCGTACCGCGAATCGGCCACGCCCCTGGTGGTAATCGCCGGCAAGGAATACGGATCCGGCTCGTCCCGGGACTGGGCCGCCAAGGGGCCCAATCTCCTCGGCGTCCGGGCCGTGATCGTGGAAAGCTACGAACGCATACACCGCAGCAACCTCATCGGTATGGGGATCCTGCCCCTGCAGTTCGAGGAGGGGGAAAGCGCCGAATCGCTCGGCCTGACCGGTTTCGAAACCTTCGACATCGAGGAAATTGAGGGCGGCATCACCCCCCGGCAGCGCGTCCGTGTCCGCGTGACCGCCGCGGACGGCGCCACGAAGACATTTAACACACTCGTGCGCATCGACACCCCGGTCGAGGTGGAATACTACCGCCACGGCGGCATTCTGCAGTATGTGCTGCGGGGGTTATTGAAAGGTTGAGAAGCGCGGCTGTACGGCGCGAGGGCACAGGAGAATAGCGGCACGCGCTGTGAAATAGCAGCGCGCATCGCAAACCAGCAAAGATAACGAACCGGCCAGAGCCGGATTGGACTAAGGGAAATCGGCCCGTACGCGCGGGACGGTTTCCCGAAACTTTTGGAGGCAAGGAGCATCATGGGAATCAAGGTCGGCATCAATGGGTTCGGCCGCATCGGCCGCATGGTCTTCCGGGCCATGTCGGAGCGGACCGGGTTCGACGTGGTCGCCATCAACGACCTGACCGACAGCGCGACGCTGGCGCACCTGCTGAAATTCGACTCCGTCCACGGCCGGTACGACCATCCGGTGGAGGCCGTGAACGGCGGACTCGCGGTGAACGGCAATAAGATCGAGATCGTATCCGAACGGGAACCGGCGAACCTGCCCTGGGGCGACCGCGGCGTGGACCTGGTGGTGGAATCCACCGGGATCTTCACCGACGGGGAAGAGGCTTCGGCCCACCTGTCGGCCGGGGCGAAGAAGGTGCTGATCTCCGCACCGGCGACCAACGTGGACGCGACCATCGTCATGGGCGTGAACGACGGCATCCTGAACGACGGGCACCGCGTGGTCTCCAACGCCTCCTGCACCACCAACTGCCTCGCCCCCATGGTGTCCGTGCTGCACGAGCACTTCGGCGTCGTCCGCGGTTCGATGACCACGGTCCACGCCTACACCAGCGACCAGCAGATCATCGACTTCGCCCACAAGGACCCCCGGCGCGCCCGGTCGGCGGCCCTGTCCATGATCCCCACGAGCACCGGCGCGGCAAAGGCCATCGGCGAGGTGATCCCGGAGCTCAACGGCCGGCTCAACGGCATGGCCGTCCGCGTGCCCGTCCCCGACGGCTCCCTCACCGACTTCGTGGCCCAGGTCGATCGCGTGCCCACGGCCGAAGAAGTCAACGCCGCCTTCGCGGCCGCCGCGCAGGGCTCCCTAAACGGCATCCTCGAGTACTGCGAAGACCCCATCGTTTCCGTCGACATCGTGCACAACCCCGCCTCGTGCATCTTCGACGCCGAGCTGACCATGATCATCGACGACAACCTCGTCAAGATCTGCGGCTGGTACGACAACGAATGGGGTTACTCCAACCGCTGCGTGGACCTGCTGGAGCGGCTGGCGAAGGTGTGACGAAGTAGCGCTGCGGCACAGAGACATCCCGCCTTGATCTGTGCCTGCCAGCCATATCATTCGAATTACCAACCTATCAATTAAAATCGTTGATATTTCACACTGTTGACTTTCTAATGACAGAAAAGCGCATTAAATTGAGCTTTAACCTGTAAAGGAACATCCCATGTAAAACGATCTTCTCCTTCAGTTGAAACCATCATGATCAGCATTCGTCGCTGTTTTGTCGTGGTCTTTGTACTTCTGGCTTTGCTTGCGAGTACCATGTGCGGCAAAGACGGCCCGACTAAGACC
>VXTP01000008.1 GCA_009837395.1 Gemmatimonadota bacterium
GGGGTCGGCTGGGTCGGTGAATCGCCACCGCCGCAACTGGAAGCCCAGAGGCCGCCTGCAAAAACCAGAATGGCAAAACGTATCGTGATCAATCTGAAAGACGACATACAACCTCCCACCGTATGGTTAGGCTTCACTCGTTCGTGATATCAGGGGCTTGCTGTCTCCTCGACCTAGTTCCCATCCCCGTTCCAGCGGCCGCGGCCGTTCCGTTTCCGGCCGTTCATCTCCACCGGTTTCCATCCGCTTTCGCCGCTGTGCACGGGCGCGCCGGCCAGTCGGACGCGTTTCGCACCGGTCGATTCCCGCAGCGTCTTCAGCAGCTCGTCCGTGGGCCTGACCTGGAGATGGTTCCCCGCCCTGACGCCGATCTCGCCGTGGTCGGCCGTCGACACTTCGAGCACCACGTCACATTTCCCCGGGTAGGTCTCCAGCACGTCCTTGAGCGACGCGAGGTTTTCATCCCCGACCTTTTCGTACTCCATGGACACCACGACGGACCGCGCCAACCGGTCCCGGGCATCCGTCAACGCGATGATCTCGGAGGCGATGACCTTGTTGTCCTCTTCTTTCTTCGACAGGTGGCCGTTCACGAGGATCAGCGCGTCGATCGACACAAGATCGCGGTACAGGGCGTAAGGTTCCGAAAAGACGAGCACTTCGCCGGATCCGGAGAAGTCTTCGAGCGTGACGAAGGCCATGGTCTTGCCGTTCCGGTCCACGATGGGCTTGATCTCGGTCACGATACCGCCGACCACGACGCCGTCCTGCCGGCCGTTGGCGAGTTCGAGGCGCCGCATTTCCGCCGTCGTGAACGCGCGGATGTCCTCCTCGTATTCCTTCAGCGGATGCCCCGTCACGTAGAATCCGAGCAGTTCCTTCTCGAGGCCGAGTTCCTGGCTTGCCGGCCACCGGGGGACCATCGGCAGCACGGGTTTGTGCACTTCCAGCCCGGCGCTGCCTCCCACGCCGTCGAGGTCGAACAGGGACGTCTGTCCCTTCTCCCGGGCTTGCTGGCGGGTCTGCGCCCCTTCGATGACCGAATCGAGCACGTCCATGAGCTGCGACCGGTGCCCCTCGAGGCTGTCGCAGGCGCCGGCCTGGATCAGAGATTCGAGTACGCGCTTGTTGACCAGCCGCAGATCGATGTGCTCGCAAAGCCCGAATACATCCTCGAAGGTTCCATGCTCCTTCCTCGCCTCGACGATGGATTCCACCGCGGCCTGCCCCACGTTCTTGATGGCGCATAGCCCGAACCGGATGGAGGGACCTTCCACGACGAAGGTCTTGTCGCTCCTGTTGACGTCGGGCGGTAACACCTCGATGCCCATCTTCCGGCATTCGTTGATCAGTACGACGATTTCCTCGGTATTCGACATCGTGTTCGACAACAGCGCAGCCATGAAAGGCACCGGGTAGTGCACCTTCAGGTAGGCCTCCTGGAAGGCGAGTACGGCATAGCCCGCCGAATGGCTTTTGTTGAAGGCGTAACCGCCGAAATACTCGATCAGGCCGAAAACCTCTTCCGCGATGCCTTTCTCGATGCCGTTCTCCACGGCGCCGTCGACGAAATTCCGCCGTTCTTCGGCCATGACATCGGGCTGCTTCTTGGCCATGGCCTTCCGGAGGAAATCGGCCCGGCCCAGGGTGTAACCCGCCATGTCGCGGGCGATCTGCATCGCCTGCTCCTGGTAGACGATGAGTCCGTAGGTCTCCTTCAGGGCCGTTTCCATCACGGCGTGGTGATAGGTGACCTCCTTGCGCCCGTGCTTGCGGTCGATGTAGTCGTCCACGACCCCGCCGTTCAGGGGGCCGGGCCGGCAGAGCGCGTTCATGGCGATCAGGTCGTCGACGCCGTCCGGCCGGAGCCGCCGCAGGAATTCATGGAGCCAGCCGCTGTGGAACTGGAAGATCCCCGTGGTCTCGCCCCGGCGGAAGAGGTCGAGGGTCTTCGGATCATCCAGGGGTATGTCGTCCAGCTCGATCTCGTCGCCCGTCGTGTCCTTGATCATCGCGATCGCGTCCTGGATGACGGACAGGTTCTGCAGTCCCAGGAAGTCCATCTTGGGCAGACCGATGTCCTCCATGAGCTCGCCGGGATACTGGGTGACGATCGTATCCTTGTTGCTCGGTTTGTACAGCGGCACGTAGTCGGTCAGTTCGCCCGGCGTGATCACCACGCCCGCCGCGTGTACGGACGCGTGGCGGGCCAGGCCTTCCAGGGTCCTGGCGTACTGGATCAGCTGACCTTCCGTACCGCCGCCGTCGGCCATCTGCTTCAGTTCCGGGACCTGGTCGAGGGCCCGGTCGAGGGTGATCTTCAGTTCACCGGGCACCAGCTTGGCCACGCGGTCCACGTCGCCGTAGGACATGCCCAGGACGCGGCCCACGTCGCGGATCGCCGCCTTCGCCCCCATGGTGCCGAAGGTGATGATCTGGGCCACGCTGTTCTTGCCGTATTTCTCCACCACGTAGTTGATGACCTTGTCGCGTTCGCGGTCCGCGAGGTCGATGTCAATGTCGGGCATGCTGACGCGCTCGGGATTCAGGAAGCGTTCGAAAAGCAGCCCGTACTCTATGGGGTCGATGTTCGTAATGCCCAGCACGTACGCCACCATGCATCCCAGGCCGGACCCCCGCGTCATGAGCGGAATCCCCTGCTCCGCGGCGAACCGGGCGATGTCCTCGACGATGAGGAAGTAGCTCGGATAGCCCATCTGGCCGATGACGCCCAGTTCGTATTCGAGGCGGGCCTTCAACTCGGGGGTGACGGCGTCGTACCGCTTCTCCATGCCGTCGAAGGACAGCTTGCGCAGGTAGGCGTCCGCGCTGTCATATCCTTCGGGCAGCGGGAAGTGGGGGAATTTGAACTGGCCCATTTCCAGCTCGAATTCGATGGATTCGGCGATGGAGACCGTGTTCGCCAGAGCCCCGGAAACGTGGCCGAAGAGCTGGCTCATCTCTTCGGCGTTCTTGAAGTAGAGCGAATCCGTAGCGAACCTGAGCCGCTTGGGGTCGTTCAGTTCCTTCCCGGTCTGAATGCAGACCAGCACGTCCTGGGCGGGGGCGTCGCCCTGCTTCAGGTAGTGGGCGTCGTTGGTCGCGACGATGGGGAGGTCGAACTCCCGGGAAAAATCGATCATCGCGTTGTTGATGGTCTTGTCGAACTCCAGCCCGTGATCCTGGATCTCCAGGTAGAAGTTGGATCCGAAAATCTCCTTGAGCTGGGCGCACTTCGTCCGCGCCCGGTCGATCTGGCCGTCCACCACCAGGTTGGCCAGTGGCCCCTTGGCGCAGGCGGACGTGGCGATCAGCCCTTCGCTGTGCTTCTCCAGAAGCTCCATGTCTACCCGGGGCTTGTAGTAGAACCCCTCGAGGTACCCGGCGGAGGTGAGCTTCATCAGGTTCCGGTAGCCGGTCGCGTTCTTGGCGAGCACGACGAAATGCGTCGTCTGTGCGGACCGGTCGAGCCGGTCGCCGCTCCGGACCGGGCGCCTTTCCTTCCGGCTGCCCGGGGCCAGGTACAGCTCGCAACCGATGATCGGCCTCAGGCCCGCGGCCGTGACCGTCTTGTAGAACTCCACGGCGCCGAACATGTTGCCATGGTCGGTCATGGCGATGGCGGGCATGTCGAAGGCTTTGGCGGTCTCGGCGAGATCCTCGATGCGGCTGGCGCCGTCGAGGAGGCTGTAATGGGTATGGTTGTGCAGGTGTACGAACGAGGACACGAGGTTCGTCCTTGAGGCAGGTACCGCAGTTCACCTGTTGCGGACGGGTGGGGTCCTGCCTGATGAGTGTCTTACGGGCTTCAAAGTGGGAATGAAGATAAGCGACTACCCTGGAAAAATAGGTTGATAAGAACCACCGGCGCAAGGTATTTTACGTTTTTTTCCGGCGGGTCTGAGCACGATCGTAAAAGGAGTACCCGGCGCGTCATGCATCACGTTATCGTCCTCGACAAACTGGCCCGGAAAGGGCTCGAACGGCTCACCGGGGCGAGTGAAGTATCCCACGAAGTGCGTACTGGCCTCGACGGAGAAGCGCTGCGCGAGGCCCTCATGGAATACGACGGCGCCATCTGCCGGAGCGACACGAAGATCATGGCGGACGTGCTGAAAGGCAACGCGCGCCTGCGCGGTATCGTGCGCGCGGGCGTGGGCACGGACAACATCGACCGGGTTGCGGCGACCCGGCAGGGCATCGTGGTCATGAACACGCCGACCGGCAATACCCTGAGCACGGCGGAGCACACCTTCACCCTCATTGCGGCCCTTTCGCGCAACATCGCGCCGGCGAACCGGAGTCTCATGGAAGGACGGTGGGACCGCGGCGCGTTCACGGGGGTCCAGTTGGCCGGCAAGACCCTGGGCATCATCGGCATGGGCCGCATCGGCCGGGAGGTCGCCGCGCGGGCGCAGGCCTTCGCCATGCGCGTCATCGGTTTCGACCCCTTTCTTTCGCCCGATCAGGCCGCCAAGCTGGGCGTGGAGTACGTCGACGAAGTGCGCGACCTGCTGCCCGAGGTGGATTACCTGACCGTGCATACGCCGCTGACGCCGGAGACCCGCCACCTGGTGAGCCACGAGGAGATCGAACTGCTCAAACCGGGCGCGCGGCTGGTCAACTGCGCCCGCGGCGGAATCTACGACGAGGAAGCGTTGATCCGGGGCCTCGAATCCGGGAAGCTGGCCGGCGTGGCGCTGGACGTCTACGAAGAGGAGCCCTGTGTCGACAGCCCGCTGTTTCACATGCCCGGCGTGCTGTGCACCCCCCATCTCGGGGCGAGTACGGAAGAGGCGCAGGCCGACGTCGCAGTGGAAGCCGTGGACCTCCTGGTCAACTTTCTGGTCACCGGGGAAGTCCGCCACGCCGTGAACGCCGTCACCATCGATTCGAATACGTACCAGACACTGGGCGGCTATCTCGACGTGGCCTACCGGCTGGGCATCCTGCTGTCCCAGTGGCACAGCGGGGGGCCGCGCGCGTGCAGGCTGACCTACCGCGGCAAGGTGGTCGACGAGAACACGCGCCTGCTCACCTCCGCTTTCTGTGCGGGGCTGCTCGAGGACGCCCTCGACGAGGAGGTCAATATCGTCAACGGCGAGATGCTGCTCCGGGAGCGGGGCATCCACCTGACGGAACAGACCCGCAGCGCGGCCGGATTCTTCTCCTCGGCCATCAGCGTGGAGATCGACTGCGCCGACGAGACGTACCGGGCCGACGGAACGGTTTTCGGAAACAACATGCCGAGGTTGATCCGCCTGGGCGAACACCGCATGGAGGCCTACCTGGACGGCAACCTCCTGGTCTTCCACCACAGCGACGTGCCCGGCATCGTCGGCGCCATCGGCGACACCTTCGGACGGTACAAGGTCAACATCGCCCAGATGGCCGTGGGGAGGCTGGGGAACGAGCCAGGCGGCAAGGCCGTGGGCGTGCTGAACCTGGACGACGTCCCGCCCCAGGAGTCCATCGACGAGATCCTGGGCCACCCGGCCATCAACAGTGCGCGGTTCATCCGGCTGCCCGCCCACGGCGCCTTGCCGCCCTGGATGCCCGGGTGATGCGGCGCAGCACCACAAGGCCGACTGTGCAGCCAGACCGACGGCACGGCAAGGTCGATGACGCGGCCCGGACGGCTGCGGCCCCCGGAACGATTGAAGGAAAACAACCGTTTAACGGAATACAAAGTCTATGACTAAACTAAGTGTAAACGTAAACAAGGTGGCCCTGCTGCGGAACACGCGCCTGCACGGCATACCCAGCGTGACAGGCGCGTCCCGGACCGCGATCGAGGCCGGCGCCTACGGCATCACGGTGCACCCGCGGCCCGACCAGCGCCATATCACGCCCGGCGATGTGGACGACCTGGCCGAAATGCTGAAGGACTACCCCGATATCGAATACAATATCGAGGGGAATCCCTTCCACCAGGTCATGGATATCATCCGCAAGACCCGACCCACGCAGGCCACGCTGGTCCCCGACGACCCGGACGCCTTCACCTCGGACCACGGCTGGGACGTGAAGGCCCATGCCGAAAGACTCAAACCGATCATCGCGGAACTGAAGGACCTCGGCTGCCGGGTCAGCCTGTTCATGGACCCGGACCTGGACCAGATCGAGCAGGTGCCCGGGATCGGCGCCGACCGGATCGAACTGTACACCGAACCCTATGCCGTGGCCTTCGCGGCGGGTCCCGAAGAGATGCAGCCCGTACTTTCGTCCTTCGCCAGGGCGGCGGAACGCGCCCACGAGATCGGCCTGGGCGTCAATGCCGGCCACGATCTCAACCTGGACAACCTGGCGGTGTTCTGCGGCACCATACCGAACGTACTCGAGGTCTCGATCGGCCACGCGCTGGTCGCCGACGCGCTGGACATGGGGTTGAAGCACGCCGTGGGCGCATACCTGGGCGAACTCGAAAAGGCTAAGACGATATCAACCAGTGCTTGATCAAATGGGATCTATCCTGAACGTATCAGTATTGCGCGATCTAACAATTTCCCCTGGAGGTTGATTACATGAAGACCCGATTAACGCGCTATGTCCCAATGGCCGTCATGGTCCTGGTCTTGTCCGGTCCGTCCGGCCCGGCGATGTCCCAGGACCTGGCCGCCTTCGAGCAGAACGTCACGGAATTCACGCTCGACAACGGACTCACCTTCATCGTGGTGGAGAACCATGACGCCCCGGTCCTCAGTGTCCTTACCTACGCTGATGTCGGCTCCGCTGACGAAGTCAAGGGCATCACCGGCATAGCCCACCTCTTCGAGCACATGGCCTTCAAGGGTACCACGACCATCGGCGCCATGGACCTGGAAGCCGAGTATGCGGCCATGGAGAAGGTGGACGAGATTTTCGACGATCTCCGGAATGAACGGCACAAGGGCCACCTGGCCGACCCCGAGCGCCTGGCAAGCCTGGAGCAGGCCTTCGAGGACGCCAAGACGGCGGCCCGGGAACTCGGCCGGTCCAATGCCATGGACGAGGCCATCGATCGCGCCGGCGGAACGGGTTTGAATGCCTCGACCAGCCGGGACGCCACGCGGTACTACTACAATCTTCCCTCGAACAAGCTCGAGCTTTTCTTCGCGCTGGAGTCCAACCGCTTCCTCGAACCGGTGCTCCGGGAGTTCTTCATAGAACGGGACGTGGTCAAGGAAGAACGCCGGATGAGCGAAAGCAGTCCGGTCGGACGCCTGGTGGAGGAGATGCTCAGCGCTGCGTATAAGGCCCATCCCTACGGCGAACCGATCGTGGGTCACATGTCGGACATTGATTCCATGACCCGCGCTGAGGCGATGGATTTTTTCAGGCGGTACTACGGCGCCGGCAACCTGACGATCATCATCTCGGGCGACGCGGACCCCGCGCACGTCAAGGAACTGGCCCACGAGTATTTCGACCGCCTCCCGGCCGGACCTCCGGTCGAACCGGTTGAGACGACCGAACCCCCGCAAATTGCGGAGCGTCGCGTAACCATGGAAGATCGGTCCCAGCCGGTGATCCTGATGGGTTACCACAAGGTCGACATCAACCACGAAGACGACGTGGTGTTCAACGTATTGTCGGATATCCTTGGAAGCGGCCGCACCAGCCGATTGTATACAAAACTCGTCAAGGATCAGAAAATCGCGGTGAACGCCTCCTCCTTCACGGACTTCCCCGGCAGCAAGTACCCCAACATGATCGTGTTCTTCGCCTTTCCGAGTAAGGACTATACCGCGGCGGACACGGAGCAAGCCATCGAGGAGGAAATCGAACGGATCCGTAACGAGGAAGTCTCCGAAGAGGAGCTGTCCAGGGCGAAAGTGCGGGCCCGGGTCAACCTGATCCGGGGACTCGAATCCAACATGGGACTTGCGCTTCAAATGGCTTATTTTCATGTACTTACCGGAGACTGGCGGAACCTCTTCCACAGTATCGACGCAATCAATGAGGTGACCGCCGAAGATATCAAGCGCGTAGCCAACGAGTATCTGGTTTCCAAGAACCGGACGGTGGCTTCGATCGTTACCATGGATGATGACGGAACCGAATGATGACGGAACCGAATGTTGACGGACCGACGCGAACATCCGCTGCCTTGAACACAGGAGTCAAACCCATGCGCAGTACCCGTCTTAAAACCGCTACACTTGGCCTGATGGTGGCAGGGCTGGTCTTTTCGGCCATGCCGGTCGCGGCGCAGAAGGACTACAGAGATCTGGAATTCCCGCCGCTCAACGATATCGTCACCCCGACGCCCACCAGGGTGGTCCTGGATAACGGGATCATCCTGTACCTGGTGGAAGACCGCCGGCTGCCGATGATCAACCTGAGCGCCCGTTTCGGTGTCGGCGCCGTCAATGAACCGGCGGACAAGATCGGCCTGGCCGGGATCACCGGCGCGGTAATGCGCACGGGTGGATCCACGAGCATGTCGGGCGACGAGATCGACGAAACGCTTGAGGGTCTCGGGGCGGCCGTAGAAACGAGTATCGGCCTGGTTTCCGGTTCCGCTTTCATGTCCGCTCTCAAGGATAACGTGGATACCGTGCTGCCCATTCTAGCGGACATTCTCATGCAACCCGCCTTCCCCGAAGACAAGATCGAACTGGAAAAAGTCACCGCGCGATCCACGATCTCCCGTCGGAACGATGACCCGACCGACATGGCCTTCCGGGAATACCGCAAGCTGATCTACGGCGCGGAGAGCGTGTACGCGCGCCACGCCGAATACGCCACGATCGACGCCATTACCCGGGACGACCTCGTGGCCTTTCACCGGGACTGGATGCATCCGGACAACACCATGTTCGGCGTGTGGGGGGATTTCGACACGGACGAGATGGTAAAGAAGATCTCCGATGTATTCGGGGGATGGGAGAAGGCCGGGTTCGTGCGGCCCGATCTTCCCGATGTCGACTATACCTTCGACAGTTCGGTGAACCTGGTCCGGAAGGACGATATCAACCAGAGCACGGTCGTCCTCGGCCACATCGGCGGCGTCAGGGATAACCCCGACTACTTCGCCCTGCGGGTCATGAACGATATCCTCAGCGGCGGGTTTTCCGGCCGGCTCTTTCGCATTGTCCGGTCGGAGCAGGGCCTGGCCTACGCCGTCTTCGGCATCTACAGCGCCAACTACAATTTCCCCGGGATTTTCTACGTGGCTTGCATGACCAGTTCGGAAACCACGGCGCAGGCGATCAGGTCTCTCCGGCACGAGGTGGGTCGGATGACGACCGATGAAATCACGGAAGAGGAACTGAACCTGGCCAAGGAAAGTTTCCTGAATTCCTTCGTCTTCAATTTCGACAGTCGCCGTGAGATCATCGACCGGCAGATGACCTACGAGTACTACGGTTATCCCCAGGATTTCCTCGAGAAGACCAAGACCGGGGTCGAAAAGGTGACCGTGGAAGACGTCAAGCGTGTGGCTCGCGAATACCTGCAGCCGGACAAGATGCGCCTCATCGTGGTCGGGAACGACCAGGATTTCGACGAGGCGATGTCGGCGTTCGGCGAGGTCAACGAGATCGACGTGACCATCGCGCTTCCCGCCGTGGAAGCTCCGGAAGCCACCGAGGACGACGTGGCCATGGGCAGGGAACTGCTGGTGCGCTCGGCCGAGGCTATGGGCGGGCTCGATGCGATCGCGTCGGTAAAGACCTTTCGCGAGACCGCGGAAGTTACCGTGGCCAGGCCGATGGGCGAAATGAACATCACCATAGAATCACTGGTTGCCTTGCCGGAACAGTGGAAGACGGTCATGCAGACGCCCATGGGGAATATCGATTTCGTACTCAGCGGGGATCAGGGCTGGATAGTCGACCCCATGGGGAATACGCAGCCCCTTCCGACGCAGCAGCGGGATTCGATTATCGAGGATCAGTGGCGGAACCCGCTTATTCTGTACCAGCGGCTGGATGCCGAAGGGCTTGTGGTCCAGCATCTCGGGCAGGAGGAGGTCGAAGGCACGGCCGTGGAAGCGCTGCTCATCACGCCTCCGGGTCTGAATCCCTACAGGCTCTACCTCGACGCGGAGACTATGATTCCGGTGAAGTGGGCCGGCCAGACCGTGTCGCAGCAGGGGCCCGTTGAAGCGGAAATGACGATGAGCGACTACCGCGAGGTAAGCGGGATCACAGTGCCCTTCAAAAGGGCCGGGACGGAAAACGGAAACCCGAGCAGCACGACCGTGACGCAGACGGTCGAGATCAACGTGGAGTTACCGGCCGACGCGTTCGCGGCGCCTGAATAAGCAGAATTTCCGGCCGACGCCATTGGGGCTCGTGAATAAAAGGAAGCGGACATGTCCGCAGACATCAAGCACCTGATCGACTGGAAGTACTGGGACGACGGCGAGATCGTGGAGATCCTCGACCTGGCCCGGCGCGTCAAGCACTACCGCTGGGAATACCAGGGCCGCATGCAGGGCAACACGCTGGTCATGATCTTCCAGAAGACTTCCACGCGCACCCGGGTGTCCTTCGAGGCGGGCATGACCGAAATGGGTGGTCACGCCATCAACCTGGACTGGATGACGACGAACTTCACCCTGAGCAAGGTCCGCTTCGAGACACGGTACCTGGGCCGTAACGCCGCGATCATCATGGCGCGGCTGAAGGACAACCGGGACCTGGTGGAGATGGAGAAGGCCTCCACGGTGCCGGTCATCAACGGGTGCTGCAACCTGTACCACCCCTGCCAGGCGCTGGCGGACGTGCTGACCATCGCGGAAGACCGACAGGAGGGCGTGGAAGGCGCGCGGCTGACCTACATCGGCGTGTACAACAACGTGGTCAACTCGCTGGTTTCCATCGCCGCACCGCTGGGCGTGCACCTGACGCTGGTCTGTCCGATCCGGGAGCCGGCCAGCGTGGACGAGGAAAGCCGGAAGAAGCTGCTGGACAGGGGGCTGCTCACGGAGACGCTGGACGCCGGGGAGGCGGTCGCGGAGGCCGACTACGTCTACACGGACACCTGGCTCGACATGGAGCTCTTCAACGATCCCGCCTACGCGGCCGAGAAGGAAAAGCGAAGCGGGATCATGATGCCCTACCAGATCACCGCGTCCCTGCTCGCCGGCAGCCGCGCGAAGATCATGCACGACATGCCCATCCATCCGGGCTACGAGATCGCCGAGGACATGATCGAGCACGAGCAGTCGATCATCTACGACCAGGCCGAGAACCGCCTGGACGCGCAGAAAGCCATCATGCTGCGGCTGCTGAACCGGTTGTAGCCCTTTCGGCAGGCCCTCACGGCAAGCCCAGCACCACCAGTTCCGCCCTTTCCGACGCCCCGCCGATCGGAACGGCGATGTACTGCTTGGCACCCATCATATAGGTCATGGGATTGCCCGTGGCGTTGCCGGGTAGCGGGATCTCCGCGATCAATTCGCCGGTATCCGGATCGAAGGCCCGCAGGAACGCCTCGTTGCTCTCGGAATCGTAGGTCATGGCGTTGCCGCGGTCCGACACCTCCCGGTCCAGCACGATCCCCATCTGGGCGGCGAACAGCAAAGACTGCGTCAACATCGGAAAGGTGCGGCGGTCCCACCCCAGGGGCGGCAGGTCCAGGCCTTCCAGGGCCGGGTGGTTTTGGGGTCCGCTGCCCACCGGACTCATCCACACGTGCTCACCCGAATTCAGATCGATGGCGGTGATGCGGCCATAGGGCGGCTTGATCACCGGCAGGCCATCCATGACGGTGGGGCCGTAGGCGAACCGGCCGGTGTACGAATACGGCGCGTCCTCCTCCGACGCGTTTACGGTCATGATGGCCGGCAGGCTGTAGGACGGCACGTACAGCATGCCCGTCTCCGGGTTCACGGCCGCTCCCGACCAGCTCGCTCCGCCCACCAGCCCGGGCACCGCGATCACGCCTCTCGTGGTCGGCGGCGTAAAAAGCGGACCATGGTCGTATTCCGCGATCGCGTCCAGGGCTGCCTGGCGCAGTTCGGGCGTGAAATCGATAAGATCGTCTTCCGTCAGTCCCTGACGCTCGAAGGCCGCCGGTCTCGTCGGGAAGGGCTGCGTGGGCGAGGCCGTTTCACCGGGTACCGTGGACGGCGGCGTCTCCCGTTCCTCGATCGGCCAGACCGGTTCGCCCGTTACCCGGTCGAAGACGAAGGTGAAGCCCTGCTTGGTGACCTGGACCGCCGCTTTGATCTCGCGGCCGTCCACCGTGATGTCCACCAGGATCGGCGCGGCGGGCAGATCGTAGTCCCATATGCCGTGATGCACCGTCTGGAAGTGCCAGACCCGTTCGCCGGTCTCCGCATTGACGCAGACCAGGCTCTCGGCGAAGAGATTGTCGCCCAGCCGGTGGCCGCCGTAGAAGTCGTTGGTGGGCGTGCTGACCGGCAGATAGACGTAGCCGAGTTCCTCGTCCGCGCTCATCCACGTCCACACGTTCGTGCTGCCCGCGGTCATCCAGGACTCGTCCAGCCAGGTCTCGTTGCCGTACTCACCTTCCTGCGGAATGGTCTGGAACACCCACTTCTGTTCGCCCGTCCGCACGTCGAACCCGCGCACGTCGCCCGGCGGCATGGCCGCGTCGGGCATCCGGTCGACGGCAAATGAATCCAGCACCGTCGCCCCCACCACGATCACCCCGCGGACGATCGCCGGTGGACTCGAAACGGCGTAGAGGCTCCGGTCGACGGGACGGCGCAGGCCCTTCGTCAGGTCCACGCGGCCGTTTTCGCCGAAGCCCGGGATCGGTTCGCCCGTTCCCGCGTCAAGCGCGATGAGCCAGGCGTCACCCGTGGCATAGAGGATGCGCCGGTCCTCGCCCTCCGCCCAGTAGGCCACGCCGCGATGAACGAAACCCACGTTTGCGGGCGTACCGTCCTTCCACGTCTCGGGATCGTAAGCCCATATCGTTTCCCCCGTGGCCGCGTCGATGGCCGCCACCTGGCTCAGGGCCGTGCTCGTGTACAGCACGCCGCCGACCTTCAGCGGCGTCGCTTCGTTCACGAATACCCGGAGAGTCGAATCCGACTCCAGGATGGCGTTGTCGATGGAATCCCAGCGCCACGCGACCTCGAGATCCATAACATTGTGCCGGTCGATCACGGCCAGCGGCGCGTACTTGGTGCTCGCGTGGTCGCCGGCATACGCGCGCCACTCCACCTGGGAGGCGTCACCAGTCTGGCCGGCGTCACCCGTCTGACCGGCGTCACCGGTACAGGACGACATCACGGCTAAGCACAGGACCGAGAGCATCAATCCTGTCATGCCGGCCAGACTGGTCCTGACTGCTGGACCCGTTGGTCTTGTCGGGCCGGCCGGTTTCGCGAGCCGGGCTGGTTTCGAAGGTTTCGCCATTCCCGACAGCTTCGTGTTCGGACGTAACTTACTCATATACGTTTCTCCCCGTATCGCTGGTGGAATCGGTTTCTGTATATTCGATACCGTCATGTCCTATTGTACAATTGTACAACTGGATGCAGTATGTCTCATCTACGTCGCGATGTTTCTCATCCACATCGCAGCACGTCTCAACGAGTGTACGATGTTCCTCATCGATCACACGATTGATCAGATATACCCCGTAGACCCATCCGGACGGACGTAACACGTGCGCTGCCAGTGCACGACCTCGTTGTCCTTCACCGTTTCTTCATCCACGTCGATACCGAGACCGGGCGTGTCGCGCAGCGGAAGGTAACCGTCTTCGGGCAGGTAGGGGTCGATAATGCACTGCTCCCATTCCGTGCCCACGGGCAGGACGTACTCGAGGATCTTGAAACTGGGGGTGGCCGCCGCGAAGTGCACGTTGACCGCCGTGGCCAGGGGTCCCATGGGATTGTGTGGAGCCATGGTGACGTAGTGCGCCTCGGCGATGGCGGCGATCTTGCGCATCTCCAGCAGGCCGCCGCATACGCAGACGTCCGGCTGGATGATGTCGGCGCCCTGCGCGGCCATGAGCTCGAGGAACTCGAATCGTGTATACAAAGACTCGCCCGTGGCCAGCGGGACCTGCATCTGCGACCGCAGCCGGGACCAGGCGGGCAGGTGCTCCGGCCGGAGCGGCTCTTCGTAGAAATAGGGGTCGTAAGGCGCCAGGGCGTTGGCGAGTTGCAGTGCCCTGACCGGTTCGAATATCCGCGCATGCGGATCGAAGGCGAACTCCCATCCGTCGGGCGTGGCGGCACGTACGTCCTCGAAAAACCGCGCGGCGGCGCTACAGACCCGGCCCCAGCGCTCGGCCTCGATATCCACCTGGTACGGGCTCGTCTTGAATACCGTGAAGCCCCACGTCTCGTGCAGTTCGTGCGCCCGTTCGGCGACATTCTTCGCGTTGCCGCCGATGCCGTGGTACACCCGCACCCGGTCCCGGACGGTTCCGCCCAGGAGCATGTACACCGGAAGTCCGGCCGCCTTCCCGCTGATATCCCACAGGGCATGATCCACGGCGGACATGACGGCCAGGCCCGTCCCGCCCGGCGGGAAACGGAACTGCTGGAACAGCTTCAGCATAATGTATTCGATGCGGCGGGGGTCTTCTCCCTTGATCATCTCGAAGATGTAATCGGCGATCGGTTCAACGGACTTATCGGGACCGACCGAGTAGGCCTCGCCCCAGCCGTACAGCCCTTCGTCCGTCTCCACCTTCAAGAGGCCCCTTGAGCGGTTCCCGAAGGTGCCGGCATACGTTTTGATGGCGGTTATTTTCATGGTAGTGGGCTCCGGACGGCCGGGGTACCGGACTCTCGCATTCGCATTATGCTAGTTGTGAGTATCAAGTGTCGAACAGGGTCAGTTGAGCCATTGCAAGATAGATGGGTGGTTTGGGGCTGTCAAGGAAGGGCAGGTGATTCTAAGGGTACCATGTTGAGTTCGTTTTCTACCCTTCAAACGAGGTCAACCGGTGTGGTTGACTTGGAGTCACCATACCTTATTTTGATTGGGTACAGTTGTGAATCAGTTCGTCTTGACGTCACAACTTTGTAACAAGCAATTAAACTACCCTCGATTGTTGAGTAGTTCTAAAAAACCAGCCCGGGATCTTCAATGAGAGTATTCAGGATTCAAGCAGACAACAGGTTTGTTAATTTCAATCAATTACCTTTCAATGCTGAACATGATGAATCGACCTTGGAAGACTGGCTGGAAAAAAACACTGACAAGATTCTGGATGACAGTCGGCTGTTGGTGATAGGACGCCAGGTCCATACTTCCCTTGGTGGATCCATTGATCTGCTAGGGATAGATAGCCAAGGAGACATGGTTGTAGTTGAACTAAAACGAGACAGAACTCCACGGGAAACTGTAGCTCAGGCTCTCGAATATGCATCCTACATAGCGGAGCTTGAGTTTGACGAACTGGAAGAAATCTGTCGTTCATACACGAAAGACGAAACACTGAATCTCACGGAGCATCATAGAGATCACTTCAGCCTCGGCACCAACATCGCGGTATCGTTCAACAAGGATCAGCGGTTGGTAATCGTAGGCCAGCAAATCTCGCCCGGGATTATAGAAACCGCTCGTTTTCTCGGCTCTAAGGGTGTACGGGTAACCTGTGTCGAGTTTACCTATTTTATATCTGAAGACGGCGAAGATCGCCTGATGACTCAGGAGACGGTAGTTGAAGGGAAGGCCGAAAAACTTACCCCATCTTCTTCCATGTCAAAACCGATCATCGACGCTGATAAACTACTCCAAGATTGCGATGAAAACAGTCGTGAGGTGTTTTCACGTTTTCTTGACTGGTCCAAAGAGAATGAAATGGCCATCAATTGGGGTTCCAGCGGATGTTCATTAAATGTGCGAATAAACAACACGAATGTCGGAGTCATGTGGATGCAGACAACTGGTTCTCCACCGAAACATTACATCTATGTCGGTTTAAAGGATAAACGGTTCGTAGGTAAAAGCGCTGTACCGGATGAGTTGATAGACGAACTTTGGGAGAAGGGGCTATCTACAGGGGTTTTCACCCCAACGGATCAGTATCTGAAGTGTCAGGTATCTCGTAAACTTGAAGAAAACGAACTGGATTCACTTGTTGAATACTGTAATTCCATTGCCCAGGTTATTGACAGATATGGACTGAGATGATCGCATTTGGACTACCTGATACACAGGAAGTCTGGAAGTTTCTGAACCTCAATTGGAAAGTCGTAGCCATTCATCCGGTTTTGCTAATCGCATAGTATTAGGAGGGGTGACGTGAGGTACCTGCTAATCGTGTTCCTGTGGATCTTCGTCGTCAACCTCGCACCCAACGAGAAGTTTTGGGACCCAGAAGATAAAGAAAAAGGAACCAGGGCCGTTACGCGGGATTTTCTGCTTAGTGTGTTTGACGATATCGAAACAGGGATCGTGTACACGGTAGACGGGACCTACGATATCAAAGTCAGGGAATACGGGAAGCTGATCTTGTTCGTCGAGACTAGTCTGAACAGGACGGGGTTTTGGGTTATGAACCTCATGGCGGGTGGTTCCCTGGATGACGTTTATTTCAGATAGACCGCCGTGGTACGGAGTTCCTATTATACATGGAAATGGATGTTGGCAATGGGTTATGCGATCGAACTGTTTTACGACGAAGCGAGCGAAATGGCCGTTCACCATATCTGGGACGGTCTGGGCACGGCCCTGGGGCAACCCTCCCTGTCGGAACTCGGTGCCCGGCCTCACGTATCTCTCGCGGTCTACCGCGACGGCCTCGATACGAACGGTTTCCCGGAGAAACTGCTCGAATACGCGCGATCCATCGATCCATTCGACTTCACGTTGAGCAGCCTGGGGACTTTCGCCGGCCGGGAAGGGGTGGTGTTCCTGGCGCCCGTGGTTACCCGCCGGCTGCTGGAAGTCCACGCGCGATTTCACGAGGTGTTTTCGAAGCACGAAAACGCGGGCATGGGCTACTACCTGCCCGGTAACTGGGTACCACACTGTACGGTCGCCATCGACCTGTCGGCGACCGAAGTCACCGCGGCCTTAGCGTACGGTCGAGAGGCCTTCCAACCGATTTCCGGACAATTCCGGGAGATCGGACTGGTCGAATTCCATCCCGTGAAGGAACGGTTTACCTGTGCGCTCGGTTAGTATAAGTATGGGCCGCAAACACAGTTACCGTAAACACGGTTGCCGCAAACATGGTTACCGCAACCCTTGTTAGCTCATCGAATCTGTAAGGATCCCCATGGCCAGTCTGATCGTTGAAGGCGGAAAGCCCCTTTCCGGCACGGTCGTACCGTCCGGCAACAAGAACGCCGTGCTGCCCATTCTCTGCGCCACCCTGCTGACCGACGAGACGGTGACGATCCGGAACGTACCGGACATCACCGACGTGCAGAAAATCGTCACCTTCCTCGAGGCCCTGGGCTCCCGGATCGAGTGGGACCGGGAAGCCGGTTCCCTTCGGGTCAACAACGCCGGGTTCCATGACGACACCGGCGAGGTGGCCCTGCCGGAAGGCATGCGCTCGGCCCTGCTCCTCCTGCCCGGTCTGCTGCATCGCACCCGGTCCATCCGCTTCGCGAACGTCAAGGGATGCGCCCTCGGCGTGCGGGAGATCGACCCGCACGTGGAACTGCTGCGCTCGCTGGGAGGCCGCATCGTTTCGGAAGATCCCATTGAATTCGAACTGAACGGCCGTTTCAGGGGCGACCGGATCTGGCAGGATTACGTGTCGGTGACCGGGACGGAGAACTTCATCATGGCCGCGGTCCTGGGCGAGGGCAGATCGACCCTGGTCAACGCGGCGTGCGAACCCAACGTGCAGGACCTGTGCCATTTCCTCAACGCCCTCGGGGCAAGGATCGAGGGCATCGGGGCGAACGTCCTGCATATCCAGGGCGTGGACCGGCTCGGCGGCGGCACGGTGGAGATCACGCCCGACCACCACGAGATCACGACGTTCCTGGCCGTGGGCGCCATGACCGGCGGCGAAGTCCGGGTCGAGCAAGCCATACCCCACCATTTCGACCTGATCAACCGCTGCTTCAGGAAACTGGGCGTAACCGTCGAATACGAGGGCGATACCGCGCTGGTGCGTAACGGTCAGCCACACCGGATCGAAAACCCCTTCACGTCAAATATCCTGGCCAAGATCGAGGCCGCGCCCTGGCCCTACCTGCCCGCCGACCTCCTGCCCCTGATGATCCCCCTGGCCATCCGGGCCGAGGGTTCGATCATGTTCTGGAACAAGGTCTACGAAGGCGCCTTCTTCTGGATCTCGGAACTGGTCAAGTTCGGCGCCCACGCGGTCATCAACGACCCCCACCGCATCATCGTCTTCGGTAACCGTCCCCTTCAGCCGGCCACCGTGGAGGCGCCCTACATCATCCGGGCGGCCGTGGCCCTGTACATGACCGCCGCGAGCATCCCGGGCACCAGCGTCATCAACGGCGCGGAGTCCATCAACCGGGCCCATCCGAATTTCGTGGAGAACCTACGCGCCCTGGGCGCGGAAGTGTCTTGGGACGGGTTGGAAGAGGATTGAAGGGAAAGCTGTGTGAGTCGGTGTGAGTGGCTCGCCTGGACGTCGAGCCCGGCTAGCCGATAACCCGAATGGGCATGAGGGGTTTGGAGGCGTCGACCCCGAAGTCCAGCCGTACTTCCTGGTCCCCCTTGCGAAACGTCATCCTGCCCGTTCCGGCTTGCGCGTCCACCCCGGGCGCTTCGTACAGCGGGTAGGCGTCGTAGTCGATGGCCTCGCCGTCCACCCTGTGCTGGCCATGCTGACCATCGAAGTACATCTCCATCTGGTTTCCATCCAATGTCTCGACGGCGACGCGGTCGCTCCCCGGCCATCCGGACAGGTCGGGTTGCAAGGCGGCCCGGCGCGCGCAGAACGCTTCGAAGGATGCTTCGCTTTCCGCCTCCCTGGCTTCAAGCACCAGTCCGCCATGCACGTCCGGGATCCTGAGGAGCCAGCCGTCGATCTGGTCGGGATTCGCCGCCAGGTGGCGCATGGACCCTTCCTCCCGGATTTCCGACCAAGCATAGGGACCGATCGGATAGAGGGCGACATAAGCGCCGTCGCCGGTATCACCCATGATCCAGCCGTCGCGCTCCACCCAGCCGATCGAACGGGGCAGGAACAGGTTGATGAAGGGGGCCTCGTCTTCCGGCGGGATCTTGTACAGGACGATGACGGTGCCCTCGTGCTGCATCATCCTTTCATAGGGCGATGCGCCGAAGAGCCGGTCGGGCCATTGGAGGTAGGGTTTGTCGGACCCGATCTGCCGTCTGATCTGCTGCGGATAGCCCACGAGAAAGGCGCTGAACCGTTCCGGGCTTCGATAGGGATGGTTGCAGCAGATCTTGGCCTGCTGGTTCTCTCCCCGCCAGGTCAGGTCCCATGAAATCAGGTCGATGGGGCCGGCCCCCGGGCCAGGCAGGCCCAGCTGAGACGACCCGAGGGCGAAGGACGGGCTCATATACGTGTATTTTCGGACCGGACGCGCCTCGTGCTCCACGCGGCGGTAGATCGTTCTGGGGGCCTTGGTCTTCTTGACCACATGGGCCGTGGACCGGTCTACCGCCATCTCCGCGAATAAGGCCGGGGGCCGGTAGGCGGCCGTGGCCGGCGGGATGCAGAAGCCATGGACGTGATGCTTCGGTTCGAATTCCTCGTCGCCGAAGTACAGATACTGCAGCGCGGAGATCGCTCCGGATTTCCTCCAGGTGTTCTCCCGGTAGCCTTCGCGGCTGTGACCGCCCGCCCAGGAACCGTAGTAATACTCCAGCGCCATGTCCGCCACGTACAGGGACAAAACCTGCTCGACCTGGTGGCGCAGGTGGGGGTCGACCGCGTGGTCCGCGAGCGTGATCATCGGCACCATGTGCTCCACGTGGTACTGGGGAGAGTCGTATTCGTGGTGGCCATTGACGGCGGTGCGCTCGATCATGCCCAGGATCCAGCGTGTGGCTTCGGCGCGGTTGGCTTCCGCGGACAGGCCGTTCCACATGCACTTCGCGTCCGGCCACCGTTCCGCCGCCAGCAGGTTGCCCACGTAGAACATCAGCCAGTGGTTCTCCGTGTTGCCGCGCTCGAGGACGCCGTCCATCATGAAATCCCGGATGATTTCAAGGGCTTCCTCCGGCAGCCGGTCGGGCCACCGGGCGATGAGCGCGCCGCAGGGATACACGTGGAACGGACCGCCGGCGGGGCGGCCTCCCCAGCCATCCGTCTGGTCCGAAAGCGCTTTTCGCACGATGTCGACGACCTTCGCGTCGTCCATGCCCGTCGCCAGGTGCGCGTTCAGGTCCCAGAGACCGCCGCCGTCACGCGTCGACCACTGCCGGACGACCCGGTCGGCCCGCTCGTCGACCTGTTTGTTGTAAGTTGTCTGGTCCATGTATTGTATTCTATGCTTCAGGCGCAATGATCGCGCGAACGTTTACGAATCCCGGTATCTGTTGCCACCCATGACCGCCGTCTTCCGTGTACCACAGTCCGCTCGGTGTGGCGCCGGCCAGCCAGGTCGACGTCGAACCGGGATGGCATCGCACGGCCGCGCACAGGTGGCGGGGTCCGGTTCGAACCCAGTGGCCCGACCCATCGCCAATGGCCACGCCGTGTTCCGTGGCGGCAACGATATCGTCGCCGGCCCGCATCAATTCGAAGACCGCTCCGCCGTCCGCCGTATGGCCCACCGAATCCCAGCGCTCACCGTCCTCGCTGTACCAGATCCCCCGGTCGTCGGTGCCCGCCCAGAACTGCCCGCGCATACAGGCCAGCGCGCGAACGGCGGTGCCCGAAATACTGGTCCGCCGCCACGCCGCACCCGAGTCGTCCGCGATCAGGACGCCACCTTCGGTGCCGATTAACCACGTCTTGGGCTCATCGGGATGCACGAGAATAGCGTTGGTGAAACGCTCATTGACGCGGAGCGCGTCGGAGTGGTGTGTCCAGCGGACCGCCCCGAGGTCGTCGTAGCGACCCGTGGCGATACCGTAAGGAGATCCGGCGACCACACCCGGAGATCCTTCGATCGGTGCGATGGCCATGATCTCGGTGAGCGTCTCGTCGTGCAGTTGCTTCCAGCGGTCGGTCAGATCGGGCCGACCGGACTGCTCGGACTGGTCCGCCTCGCCCGCGTCGTTCGGCCACTCCCAGAGTCCGCTGCCCCAGCTCGCGCCCGCCACCAGGCGGTCCGGTTCACGGATCAGGCTGGAGATACCGTACTCCTGGGCGCCGATGCGCGACCAGGATCCGCCGATGGTGCCGTGATAGACGCCCTTGGAACCGATGAGCCAGTGGTCGCGGGGGACAGTTACCAATGAACGCTCCGAATGTAACTGCATGTAATTATTGTTTTTATCGGTTGTATTGCAACATCATCAATTTGGCTTCCCGGCGAGGTCCGTCCTGCGTGAGCGGGACGATTTCAACGTTCATCTCGCGGAAACACCGCCCCAAAATACATACTGGCCATGGGCTAAACAAGCACCTTTCCCGGTAATCTGAAAGTTTAGGGTTGCGCGACCGCGCGCAGGGAATCCAGATTCCAGAAACACCCCAAAGCCCCGTGCCCTTACCGAGGGAAGTCGATTTGTCGAATATCCGGGAACTCGCCGACTGGCTGAATCTGTTGCCCGACCTGCCTCGCGCACCGTTGGTTCAACTACCCACGCCGATTCATCAACTCGCGAATCTTGGCGCGCACCTGGGCGGGCCGGAGCTTTGGATCAAGCGCGACGACCTGACCGGGCTGGCGGGGGGCGGAAACAAGTCGCGCAAGCTGGAGTTCCTGGTGGGCGACGCCCTGCGATCGGGTGCCGATACCCTGGTCACGGTCGGGGCCATTCAGTCGAACCACACCCGGCAGACGGCGGCCGCGTCGGCCCGGTGCGGGTTGCGGTGCGCACTGCTGCACTGCGCCTGGACCAGGGATGCGGGACCCGGATACCGGAACGTGGGCAACATACTGCTCAGCAATATCCTGGGCGCCGAACTCTACCTTGACGACCGCGAACGATCCATCGAGGACAAGAGTCCGCTTGAAGACCTGGCCGAACACTTGCGCCGGCAGGGACGCAGACCTTATCTCATCCCGGGCGGCGCTTCCGATCACGCACTGGGCAGCATGGGTTATGTCGCATGCGCCGCCGAGATCACGCGGCAGTCTCGTGACCAGGGCCTTCATTTCGACTACGTGGTACACTGCACGGGCAGCAGCAGCACGCAGTCCGGACTGGTCGCCGGTTTCGCGGCGATGGAAGCCGATACGCGGGTGATCGGCGTGTCGGACGATAACGAGGTCGAGATCAAGAAGTCGAGGGTACTGCGGCTCGCCAATGCTACGCTGGAGACCCTGGCCCTGCCGCAGCGCGTCCGTCCCGACGACATCGAGATCGTCGCCGCCACGGCCGACCCCTATGGCGTCGCGAACGAAGAGGTGCTCCAGGGGATCCAGCTTCTCGCGCGCAGCGAGGGGATCATGGCCGATCCCGTCTACGAGGGGAAGGCGATCCGCGGCCTGCTCAAGCTCGCGGGCGAAGGAAGGTTCGAGCCTGGCAGCCGGATTCTGCTCATGCACCTGGGCGGTAACCCGGCGGTCCACGCCTACGCCGACCAGTTTCCTCCGGTGGAGTTTACGCGATTCGAGCCTTGAGCGGGTCGTGCCGGATTACCACGGTGCGGTTCGCGCTGGATTACCCCAGACCGGTCGCGCTCGATTACCCCGATCTCCCCATCCTTGACCCGCTAATCCCGCCCGGCTATACTCTCCTAGCATGTACCGGACCCTATTCTGGTTCCTCCTCCCCCTCGTCATCACCGAACTGATCTATGAACTGGGCATCCAGGTCATCAACGGCGGCATCGCCCGTGTGCCCCGGCCTACCGAGACCCTGGCCGCGTACGGTATCGCCTGGGGGCTGACGTCTTTCCTGGCCGGCACCGTCTCCCAGACCCGGCAGATGTCCATGGTCCTCGTCCGGGACCGGGCGACTTTCCACACGGTGTTTCGATGCGTCGCCGGATTCGGCGGCGTGCACTTCTTCATCCTGGTGTGCCTGGCGTTCACGCCGGTGGGGCTTTGGGTGATCGACGAGCTTCACGCGGTGGACCCGGTCCTCGGCGGTACGGTGCGCCGCGCGCTCGGGCTCCTGCTGCCTATTCCGCTGATTGTGGGGATCACGAGGTTCCTGTCGGGCCTGTTGCTGCGGATAAGGCGGACCGACCTCGTCAGCTATGCCATGATGGCGGGTATCAGCATGAGCGTGGTGTCCGTGTTCCTGTTCCTTCCGACACCGACCGTCCAGGCCGATCCTATCCTGCTACCGGTGGCTGCGACCTACTTCGGCGTCCTGACGGAACTGGTGGTGATTATCTACGGCTACCGGCGATTCGTTCGGCGAACGCTGCGGAAGAGCGGGAGCGATGATGGGGAGCGTGCGACCGGGCAGGATGTGGTCGGGCATGATGCTAGCGGCGAACCGGTCGCCCGGAGACAGCGCCCGCTGACCGTGGCCTATGTACTGCGGTTTTACTGGCCCCTGGCCGTAACGATCGGCATACAGGCCCTAAGCCGGCCCATCATCAATCTCTTCGTCGCCCGAGGCGCAGACGGCACGGAATCCCTGGCCGTGCTCACCATCGTGTACGCCCTCGCGCATCTGCCCTATGGGTGGCTGAACGAACTCAAGAACCTGCCGCCCGCCTTTCAGCGGCAGGACCCGGAAGGCCGGATCATCCGCCGGTTCACGGCCGTCTGCGGTCTGATTTCCTTCGGGACCATGGCCCTGATGTTCTGGACCCCGGTGAGGTTTTTCCTGCTGGAGACGCTGATCGGCGTGGATCACGATTTCGCCGTGCGCTGCACCGTGCCGCTGATCATCTTCTCCTTCTTTCCCCTCGCCGTCACGATCCGGTCCTACCTCCACGGGATCGCGCTGCGGGACCACCGGACAGGCGCGATCGCACCGAGCGGGCCCGCCCGGGCCGGCGCGATCGTCATCGTCGTGAACGTACTCGCGCTCTTCGACCTGCACGGGGCGATCCGCGGCGTGGCCGCCCTTTACAGTGGGTTTGTCACGGAAACGATCGTGGTCCGGTGGCGCATGGGCAGAAGGCGCGGCTAACTGGCCGCTTCCCTCCAGCCCTTCGTGATGTCCAGGAAGGCGTCAATGTCCTGCTCGTTGTTGAACAGGGCGGGCCCCACGCGGATCTGGGCGTTGCTCTCCCGGAAGGACAGTTTGACGCCCGCTTCGGCAAGTTGCCCGCTGATCGCTTCGTGGTCGGCGCCGTGGTTGAAGGACACGATGGCGGACTGATTGCCGGGTGGCGTAAAAACCTCGAACCCTTGCTCGGTCAGTCCGGCGTGCAGGCGGTGCGCCAGGGCGACCGTGTGCTGTTCGATCCGGTCGGTACCCACGTTAAGCAGGTACTCCAGCGACCCAGAAAGCTGGTAGATCGCCGCGAAGGCGGGCGTGGCGTATCCGAATTTCCTGGCGTCGGAGTAAATCGTGTACTGGTAGTCGGGCAGCCGCTCATCCACCATCCTCCATCCCAGGCGGTCGGGCTTCACCACGTCCATCACCGATTCCCGCACGTAGAACGGCGCCACGCCGAAGCCACCGAGCAGCCATTTGTACGACCCCGTGGTGAGGAAGTCGACCCCCGTCGGCCCCACGTCGAGATCGACCATGCCGACACCCTGTACGGCGTCCGCATACAGATATGCGCCGCTCGCATGGGCGATGTCCGCCAGCGCTTTGAGGTCGTGGCGGTAGCCGTTCCGGTTGGATATCCAGGCCACGGAGATGAGCTTCGTGTTCTCGTCCACCATCTCGGCGAAGGCTTCGGGCGAAGCCACGCCGTCCACGTTCCGTACAATGCGCGTTTCGATGCCCAGGGTCTCGGCCAGCTGGCTGTACATCACCAGCGACGTCATGTAGTGGAGATCGTCGATCACCACGTTGTCGCCGGCCTTCAGGCCCAGGGAATTGACCACGATGTTCTCGCCCTCGCTGGTGGACGACACCAGGCCGACTTCCCCGATCTGCGCGCGGATGAGACGGGAGAACTTCTCCCGCACGGCTTCCTCCTCCTCGAGCATGGAACCGAGCAGGACGGGATCGTGGGACTTCGCCGCGAGGAACTCGATGGTCTTGTCCACCGCGGGCTGGGGCGACGGACCGATGTAGGGCGTATTCAGGTAAAGGGACTCAGTGGCGGCCGGAAAGTCCGCGCGAACGCCCAGGGGATCGTCGCCTGAGAGGACCTGCGCCGTGGCGTCGCCCGGGGTCTGGCCCGCTTCGTTGCCGCACGCTGCACCGGCGACGCCCGCAAGCGCGGCCGTCGACACGATGCCCATGAACTCCCGTCTCGATACGGACATGAGTTGCTCCTTGGAATCAGTGGTTTACGTTGAATCTAACTGTGGATTCTTGTCAAGATTTCGTACAGGAATGGGTGTAAAGAAAACTGTATAGCACGACATTCAGCGCGTCAAGAGAAGATCGGAGATGGATAAAACTCCAAGAGTTCCGTGCAGATTCTGCCCTACGAAGGCAACTTGGCACCTCCCATAAAAGAGAGACTAAATCGTCATCGGCCACCTTGACACAGCAAGCGTTTCTAAGTTAAATTTACGTTAAATCAACATCCTGATTCGATTTACTCCAGTGCTTGAGAAATGGACTCCTGATTGCTTTTTCCCACCTACGACGAAATCGCAAGGGATCCCAAGCAGCTGGAAGTTTGGGAATGGCCCCTTGACAGTTCTCTTTTCGTAGTTGGACCTCCAGGCTCTGGCAAGACAACGTTGGCCGTCATGCGAGCCAATTTGACGGCTCGAGAGACAGGTAGGCCAACGGTGCTCGTTACCTACAACCGCATGTTAAGGCGTTTGATGGAGTTACATAATAAAGGAGGTTTGCATCCTGTAACCATGCATGCCTATATCGGCGACGATTATCGCAGTCGTATCGGCAACGCCCCCCCGACTACGCACGACGATTATGGTTTCGATTGGCAATCAATTCTCGCCAGATCGCGTCAGGAGGAAATCGAACCCTATTTGTCGCATGTCGTCGTAGACGAAGGACAGGATCTCCCTTCAGGTTTTCATGCGTATCTCAGTCGTCACTGCACCCATGTTATCACGGTGTTCGCCGACGAAGACCAAGCGCTTTCGGATCGGCGCACGACATTGCTTCAAATCCAGAAATGGGCAGGTCTTGACAGACCTATAATCCTTAAACGTAATCACAGAAATCGACCGGAAGTCGCACGTCTGGCGGAACACTTCCACAGTGGGGGTCTGCCAGCGGCTTCGGTCGTTCGCGAACCATCCGGTGAACTGCCTCGCATAGAAAGGACGGAGGGAATCGGCCACACAGCATCAAAGGTGGCGAATTGGCTAAGGGTTCGTGGAGGTTCGGTGGGTGTGATCGTCTACCAGAACGATACGGGAGAGGAAATACACCGTCAGCTTACGCAACGCCTTTCGGGTTCCCGTGTCGATGTCTATCGGCACGAGCAGAAAAACGACGCCGGAATAAACGTTCTGGAAGACGGTGTTACGGTGATAAACAAGGAATCTGTCAAGGGGCAGGAATTTCGCTGGGTCTTCATCCTGGAACTCGAGCGGTTTATTCCCTGTTCCAGTGACACCGAACTCCGCGCAATGTATATGATGTGCTCTCGAGCCCGCGAGAATCTCACCCTGGTATATGGACCTGCTGAACTTTCTGAAGCTGCTTTTCGGTCATTACCGGGACCAACGATCCTGGAACATAGTTGATCCTGGAACATAGTTGATGTAGTGATATAGTATTGGGGCAAACGCACAAAGGCATTCGATAGAGGTTAGACTTTGGCTAACGACAATCCTGGTATTCAATCTGAGCTGAATTTCGGCACCAAGCAAGAAGGCCCAGCAGCTACAGGTGACCCACCAACCACCGATGGTGCTTCTACAGGTGATAGCGCCGCGACAGACGATACCGGACAGGCAGATAACCAAATGGAGACCGCAGCAGACCAATCTTCTGCCGAGAATGAGTCTCGTGGACGCGATCTGTCGACCTCAGAAGCAGTCGTCACCTACAAGGCAAAACAGGTCGCGGCACGCTGTTTAGGATTGACCGTGCCTCACAGACGTCTGTTAGATGCCCTGCAAAATGGCTGGTTACCTCCTCCATCTGAGGCAACAGGACATATGCTTGGGGCTGGTGTTTTCATTCGGGAACCCGGTGAACCGGGAAAACATGCAATCCTAGTTTGTCTGAAACTTGATGTAAGGAAGTTGCCGAACCTCCCCGCTTACGTATTCCGTGATGAAGCCTGGTCCTACGCGTCACCTACCGAAACCATACTCGAGGAGGAAATGTGGTTCTGGCCGGGGATGCTGCCTACTTCCGCGATCACGGAGTTGTCCGTGCCGACAAACGAGGAACGCATACGACTCATCGGCATGGCTGATCAATTATCCAACGTGGCCCTTCCCGTAGACGTTCAAATCACGCAGGCTGAAGACGTTTTGCAGGGCCCTTTTCCACAGTGGTCACAGCAATCGACACCAAATGACCATCAAACGTTAACTGAGATACCGGCTGGGATGGATGCGATTCATGGCGCTTTGGCCATGGCGGTGTGGGCGGTTCCGCGAATAGATCCCTGGCTTGACTTGCTCGTGGCGAGTTTGTCCGACGACCAGGAACTATTGGCCGAATTAGCAGTGCGCACAGCGGCCCCATGGTGGCGTGTACCCCCATGGGTACGCGGTCAAGGCCGCAGTGAACCACTCAAGCAATCAGTACCAGAAATTGCGCAGGAAGTTCAGGATGCACTCTGGTGCGCGGCCATTGATGTATTGGGAGACACATCGGGGAATCCAGGTAGAAATCCTCAAATCTTGGCCAAACGCATTGCCGATATGGCCCGTGATGCCGTATCCGAAAGGGTACCGAGAATCTCTGATTGGCTAGACGATCTGTGCCGAGTTCTTCGGGCGGAATCTACAATTCGACCTAATCTGTGGTGTGATTTCCCAGTTGGATTGGCGATCCAGCTCGTGCTGGCACGTCAAGAACCAATCACATTCAAGAATTGGCCCCGTGAACAACCGAATCTGCCGCCCAGTGTTTGGTGGTCAGCTGCGGTCCTCTGTGGATGGGGCCATGGTTACAGACGATTGGATACCTGCTTTCGCGGCGAACCGTCACTCCAGGAAGCGCTTTCCGTTCACGCGCTACGTACGAGCTCACCCGACCATCACGGGATCGCGTGGCCGTCTATGGAGGGAAAACCCGGATGGAGAAAATCCGGGGAAGGGTTTGAATTGCTTTGGGGAAAGGTGACTATTGCCCGCAAATCGGATACTGTGCGCAGTAGATGGTACGCCGCGGATTTCTCCGACGAACGCATCAGACAGGAGGCTTTCCGTGTTGCGAAGAATCTGGGCTGGCCATGCGGACATCGTCGGGTTCGGTTGCCGTCGGAAAGCAGGATAATCGTCAAAGGTTCCTATGTCATGGAAGTAGGCGAAGGAAAGCGTTCGACTGAGATTCGAGGTGAGATGGATATTCAACTACCATCGAATACCGAGGTTGATGAGGTACTGGATAAAAACGCCTTCCGCGAACACATCGCCAGTGCGCCCGGCAGTCTTACAGAACCTCCCGCACCGCATACTCCGGCGCTACATGTCGGAACGAACGCAGAGGAATCACCAAAGGATAGCACTCTCGTCCCTGGCCTTAGATACGTACCCGGTTTCCTGAACGAAGCCGAGGAGATAGAAATAACTGGAAAGATCGACGAAGATCAGGCGAACTGGAGCAATGTACTAAAGCGGCGCGTGCAACACTATGGCTGGCGATACGACTATAAAGCTGGTCAGATCGACCGGCGAATGCGCATCGGACCGCTACCGGGTTGGGCAGCGAAAATCGCCCGGCGGCTTGTCGATCAAGGTCTGGTTCCCGATGAGCCAGACCAGTTAATCGTCAACGAATACCGGGGTAAACAGGGCATAGCCAAGCACGTGGACAGCATAGCGAGCTTTAACGACTATATCGCCATGATCAGCTTGCTGGAATCCTGGGAGATGGTTTTCAGAAAGGGATTGGAAAAGCGTCCGGTCCAGCTCGAAAGAGGTAGCGCAGCTGTTATGTCAGGTCCGTCCCGAACCCAGTGGACCCACGAGATACCTGCTAGGCAAAACGAGCTGGGGCCAATAATGCCTGACGGAAAGAGGAAGAAAGTACCGCGAGAACGCCGGCTGTCACTTACTTTTCGTAGAGTAACGGGAAGCACGTAGAAGGATTATTGGAAACTCGTTCAGACCGTGGTACTTGCGGGATTTCGGACCTGAAAGCGGCGACCCCGACCCCGATACTGACAACGTTGCAATCAGGGATGTACTTTTGAACACGAGTAACTGTTCAACGGTCACGTTTCCATCGTGGCTTGAATCACTGAGATCAATGGAAATACTCGAAAAGGTCAGAAATGATCCTCGTACTACAGCGGACAAGATCCTTGGTGTCAGCAGATCGATCGCCCTTGACTCGGTGATCGGCAGAGGGCAGGCGGATTTCGACAGCCCTTGGGACCATCTCACTCCATACGATCGCGTACTCCTGTACGCCTACTTCAATCAGAGAGGACACTTGGAAGAGCTTGTCGAGGCGTTTCGGCAACTATTCCCAGATGGTTCTCCTCCCAACAAGCCGATAGTCGTCGATATTGGGTGTGGTCCTTGTACTGGCGGGCTCGCGTTCGCAGGAATGTGCAAGGAAGTCAAACAGTTCGTCTATATCGGCGTGGACCGGTCGGAAGCCATGCGAGACTTTGGCGAAAGTCTTGCGGCCGCCGCGCCGCAAATGGATCAATCCCATCGTCAGTGGGCAAGCACGTTGCCAAAAGTCGCTTGGAATGATGCCCCGGGCTGGAGACCGGTGTTCGTCATCGTTTCATACCTGCTTGCGAGTCCGACACTGGATTCTGTCGACCGGCTCATCAGGGACCTTGATGGACTACTGACAAAAATCGGGCGCGGACGGGCAACGGTGATTTACACGAACTCGACCAACACTACACCTAACCGCCGTTTTCCTGAGTTCCGTGACGCGCTTTTCGACCATGGATTTTCGCTTTTTGCCGACGATACAGGTACAATTCCAGTTGAACGGTCGGGTGAGACTGTACCACGCAAACTGCGATATGCCCTGTTTGATCGACCGGAGAGACGCATCTTGGAACTCTGAGAAAAACACGGGACATTGGACTTGTGATTATGTCTGTATAATCCAGCACGCCTTTGATGCCGGGAGGAAAGAGGATGTTACTACCATTTCCACGCATTTTTCGTCCATTTCAGCAAACCGCGTCGCAGGTTGCACAAAAGTACAACATTTCGTCTGCTCTACGATTGCTCATCCTGATAGCCGTCTCTTTCGGAAACGCACCCCTCCAAGCCCAGGAAGTCGATCCGCCCTTTGGCGATCCGGAGTTCATCTCGTCCGATGCCCGCCTGGAGATGGTGTTCAATGAAGGCCTCGCCCTGACCGAAAGCCCCGCCGAGGGTCCGGACGGGATGATCTACTTCAGCGACATCACCTTCACCACGTCGGCGGGGGCGGACGGCATCGAGGCCGGCCACATCTGGCGCTTCGACCCCAGTACGGGCGAGACCACCATTTACCGGTCGCCCAGCGGGATGTCCAATGGCCTCAAGTTCGACGCCCAGGACCGGCTCATCGCCGCGGAAGGCGCCGACCAGGGCGGACGGCGGGTGACGCGTACGGACATGGAGACGGGCAAGGCCTACATCATCGCCCACGAGTACGAGGGGCGGTCCTTCAACGCCCCAAATGACGTGGCCATCGACGAGCAGGGACGGGTCTACTTCAGCGATCCCAAGTACATTGGCAACGAATCGGTGGAACAGCCCGTGATGGCCGTGTACCGCATCGACACGGACGGCTCGATCCACCGGATCATCACCGACGCGGGCAAGCCGAACGGCGTGGTGGTCTCTCCCGACCAGCAGACCCTCTACGTGGTCAGCAACGACAACGGTTCCATCGACCTCGGCAAGATCACCCTGGACATCCCCGTGCACAAGGGACGCATGGCCCTGCTGGCCTATGACCTGCACGAGGATGGATCCGCCACGTTCAGGAGCGTTCTCGTGGACTACCTGCCCGAGGACGGACCCGACGGCCTGGTCGTCGACGTCGAGGGCAACCTGTACGTGTCCGAGCGCGACGTGACCCGGCCGGGCATCGCCATCCGCGCGCCGGACGGCACCGAAAAGGCCTTCATCCCCACCGGCGTGCTGCCTACCAACGTGGGCTTCGGCCGCGGCGAGAACAGCAAGATCCTGTACATCACCGCGGGTACCGGGCTCTACCGGATCCCCGTGATGAAGGACGGCTATCACCTGCCGCGGGAGTAAATGCGCAACCCTGGCCCCACGCGTCCTTAACCCATGTCCTTTCTAGACTGGACCATCGTCTTTCTCGTAAACGGCGGCATCGTCCTGTACGGCCTGCTGGCGTTCCGGGAGAAAGGCGAAAGCTTCGACTGGTACCTGGCGGCCAAGTCCATGCCCTGGTGGGCCATCGGCCTTTCCGCCTTCGGCACCGCCGTGGACAGCGGCGACTACGTGGCCATCGCCGGCGGCTCGTACCAGTTCGGACTCTCCCAGCTGTCGCAGTGGTGGCTCGGGATCGCCATCGGGTGGTTCGTCCTCAGCTTCTTCGTCATCCTGCCCATGTACCGGTCGGGGGTCTTCACCAACGCCGAGTGGCTGGAATACCGCTTCGGGCCGTCCGTCCGCATCATGGCGGTCCTCATCAACATCCAGTCTCGCACCAACGTCCTCGCCAACATCTTCTTCTCCATGTACCTGGTGCTGAGCGTCCTCGCCGGGTTCTCCGCGACCGCCAGCTGGTTCGTCGTGGTGGCGGTGGCCGCGTCCGCGACCCTCTACGTGGTCCGCGGCGGCCTGCAGGCAGGGGTGTTTACCGACGCCGTCCAGGGCGTGGCCATGATCATCGGATCCTTCGTGCTCTGGATCGTAGTCTGGGTCCGGGGCGGCGGATGGTCGGGGCTGAACGAGCGCCTGGCCGCCGTGGACCCCGGACTGCCCGACGTGATGCTCCACGTGGGCGGTTACGCGCCGCCCGGCGTCCCCGCGGCCGTGGTCATCCTCAGCTTCATCGTCGTGCTGACCATGTACGCCGTCATCAACCAGTACGAGGCGATCCGGTTCCTGGGCGCCCGTTCGGAGTGGGACTTCAAGATGGCCGCGGTGGTGGCCAGCACGGCTACGGCCGTATGTCTCTGGTTCAACATCACCATGGGCCCCATGGCCCGGGCGGATTTCCCCGCCCTGGAAACCATCGACCAGGCCTATCCCCTGATGATCCAGGCCTACCTGCCCCACGGGCTCATCGGGATCGTCGTGGCGGGGCTCATCGCGGGCGGCTATTCCACCTTCGACTCCATCGGCATCGGCATATCGAGCCTCTTCGTCCGCGACATCTACGCCCGGTTCATCGTGAAGCGCGCGTCGGACGCCCACTATACCCGCGTGGGCCGCATCACGGCCCCCTTCATCATGGCCCTGGGATTCGCCTATGTGCCCTTCATCCAGGAGGGCATGCTGGCCTTCTACCTCCGGCTGGCCGGCGCCATCGCGGTACCCCTCATGACGGTGATCCTCATGGGGGTCTTCACCCGCGTGCACCGGCAGACGGGCATCGTGGGCCTGTTCGTCGGACTGACCTACGGTGTGACGGCGATCCTGGGGGAAAGCTTCGAATGGGGCCTGCCGGTCTGGTACACCAACACCTGGTGGACCTACCTGTGGAACATCGTGCTGCCCGCAGCCGGCATGCTCGTCGCGTCGGCGCTGATCACGCTCCGGCACGGTCCCATGTCCGACGCGGACCTGGAAGGACTCGTCTACGCGCGGGAAAACGACATCCCCTCGGTGCGCAACCGCATGGCCCACCGATTGAAAACCCTCGAAGGCACCTGGCTGCAGAAGACCCTGGTGGAGACGCCGATCCGCGGCGCCTATCCCTTCAAGCTGCCGCCCGGGGGACTGACGCTGTTCCGCCGACCCGGCGTACTGGCCCTGGGTTACTTGGCCATCGCGTCGGGCTTGCTGTTCGGGGTGCTGTGGTAGGGATAAGGAATCGGCGCTCATCCCCGAGGCAGGATCCTTTTAGCAAGTTTCCCGTTATTGAAACATCCGGCAAATTTGGCGGGTCTTAACTTCAATCCACTAGCGGAAATCCCATACCGGGATAATCCCGCCGTTTATACATGGAGTACATGATGAGCTCTTTTGGAATGTTCGAGTTAGTCATTGGGGTCATTGTGTTGTTTTTGTTGGCAACCGTAGCGCTGCCCATTTGGTTTACCTATAAAATCATCAGTCACAGAATACGGAATAGAAACAGACCTTGAGGAATCCATTTTAATAAGGATTCCGGTTAAACCACGCTCATCCAGCGTTCGTTTTCAACGCTTCCGGGACAGAACTACCTCGAATCGGACCCGCCCCGTAACGGACCCGCCACGTGTTCAAAAACTACCTGACTATCGCGATAAGAAACCTGCTCAGGCACAAGGGTTATTCGGCGATCAACGTCCTGGGACTGGCCATCGGTATTGCCTGCTGCGTGTTGATCCTGCTCTACGTGCAGGACGAGCTCAGCTACGACCAGTATCACGAGAAGAAAGACCGGATATACCGCGTGGTGGAATCCGCGACGGTAGCGGGCCGGTCCATCGAAGCCGCGGTGACGCCTCCGCCCTGGGCCCCCGTGCTGGCAAATGACTATCCCGTCATCGAGGCGTATACCCGGATCAAGCCGCCGGCCTCCCGGTGGCTGATACGGTACCAGGAAAAGCGGTTTTACGAGCGGTATTTCGCCTTCGTAGATTCATCGTTCTTCGACATCTTCACCTTCCCCCTGGTTCAGGGCGATGCGAAGACGGTGCTGGCCGACCCCCATACCGTGGTGCTGTCGGAATCTATGGCCGGCAAGTACTTCGGGGATGAGAACCCGGTCGGCAAAGTCATTACGGGCGATGACCTCTATGAGTTCACGGTGACCGGCGTTATGCGGGACATGCCGGAGAACTCGCACTTTCACTTCGACTTCCTGGCCTCCTATGGCTCCCTGGCGCCGCACGGACTCTACAGTGAACCGTCCACGATGCAGAACCACGGCTTCAGCCACGACCTGTTTACCTATCTACTGCTTCGAGAAGGATATGCACCCGAAGACCTGGAGCGAGAACTCCCCGGGTTCCTGGACAATTACCTCGGCGAACTGCTCGAGTCCGTGGGTATCGAGGCCCGACCCTACCTGCAGCCCATCACGGATATCCACCTCCATTCCAACATGGAAGCCGAAATCAGGGCGAACAGCAGTATCCTGTACGTATACATCTTTTCCTCCCTGGCCGTCTTTGTCCTGCTGATCGCCTGCGTGAATTTCGTGAACCTTTCCACCGCCCGTTCCGCCCGCAGAGCGCAGGAAGTCGGCATGCGGAAAGTACTCGGCGCCCTTCGGAATCAACTGATTAAACAGTTTACTGGCGAGTCGATCCTGGTCGCCGTCGTCGCCCTCGTCATCGCACTGGGCCTGGTTCACCTGCTCCTGCCGCAGTTCAACCTGTTCTCCGGCAAGTCGCTGGCGATGGAATACCAGTCCACCTGGCTGGTGCCGACCCTGGCAGGCATCGCCCTGGTGACGGGGATCGCCGCAGGTGGATATCCCGCTTTTATCCTGTCCTCCTTCAGGCCGGTGGCCGTACTGACCGGCGCACTCAAGGCAGGCGCGGCCCATTCGCTGCTCAGGAAAGTCCTGATCACGTTCCAGTTCGGTATTTCCATCCTCATGATCATTGGCACGCTCGTAGTCCTCGATCAGCTGGAATACATGCAGAACAAGCCTCTGGGTTTCGATGAAGACAACCTGGTCGTCGTTCGTCTGCCGGATGAGGAAGCCCTTAATGGTTATCCGGCTTACAGGGACGCCTTGATGCAGTATCCTGAAATCCTTAACGTGAGTACGGCGAACAGCATACCCGGAGGTCAGACGAGCCTCAACCTGGTTACGCCGGAAGGGGTGCAGGAGGATGAAAGCCCGGTGTACCAGATGATCCAGGCGGACTTCGGCTACATAGAAACACTTGGCATCGAGATGGCGTCGGGACGCACGTTTTCCCGGGCATTCGGCTCGGACTCCACCGCCTGCCTGGTCAACGAGGCGGCCGTCCGGACTCTGGGATGGGAAAACCCGATCGGCAGGACTTTCAGGTTGACCGGCGAGGATGATGACCCGCCTCTGAGCGTCATCGGCGTCATGGCGGATTTCCACGTCCAGTCGCTGCGCCAACCCATAACGCCGCTCATGGTGCGTCTGGATACAGAACCCGCTTCATTTATGGTCGTCAGGATACAGGGTACAAACGTATCACGTGGGCTTGAAACACTCCAGGAACAGTGGCGGAGTACATACCCGAATCATCCAGCCCTGGATTACTCGTTTCTCGATGACGACCTCAGGCAACTATACCAGGCCGAACGGCGACTGGGTTCCGTGTTCATCGCCGGCGCGGTGCTTTCGATCCTGATCGCCTGCCTGGGACTGTTGGGGCTTGCGTCCTTCATGGCGGAGCAACGGACACGGGAGATCGGTGTGCGGAAGGTCCTCGGCGCGACAATATCAAACGTTATCCTGCTGTTGTCGAGGGACTTCACCAGGCTGATCCTGCTGGCCTTCGTGCTCGGAGCGCCGGCGGGTTATTACGCCATGCACTCGTGGCTGGAAGACTTCCCATACCGCATCGAGCCGGGCCTGTGGGTGTTCCTTTTCGCGGGCGTCGCGGCGCTGTCGGTCGCCTGGTTGACGGTGGGATTCCAGTCGTATAAGGCCGCGGCCGCCAACCCGGCGGAAGCGGTGCATGCGGAGTGATCGGTCATTGCTTCGGGGTTGCTTTTTGGGCTGCCATGGCCATACAATAAGCACATGATCCGGAACTACCTGACCGTCGCCTTGCGAAACCTGCGCAGGCACAAGGGCTATTCGGCCATCAACGTCCTCGGGCTGGCCATCGGCATGGCGAGCTGCGTGCTGATCCTGCTCTACGTGCAGGACGAACTCGCCTACGACCAGCATCACGAGAAAAAAGACCGCATCTACCGCATCGCGGAATCCGCTGTGATAACGGACCGGCCGATCGAAGCGGCCGTCACGCCCCCGTCCTGGGCGCCGGTCTTGCGCGGGACTATCCGGAAATCGAAAGCTACACCCGGATCAAGCCGCCGGGCTCCCGCTGGCTCATCCGGTATGAGGAGAACCGGTTCTACGAGCGGTACTTCATTTTTGCGGACTCGTCGGTCTTCGACATCTTCACCATCCCGCTCGTACAGGGTAACCCCGCCACCGCCCTGGTCGAACCGCATACCGTGGTGCTGTCCGAATCCATGGCCGGCAAGTACTTCGGAGACGAGAACCCGATCGGGAAGGTGATCACGGGGGACGACCTCTACGAGTTCACCGTGACCGGCATCATGCGGGACATGCCGCGGACCTCCCACTTCCATTTCGACTTCCTGGCTTCCTTCGCCACGCTGGCGCCGAACCAACTCTACTACAGCGATCCGGACGACATTCAGAACGGCGGGTTCAACCACGATCTGTATACCTACCTGCTGCTCCGGGAAGGCGCCACGCGCGAGGAAATGGAATCCAGATTCCGCCCATTCCTGGACAAATACCTTAGCGAAACGCTCCAATCCGCGGGCATTGAGGCCAACCCCTACCTGCAGCCGCTCACGGAGATTTACCTGCATTCCAACATCGAAGCCGAGCTGCGGCCCAACAGCGACATCCGTTACGTCTATATCTTCACGTCCCTGGCCGTCTTCATTCTCGTCATCGCCTGCGTGAATTTCATGAACCTGTCCACCGCCCGGTCCGCCCGCAGGGCGCAGGAGGTCGGGATCCGGAAGGTCCTGGGCGCCCAGCGTATTCAGCTGATAAGGCAGTTCATCGGCGAATCGGTACTGCTCGCGCTGGTCGCGCTGGTCATCGCCCTCGCCCTGGTGCACCTGCTGCTGCCGCAATTCAACCTGTTGTCCGGCAAGTCTCTGGTCATGGACTACGGGTCGGCCTGGCTGGTGCCGGCGCTGGCGGCCATCACGCTTTTCGTCGGTTTCGCCGCCGGAGGATATCCCGCGTTCCTGCTCTCTTCCTTCAGGCCGGTGGCCGTGCTGACCGGCGCGCTGAAGTCCGGCGCCTCCCATTCGGTACTCAGAAAGGTGCTGATCACCTTCCAGTTCAGCGTCTCTATCCTCATGATGGTGGGCACGGCCGTGGTCTTAAGCCAGCTGGAGTACATGCAGAACAAGCGGCTGGGATTCGAAAGCGAGCACCTGGCGGTCGTCCGCATGCCGGATGAAGCGGCCCTCAGGGGGTACGGGGCCTACAAGAACGCGGTGCTGCAGTATCCCGAGATCCTGAAAGTGAGCACTTCGAGCAGCGTACCCGGGGCGCAGACCAGCCTGAACCTGTTGACGCCGGAGGGGTTGCCCTCCGACCAGAGCCCGGTTTTCCAGACGATCTGGGGGGACTTCGACTTCGCGGAAACCATGGCATTCGAGCTGGCCGCCGGACGTACGTTCGACACCGCCTTCGCCACCGATTCATCGGCCTGCCTGATCAACGAGACCGCCGTGCGCGCCCTGGGTTGGGAGAATGCGATCGACAAGACCTTCCGGTTCGCGGGTTCGCCGGAAACCGCGCCGTCGCACCGGGTGATCGGCGTCATGAGGGACTTCCACCAGCACTCGCTGCGCCAACCCATCGAACCCCTGATGATCCTGTTCAACGCACCCGGACCGTACATGGTCATCCGGATACGGGGGGAGGCCCCGCGGCGGGGCATGGAGATCCTGCAGGACCAGTGGCGGCAGATCTATCCGAACCACCCGGCCATGGAGATTTCGTTTCTCGACGCGAACCTCGAGCAACTTTACTCCGCCGAACAGCGGCTGGGCAGCGTCTTCATCGCCGGCGCCGCGCTTTCCATGCTGATCGCCTGCCTGGGGCTCCTGGGCCTTTCGTCCTACATGGCCGAACAGCGGACCCGGGAGATCGGGATCCGCAAAGTCCTCGGCGCCACGATATCGAACGTGATCGTGCTATTGTCCGGGGACTTCACGAAACTCGTCCTGCTGGCCTTCGTGATCGGCGCACCCGTGGGATACTTTGCCATGGGTGCGTGGCTCGAGGACTTCCCGTACCGGGTCGAACTGGGTATCGGCGTTTTCGTACTGGCCGGTCTGGCCGCGCTGATCATTTCCTGGCTGACGGTGGGATACCAGGCGTTCAAGGCGGCCACGGCCAACCCGGCGGACGCGGTGCATGGGGAGTGAGGGGGATTACTCTAACTACTCACCAGCACCTTCTTCAGCGCCGCGATGAAGGCCTCGTTCTCCTCGGGCAGGCCGGCGGTGACGCGGATCCAGCCTTCGATATTCCAACGCGCTCTCGCGTTGCCCACCAGGACATTGTGTTCCTCGCGCATACGGCGGACGAGTTCATCCACGTCGGACTTCATGTTCATCATCACGAAACTCGACTCGCTCGGCGCGTATTCGATGCCCATGGCGTCCAGCTGCTCGTAGAAATACCGTTTCCCCCGGCTCACCAGTTCCTGTGAACGCCGCAGGTGGTCCGTGTCGTCGAGGGCCGCCGACGCGGCGTGGGTGGACAGAAGGGTAAGCGTGTTGGCCCGGTGGCGGCCGATCCGCTCGATCACCTCCGGCCGGGCGACCGCGTATCCCACCCGCATGCCGGCCATGCCGAAGACCTTGGAAAACGTGCGTGTCACGATCACGTTGGGATGGTCTGCAATCAACGATGCCGCGCCTTCGCGGTCGTCCTCGTTCTCGGCAAATTCGATATAGGCCTCGTCGACGAGGACCAGGACACGCTCGGGGATCGACTCGACGAAGGGCCTCAGCTGCGACATGGGGGTCAACTGGCCCGTGGGATTACCGGGGGTGGTCACGACGACCATGGCCGTCCGGTCGGTCACGGCCGCGCTGAGACCGTCCAGATCCGGTTTCATGCCTTCCAGCAAGGGAACCCGGACCGGTTCCGCGTTGGCCACGCCGGCGAATCGGGTGATGAAACCGAAGCCTGGCAGGCTTTCCACGACCTCCGTACCCTCGCGAACGTAAGCGTGGCCGATGGCGAACAGCAGGTCCGACGACCCGGCGCCGACAGCGACCCAAGCGCCAGGTACCGGGGCGAAGGGACTGTCCGTCCACTCCACGACGGGAACGCCGTGCCGGCGGGCAAGCTTGCCCAGCAGGTCCGGGTTCTGGCCATACCGGTTGATGCTGGTCACCAGGGACAAAACCGCCTCGACCGCCCGGGGAGACGGTCCCAGGGCGTTCTCGTTGGAATCAATGCGCACCAGGCCCGGTGGTACGCCCCAACCGCGTACGGAAGGGCCGCCCACCATCTGTGCCACCGCTTCGTAACTGCCGAACGAAATCGCACCGGCCCCCGCCAGGGCGCCTTTCAGGAATCCCCGGCGCGATAGCCCTGGCCTGGTCCGCGAAAGCCCCGGCCTGGTCGTGGTACTTGCTTCTTTTCTGTCGGACATTGGAACACTCCTAACCCGGATTGTCGAATGCTCGGACTGTCGATCCGTGGTAGACACCTGTTGATTTCTTGTTATTACTTCATGATATATCGGCGTATCACGGATGGGAAGACCAATTGCGTGGACCTTTACGCCCCTCGGACCTTGACGCACGCCGACGTTGGCACTCTCACCGACCTTAACGTGCGCTCCGACCTTGACGATCCCCCGGACCTCCCGTAGATTTATGGCACGCCACTCGCGTAGTACATCCTCGATAAGGAGACCGCATCTTCAGCCAGTTCCATCCCGTAACAACTGAAACCCACCTCCTGCTGGACCGGTTGCTTTCCGAACGCATCCTCATTATCGACGGCGCCATGGGGTCGGTCCTCCAGGGCCATGCACTCGACGAGGCCGATTTCCGCGGCGATACGTTTAAAGACCACCCCGTTCCGTTGCGCGGCGACCTCGACCTGCTGTCGATCACACGGCCCGAGCTCATCGAACAGATCCATAGGGAGTACCTGGACGCCGGCGCCGACATCATCGAGACCAACACCTTCAACGCCACGGCCATTTCGCAGGCCGACTATGGCCTGCAGGACCGGGTTTACGACATCAATGTGGCGGCGGCTAGAATCGCGAAACGTGCCTCCACGGCCGCCATGGCCGCCGATCCGGCCAGGCCGCGTTTCGTGGCCGGCACTATGGGGCCTACCACCCGGTCGGCTTCCGTCGCCTCCGACGTGAGCGATCCGGCATTTCGTTCCGTTACCTTCGATGAGCTGGCCGCGGCCTACGGCGAGCAGGCCCGCGGACTCCTCGACGGCGGCGTGGACCTGCTGCTGGTCGAAACCCAGATCGATACGCTCAACATGAAGGCCGCGCTGTACGCCATCAACACCCTCTTCGACGAAGGGACACGCCGCGTGCCCGTCATGGCGTCGTTCTGCATCGTCGACGCCAGCGGCCGAACGCTCTCGGGCCAGACCGTGGAGGCGTGCTGGACGTCCATACGCCACGGGGACCTGTATAGCGTGGGGATCAACTGCGCCCTGGGCGCGACGGATCTGCGCCCCTACATCGAGGAACTTTCGGCCATCGCAAACCTCCCGGTGACCTGCTATCCGAACGCGGGGCTTCCGAACGAACTGGGCGGCTACGACGACACCCCGGACTACATGGCCAAGGTGCTGGGGGACTTCGCCGAAGAAGGATGGATGAACATGGTCGGCGGATGCTGCGGCACGACGCCCGCGCACATCGCCGCGATCTCGGAGGCCGTCAGGCAGCGGGGAAAACTGCGGGTTCCCCACCCCGTCGAACCCCTGTCCCGGTACAGCGGACTCGAGACCTTCACCGTGCGTCCCGACAGCAATTTCACCATGATCGGCGAGCGGACGAACGTGACGGGTTCGCGCAAATTCGCCCGGCTGGTCCGTCAGGAGAAATACGAGGAAGCCCTGGGGGTGGCCCGGCAGCAGATCGAGGGCGGGGCGAACATCATCGACGTGAACATGGACGAGGGCCTGCTCGACAGCGAACGGGCCATGACCACCTTCCTGAACCTGATCGCGTCCGAACCCGCCATCGCCGCCACGCCCGTCATGATCGACAGCTCGAGCTGGCCGGTCATCGAAGCGGGCCTGAAATGCGCGCAGGGCAAGAGCATCGCCAATTCCATCAGCCTGAAGGAGGGCGAGGGGGTTTTCAAGACCCAGGCCCGCATGGCGAAACGGTACGGGGCCGCCGTGGTGGTGATGGCCTTCGACGAGCACGGGCAGGCCACGGACACGGACCGAAAGGTGGAGATCCTGAGCCGTTCATACCGGATCCTCACCGAAGAGATCGGCATGGACCCCACGGATATCATCTTCGACCCCAACATCCTCACCGTGGCCACGGGCATCGAGGAACACGACGACTACGCCGTCAACTTCATCGAGGCCGTCCGACGGCTCAAAGAACAGCATCCCCTGGCCAGGGTCAGCGGCGGTGTGAGCAACATATCCTTTTCCTTTCGGGGCAACGACCATATCCGGGAGGCGATGCACGCCGCCTTCCTGTACCACGCCATCCAGGCGGGCCTGGACATGGGCATCGTCAACGCGGGACAACTGGCGATCTACGAGGACATTGAACCCGAGACGCTGGCCATGGTGGAAGACGTCCTGCTGAACCGCCGGCCCGACGCCACCGAGCGGCTGCTGGAATTCGCCGCAACGCGTAAAGGGGATGCGGCCGAACGGGTGCACAGAGACGAGGAGTGGCGCGACGACAGCCTGGAGGATCGCATCTCCCACGCGCTGGTCAGCGGTATCGCCGATTACGTGGAAGATGACATGGACGAGGCTCTTCAAAAGTATGACCGTCCGCTGCACATCATCGAGGGACCCCTGATGGCCGGGATGTCCATCGTTGGCGATCTCTTCCAGGAGGGGAAGATGTTCCTGCCCCAGGTGGTCAAGAGCGCGCGGGTCATGAAAAAAGCCGTGGCCCACCTGGTGCCGCACATGGAGGCCGAACACGGTGAAGGCGGGGAGAGACAGTACCAGGGGACGATCCTCCTGGCCACGGTGAAGGGGGACGTGCACGACATCGGGAAGAACATCGTGGGCGTGGTGCTCGGGTGCAACAACTACCGCATCATCGACCTGGGCGTCATGGTCCCGGCGGAGAAGATCATCGGTACGGCCGTAGACGAAGGCGTCGACCTCATCGGACTGAGCGGGCTGATCACCCCTTCCCTCCACGAGATGATCCACGTGGCCCGCGAGATCGAGCGCAACGGCTTCGAACTGCCCCTGCTCATCGGCGGCGCCACAACGAGCCGCCGGCACACGGCGATCAAGATCGAGCCGGCCTATCACGGGCCGACCGTGCACGTGACGGACGCGTCCCGGGCCGTGGAAGTCGTAGGCAGCCTCCTCAGCGACGAGTTGAGATCCGACTACGCCGGGCGGGTCCGGGAGGACTACAGGAAGATCCGGGATACTTACGAAAGCCGCACGCCACGCGCGCCCCTCGTACCCTTCGCCGAGGCAAGTGCGCGGCGGCCCGTCCTCGAATGGTCTGCAGCGACCATCGCGGTACCCGAATTCACCGGTGTTCGCGTCGACGACGACCATCCGCTGGAGGAACTCGTACCCTTTATCGACTGGACACCCTTCTTCGGTGCGTGGGAATTAAGGGGACGTTATCCCGCCCTCCTGGAGGACGAGAAGGTCGGCGAGGAGGCGCGGAAGCTCTTTGAAGACGCGAGGAACCTGCTGGATGAGATCGTGGATGGAGGATCGTTGCGGGCCCGGTCCGCGTGGGGATTCTTCCCCGCCCATTCCACCGGAAACGACATCGTGCTGTTCGATGACGCCGCGCGGTCGGAGGCGCTCGCGACCTTTCCCATGCTGCGCCAGCAAAGGCCCCGGTCGGTGGACGGGCCCTGCCTCGCGCTCTCCGATTTCGTGGGTCCCGAAGGCACAGAGGACTATATCGGCGCCTTCGCGGTTACCGCCGGCATCGGTCTCGACGAATTGGTCAGGCGGTACGAGGCCGATCACGACGACTACCGCGCCATCATGGTCAAGGCGCTCGCCGACCGGCTGGCCGAAGCATTTGCGGAACAAACCCATCTAAGGGCGCGCCGCGCCTGGGGTTACGGGTGCAACGAGGACCTGACGGGAGAAGACCTGATCCGGGAGGACTACCGCGGGATCCGGCCGGCGCCAGGGTATCCGGCCTGCCCCGATCACACCGAAAAACGCCGGCTCTTCGACCTGCTGCGGGCCGAGGAAAGGATCGGCGTTTCGTTGACCGAAAGCTACGCCATGGACCCGCCGCCGTCCGTGGCCGGCCTCTACTTCGGTCATCCCGAGACCCGGTATTTCAACGTGGGGAAGATCGGACGCGACCAGGTGGTGGACTACGCCCACCGCAAGCGGATGACCGTCGAATCCATCGAACGGTGGCTTGCGCCCAACCTGGATTACGAACCCGTGGATGGCACCACGGGGATTTCATCGAAGCATTATTGCTGTGTTAACTAATCTGCAGCCTGCTATCCCGCCGTAGACCGCAGCTATTTGCCAATCGCTCTGGCATATTTTCCAAGGGTTGACAACCGGATGTCTTCCGCAAGATCTCCGTCAGGCTTCCGGCCACGTATCTCACGACGGGGGTTCCCATAGTTCGATCGCGTTTCCTTCGGGGTCATGTATGCGGGCGAAGCGGCCGATGCCCTCCATTTCGATTTCGTGGCTGACCTCGATATCCGCGGACTTCAGTTGCGTGATCATCGCATCCAAATCAGCCACGCGGAAATTCAGCATGAATGACTTATCCGGCGCGAAATAGTCCGTGTCAGCATCGAAGGGTGAGAAAACCGTCACACCGGACTCGGTTACCCATGGCGCCATCTCCATGTCTGTCGGAGCGGGATTGATGCCAAGATGATCCAGATACCATTTCGCAAGTCCTTCTGCATCCTTTGCCCGAAAGAAGAACCCGCCGAATCCCTGAACTCTTTGCACGCTTCGTCCTTTCTTTGATGGTCAGGCCGACATCTTCTTTTCTCGCCGACTACCTGCTTAACACCGCCGTGCCCCACGTGCTGGGGTCCACGTGGACGCGCAGGTCCCGCCCGGCGCACCACCACTGGGCGGGGTACTCCGAATTGTTGAGGAAATAGGTGAAGCCCAGCCGGGGGAACTCTTCCGGGTCGTATCCGCTGAGGGTTTCGGTCGGGAGGCACACCTCCAGGGTGTAACCGCGGTCCGTGATCAGGGACGCGATGGGAAGCGCTTCCGGTTCCGGCATGTTCCAGTTCTCGCGGGAACGGTCGACCTGCGAGGGCTTGACCACGGGCCGGTCCCCGCGGTCGCCGCCCCCTGTGGGCAGGCAGTTGAACTGGTGGCAGTACCTTCCCGCCCGCCTGGCGGTCTTCACGTCGCGCGTGTCCAGCCAGATCTGGAAACTGTCCCCGGTCCAGTGCCGTCCGTAGTGGGACTGTACCGGCTTTCGCTTGCGCACGTCCACAGCGAAGTACAGGCCCTCGTCGTTCCAGGCCATGTAGACGTCCGCGGCTTTCGGCCGGTTCTCCAGGAATCCCAGGTCGGGTACGAGGTATTCGTCATTCCAGTCGTCCAGGACGCCGTTGATCCGGGGCGCCTGCTCGCGGTATCTGCACTGGAAGGCGTAGGCGAAGTAGACTCGGTTGGGAATGTCCAGCGGCATAGGCAGTCAGCGGTTATAGTCCGTACCTTCGAGATCGAGCAGAAACGCCTTGACCTCCGGCCGGCCGCCGTAGCCTCCCAGGCGTCCGTCGCTGGTGATCACGCGGTGGCAGGGAATCAGGAGGCCGATGTCGTTACTGCTGTTGGCCTGGCCCACCGCCCGGGCGGCCCGGGGCCTGCGCACCTGCTCGGCCACCCACTTGTAGGAGCGCCACTGCCCGTATGGAATAGCCTGCTGCGCGGTCCAGACCTGCCGGGTAAAGGACGTGCCCCGCAAGAAATCCACCGGGAGGTCGAAATCCTTCAGCTTGCCTTCGAAATACCGCGTGATCTGGTCTTCGACCGCGGCAAGCAACCTGTCGTCCGGGACGAAGGCGAGTTGCGCGTCGAAGCGGTTCAGCACGTCCGTCGCGAATGCCTCGTCCGTGACACCGGAGGTAACCCGGCATACGCCCGCTTCACTGGCCGCCGCGTACATGGGGCCGAGCGGCGTGGGGAAGACCGTGTATTTCAGTACCTGCTTCAATAGGTTCTGGGCTATCCTACGATGTCGCGGTCCCGCAGGCCCTGGGCCAGCGCCCGCGCGATGACCTCGCTGCCTTCGATGGTGGGATGCCAGGTATCGGCGAAGTACCGTTCGCGTTCTCCGTCCATCCCGGTAAAAGCGGCGTTGAGATCGATGAGGTCCGTATCTTCTTCCATGGCCAGCCGGCGGATCGAGCCATCGTAGATATCGTAGAGTTGCCTGAGGCGGTCGAGGTCTCCCCGGGCCAGAAAGGACGGATACCGCATCTTGTCGAGGCTTTGCATGGACATCTCCGCGCCGTTGCCGGATATGAGCGTCGGAAGGGTCGTCAGGACGACGCGGATCCGGTCGTTTTTCGCCGTCTGGATGAGGCGGCGCATATTGTATTCGTAGTTCTCCGGGAGGAAGTCCTCGAGGTCGAAGGAGCCGATGGGCGGCGGCGGGTTCAGTTCCAGGATCTCCTTGGCTTCGTCCAACAGCCTCAGGCCCGTGTTTCCGCCGTTGCCGTAGTGCCAGTAGGACTGGGTCTTCCTGCGCATGTCGGGATAGTGCTTCGGATTTCCCAGCCACATATCGTTCCAGCCGATGTATACGATCAGGATATCCGGATCGAAAGCCAGGAGCCGTGGAAGGCGCAACTGGGCGTTGATGGACGCGTGGTCGTCCACGCCAGCGTTGATCACCTGGTGATCGCGTTCCAGGTCCATCTGGGCCAATTGCCGTTCCAGCTGGTAGGGATAGGGTGAATCATCCCCGGGCGCGCCGAAGGTGCAGGAGTCGCCGAGACACATGATCCGGACGGCTTCGGGATCCTTCCGTATCGGAAAGTCCGTCCCCCGGAACCCGTAGTCGTTGATCCGGATGCCGGCCACGCTGTATCCCGGCATCAGTTCCCAGCCGCTGCGGTTGTGGAACACGATGTAGGGATGGGCGCCGTCGTATTCCTCGTGGAACCAGCGGTCCCTGTTGTACGCGTGATCCTGACGGCGGAGGTAGAACTCCGCCCCCACGAGGGCGCCTACGGCGGCGCCGGCCATGGCGGCAAATGCGTAACGCTTCATTCCCGTTCTCCGGCTGTCATGCACCCTTTTCCGGCCGATTGGACCGGACGGTTCGCAAACTTCATCCCAATCCACGTTGCCGTCGCGCTCCCCCTGAATTTAAGGGCACGCAGGCCGAAATCGCAAGTGAAAACGCATGCCCGTTTTTGTTTGACGACAACGCCTCCGTTCCCTGTATAACCATTAGTGAAAGGTCTTGACGGTGACCGGAGCGACTTCCATATTCATAGGGTGGTTCCCTACCCGTTTACCACAGGACACCGGTCTTGCCGGTTCCGGTTCTCGTGATTACTCGCCAGCCGGATGCTGTCGTCAGCACTTCGTCCGTTCCGGCTGGTTTAAATTTGATGGCACATATTCGTAGATTGAGGAGGTCCTATGGCTGATCGACACGATGAAGCCAGGCCCGATGAATCGTCCCATCCCGAAACGAAATCGGGGACCCGGTTCACGCGCCGTGGTTTTCTCAAGGGCGCGGGTGCGGGTGCGGTAACGGCTGCCGTAGCGCCGGCCATCCTGGTTTCAGAAGCCGGGACGGCGGCCGCCCAGGAAGCCGAGGGCGTCATGTCGGCGACCATAACGCTCGACGTAAACGGCCAGTCGCACAACGTCGAGGTGGAAGCGCGCACGACCCTGGCCGACGCGCTGCGGGACAGGCTGGAGATCACCGGTCCCAAAGTGGTCTGCGACAAGGGCGAATGCGGGGCCTGCACCGTGGAGTTGGACGGCAAGCTCGTCTTCAGCTGCATGACGCTGGCCATGGACGCCCAGGGCCGAAAGATCGAGACCGTGGAAGGCATGGCGGACGGCGACAGTCTGCATCCCATCCAGGAAGCCTTCGTCGAGAAGGACGCCCTGATGTGCGGATTCTGCACGCCGGGGTTCCTGATGTCCTCCAAATCGTTGCTGGACGCCAACGACAACCCGACGCCGGAAGAGGTCCGGGAGGGTCTGTCCGGCAACATCTGTCGCTGCGGCACCTATCCCCACGTGTTCGAGGCCGTGATGAGCGCCGCCGAAAAGATGCGGAAGGGAGGGTGAGCCGATGCAGCAGAAGATGAAGACGGTCACGATCACCATCCAGGAAGACGGTGAACCCAGAGAAATAGAGATACAGGTCCCCGATACCGGCGAAGGCGGCTGGGGAGACCTCTCGAAGAACACCTATATCAACAAGCCCCACACCCGCGTGGACGCGGTCGACAAGGTCACCGGCCGCGCCAAGTACACCGCCGACATCAAGTTGCCCGGCCTGCTCTACGGTCGCATCCTGCGGTCGGCCCATCCCCGCGCCCGGATCAACCGCATCGACGCCACTCGCGCGATGGCGCTGCCCGGTGTGAGCGTGGTGGTGCTCCCCAACGACGACCCCGAGGTCTTCTCGCGGGAGTGCCGATTCGCCGGACAGGAAATCGCGGCCGTGGCGGCAACGACGCCGGAGGTCGCCGAAGACGCGCTCCACGCCATCGACGTGGATTACGAGGTGCTGCCCTTCGTCGTGGACGAAGACGCGGCGCGGGACCCGGACGCGGCCCAGGTGCACAGCGACCGCGGTAACGTGGGCGAGCCCAGGGTCGGCGAGCAGGGCGACATCGCCGCGGGATTCGCACAGGCCGACGTGACCCTCGAGGCCTCCTACCGGTGCCAGGTGCAGTCCCACATCGCGCTGGAGACCCACGGCAACGTGTGCCAGTGGGAAGGCGACAAGCTGACGGTCTGGGCCTCCACCCAGGGCGTATTCAGCGTGCGCGGCGAACTGGCCGGGCATTTCGGGATTCCTGAGACGAACGTACGCGTGATCACGGAGTTCATGGGCGGCGGGTTCGGCGCCAAGTTCGGCGCCCGCAAAGAGGGCGTGATCTGCGCGCTGCTCGCCCGGAAGGCCGGAGCGCCCGTGAAGCTGATGCTGACGCGCAAGGAAGAGCACCTGGCCACCGGAAACCGGCCCTCCGCCGTGCAGCACGTGAAGCTGGGCGCGACGAGCGACGGCAAGCTGGTCGCCTACGAGCGATCCAACTACGGTACGCCCGGCGTCGCCGGCAGCGCCAATATTCCCGGTGCGCCGTACCTGTACGAGATCCCCAACTACCGCATCGAACAGACGAGCGTATTCACCAACGCCGGGCCGATGGCCGCCCAGCGCGCGCCGGGGCACCCCCAGGCGGCCTTCGCCATGGAATCCATGATGGACGAGATGGCCGAGGCGCTGGGCATGGATCCCATCGACATCCGCCAGATGAACGACCCGGATGAAGCGCGGCGCAACATGGTGGCCATGGGCGCGGAGCACATCGGATGGAAGACCCGCCGGAGCGCCACGCCCAATTCCCAGACCGGTCGGATCAAGACCGGCATGGGCGTGGGATCGTGCCGGTGGGGCGGCGGCGGCGGAAGGACGCAGGCCGAGTGTACCATCAATCCCGATGGGAGCGTGCAGGTGAAGTGCGGCACGCAGGACATCGGTACCGGGACGCTCACCCTGGTGCACATGGTCGCGGCGGAAGAATTCGGGTTGAAGATAGAGGATATCGACGTCCGTATCGGCGACACGAACTACCCTTATTCGGGCGGAAGCGGCGGAAGCACCACGGCCGCGTCGGTATCGCCCGCCATCAAGGGTACGACGATGCTGGCGAAACTCGAACTGTTCAATAAGATCGCGCCCAACTTCGGCGTGGAACCGGGTGAACTCGTGGCCTCGGACGGCAGCGTGTTCGTGGGCAGCGATCCTTCCAAGAGCATGACCTGGCAACAGGCGACGGCCCAGCTCGGGGACGAGCCCATCTTCTTCCACGGCCAGTGGCTGCCCGGCTACTCGGACAGCGGCGTGCCCGGCGTGCACTTCGTCGAGGTCAGCGTCGACACCGAGACCGGCCTGGTGAAGGTCGACCGGGTCGTGGCCGTCCACAACAGCGGCATGATCCTGAACCCGCTCACGTGGGCGAGCCAGGTAAACGGCGGCGTCCTGATGGGCATCGGTTACGGCATGTACGAGAACCGCATCATGGATCCCGCGACGGGCTACATGGTCAACGCCAACCTGGAAGACTACAAGGTCATGGGCTCCACGGACATCCCTGAAATAGAAATCCTCAGGTACGACGAACCGGAACGAGGCGTCATCGGCATCGGCGAACCCGCGACGATCCCGACCCCCGCCTCCATTGCCAACGCCATCTACAACGCCTGCGGCGCCCGGATACGGGAGATGCCGTTCACTCCCGACAAAGTGCTCAGTGCGCTGGCCGCAGTGAAGGAGGGCTGATCCATGCAGAACTTTTCCTACGTCAATGCGACGTCGATAGAGCAGGTGCCTTCCCTTCTGGGCCGTAGCTGGGACGACGCGGTGGTCATGGCAGGCGGAACGGACCTGGTCGGCGAGATGAAGGATTACGCCGCAGTCCCGAAGCGCGTGGTCAACCTCAAGTCCATCGAGGGGCTGGACTACATCCGGCAGGATGACGCCGGGATGCGTATCGGCGCGCTGACCACGCTGACGGACGTGTTGGACAACGGCGCCGTGTCACAGGAATATCCGGTGCTTCACCAGGCGGTCTCCGTCATCGCCTCGCCGCAGATCCGCAACATGGCCACGCTTGCCGGGAACATCCTGCAGCGCCCGCGTTGCTGGTATTACCGCAGCGAGGACTTCCCCTGTCTCAAGAAGGGCGGTGCACGGTGCTACGCGGTGGGCGGGGTAAACACCTATCACGCGATCTTCGGATCCGGGCCGAGTTACATCGTCCATCCCTCCGACGCGGCCCCGGCGCTTATGGCCCTGGGCGCCTCGGTGAACATCCACGGCCCCCGCGGCGCGAACGAAGTCGCCATGGACGATTTCTTCACCATGCCCGAAATGAATATCCGCCGGGAGAACATCCTCCGGCCCAACGAGATCGTGACGGAAATCACGATTCCGAAACCGGAGGCGAACAGCAAGGGCATGTTCCTCAAGGTGCGGGAGCGGGAATCCATCGATTTCGCCCTCGTCAGCCTTGCCGCGCAGATGACCGTGGTGAACGGGACCTGCGAGCGGGCCAGTCTCGTGCTGGGCGGCGTGGCGCCCGTTCCGTGGCGCGCCCTCGAAGCGGAAGACTACCTCCGGGGCCGCAGGATCACGGAAGCCCGGGCGGAAAGTGCCGCGGAGGCCGCGGTGGAAGACGCCGCGCCCATGCCGCACAACGGTTACAAGGTGGAGATCGCGAAGAACCTCGTGAAACAGGCCGTTCAGGCCCTGGCGGCGTAGGCAGGCTGCGCAGCGCCGCAAGCAAGGAGTCTATCATGGCACAACCCGTATGCCGGTTCCTGAGGACGAAATCGTTCTACACGGCGGAGAAGAACGACACGACCCTTACAGAAGAAAAACCGGGCCGCTCGTTCTGGTGCGTCCGTTCCGTGTCGGGCATCGGTCCCGATGACAAGGTCGTGGGACCGGCGGAATGCGACGCCCACCGCACCTGCTTCGAAACCGTCGACGTGCGTTTCGTATAAGGAGACGTCCGGCTTGAACGACTATGTCCATCACGAGCTCCTGCCCCTGGGGGAGGACTCGACGCCGTACCGTCTGCTTACCAGCGATCACGTCTCATCGGGCAGTTTCGAAGGCAGGGACATCCTCAAGGTCGATACGGATGGCCTGATCCTGCTCGCGGACCAGGCCATCCGCGACAGTTCCCACCTGCTGCGTCCCGAACACCTCGCCCAGTTGCGCAAGATCCTCGACGACCCGGAAGCGTCCGACAACGATCGTTTCGTCGCCATGGAGATGCTGAAGAACGCCAACATCTCCGCCGGCGGCATCCTGCCCATGTGCCAGGACACGGGGACGATCATCGTAACCGGCAAGAAGGGCAACCGCGTCTGGACGGAAGGCGACGACGAGTCCGCCCTCTCGCAGGGCACCATGAACGCCTTCCTGAATACGAATTTGCGGTATAGCCAGCAGGCGCCCCTCGACATGTTCACGGAGACGAACACGCGGACCAATCTGCCCGCCCAGATCGAGATCTACGCGGACCGGGGCGACGAGTACAAGCTGATGTTCATGACCAAGGGCGGTGGGTCGGCGAACAAGAGCTTCCTATTCCAGGAGACCCGGGCGCTGCTGAACGAGGACCGGTTCCTTGATTTCGTCGACGAGAAGCTGCGCATGCTGGGCACGGCGGCCTGTCCGCCATATCACCTGGCCATCGTGGTGGGAGGTACCTCCGCGGAATACACGCTGAAAACGGCCAAGCTGGCGAGCGCGCGCTTCCTGGACACCCTGCCGACCGAGGGTAACGAGTACGGACAGGCCTTCCGCGATCTCGACATGGAAGCGAGGGTGCTGAAGATGAGCCAGGAAATCGGCATCGGCGCGCAGTTCGGCGGGAAATACTTCTGTCACGACGTGCGGGTGGTCCGCATGCCGCGGCACGGCGCTTCTTGTCCGGTGGGCATTGCCGTTTCCTGCGCCGCCGACCGGCAGATCCTGTCGAAGATCACCCGGGACGGGATCTTCCTGGAACAACTGGAGACCGAGCCGTCCAAATACCTGCCGGAGATCGCGGACGAGACCCTGGGCGGCGATGTGGTGGAAATCGATCTGAACCGGCCCATGGCCGAGGTCCGCGCCACCCTCAGCAGCTACCCGGTCGCCACGCGCCTGTCCCTGACGGGTCCCATGATCGTCGCCCGGGACATCGCCCATGCCCGGCTCAAGGAGCGGCTCGACGGCGGCGAGGAACTGCCGCAGTACTTCAAGGACCTTTGCGTCTACTACGCGGGGCCGGCCAAGACGCCGGAAGGATATGCCTCGGGCTCCTTCGGGCCGACGACGGCGGGCCGCATGGACACCTACGTGGACCAGTTCCAGGCGGCCGGCGGCAGCATGGTCATGCTCGCCAAGGGCAACCGGTCCGTCCAGGTCACCAACGCCTGCAAGAAGCACGGCGGGTTTTATCTCGGGTCCATCGGGGGGCCGGCCGCACGGCTGGCCAAGGACTCCATCCGGGAAGTTTCGGTGGTGGAGTACCCCGAACTGGGCATGGAGGCCATCTGGCGCATCCAGGTGGAGAAATTTCCGGCCTTCATCGTGGTGGACGACAAGGGCAACGACTTCTTCTCGGGGTTCATGCGCCGGAACTGACCAATTCCAGTTCCAGGTGGGTTTCGGGCATCCGACCGTCTACCAGGACAAGCGGTTGCCACGTCCACGTGGCCTGCCAGCGATGGCTGCGCTGGTCGATCACCTGCCGGCGCAGCAGTCCGATCCGCCATACGTCTCCCGGCGCGGGGGCGGTAGCCTGCCCGTCGGCCAGCCCATCGGCCAGCCATTTCAAGCCTACCCACGGCAGGGCCAACTCCACGGTCCATCCCCGGTCGACCCGGTCCCTTCTCCCCGGTTCGCCGTCCACTTTCACCCCGGTCCGCAACCCGGGCATGCGCCAATCCGGAAAGGCCCAGCGCATGGCGCGGATGTCGGTCCGCGTGTGGCCGCCCAGCACCTCGGGCTGGTGGACCGCCAGGTCGAATTCCGGCAGGTGGAACCGGTCGTCGTCCCGGTAGGCTTCCTTCCAGATGTAGCACATCTCCGAAGTGGCGCCCAGCGGATTCACGGCCAGGTCGTAGTACGCGCCGGGACCGGTGACGAGCACGCCCACGTGGCTGTCCTCCCGTACCTCGTGGGCGGATTCTTCCTGCGTGGCCTGTATGTCGCGATCCTCCAGCCAGAACCCGATGTAGAGACTCCTGTCATCCCAGGCCATGGCCGCCGTGGTATCGAACAGCGCACGGGCGCCCGTGTGATCGCTGAACAGCGGAGATCGCTCTGCCAGTGTCCACGTTTCCTCGGCCAGATCGCCGTCCACGACCAGGTCGTCCCGCGTCCTTTGGCACCTGTATCGTGCGACCTGCCCGGACTGCCCGGTCCGTGTTGCCGCCGCAGGATGTGCGGTGCCGATCACGCCCTCCGGCACCTCGAGATTGCTCGGATCGCTGCTTGTCGCCTGCGGTTCGCCGCCCGTCGCTCGCCGCTCGCTCTCACCCACCGTTTTCTCGGAGAAATGGATCACGCTGAATCGATCGGGGATGTGCGAATCGTAGATCCCGTGGCTGTTCCAGGCCCATCCCGGACACGTCCTGAATCCGCCTTCGTCGATCCACTGGAACCGCGAGAAATCCATGCGCCAGATATCCCCTTCCCGCGCCGGGAGCGAACGCCCGTCCGCAAGATGCTTCAGGCTTTGCCAGGGGAAGGCGATCTCGGCCGTCCATCCCCGGTCCCGGTCGGACGGGTCATTGATGGTGCCGTCCACGTGCACCGCCCACTTCAAGCCAGGCAGGTCCCATTGGCGGAACGCCCAGCGGCGGCCGCGAGGATGGGCGTGGCCGGTCTTGATTCCCCCGAGCGTATCCACGAGGTCGGTGCCTTGCAGATCGAACTCGGGATGCGTGCCGAATCCGGCCTCCACGTAGGCGTTCTGCCACACGTAGAACCGTTCCATGATGGTTCCCAGGGGGTTCAGTTCGAATTCATAGTAACTGTCTTTCCCGGCGATGAAGACTTCCACGTCGTTTTCCTCGCAGATCATTGAATCGCGCTCCGTGTACGTCGCCCGCACGTCGGGGTCCTCCACCCAGAAGCCCACGTACAGGTAGTCGTCGTCCCAGAGCACCGCGGCTCGCGTGTCGAACAGCGCCGGCCGGCCCGGCTCCTCCAGGTCCTCGAAGCGCGGCGAACGGACCGCGTGCAGCCACGAAGGCTCGTCGAGCCGCCCGTCCACCACGATGGGACCGATGGTCCGGCACGCGGTGTAGTGCTTAAGCCCTTCTTCTGAATAACCCCAGTCACTGGTCATGCGTTTGATCTCCAGAGTGGTCCAATCCCTTGACGCTCCGGGCATTAACGTTCACGAACCGCCATCCCGGACATTCACGTCCGCCTAATCCTTCCAGGGCACTTCCAGCCCGAATTTCTCCGCGACCTCGATGAGCTTGTCCCGGGTACCGGCGGGCAGGGGGATCCCGTCCTCGATACGCTCCCGAAGGACGAGTTCCTCCGGCTCTCCCGGTACGAAGAGTTCGTCGACCCCTTCGACACGGGGCAGGCCCTTCATGGCCGTGACGAGCTCATCGATCTGCGTGCGGTAGGTGTCCGGATCGGTAAACGCCGCGATATCGATGGCGCCGATGAAGCTGTTCTGCGCGCCGGGCCTTGCGCCGCGTCCCGAGATGGCGGCGGTCAACAGGGGATTGCCGACCATCAGGCTCGACAGGCACTCGAAGATAAGGGCCAGCCCATAGCCCTTGTAGCCGGCCGCGGGCTGCAGGAACCGGGCCTTGTGGGGGTCCGTCGTCGGATGTCCGTCGCCGTCCAGCGCCCACGTGTCGGGGATGGACTCGCCCCGGTCCACGGCCACGTCCAGCTTGCCGAAGGCGGCCACGCTCGTGGCCATGTCCAGTGAGATGGTTCGGCCGTTGCTGCCCGGCACGGCGATGGCGATCGGACTGTTGTGCACCCCCGGCGCCCGCGCGCCCGGAGGGGCCATGTTCGGGGGATTGCAGACGGAGGCGATGCCGGCCATGTTCTCCCGGGCGGCCATCTGGGCGTAGTAAGCCATGGCGCCCTGGTGGGTCGTGTTGCGGATCAGCACCCATCCGATGCCCGCCCCACGGGCCTTCTCGATGGCCTGCTTCATGGCGTAGGTCGTGACCACCGGCCCGAAGGCGCAATCGGCCTCTATGAGCATCGTGGCGGGCGTCTCCCGTTCGATCCTGATGTCCGGCCGGGTATTGTAGTGTCCGGCTTCCACCGCATGGACATATCCGTTGACCCGCTGGACACCGTGGGAGTCCACTCCGCGCAGGTTCGCCCATACCAGCACTTCGGCTTCGATGGCCGCGTCTTCAGGCGTCAGGCCGACCTGCTCGAAGACCGCCGCCGTGAAAGCCCGCATTTTCTCCCCATCCACGCGGATGTCCGCCATGGTTCTTCCTTCCTGCCTAGAGACCAAATCGGGGGAGTAATGGGAAAGGGAATACCGTTCAGGTCGAGTAACTGGACGGGTTAGTTTCTACCGAAGGCATGCCGCCTGCGAATCTGAATCAGCAATCCTAAACGAATCAAGCTATTCCTGATCTAGACTCTCGATCTTTTTCTCATTCTCACGAACAGCGGTTCTTGTAACTCCGCCATGCTGCGTAATGCGAGGACGGCATTTAACCTTAACTGCGCCTCTCGTGAATGCTTCATCTGAAGCTTTACTCGACCACACATAAGCTTCGCCTGTGTCGAGTTTATTCATTTTTTCAGAAGTTAACTCATTTAGGGAGGCATTAGCCTTCTGAATATGCTTCAGCCAAGCCGGCGAGTTGAATTTGTGCATGATTATCTGCGATGAAAGCTCAATCAGCGAGACCGGGACCGATGGTGGGTCCTGAGAGGCTACCATGATGCTGGTTCCTTTGTGTCGCATCTCACGAACGACCTCGACCAAACCGGAAACCAAATCATCGTTTTCGATGTACTTATGTGCCTCATCAAATACTACCAGTTTGTTAAACGCGCTTCTCTGATAGGTTGCTTCTGAGAAAATCTGCAACATCACCACGAACAGACCAAGCGCCTCGTCCTTTTCAATGTACTCGTCGCGCAAATCCACGATTATCAAACGGCCCGGGCGAATTAGATCCTGTAGTTTTTGGTTGTCGTTGATGTATTCGTTAGCGAACTGAAGGCGTGTTAGGGCTAACTCTTTCAAGTGGTCGGACAAAACCGAGTTTTCAATTCCTGCTCGTAGGCTGTCTAACGTCAGGTTCTCCCTTAGACTCCTCATGATGAGGTTCATTTGCCGCAAATACATGCTCTGACTGCCAATCGCGCCCATTAAAAACTTCCAGTGAGCCGCCTTGAGTTCTGATGCAGAAAATGCAATTGGCTTAATCTCGATATCTGGGTATTCGGACCGTCTGTCATCCACCTTGTTAGCCGGTGTAAGGATCAACACATCCCTAAGAGCCTCGGGATTAGCGTTGTAACGCTCACGAAGGATACGGATCTCGTCATCGACCGAGTTGGCCTGGATCATAGAAGTAAACTCCGGAGCATATTCCTGAGTCGGACTGTAATGGAAAATAACCGTAGCAAGTGGGCTTGGAAGTACATTGATGCGCTGAAACGGCATGGAGGCCATCTCTATCACCGTTCCAAGGGTGTAGCTCTTGCCGCCGCCTTGTACCCCAAAAAGACTTAGCGTGTGGGTGTGGTTGAGATCCAGCGCGACCTTTCTGCCGGAAACCTCTCCGAGTAATCCAAATTGCGGTGAGTCGTCTCCGACGCCAAGTACGATGTCGTAACTGGTTTCTGCTTGAGTTGTAGCTACAGGTGCTGGATGTTCTGGGATTTCTGGCGAGGGTTCGGCAGTTGTTTCCGATTCTGCGGTTGCTCCCGGTTCACTAGCCCCGGTGGTGAGGTGTTCGACCTCTTTTCCCTCTTCAGGTGCATGCGCCAGGATTTCAGACTGTTCTTCTGATTCCTTGTGAGCGGACTCTGGTGTTTCTGCTGCATCTGTAGATGACTTTGGAATCAGTGGGGCTTCTAGCTCATCTTGCCAGCGCTCATTCACTGTCCAAGACGTTGAGCGTTCTCTCTTGGGTGCTATAAAGGTCGCCGTCTCGAGCTTCGGGACGTTCGGTATTCGTTGTTCCCTGAGAAGATACGCCGACTGTTCTTCCTCAATCTGGGATGAGACGGGTGTACGACAGCTTTCCAGCAAGGTCTGAACAAGATCCTTGCCGATGCGGTGAAATTCAATGCCCACCTCATTTTCTGGTTCCTCAGTTCCGGCCTTGTCGAAGTCGAAGATCAATGCGCAACGTCGGAACTGAAGCGAATAGCCCTGCTCTATGGTTTCGAGTAAACTTCGAGCTTCCTGAGCGGCGGTGGTGTCAAAGATCTGGTAACGCATAGAGCGCTCCAAATAGAAACGAAGGATCTGTGCTAACTCACGGCTTTTGAGCAACCTATCCGGCCGATCTGGCTTTTTAAGTTCTGGGTCGAAGTGACGCTGGAGAATGCGCTCACTCTGACCGATTTGTGTTGAAATCCGCTCCTTCAGTTGGTTGAAAGCTGCGAAGTCTCCCACCTGAGAATAGCATTTCACCTCAACCAAATTGCAGGTTATTGTTCTGGAGTTTAAATCCAGGTCGAACAGCCCCAAGTCGGTACGGCGAAGGCTGATGGCATCATTGAAGTCATCCGACTCACCGCTCGTGCGGTAAAGGTCGGTGTGTGCATCCAGAGGAACAATGACTTGGTTGCTTAACGCGCCTTGATATTCAAGGTAGATCCGCGCCAAAGCCAGACCAAGTGCTTCAGCCTGTTGTGTGCGTGCAGAGATAAGTTTTAAAGCAAGTTGGCCAGATAGCGACCGCAGGTGTGCCAAGATTTGAACCAACTGCTCACCGTCGGCGGACAAACCGCGCTCCAGCAATACCGGCTTCAGCATCGCCTCTAGTTCATCTTTCGAGCGCGAGGAAAGGATCAGGTTATGTGTCGTCCGAGAACTGTTTCCCGGTACATAATCAATCAGGTATTCCGGTCTGTTCTTCCGTCCGCCATGGTCGAAGAACTCAATCCCCATATTACGGTCGATGGTGAATACCCAATCACTGATCTGGTGGACTTCATAGATAAGTTCTCTTTGTGCTACGTCTAGGCTAAGAGTCACGACTGGCACGGCTTTAAAGCTGGCACCAGAGGTAGCGACCGCTGAGGTAGCAAAGCATAGGTGCCGGCTCAAGTCGGACAACAAATCGAAGCACGCTGCATGGTTGTCAGTATCGAGGGGCCGTCCAACAATCGGACCGTTTCTCCAGAAGGTACCCGAGTCATCATCTATGAATTCGGTGTCGAAATCCTGTATCAGCCCATGCAGCGAGGTTACCCCCATTGGCTTTTCGGTAATTGAAAGATCCTCAGCGGGAAATACATCAAGGAGCATACTGATGTGTGCGGAATATCTCTTTGCATTTACCCGGAAGTCTTTCAACGCGTGCTTGGCCAAGTTCAGCTTTGAGAACAGATGACTGCCTGTTGAGGTAGCAAACGCATCGGCGGCCTCGTTTACCGTGGTTCCGGGACGTATCATCGATTCAAGCGCTTCACCCAAAATCGGCGAATCGGGGTCTGATGTGAAGAGTCGGATGTCATAACGCAGATCGGAATATTCGCGTTTCTGCTGGAGTGACAACAGCGCATCCGCAACCAACGATCCGGCTCCTGGGTTGAAAACGTTCAGTGACAACTCTCTCACATATGGATGCTGGGAGAGATACCGCTCAATCCTGTCTGCAATGACCTTCCCGGATATACCGTTTCCCGCCATGGTGGGCTCAGCCAATCCCAGCGCCGTAGAGATTTCTGCCATCAGGCCACGCAAATTCTCCTCAGTTGTTGGCGCATAGAGCGCCCAGAATGCATTCAGGTTGTCGACCGGAGTAAAGATACGACCATCTTCGACTGGAACGCCAACTGGATAGGCATACGGAACAAAACCATCCAGCAGCGCGGAACGGACATGAGGGAGATGGCTTTTTCCGCCTGCTTTGATTTTTTCGATCCAATCCTTCCCCAAGGTAACCCAGTTGTTTAGCCACAAGGCGCGTAGCGGATGAGTTGGCGAGACCAGGACCGCTTCCCGATTCTTTCCGCGAAAATCTGTCAAAACGACGTGAACGGAATCAACGGCCAAAATGTCTCGTAAAGCTTGTAGGTGTTGCTGACGCTCGGTACCAGAAGTCGTCTCAGCCTGATGGCTCAGATTCCTTACCAAGTCCAGGTAGCTTTCCGCATACGTGAGGCATTCCTTTTCCGAGTCTCGGAAGGAAAGTCCCTGCATGATAAGCTCGGTAGTGTCATTACGCACTGCTTTAAAAAACACCTCTCGAGCGGAAAGAAACGAGGCCATCGCAGCTGACGACGGTAGTGTGAGCCCGACCACGGAAGGTGACTCGGCAGTAGCCAGATTGATCTGCATTCGACGGCCCGACAAGTGTTTGGGCTCCGCCAAGATGCGCTGTTCTATAGTCTTGAGTGCGCGCGAAAGTGGAATTTGCACAGCGCCTTCACGACTGAATTTGGCTAACAAGGTTTCTTGACGGGCGATCTTCCTCGAACGACCACCTTCACCCCACACGACGCTGTTGATGGCTATCTCGTCCGGATCGCGCTCATCTCCCAAGGCTGTAAACTGTAGCGCGAAGCGCCCGTGCTCCAGACTCTGTTCGATGGGAACTGCTCTCTGCGGCGGCTCTTCATCGATGCTTCCGCTTGGTAGAACATAGAAAGGCTCGCTTTCGTAGGAGCGTTTAGCACCATCGAAGCCGGAATCCGATTCCAGTGGAATTGGATCACAATCGGACGTCCAGGGCAGTATACGGATGTAATGCCATCCTTCCTCGAATTCGATCTTATTTAACTTAGTAAGACTGGTGCTGCATTGCAGGCGACTAGGCGTCCAGGTTTTGACCTTCTTGGATTTACCTACAGGACCATCACTTTGAGAAATGATCTGAACCGTAAAGTGGTCGAGTCCATTGACCTTACCAGGATGAGGTTTGACTTCAAACACCACACTCATTTTTCGGCGGTCATTGGGAACCAGAACCTGTTGTCCAATCAGGCCAGAGAATGTGTCATCAGTCTCATCCTCCTGCACGACCGGCAAGTCGGTTTCCAGAACCGTTAGCAGTACTTTGTCTAGGGAAATCTCCTCTTGGAACGTCCATTTGTCGAAAGAAACGCCCCACCAGTTTTGGTCGGTTGCTATAGGCGGCGTCCAAAATTCCGGCTCTTGGACTTCGTATTTCTCAAAGTAGTCAAACAGGCGCGATTCCAGAGTCTTGTCCCTCAGTCCAAGATCGGCGATTCTGCCTCGAACTGACTTGTATGAGTTCATTAGATTCCGGACACAGTCGAGATTTCGACGAATCTTGCCATTGACTATGGTGGGATCGGCAAAGAGTTTGAAATCTGGAATCAATGTCAATTCATACAGACTAGCCCCGAGAGTCTCACCATCAATCCCGTTCTCGAGCGCAGTGAGTAGGTATCGCACACGGGAAACATCGTCGGCAGGAAGCCATTCCTCTTCGTTGAGAAAAGTCAATAGATCACGTACATGACCGACCAGCGATGCAGGGAGCCGATCAAGCAGCGAGTCTATGAGGTCCTGGTAGATATCGGTGAATGTCAGTTCTTCGAAGGTCGCTATTCCAAATGAATCTTCAGCGCTGGTGCGAAGCGAGGTTGGTATGAAGACCAGCAAAGGCTGACGTAGTTCGCCGTTTACGTCAGGATTACGTAGTTCAACGAGTTTGGTGGAAGTGACTCGGAGGGGTTGATCCTCATTGTCCTGACTGGCTAGTATAAAGATGTTTCGATCGGGTTGGTTTCGGCGTAGTTCCTTGCATGCTGATTCCATCACATCGTAATCGAGATCGGTAACTCGCATGCAATGACCTGGTCCACGTTCACCCAGAATCGCTTCGATACGAGGGCACAGTAGGCAAGCAATCGCTGCGTTCAGTTTATCCTTGGAAAGCTCGCTAAACTCGTTACTCAATTGCACCTCTTCCACTTACCTATTCTGTCTTTTCCCCGATCGCATATCGAGGCGATACCTTCTGGGCGACAAAAGCATCCGACAGATCTTCGTAGAATCCAATTTCACGTAGACGACGCTTGAAGGCTTCAAGGTTGAAGCGCAAGGCACGTCTGTCAAGAATGCTGCTGTTAGTCTGGGCCCCTTTCGGCAACTGTTCGATGTGAATACCGTACCGGTTTCTTAGAAAAACCAACAACTCCTCGATGCGGATCTCACGGGTCACAAAGCGCCCATCGGCCTGGGTGAGTACGGCCACCTGAAGCAGTACTTCCAGTAGCTTACTACCAAGCACAAACCTTCGTGGACTTCCCTTAGTACGGGACTGGGCTAACATGCCGTTCTCTTTGTTTTTCAGCAGAAGAGAATCCAAACACTCGGTGATGTACTGGTGGTGATACTTACCGCGATACGCCATCAGGATTTCTATGAAGGACTCGAATTCATCAAGCCCCATAGAGGAAACCTCCCTGATTTCCGGATCAACGTTCTCATTCCCAGAGGTGGACTCCTCGATTAGGCTGGCCAGACGAAATCTAAAGTAGGCTTGCCGTTCAGCCTGATGCTCGGGTTTCAATAAAGCCACCAGATCGCTGACGCTAAACTCGCCACCTTGGGGCGATTCGAGCTTGCTTGCCTTTTTCTTGAGGTATTCGGCCATCTCATCGAGCTTCTTTACGACGTAATTCGCCTGCACATAGGCCGGGATCTGACGATAGAAACGGTCTGTAGACTTACGAGCCAATTCGGCCATATGCTCATTGTTGACATCCCCCATGTCCACGATCAGTACCACCCGATAGGGACAGCATGTCATAACGTTGTTGAGGTCAGAATTGACCGGACATTCCTTGGTGGTGCAGAGATCATCGCATGAGCGCTGTTTTACCAGTTTGGGCAGCATCTGTAACAGCTTGAGGTGATAGAGCGCCAGATGGAATGCCATTAGCGTTTTAAGGTAATCCACTAGCACTGAACGCGGAACGTAGGGTTCGTAGGCCAGAAGTCGTAGAATGTCGTCAGACATGATATCTGCCTGGCCGATACACAGCGGTCGGAAACGTGAAGGCTCCTTGGAGTCTTTCATGTCCTGGGTAACTTGGTGATCTAGGCGCAGGATGGCCTGGGTTTCCACATCCACTGATGCGTTTGGGTCGTATCGGTCCGTCACCAAGTCGATTCCTGGGAAAAAGAAGCGCTTCAGGGCGTCTCGCACTGCTTGACCTTTGCCTTTACGAGCGTAGTAAAGCATCCAATATATCTGCTCGGCTGTACCGTAATCACGCGTATGCCGAGCATTGCGGAACTTATAGGTGTTTCCATGCAACGGCCTTGGGGCGGCAAGCGCCTGATTACTCTTCCCACGATTGACCATGTCCATCAGATCAGTCTCGATCCAGGCACGGGTGATCTCAGAATGCTTGTCAAACCCTGAGAACCACTCTGGATGCTCAAGAAAATCCGCTAGAAACTCTTCGACCGTGAGATCCCTGCCACGCGGAGGCCTACGACTTGCATATCCGTCCCATTTTAGGCGCGGAAACAGCATCGTTAGGACGCGATCCATCTCGATATGCTTGAAGTCGACATACGTAACCTTAGGGATTCTGAACTCCCTGTCGCGTCCCTTAATTGGCATTGTAGTCAATTCCTTTGTCCGAAACGCTCATCTGAAGCAAACCGTCGTCATGACGATGGATTTCGTAAAACTTGTGCCCCGTCGTAGTTAGCAATACCTCTTGGTAGGGCATCGAGGCCAAGCGGTTTTTGAAGACGGTGAGACTCAGGTAGAAGCCTTCTTGTTCCTCGACACTTGGGCGATAACCGAAGTTGAGCCGCATCAGCATTTCATAAATATCGAGATTGATACGCAGGCTGGCCTTGTGTCCTTCCCCAGAGTCGTATAGCAACATCAGGGCTTGAGAAAGGCACTCGAGAAATGGATGCGCCACTGAGTCTTTTTCGGTACGGAGTGTGAAACGGTTGCCTTCAAACAGGCGGTAACTACGGATCGTTCCCTTATCTACCTGGCGGACACGAAGGGCTAATTGATTGCCTAGTCGCACTGGATCGCTCAATCCTTCGCCCCGATTGATGGCGCGGAGAATAGCTGTAACCTCTTGGGCACTTTTTGTTCCTGACTTGTTAATTGCGTCGAGAAAGGGATTGATGCTTCTGTAAGGCAGCATCTCTTTCCATCCGCTGTCGCGTCGCTCAAAGTAATGGCGACGTCGCGTGTGTGAGAGGTAGTTTCGATGTTTGGCGATCTGGCGCAGGTTATTCTTCGAAGTGTAACCTCGTGGTAGTTTGTGAAACAACGATTCCAACAGCTCTTCATCATACCCAGTTCTTTCGGCGAAAGAAAAGCGACTTACAACATTAGTCTTAGGGTTGAGGAACTCAAGTTCACGATCTAGATCGGGGTTGCTGACTTCTGCGACATCTATCTCGCGAAGCAGGGAAATCAGACGGTCAATGGAGCCTTTTGCACCGCCAAGCCATGAATTGAAATAAAAACCGTCAAGGATGTTATTCTGATTCTCTTCGCCGCTGTTTTTATAAAGCTGGTGAATACCGTCACAGTCCCGCGTGCCCACCAGCATGAAGGCCAGTGCTGAACGTAGGTCACGCATAGTGATGTGTAATCGGCCGCGCAGGTGGGTGATTGTGTAAAGCGTCTTCAGTCGTTCGAGCACCTTGGGGCCAACAACCGGATCCTGGAAGGTCCGGGCATTATGGTAGGAATAGCACTTGGCTTTGAGGTCGCACTTTTCGCAAGCCAGCCAGTAATCACGCTGCGTCATGCGAGCAATGAGACGCTCCAGAATCGAAGGTTGATCTTTATCGAGTTCGGCGACCACTGAGCGCAGGTTGAGGTTGATGACCACAATCCCACCTTCGGGAGCTGCTCCGGACAGTCCCTGCTGGATCTGCTTTGCAAGCAGCGGGAACTTTTCTACATGCTCTAGGAAAAAATCGACCAACCGTCCTTCGTTGATGGCGATTAGGCGGGTCTGATTCTCAGGCCATTCAGAATCGTCTTTGCCCGAGAAAGGAGCGAAAAACGTCTGCAGCACGGCTTCATTGCGTCCTTCACCTTCATCTTGGCTTCCGTCGTAGTTGCTCTGATAGTTATGCCCTTTAAACTGAAAAACAGCCCCGTTCGCACCACGCTGCATCTGTGCACCTTGGCTTTCAGCATAGGATTCAAACTGCTGAATGAATGCTGTTTTACCGTCGCCAGCGTTCCCGCTAATGATTACAAGTCGGAACTCGCCCTTAAGCAGCGCGGGCTTGAGTTTCTCGTCCAGATAGGTCGGTACGTAAGTTGCCTTACCAACATCGTCAAGTCCCCGCGTGCCCGTATTGGACACCTGACTCTGGCTATACACAGTTAGTAGGTGAGTGACAAAGGGGTTGGTATTGGGCTTGGTCGGCTCTAAACCCAGTTTGGTCAACGTTCTTGGGCCGGAACCCACTTCGCTGGGGATCAACACAGAGCGTAAGCGCTTGATTTTGTCCAGATTAGTCAGTAACTCTTCCGCTGATACGAAACGATCCTTGCGTTCCGGCGCAACTATCTTCAACAGAACAGTGATCAGAGAAGGACTAAGATCGGAGCAGCCCCTGAACTGTATTGGGTTTTTTGGTTGTTCCTTAATCGACGGCGTGGACCCATCAAAAGGATACCTGCCTGTCAAGCATTCATAGAAGGATATGCCTAGCGCATAAAGATCACGGTCAATTCGATCCGATGCATTCGGCTCGGATGAGAAGTCATAATCCGGAGGTAGGTAACGGCGAGTGCCGCCACCGCCTTGAAATTCGTCGTGCTCGGAAACCGCGACATTGAAGTCGATAATACATACGCCATTATTGGTCCATATCAAGTTGGAGGGCTTGACGTCCTGATGGTAGACGCCGTGCTTGTGGAGATGAGCCAAACCCTCGGCCGCCTCACGCACGATGCGTACGCTGTCATCGAGAGACAAGGCCTCGGCGTCGATCAGATTGGATACGACCAAGCCATCCACGAACTCGAATACAATGTAGGGCGTCTGTTCTACGTCTGCCATGCGATCCGCCCAGATTAACTTTACTACATGAGGGTGATCGGGCAGTTTGGTTAAGGTCTTGTATTCGCGGCGCAATCGTTCGTAAACGCTACGACGATCCTTGGTTACAAGCTTGATAACCCGTACCACATCTCCTAGTGAATCAAAGACTTTATAGGCGACCCCAAAACCACCACTGCCCAGTTTCTTCTGAATACGGAAGCGATCCGCTAAAACAAAGTCTTTTGGCAGGTCCATCATGTTTTCTGATCGCTGAGCAGATGCCACATCTAGGTCGCTTTCCTCCTGTTCTGAGTCGTTCTCGCCTTGTGGCAGAATCAGTTCATCCAAATCTCTATGGGCAATTGACGCACTAGCAAATCTCTCCTCGGGATCAAACTCACAGAAAACCTGCAACCAATCGTCGATACCATTCGGCAAGTCCGGCATGTGCTCCGAAGGCTTCACAGGAAACTTGCCATCGGCATCGATCATCTGATCGACGTTTTCAAAGGGCAGATCGCCGGTCAATAGCTCGTAAAAAACCAAACCTGTGGTATAAAGATCAGAGGCAATGCTAGCCTGGGATGGGTCCTTGAAACACTCTGGAGCTTGATATGACTCGTCCAAGTCGTCTATGACCTGATCAGCAATGGTGGTTGTGCTGTTCTTGCCAACCCGAGCGAAGTCAAACCCCGTGACCCTTGCCTCTCCGCCCTTAGTCACCAGAATTGCGTCTGGTGTGAGATTGCGGTGAATCACCTTATGTTGATGGGCATGATCCAGGGCCAACAACACATCGCGCATTACTTGAAGCTTCTGGTCAAAGGTCAGCGCCAGGGTAGACTTGTTGATGTGTAAACGCAGGGATTGTCCCGGCAGGTCCTCGTTAACCAGCACGACTTTATCTTCGTTGTCGGAGACAAATAGATCCTTCACCGCCAATACGTTGGCGTGGGTCGGCAGTTGCGTGACTGCGCGGTACGCATTGCTGATCTTCTTGAATTCTTCTTTCCGAACAGCCTCTTCCTGGTACGGGTCGGCTTGGTAGACACGCAGGCGGACGATGCCGCCACTCATGCCCAATAGAGTGTGCTTGGCGCGATATTCAGTATACCGGTCGGTACCGCCGAGTTTCTCCTCTACCTGCCAGTCACGGAACACTAGCGCCGCGTTTTTGGGCTTTGCTTTACCTGTGATTGCTTTTGCGATTTGGGTGTGGAAGCGTGTGATATTGGCTACACGGTTATCAGGGATACGGCTTGAGTCGTGGAAATACTTCAAGCACCGCTTTAAGTCTGTCACATCCGGACCATCGATTCCTGTCTGATCGAATACTGTAGTGTTACTTGCGGTGAGCAATACGGTAGCGTGCACATAGGTCTTGCGCAGTCCGGTAAGTCCGGGATTGCTTTCCCGGATGACGGCGGCCATGGTTTTTGCGTGGCTACGCAGTTTCGCAAGTGGCGAGTAAAAGGGCTGTCTTCCTTCTGGATACCACTTGGAACCATACACATCGATGTTGCCCCGAGTACCCTTTACATCCACAAGATAGACAGCGTGAGGTGCGAGGATGGCGATGTCAATCTCGAACACCTCTTTTTGTTGGCGCATCTCGAAGTTGTGAAAGACCAGCCAACTATCCGGGAGATGGTCTCGAAGAAAACGGATGGCTTGGCGTTCGGATTCGTTCGCAGGCTGCCCAATCGGTATGATCTTCGCCAATTAGCAACCTCCCGCTTCGATAGTGTTCTCAACAAGGGTTCGGGCTTGGTCTTCTTTTTCCTGAGCTACAGCTCTGTTTCTACCAGCACTCCAGACCAACTCATCAATCTTGGCTTCGAGGGCACTGTCGCCTATGGGAACTAATAGGCGTGCTACTTCCGATGCCGACAGGTGGGGAATGGAGCTTCCTGATGCTGTACGAATTAGCTGCCGGTAACCGACATCAGTGAGGAACAAGTATGCGTAGAGGTATCCTGGACGAATCCGCGAGTTCTGAGCTCTAAGCCTTAACACGTCTACCGATACGCAAGTACCAACTAATCGGCGGTCTGCCCAAGCACCTCGACCTATGATACCACCGACCTGTCCACTCCGAGCAAGTAGTAGGTCTGCTTCCTGGATCGCCCACTCGCTTTCATCTGGCAATATACGACTAGAAAGAAAGCGCGTCGGTTCATAGCGTTGGCGGAAAATCTCGCCACTGGTCAGGAACGGAACACCGTATTGTTCATCAACGAATACTTGTTTTAATCGTCCGGTTTCGCTGATAGATACGCCGAGGGCTGCAAGTTCCTCTTTGCTAGAAACACCGGCAATTAGCCTATCGCTTTCTTGAGCAACGACATCATAGAAAGTCGCCTCCAAACGCTTGAGAAGCAGAGATGAGGACGCGACCGAACACGAGAAAACCCTATGGGACAACGCCAGTTGCTTTGGGAATCCAAACTGGTCATTTACCATCTGTCCTGCAGTCTTCAGTAATTCTACCGCTTCTACTCTCAGATTAGCAGCATCTAGAGTTAGCCCATGAGCTTGATCTTCCACTGCGCCAAGACGCGGAATCGGAAGATCTGCAATGTGATGTGGCTCAATGTGCTGGATAATCGCACCGTAAGTCCCTGATATTACCAGGGGTACACCAAACCTACTAGAAAGAAAGGCAAAAAGATATCCTGCGGGAATTCTCTCACAGTCTGGCACAACCCGCATGAAATGTTGAGACCCAGCCATACCCTTCATGTCCGAGCGTGTAAAAGCCATTCGTCCGATTGTTCCAGAACAAGTTATAAGAGTCCATCCTTCATCGATAACTAAATCAGGATTCCCCTTTATTTGGTTTCTAGATAAAAGCGGCACATAGGAAAGGTCTGCTTCAAGTATGTCTGTGCTACCTAAAAAAGGTACTCCATTATCAACATCATCAACGTAAATTCTTGAAAACCAAGGACCATTGAAAATGCCACCGTTGTACCCAGTTGTTAAATCCTTCAGAGGCTCAGCAACGTGTTGTTCAAGTATTTTTCTGGCTTCAATTGCTCCAGATAAATATGGACCACAATCGAGGCGGCGTCCATTGCTCTCAAGCCACGTGCTAGGTACTGTCTTTATCTGGAATATTCTACTCATAACGTAATCTCACCGGTTGTTCGGAATTCCTTGAACTTCTCCGCCACCAGTGGCAGTTCGTCGTGAATACGGCGGTTGCGACGTACTGTTCGACGGATTTCCACTTCCCCGCCTTCGCGAACCCGCTCAATCACCTCCTCGTCAAAGACCAGTTCTTCACCATCTGCGGCACGCTGGAACAGGCGTTTGCCCCGGGCATTCACTCCGGCCCGATCGACAACGGCCATAAAAACCCTATAATCAGGATGTTCAATGTTAATCAGCTCATCTTGACTACGTCGGCGCAGCACCAGAAGGCTGGGCAAAGCTGGTGTCAGACCGTATTCTTTAACGGTCACTTTGAACGGCTCGACTGGTAGGTCTACCGAGGCCAACACTTCGCAGTGGCGTAGAATCCACCAGCGCACATACTCATCGCCTGGATTGCCAAGTAAACCATCTGGCAGCAGAACTCCTACACGGCCAGTACTGGGCTTAACCCACTGGAGAGCACGTTCTAAAAACAGCACCTCTGGCGGTACGCCGGAGGTGTTTAGGTTGCCTGTATTACGGAACCCGGTTTCGTCATTAGGTTCCCAAATATTTCCCAGATCATAGCGCTCCAAGATGGTAGTGTCGCTTACTGTGTCTCGAGCCGAGAACCACGGATTGACTAGAACAACATCCATGCTACCCAGCGGCACTGCTAAGCGAGCAGCCTCAATTCCGTCAAGGTCACCATCCGGGAAAGTGCGGGCATCAATGCGAAAAACGCGTCCTGGATTACCGGTGGTGAACAGCAGATTCATCCGGCTTGTAACAACTAAAAACGGATCGATGTCGCAGCCCAACGCATTGGTGGCTGCCCAGGTTGCGACTTCACTCTGTGCTTGTCGAATCTGTTCGCCGGTAGCCTCTTCTAGTGTAGAGCCCATCGCCAAGATCCGACGTTGGAAGATGTGCGAAGCGGTCATGGCCAGGAAGGTACCGGTACCGCTTGAGCAGTCCATGATACGTTCTTCGGGCTGGGGGTTGAGCATTTTCACTGCCATTTCAGCCACGTTGAGCGGAGTGGGGTAACGGCCCTCACGGCCGTCCATCACGCTGCTTGCGATCGCACGGAAGGCCCCGGTTCGGTTACGAGGTTGGGTTTCGCTTAGGGAGTACCGGGCCAGTTCCATGACCACACGTGCGGTCTGGTGCGGTTCCAGCGTTAAGTCCCAACCAAGAGTCAGCAAGCCCGGCTGCCAGGTCTTTGCAGCTGCGATGGATTCGTTGATGCGTTGAGAAATAGCTTGTTGGCCAGCCTCAATAAAAGGTTCGTCGCCCTTGATCCAGAACCTGCGATTACTTGTGACCAACGTCTCGTCATACATCTTGGCCAACAACAAAATCGCAAGCTGTTTAAATGTGTCTTTATGATCCAAACCGAGGTTACGGTTGATGTATCGATGCGCTCGTAGCAATGAATCCTCGAGATCCTCTGCATCGGCGGCTACCTGAATGACCCCCCCGGTCCTGTCTAGGTCAGAACTAGCTTCTCCTGGTGCCGGCCAGACTCCTAAAGGTTTCGCCCGGACCTCGAATCGACTTCGCTCGACATGGAATAGAAATTCCTCCTGGCCATTGGTCCACATACCCAACGTGGCACCTGTCCCTATCTCCAATAGCTCCCTCAGCTGCCGTAGATCGGCGTCAGCTTCTTCAATTGATCGAAGTTTTTCTCGCTTACTTTGGGTTCTGCAGACGATAATCCGCTGAAGGTTTTCATTGGTGTGCTCTGCATTGGGACGAAAAATCGCGATGTCGATACTTGTACGTCCGTGGCCGGTAATCCTCGGATTGTAGTTAACCTCAATGTCGTCTCGGTCAAACCCGTAGCTTTCTATAAGTTGCCGTAGAACTTTCTGCACCAACAACTTCTTGGGTGTTGAGCTTTGTCTGGTGTCCGTCAGGATATCAATGAAGAAGGTCTCAGGTACGCTGTCTTCTTCGGCATCTGGTAAAGACTCAATCCTGTCGTCTTCATTGCACATTAGTTCTGCTCCGCAAGAAACTCTCGGTATTTCTCTGCGATGACCGGGAGATCATTGTCTTCGATTTTTTCGCTACGCGTCAGAGTCCGTTCTACGATTCGGCCCCCAATTCGAATGCGTTCCGAGTGCTGCCTCGGTTGCACAATTTCTTCGCCATCTGCTGTGCGCTTGTGGAGCCTATTGCCACGACGATCAAAACCAACTTTGTTGGCTACAGCCATGAAGACCGGATACTCTTCGTCCCCTCTTAAGACCTCGAGGTGCTTTTCGTGTTCGTCTTTGCGACGCAAAAACAGAAGGCTTGTGAGTATGTTGACATTGGCCTCGGCGATAAAGGCTTCTACAGGTAGATCGACGGAGGCAAGCACTTGGGTTTCACGCATGATCCACCAGCGTATGTATTCAGCTGCCGGATTCCCTAACACACCGTCTGGCAGGACTATACCCATCCGTCCCCTACCTGGGTTAAGCCATCTGATGCAACGTTCGATAAAGAGTATTTCAGGCGCGACACTACCTTTCATATCTCCAGTATTACGGAAACCACCCTCACCATCTGGCTCCCAGTTATGAGCCAACTCGTAGTGCTTCAGAATGTGTTCGTCAGTGATAGGGATATCCGAACCGAACGGTGGATTGGTTGCGATGATATCTACCGAGCCTAAGGGGATGTCCTTCTTCGCGACCGGCAAGTCCGATAGGTGTCCGAACGGGAATTCAAGCGAATTGATGTTATATATGTGGCCGCGACCATCGCCAGCCAACACCATGTTCATTTGCGCTGCACGAATCAGAAACGGATCGAAGTCGGCGCCATAGACCTTGGAGCTAGCATACTCTTTCAACCGCTCGTGGACGTTCAGAAATTCGGTTGTACTCTCTTTCCCTTCTTGAGTGTGTTGATCATCGCGGAACTTTCTTAGCATATGCCCCAAAGCAGTCACCAGAAAGCCGCCTGTTCCGCAAGCTGGATCAAGCAGTTTTTCGTTTGCCTTGGGGTCAAGCATATCTATTACCAGCTTCACAACACCCCTAGGAGTGAAGTACTGGCCTCGGTCTCCGCGCAGATTGACACCTACCAGTTCCTGATAAGCAACGCCTTTCGCATCGACATCTGTGCGGGAAAAATCATACTTTGCCAATTCTGAAACGATGAAGGCCAACGCACGATCAGATAGGATTATCTCTTCATTGCCATGAAAAATGTTCCTGTACTGTTCCTTGACTTCGGTGAAGAGTACCTCAATGCGAGCCCGGATAGCCTTACGGCCCTGCACCTCGAATTGCTCCTTGGGTCCCGCCCAGAACTGTCGCTGCCAGGCCTGGCGATGCTTAGCACGCAGATTCTCATCGTGCATCTTGCAAAAAATCAGGTAAAGGAACTGCCAGAATGCAGCGTCCTTCGGCATCCCTTCATTACCGTGAATAAAATTATGGCAACGCCGAAAGGTGATCTTGAGCATCTCGTTGTCGGCGACACGTGTATGTGCATCGGAGACGACTTCCTTTGTACCGACAGAATCTTCGGCCATTGGCCAGTCGCCAATGGGGTTACATTTGGTTTCGAATCGCTTCTTTTCTTTCTCAACAAAGAAGAACTCTAGTCCATTTGTCCACAAACCATACTGAACCGCATCAACCTCGCGCATAATAGTTTCAATCTCACCGAGGTCCTTGTCGGCCTGATCGAAGTCGCGGATGCGGACGGCGTTTTTCCCCACGTTCGGTTCCTGACGGCAAATCACAGCGCGACTAAGATTCTCGATGGTGTGTTCCTTACCATGATGAAAGATGGCCAAGTCCACCTTCTTGCGTCCACCAACGGAGAAATCCAACTCTATGTCTTCAGGCGAGAATCCATATTCGTGTATCAAGGCGCGAACGACGCGCTGCCGCACCAGTTCCTTCTTGGTTTCTTTAAGCTGCTTGCCGGAAACATAATCGAGCGTGTAACCCGTTGGGATCGCGCGCTCGACCTGTGTATTTTTCTCTCTTCTCATAAAGGGCTCCGTCCACCTGGTGATTGGAGTTCACAACTCTCGTCATCGAAGTACCGTGTACTCCAATCGGTACGCGAAAGCGTTTGGCGGTGTTTCCAGCGAAGATGTGGCTCAGTCAAGATCGATGTTAATGCGTAGTTGCCTTTTAGATGCGTATTTTGTCTACCTATCGAAGTTGGTTCTTCCTGACTAAAGGACTGCTATTAAAGGAACTACCGAGTGCTTCAAGATATTGAATACAACACACAAATTCCAGAGGAACCTTACCTGGCGAGAACCGTATACACAATTGACAATGGTCTGCCGAATCGGTAATGTGCTTCGTGCTTGATTAGCGACCGGAAAATTGGAAAATCGTGAACGTGGTTTGTAAAGAGTTTGGTTTTATAAAGCACATAGCCATGATCCTGATCCAGATACTACGGATATACATGATCCTCATCATCGTCCGCGCGGTCATGTCCTGGTTCAATCCGGACCCGGCCTCGCCGCTCGTGCGTCTGCTGACGTGGCTCACGGAGCCGGTCCTGTTGCCCTTCAGGCGGATCATTCCACCCATCCCCGTGCCGAAGACGAACGTTCGGATCGACCTGGCCCCGGTCTTCGTACTGTTGATCGGCGGCTGGCTGTTGACCAAGCTGCGTTACTGACCATGACGGAGATAGACTGCCCATGATCGTAGTGGGACTGGAGACTTCCTCCACGATCGCCGGGATCGCCGTGATCCGGGACCGCCAGGTGATGGCTGAAGCGTCGCAGGAGTTGGGCGGCGTGCACGCCGAAAAGTTGCCCGGGATGCTGGAACGTATCATGAGCGACCTGGGCGTGGAGTGGTCGGAAGTGGAAGGATTCGCGATCTCGATCGGACCCGGATCGTATACCGGGCTGCGGGTGGGATTGAGCCTGGTCAAGGGCCTTGCCTACGTGACGAAGCGGCCGGTCGCCGCCGTACCCACGCTCGATGCCATCGCCTTCCAGGTGCCCTGCAGCAGGTATCCCGTCCACGTGCTGACCGATGCCCGCAGGGGCCAGGTCTACGAAGCCCGCTACGATACGTCAGGCGGCTGGCCTGTGCGGCAATCCGAATTCCGGGTGGGCCTACTCGAAGACGTGTTGGCATCCATCGAGGACAAGGTGTTGCTCGTCGGCAGCGGTGTAGACGCGTACCGACCGGACATCGTCTCCGTTCTCGGTGAACGGGCCTGCTTCCCGCCATCGGGCGCGGGACGGCTGATGGCCTCCTCGACCGCGTTTCTCGGCCTCGAAAGCCTCAAGCGGGGCGAGCAGTCCGACCTGAACGCGCTCGAACCCCTGTACCTGCGTAAAACCGACTTCGCCAGGCAGCCGCCGTCCCGGCTCGAACAGACGTCGCAGGCCGATGCTTCCCCAGCCGCGCCTGCCTCTGCCGCGCCTGGCCCGAGTGGCCCGCCTGACCCACCTGGCCCGCCTGGCCGGGCCGAAACCTCGTCTGAATAACCCATGACCGAGGCGATCCCCTTCGTCATAGGGAAAATGGACCGTTCACACGTACCCCGGGTCCTGGAAATCGAACGGGCGTGCTATCCGGCGCCCTGGTCCGAATCCGCTTTTCATCATGAAATGACGTCGGGGAGTTCGGTCGCCCTGGTCGCGTTGGACGGGGAGTCGGTCGCGGGTTTCCTGGTGGGGTGGATCGCGGCCGACCAGGTGCACGTCGCTAACATTGCCGTGGCGGCCGGGTACCGGCGCCGTGGTGTCGGAACCGGGATGATGCTGCGGCTTCTCGAGGAGGCGGTCCGACGGGGGTGCGTTTCCTCCAGCCTGGAAGTGCGCGAGTCGAACCTGGCGGCCCGGTCGATGTACAGCCGGTTGGGATACCACGCGGTAGCCCTGAGGAAGTCCTACTATTCGAGTCCTGCCGAAGATGCCGTGGTCATGGTGAAGGACCTGTAAGCATAGGGATCAACTTCGGCGCTATCGAAAGGCATTGACGCCACCCGTCACCAACTTCTCCAGCTCGGCAGACGCGGATCGTCCGATCTGTTCCGTGGAAGCGTGGTCGCGGAAAACGCGGCTGCCACCCTCGGCGATCCTGTGCAGCAGTTCGCGGTCCCTGTGCAACCGGCGGATGGCGCCGGCGAGCGCTTCCGGGTCTCCGCGCCTGCACAGCACGGCGCTTTCCCCGTCGGCAAGCAGTTCCCTGATGGCCGGTGAGTCCGCCGTGATGACCGCCTTGCCCGCCGAGAGGGCCACGAACACCTTTCCCGGGATCACGCGGACCGCTTTGTCCGACGTACCGAAAATCCCGAGGCAAACGCCCCATCCCTGCAGGAACCGGTGTAACTGCTCGTAGGGTATCCAGTCCGTGAAGCGTACGTTCTCCAGGTTCAGTCTCCGCGCAGTTTCGTGTATTTCGTCCGTCAGTTGACCCGACCCGACGAGGTGAAATTCGATATCCGGAACGTCCTTCAGGCGGTTCGCCGCTTCCAGCATGAACGGCAAGCCGTGCAGCGGAATGAACTTGCCGACGAATAAAACCCTGAAGGGCGTGTCCTCCGCGGGCGTGTCCTCGGCGGGCGTGTAACCGTGCGCACCCTCTCCGCTCCCACCCTCCGGCGCGTCCTCCCCGCTCCCACCCTCCGGCGCGTCCGGCTCCACGGCGCCGACGAATACCCGGGCAAAACGCTTCCGCGGCAGGTTGAATTCCTCCACGAAGTAGTCTATATGGGCTTCCGTGTCGAGCAGCACGAGGTCCGCCTTCGCACAGGTCTGCCGGTCCAGCCAGCGCAGAAAATGGCTCATCAGTGTGCCTTCCGCAATGGACCGGCGGTCATCGACGAGGGTATCGTAGAGAGAGATCAGCGGACTGAAGACGAGGGGCCGGCGCGGAAACCGGGTGAGCAGCCAGGCCAGCGGCATATCGAAATGACCGATATACCCGACCAGCATGACGTCGTAGCGGCCGACCGTGAAGACATACTTGAGCAACAGCCGGAGGCAGGCCAGTTTCAGCTCGAACGCGCGCAGAACAAGCGAGAACGGTCCCAGGTACCGGCCGGTCTTGTCGCGTTCCTTCTCCCAGAGGGGCACATGGCACTCCAGCACCTGCCAGCCGGCCCGCTTCAGGCCTTCGGCGAGCGTCCGGTTCCGCGGATAGTCGCGTTCGTAGGTACCGAAGAAGCAGACTCGGCCGCGCGGGGTGGGTGTCATGACCTCACCCCAGCCGTTCCCGGACGGCGTAGTCTTCCGTGCGCCGGGCCTGGTGGGCGATCATTTCGGCGATCAGTCCCATGGAGACCAGCTGGATGCCGAGGACCATGAGGAAGACGGAGAACAGCAACAGGGGGCGGGTCCCGATCCCGATGCCGGTCAGCCAGAGCCAGGTCAGGTAGAGCGCGATCCCCACGCCGACGACGAAGGACAACAGGCCGAAGGAGCCGAACAGGTGGAGCGGCCGCCGGGTGTAGTTCGACACGAAATACACGGTGAGCAGGTCGAAGAACCCGTGGGTGAACCGTCCCAGGCCGAACTTGCTGTGGCCGTGCTTCCTGGGATGATGCAGCACCGGCGTCTCCGTCACGCGGAATCCGGCCCAGTGCGCCAGCACCGGCAGATAGCGGTGGAGTTCGCCGTAGACGGGAATGGTCTCCACGACGGCCCGGCGATAGGCTTTCAGCCCGCAGTTGAAATCGTGGAGCCGCAGGCCGCTGACGATCCCCGTGACCCGATTGAACAGCTTCGACGGGATGCGCTTGGTCAGCGGGTCCTTCCGCGTTTTCTTCCAGCCGGACACCAGGTCGAAGCCTTCGTCCAGCAGGTCGACCATGCCGGGCACTTCCGCGGGATCGTCCTGCAGGTCTCCGTCCATGGTCACGACGACCTCGCCGCGGCTCGCTTCGAAGCCGACGGCCAGCGCTGCGGACTTCCCGTAGTTGCGGCGGAACCGGATGGCTCTCACCCGGTCGTCTTCCTCCCGGAGCCGGCGCAATTCGTCGAAGGATCCATCCCGGCTTCCGTCGTCGATAAAAAGCACCTCGAAGGACCGTCCCGACGCCTCGAGGGCCGCCACGATGCGCTCGTGGAGTTCCCGCAGGCTCTCCGCCTCGTTAAACAGGGGAATCACGACGGTGATGTCCATCTTCTCCTCCCTGTCATCCGCTGTCGCCGGATCGTCACGCGGCATCGGTACTTTCCTCCACGGAACGCCGGATCAACCGCAGCGTCTCCCGGGCCGTACTATCCCAGGTATAAAGCCTGCTCCTCGCCACGGCATTCCCGGCAAGCCATTCGCGCTTTTCCCGGTCGTGCAGCAGGTCGATCAACGCCCGCGCCATGGCCTCCCGGTCCCCAAGCGGGACCAGCACACCCGTCTCCCCGTCGACCACGGCGTCCCGGAGTCCGGGCACCCGGGCCGCCACGACCGGCACGCCGCAGGCATTGGCCTCGATCACGGTGATGCCCCACCCTTCCTTGCTCGAGGGATAGGCCGCCACTTCAGCGCGGGTCAGCAGGCGCAGTTTTTCCGCCTCGGAAACGAAACCCGTGAACTGCACCGCGTCGTCCAGGCCCATGGAACGCGTCAAAGCCTCGAGCGCTCGCCGCCGGTCGCCCGCGCCGACGATCACCAGGCGCGCACCGGGCACCTTCTCGCGGACGATCGCCATGGCCTGGATCAAGTGGTCCACGTTCTTGTACTTCTTTAGCCGGCCGAGGTATATGACCAGGCCGGCTTCCTTCCGGTCCGGTGCGGCGGGTGCTTCCTTCCGGTCCGGTGCGGCCGGCGGACCCATGTTCGCGGCGTCCAGGAACCGGGCGTCCAACCCGTTGTGCACCACGCTGATCCGGTCCGCCGCGACGCCCATCCTGACGAGTTCGTCCCGGGTGCTTTCGGAGACCGCTTCGAAGAGGCAACGGCGGTACACCCGGGGAATCAACCGTTCCATAAAGTACAGGTAGGTCGCGAGCACCGGGTTGATTTCCCGGTAGAACGTGGTCCCGAAAAGATGGTGCAGCAGGACCATCAGCGGGGGGCCGTCCAGAAACCAGGGCATCAATGCCGGGATCTTGTTGAGGTCTTCGATGACGACGTCGAAGGACCGGTGAGCCAGGTGCCTCCTATAGTACCAGGGCGCGGTGAAGTTGAACGTCCATTTCCCGCCGTGACGGATCACGTCGATACCGTCGATCTGGTCGGAATCCGCCGCGCCGGGGAACCGGCTGCAGAGCAGGGTGACCTCGTTACCCCATGCGGCGATCCGCGAGAAGGTCTCGTGCAGGTGTACTTCGGCGCCGCCCGCTTCCGGGTTGCGGATATCCCTCCAGTTTATGACCAGAATGCGCATTTGATTGAACCGGCGGGCAGCCCGGCCTCAGGCCCGACCTCAGGGATCGCTCGCTTCGCAGCGCCTAGGGTCCGGGCTCATCACCGGCTCCTTTTAGATCCTTGATCATGTCCTGTACGACCGTATCCCCCGGAGCGATCCGCTGCCACTTTTCGAGCGTTTCTAGCATGCGGTCCGAATCATCCATCTGGAAATAGAGATTCACCAGTTGATCGTATCCGGTAGCGAATTCGGGATGGGCGGAAACGCCCCGTTCCAGCAGTTCGGCGGCCTCCGCCTCGCGGCCCAGTCTCCGCAGGGACTGGCTCAGTATGGTATACCCGTCGAAGGTACTGAATTCCCCGGCCAGTTCCGACGCAAGACCCTCGACGGCGGCAAACTCGCCCTGGTCAGCGTTGAACTGGATGAGCATCAGCCGTTCAAGCGCGCCGTTCGTGATGTTGTACTCCAGGTACTTTTCCATGGTCTCGATGGCCTGGTCCGGCCGGCCGCGTCTCCACTGGTTCAGCGCCAGTTGATGGAAGGACACGGTGTAGTTCCGCAGGAGGGTGCGAATCTGCGGGTCCTTGTAGACCTCCGGATTCGCGATGCCGCGGTACTGGTAGACGTTCCAGAGGTTGTGCCGGGTTCGCTCCACGTCCATCAGGTCCGGATCGGGATCCGGCAGGACCTGCCAGACCATGCCTTCCAACTGCATGTAATCATCCAGGCCCACGTCGTTCTCCGGCGAGACGGTCACGGCGAAGTATACGGGTCTTTCCCAGTTGTTCTGCTCCAGGATGTGCAGGATCATCAGGTCCTGGACCCTGAGATAACCGATGTCCTCTCCCAGCATGCCGGCCGGGGGCACGGTCCACGTAATGCCCGCGTGATTCACCTCCCGTTCCTCCCAGCCCTGGATATTCAGCATGTCGATGGTCTCGTCGGCCAGGGCGATTGGCACCTTCGGCTCCATGTGCTTCAGTTGCTTGATGTACCAGTTCGTGTTGAGCAGGCTGAGATTGATCACCCGCACGTCCTTGCGGAGGCCTTCCACCTCCTGGAGGAACCAGAGCGTGAAGGTGTCGTTGTCGCCGTTCGTGAAGATGAGACCGTTCTCGTCGCAGGACTGCAGCATGTTGTAGGCGTAGTCGTAGGGTATGTAGTTGCCTTCCCGGGAATGGGACTCGTAATGATAGGCGAAGGGGACCAGGGGCAGCGCGGTCATCAGCACGGCGATGCCGGCCGTTCCCTTCTCCACGGGCAGCCGCAGCCGGCCCAGCCAGACGCCGACCTGGTTCAGCAGCGACCGGACGCCGATGCCCATCAGCACCGCGGCGAATACGAAGGCGGGGGTGTAGAAGTAGTCCCGGATGCGAACCTCCCGCTGTATGCCCCGCGAACCGTCCGAAAAGTTCATGTAGAGGATGAGCCCGACGCTGCAGATCAGCAGCATGGCGCCCAGGAAGACTATGCTGCGCCGGTCCCGTTCCGCCTGAGAGACGATGCCCAGGGCGACCAGCAGGACGGGAAAAAGCCAGAAGGGAAAGGACGGGGCGCTGAACTGACGGGAAAAGAACCGCCAGAACCCCATGTTCTCTCCGTTTCCGAACTGGGAGGACCAGCTGCCCTTTCGGTTGAACATCGATTCGAACATGCTTTCCTGGCCGTACTGCTTGCGTTCCAGGAACCCCTCGAAATTCTGCCAGGTCGACGGATCGTTCTCGTTGATGATGGGCTGCTGGGCCGCCCGGATCGGCACGTAGAAATTCACGGAATAGCCCAGTACGGCGAGAAAGAGCACTACCGTCCAGAACGGCCACTTGTAGCGCCCGGGATCGTCGGCCGTAGCCGAGACCAGGGCGAGGGCCGCGCTCACCAGCGCCAGGCTGAACATCACCGTGCCGAACGTGGCCTCGAATCCGCCGATCACGATCAGCGGAAGGCCGTTGTATGCGCCCACGCCCTCCATGCCGAAGAACATCACGGCGACGGCGAATATGCACAGCAGCGCCAGGTATCCCCACGGCAGCCGCCCCCTGGTGAGGACCAGTCCGGCGATGGCGAGGGGAATCGTGACGAAAAACACGTCGATGGAGGCCACGACGCTGAACAGGATCAGGCCCATGACCGCGCAAAGCAGCACCAGCTTCCGGTTCGAACGGATGACCCGGTCCGTGAAAACCACGCAGAGGAACGCGGCCGGCAGAATCAGCATGGTAAACATGTGCACGGCGATGCCGAGAAAGGCCAGGTAGCCGACCAGGAAGAGATAACGCTCGCTGCCGCTTTGCTCGTGCCGTTCGATCCAGTGCAGCATCAGCCAGGTACAGGACGTCATGCACAGCATGGAGAGCGCGTAGGTTTCGGCTTCCACCGCGTTGAACCAGAACGTATCGGAGAAGGCCAGCAGAAGCCCGCCCGTCAACGCGCTGCAGCAGATGGCCAGGCTTTCGTAGAGGGACAGCCCGTCCCGGTTTCGGTTGAGCGTAACCGCCTTGACGATGACCAGGTAGACGGCCGTCACCGTGAGCGCGCTGAAGAGGCACGAGGAGAAATTAACCAGCCAGGCGGTGCCCAGGCCCAGATCGGGCAGTACGGTGAAGAGCCGGCCGATCAGGATGTAGAGGGGGGATCCCGGCGGATGGGGTATGCCCAGGATATAGGATGCCGCGATGAATTCGCCGCCGTCCCAGAAGGGCACCGTGGGCGCGATGGTCCTGGTATACACAGCCAGCGACACGATGAACGCCACCGCCATGCCGGTCATGGAAACAACGCGATAAGCAACCATGTGCTACAAATCCTTAGTCAATCCTCAGTCACCGGCCGAATTCAAGCGTCATCGGCCGAATTCAAGCCGCTCGGCGAGCAGGTCCGGCAGGCCGGCCTTGCGAATCTTCCGCTGCGCGGATTCCAGGTCGTAGGGAACCCGCTTTATTTCGATCTGCTTCATCTCCGTATCGTAAACGCAGTACGCCGCCCGGGGATCCCCGTCCCGCGGCTGGCCCACGCTGCCCACATTCACGATGTATCTACGCTCTGAGGCCAGTTCAAGGGCCAGTTCAAGGGCGGACGGCGGAAGCTGTCTGCTGCGGTCCTCCGTGATCCGCTGCTCGAAAATCGCTGGCGCGTGCGTATGGCCCAGTGCGCAAAGCGCCACACCGGCGGGCATCGCATCGAAGGCTTCGTCCGCCTGCCAGGGCGAAGTCAGGTAGATCCACTCCTCCGGACGGTCCGGACTCGCGTGGACGATAAAAAGATCCTCGTTCCGCCGGACATAGGGCAACCCTCCCAGGTAGCGCCGGCCGTCCGGCGTAAGCTGCCGCCGCGTCCACCGTGCCGCTTCCGCCGCATAAGGGTTGAACGTGGAGATATCCAGCTTCCCGATCGCGGCATGGTCGTGATTGCCCGCGATCACGTCCGTCGTCAGTCCGGAAACGCGGTCGAGGCACGCATTGGGACTGGCGCCGTATCCAACGATGTCGCCCAGGCAAAGATAATGGCCGATACGCTCACCGGCCATCGCTTCGAGTACGGCATCCAGCGCTTCCAGGTTTCCATGAATATCGGACAGAAGGCCGTATCGCACGTCGAGGTTTCATTCCCTGTGTATGCGCCGGCAAGCCGATCGGGCGGTATCAGGCCTGGTCCGCCGCCGTGAGATGTCTCGCGGCCACGGCGTCCAGGACGCCGTTTACGAACCCGCCGGACTGTTCCGTGCTGTACTTCTTGGCCAGTTCGATCGCTTCGTTGATGGATACCGCCGTCGGGATATCGAGAAAGGCGATGAGTTCGCAGGCGCCCAGCCGGAGGATGCAGTCGTCGATGCGGGCCACGCGGTCCCGGTCCCAGTGCCGCACCACCGCGGTGATGTGCCCGTTCACGGTCTCTTCGTGCTGCAGCAGCCGATCGATCAGCGCCTCGGCGAAACGCCGGGCTTGCTCGGACGCCAGGGGCCACCCGGGCAACCCGGGAAGGGCCTTCCCGGGATCCCCCCCGGTCTGTTCGGAAAGATAAAGCGACTGCAACGCCAGTTCACGGCCCAGGCGACGCTCCCCCGCGCGTACGTTCACTCCTGATCCCCTGGTCCGTCCGGCCCGCCTAGCTTGCGCATCACGTCCACCATTTCCACGGCGGCCAGCGCGGCGTCCCAACCCCGGTTGCCCGCCTTCGTACCCGCCCGTTCGATGGCCTGTTCGAGGTTTTCCGTGGTCAACACGCCGAAGATCACCGGCACGCCGGTATCCCGGGCCGCGGCGGCGATCCCGCTGGCCGCTTCCCCGGCCACGTAGTCGAAGTGGGGCGTGGCGCCGCGGATGACGCATCCCAGGCAGATCACGGCGCCGTAACGCCCGCTTGCCGCCATGTTCCGGGCCACCAGGGGAATCTCGAAAGCCCCCGGCACCCAGGCCACGTCGATCCGGCCTTCATCCACTCCGTGGCGGTGAAGCCCGTCCAGCGCGCCTTTCAGCAGGGACTCGGTGATGAACCCGTTGAAACGGCCGGCCACGATGGCGTACCGGACGTCTCCTCCGCTCTCCACGCTGCCTTCAATGGTTCTCGTCACGCAGGCACTCCTTAAAGCAGGCTGTCGAATCCGACGTCGTCCGGCGGCTCTTCGAGGTCGAGCAGGTGACCCAGCTTCCCACGCTTGGTCTTGAGATATCCCACGTTGTAACAATTCGGAAAAGTCTGCAGTGGGACGCGTTCGGTCACCTCAAGGCCGTACCCCTCGATCCCGAACCGTTTCGACGGGTTGTTGGTCATGATCCGGATCGTAGTCAGCCCGAGGTCCGCCAGGATCTGGGAACCGATCCCGTAGTCGCGCGCGTCCACGGGCAGGCCCAGCGCCAGGTTCGCTTCCACCGTGTCATGACCCTGGTCCTGGAGGGCGTAGGCCCTGAGCTTGTTGGCCAGTCCGATGCCCCGTCCCTCCTGGCGCATGTAAAGGAGCACGCCGCTGCCTTCGTCGCTGATGCGCTTGAGCGCCTGCTGAAGCTGGTCGCCGCAATCGCATCGCATGGAACCGAAAACATCCCCCGTGAGACACTGGGAGTGCACGCGGACGAGCACGTTCGGCTCACCGTCCACGTTGCCCTTGACCAGGGCGACGTGGTGGTCGCCGGTCAACTGGTCCTCGTACAGGTGGGACTCGAATTCCCCGTGCCTGCTGGGGATGGTCGTGGTGACCACCCGCTTGACGAGTTTCTCGCTGCGCCGGCGGTACTCGATCAGGTCCTTGATCGTGATGATCTTCAGGTCGTGCTCGTTCGCGATCTCGACCAGCCTGGGCAGGCGGGCCATGGACCCGTCGTCGTCCATGATCTCGCAGAGCACGCCTGCGGGATAGAGACCGGCCAGCTTCACCAGGTCGACCGTGGCCTCGGTGTGTCCGGCCCGGCGCAAGACGCCGCCGTCGAAGGCCTGCAGCGGGAAGATGTGGCCCGGGCGCGCCAGGTCGTCGGGCCTGCTTTCCGGACGGACGAACACCTGGACCGTCTCGGCGCGGTCCGCCGCGGAAATGCCCGACGTGGTACCATTCACGGCATCGACGGATACGGTGAAGCGCGTGCTGTGCAACGCCGTATTGACCTCTTCGCCGACCATGGCGGGCACCTTCAGTTCTTCCAGGCGTTCGCGCGTGGTCGGAAGGCAGATCAGTCCACGGCCGTACCGGGCCATGAAATTGATGGCCGCCGGAGTCGTTCTTTCGGCGGCCATGATGAAATCGCCTTCGTTTTCGCGGTCTTCGTCGTCGATGACAATCAGTATGTGCCCGGACTTGATCTCCTCGACCGCTTCCGGGATGGAACAAAAGGGGGACGACATGCTTAATAACCGTGTTTTTCGGTCGCCCGGTCTCGGCGGATCCCGGACTGTACTGTGCTTGAACCGCCGCCGGGTCTTGCCGACGCTACATGCGCTCTTTCAACCAGGATTCGGTGATGGGTGACGGACCCGGGTGCGCTCCCCGGTTCGTATCGCTGCCGGCATGCAAAAGGGACGCGACATACCGGCCGATCATGTCCACTTCTATGTTCACCTGGTCACCGATCCGCCTTCCGCCGAACGTCGTAATCGACGCGGTGTGAGGGATGATCGATACGGCGGCCAAACTACCCGTCAGACCGGCGATTGTCAAGCTTATTCCATCCAGTGCGATGGACCCTTTCTCGATGACGAAGGGCGTCAGATCATCCGGTATTTCCACCTCGTACCACAGGCTGTTGCCCCGTTCTTCCCGCGCCGCGATGCGTCCTACGCCGTCCACGTGCCCCTGGACCAGGTGGCCGTCAATACGGTCCGAAAGACGCAGCGGCCGCTCCAGGTTGACCCGGTGCCCGACGTTCAGACTTCCGAAGGTCGTCCGGGAGACCGTTTCGGGTACGAGTTCTACGGAAAACGCCTCGCCGTCAGTGTCCACGACGGTCAGGCAGACGCCGTTGACGGCAACGCTGGCGCCCTGCTCGAAGTCCGGCGCCATGGACGGCGCTTCCACGGTCAGCTTGAGGCCGCCCGCGCCGTCGCCCGCGCTGTTTTCGCTCGCATCCCGGTCCAGTGACCGGACAACGCCCGTGGTTTCAACAATACCCGTGAACATGGTGCATACTCCCTGCCAGGTTCATGTTCAAGCATACCCCGGCGTGCCCGTGACGAGCAGGTCGTCGTCCAGTTGCTCCACTTGCGTATCGTTCAGTTGAATCGCCTTCGAAAGGTCGTCCAGTGCCAGGTCGGCGATCGACGGGATCCCCGCGCCCAGGATGCGTGGCGCAACGAAGCAGGCGATCCGGTCGACCGCACGCTCCCGCAGGAAGGAAGCGGCCACGCGGCTGCCGCCTTCCACCATGAGGGTCACGATCCCGACCTGGCCAAGGGCCGATTTGAGCGGCGCCAACGGTATGGACCCATCCCCGCCAGGCAATACCAGCACCTCGGCGCCCATCCCTTTCAACCCGTCCACCCGATCCGCGGGCGCGGTCTCCGCAACGCACACCGTCACCGGCGCATCGCCATTCAATACCTGGGCGTCCAGCGGTGTGCGGGCCCGGCTGTCGAGCACGATGCGACGGGGCTGGCGGCCGTCCACGTGCCGGACCGTGAGCCGCGGGTCGTCCGCCAGCACGGTGTCGATACCCACGAGCACGGCATCCGCCCGGCTGCGCATCAGGTGAACCCGTTTCCGCGCGGCCTCCCCGGTGATCCACTTCGAATGGCCGTTCCGCGTGGCGATGCGCCCGTCCAGCGTCTGGGCGAGCTTGAGCAGCACGAAGGGTTGGCCCGTTTCCCGGTGGCGCACGTAGGCCGCGTTCAGTTCCCGCGCTTCCGCTTCCAGCAGGCCCGTCTCCACGGTCATGCCGGCGGCGCGCAACCGCTCGATCCCCTTGCCTGAGACGCGCTGGTCCGGATCGGCCATGGCGACGTGGACGTGGGCGATGCCCGATGCGATGATCGCGTCCGTGCACGGCGGCGTACTGCCCTGGTGGCAGCAGGGCTCCAGGGTAACGTACAGCACGGCGCCCTGGGCGCGGCCGCCGGCCTCCTCGAGCGCCTGCGGCTCCGCGTGCGGCCCGCCGTACTCCCGATAATAACCCTCGCCCAGGACAACGCCGTCGCGGACGACCACGGAACCCACCATGGGATTGGGACTGGTGCGCCCTATTCCCCGCGCCGCGAGGTCCAGCGCCTGGCGCATGAATACCGTGTCATGGTCCGATTTCGTCATGGCGTAAGCTAGGGGATTCGCGAAGAGGGTGTCAAGCCTTTTGCCCTTGACAACAGGGGGTTAGCCCCCTAGTTTGCGCCAGATTGTCGGCGCAGATCGAACCGCAGAAAGGAGACCTCGATGGCCACCCTGCCGGAGGCCGAATACATCTGGTTCAATGGGAAGCTGGTACCCTGGCAAGACGCGAAGCTCCACGTGCTTTCCCACGTGGTGCACTACGGTTCGAGTTTCTTCGAAGGCATGCGCTGCTACAAGACGAAACACGGCTCCGCGGTGTTCCGGCTCCAGGAGCACGTGGACAGGCTCTTCGACTCCTGCAAGATTTACCGGGTGGAAATCCCCTACTCCAATGCGGAGATCAGCGAGGCCGTCCTGGAAACCATCCGGTCCAACAAGCACACCTCCTGTTACGTCCGGCCCGTCGTGTACCGCGGGTACGGCATGCTGAGCGTCGACCCCCTGGGGTGCCCCGTGGAAGTCGCCATCGGGACCTGGGACTGGGGCGCCTATCTCGGCGACGACGTAATGGAGAACGGCGTGGACGTGTGTATCTCCTCCTGGACCCGTCCCGCGCCGAATACCCACCCCGCCCTCTCCAAGGCCGGCGGGAACTACCTCAATTCCCAGTTGATCCGCATGGAGGCCATCGAGAACGGGTACAGCGAAGGCATCGCGCTGAACACCGACGGCCTGATCAGCGAGGGAAGCGGCGAGAACATCTTCGTCGTAAAGGAGGGCCGGGTCATCACCAACAGCCTGGCGGCCTCGGTCCTCGGCGGCATCACCCGCAACTCCGTCATGACGCTCGCCCAGGACGCCGGGTTCGAGGTCGTCGAACAGGACATCCCCCGGGAGATGCTCTACATCGCCGACGAGGTTTTTTTCGTGGGCAGCGCCGTGGAGGTGACGCCGGTCCGTTCCATCGACCGCATCACCGTCGGCGGCGGGTCTCGCGGTCCGGTCACGAAGGAGATTCAGGACAGGTTCTTCGCGGTCACCACCGGCGAAGGCGAAGATACCCACGGCTGGCTGACCTACGTTTGATCTCCCGCGCGACAGTTGCCCGGTTTCCGGCGCGTAAGTAACCCTACCCCACCCACACCGGGTGATCCGCACCCAGGTGTTCGTATCCGTCCGTCAGCATGCGCGCATTGCCGCCGTCGGCATCGACCAGCCAGATACTGCTCGGTGATCCCACCTCGGCGCGGCAGAAGGCGAACTGCGCACCATCCGGCGACCAGGCGGACCGGAAGTTCCAGACCATGGGTTCGTAGGGAATGAACTCCGATTCCTCTCCCGAAAAAGGATCGAGCAGGCAGATGGCGGTGCCGCCGCGGGCGTCCTCCGGACAGTAGTCCCGGTTGAAGTGGTCGGTGTCCGGTCGTTGCGCCTGGTACGGCCAGGCCGTCCGGGAACCCGGCTCCGCGCGGGTGTAGGTGACCCTCTTCCCGTCCGGCGTCCACTGGGCGATGTTGGAACCGCTGCCCCGCGAGTCCGGGTTGCCATAGGACGTGGCGAACCACTGGCGCTGTCCCGTCGTGATTTTCCGGTGGAGCGAGCCATCGGGGCCGTCTGGACTCTCCACGTCGGGACGCCCCAGACACAGATCCGCCAAGTCGTGCCCCGGATCATCGGGATAGTGGCAGTCCTGGTAGATCAGCCACTGCCCGTCCGGCGACCACATGGGACCGAAGTAAAGGTGCCCTTGCGCCCCAGCGACTTCCAGACGGTTTCCCCCGTCCAGGTCCGATACGAATATGCAGTAGCTGTCCCGGCCTTCCAGCATGGTGGAATGATAAGCGAACCTGCGGCCGTCCGGGCTGATCTGCACGCAGTAGACGAACCCTTCGTCGGCACCTGTGATCTCCCGCGGATCGGATCCGTCCAGGTCCATGGTCCAGATGCGCTGTTTACCGTCGATGATCGGGTTCGTCACGAGACGGTCCTCTCCCGGCAGGATATGGGTGCATCCCATGAACGGCGCGGGCCGCTCCTTCAGGGCGATCTCCTTCAGCAGGCGGGCTTCCTCCAGGTCGTAAATCCAGAGATGGACCCGCACGTTGCCCTCCCAGGCCTTGCCGGGTTCGTAGCTGGACAGGATGATCCTGCGGCGGTCTTCGAAGACCGGCCCCCAACTCCAGCTGTCCATGCCCGGAACGTCCGGGTTCGGATACCAAACCCGCACGCCTGCCGAACCCCCGGCGTCATCCAGGTCGATCACACCCAGGCGCCCGTGGGAGTTGAAAAGTATCCGCGATTGCTTGTCTGACATGATGATTCCCGCTGATTCCCGCTGTGTCGGCTGCTAGGGCGTCCTCCACACGATTCCGACGTGCAGCCCTACATCGGGGGTGTTCTGGTACTGGCTGAGGTTCTCGGTCAGACCGGCATCGAGCGACAGCGACTCGGACAGGGCGTACCGCACGCCGGCGGTCGCCTCGATGGCCGTGCGATTCAAGGGGCCCAGCCTGCTGCTCGGAAAGGGACCGATGTTGACCTGCGTCTGGAGCAGTGCAGCGAGCCGGCCCGTAGTCCGGTATTCGAAAGCCAGCACGAGCGTCGTAATGGACCGCAGGGGGAATCCCTCGCCATTGGTCGGTCTTCCCAGTCGGCTGTGGGCGAGGTTGGCATGGAAGATCATGTCCCGCTTCGGCCGATCCGGCCGCCAGGTTGCAAAGAACGCCGCCTGGTAATCCCATCCCCCGCTGCCGGTCAGTGTTTCCAGGCTGCCCGTGGGCAGCTTCAGGGCGCCGGCAATGGCCATGACGACCCGCCCTCCGCCTCGGTTCAACGGCGTCTTCATACGCACTACGAGATCTCCCGGCCGGAAATCGGCGGACTCCACGCTTCTGATCCAGAAACGGCGGTCGCGCACGACGAATACGCCGTAGTCGTTCTGGGGAGCCCACTCCCTTCCCCCGTTGGACAGGTTGAACGCGCCGTGAAACCCCTCTACCACGCCGTCCAGGAAGCCCCCGCCATGCTTCAGGAAAGGCAGTGTCACACCGACCTGCAGCCGGGACGCGATCCGCCAGTCCAAGTCCACCGACAAGCGCAGGGATTCCGTATCTACGAAAAGCCGGTACTCGTCTGGCGGCGCGGCCCGGTAGTAATCATCGGCGATCAGGGTATCGCCCACGGGAAGGGTGCTCGCGTAGGAATTGGCGTAGTCGAACTGCACCGCCCACTGGATCGACCGTCGCGGTAGGAGATCCCCGGTCTCGGGACGCAGTCCGAGGAACAACATTCTGACGGGGAACTGGTCGCGCTGCATGAAGGGACCTGTGGCCGGGGACTGGGAAAAGGCGGGATAGGTGGGGAAGGCGAGCATCAACAAGCCGCAGGCAACGGCCCGGCGTAGCAAACGGCCCGCGTTCACGAAGCGCGTTTTGAGGCGGATGCGGTGTATGGGGAATCCGGCCATGCGACGCTCCAGCCGTGGAGATCCGGTTAGGGGAACTCAGCCCAGGTAGGCCAGCGTCTGGCCCGCGATCACCTGGACGCCGGGGTTGATGGAGACATGGGTCACGGTGCCGGCGACATCGGCAGTGACCTCCATCTCCATCTTCATGGCTTCCAGGACCACGATGACGTCCCCTTCCTCGACGGCCTGTCCGGGCGTGACCGCCACTTTGAGCACTTTCCCGGGGATCGGGGCGATGACCGGCGTGGTCCCGGCGCGTTCCGCCGCTTCCGTCGCGGCTTCGGACATATCGGGCTGCAGGTCTACGTCATAGGCCTTGCCGTTCACGATCGCCGTCTTCCCTTCGATCCGCAGCGCATAACTCCGGCCGTTGACGGTCACCTGGTATCCGCGGGGGCCGTTCGTCGTGGCCATCGCATCCTCCTCCAGCACCTCCTGGTCGGCCGGGGACTTCTTGCGGACGCCGATGAACCCTTCGCCCTTGAGGAAGGCCAGCCCCCGCTCGCCACATGCCGCGACGATGAAGATGTTCTCGTCCGTATCCTCTATCCCGGCTTCTTTCAGCACGCTGCGCGCTGCCTCGACCCCCTTCTTCGGATCGTTGTCGTTGAGTTCCAGCACCGGCCGCCGGTTGGGCGGCAGGCCGAGCTGCTCCGAAGCGATGTTCACGACCACCGGGTCCGGAGGCACGGGCGTCCGGCCAAAATAGCCCAGCACCATCCGGCCGTAGTCCTCCGCGATCTTCTTCCAGGGCCCCATCATCACGTTGTTGAAAGCCTGCTGGAAGTAGAACTGGGAAACGGGCGTGACGGACGTGCCGTACCCGCCCTTCTCCACGACCTCGCTCATGGCCTTGATGATGGCGGGATAGCGGTCCATGATCCCGTTATCCCGGAGCATCTGCGTGTTGGCGGTCAGGGCGCCGCCCGGCATGGGGCTCCAGGGAAGCAGGGGTTCGACGGCCACGGCCTCGGGCGGCAGGAAATAGTCCTCCATGCATTCCTTAAGGATCTCCGCCGCTTCGCGCACACCGTCCGGGTCGATGTCCAGGTCGTAGTCCGTCCCGCGGAGCGCGTGCCACATGACGAGGATGTCGGGCTGGGACGTACCGCCCGACACGGGCGCGAAGGCCAGGTCGATGGCGTCGGCGCCGGCTTCGAGCGCCGCCTGGTACGCCGCGACGGAGATGCCGGCCGTGTCGTGGGTGTGGTAGTGGATCCAGGTCCCCTCGGGCAGCAGCTTCCGGGCGGCCTTGACAGATTCAAATACCTTGGAGGGCACGGCCGTGCCCGACGCGTCCTTGAAACACACCGAGTCGAAGGGGATGTCCGCGTCGAGGATCTTCCTGAACGTCTCCGTGTAGAACGCCGCGTCGTGGGCGCCCGCGCAGCCCGGGGGCAGTTCCATGACGGTGACGCACACCTGGTGCTTCAGACCGGCCTCCGTGATGCACCGGCCGCTGTGCACGAGGTTCTCCACGTCGTTCAGGGCGTCGAAGTTCCGGATGGTCGTCATGCCGTGCTTTTTGAACAACTCGGCGTGCAACCGGATGATGTCGCTGGGCTGCGAATCCAGTCCGACCACGTTCACGCCCCGGGACAGGGTCTGCAGGTTGGCGTCCGGGCCCACCGCCTCGCGGATGGCGTCCATCCGCTCGAAGGCGTCCTCGTTGCAGTAGAAATAAGGAGACTGGAACAGGGCCCCGCCTCCGGCCTCGAAATAGTCGATCCCCGCATCCCGCGCCGCTTCCACGGCGGGCATGAAGTCGCGGGTAAAGACGCGCGCGCCGTAAACGGACTGGAATCCGTCGCGGAATGTGGTGCACATGAAATGGACTTTTTTCTTCACGTTGGTTCCCTCGTTTTAAGGGTTCGATGTATTCACAGCACTTACCCGCCCACCAGGACGGACCAGAGTATGCCCGCGGCGATGGCGGAGCCGAGGACGCCCGCCACGTTGGGCGCCATGGCGTGAAACAACAGGAAATTCCGCGGGTCTTCGCGATGGGCTTCCACCTGGGCCACCCGCGCCGCCATGGGCACGGCGGAGACGCCCGCCGCACCGATCAGCGGGTTGATCTTGTCTTTGACGAAAAGGTTCAGGAACTTGGCGAAAAGCACGCCCCCGGTCGTCGCGATGCAGAAGGAGACCACGCCCAGGGTGAAAATGAAGAGCGATTCCAGCGTAAGGAACGCCGAAGCCTGCGTACTGGCGCCGACCGAGAACCCCAGGAGGATGGTGACGATGTCGATCATCGAGGTCCGCGCCGTATTGGCCAGCCGTTCGGTGACGCCGCATTCCTTGAGCAGGTTGCCGAAGAAGAGCATGCCCACGAGCACGATCGAATCCGGCGCGATCATGGCGGCGATGATGAAGGCGACGATGGGGAAGATGATCTTCTCCCGCTGCGAGACCGCCCGGGGCGGCGCCATGCGGATCAGCCGTTCCTGCCGCGTGGTGAAGAGCCGCATGATGGGCGGCTGGATGATGGGAACCAGGGCCATGTAGGAATAGGACGCGATGGCGATCATGGCAAGCAGGTGAGGCGCCAGTTTCGATGACAGGAAAATGGCCGTGGGACCGTCCGCGCCGCCGATGATGGCGATGGCGCCCGACTCGGCGGGCGTAAATCCGATGGCCATGGCGCCGAGGAGGGTCAGGAAGATGCCGATCTGCGCGGCGGCGCCCAGGAGGACGAGCCGCGGGTTGGACAGCATGGCCGAGAAATCGGTCATGGCCCCGATACCCAGGAAGATCAGGGGCGGAAAGACGCCTTCCCTGACGCCGAAGTAGATGTAGTAGAGGACGCTGCCCTCATCGTAGACCCCATGGCCGCCGCCGCCCATCATGGGGATGTTGCCCAGCATGATCCCGAAACCGATGGGTACCAGGAGCAGCGGTTCGTAACGGCGGACGATCGCCAGGATTATCATGACCATGCCGATCAGGATCATCACGGCATGTCCCCACGTCGCCGCGGCCAGACCGGAAGCCGACAGAAATTCGTACAGTATGGTCATTTAGTCCGTCCGCATGGCCTGCTTACCGGTGGTTGTTCTTCTCGTTGAGCGCGAAGCCGATGGCCGCGGCCACGGCTTCGTCGTCCTGCGGGGAATCCGTACCGGTGGGGTTGTGCGGATGTTCAGGGAGCATGCCCCCCAGCGCCGCCACGACCCTGGGTAGCATGGCAATACAGAAGCTGATGGCGGCGAGGGCCAGGAACACGATGAACATGCCCGTGAAGGCGACTTCGAGACCCTGGCCTTCCAGGATTCGTTGCCATCCGGTGTACAGGGGATTGGACATTAGCCCTTTGACAGAATCCACGGTGACGTTAGATATTACCGATGGTTCAAGTAAAAGACGGGGCACGCTGCGGGCAAGGGATTTATACCGGATCGAGCGGGGCAGGGAAAGCACCCGTCCGGGGCTCCGGCTGGCGACCGGCAGCCGGCGATCGGCACGCGGGATACCTTCATGAAGGCAGACATGAGAAACGGCACGTACGTACTGGCGCCGGACCGCATATGGGACGGCGTTGCCGATGAGACGCGAAGCGGTGTGGCCGTCGTGGTGAAGGAGGGCTTGATCGACGCGGTCCTGCCCGTCTCCGAAATCCCCGCCGGCATGGAGACCGCGGCCCTGCCGGACTGCACGCTCCTGCCGGGACTGATGGACGCCCATGTCCACTACAGTACCGTCATGGGACCGGCTTTCCTGGCCGCCGGGGTGACCACGATCCGCGACGTGGGCAACGACCTGGCATGGATCCTGGGGGAACGCGAGCGCCACGCGAAGGACCTCTCCGCCGGTCCCGCCATCCTGTGCTGCGGCCACCTGCTCGACGGGCCCAGGGTCTACTGGCCCCAACTGGGACGGGCCCACGGCACCCCTGGCGAGATCGCCGATTCGGTCCGGCGGCACGTGGACGCCGGGGTAGACCAGATCAAGCTGTACGCGGGCGTGGAACCCCCGCTGCTGAAGGCGGCGGTCGACGCCGCCCACGCGTCGGGCAAATTCGTGGTGGCCCATCTGCAGGCGACCACCGCGGAAGATGCCGCGCGGCTCGGACTGGATGAGTTCGAGCACCTGGCCGGGTGCGGCGTGGCCTGGCGCGCGGCTTCCGAGGCGGAGGACGATCTCGTGATCGACCTCCTCCTGGAACGGGACGTGATCATCGACCCGACCCTGGTGGTCTGGGACCGGCTCGGGCGCGTCCTGGACCGGCCCTTCCACCACGACGTCCGGAGGGCCTGGGTTCACCCTCGCCACCTGGATATATGGCAGCGGTATCTAGGCCGTTTCGGTCCGCCGGAATACCGGTTGAGATACCAGGGCGCCATGTCGCACCTGAAGCGGTTCCTGCGCCGGGCCCATCAGCGGGGGGTGACCGTCGCACTGGGCACGGACACGCCCTTCCCCCACCTCGTGCCCGGGATGAGCGTGCATGACGAACTCGTCATGTACACGGACGCCGGCATCCCGGCCGTGGACGCGCTGCGATCGGCCACATCGATCAACGCCCGGGTCCTGGGCATCGACGGCCGGACCGGTTCGATCCGGCCGGGTCTGCGGGCAGACCTGGTGGCGGTGCGGGGGAACCCCCTCGAACAAATCGAGGATATCGAAAACGTACAATGCACCGTGCGCGAAGGTAGGCGGTTCGAGCCGCCCGACCTGATGCGGGTCTTCAAGGCGACCTTCGACCGGGAGCCCGACGGCGCGGTCACCCGGGATCTGCTGGATTACGTCGACGGCAAACATGTGAATCGGCCGGCCTCATGAAACCCATGATCAAGAGTCTTCTTTTCTGCCTCATTGTATCCGCCGCCACCGCGGCCATTCCCGCGGCCGGCCTAAGCACGCTGCTGGCGATGACCGGGATCATCGAGGACGACCGGGCACTGATCTGGATTTTCCTGGCTCTCGCCCTACCCATTTTCGTTATTGCCTATGTGCGCGTTACGAAAAGACCGCGCGGATGAGCCGAAGCAAACAAGACCGGGCGCAGACGAACGTGCGCCCCGGCCGGAACAAACTTGCTGTACGGCCCCACACTCCATGGAGGACGGCTACATGACACAAGAGACGCAGACGGCGACACTTGGCGGTGGTTGCTTCTGGTGCCTGGAAGCGATCTACCAGCAGGTCAGGGGCGTGACGGGCGTGGTGTCGGGCTATGCCGGCGGCAGCGTCGACAACCCGGATTACAAGTCCGTATGCACCGGCGCCACGGGCCATGCCGAGGTCGTACGGATCACCTTCGATCCGTCCGTGATCAGCTACGCGGACCTCCTGCACATCTTCTGGCGCATACACGACCCCACTACGCTCAACCGCCAGGGCGGGGACGTCGGGACGCAGTACCGTTCGATCATACTCTACAACGACGAAGAACAGCAGCGCGCAGCAGAGTATTCGAGGACGGAAGCCGATGCGTCGGACCTGTGGAGCGCGGCGATCGTCACTGAGATCGAGCCTCTCGAGGTTTTTTACGAGGCCGAAGCGTACCATCACGACTATTATCTCAACAATCCACGGCAACCCTACTGTTTCATGGTCATCGACCCGAAGGTGGACAAGTTCAGAAAGTCCTTCCAACACATGCTTTCGTGATCAAGGAGCGCAATTCCGTGCGCGTGGGCATCCTCTCGCTGATCCACGAATCCAATACGTTCAGTCACACCCCGACGACCCTCGACCTGTTCCGGCGGGACGGGATCCTGAGGGGCGAAGCCGTCGCCGATCATTTCAGGGGCGGATTCCACGAGATCAGCGGCTTCCTGGAGGGACTGGACGACGCCGGCATCGACGCCGTACCGCTGTTTTACGCGTCCACCCCGCCGTCGGGCCGGATCGCGAAAGACACCTGCGACGCGCTGATGGAGATGATGTTCGAGCAGCTCGCGGGCGCGGGGCCGCTCGACGGCCTGCTGGTCGCTCCACACGGCGCCAATGCCGGCGAGGGGGCGGATTACCACGACCTGGACGGGTGCTGGCTGACCCGGCTGCGCAGAGAGGTCGGACCGGACCTTCCGGTAATTTGCACCATCGATCCCCACGCCAATCTCTCCCATCGCATGGTCGAGGCCTGCGACGCCACCATCGCCTACCGCACCAATCCGCACCTGGACCAGAAGCAGCGGGGCCTGGAGGCCGCGGCGCTCATGGCCCGGACTCTGCGCGGAGAAATCCGGCCCGTCCAGGCGGCGGCCTTCCCGCCGGTGGCCATCGGCATCGAGCGCCAGGACACGTCCTCGCCGCCCTGCCGGCCCCTTTACGAAAAAGCGGACGCGTGGCTGGAGCAAACCGGCGTCCTGTCGAACAGCATCGTCCTCGGGTTTCCCTACGCGGACGTGCCGGAGATGGGTTCGTCCTTCATTGCCGTGACCGACGGCGACGCCGGGCTGGCCCGGCGCATCGCGGATGATCTCGCCGGTTACCTGGTGGCGCACCGGGACGAGTTCGTCGGCGAATTCATTTCCATCCCCGAATCCGTCGATGCGGCCCTGGGCGGCGAGGGGCCCGTGTGCCTGCTCGACATGGGCGACAACGTGGGCGGCGGTTCGGCCGCGGACGGCACGCTCATCGCCCACGAGGTCTTGAGGCGCGGGGAGGTGAAGACCTTCCTCTGCCTGTACGACCCCGGGTCTGTCGAACGGGCCGTTGCCGCGGGCGTGGGCGCGAGGCTCACCCTGGACATGGGCGGCAAGACGGACGACCGGCACGGACTGCCCATCCGGACCGAAGTGCGGGTGCAGGGGATCCACGAGGGACGCTTCACCGAATCGGCCGTTCGCCACGGCGGCAAGACATCGTTCAATATGGGACAGACCGCCGTCGTGACCACGGACAGCGGGCTCACGGTGAGCCTGACGTCGCTGCGGACGGTGCCGGTCAGCCTGGGCATGATGACCAGCATCGGCCTGGACCCGGCCGACTTCCACGTGCTCATCGCCAAGGGTGTCCACGCGCCCACGGCCGCCTACGCGCCCGTGAGCAAGCGGCTGATCCGGGTGGACACGCCCGGCGCCACGACCGCGGACATGCGACGCTTCGACTTCCGGTACCGGCGTCGTCCGCTCTATCCGTTCGAGGAATGATCGTGCGAGGCGGAGTACGCGTGCAGGAACCGGCCTTTCACGGGGCCGTCGCGAGTCGGCACTCGCGCGACCGTCGAGGCGGCTCGTGAGGCGGTCCGTATGCCTTGACAGCGGATGTCCCCGTGTTTATGGTCTGGTCGAAATCCGCGGGGCGAACCCGAAGCGGCCGGCGTGCGACCGACACGCGGCCGGTGCACGGCCAGCCCGGCAGGACCACCGATTCCTGAATCAGTGAGCGACGTACTTTGACAGCGACGAACAAGGAGACACCAGGTGAAAGAACTCGACGGTAAACTGGATCAACTGGAAAGGGACGGTTTCGTGCTCATCAAGGGCGCCCTGTCCCCGGAGGAAACCGAGCAGGTGCGGTCCCGCATATTCCACGCGAAGGAGCAGGGTTGGGAGGAAGGCCTGAACGCAGTCGGGAACATGTGGTTCGACTCCCTGCTGGACCGGGAGCCCGACGTCTTCGCCCCGCTCGTGGGCCATACGAGCGTGGCGCCGCTGCTCTACGCCATGATGGGCAAGCAATGCCAGCTCCGCAGCTTCCGGGCCCACATCAACCCCGGCGCCTATACCCAGGAATGGCACATGGACTTCTACGGCTACTGGAACGAGAAGCGGGAGACCGAAAAACGCAGGCTGGCCGTGCAGCCCAGCAGTGTGAACACGACCTTCTACTTCCAGGACAACGTCCCCGGCCAGGGCAATCTCCGCTTCGTCAAGAACGGCCACCTCTCCGAGCCGCCCCATCTCTATCCCCGGATAGACCACGTCGCGTTCGAAGAATGGTGCTACGCACAGGAACACGTCGTGCTGCACCCCATGGCCGGCGACGCGGTCGTCTTCCTCAGCCACATCCCCCACCAGGGCGCCAAGGAAGACGACGACATGGAACGGTGCAACGTGGTCTGCCACTACCAGACCTGCCCGATGTACGAGGGCGTGTGGTACGTCTCCAGCCCCCGTCCCTTCAAGGGATCCTTCCCCTTTCACGAGACGGCGCCGGCGGGGATGAACTGAGCTTCGCGACAAAATCCGTTGACACGGCGAATACCGCCCCTTAGAATACGTGCGGCGTTGTTAAGTTGAATTAATGCAAAGGGATAGCGTCCGATGCGTACCGGTGTCCCGATTGCCGGGAGGAGGCCTTCATGACCACCACCAAGAAAGAATTGGTGGAACTGATCAGCAAGCGTCTGGGGCTAAAAAAAGAACAGGTGTTTCCCGTGGTCGACCAGACGTTCGTGGCCATGCGGGATTCGCTGATCGAGGGAGACCGGATCGAAATCAGGGGATTCGGGGTCTTCGAGGTCAAGGACACGAAAGCCCGCACTTCCGCGCGCAATCCCCGCACGAGCGATATCGTTTACGTCCCGGCTGGAAAGAAGACCCGTTTCAAACCTGGAAAACTGTTGAAAGAAGCCCTGCGGGTCCCCTTAGATGACTGAAATAAAGGCGGACCGCAGCGCCCCCGCCATCCTGTCGACCGTCTGTAAATACACCCGCCCGTATCTGTTTCGATGGCTGTTGTGCATGTGTCCGCTCCAGGCCGCGCAACAGGACACGACCGTCGATGCAGCGCCAGTACCGCCCCAACCCCCGTCCATTTCGCTGGAACAAGCCGTTGCCCTTTATGAGTCGGGCCAGAATGAACGGGCGCGCGAGGCCTTCCTGCGCATGCTGGACGAACAGCCCGAAGAGCCTGTGGTCCTGTACCACCTGGGACACCTGGATCCGGACCGGGAAGCGGCCGAGCAGTACTTCCTGAAGGTCCTGCTGCACGGCTCGGAACACGCCCTCGCGGACGACGCGCTGCTGGAGGTCTCACGCATCCAGCTTGCCCTGGAACGACACGACGACGCGGTGAACGCCTGCAACCGGCTCCTGTCGGCCTATCCCGACTCGGATCTGGAGGATGAAGCGCGCTTCCTGCTTGGGCAGGCGCTCCTTGGCGGAAGGCGGCCGGAACTTTCGCGCATGGTCTTCCAGCAACTGCTTGCTTCCGAGCCCGATTCGACGCTCGTTCGGCCGGCGCGTCTCGCCATCGCGGAAAGCTACCGCGCGCAGGAGGACTTCATCGAAGCCGCCCGACAGTACCTCAAGTTCGAGATCGATTTTCAGGGCATGGAGGGTCTGGAGACGGTCCTGTGGGAGGCGGGGCAATGCCTCGAAGCCGCGGGACGCACCGTCGAGGCCGGTTTCGTGTACCAGCGGCTGATCAAGCGGTATCCCGATTCACCCGAGGCGAACCGCGCCCGGGTGGAAAAGCCCCTGCTGGAGTAGCGAGCTTACAGAGTTCTCACTCTGATCTGCAAAAGGAGTATAAGTTTATGTATATTTTTAACATCAAGGCGTTAAAGCAGGATATCAAACAAGGGAAAACCACTGACGACAGGTATCTGTTACCCTACGTTATAGGTCATTTCGTATTATGGTCTCTGACGTTGGCGCTGGCTCTACCACTATACATCAAGTTCAATGTTTGGGATCATATCGATAATGTCTTTACTGTGTTGATTGCCGGTCCCGCTATTTACTATCTCTATCGATCAAACCGAGACAATGCAAGTGGATCATTTCTATCGAATCTCGTGCTCTTTTCCTGGGTTTGCAATTTCAGGTTTTTCGTAATCACAATTCCTTTTTTCATTTTGCTTTTATTTATCGGCGTTCTATCGGGAGGACCTTTTGAGGAAGAGACTTCGCGAAGCTTCGGGAACCGTGTAACGATATCATCAACGTCACCTGTCGACTGTATTGCTATGATGCTTGTCGATGTGCTATACATTCTCTATATCGCTAGGCATATCAGGTCCCTTAAAAACTAGTGTCACGTTGCTGGTATATCGTTAGTTGTTTTGCCACTCCATTTTGTCTTTTTACACTTTTTGCTTTGCAGAACTTACCCGTGTGGGGGTGCTTTCGGATTTTATGATACCAACATCGTAATGGTTTAACTTCATCGAGTTTTCTTCGTGACCGGCGCTACCGGGCCGCCTCGAAGTACACCGAGAAATCCGGCGCGATGTCAATGCGCTTCGCCCTGTCCGGCAATGTATACTCGAAGGTCTGACGCCTTTGGGTATTCCAGATCTCCCGGACGATCCGGTCGCCGTTTTCCAACTCGATGACCAGGGGCACGATCGCATGGAACACGCGGCCCTCCTGTTCCTGCATTAGCTGACCGCGCACCGTGAACCCGTCGCGCGGCCCCGCACTGCCGGCGTCTTCGCCGCCGGTCCTCTCACCACCCGAAGCCGCGCCACCCTGTGCGGCGCCAGCAGAACCCGTGGTGTTGACCTCATCGCTGCCGGCCCCTTCACTGCTCGTGAAATACACCCGGTAGACCGGATAGCCCGTGTCCCGGATCCACTGATCGAAGAACCAGCCCATCTCCCGGCCCGTTTCCGCTTCCACAGCGGCCTCGAAATCCGCGGTCGTAACCAGCTTGCCCGCGTATTGCCGGCTGAACCGTGAGAGCACGTTCATGAAGTGCTCGTCTCCGATGGTGCGCCGCAGCATGTGGAGTACCAGGGCGCCCTTCTCGTAGACGACCGGTTGGTAATGCGCAGCGAGCCGCATGCCCAGGTCGATCGCACCGTGCCGGTCGGCGTAAAGCGCCTGGACCGTGTGCCGTTTCAGCATCTCGCGGAACGCTTCTGGACCGGTCTCACTTTCGATATACAGGTCCGCCGCGTATGTCGCCATGGCCTCCGAGAGCCAGGCGTCGCGGTACGTCTTCGGGACCACGGTGCCGCCCCACCACTGGTGGGCGAGTTCATGGGCCAGGAACCCGCGGAAGAGGTGCTGCACTTCCGTGTACAGGTGGGCGTGCAGGTTCGCGTCCAGGCTGAAGGCATCCTGAAAGTACAGGCCCCACAGCATCAGCATCGACGGCAGGGCCCTTCCGAAGGCGTAGTCGTCCGGCATCTGCACGATGTCGAGCTTTTCATAGGGATAGGGACCGAAGACGCCGCCGAAGAAGTCCAGCGCGGGACCGATGTGCGCGAGGATCCGCTCCGTGTTCGATTCGGCCGTGCGCCGGTCTTCGTCCACGCTGAGGATCACGTCGATGCCACTCGCGGAGACCGTGCGGGTACGGTTTTCGGAGACCGTCATGCCCAGAGACGACACGGGCCGCGTCCGCCGCCAGCGTGTGACGCACGCATCTTCCTCCCCATGGCTGGCCACGTGGGCGCCGACCGTCGCCACACTCAGCTCGTCCGGATAGCGCAGTTTCAAATCGAAAGTGTACAGATCCTCGTTGGAATGCACGGGGAGCCATTGCTGGTTGGACAACAGGCCGAATATGCCGCCGCCGTCCCGGAAGACGTCGCCCTCGTACCAGAGGGTCAGCGTGGTGGTGCTGTCCCTCGACATCGGATGCCGGAACGGAACCGTGAGCCAGGTGCCCTGACGGGTGAACAGCGCGCCGTCGCCGGTGGCGTAATCCACGCGGTAGACGTCGAAATCCGGGTTCAGCGTGAACGTCGCCGCGGTGAGCGGGTCCGCCCGGGCCGTGATTTCCAGGGTCGTCTTCATGCACATGCGCCGGCCGTCATCCTCCAGGGATCCCGCGATATCGTAATGGTCCAGGGACAGCAGCGGACCCCTGACCGTCTCGTCCTCCGCAGCGAGGTCGGCGCGGCCGTCGCGGCCGGACGGACCCTCCGGCCCCGGCGAGAAACGGCACCAGACCACGGGTGGACTGATGTCCGGATTCCGGGGAAACCCGCTCTTCTGGACCAGGCTGACCGATTCCGATTCATAGGGGCTGTTCGTATAGACGAGCCACCGGTCCGAGTCCGCGAGATCGATCTCCGCCTGCAGGAAACCCGGATGCGTGTGGGCGAGGGAGAAGCGTTCCCGTGCGGGCTGCATGTCCAGCAGGTAATCCCGGTCGACGCGGTTCAGCAGGGCCTTCGCCCGGTCGAATGCCCGCCCGCCCCTGACAGGCGAAAGCGCCACGCCTTCCACCAGGTGCTTATATCCCCCGGGCGACAGGACCAGCACCATCCGGTCGAAACGCGTCGTGTAGGTATCGTCGGTCGTACGGGCGTACTTGTTCATCTGATGGCGCTCGACGCGGCCCGAAGGCGTAAAGGTGAATCGTCCCGCGCCCACGAGGACCGCGCGCCCGATCCGGTCTCCGGAAAACCCGGGCATCAGCAGGCCGTCTTCGATCTCGAATACACCGGCGGGCCGCTCGATCGTCAGGTGGTCGAAAGCGTAGACTTCGTCCTCGCGCAGGGAGAATCGGAAGCCGAGGTGGGCCGTCAGCAGCGGCTCGAACCGTTCGGCTTTCCAGCCCTCCCCATGCCGCTCGAAATGGACGTCCCACAGATCGGCCGATAGCCGCTCTTCCTCTTCGAAGAAAACACTGAGCTGTACTGTGGGTCGGGCGAGGAGGCTGTCCAACGCGTGCCGCTTCCTCAACCTGATTCGGGCGTCGCTATACCGTTCGGCCAGGGAAGGATCGCCGGCGGCGAGGATCTCTTCGAGGGGGTTTTCGTCAATACGCCGATCATTCAGCTGCCGGTACAACTCCGCCAGGGCCGCTTCGATGGCTGGGCCCGGGATGGTGGGACGGTCGACGGCACGGTCGATGATCGCAGGGTCGGCGATCGTGGCGTCTGCGGGATGCGGGGTTTCGGCGGAAGGGCCGAGGGCCGCCGGACTGTCGACGGATTGGGGATGCGGTACCGCCGCCCGCGCGCCCGTGGCATCGAATACGATGGAAAAGAGGATGCACAGCAGGCCGGACAGAAAGGCGGACAACAGCCGGGACGATGGACGTGGCGGGGATGCGATCATGGCCGAATCAGACAGTATTGACAGGAATGGCTCTAGCCATGTCACAATTGGGAGTGCATATTTCATTGATACAAACAAGCAAAACGATGACTGGGTTTAGTTCTTTGGGCAAATAGTATCGAGGCGTTTGGGATGAATGGTCCAATGCCTTCATTAAACTAATGGCTGAGTATGGACGGCAAAATCAACCGGCTTGAGATAGGGTGACAACAGGTTTCGGAACTAGGATTCCAATGAAGAGGCAAAACGCATGATGCCCACATTGACCGACCTAATAGATCGCGCCCCTTGGAGAGAAGCGGTCACATATCGAGATTCTTGGCCCACGAATACGTTCTCACCGAGAAGGACAACCAACGCGAGTTGCTGGCCGCAATCTGCACCCGATTCCGCGCCGGTGAAGGAGTTGCTTGTCGTTTCTTCCGAATGAACAATACTTATCTGTTTGTTGGCGACCATAAATACTGGCTTATGACCAACTACAACGAAATTGACCCCTACAATGATGGTATCGACTACGTGCTAAACCGTGCCCGACTTTACCGAGATCGCAGAGACTTTGTCATCCAGTCAGGCGATACTGGCAAACCAGAAGACTATCCGACGAATCCACCTATCTAATTATCATTCTGACCGTGCAAGGAAGCAAGGCGGAGGAACGCTAAAGCTATACAGCCCACCTCTGCAACGCGAAGGCCACTATGTCGGCCTCTCGATTGTTTATAGCGTCGACATCCCAAGTGGGAAGGTCCGAAAGCTTCTTCTGTACCAACAGATTGGAGTTCGAATAACTGGGTGCATCGCCAGGTCGCGACTTTTTTTCTTGAAACGTCTTGTTTCCCATGCTCTTGTTCCACGACTGGGAAGCTATGGTAAGGTTGCCAATTCGATGGACGTTCTCCTGGTGTACAAATTCTTCCTCTGCACACAATTTCTGTGACGGATGCTGAGCCCAGATATGCTCTACCTCGTAGTCGGACGTCAGGATTTTCTCCTGTGTTGCGACAGTCAATGGCACATCAACCTTCTTTCTGAGACGAATTTCATATTCGCTCAGCAGGTATTTTATGTCTTTTGAACCCAGGCGTTCGTAGAAGTCACCCCAACTTAGTGAACGCTCGAACTGTTCGTCGTTCTGGTAGGATCGAATCGTTTGTTTCAGTTTGTCTATAAGGCTCTCGTAGTCCATGCTCTTCCGATGTACACTGTGAGCTATTCCATTCAGTGTAGACGCTCCGGTATCGCTCCGATATCTACTCACGAGGTATACACGAACGATGAATGTCTCCAAGAGTTTGAGGATCCCCTCCAGACGTGGGCCATCGTCTCCGAACCTCAGCCAGGAGACTATTAACAGCGGGAATATGTTCCCCATCCTCTCCAGCATGAATACCTTGCTAAGGGTCCCGCCTTTTTCATCCTCCTTGTAGGCTTCAGTAATCTGCTTCACCGCCAGGAAGGCCTTTTCCAAGTCTTTGGCATACGTCAGGGCATACTGAACGCACACTTCGGGGTTTTCTCGCAACTTCTCCCTGATGAGGTCCTTGAGACTGTCGGTAGGGCGCGACGATTCGTCTCCGTATGAAATGAAGTTAATGAAGTGGTAACGATGAACGTCATTCTCGTCCATACGCAAGCGTTCCATGTGCTTGGTTTCACTCACGTCTTCGAAGTGGCGGTAGATTCTCGAGAAGTGACCGTTCAGTTCTTTGAGCCTCCCGGCCACCGCGTCATCGTCTTCGATCCCGAGGTACGAAGTGTGCATGAGGAAGCTCTTCGTCTTTTCAAGATTGCTCAGTGGGCGGCCACGGTCATTGACAGTTTCAAAGATGCGAATGGCATCCGCGTCCGATTTGACCTGGTACTGAATGAGCTGAAGATCGTCGATCTTCTGTTTAAATTGAACCAGGAATTCCTGGTATTCCATAGGCCTCCTTTCCTTCACACCGATAAGTCGTTCTCTGAAGTACGCCTTTGCCTCCTTCAGGCGGCGCTGGGAATGAGTCGAGGTGGTGCCAGCCAGAAAGTCATTGCCGTCAATAACGACATGGTGGAAGAACTCTCCATCATCACCTAAAGGGTTCAGTTTGTAATGACTACCATTTTTCAGATAGTCTCTCTCCAGATCGTCCACATCTTTCTGCAGCTCATTGCCACTTACCTCCTTCAACTGCGAGATGATCTCCCGCAACAATATCAGAACAGTGGTAAGCCGCTGCTGGCCGTCAATGACATCGAAGCGGCGCAAAGTAGCTAGCGAGATACTAGCGGTCTTTCCCGAATCTTTGAGAAGCACAGTGCCGAAGTAGTGCTTCTTGGATGGGTCTAGGTAATAGAGGTCTTCCCACAGGTCCTCCAGGTTTTTCCTCTCCCACGCATAGCCTCTCTGGTAAACGGGAATATCGAAAACCTGGTTGCCGATGAGTAATCCATTGAGATTGACTAGAGTTCCGTCCATAGATCAAAGCTCCTAGCATAATCATTGTGCGACCATCAGATTTACATTGGTTCCAGTTGCGGGTGTCAACTCATACGTTCGAGGGGTTGCTTCACTGAAGAAGGTCGGACGACTGACGAAGTAGGGTAAATTGCTTCTGACCAACAGACTTTTCAACTGAAACCCTAGTCCATCGAGTTCCGGATTTCGATCAGGTTGGAACGCAACCACTGGATGAGTTCGGTTTGGGAGGATGTATCGGTCGGGGGAGCCTTCTGCTCGCCGGAGGCCGCTGGCTCCGCGCTAGGGATCGTCCGCTCACCAGGGGTCACCGGCGTCACACCAGGGGCCGTTTGCTCCGCGCTGGAGGTCGTCCGCTCACCAGAGGTCACCGGCATCGCACCGGGGGCTGCCTGCTCCGATCTTGTAGCCGGCGGTTTCCCAGGATCCGCTTTCACAGTGCCGGACGCTGCCTGCTCCGCGCCTCGGTCCGCCCTTTCCGCGGTTCGGGCCGCCTTCTGCGCACCTCGGTTCGCCGCGGATTCCTGGAGCTTCTTCTTGGCGCCGGCGATCGTGTAACCTTCGTCCCGGGTGAGCTGCTTGATCGTGCGGATGAGCTCGATGTCCTTCTCCCGGTACATCCGCTTGCCGGCGCGGTTCCGCTTGATGCGCAGCTGACCGAACTGGTCTTCCCAGAACCGGAGAACGGACGGCTCCAGTTCGAGCATGGTCGAGACTTCGCTGCTGGAGTAATACAGCTTGCTCATCGTTTCCCTTCCCGTCCGCGGATCAGTACGCGTATGGGCGAACCCTCGAATACGAAGGCCTCCCGGAGCCGGTTCGACAGGTACCGCTTGTACGAATCCGGGATCGCGTCCGGATGGTTCACGAAAAACACGAAGGTGGGCGGCGCGTTCTGTACCTGCGTGCAGTAGAGGATGCTGGTCGCCCGCCCGTCCGGTGCGGCCGGGGGCGGATAATAGGCCGTGATGCTCTCCACGACGCGGTTCAGCTCGCCGGTGGATACCCGGAGCGATCGCATTTCGTGGACGTGGCGCGTCTTCTGCATGATCTGGGTTACCCCACGGCGGGTCTCGGCCGACACGAACAGGATCGGCGCGTAGTCGGCGAACCGGAGGTACTCCCTGGCCGTCTGGGCGTAAGCCTCGGTCGGATGCTCGGTGCGGTCCACCAGGTCCCACTTGTTGAAGGCGACGACCAGCCCCTTCCCGGCCTCGTCCACCTGCGAGACGATCCGCTGCTCCTGCGTGGCCAGGCCGTCCACGGCGTCCACCAGGAGCACCGCCACGTCGCAGCGCGCTATGCTCCGCATCGTCCGCGTGAGACTGTAGAACTCGATGTCGCTCTTGATCCGGGACCGGCGCCGGAGGCCGGCCGTGTCGATCAGGCTGTACTTCACGCCCTGCCTGGTGATTTGCGTGTCCACCGAGTCCCGCGTGGTGCCGGGGACTTCGGAGACGATCACCGTGTCCCTGCCCACGATGGCGTTGACCAGGGACGATTTGCCCACGTTGGGCCGGCCCACGATCGCCACCTTGATCGCGCCGTCTTCCTCTTCGACGACAGGCTCGGGTTCGGGCATCCGCTCCGCCAGCAGATCCATCAGGTCGCCCGTGTTGCGTCCCTTCAGGGCGGAGATCATCACGGGCTCGCCCAGTCCCAGGGCGCCGAACTCGTAGGCGTGGTTCTCCTGGGCGCCGCTGTCCACCTTGTTGGCGACGACGATGACCTGCTTGCCGGCCTTCCGGACGACTTCGGCCGCCTTCTGATCCAGGGGCGTGATGCCCGTGCGGACGTCCGTGACCAGCAGGATCACGTCGGCTTCGCTGACGGCCAGCCGGGCCTGCTGCTCAATGGCGGCCTCCATGGGCTCGTCGGATTCCGGGACCAGGCCCCCCGTGTCCACCACGGTGAACTTCTTCCCGAACCAGTCGGCGTCGGCGTAGTGCCGGTCCCTGGTGATGCCCGGGGCGTCGTGCACAATGGCGTCGCGGCGGCCGATCATCCGGTTGAACAGCACCGACTTGCCCACGTTGGGGCGTCCTATGATGGCGATGACAGGGGACATGTTGGTCTAACCGTTCGCTCCTCCCAGTCCTGGAAGGTCCCGCACGTGTCCGGGGAAGAGATCCACCGGCACCCCGATCCGCTCGCTCAGGCCGGGCAGGTTCATGTCGTCCAGCAGCAGGCCGTCGTCGTTCAGCACGTTCGGTGGCAGGTACACGCGGTCGCCCGCTTCCACTTCCTTTAACGCGTGGAGGATGTCCCGGCCGGTCAGCAGTCCCGACACCGTGATCCCCGGGCCGAAGAACGTGTTCTCCGCCACGACCAGCTTCGCTTCTACGCGCTCCACTCGGTTCAGCGGTTCCACGAGCGACGTCCGGACCACGTCTTGTGCCAGTTCGGCCGTGACCAGCGTCGCCCGGAGCGGTTCGGCCGCCCGATCGGGAAGCGAACGCGTCTGCTCGCCCATTTCGGTTTCGAAATGCGTGACCATGCCGACGCCGTTCTCCACGACGGGACAGTCCTCGTAGAAGGACGGCGGAGGAAAGGGCGTGGAAGACATCAGGTACCATTCGTCGGACAGATACACCAGCGGATGCCCGAGCCGTTCGCGAAGCTCCTCCTGCCAGACGCCGACCGTATCGATCATGCGCCGGGCGTAATCCACGGTGACCGGCTCGAGGTGATACAGACCCTGGCGGTGCTCGGTGAGGCCGACGGGCACGATGGAGATCGACTCCACCGCCGGATACAGTTCGGCCAGGTCGTCCACGGTCTTTCGCAGCGCGGGGCCGTCGTTGAGTCCGGGACAGAGGACGATCTGCGTCTCGATCAGGATGCCGCCATCCGCCAGCCGCCGGAGGATGGGCATGACGTCCTTCGCCTTGGGCGCGCCCAGCAGCATCCGGCGCAGTTCCGGGTCCGTGGCGTGGACCGACACGTAGATCGGACTCAGGCGCTGCACGATGATCCGGTCGAGGTACGCATCGGAAGCGAAGGCCAGCGTCACGTAGTTGCCGTAGAGGAACGTGAGGCGCACGTCCTCGTCCTGGAAGTACACGGCCTTGCGCATGCCCTTCGGATTCTGGTGGATGAAGCAGAACACGCACTTGTTCGCGCAGGCCTGGTAGGGCGGCTCGTGGAGAGACAGGCCGAGGTCCTCATCCGGATCCTTCTCCACGTCGATCAGCACCCGGTTTCCATTGGCCTGGAGAATATCGAGTTCCAGCACATCTTCGCTGGACCAGAACCGGTAGTCGAGGGAGTCCCTGACCCGGGCCTGGTTGATCCGGATCAACCGGTCTCCGGGGACCAGGCCGACATGTTCCGCGATGCTGTCCGGACGCACCTGTTCTATCCGCATATCACCTAACGCTTTGAAATATCAGTGACAACGTAGCGTCATCACAAGCAATCGTTTAGGTATCTCCATTTAACGATTTGCGACCCTTGGAAATATAAAGAATCGGACCCCTTTTGTCAAGGGGATTGGCGCGTTCCTGAGCCCGTGGAAGACACGGACTTTTCGCTTGCCCGCGGCACCGATGTCGGGCTATATTGGATAAGTTGACCCGCCGGACGGAACCGCGGGTGTAAGCGTATGAATTTACGGTCTTTACAGGCCGTTGCGCGGTGCTGCACGACCGGCGGATCAGCGCCGCGCCTGTTTACGAATCGGAAGAATCCCGGGGAAACAGCGATGCCTCCCAAAACAATGTACGAGAAGGTCTGGGACCAGCACGTCGTCAAGGAGATGCCAGACGGGCTCACCGTCCTGTACATCGACGTCCACCTGATCCACGAGGTGACCTCTCCGCAGGCTTTCGAAGGGCTGCGGACCGCGGGCCGGAAGCTGAGGCGGCCCGACCTGACCTACGCCACGATGGACCACAACGTGCCCACCACCGACCGGTCCCTGCCCATGACCGACGAGATCGCGCGCCTGCAGGTGGACATGCTGGCCCGGAATTGCGCGGAGTTCGGCGTGCCCCTGTATGATCTCGACTCGCCCCGCAACGGGATCGTCCACGTGATCGGTCCGGAACTGGGCATCACGCAGCCGGGCAGGACCATGGTCTGCGGCGACAGCCACACGTCCACCCACGGCGCCTTCGGCGCGCTGGCCTTCGGCATCGGCACGAGCGAGGTCGAGCACGTCATGGCCACGCAGTGCCTGCTCCAGAAGCGCTCCAGGACCTTCGAGATCCGCGTCGACGGCGTATTGTGCGAGGGGGTGACGGCCAAGGACATCATCCTGAACATCATCCGCCGCACCGGTACGGCCGGGGGCACGGGAACGGTCATCGAGTACGCGGGCAGCACGATCCGCGGTCTTTCGATGGATGAACGGATGACGATCTGCAACATGTCCATCGAACTGGGTGCGCGGGCCGGCCTCATCGCGCCGGACGACACGACCTTCGAGTACCTGGCGGGGCGTGAGTTCGCCCCGGAAGGCGAGGCCTTCGACCGTGCCGTGGCGGAGTGGCGTACGCTGGCCACCGACGACGGGGCCGAATTCGACGAGCGGCTCGCGCTGAAGGCGGACGAGATCGTGCCCCAGGTGTCGTGGGGCACCAACCCCGGCATGGTGACGGACGTGACCGGCGTCGTGCCCGATCCCGCCCGGATGGACAGCGAGAACGACCGGCGCGCGGCCGAAAAGGCCCTCTCCTACATGGCGCTGGAACCCAATACGTCGATCACCGAGATCGAGATCGACCGCGTCTTCATCGGCAGCTGCACCAATTCCCGGCTGAGCGACCTGCGGGCGGCCGCGGACGTCATCAAGGGACGCCGCGTATCGCCGCGGGTGACCGCCCTGGTGGTGCCCGGGTCCCACGCGGTCAAGCGGCAGGCCGAGGCCGAGGGACTGGACCGGGTGTTCCTGGAAGCCGGGTTCGAATGGCGCGAGGCCGGTTGCAGCATGTGCCTGGGCATGAACCCGGACATCCTGCAGCCCGGCGAGCGGTGCGCCAGCACCTCGAACCGGAATTTCGAAGGACGGCAGGGCCGGAACGGACGCACGCACCTGGTCAGCCCGGCCATGGCCGCGGCGGCCGCCGTCGCCGGCCATTTCGTCGACGTGAGAGACTGGTAGGCAAACCGCATTCGGTGCATACCGGAAACGGACCAAACCGGAAACGGAGCTTAGGCATGGCGGAACCCTTTACCACGCACACCGGCCTGGCCGTCCCGCTCGACCGGATCAACGTGGACACGGATCAGATCATCCCCAAGCAGTTCCTGAAACGGATCGAGCGCACGGGGTTCGGCCAGTTCCTGTTTTACGACTGGCGGTTCACGGGCGACGGCTTGCCCGCTCGCGGTTTCGTGCTCAACGAAGACCGCTACCGGGACGCCACGATCCTGGTAACCGGGGACAACTTCGGCTGCGGGAGTTCCCGCGAGCACGCACCCTGGGCCCTGCAGGACTACGGCTTTCGCGTGATCATCGCGCCGTCCTTCGCGGACATCTTCTACAACAACTGCTTCAAGAACGGACTGCTTCCCGTCGTGCTGCCCGGCGATACCGTGCGCCGCATGCTTCGGAACGCGGCGGAACAGTACCCCTACTCCGTCTCGGTGGACCTCGAACGGCAGGTCGTCATCGAGCCCGGCGGTCCGTCCGATCCTAGCGGTGCTCCCGAACCTGGCGGCGCGACCGGTCCCAACGGTTCTCCCGAGCCCGGCGGCCCGTCCCACCGCTTCGAGGTCGACCCCTTCCTCAAACACTTTATCCAGGAGGGTCTGGACGAAATCGGCTGGACCCTGCAATTCGAGGACGACATAGCGGCGTATGAACGTACCCGGAGTACGGGCTGACCAACTGCTCGCGCTGTCCCAGGCCAGCGACGAAGTGTTGCGCAGCGTGTATCACCGGGACCGTCACGCCACCCTGCGCTCGGGTACGTCGTCCAGGAACCAGATCGTTCGAAACAGGCGTAGCATAGTGCGCGGCGCGATGTGGTCGAAGGGTTGCGCGTTGCTCAGTGCGTAGCGTGTTGCGGCTGCCGCTAAGGCGAAACGCGGGGCATCAAGGCTTGAAAATCGTCGAAGAACCCGTAGCCAGGCTGGACGAACACGGCCATGTACCCATCGCCTACGAGGTGAGATCCCGTTTCCGGGCCGATCAGGTAAACGGTGGCCTGGGGGGTATCGCGCTGGTGGAGGAACCGGTGGTTCCCCCTTACGTCAAGGACTACGATCAGACCTCCGAAGAAGGGCCCGCCAAGTGGCCCGCCCGGTGGCTCGACCGGTGGGACACTTCGGCGTGGGGATTGCTCGCCGCTTTCGACGGTTCCCGGCGGGTAGGCGGCGCGTTGCTGGCCCGCCGCACGCCGAACGTGAACATGCTGGAGGGCCGGGACGACCTCCTGGTGCTGTGGGACCTGCGCGTCCACCCCGACCATCGCGGAGCCGGCGTGGGACGGAAGCTCTTCGAGGCCGCGGTGGAATGGGGACGACGCCACGGCTGCGTCGAGATTAAGATCGAGACCCAGAATACCAACGTGCCCGCGTGCCGGTTCTATGCCCGCCAGGGGTGCCACCTCGGCGCGATCATTTCCAACGCCTACGAGGAGTTCCCCGACGAGCTCCAGTTGATCTGGCGCATGCCGCTGTGACAGGCATTTCCGCCTTGCGTCCGGGTTTCGCCGGCTTATAATGAGGAATATCCGGCAGGCCGGGAAGTCTCGCGGCAACGGCCCACCCCTGCGCGCTTCACCCCGCAGTAAAGATACGCCCGGTGCGTCGCTTTCCGTGTCGGTTGCCGGTATTCAGTTGTACAATTGTACAATACATATGCGTGTCCGGTACCCTCACTGACGACAACCCGAACAAGAACCCTGGACCGCCCGCATGCATCCCACGCCCCTGACCACATCCCAGCGCCGTTCCTTCGAGGAGGACGGCTACCTCATCGTCCCGGGCGCGCTCGACCCTGCGCAGATCGAAGCGCTGACGGAGACGGGCGACCGGCTCATGGACGGGTTCGAGTACCCCGACTTCTACGCCCACCGCCGTCCCGGTCTCGTGCAGGAACAGCCCTTCCTCGACCTGGTAACGAACGAGCGCACGGTCCCGCTGATCGTGGCGCTGCTCGGTTTCAATATCCACATCACGAACACCGCGCTCATCTACAAGCACCCGGAGGCGCCCGGGGATACCGGCCAGATCAACTGGCACCGCGACGTGGGCGTCTCGCTGGACGTGGGCCACGTGGTGCTTCCCTTCGTCGGCCTGAAGATCGGCTACTGCCTGACGGATTTCCCCGATCCGGACACGGGCGCGACCATGTTCGTCCGGGGCAGCAACAACATGAAGTCCGCACTGCCGATACGAAAGGGCCAGATCCATCCCGACGAATACGTGCAGCCGATCCTTCGGGCCGGCGACGCCTTTCTTTTCGAGAACCGCACCTACCACGCGGCCGGGCTGAACTTCGCCAAACAAATCGCCAAGGTCGTCATCTACGGCTACCACTACCGCTGGATCAAGCCGGACCACTACATGCGTTTCTACAGTGGCATTCAGCAGCCCGACGCCGGCCTGCTCGCAGCTACCGACGACGTCGGACGCCAGTTGCTGGGCGCCACCGTGGACTCGGAGGGACGCGAGGCGCCCGACGGCATCGACTGGCCCATCCGGGAATGGGCCGATCGGCACGGGCTCGACGTGGCGCAGTACACCCATACCGTAGAAGTTTGATCGGAAGCCGGAACCAACGTTGCCCGGCAGGAATCCATGTACCTGAAGCACATGCTTCCCCAACAACTGCGCGAGGCCGTGGAACGGGGCGACCCGCTGCTCGTGCCCGCCGGCTGCATCGAGACCCACGGTCCCCACATGGCCATCGGTCACGATACGATCATCGTGGAGGAGATCTGCGCGCGCGTGGCGAAGCGCCTGGACGTGGTTGTCTCGCCGCCCTTCGATTTCGGTCCCACCGGTTACGCGCTGGGCGGTCCCGAGGACGGCACCATCGACCCCGATTACGATGCCTTCGGGTCGTACGTCAAGTCGATCCTGCGCAACTTCCTGGAGATGGGTTTCGGGCGTATCTACGTAATCATCATGCACCAGGGCATGGAGGCCCCGCTGGCACTGGCCTTCAAGAAGGCCGCGGCGGAGCTGTCCTTTGAAATGGTCCTGGCCGAAGGCAAGCCGCGGGGATGGTGGGCGGACGCCAGGCTGTCCGGGGAGGCCCGCCGGTTCGGCAGGATCCAGGTCCACCCCATGATCCTTCCGGCCGCGTCCCCGCCCGCAGGCGGCGATCACGCGGGGTACAACGAGACTTCCTTCCTGCTCGCCACGCGCCCGGAACTGGTGGACCAGGGCCGCCTCGACGAAAACGCGCCGTGGTACTGCCGTCAGGACGAAGAACGGAACAGCTGGACGGCCAATGCGGCCCATGGAGAGGCCATGGTCGAGGCGGTCGTCGATGCGTGGGCCGAACTACTGCAGCGCTGACTACAAATCGTAGCGATTAACCGTAGAAAGGAGCTACACATGCGGTCCATTTTCGTCGGTATCGAGTACGCCGGCAAGTCCACCCTGATCGATCACCTGGACGCCTATTACCAGAAACGGCGGCGCCGGACCCATCTCGACGATCACTTCACCATCCCGGACGCATCCCTGAGTCCCGTTTCCCGGGCCCAGTACGTCCACTATCCCGACGACGTGAAAGAACGCATGCAGCGGATGCAGCTGCACTATCACGTGGAGGTCATCCGCAACTACCCCCACACGCTGATCGCCGGCTGGCACATCGAGGAGAAGGTCTACTGTGACGTATACGGCAGCGTGGAGGGGAATCCCTACTATCCCAACTACGTCCAACACAACCAGCGGCACTACGAGGTGCTGGTCCTGGAAGCCCGGCTGCCCGACGTCGTGCTGATTCACCTAACCGCCGACGACGACGCGATCCGCGAGCGCATGCGCACGGACCCCCACGAGTACCAGATCATCGACGAAAAGGACATACCGGATCTCAAGAAACGCTTCGAGGACGAGGTCGACCGATCGCTCCTTACGCGAAACGGCCACCTGATCACGCTGGATACGACCGAAAAGTCACCGGCGGAAACCCTGGACGAACTGCTGCTGAAGACCGATCCGCTGGTGACCGACGGGGAACTGGCCATGCGGGCCATGCCGGTGCCCGAGGAGGACTACGAGGTCAGGTACGAGAACGGCGAGCGGAAGATGGTGTAGAGAGAAGCCACGGTGTAGGGGGAAGCCACAGAGTTTTGTGGTTTTTGTTTTTTTTGAAGCCGGAACGAGATCGGGGGTTTCAATTCCGACAATTCAAGTATGGACCCATTGATTTTGATCATAGGGTCAGTATCGACTGCATGTCTCGTTCTCCTGGCAGTGGTTTCGCTGGCGTGGAAGTTTGCTCATAGGGATCAAGATGAGTTGAAAGCACTTCGTGTATCCATGGATGAAATTAAAAGCGTTTTGTTTGAAATCAACAGAAGGTTGGGAAGAGTAGAGGGTAGGCTGGACCGAGTAGAGGGTAGGCTGGGCAGAATTGAAGGCCAACCAGGCTATAACCCATTTACAGGCGGGGTGAAAGATAGTGACTGCTAATTTGACCGAAGAAGCCAGAACGCTTGTTCTGAAAGCTTTACATACCGGAGAGGGGCTGATTTTGACCGGTCAGACGTTCTCGGGATGGTTCGTTCAGACTGGCCAATGGAATTCCGGTTTTATCAGAAGCAACGAACTAAATGTCTGGAAAGATGCATTGGAATCTCTCTGCCGGAACGAGCTTGTGGTGCTATCGGGTATCCAGTTGTATACGCTGACATCAAAAGGTCGGCAGTTGGCCGATTCGCTCAGATCCGAATAGTGTTATGACTGAGTTGTCCCGCAATAACTGGACCTTTGGCGCACAGATCGTAACTGCCGTGGGAATGTTCATTGTGACCCTGGGCATCTTGTTCATCGCAACGCTTACTTACCTGGATCGGGAAGATCAGGGATTCAGGAATGAGATTCGGACCGACCTCACAGAAATCCGAGCCGCGATGAGAGATATGAATCATCGTCTCGACAACATCAACACCAGGCTCGGAAGGGTCGAGGGGTATCTGAGGGTATCCGGTGAAGAGTAATACGGTTACGCCTACGCCGCCAGGCCCTTGCCCTGGGCTTCCTTGATGCATTCGGCGAGGATGGGCACGCCTTCGCGGATGTCCTCTATCGTGGGGAACCCGAATGCGATGCGCAGGTAGGGGATGTCCTCGTTCACGGCACTGAAGGACTGACCCAGGCTGTAGTAAACCCCGCGCCCCGCCGCCAGTTGCAGCGCTTTCCGCGTGTCCGTCGCCTCCGGGATGCGCACCCATACGAACATGCCGCCGGGCGGGTCCGTCCACAACACCTCCTCGCCCAGATCGCCGAAGTGGGTCGCCAGCGATTCGACCACGGCGTCCTTGCGCGCCTTCATGACCTCGTTCACATCGCGGATGTGATCCCAGAGATGATCGCCCAGGTATTCGGCCACGATCATGCTCGCCAAGGCGTTGGTCCCACCGTCCATTTTGTTCGACATGATCCGCTGCTGCAGTTCCTCCGGCGCCATGAAGTAGCCCTGCCGGACGCCCGGTCCGAGGATCTTGGAAAAAGAGCCGACGTACACGACCCGGCTATCGTCGTCGAGGTGGTACAGGTTCGGGGGCACCGGATCGGACTGGAACACGAGATCGGCGTAACAGTGGTCCTCCACGACCAGCGTGTCGAACTCCCCGGCCAGTTCGAGGAGGCGCCTGCGACGCTCCAGGGACAGGATGGAGCCCGTGGGATTGTGATGGGTGGGGATGGTGTAGATGAATTTCGGCGGCGTGCCCCCGTCGACGAGCCCTTTGAGCACGGACTCAAGTTCCTCCGGCACCAGGCCCTGGTCGTCGATTGGCGCCGGCGCGATGCGCACCTGCCGGCTTCGGAACACGCTCAGCGATCCGCCGTAGGTAAAAGATTCCGTGACGATCGTATCTCCCCGCGACGCGAAGGCCTCCGTAATCAACTGGAGTGCCTGCATGGAACCGGACGTCAGCACGATCTCCTCCGGGGGCACCGCCCGGCCTGCGCCGCGCTCGAAGCGCTCCGACGCGATGGCCCGCAAGGGTTCGTAGCCACGGCCATCCGGGTAATTCACCAGTTCCGGACCTCGGGCCCTAATGACTTTCGCGGCGGCCTCTGCCAGCGCGTCCGATGGAAAGGAAAGCGGATCGGGTCTTCCCGCGCCGAAATTGATCTCACGCATGGACCTGCTCCTGTAAGGTGGCGGTTACGTCTTTGCCGGAATTTACGTTATTCGATGCACAGGTAAGTCGATCACGGAATGTAGAACGGCCGTCCCGCGCCTGTCAACCGGATATGCGTGGATCAGGGGCGGACCGGGGACGCACCGGGGGCTTAGCGAGGCGGCGACCGGGGCGGGGCCCGAGCGCGGACTACAGGACAATGTGGGTGGCGTTGACAGGATATTCCGCGCATCCTACATTGATCCTACCTGACCCTGTAGGTCGCATCCATCGGTTCACCGACCATGACCCTGTTCCGATTTCTCCTGCTGTTCAGCATACTCACCTCGTTCGCGGCCGCTTCCGAAGCGCAGGACCAGCGACCGGATCGGGCGCCGCAGGCACAGCCCCCGATCCGTGTCGAGATTCCGCTCTTCGAGGGCGGCCAGGGACTGGAGTTCTTCCTCGAGTGCGCCCGGACCTACGAACAGGAGCACGAAGACGTGGTGATCGACCTCTACGGCGATCCACGCATCCACGACAAGGTGCGGGTCCGCATCCTGGAACGGTCCTTCCCCGAGGTCACCAATGCCCGCCTCAACTACTGGGCGCTGATCCGCAACGGCGACCTGTTGCCCATGGACGAGTTCCTCGACCAGCCCAACTGGGAGGGCGACCGCACCTGGCGCGAATCCTTCCTGCCCGGGACCCTGGCCCAATACACTCACGAGGGAAAGACCTACGGCGTCCCCCTGATGGCGTCGGCCTACGCCGTCTGGTACAACAAGAACATGTTCGAGGAAAACGGCTGGGAGCCGGCGACGACCTGGGAGGAGTTCCTCGCTCTGTGCGAGGAGATCAAGGCCGCCGGGATGTGGCCCCTCGCCTTCCAGGGACGGTACCCGGGCTACGTGCAGGTCGTGATCGATCACGGCTACTACCACCTCGCCGGACCTGACCGCTACAACGACCAGAAGAACCTGGTGCCCGGCAGCTTCGACAACCCCGAGTTCATCGAGGCCCTGTCCAACGCGCAGCGGATCGCGCTGAACTACTTCCAGCCGGGCGCCATGGGCATGAGCCACACCGAGTCCCAGCTCGAGTTCTTCCTGGGCCACACGGCCATGATTTTCTGCGGTTCGTGGCTCAAGAGCGAGATGCTGGGCAAGATACCGGACGATTTCCGGCTGGGATCCTTCAACATCCCGGTGGCGCCCACCGGCAGGGCCGATCCGTCGGCCGTCTACGGCGGGTCCGGGTACTACTTCGTACTGAAGGACAGCGAAAACCCGCTGGCCGGAGTCGAGTTCCTGCGCTTCATGACCTCGCGGCGCATGGCCGGCCTGTTCGCCCGGATGCGCGACATCCCCGTGTCCGTGGCGGGTGTATCCGAGGCGAACCTGACCGAGGACATGGCGGACCTGGCGGACATGCTGAAGAACGCGGCCGTCACCTACGGCACGCCGCCCGGCGAGGGTTATCCCGCCATGACGCAGTACTGGACCGACGCCCGGTTCCGGGTGATCACCGGCCAGACCACGCCCGCCGAGGCCGCCGCGGAACTGGAAGCCGCCGCGGCCGTCGTTCGACGGCAGACCATCGCGCCGGACGAGATCAACATCCGGCACGTCTGGAAACCCGGCCTGCTGATCGGCCTCATGGCCCTGGCCATCGGCTACTGGTCGGCCACGACCTACAGGCGCTACCGGGACCGGCGCCGCGCGGGGAAGTCGCACGTCGCCGGCCTCCCATTCCTCGGGCGCACCGACCGGATCATCTTCATCGCGCCCGCCCTGCTGCTCTATGCGGTCTTCGTGATCATCCCGAGCGCGAAGTCGTTCCTCTGGAGCCTGAACGAGTGGGACGGGCTGACCGACATGCGCTTCACGGGCCTGCTCAACTTCGGCCGGCTGCTCTTCGAAAGCGACGGGTTCTGGATCGCGCTGAACAACAACCTGTTCATCATGTTCGTCATCCCGCTGTTCGTCATCCCCCTCTCCCTCTTCCTGGCCGTGTGCATCAGCCGGCAGATCCGGGGATCGAAATTCTTCCGCATCGCCTTCTTCTTTCCGAACATCCTCGGGGCCGTGGCCGCCACACTCCTCTGGATGCACCTCTACAATCCCCAGGGCGGACCGATCAACGCCGCGCTGGTGGGCCTCGGCCTGATCCTGTCCGCGGTGGGCTTCGAGAGTGCGGGAAGCTGGTTGCAGGCCATGGAAGGATTCGCCTGGCTGTCGCAGTCCAACCTGTACTGGGCGCTCATCCCCATGTCCATCTGGGGCGCTTGCGGCTTCAACATGATCCTCTTCCTAGCCGCCATGGAGAGCATACCTCAGAGCCTCTACGAAGCGGCGGACATCGACGGGGCCACGTCGTGGCGGCAGTTCTGGACCATCACTCTTCCGCTGATCTGGGAGGTGCTGTCCATCTCCATCGTGTTCATGGTCATCGGCGGGATGAAGGCCTTCGAGACCATCTGGCTCCTGACCAACCAGACGCCCACCACGCAGGTGCACGTCATCGGCACGCTCATGGTGCAGGACATGTTCACCGAGTTCAAGATCGGCGAGGCCACGGCCATCGCGGTGCTGCTGTTCATCATGGTCTTCTTCGGCACGGCCGCCACGCTGCGGCTCATGCGAAGAGAAGCGGTGGAGTTCTGATGACGCGGAATGAAGAAAAGAGCCGGACGGCGGCCTGGAATCTCGTGATCTACCCGGTCCTGCTCGGGTATCTGGTCATCGTGGTCTACCCGATGGCCTGGCTGCTGTACACGTCGCTCAAGACGGACCGGGAGATCTTTTTGGCGCCTTTTACGCTGCCGGACTTGGCGGACCTGCAGTGGATCAATTTCTCGCGGGCGTGGACGGTGGGGCAGTTCGGGGACTACTTCCTGAACAGCGCGATGCTGACGGTCCTGACGGTGATCCTGTCGCTGCTCTTCGCGGCCATGGCGGCCTATGCCCTTTCGCGGTTCCGCTTCTTCGGCGCCCGGCCCCTGTTCTTCTTCTTCCTGGCGGGCCTGATGGTGCCGCTGCAACTGGCCATCGTGCCCCTCTTCTTCCAAATGAAGGACCTGATGCTGCTCAATTCCCGCCTGGGGCTGCTGCTCGTCTACATCGCCTTCGGCATGCCCTTCGCCATCTTCATCCTGGCAGGCTTCTTCAAGTCCCTGCCGTCCGGACTCCACGAGTCGGCCCTGATGGACGGCGCCGGCGAACTGCGGGCCTTCTGGCACATCATGCTGCCGCTCGCCAAACCCGCCCTGGTCACCGTCGGCATCTTCGCCTTCCTGGGCACCTGGAACGAGTTCTTCATGGCCTTCATGTTCCTGTCGGGCGAGAACGCCGAAAGCCTGCGCACCCTTCCCCTCGGCCTGGCCAACATCACCATCGTGAGCCAGTACCGCAGCGATTGGGGCATGGCCTTCGCCGGCCTGGTGCTCATGATGCTGCCCACCATGGCGGTCTACGCCCTGCTCCAGCGCCAGGTGACGAAGGGGATTACGGTAGGTGCGCTGAAGGGGTGACGCCTGGTGACCTCTGGTTGGGCACCCCAGAGGTGACGCGCCCAAGGGGGGATGCGCGAAACTACGGCTTCGAGATCCACACCGGATCGGGCGTGATGCTCGTTTCCGGCGTCGGACCCGTGTCGTCCCACTCCTCCTCGTTCTCGAGCAGGAAGCCCGGCTCGACCGACATGTCGTGATCGCAGATGATCTGGCAGGACAGCCGTACCTCGCCGACGAGCCCTTTCTCGGACAGCACTTCGTGTTCAGCGGCTGTCATCGTGTCCGGTTCGCCTTCTGAAATCGTGACCCGGCAGGTCGTGCACTTGGCGTTGCCGCCGCAACGATGGCCGATGTTCACCCCGGTACCCTCGATGGCCAGCACGAGACGCTGCCCCGATTCGACCTGGTTCTCTACGCCGTTTACGGTGAGTTTCGGCATGGTGAAACGCTCCTTTCATATATTGTCAATGTTGACAATGTATTAAACGTCGTTAAAACAACCACCGGCAGCCGGCGCGATCTGGATGTAGTCGGCGCGATCAGCCTGCAGCCGGCGAGCAGCCGGCGCGCGGCCGCCGCAATCAGCCTGTGATATCGTGACCGAGCCGGTCCCGGGTATGCTCCAGGTCCACCCAGCGGTGCGGGCCGTCGGTCACGGCGAAGCACACCTCGTAAACCGGGTTTTCCGTGGCTTTCAGGGCCAGTTCGATGATCTGCGTAATGTCCGCCTGGCTGCACCAGACCGATCTCAGGAAGGGTTCGGTGGCCTCGTTCTGCTTGTTGACCCAGCCGATGCGCAGGCAGACGACGGAGAAGCCGTGGGCGTCGTGGTAGGTGCGGCAGATGCCCTCGCCCCAGACCTTGCTGGCCGAATAGGGTTCGGTGGGACGGGGCGGGTCGGTGACTTTCACGATGGGCATGGGATCGGGCAGCCCTTCGAGCCGGCCCTCGTTCAGGGAAACGTACGGTTCGGAGAACTGTCCGTACCCCCAACTCGCCATGACGGAACTCGCGTAGATCAGCCGCTTGATGCCCTCCTCCCGGCAGACTTCCAGGACGTTGTACGTGCCCCGGATGTTGCATTCCAGAATGGTCTCGAAGGACGCGCCGGGATCGGGGACCGCGCCGAGATGGACCACCGCGTCCATGCCGGACAGCGCCCGGGACACCGCGTCCCGGTCGGTCAGGTCGGCCAGTGAGAAACGGTCATCGGGTATCCGCAGAAGGTCCTCATCGTCGATGCGGTCCGAAGAAACCGTACGCCGGCCGCTGCCATAGACTTCGTAATCATCCTTTCCGCTCAGGTGCCGGTAGGTCAGGTTGCCGATCAGTCCGTACGCGCCCGTTACGTGCACCTTCAAGGGTCTTCCCTCGCTCATTGGTTCCTCCGGTTTAACTTTCCGTGAATCAGTGATAAGTCTTGCGGGCTTCTGACTTTCCGCCGATGGACTGACGGCTTCAGCGCACGGCGTCCGCCCAAAGTTGCGATCACGCCTCGTCCATGAAAGGATAGCGCCAGTCCGTCGGCGGGACCATGGTTTCCTTGATCGTCCGGGCGCTCATCCAGCGGAGCAGGTTCATGGGGCTGCCCGCCTTGTCGTTCGTGCCCGACGCCCGCGCGCCCCCGAAGGGCTGCTGACCCACGACGGCTCCAGTGGGCTTGTCGTTGACGTAGAAATTGCCGGCCGCGTTGCGGAGCGCGTCCGATATGCGCACGATCGACTCGCGGTCTCGCGCGAAGACGGACCCGGTAAGGGCGTAGGGCGACGTGGTGTCGCAGAGCGCAAGGGTCTCGTCCAGGCGGTCGTCCTCGTATACGTATATGGTCAGCACGGGACCGAAGATCTCCTCTTCCATGGTCCTGAACCGCGGGTTCGTCGTCACGATGGTCGTCGGTTCGACGAACCAGCCCCGCTCGCTGTCGCATCCGCCGCCGGTGATGATCTCGGCGTCGTCCGCCGACCGGGCGTATTCGATGTAACCGGCGATGGTGTCGAAGGACGCCTCGTCGATCACGGCCGCCATAAAATTCGAGAAATCTTCTGGGTCGCCGACCTTGATCTGCGACACTTCCGCCGTGAACCGGTCCCTGAAGGCCGGCCACAGGGAGCGGGGCACGTACATCCGGGAGGCCGCGGAGCACTTCTGGCCCTGGTATTCGAAGGCGCCGCGCACCGCCGCCGCGACCAGGGCGTCTACGTCCGCCGAGGCGTGGACGAAGATGAAGTCCTTGCCGCCCGTCTCGCCCACGATGCGGGGATAGTGCTTCATGCGCGCCAGGTTGCCGGCCACGGTGCGGTACATCCGCTGGAATGTCGCAGTCGATCCGGTGAAGTGGATGCCGGACAAGTCGGGGCTGTCGAGCACCGGGTCGCCCACCTCGGCCCCGGATCCCGGGATGAAGTTGATCACGCCGGGTGGCAGGCCGGCTTCCTGCAGCAGCCCCATGACATGCCAGGCCGAGTAGACGGCGGAGGACGCCGGTTTCCAGAGCACCGCGCAGCCGGTGAGGGCCGGCGCCGTGGGCAGGTTGCCGCCGATGGCCGTGAAATTGAAGGGCGTTACGGCGAATACGAATCCCTCGAGGGCCCGGTACTCCAGGCGGTTCCAGACGCCGGGCGAGGAAGCTGGCTGGTCACTCATGAGCTGCGCCAGGTAGCTGACGTTGAACCGCCAGAAATCGATCAGTTCACAGGCCGAGTCGATTTCTGCCTGGAAGATCGTCTTGGACTGGCCCAGCATGGTCGCCGCGTTGACCGTCTGGCGCCAGGGCCCGGCGAGCAGGTCGGCCGCCTTCATGATGATCGACGCCCGTTGCTCCCAGGGCATGTCCGACCAGGCCGCCCGGGCCTCCAGGGCCGCGTCAATGGCCATGCGGACTTCGGCCTCGCCGGCCCTGTGATAGACGCCGAGGTCGAGCCCGTGGTCATGAGGAGCCCGCAGCGGCGCCGTGTTGCCCGTCTTCACCTCCCGGCCGCCGATGATCAGCGGGACCTCAATGGGGGCGGATTTCAGCTCGGCGAGCTTCGCCTTGACGGCCGCTCTTTCGGGCGATCCGGGCGCGTAGTCCAGGACCGGTTCGTTGTAGGGCTGGGGCGGGTTGAAGCGTGCGTTGGCCATGTCCCATATGTATCCGGCGCGCGGCCGATGTGTCAACTGTTTTGTAGGCCGTCAGCCGGCTTCCCGCCGCGCCGATCCGCGGCGTCCCCAGGGCGCTCCCCGCGGCGTTCCCGTGGCAATCCCCGCGGCGCTCCCCGCTGCGCTTCCTGCGGCGCTCCCCGCACCCATTTTACCCTTGCCAGATCACGCGGTGATATGAGATATTGGCGGTATAAACCGAGTCAGACGAGCGATCGACAACAGCAAGTACAGCAAGGCCCGCGGCAGCACCGAACAGCAGCTGAAGGAACAGCGGCCGGCCGGGCCGGGAGTACGGTCATGAGTACCGATCAGGCCAAACAGGAACACGGCATCAAGGCGGTTAACCAGGAATACACGCAGTACGACCAGGTGGAAAAGGAACAGACTTACAACCTGGCCGAAGGCGCGGCGGAGGAGGAATTCGACGAGGAAACGCAGATCCGGACCTGCGACATGAGCCTCTTCCACCACGGCGGCCCGGAGGGCAGGGCACAGTTCGCCCGGGACATCGGCGAAGCCATGGAGGGCATCGGCTTCGTGATCCTCGAGAACCACGAGATCCCGCCCGGCCTGTACGAAGAAGCCGAGCGCAAGGTGGCCGAGTTCTTCACGGCAACGCCCATGGCCGACAAGATGAAGTACGAGGCGGAGCGCCACGGTTCGGTCAACCAGGGTTATTTCCCCATCAAGCAGACCAGCCGGATGCATCCCGACCTCGTCGAGGGCTGGGTCTTCTGCCGCAGGGCCTTCAACCTGGGCGAGAACCCGGATTACCGCGAGACGGACTACTGGCCCGCGGCCGGGTACGAACCGTTCTTCCGGCAGGTCATCCAGCATCACGAGAAGCTGATCCTGCCCCTCATGCAGAGCATCCTCACCTACCTGGGCTGCGATCCGTCCCTCTACGACGAGAAACTCACCCGGACGAACTTCGGCTTCCGGCTCAACTACTACCCGCCCATCACCAAAGAGGACGACGAGTCCGGGGCCGGTCGCATGCTGGGCCACGAGGACGTGGACCTGTTCACCATCCTGCCCTCCCACGGAGTGGACGGCCTGCAGGTGCTCAACCGCGAGAACATGAAGTGGATCCGCCTCAATCCCCCGGAAGGCAGCATCATCATAAACACGGGCGACTACATGCAGCGGATCACCAACGACCGCCTGCCCTCCACCACGCACCGGGTCAGCAAGCCGCAGGACGCCAGCCTCTTCGGCTCCGCCCGCGTCAGCATCCCCATGGCCGTCTACGTCTGGGAGGAGGAGATGCTCGAGGTGCTGCCCAACACGGGCGCGCCCAAGTACGAACCCATCTCGGCGGTCCAGTTCCACACCCGGACCACGAGCAAGTACTACGGCGACGACTACGCGGTGGACGACGACTAGACCGTATCCACGAAAGGGCGGCGCATGACTCCCCACGAGCAGTATCTCTTCGACCTTCAGGGCTTCATCGCGGTCCCTGACGCTCTTGACGCCGGACAGCTTACCGAGTTGAACCGCATCATGGACGAGAAGATAGACGGAGCCATGGAACCCGGCGCGACCACGCACCGATTCGGGTTCACATTGCTCGACTGGGGACCCGCCTACCGCGACCTGATCGACAATCCGCGCATCGTGCCCTACCTGGAGCACATTGTCGGACCGCGGTTCCGGCTGGACCACGACTACGCCGACATCATCCGGAAAGGCGACGGGCCCATCGGCACGACCCTCCACGGCGGCGCCATCCCCTTCGACCCGCTCTATTCCTACACCTGCGTCAACCAGGAGATTCGGTGCGGCCTGTCCGTGGTCGCCTACAACCTGAAAGACGTCAATCCCGGCGACGGCGGCTTCGGCTGCGTGCCCGGCAGCCACAAGGCCAACTTCCGCTTCCCCGACGAGTGGCGCAACCTCAAGACCGACCAACCCTTCATCCGCGCCGTGACCGGCAAGGCCGGCACCGCCGTCATCTTCACCGAAGCGCTGACCCACGGCACCATGCCCTGGCACGGCGACGAACGCCGCACCCTCTTCTACAAGTACTCGCCCAATTCGGTATCCTGGTGCGCGGAGTACTACGAAGCCAATGATTACGAGGGACTGACGGAACGGCAGCAACAGATCCTCGAGGCGCCGAACGCCAGGTACCGGGAGCGGTCCAAGCGTGGGGTTGTGGTGTAGGTGGGCTGGTAGGATCGTAGGAAAGACTAGCCAATCTTCGGCAACATAACTCGGCATCGAAGCTGACTGGATCGTTTGGTTAGGGACAACACCGATATCGAAATCAAGAAAAACGGAAATGTGATTTCATTGACATCAACGATATCAATGACTATATTGAATCCAAACTAAAAATTTGGAGACCAAAATGGCAAGTATGACAATCCGAAACCTAAGCGAAGACATAAAAAGGCGACTGCGCATCCAAGCAGCCGAGCACGGCCATTCCATGGAGGAAGAAGCCCGGGAAATCCTTCGAATAGCATTGACCGTAAACAGACCTCCCGTGAAATTGGCACAGTCTATTCGGGCTCGTTTTGAACCCTTAGGCGGTGTCGAACTGGAAGTTCCCCCCCGCAAGCCGATGCGTGATCCACCGAAATTAGGCTGACTTCCTTCTGAATGATTCTTCTCGATACTAATGTCGTATCAGAACTGACGCGTCTCGCGCCTAATCCCTCTGTGATTAACTGGCTTGATGCTCAAGCTGCCAAAGATGTGTTTCTTTCGGCTATCACAGAAGCTGAGCTGCGCTTTGGCGTTGCGATTCTGCCCGAGGGACGTCGGCGTGAAAGACTCGCATTTGAAGTCGAGAATATGCTACGGGAGGATTTCGAGCGACGCATTCTACCCTTTGATAGCTTTGCGGCTCGTATGTTTGCAGAAATCGCTGCCGATCGACGAGCTATAGGGAAGCCAATCAGCGATGCAGATTGCCAGGTGGCGGCCATCGCAAGATGCTATGGAGCGGCAGTCGCCACACGTAATGTCGGAGATTTCGAAGACTGCGGAATTGAGTTAATAAATCCGTGGTCCAGTTAAAGGCATTATAGACAGTCGCAGGATTGAACTACCGGCCGTATCCTCGCTAGAATCCCTGACGAATGTGAGACTGTCTGCCTCCACTGATCCCAAGTCGGAGAGCATTAAATCATGAGTAAAGTCGACTAACAGGAGATTCTAACGCAGCAACGAGTCTTCGCGTTGTTTGAAGATAAGATTGGGCACGCCTATCTCGGTGATTGAAAAGATCAAATCGACAAAGGGATCTTTCGGCGCGACTCACCGGCGCGACTCACCCCGCCTTCCTGAAGGTCTCGAACCGACGTTCCAATCGCTCCGGATCTGGATGATCTATTGTGCGTGACGGCAGGTGCAGCCCCGATCCGTCGAGCTGCTTAAGTGCCTGGAGCATGGGACCATTTTTCTTTTCTAACAGCCGTTCGGATACGTGCAGTCGGTAGTCGGGATCAATGCCGATCAGGTGGGCGTCGAAGGCAGCGTGATGGATCTTGGACAGGGCCAGTCCGTTCGGTACGACGGGTTGTCCAAGTGCCTCGTCACCATCTGAAATGATGTGTGCTGCGTCAAGCAACTGCGTTTCCGGCAGGCCGGAAATTGCGCAACGATCGCGATATGCGTGAAGGACGGCTTCGCGAAAGGTGGCCTGATGGAGGCGTTCTTTTACCATGCGCAAAGCATACCGACGCTCTACCTCGTTGCTGGGGGCTTCGAACGTCGTCAAACTGGGATTTCCAAAAACCAGTGAAGACTTGAGAGCGAATCCATCCCAGTGGGAGATGTATGTAGGGACAATCGGCTGATAACGACCGGGTGACACGCCAAGAAAGTAGATAACAGGAATCTGTTTTTCCCAGGCCTCTTTCAGCCACTGGTTGTCCGCCGCTTCCGGATCCTGACCCATGAAGGCGTAGTCCACGGTCTCCTCGCCCTCAAAGATCTGATGATGGACCTGCCGCTGGTCGTCGTACCAGACCCGGGCACCCGGCCTTGGGAACACGGTCCTGATCGAAAGCAGGTACGGCATCTGACGGGGTTTGAAAATCCCTCGCTGCGGGTTTACCAGGGGTATACGATTCCCTTCATACATGAACCCCGGCGCAAGTTCATTCCTGGTCAGGTGGCCGTGGGTTTCACTCAGCCTTCGTACATGGTCGAAGGCGGCCATCCGCATCCTGGTATCGCGGTCCTCAACGTTCATAGCGGTCCATCACCCTTTGTAGATCTTTTCGTTGTGCCAGGATAGCACCTCAGTATCCGGCTGGTCCGCGACCTTCTTTGGAACGACGATCTGTTTCCCATGCATTGCGTAGTAATCACGACCGTTCTCGAATTCTTCCCGGACCTTTCCGCTGACCTCAAAGTGCAGATCCGGTGTCACGGTGACGTAACCATAGTCAAACAGTCCGTGAATGTCCTTCCTGAGTAGCAGCCCGTTTGTAGCCTCGTGGACGCCGCCTTTACTAAATGGCTTAATGTGCGCTGCATCCAGGGCTGGTAACGTCCGCTCACGGGTAACCGCGCAACGTCTGTCATATAGGTCGGTTACAAGTGTCCTGAATGCACCCTGACCGAGGCGAGGTTTTACCAACTGCGGTTTGCCATAGTGCGCTTGCCCGGTAACAAGGTCCGTGGGTTCGGCGACAATGCCCGCAGGATCGGTGGGCATACTGGTCGCCTGTCGGAAAACCAACCGGCCATTGACCGCATCCCATAGTTCCCGCCCTTCGGAGTCGTTTGTACTGAAAGTCTTAAATGACACGATATTGGGCGACCAGGACGACGGTACCGTAATGAACTCGGATTCCTCGAAGAAGAAGGGTTGGGTAAGGATCCGGCAACCTATCCTGAAATCGCCCAGGTCGTTCGGGTCGGAATTTCGATAATGCGAGATCCGATCACGCATTTCCTGGAGTGTGCTGGCGCCGTTTGCTTCTCCGAAGGCTTCCCAGGCCAGGGAGCAGGGCATTTCATTGGCGTAGGCAAAGACGCCTCCGCCTACGATCACGTTATGGGGTGCGTGCCGTTTGAACAGGAACAGTTCGCCAGGACGAAGCGCTTTAAAGTTTGTGGCAGAAGGCGCCCAGAAGTTGACTTCGTCAAGATGCGGTTTCTGTCGGAGCGTCTTGAACCAGTCACCATCGGTAACGGCAACGACGAGCTTGATGTCCATCGAAATGATTCCTGTTGTCTTCGATGACGAATGGACTCAGGTCGAACCGAAAGCTGAAAGATTCCAGCGGGACAATTCAGTATTCCAGATGTCTGAATATTCAAAATAAAAAATGTATGATGTGACAGGTCAAGTCTCACGTGTACGAGAAAGCATTATTCAGATCCAATATATAAATGGGACATAGCGGAACTCAGGTTGAGTGCTTGAAATACTCAATCGGTGATGTTACATAATGACTGAAGGCAAACGGAACACCTGCGAGGTACAGTGACGACTTTTAAGGAATCTGTCCGACCGCCTCGACCAAATTGCTTTTTTAAACGTTCCTGATTCCATCACACCCCCACACCCACAAGGACACCCCATGACTCCCATCGCCCTGGGATCGCAACGTGAACTCTTCGTAGATCCCTACCTGATCGACACCCTTAATGGCACTCGTCTGCACCTGCACGCACCTGTTCGGAAGGAGACAGTCTTCCGCGTCGTCGAACCCCTGGAGAACGCCTGCACGGGATGCTACAACCTGGTTCAGGTGGACGGAAAGATCCTGGTGTACTACCGCGGCTACCACCCCACGGGGAAGCACGAAGATCTGCCCGAGGGGTGGGCGCAGACGCAGACGACGAACCTGCTGGTCAGCGACGACGGCATCCATTTCGAGCGGCCCGGCCTGGGTCTGGTAGAATCGGAGGGGTCCACGGACAACAATATCCTCATCCGGGGCGCCCAGGCGCACAACTTCTGCGTCTTTCTGGACGGCAATCCGTCCGCACCGCCCGAACAGCGTTTCAAGGCCATCGGCGGAGAGGGCCGGAACATGCTGTTCGGGTTTACTTCTCCCGATGGGCTCGTCTGGGAATCGATCGTGGACGGTCCCCTCAAGATCGAGGGCGCCTTCGATTCGGTGAACGTGCCCATGTGGGACGACTATGTGGGTTGCTACCGCATCTTCAGCCGGTACTTCGAACAGACCGGGGAGGACGGCGTCGGGGTCCGCGCCATTCAGAGTTGCACCTCGGATGATTTCATCCACTGGACCACGCCCGAGCATCACTTGTACGACGAAGGCGTTCCGTACGAGCATTTCTACACAAACGCCACCACGCTATGCCCCGGGGCGGAACACATCCTGCTGTCCTTTCCCATGCGGTTCGTGCCGGAGCGTACGAAGGATACGGAGGGCATGGACTATCCCGGCGGCGGGATCTCCGACGCGGTGTTCATGTCGAGCCGGGACGGCGTCCACTGGGACCGCACGTTCATGGACGCGTGGATGAGGGCCGGCCTGGACCAGCGAAACTGGACCCATCGCAACCAGACGCCGGCCGCGGGGATCATTCCGACCGCGCCGGACGAATGGTCCATGTACGTCGCCGAGCACTACGGATGGAACACCAACGCCGTGCGGCGGGTGACCGTCCGTCCCCACGGCTTCGCCTCGGTACGCTCTGGTTACCACGGCGGCGAACTGCGCACGAAACCTCTGACCTTCACCGGGTCGACGTTGTTTATCAACTACTCGACGTCGGCCGTCGGAAGCGTATCCGTGGAAATACAGGACGCGGAGGGCCGTCCCCTTGAGGGATTCGCCGCGGGAGACATGGAACCGCTGTTCGGCGACGACCTCGACGCCCCGGTCGCGTGGCGCGGGGGCAATGGCCCGGTCGGCGGATCGGGTGGTAGCTCGGGCGGTCCGGTCGGCAAGTCCGACCTGTCCCGCCTGAACGGAACGCCGGTCCGCCTGCGTTTCGTGCTGAAGGACGCGGACCTGTTTTCCATCCGGTTCGGGGATTCCTGATCAGGGCCACGTCAGGGACCGGCCATTCCAATGACGGCCCGTCGCCGACGTTCAAGTCTTGTCAGCGACACCACGACAGACTGAGGGCTGGCACCAGTAGCTGGCCCGACCCCCTACTCCGCCTGAATCGGTTTTCCGCGAAGCTTTCGGTAGATGGCCGGGGCCATGGAGATGGCAATGAGCAGGACGAGGGCGATGACCAGGTTGGTCAGGGCCGAGGTGCGCAGGGCGGCGCGCGTCACCTCGTCGAGTTCGGCGCCGGCCAGGTAGACCTGCATCAGCGACGCTGCGGTATAGGCGTAGATGAAGGTGCCCGGGGTGATCCCGATCATGGTCGCCAGCGCGAAATGAAGCTTGCGCAGGCCGGAGAGTCCGGCGGCGAAGTTCAGCACGTTGAAGGGGATGACCGGGATCAGCCGAAGCTGGAGCATGCGCAGGAACCCCTTTTTCCGGAGTCGACGGTCGATCCGGTCGATGGGTCCTTTTATGTAGCGGGATACGAAATCGCGGCCCAGGTACCGGGCCAGGTCGAAGGCGAGGTTGGCACCGATGTTCGCGCCGATCATGACGTACAGCGCGCCTTCCAGGGCGCCGAAGGTGAAACCCGCGAAGAAGGTCAGGATCACCATCGGCAAACCCAGCACGGTGAGGACGACGTAGACGCCGATAAACACCAGGGGCGCCCACCAGAATCCCTCGATCGACTCGAAGAACCCCTCCATCACCGCGGGCTGGAGATAGTTGCCCAGGGGCGTGAAGCTGTAGGCCAGAAAGCCGGACAAGGCGATTACGAGCAGGATGACCGGCTTGACGAACTGTCGCTTCCGGCCGGAAGTCTCTACTGTGGCCTCGACAGCGCCCTCGCCTGCGTTCTCGGCAGCGGCTTCGCCGGTTCCCTCGACGGTACCTTCGCCTGTGCCTTCGCCGGGGTCTAATTGCGACACGGCGCGTCTGGTTTTTTCATGGATTCATTAGTCCGTGCGCTTAATCCGCAGGCTGCTCGTTAATGCCCCAGTCGTAGTGCAGGTAGTCCACGTCCACGTCTTCCCGCTTCAGCAGCGCGCGGGCCGCGTCATCCGGCACGTAGGGGGTGATGTAATCCAGGACCTCCCGCTGGTTCTTCCCGAAGTCGTCCTTGTACCAGTCCATGATCGGCGAAAGCCAGACGGTATTGTCCTCCGGATCGGCTCGGAACTTACTGGGATCGGCGAAAAAGACAAGGGTATTCGCCTTCATCTGCCGCTGCACGTCCTCCGCGGTGAACGCTTCGGTCATGAGCGGCGGGCATCCTATGGAGGCGCACACGAGGGCGAAATGGACCAGGGGCTCGTTCATCTTGCGCAGGATGTTGTGCTCGATGTCGTCCAGCGAGTATTCCCGGCCCTGGATGTCGATCTTGTAATCCTTCCAGATGCTGTACCCGAGGACGCTGACGTGATCCCTGATACTGCTGGTTGGATAGAAATGCAGCATACCGCGGATCGTGAGTGCGTTGTAGGTGTTGATCCAGTATGCGAAGACCTCGTTCCGGTCCTTCAGTCCGGCGGGGTCCACGCCCTTGATCGTCTCAAGGTAGCCGTCCAGCGTGCCCACGTCGCGGGCCTTCCAGGTCCGGTAGTCGATCATGCCCCGATCGTCGACGTATTTCTTCAGCAGTCCGTCGTACACGGAGTGATCCACCATGCCACCTCCCTGCGCGTCGGCCGTCCCCGTAAACATGACGGCCGTCAGCGCAACGGTCATCAGGGCACTCCATTTTCCTGTTCGCAACGCTCGTGAACGCATCAGTCTTGTACGCATCGCTCGCATCCCCTATTTCCCTTGCCCCGCATGGGATTTCCTGCTATATTTCATTGACTTCCGCAGAACGTTCCGCAAACGTTTTGCGCACCGGATTCACCCTTCCCAGGCGGTAAGAAACCATGGAAACGAAATCCCGTGGCAGCATCATCTACGTCCTCGCTGCGATCCTGATCCTGGCCGGACTGATCTCGGCCATCGTGGGCGAAATGAGATCGCCTGAAGTGGCTGTTATCTACGATGCGGACAACCCCATGTCTGCGGATCCCTACTCCGTCGATCTGGAATTCGCCCTGATGGACGCCGACGAGAACGAATTCACTATCGCCCAGTTCGACGGCCAGGTCCGGGTCGTCAATTTCTGGGCCACCTGGTGCCCCCCGTGCCGCGACGAGATCCCCGACTTCCAGGCGTTCCATGAGAAATATGAAGATCAGGGCGTCAAGCTCATCGGCATCGCCCTCGACGAACAAGGCGCGGAAATCGTGCAGCCCTTCGTCGAGGAAATGAACATGACCTACCTGTCCCTCATCGACACCACGCAGATGGCCGCCGCAAAGTTCGGCGGGATCTACGGCGTCCCGACCACTTTCATCATCGACCGGGACGGGATGGTCCGGAAGAAGCACGTAGGTTACATGTCCTACGAGAACCTGGAATCCGCCGTGCTTCCCCTGCTGGCGAACTAGGTTACTGAAGGCCGATGCACGTCAGGCCGTTTTACTAACGCAAGCCGGACCGGTCCTCCTACTCGTTCCTGTTTAATGCAGTGGCCCCGTGCAGTCTCCCGAGCGTTTCCGCCAGGTTACGTCCCAGTCCCTCCACCGCCGCCTGGCGCCTTTCGTCTTTCAAACGCCCGTCGTCCGTGAACGCGCCGTGCGCGCCCGGTAGCGCCACCTGGTCCGGCAGGACCATCACGTGGATGTTGCTCAGGATCGATCGCACGTGCACGAGTCCGCGCAGACCGCCGAGCGACCCCGGCGACGCGCTCATCAGCGCGGCCGTCTTGTTTTGGAAGACCGCCAGTCTCTCCTCGCCCGGCGCGGGCCTCGATGCCCAGTCGATCGTGTTCTTGAGGAGGGGCGTGATGGAGCTGTTGTACTCCGGCGCGGCGATCAGCAGGCCCTGGCTGGCCATCATCAGCGCCTTGAAGCGGACCGCGTTCTCCGGTAGCCCATCCCGTTCTTCCAGGTCGCCGTCGTAGAGCGGCATGGGAAAGTCGCGCAGGTCGACCAGGTCGACCTCGGCCCCGGCTTCCTCCGCGCCGCGCGCCGCGATACCCACCAGTTTCCGGTTGAATGAACCGGTCCGCGCACTGCCGGCAAAGGCGAGTATCCTGGGCACATAGCTCATAATGCATAGTCACCTTTCAGACCACGAAAGTCAAGGGCGGATTGAACGCCCGGCGGGGCCGCGCCGATCGGCCGTTTCACCCCATGCCGCAAGGCCTTTCAAGCCGGACACGCAGAAGAGAAACACCTTGACGGAAGGGCCTGGCATGGCTATCGTTCAAACATCGTAAATACACCGTCCGGAAGCCGGTCGCTCGCCCCAAAATCCATTCCCGCCCATGCCCCGATCCAAAGGAACGCTGACCCCCGCCATGGCGCAATACGCCAGGATGAAGGATCGGCACAAGGATGCGATTCTCTTCTTCCGCATGGGGGATTTCTACGAGACTTTCGACGACGACGCCAGGCTGGTCTCCCGCGTCCTGGGTATCACGTTGACCGCCCGCAATTCCGGTACCGGCGGCGCGGAGAAGACGCCGCTGGCCGGCGTGCCCTACCACGCGGTGGAGAAGTACATCGCCGAACTCGTGGGATCGGGATACAAGGTGGCTGTCTGCGAACAGGTCGAAGACCCGAAGAAGGCCCGCGGCGTGGTCAAGCGGGACGTGGTGGAGGTCGTCACGCCGGGGACGACCATGCTGGCGCAGACCCTCGATCCCGGCGAGAACAACTACATGGTCGCCCTCGCCTTCGACGAGGACGCCTACGGCATGGTTTTTCTGGACCTGTCCACGGGCGAGTTCCGAGTATCCGAACTGGGCGAGGACGACCTGCTCAGCGAATTGAGCCGCCTCGACCCCGCCGAGGCGATCGTGTCCTACGACCGGGCGGAGCAGGCCGAGGCGCTCCTCGAACCCCGTTTCTCCGACATCGCGATCAGCCGGCTCGAGGAGTGGGCTTTCGACTACGACCAGGCGCACCAGGCACTGCTCGATCATTTCGAGGTGCTGACGCTCAAGGGCTTCGGTTGCGATGAAATGACCGCCGGCGTCTGCGCGGCGGGCAGCATGCTGGTCTACCTGCGGGATACCCAGAAGAACCGGCTGGCCCACCTGAAGACGATGGCGCGCCATGATGTCGCCGACGCGATGCTCATGGATTCGGCGACGCAGCGCAACCTGGAGCTGATCACCTCGCTGCGGGACGGCGGCCGCGAGGGCACGCTCCTTTCCGTGATGGACCGGACGTACACGCCCATGGGCGCCCGTTTCATGCGCCAGGCCATCACCCGGCCGCTGGTCTCTACCGAAGCCGTCCTGGCCCGCCAGGAAGCGGTGGGCGAACTCCACGAAGAACACGGTGCGCGGGACGAATTCGCCGGACTGCTCAAGTCCATGGGGGACCTGGAACGGCTGGCCGCCCGCGTCGGGTCGGAGCGCGCCAATGCCCGCGACCTGATCGCGCTCAAGGCCGCCCTGCACGTCATCCCGGTCATCAAGGAGAAGCTATCGGGCCTGAAGGCCGGGTTTTCCGCCGGCCTCCGGGACGGGTTGCAGGAACTCAGGCCCCTGGCGGAGAAACTCGAACGGGCCCTGGTGGACGATCCGCCCCTTTCGCTGACGGAGGGCGGGCTCATCCGCGCGGGATACAACGAGGATCTCGACGACCTTCGCGTGATCAGTTCGGGCGGAAAGCGCTGGATCGCCGAACTGCAGCTGAAGGAACGCGAACGCACCGGGATCCAGTCCCTCAAGGTGGATTACAACCGCGTTTTCGGCTATTACATCGAAGTCACGAAACCGAACCTGCACCGGCTGGAAGGCGAGTACATCCGCAAGCAGACCATGCGCAACGCGGAGCGGTTCATCACGCCGGAACTGAAAGAATACGAGGAGAAGATCCTGGGCGCCGAGGAGAAGATCGGCGAACTGGAATACGCCCTCTTTCTCGAACTGCGGGAGGAAGTGGCCGCGAGCCTGGGCGAGATCCAGGGCAACGCCCGGGCCATCGCGCAGCTGGACTTCCTGACCGCGCTGGCGGAACTTGCCGTACAGAACGACTACGTGGCCCCGGAAATCGTGGACGGTCCGGTCCTGGAAATCGACGACGGCCGCCACCCGGTGGTGGAGCAGCTGCTGCAGGGCGAGGCCTTCGTGCCCAACGATACGCAGCTCGACAACCGGACCAAGCAGATCGCCCTGATCACCGGGCCGAACATGGCCGGCAAGAGCACCTATCTCCGCCAGGTGGGCCTCATCGTCCTCATGGCCCAGATCGGTTCCTTCGTCCCTGCGCGCTCCGCGAAGATCGGCATCGTGGACCGCATCTTCACCCGCGTGGGCGCCTCCGACAACCTGGCCAGGGGCGAGAGCACCTTCCTCGTCGAGATGAACGAGACCGCGAACATCCTCAACAACGCGACGCCGAACAGCCTCGTCCTCCTCGACGAGATCGGCCGGGGCACGAGCACCTTCGACGGCCTGAGCATCGCCTGGGCGGTCACGGAATACCTCCACAACACGCCGGAACGGGCGGCCAAGACGCTCTTCGCCACGCATTACCACGAGCTGATCGAGCTGGCGTCGAGCCTCGACCGTATCGCCAACTACAATGTGGCCATCCGGGAGCAGGACGACCAGATCGTGTTCCTGCGCAAGGTGATGCCCGGCGGGAGCGACCGGAGTTACGGGATCCAGGTGGCGCGCATGGCCGGACTGCCGCGCAGCGTGGTCGAACGGGCCCGGGTCATCCTGGCCGACCTGGAGGACGAGGATCTGTCTTCGGACGGCGTGGACGGCGCGGACGGCAGAGGTGGTGTGGACGGCGCGGACGGTGCGGGCGGTGTGGGCGCGGCGGGCGGAGCAGACGGAGCAGACGGAGCAGACGGACCAGCAGGATCCGGCGGACTGCATGGGCAGGGTGGCGCGTCCGGCGGCCCGCATGGTCAGCGTGGACCGGGCACGCCCCGCCACGGAAAGCCGACGGCGGAAAGCCCCGAATACCAGCTCAGCCTGTTCCTGCCGGCGGACCATCCGGTCGTCGAGGACATCAAGGAACTCGACCTGGATCTCATGACGCCGGTGGAAGCCATGAACGCCCTGTACCGGCTTCAGCAGAAAGCCGCCGACCCCGATCCCGACGGTGCGTAGCCATGTCCATCATCTCTTCCGCCATGCTCGTCAATCCCGACGGCGACATCCTCGTTAACCTCCGCGACGACGATCCCCGGATCATCTTCCCGAACAAGTGGAGCCTCATAGGCGGCCACGTGGAGGACGGCGAAAGCCCGGAAGATGGCCTGGTCCGAGAAGTGGAGGAGGAGATCGGCTACCGGCTGGACGACTACCATCTTCTGGCGACTTTCTTCGACGGCGCGGACGTGCGCCACCTCTTTCTCGTCCCGATCGACGTTCCCTTAGGCGACCTGGTACTGGGCGAAGGACAGGCCATCCGGTACATGGACCCCGCGCGGGCGCTGGCCGAACTGGATCTCTGCGTCACCGGCCGGCGGTGCATCGAGGTCTACCTGCGCCACCTCGAGTTCCAGGAGTATGTCCGCACGCGGGGATGAGTGACTGCCGCGCGGCCCTCTGCCGGCCTCTCCTCTGCAGTCACATGCGTGACCCTCTGCAGTCACATGCGCGGCCCTCTGCCGGCCCCTTACGTGTCGGTCCCTACGCGCCGACCTTCCTAATCCCCTACGCCTTCCTTAACCCCCACGACTTGACCATGTAGTAGATGACCGGGATGACCACGAGGGTCAGTACCGTGGACGTCACCATGCCGCCGACCATGGGCGCGGCGATGCGCTGCATGACCTCCGAACCCGTGCCCGTGCCCCACATGATGGGCATCAGGGCGGCGATGGTGGCCGCCACCGTCATCATCTTGGGCCGCACCCGTTCCACGGCCCCGTGCATGACGACCTCGTAGAGATCCTGCCGCGTGTTGAGCGCGTCGCGGCTGACGCGGTCCCGGTAGGCCTGTTTGAGATAGAGCAGCATGACGACCCCCGTTTCCGCCGCCACGCCGGCCAGGGCGATGAAGCCGACCCCCACCGCGATGCTGAAGTCGTAGTCCAGCAGGTACATCAGCCATACGCCCCCGATCAGTGCGAAGGGCAGCGACAGCATGACGATCAGGCTGTCCGCGACGTTCCGGAAGTTCATGTAGAGGAGCAGCAGAATGATGGCCAGGGTCACCGGAACGACGATCTGCAGGCGCCGCTGCGCCCGTTCCAGGTACTCGTACTGCCCGCTCCACACCATGCTGTATCCCACGGGCAGTGAAACCCGCTCCGTGATGAGCCGGCGGGCGGATTCGACGTAGGCGCCGATGTCCGTATCCGTGAGATCCACGTACACCCAGGCCGTGGGCCGGGCGTTCTCCGACTTGATGCCGGACGGCCCCTTGCGGATCCGGATGTCGGCCACCTGGCTGATGGGGATCTGCGCCCCCGAGGGCGTGGGGATCAGGACGCGCCTCAAGTCCGACACTTCGTCCCGCAGTTCCCGGGCGTAACGGACGTTCACCGGGTAGCGCGCCAGACCCTCCACCGTATAGGTCACGTCCACGCCGCCCACCGCCGACATGATGATGTCCTGCACGTCACCCACGGTCATCCCGTAGCGCGCCGCCTCGACGCGGTCGATCTCGAAGTCGAGATAGTTGCCGCCCATGGTCTTCTCGGGGAAGGCGCTGAGCGTGCCGGGAAGCTCCTGCAGTTCAACGGCGACCCGCTGCGCCAGGTCCGACAGCACGGCCAGGTCGTCCCCCATGATCTTGATGCCGACCGGGGTGCGGATCCCCGTGGACAGCATGTCGATCCGCGTGCGGATGGGCATGGTCCAGGCGTTGGTCAGGCCCGGGAACTGGATGGCGTCGTTGAGCGCCTCCACGAGCCCTTCGCGGGTCATCCCCGGCCGCCAGTCCTCCTCGGGCCGGAGCATGATGGTGGTCTCGATCATGGACAGCGGCGCGGGATCGGTCGCCGTGTCCGCCCGCCCTACCTTCCCGAAGACCCGGTCCACTTCCGGGAAGGAACTGATGATCTTGTCGGTCTGTTGCAGGAGCTGGCGCGCCTTGGTGATCGATATGCCCGGGTCCGTGGTGGGCATATAGAGCAGGTCGCCTTCGTAGAGGGGCGGCATGAACTCGGAGCCGATCCGCTGCAGGGGATACCACGTGGCCGAAAGGGCGATGACCGCGACTCCGATGGTCAGCCACCTCACGCGGATCGCCGCCCGGATCACGGGCCGGTAGAGGAAGACGAGCAGCCGGCTCAAGGGGTTCCTGCGCTCCGGCAGCAGGCGGCCCCGGACCAGGTACCCCGTCACGACCGGCACGAAGGTGATGGCCAGCAGGGCGGCCGCGGCCATCGTGTAGGTCTTGGTGAAGGCCAGCGGCTTGAAGAGCCGGCCCTCCTGGGCCTGCAGGGCGAAGATCGGCACGAAGGAGAGCGTGATGATCAGCAGCGAGTAGAAGAGGGACGGTCCCACTTCCTTTGTGGCGTCGAGCACGATCCGCCAGTGGTCCTTCTTCCCGCGGTCCCGCTCCATGTGCTTGTGGGTGTTCTCGATCATGACGATGGCGGCGTCCACCAGCGTGCCGATGGCGATGGCGATCCCACCGAGGGACATGATGTTGGCGTTGATCCCCTGCCAGGACATGACGAGGAAAGCGGCGAGCACGCTGATCGGCAGGGTGAGGATGACCACCAGGGCCGAACGGAAGTGGATCAGGAAGATGATGCAGACCAGGGCGACGATGAGGCTTTCCACCAGCAGCTTGTCGCCCAGGTTGTCGATGGCCCGTTCGATCAGGCTCGACCGGTCGTAGGCCGTGATGATCTCCACGCCCACCGGCAGGCCCGACTTGAGGGACTCCAGCTTCTCCTCGACGTTCCGGATGACCTCCATGGCGTTCTCGCCGTACCGCATGACGATGATGCCGCCGACGATCTCGCCCTCGCCGTCCCATTCCGCCAGTCCGCGCCGCAGCTCCGGTCCCGTCGTGACCCGGGCGACCTGGTGAAGGAGGACGGGCGTCCCGAATCCGTCGACGCCCAGGGGCACGTTCTCCAGGTCCTCCACGGACTCGATGTACCCCAGCCCGCGGACCATGTACTCCGTCTCCGCCATCTCCACGACCCGGCCGCCCACGTCGTTATTGCTCCGCTGGATCGCCGTCTTGATCCGGTTGAGCGGTATGTCGTAGATCAGGAGCTTGTTGGGGTCGACCTCCACCTGGTACTGCTTGACGAACCCGCCGATGCTGGCGACCTCGGACACCCCGTCGACCGAAGTGAGTTCGTACCGGAGGAACCAGTCCTGGATGCTCCGCAGTTCCGCCAGGTTGTGCCGGTCGCTCCGGAGCACGTATTGGTAAACCCAGCCCACGCCCGTGGCGTCGGGCCCGAGACTGGGGTTTACGCCCGGCGGCAGGCGGTCGGTCACGTAGCTCAGGTACTCCAGCACGCGGCTGCGCGCCCAGTAGATGTCCGTGCCGTCCTCGAAAATGATGTACACGAAACTGAGCCCGAAGAAACTGTAGCCGCGGACCGTCTCCGCGTAGGGCACAGCAAGCATGGCCGTGGTCAGGGGATAGGTTACCTGGTCCTCCACCACCTGGGGCGCCTGGCCGGGGTACTCGGTCAGGACGATCACCTGCACGTCCGAGAGGTCCGGGATGGCGTCGAGCGGGATCTCCACCAGGGCCACGGTCCCGCCCGCGATCAGCAGCAGCGTGACCAGGATCACGAGGAACCGGTTCTTCACGGAATACTCGATTATGCGTTGTAACATGATGGATTCCTTTAAGTTCCGGTCTGTCCCATCAATGCATCATCCGATGGTCGAGCATCTTCTGGATCGCCTCCTGGAGCCGGCTTTCCGAATCGATGAGGAACTGGGCCGACGTCACGACCTGTTCGCCGTCGCGGACGCCGTCCGTGGCCTGCACGTAGCCGCCCTCCCCTTCCATGCCGAGGGTCACCTCGCGCGGCTCGAACCGGCCGCCTTCGAGGGCTATGAAGACCACGTTGCGCTCGCCGCTGTGGATGACCGCGCTTTCCGGGATGACGAGCACGGGCCGATCCCCGCGTGCGGAAAGCCGGATATTGGCGTACATCTGGGGTTTCAGTTCGAGATTCCGGTTGGGGAAGACCAGCCGGATCTTGATGTCCCGCGACGCGCGGTCCAGGTAGGGGTAGATGTAATCGATCGTGCCGCGGTAGACCTTCCCGGGGTTGTAGGGCAGTTCCATTTCGGCCGTCAGCCCCGGACTCAGCCACGGGGTGTCCGCGTCGTACACGTGGGCGAAGGCCCAGATGGTGGACAGGTCAGCCATGCGATACAGGTCCATGCCGGGCGTGACCCGCATGCCCAGTTCGGCCATACGCTCGACGACGATGCCTTTCGAAGGCGCATGGATGGTCAGGGTCCGGGCGATCGTGCCCCGTTCTTCAAGTTCCCGGATCTGCGCCGCGGTCACGTCCCAGTAGAGCAGACGGCGCTTTGATGCGTCCAGCAGCGAACTTGCGCCGCGCGTGATGTTTTCGAACGTGCTGTTTTCGAGGTTTTTCACGTTCTGGAATGCCAGCAGGTATTCTTCCTGCGCCGCGACGAGTTCCGGCGAGTAGATGTCCAGCATCGGATCGCCCTCGGCGATTTGCTGGCCGGTCTCGTTCACGTACAGTTTCTCGATCCACCCCGCGTACTTCACGTTGATCCGGGAGAACATCTCCTCGTTGTAGTCCAGGTGGCCGACCGTCCGTATGGACCGGGTCAGCGGCCGTTCCTGGACGGTCGCGGTCTGGACGCCGATATTCTGTATGGTGACCGGGTCGATCACGATGGCGGCGCCGCTTGCGGCAGCCGTCGATGTGGCGGTGGGCTGCCCGGACGGCTCCTCCCCGGCCGTATCGTCGTGCATGTGGCCTTCGTGACCCGTGGCCTGTTCCCCGGCGTCCTGGTCCCCTGAGGCCTGGTCTCCCGAGGCCAACTCATCCGCTTCGGCCGTACGCTTAAGCGGCGTCAGGTTCATCCCGCAGATCGGGCACTGGCCCGGTTCTTCGGTGATCACGTTCGGGTGCATGCCACAAGTCCACAACTGGACCTGCGCCGTTTCGCCGCCCTCGGAAGAGCCCGTCGACTCGGGGTCGCCGCAACCGGCGAGCATCGCGGCCGGTATGGCGGTCACCGCGACGGCCAGCCACAGCAAGATCAATACCCGAGAGGCCCTGCGGCGTATATCGTTGACGAATCCCATGATGGTCCTCCTGTGGCTACGGGAGCGATCCTCCGGCGGCCCGTTCCAGCTGGCTAAGGTACTTTCGATAGTTTGCCGTCTCCGCCACGTAACCGAGCCGGGTACGCAGCACCATGCGTTCCGCGTCGAGTAGGTCGAGAAAGTCCATCTGCCCCGTCTGGTAGGCGGCCAGCGTCGCCAGCACGCTGTTTTCCGCCTGGACGATCAGGCCCTGCTCGTAGACGTCGAGGGCCCGCCCGGAATGGCTGAGTCGTCCGTAGGCCCCCGCGACCTCCGCCGCGACGGCATCCCGGATGCGCTGCCTGGCATATCGGCTTTCTTCCACCCGTGCCATGGCCTCCTGCACTTCTGCCCGGGTGCGACTTCGAAACACCGGCAGATTTACGCTCAGCATGACGCCGAAAGCGTCTTTCCCCGCGTCCGAAGCCGGATGGTCCCCGATCTTCGGTACGGTGATATAGGAACCCTGCACCATGAAATCGGGCCGGTTGGCGAGGCGGGCGAGGCGGACGCCCAGTTCGTTTCGCCGGATCCGTGCGTCGGCCCCATCCAGCTCCTGACGGACGGCCAGTGCCCGTTCGACCACCACGGACTCGGGCTGCGCGTATCTCGTGGTGTCAATGACCGCCACCGGGTCGACCGGTGTATCGGACGAACGGCTCAGCACGCCGTTGAGCCGGGCCGAGAGGGCGCTGCGCTCGCCTTCCAGCGTAATGCGCTGCTTCAGAATCTCCGACGCTTCCACGTGAGACTTGAGCACGTCGGCCTGCGAACCGCTCCCGGTGGCGTACTTCTCCTCCGCGGCGGCGGTGAAGGTCTCCAGGAGAACCAGGTAGTCCTCGAGGATGCGCAGGGACCGATCGACCCGGTACAGATCGTAGTAGACGGACTTTACTTCATAAGCGATATCGCGGGCGATGGACTGGATGCCGGCCGTTTCGACTGCCGTTTCTTCTCCGGACATGTCGCCGCGCAGGCTCAGCTTGCCCGGATAGGGGATCGTCTGACCGAAGGCCAGCACGTTCCGCTGTGGTCCGACGCGCGTTTCCGGCGAGGACAGCCACCGCGTGTACGATAGTGCCGGATCCGGGTAGGATGTTACCTGTGGCCGCCGATGCTCCGCCGCGTCCCTGCGCTGACGGGCAGCCTGCAGGGCCGGGCTGCGGTCCAGGGCCTCGGCGACCAGGGCCTCGAGACGCGGCGTCTGCGCCCGGGCCGGCTGAACGGCGGAAGCCATGGCGAAAGATAAGGCGACAATCACGATCAGAACGCCCGTGTATCGTGGGAATACGGACATGGGCTTCTTCCTCGGTTAAATACAGTTGAATGGTTATCAGAGACTACAGCCGGGTGAGCGTACGGGCGGTCCCTGAAGGGATACCGCGCCACATTCCGGACCGGACGCGTCGCATTTCGGTCGAGCAGTACCACACTCCGGACCGGAAGCACCGCAATGCGACCGGGTCGCCCCGGCGGCCGGACTGAAGCGTAAGCGACAGTCCAGGTACACGGTACCGGTTGCGCGTCGCGGGTTGCGCGTCACGAGTTGCGCGTCGCGGGTTACACGTCGCGGGTTACACGTCGCGGGTTACGTTACGCGTCGCGGGTTACGCTCTCGGCCTGTTGTTACACTATGTAGAAAGGGGTATTAAATGAGGTAGGTGCAGAAGAGTGCGCGCAATGGGGGTGAAGACCGGCTGGTTTCCATGTCGGAAGACCATCGCGTGACAAGAACTACCGGTTCAGCCACCTGGAATCCCCGCAGCGGCGAGGTCAGGTCCAATTGATCGGGTTGAAAGGGAGCGGATGCGGGCAGCGCGCCCATCCCGGCTTGCCGGTAAGGCGCCGTATCGACGCTGCAGCACGACATGGACAGCATCCCCGCGGCGCAGGTTTCCGGTGTATGGGCCGTCGCGCATGAGTCCGGTGCCGGGGTCGTCGCGCAACAGGCGTGCGCGCCGCCGGACGGAGCCGCGCTGGGAGTCGGGGCCATAGCCGTGATGCACGTGCCGACGGCGGCCGTGGCCGCCAAAGACGGCGACGACAACGAGAGGGCAAGTATGAGGGCGGTGAATCGCCTGGTCAGCCTGGTCAGCCTGGTCAGCCTGGTCAGCCTGGTCATGAACGGATGCTCCGGGGAATCTACGGCGATCAATACATTGAATGTACGCACAACCCGGCGGAAAGGCAATCGGAAACCGGACCACTGATCACCATGCGGGGCCGGGCCGGCCTCCACCGCGGCCTGCTTTTCTCACTCGGAACCCCTCTTTTTTCCCCTGACACGCTGGCGTCTCACGAGCTTGACCACTTCCTTCACCGTGATGCTCGTCTCGACCGTCGGTATATCCAGCGGCGATACGGGAGCCAGCTCGGGAACGACGGCATACCTCCTGCCATCCTTCCTCCGAATGATGACCTTGCCGGTCGATTCCGCTTCGTCGAGCAAACTCGACAGATGCTGCCTCGCTTCGGAATAGGTATATACATCCATGACGTCGTCAGCCCCCCTCTTCTTCCAAACGTACCACGTCGATACCGAGCGACTCCGCGGCGCGGCCCAACGACCGGTCCAGGGTCAGCAGCGGCGCGTTGTACCTGATGGCGGTCTCCAGCAGAAACGCGTCTGCCGCCACCCCCTTCATTCGAGACGCGATCGAAAGCACCTGCGCCATGTCCACCTCCACGTAACGCAAGGGGATGTTATCCAGGATCTCCATCCCTCTTCGCGCTTCCACGACGTCTATACCTTTTTGCCGAATCATGACGGATAAGGCCTGGCAGACTTCCCACCGGACGAACCCCGGCGCGATGAGGACATGGCCCGAAGCCGCTTCGGCAAGGGCATCCCGCTCAGGACCACGCATGACGGATGCGATAATCGCCGATGTATCGATGACCATATTCATTACAGAAACCTCCTTTTGGATATTGTACAATTGTACATCAGCGTGTCAACGAAATCCGCGAAAGATCCGAATTTCCGGGCTTATGGGGGAGTAATCGGCAGGATTACTATGCATTGTCCGGCCTCAAAGTCGCGGGTCGCCGTTCGAAGGGGGTTGCACGTATTCATTCCCTGATTTTTCGCGCAATTGTCCTCTTACAGCGCCAATTGTTCACACACTGGTCACACTTTTTCCGTTATACTCGGGTAGAATGGGCGGTTTTGGACCGACGCACTTCCAGAACCTGAATCGTCGTCACCTTATAGACATTGGACCACAGGCCGTATATACGCACGTTAATCACGTATTCGGGGAAGGTGCTCATGAACGGTGCAATGGGAGACGGTGTCAGAGGAGAGTTGACGGACCGGTTTGTCTGTGCGGTAGATCATCTGAGTCGATTGATGCAAAATGAACGTCTTGGCGAGCTGAAGAAACTCGGATTGAACTCGCACCAGGCAAATACACTGATGACGTTGTACTACCTCGGACCCACCAGGATGGGTGCCCTGGCGGATCACCTGGGCAGCAAGCTGCCTCATATGTCCATCATCGTAGATCACCTGGTTGGCAAGGGTTACCTGCAACGAAGTTCGGACCCAAGCGATCGCAGGGTGGTGATCTGCGAGTTTACCGATGATGGCAGGAAGGCTGCGCAGCGAATCATGAAACATACGAGGATTCGCGCAAAAAAGGTGGCCGAAAAATGGGATTTCAAGCAATTCGAATCCGTGGTCGAGTCGCTGGAATCGTTATGGAGCACCGACGAAGTAAGGTCGGTCCGCATCGTTTCGGATGAAAATAAAGACAGGCTGTTCAACAAGACGTAAAGCCTGGCCAGCAGTAAGCACTCAGCTGGCCGGATTGAAGAGGTCCTGCCCGACCGGATCGGTGTGCCAGCCCCACATCCGGACGCCAACCCAGCGCCAGGATGCCCACCCTGCCAGAGCGCTATGCAACCTCGCCCAGTAATTAACACATAAACGCTAATCCGGTGGTCGCCGCCTGACACGCGACGGTGGTCGCCGTCTGACGTGCTCCGGCAGTCCTCAATTTCTCGCTGCCCCCAAGGCGGCCCGCCGCCCCAACCACACCCGGCGATCGACGGACCTTGATCTCTTCAAGGCGATCCCCGCCAAAGTACCACGGAAATCGTCTCCTTTCTGCACCTGGTAATCGGCGTCCTGCCCTCCCACCGGTGATCGCCGCCGCTATCCGCCTACGTATGCCCCCCGGCCCGAATCCGGCCGCCCCCTGAATCGGACCGATCCGGTTCGGACGGATTCGGTGGTACCTGCTTAATCCCAATGAAATCGCTCCAACATGCCGGATTGCGGCAACACACACCATTGGACCAGGCAAATAACTTAGCCGAGTTAAAGTTTGATTTGACAAATGTTAATTTGCTGGATAGTTTCTTATCAGTTTTGTTGGAATGTGTGATTTTTCTCCGGGCATTCACCGCCCCGGAGCATTCGACTATAATTGACCCGGGAACGGCCCGTAAGCATCGAAAGAAGTACCACAGCCGCCTTCCGGTCTGAGTCGACCGTTCCCGGGGTCGTTGCTTAAGAACCGGAATCTTTCGATCTCGCAGAAAAGTTGCCTTACGAACCGCTCGCTTTACCCCTGGTGACCGATTTGAACAACGAACGCACGCAGGATATCTCAGACCGCTACCTGAGTTCCGTGGAAGAAATCAACCGGATCATGTACAGCGGGCGTCTGCATGAATGGCAGGGGATGGACCTCTCGATTTCCCAGTTCAATACCCTGGTCATGCTGAAGCAGATGGGTTCCATGAGGATGGGGATGATCTCCTACTATCTGAAGAACACGCTGGCCGCCACTACATCGATCGTAGACCGCCTGGAGAAAAAAAACCTGGTGGTCCGGACCAAGGATCCCGAAGACCGGAGAGTGGTCATCTGCGAACTGACAGAAGAGGGACAGAAAGCCACAGAGCGGTTCTGGCGTGTCGCCCGGGAGGCGGCATTGAGGGTTGCCGGAAAGTGGGACCAGGAACAGTTGGAGTCCGTGGTCAACGCGCTGGAACTGATCCTGCGGACCCATAAGGAGATCGTTCAGTCTGGCGTTTCGTCCAGGGCCAACGAGTAGTCCCAGCCTGCCTTATTACCTTAACACGAACAACTGAATAAAACCGAAGTTACGTGGTACGGGTCAGCATGAAGTGCCGCGCGGCACCGATTATTCCGGCGTCGTCGCCGAGTTTGGCAGGCACGATTTCGAGGATGCCGGCGGACCACTTGTAGGCGCGCCGCGCCACCTCCGCGCGGACGGGGCCGAAGATCAGATCGCCCGCCTTGATGACGCCCCCGCCTATGACGATCAATTCGGGATTAAGCAGGTTGGTGAGACTGGAGACGGCCGTACCCAGGAGCGTGGCGGACCGGTGCATCACCTCGCGCGCCGTCTCATCGCCCCGGTCGGCCGCCTCGGCGATCATCGCGGCATCGATGCGTCCGGGGTCGCCGCCGGCCAGTTCAGTCAATACGCTCGTCCGTCCGTCCCGCAGCAATTCCCGCGCCTGTTCGGCGATGGCCGTCGCCGAAGCATAGGCTTCCAGGCATCCCGGCGCGCCGCAACCGCACATTCTGCCGTTCTCCACGACAGTCATATGGCCGATCTCGCCGCCTGCGCCATTGGAACCGCGCCAGACTTCATGGTTCATGATAATCGCGCCGCCGACGCCCGTCCCGAGGGTGATGCATATGATATTGGCGTAACCGGCGGCGCCTCCGACCCAGTGCTCCCCGATGGCCGCCGCGTTGGCGTCGTTCTCGATCGCTACCGGAAGCCCCATGCGTTCCCGGAGCAGCGACTGGAGAGGGAGATCCACCCATTCCGGCACGTTCGGCGCGTAGACCACGGTACCCGAACCCTCGGGGATCAGCCCGGGCGTACCCACGCCCACGCCCGCCACGCGGTCCCGTCCACAGGAATCCATAGTCGTCTCGACGCAGGCCACCAGGCGGTCGATCACCTCGCCGGCGGTGCGGCTCCCCGATATGGACTGCCAGGCCCGGTGGGATATGCGGCCGCCGTCATCCACCACGGCGCTGTTGACGTTGGTTCCGCCCAGGTCCACACCTATGACCAGGTCTCGCTTCATGTCCGCTCCGCGTTTCCGGCCGGATTGGCTCGATCATCCGGCCCGGCCCGATCGACCGGACGGTCTCGCTTCATGCCAGGTCCGTGCCCGTCATCGATTCTGACCAGGAAATGCCCATCATGGACAGCACGGTCGGCGCCACGTCCGCCAGCCGTCCGCCGGTGCGCAACGGTTCGTTTTCCCGCTGATCATCCACGAGAATGAGCGGCACGGGATTCGTCGTGTGCGCCGTGTGGGGTTCGGAGGTGGCGGGGTCGACCATCATCTCCGCGTTGCCGTGGTCTGCCGTCACGATCGCCCCGCCGCCGGCCGAACGGACTGCATCCATCACCTCTCCCAGGCACCGGTCGACCGTTTCCACGGCCGCGATCGCCGCAGGGAGCGAACCCGTGTGGCCCACCATGTCCGGATTGGCGAAATTCACCAGCACGAAGTCGTATTCCCCGCCGCGCACGGCACCGGCCACCCGGGCCGCGACCTCGGGCGCGCTCATTTCGGGCTTCTCGTCGTAGGTGGCCACGTCCCGCGGAGAGGGGACCAGGATCCGGTCCTCGCCATCGAAGGGCCGCTCATCGCCGCCATTGAAGAAATAGGTGACGTGTGGGTACTTTTCCGTTTCCGCCACGCGCAACTGACGCCGGCCGGCCAGGCTGATCGTTTCTCCCAGGATTTCGCGCATGCGTTCCGGGGGACGAAAGGCGCAGGGCACATCGAAACGCGTATCGTAGGGCGTCATGGTGGCGATGTGCACGTCCGGCACGGCCCCGCGGTCGAATCCGTCGAAATCCTTTTCGATGAAGGCCCGGACGATCTGGCGCCCCCGGTCGGCCCGGAAATTGAAGACGATCACCGCGTCGCCGTTCGAGATTAAACCGGCCGGGCCGTCCGCTGCCGGCGCGATCACGGTGGGCGATACGAACTCGTCCGTTTCGCCTCGATCATACGCCGCCTGAACGGCTTCCGCCGCGGTGCCGGCCCGGTACCCTTTTCCTCCGATAAAAAGCTCGTAGGCCCTGCGCACCCGCTCCCACCGGTTGTCCCGATCCATGGGGTAGTATCGCCCGGTCACGGTGGCGATGCGGCCCACGCCGAGTCGCTCAATGGCCTCCTGCAGCGTCTCGAGATAGGCCGGCGCGCTCCGGGGCGCTGTATCGCGGCCGTCCAGGATGGCGTGTACCAGGACGCGATCGCCGGTCAGGTCCCGGCGCCGGGCCATTTCGAGCAGCGCCAGGTAATGCTTCTCGGCGCTGTGGACCAGTCCGTCCGACGTGAGTCCCAGCAGGTGCAGCCGGCCTTCGGTTCCCCGAAGCCGTTCCATGATTTCGACGAGTGCGGCGTTCTCGTAGAATGAGCCGTCGTCGATGGCCTCGTTGATCCGGCTGACTTCCTGGCGGACCACCCGCCCGGCGCCCAGGTTGAGGTGGCCGACTTCCGAGTTGCCCATGATCCCGGGCGGAAGCCCCACGTCCTCGCCTGATGCGCTAAGCATGGTATGGGGATACTGCTGCCACAGCCTGTCGAAGTTCGGCGTCTCCGCAAGCAGAACGGCGTTGGCATCGCCGCGGGGGGCGATGCCCCAGCCGTCCAGGATGACCAGCGCGACGGGAGCATTCATCTGGAAGTACGTATCCCGGCCGTATGGATTCGGGTGCCCGATACCCTTCGGCCGAAAGGCCCATTATGAAGAAAACGCGGAAGGCGCTCCGCGTTTTCTGATGAGTTAAACGATGTTCCTGGAAGCCGGACGCGCGGCGGTGTGCCGGATGCCCGGTGGTGTGCCGGACGCGGCTTCACAGTCTCGCGTTCGTACTATATGTTATTCTTCGGGAATCCGCAGGCCCACCAGGAATTGTGCGTTGCCGCGCTGAATTCTGAAGCGGATCGCCTGGCCGGTTTCGAACTCCCGGACGACGCCGAGGAATTCCTGTACGCTGGACACCACTTCGCCGTTCACCTCGCGGATCAGGTCGCCCCGCTGGAGTCCCCGGTCCTCGGCCACGCTGCCCGACCGCACGACGGTAATCACCACGCCGGATCCCCGCTCGAAAAACCTGGACCACTGACTGGAAACATCCATTACGTCAATGCCGAGGTTGGACACGGGACTCTTTGGCGGTTCCTCTCTCGATACTATGCTCGTGGGCTCGTCTCCAGGCAACTCGCCCAGTTCGATCGCGACCGTCACGGGTGCTCCGTCACGGATCACCTCGAGTTCCACTTCCGTGCCCGGTGCGATGTCGGCAATGCGGTACCGCAGGTCGTCCGTATCCTCCACTACCTTTCCGTTCAGGGCTACGACCACGTCGTCTTGCTGGAGATTGGAGTCTCTCGCCGGACCATCGTCCGTGATCCCTTCGATGAGCACTCCGTTCGAGTTCTCAAGCCCCATGGACTCTGCCACGACCTCATCGAGGTTGTTGATCCTTACACCCAGGTAACCGCGCGCAACACGTCCGTCCTCGACCAGCCGGGTCATGATGTTGCGGGCCATGTTCGCCGGAACGGCAAAGCCGATGCCCTGGTAACCGCCCGTCCGGGTATAAATGGCCGTGTTGATGCCCATGAGATTGCCTTCCATGTCCACCAGGGCACCGCCGCTGTTCCCGGGATTGATAGCGGCGTCCGTCTGTATGAAGTTCTCGTAAGTGACCTGGCCCGGCTGCGTAGGCAGTACCCGCCCCCGGCCCTTGGCGCTGACGATCCCCGCCGTGACGCTGTGGTTCAGCCCGAAAGGATTGCCCACGGCCATGACCCATTCGCCCACGCGCAGCTGTTCCGAATCGCCGAAAGGCAGCGCGGGAAGATCATCGAAATCGACTTTGATAACGGCCAGGTCCGTCCTTGGATCCAGCCCGATGACTTCAGCGTTCACCTCACGCTCGTCCGACAACTGGACCTTCAGTTCATCTGCGTTTTCCACCACGTGATTGTTCGTCAGGATGTAGCCATCCTCCGACACGATGACCCCGGAACCCACGCCCCTGAATTGCCTGGGCTGGTCGTTCCGCGGCTGACCACCGCCGAAAAACTCCTCCCAGGGACTCCAGAAACGCTGCGCCTGCGCCTGCCTGACCACGCGTTTACTCTTAATCAGCACGACCGAAGGCTTGACTCTTTCCGCTATAGTCGCAAAGGTCTCGCTGAAATCCTCGAGCGATCGCTGGTCCGCCGCCACGACCGGCGTGATCGACCGGTATACGTCGCGATCTGCAACCGATGCGTCCCAGTTGGAAATGAACAGTGCCCCAAGCACCATGCCCGTGACGAGCAGCGCCGCGGCGGCCAGGCTGCCGAACTTCCTTTTCACCTTCATGCTCGATCTCCCTTTTTACAGGCTGAACCCTACTTGATCCAACAATGCATAATACCGGGCGCGCGTCCCGGCGTCAATCGTTTACCTCAGTTCAGATTCGCGTCGCGAGGCGCAACCGTCAAGCCGCCTTCCAGGCTCTCCGCCCACGCCTCGTCGTTTTCCGGCGCGTCGACGGGTGCGTCTTCGACCGGTCCGTCCATGAGCGCCAGTTCCAGGACCTGGTCGATGTGGTCGACCAGGCAGAAACCGAGCTTCTCCTTGACGGCCGCGGGCACGTCGTCCAGGTCTTTCTCGTTCCGGCGGGGCAGGATGATGGTGGTGATGCCGGCCCGCATCGCCCCGAGGACCTTCTCCTTGATGCCGCCCACGGGCATGACCTTACCGCGGAGGGTGACCTCGCCGGTCATGGCCAGGTCGTTCCGTACGGGACGGCCCGTGAACAGGGAGGTCAGCACCGTCACGAGCGCCACGCCCGCGGAGGGCCCGTCCTTGGGAATGGCGCCCACGGGCAGATGGATGTGGATGTCGTGCGCGCCGAAGAACGCCGGGTCGATCTGCCATTCCGCGGCGTGCGACCGCACGTACGTCAGGGCGGCCCGGGCGGATTCCTTCATTACGTCGCCCAGCTGGCCCGTTAGCGTCAGGCCCTTGCCGCCGGACATCTTGCTGGCTTCCACGAACATGATTTCGCCGCCGGCAGGGGTCCACGCCAGGCCGATGGCCACGCCGGGTTCGCCGGTGCGCTCCGCGGTCTCGGAGAAGTACTCCGGCGGCCCCAGGTACTGGTGAAGGTCGTCTTCGGAAACCGGGAACGGGGGCGCCTTTCCTTCGGCGACCGAACGGGCGGACTTGCGGGCCACCGTGCGGATCTTGCGTTCCAGGTTGCGCAGGCCCGCCTCCCGGGTGTAGTCGGCGATGATCCGGCCGATCGCGCGGTCGTCGAAGACCACGTCCTCGTTAGACAGCCCGTGCGTCTCCAGTTCCCGCGGGACGAGGTAGCGGCGGGCGATCTCGATCTTCTCCTCCTCCGTGTACCCCGACAGCTCGATGACCTCCATGCGGTCGCGCAACGGCTCCGGTATGCCGGCCAGCATGTTGGCCGTGGTCACGAACATGACGTTGGACAGGTCGAAGGGCAGATCGATGTAGTGATCCGTGAAGGTGTCGTTCTGCTCCGGGTCGAGCACTTCGAGCAGCGCCGAGGAGGGATCTCCCCGGAAGTCCCGTCCAAGCTTGTCGATTTCGTCCAGCATGAAGACCGGGTTGTTGGTGCCCGCCTTGCGGATGCTCTGGATGATGCGGCCGGGCAGCGCGCCGATGTAGGTCCTGCGGTGCCCCCTGATCTCGGCCTCGTCGTGCACGCCGCCCAGCGAAATGCGCACGAACCGGCGGTCCAGGGCGCGGGCGATGGACTTGCCCAGCGAGGTCTTGCCCACCCCAGGCGGTCCGACGAAGCACAGGATGGAACCCTTCAGGTCCGGCTTCAGGCTGCGCACGGCCAGGTGTTCGAGGATGCGGTCCTTGATCTTCTCGAGGCCGTAGTGGTCTTCGTCCAGGATCTCCCTGGCGCGCTCGATGTCCAGCTGATCCTCCGACGAGACCGACCAGGGCAGTTCCGACAGCCACTCGAGGTAGGTCCGCAGCGTCGAATACTCGGGAGAGATGGACGGGATGCGCTCCAGGCGCTGGAGCTCGCGCTCCGCCTCCACCCGGGCCAAATCCGGCAGGCCCGCTTCATCGATCTTCTCGCGCAGATCGGACAGGTCCTCGCCCTGGCCTTCGCCGTCTTCGCCGAGTTCCCGCCGGATGGCCTTCATCTGCTCGCGGAGATAGTACTCGCGCTGGGCCTTGCCCATCTTGTCCTCGACCTGGGACTGGATGCGGCTGCCCGTCTCCGCCACCTCGATTTCGTGGGCGATCAGGAAGGTCAGCGCCTTCAGCCGGTCCTTGACGTCGCTCAATTCCAGCATGGCCTGCTGGTCTTCGAGGGAGATCTTCAGGTTGAAGGCGATGAAATCGGCCATCTTGGAGGGCTGGTCCTCCAGGTTGAGCAGGGGAATCCGCAACTCCTCGGACATGGTCGGGACCAGTTCGATAAGACGCTGGAACTGCTCCGCCAGGTTGTGGGCCAGGGCCTTGCCTTCCATGGACTCGTTCTTCCGCTCGGCCTGAAGCTCCACCCGGGCACGCATGATGGGCTCGGTTTCGAGCACTTCCAGCACCCTGGCGCGCGAGACCCCGTGCACGACGGCGTGGAGGCTGTCTTCCGGCAGTTTCATCGTCTTGTAGATCCGGACCAGCGTTCCGAACTTGTAGAGATCGTCCGGCGCCGGCCGGTCGGTCTCCGGGTCCCGCTGCGCCAGGATCAGGACCATCTTGTCCTGCTGCAGCGCTTCGTCCAGCGCCTTGACGGAACCCGGCCGGTCGGCCACCAGCGCGGCGGCCATGTGGGGATACACGACCAGGTTGCGCACGGGCAGCACGGCGATGGACTCGATCACCGAATCTTCCTGCAGATTCGTCTGGATTTCCTGGAGTGCCTTGACCTCGGCCATGCTTGTGCCTCGCTTTCCCTGCCTTCGCTTTACAGCCGCTTCGAGAGACGACCGGCCGCACGGGAGACGGTCAGCCGGTTGCACGTACCACCCTGTGGTGCGCCAAGTCGGCGGACGACCGGCCGCCCTCGTGGCTGCTTACCCTCTTTATACGCACGAACCGGCCTGTACGCTTCATTTGGACCGGAAGTTCGTGCCTTAATGCTATAAAAGGAAGGCGCAAACATCATGCCACGGCGATTCCGGGCCGGTGTAACGGCGATTCCGGGCCGGTGTGGGAGTAATTGGGGCGCCGGCGCCCCGATTCCGCCCGCGAGCAAGACGATTCCGGGCTTTCTCACTACGAATCGCCATCGGAATATGCCAATTTGGCAGTTTCATACGACAACAACTGCCATTTTGGCAGATCATGGCACTTTCAGTGCATAGCGCACTTGACCGGCCGATACGCGATCCCCGGATAAGGCGTACACGGCGTGTTGCGAAGCAAACGATCTGCGTCAAGGGAGTTTTCATTGACCTTATCGCCAACTCTCCTACCTTGTTGTTGAATCCCACCATGGAAGGAGATTATATGTATCGCATTATTGGATATGTATTGATTGCCGCGGTCATCTCACCGGTCTATGCCCAACAGACGGAGGTGATGATGCTTAACAGCGGTCAGATAACGTCGCCTGAGGATTTCTATACTCCTCCACAGGAGATGGTGAAAGTAAAGAAACCGTGGATTGCGTTTTTGTTATCGACCGCTATTGTAGGCAGTGGGCAGTTTTATAACGAACAATTCGGCAAGGGTTCCGCCATGTTCCTTGGTGCTGCGACCGGAATCGGTATGTATTTCCACGCAACCAGAGACAACAAGTTTAACTTCGTATCCGGCAAAGAAATGGATCTTGATGACAACGATCATCTGCGTGGAGTCGGAGCAGGTATATTGCTGGGATTCATCGTATGGTCCATGATCGATGCGCCCCTTTCATCCATCAAAATAAACGAGCGCAATCAGCAGGTTATGACCGTGGGACCGATGATAGACCGGAACAGGGTAGGGGTAGTATTCAGCCTGAATCTCGATTGAGCGCAGGTCTTCCAAAGTGCGTAGCGCTCCTCCATCCATTTCTTCATAACGAGGAACACCCATGAATCGTCCTTTCAATCGGATCATGACGTCCGCGCTGGCCTGCTTCCTGATCGCGGGATGGGCCGTGGCGGGTTGCGGCGGCGAAGACGGCGGCGAAAGCCAGGACCACGGAGCGGAACCGGCCGAAGTCGAAGCGCCTGATCCCAATACGGAAGCCCGCCAGGAGCACATGAGAGAGATCGCCCGGCTTTGCGAAGGGATCGCCGCGGCGGTAGAGAATGGTTCTCTGGGGACGATCACGGCCGACGTGACCCATCTCAAGGAGATCATGGAAGACGTCTCGACGATGCCGCCGCGGTACGACTCCTCCAGGTACGGGTTCTACGCCTCCGACTTCCAGATACGCGCCGAGACGCTCATTGCCGCCGCCCGGACCGGTTCCACCATCGAGGCCGACTCGGCGCTGCAGGACCTGACCATTACTTGCGGCGTGTGCCACTACAACTGCCAGTATCCGGCCGATCCGTAAACCCCGGCAAGGAGGAATCATGATTCGCCAGATCACCGCCGCGCTGGCCTGCGCGGCGCTCATAGGCGCGGCGTGCGGCCAGTCCGAAACGACCGAAGCACCCCCGCCGCCCGAAGAGGAGTCCGCACCCGTGAATCCGATGAACGAATACGGCATGACGGCCAGCAACGTTTTCCTGTACTACGCCGACGTGGAAGCGGCGACGACGTTCTACACCCGGACCCTGGGATTCGCCGTGGCGGCTGACTACGGGTTCGCCAAGATCCTCCGCGTGGGGCCGAGTTCCTTCATCACCCTCGTTGACGAAGAGATGGGCATGCACAGCGCCAGCGATCCCAAGACCGTCGCCATCGCCCTCATTACGGACCAGCTCGACGAGTGGTGGGACTACATGAAGGACCAGGACGTGGAGATGCGCTTCCCGTACAACCCGGTCGAGGGGCGTCCCCATCACGGCTTCGTGGCCATCGACCCGGAGGGCTATCTCCTGGAGTTCGAGCGGTTCAACGATCACCCCGAGAATGAGTTGCTGACCCCGGTGCTGAACGAGACCGAGACCATCTATCCCGCCGAAGGAGCGTCCGATGTGCCTCCGGGGCTGGGTTTCAAGGCGACGGTGGTGTGGTTCTACTACAAGGACATGCCCGCGATCCAGGCCTTCTACGAAGAGGTCATGGGCTTCGACCTGATCGTGGATCAGGGATGGACCAAGATCTACCGCATATCGCCATCGGGCTACATGGGCCTCGTGGACGAAACGCGCGGCATGCACAACTTCACGGAGAAGAAGGCCGTCACCATGTCCTTCTGGACGGACCGCATCGACGACTGGTACGCCTACGTCAGTAGCCACGGTTCCTTCGAGATGCGTTCGGAGAAGGTCGAGGAAACGGACCGCTACCGCGCTTTCGTCGCCTATGACCCGGAGGGCTACTACCTCGAGTGGAACGTATTCAAGGACGCACCGGACAACGAGACCCTGCACCGGATGCTGCGGGGCGAGGAATAGCTCGGGGCAGGAATAGCTCGGGGCAGGAGTAGCCCGGGGCGGGGAGTAGCTCGGGGCGAGGAGTAATAGGAACAGCAATGGCGATTATCCGGCCCTATGACGCCGAGCGCGACCAGGACGCGATCATCCGGGTCTGGCGGGAAGTCCACTGGATCACCAGCGACGAGCAGGCCAAGTGGGCGCCTCAGTTCATGGAGAAAGCCCGTACCGACGTGGCCGAGGTCAACGGCGAAGCGGAGTGCCAGGCCTCTTCGACCGACGGCACGTTCCGGTACCTGGAAGAAGACCTCACCATGTCCGCCATCGTGGGCGTGACGACCAGCCGGATCGCCCGGAAACAGCGCCTCGCCCAGCAGGTCACCGCGCACCGTATCGCCCAGGACGCGGCGAACGGCGTGGAGATCTGCACGCTGACCATGTTCGAACAGGGATTCTATGACCTGATGGGCTTCGGCACGGGTCCCTACGGCCACAGAGTACGCTTCGATCCCGCCGACCTCACGATAGACCGTCCGTTCCGCGTACCCAGGCGCCTGAAGGCCGACGACTGGGAGATGATCCATGCCGCCATGATAAACCGAAGGCTGACGCACGGCGGCTGCAGGTTATTTCCCGCGGAATTGTTGCAGGTCGAGCTGAATCATGCGGAGAAATCCTATCTGCTGGGGTATTGCGATGGCCCGAACGGCGAACTGACCCACTTCTTCTGGGCCAGCGATCATGAAGAACACGGTCCCAGCTATATCTACATGATGGCATACCAGGACCACGACCAGTTCATGGAACTGCTCGCGCTCATGAGATCCCTCGGCGACCAGATCCGGCTCTTCCAGATGGTCGAACCCCCTGACGTGCAGCTCCAGGACCTGATCAAACAGCCCTTCCGGGCCAGAATGGTATCCGAAAAGGGATCCTTCAACACCCTGATCCGGGGTGATGGTTACTGGCAGGCCCGGATCTGCAACCTGGAAGCCTGCATGGCCAAGACCCGCCTGGACGGGCCGACTGCGCGGTTCAACCTCGTGCTGAAGGACCCGATCGAGAAGTATCTGGACGCCGATGCGCCCTGGCGCGGACTGAGCGGCGAGTACGTGATCACGCTCGGTCCGGAATCCAGCGCCGAAACCGGAGCCGACTCCGCCCTGCCCACGCTGACCGCCTCGGTAGGCGCCTTCACCCGTATGTGGCTCGGTGTCCGTCCCGCCACCGGCCTGGCCGTCACCGACGACCTCGACGGTTCCCCCGAACTGCTGTCCGCGCTGGACCGGACCCTGCGCCTGCCCGTGCCGGGATTGTGCGGATGGGAGTACTAGGTTTCTTAGGACTTTTTCGACTAACGCATTTAATTGTTTCCCGGTGGATCTATATCGTTCGAAGAATCCCGGTCGAGAAAGTACTGCGTGGTCGAGCTAACGGAACGAGGTTCGATATGTTGATTAAGATTGATGCTGAATGACGGGTCACCTTACCGACCAGTGTTCTGGACACCCTCGGTATGGGTCCCGGCGACCGGATCGAAATCATAGTGGGGCCGGATGGGTTCATCCTCAGGCCACCAAGGAAAATCGACTACTCCAGTCTGGGGACATTGAAGGACAAAATCACGGGCGATCATGAACCGCTCGATATCCACGTCTTCCGCGAGCAGGGTTATGACCCGTCGCTTAGGGAATGATGCTGCGGTGCCTGTTGACATCATAGATTCATTGGTCTTGATGGCGCTGAGATAATCAGTAGTTCGGAACAACGATGAAAAACAAGTTCAGGGCTATTATCGAACGGGACGAAAACCTATTCATAGCCTTTTGTCCCGATATTCCGGAAGCAAATGGTCAAGGGACGACCAAGGATGAGGCCCGCGAGAGTTTGTCGGAGGCCATCACCCTTGTACTAGAGGATCGTAGGGAAGAGGGTCTCCGCGGAGCAACCCTGTAGTAAGAAGTGACCTTTCCCGCCTGTAGCGACCACGCACGATCGCCCCATCACAACTTCGGGTCCGGATCCCGAGTATTCTCGCCACCCTCCTGGATCAGCAGATAGTTCATCGTAGACGCGGCCTGGCGAAACTTCATCGCCTCCTGGTAGGCCGGATCGTTGTACCATGCCTCTGCATGCGCCCTGCTCGGGAACTCCAAAATCACCATCCTTCCGTCGTAATCCCTGCCTTCGACACAGGCGATTTCCTCGCCCCGCGTCAGGAACCTGCCCCCGTGTTTCTTGACGATGGGCGGGGTCCGGTCGGTGTATTTCCGGTAGGTCTCGGGATCGTGGACGGACATCATGGAGATGACATAAGCAGGCATTGAAGTTGCTCTCCTGTCTGGTTGGCGTGAACTGGCAAACGATGAATTCAGCGCGTGAAGCACAACGACGCCTGGCTGACCTCCGGCGGATGTACGATGCGACTGACCAGGCCCCCCGCTCCGTCGTCCTGCCACTGGATCTGTATGCCCTTAAGATCGCGTTGCGCACCGGCCTGGGCGTCACCCAGCGGATAGACGCCAAAGGGCCCCAGTACGGTCTGTTTGGAGGTCGCGAATAAAAAGTCGCGGATTGACGCGCGGTCGATTTCCCCGGTGGGCGTGGCGGCCCGATTGATGCCCTCCGCCAGAAGTTCCACGGCGCCGAAACCTGAGGCGGCCTGGTAGTCCGGCATCTTGTTGTAGGCCGCTTCGTAACGTCGAATGAACGTATCGTTCGTGGTGATGTATCCCTCCGTGCGGATCGATGGATCCCAGGCCGCGTTGCCGATGACGCACCGGCCGGCCGCGCCTGCCTCGCCTATGAAGGATGCTCCGCTCGCCAGGAGGAGGGACGTCAGGAGCGGTCTGTATTCCACAGCGGTTACGGCCCTCGCGAACGCGATCGCGTCGTCGGAATACCCTCCGCCGATGAACAGATCGGCACCCGCATCCCGCGCCATGGCGGCCAGTGCCTTGTGGTCCGCGCTTCCCGCCGCGTAGGCTTGCTCCATCACGAGGTCCAGCTCCCAGGTCCGGGCCGCATCGCGAATGCCCTGGGCCACCGCGGTGGGGAAGGCCGTATCCTCCCACACCAACGCCACCGTGCGCGCACCGGCCTGCGCGGCCAGTTCCACGGAACCCTCGAGATAAGTCGGGCCCGGATTCGACATCTGCACGCTCCACTGCCGACCTCGATTCGCCCAGATCTCGGGAGCCGCTGCCGCCGCGGAAACGAGCGGGATGCCGACCGGTTCCGTCACGCTGATCACGGGTTCGGTGATCCCGCTGCCGTAAGGACCGAGAAAGGCGGTGATGGAATCCGAGGCGATCATCTCCTGGTAAAGGCGAACGCTCGCGTCCGCGTCGCTTCCATCGTCGTGAATCACCAACTGCACCTTCCGCCCGCCGATGCCGCCCTGCTCGTTCAGCATTTCGACGGCAAGCCGATAACCTCGGCTGACCTCCGCCCCGGGCGTGCTGAGGCGACCGGTCTCGGCGACGGCCGCTCCAAGCACGATGGGTTTCGGTTCCGGCATCGGCGTCGGATCAGGCCCCGTCGGATCTTCGTTGCCGCACGCGGTCGTCGTGAGTACCATGGCCAATACAAGCATCGGCACCATCGCCAGTACGCCAGGCCGTCTATGCATCATGATCGCGCCTCTCATGTCGTATTGTGCGGGGTATGGCGGCGATTCGAATCCTACCTCACCCGTTCCGCCCTGTGAGTCTGTCCGTCCTGGAGAAAGAGGAAGTGGTCGACATTTCCCTCTTCGTCCGGGACGAAGGTGATCCGGGCGTCTTCTTCTTCCAGGTAGAAATCGCCTGACGATTCGAGGACGAGTTCGCTCCGGGGCTGGCCGGGCGGCTGGCCGTAGAGCATGCCGTCGCTGTAGGTGATTTCCACGGTGAATTCGGGGGAGAAGGCGTAGGTGCCCGTGAATGCCACGTAGGCGTCCTCGGTCATTTGCACGACCTTCCTCGGGGGAGGCGCCAGGGGGTTCCGGGCGTTCAGCAGGTGAAACCCGATGTCCTCGACGCTGGCCGAGCTGTTGGACAGGACCACGACGCCCTTGCGCCACTGCTTGAGGAAGGCGGCGAAGGCGTAGAACCCGTTGGTCCGGCCGGAAAGCCAGTGGATGTCGCGTCCCCGCTCGTCCTGGCGCACCTTCCATCCCAGCGCGGTCCGGACGCCTTCCTCGTCCGTTGGATTCCGGGCGACGATGAGGCTGTCGAAGGACGCGTGGTAACGGGTCGAATCGTTTTCGGTGAAGTCCTCCGGCAGGGCGTAGATGATCCCCATGCTGGCCGACACCAGGGTCATCATGTCCAGGAGATTGGACCGCAGCCCCGTGCCGCCCACGAGGGTCGTGTCGGACCAGGCGGGTACGGGCCGGCGGCCGTCGTCGTGTCCGGTCGCCAGGTACGTCCGCATGGACGGCGTAGACGCATTGGCCGTGTTGGCCAGCTTGAGGGGATCGCTGAGCAACACCCGGATCAATTGGTCATAGGATTCGCCGGCGGCCCGTTCGAGCACGTGTCCCAGGAGCCCCATGCCGAGATCGGAATAGGCGTATCGGTCTTCCGTCCCGATAAGGCCCTCCATACCGTCGCGGTCCTCCGGTACATTCCGGCCCGGCGAATCCGAACGGTCTTCGCCTCCGCGATCCAGGGGACCTTCGCCAGCCGTATCTACGCCGTCCCGATCCATGGGACCTTCGCCATCCGAATCTTGGCCGACCGGACCTTCGACGTCCGGATTTTCGAAATCAAACGGGATCTTGTGTCCCTCGCGCTGCGCCTCCGCGTACCGGTCGAGGAAGGCGTACATCAGTTCCACCGAGTACCCTTTCAGCGGATCGTCCGGTGCTGAAGAAACCAGGTTGTCCGGCAGGCGGGGCAGTCCCGAGGTGTGGGTGGCGAGGTGCTCGATCAGGATGGGGTGTCCTGCACGCGTGGTCGGGACGGTCACCGTCTCCGGGAGATAGGCGGACACCTCGTCGGTCAGATTTACGTCGCCCCGCTGGACCATGAGGGACAGCATGGCCGTCGTGTACAGGCTGCTCAACTGCCCGATCTCGAAGACCGTCATGCCACTCACGCGCCGGATCGTGCCGCGGTTGAGCGTGCCGTGGGCATAGACGTACCGGTTGATACCGCGGATGATCCCGGCGACGACGCCCACCGTCTGGCCGGATTCGTCGACGCGCTCCCGCAGCACGCGCTGCACGGGATCCTCTTCCTCGGCCTCTTCCGCGCCGGGACTTCCCGCGCTGCCAGGCACATTGCCCCGCGTGCCCTGCGCGTGGGCGGCGTCTTGCGCGTACACCGCGCGCGGCGTGCCCGCCACTGTTGACGCGGCGAGTAAAAACAGGAGGCCGAAACAACACAACCAGGTGATAGAAAATGTCGAGGAGAACCGCATTACGCCGACCATCTCCCAGTATGCTTAGTTTGCCCGATGCGCTCTGCGCGCTCAGTGCCGAGGCACCAGCACTTCGTTGACGCAGTCCATCCGGACGGGTTCCGCGTAGTGGTACACGTTGACGCCCTCGGCGACCGGCGTGGGAACCCGGACGATGAACTCCACCCAGTCCGGTGTATTGAACGCCGCGAAGGCCAGTTCGATCCCTTCCATCATGGCTGCAGGGTCGCGGGACAGGTCCGGCAGCAGCACTGGACCCGTGTCCGGCTGGTAGATCCAGTCCCGCTCATTGGCATTGATCGTCTTGACCGGGTACTCGAGCACCGCGGCGTACCGGTCGTTCCCGATGGTCGTCCGGGCGTTCAGGGGGACGTTGCCGAGGACGGCCTCCACGATGGCCCGCGGCGTCTCCAGGACGCGGCCTTCGACGCGGGACAGGTCGATCCGGACGTCTTCGAAGGTCTCCTCGATGGCTACGATCTGCCGCTCGGGCTGCTCGCCCAGGGAGGGCGGGTAGAGCGTGGCGCCCCGGTCGGCCACTTCGTAGGTCTTGATGGCCATGAAGGTGTCCGACGAGAAGATCGGCTTGAAATCCGCGTTTGGGATGTGCCAGATATCCCGCTCCACTCCGACCTGTTCGGTCTTGCAACTCACCCCCAGGACGTATTCTTCCCGGAATCCACCGTCCTTCGCGGTAACGGTCAGGGCGGCCTCTATGGGTATGCGGGCGTTGTTCAGGGAGTAGGGCACCTTCCGGGTCACGGTCTTCGGCGGCTTCTTTTCGGAATCCACCCGGAAAGTAAAGGTCGAACGCGCGAAATCAACGGTCTGCATGGGTCCCCCGAAAATGTGTGGAGCACGGTGTATCCAGGTTCCGCATAATATAGTGTTCCCCTCGGGAATCCGGTATAGATTATGCATGGCGAAATCGCCGATGATCGGAGTGGTGTTGTCAAAAACAACCGTCTTGTCGAAAGGCGGTCATGTCAAAAGGGCAGCCATGTCGAACGAACTGACCAGGACCTACCGGCCCTTTTCGGACTCCCGTCCCTACACGCGCTGGTGGTGGTTCTACGACGACATCAGGATGGAACACGTCCGGACACAGCTCAAATGGGTGCGGGACCAGGGGTTCGGCGGGGTGGAGATCGCCTTCATGTATCCGCAGCCCGGGGCAGGGGAAGGACCCCGCTGGCTGAGCGAGGCGTGGACCGACCTGGTCGCCGGCGCCAAGGAGGAGGCGGACCGGCTGGGCATCGGGTGCGACTTCACCTTCAGCACCTCCTGGCCCTTCGGCGGGTCGATCGTACCGGAGGAGGACGGGGGACAGGTATTCGACGGACCATCGGACCAACGGCTCGAGAAATCGTGGGAGTTGTCGTATTACGGCCAGGGCCGGATCCTGAACCACCTGGATCCGGACGCGCTGGAACGGTACGCCGGTCACGTCGGCGGCGCGCTGGAACCGGCCCTTCGGGGCACCACCTCGGGGCTGTTCTCCGATTCATGGGAGGTGTTCCCGGAGGGGCTCTGGAGCGCGCACCTGGATCCGGTCTTCCGGGACCGATTCGGGTACGACCTGGAACCCTTCAAGGCATCGATCGACGAGCATCCCGACGTGCGGTACGACTACCGGAAGCTCCTGTCGGACGCGGCGATCGAGGGTTTCTTCAGGCCCTACGCCGACATCTGCCGCCGCCTCGGCGCCGTGAGCCGCGTGCAGTGCCACGGAGCGCCGGCCGACCTGCTCGAAGCCTTCGCGCTCGTGGACGTCCCGGAATCCGAGGCCCTGCTGTTCGAGACCTTCTTCTCGGCCATCCCAGGGTCGGCGGCGGCCCTGGGCGCGCGGCCCGTCGTGACCTGCGAGACCTTCACCTGTATCTACGGCTACGCGCCGTGGCCCGCGCCGTCGCCCCATCACGGCGAGGAGAAGGTCGAGGACCTGAAGCTCATGGCGGATGCGGTGTTCGCCAACGGTGTCAACCACATCGTCTGGCACGGGATGCCGTATAATGCGCCGGGCGGGTCCAACACCTTCTACGCGACCACGCACGTCGGTCCGGACAGCGGGTTCGCCGGCCGCCTTCCGGCCTTCAACGCCTACCTTGCGGAGGCCGCCGATTTCGTCAAGCAGGGCAGGACCTACACGGACGTGGCGGTATACCTCCCGCTGGAAGACCATTGGATGCGCCACATGCTGCCCGAGGACCGGCGCGGACCGGCCGCCAACTACTACTGGGAGCTGCAGACCGTTGAACGGCCCGGCAGCCTGCTTGGATACCATCCCCTGTGGATCTCGATGCCCTTCCTGGAAGAGGCGGTGGTGGCGGACGGGCGCGTCCGGTACGGTGAGGCGGCGTTTACGACGATCTACGTGGACGTGGAGTGGCTGGACGGCGAAGGCCTTTCCGCCCTGCTTCGCCTTGCCCGGGAGGGCGCCCGTATTTGCGTCTCGCGCCGACCCGCCGCGCCGGGACACCGACCGCCAGCAGATTACGCGGATCGGCTGGGGGAACTGATGAGCCAGCCCGCGGTCACCTCGGATCCGGGCGCCGCGCTTCGCCATCCTCCCCTCGTCAGCGGCCGTGACACGCCCGAGTTCTGGTGCCGGGAGGTCGATGGCGACCATCACGTCTTCTTCGCCCATCCCGATACGAAGCGGATCCGGTACCCTATGGCCTACGAGGGCTGGCGTTCCACGGAACGGATCGAGCGGGAAGTGGTCCTGCACGTGAACGGCCGGGAGCGGACGGTGCACCTGGCCTTCGAACCCGAAGACGCCCTGCTGGTCAGGATATCGGCGTCCGGGGCGGTGGACGCGACGCCCGGGCGGATCGATGGGTGACCCGCGGGCGGGGGCGGCGCCAGGACGGCAGACGCGGGCACCGGCCAATATCCCGAGTGACTCGAGCGGCCAGCCACTCAACCTGAACAATTACAAAATATAACCCACGGAGAACAAACACCCATGCGCGACCCACGATACGGCGACCTGGCGAAAGTGCTCACCGACCATTCGACGAAGATCAAGGCGGGAGACCGGGTACTCGTCGAGGCCTTCGACGTGCCCGACGATATGGTGATCTCGCTCATCCGCGCGATCCGGGAGGCGGGCGGCGTGCCGCTGGTCTCCATCAAGCACCAGCGCGTCATGCGGGAACTGGTCCGCGCCGGGGACGAGGACGCCATGGAAGCCGCCGGCGCCCATGAATCCCATCGCATGGAACGGGTGCAGGCCTACATGGCCCTGCGCGGCAGCCGTAATGTGATGGAGATGTCGGACGTGCCGGGCGACGCCATGCGACTCTACGAGCAACGCTGGATGAAGCCCGTGCACTTCGAAATCCGGGTGCCGAAGACCCGGTGGGTGGTGCTGCGCTGGCCGACCCCGTCCATGGCGCAGCAGGCCGGCATGAGCACCGAGGCCTTCGAGGACTTCTTCTTCGACGTGTGCACGCTGGATTACGGCAAGATGGAACGGGCGCTCGCGCCGCTCAAAGAACGCATGGACCGCACGGACCGCGTCCGGCTGACGGGTCCGGGTACCGACCTGGCCTTCAGCATCCGCGGCATCCCTACCGTGGGATGCTCGGGCGACCGCAACATCCCCGATGGCGAGTGCTTTACCGCGCCCGTGCGCGACTCGGTCAACGGCGTCATCCGGTTCAACACGCCGACGCTGTACCACGGCGTGACGTTTACGGACGTGCAGTTGAGATTCGAGGAGGGCAGGAACATCGAGGCCACGGGCAACCGGACGGAGAAGCTCAACGAGATCTTCGACACGGACGAGGGGGCGCGCTACATCGGCGAGTTCGCCATCGGCTTCAACCCCCACATCACCGCGCCCATGTTGGACATCCTCTTCGACGAGAAGATCGCCGGGTCTTTCCACTTCACACCCGGGCAGGCCTACGAGGAGGCCGACAACGGCAACCGGTCGGCCGTCCACTGGGACATGGTCATGATCCAGACGCCGGAATTCGGCGGCGGGACCATCGAGTTCGACGGGGAGGTGATCCGGAGGGACGGCAGGTTCGTCGTTCCGGAACTGGAAGACCTGAACCCGGAGCGGTTGAAGTGAACCCGAAACGGCTGAGGTGACGGACCGGCGCGACTTTCTACTGATCCAATAGAATGAAGCTGGTCGATCGGGCTGCGCGCTCCCCGGTTTGCCGGTCCTCCACCGTCACATTGAGCACGTAGACACCGGAGGGCAGGTCGGCGGTGTCGATCGCCGTGTACTCGACTTCCTCAGACGCTTCGCCCTCGTCCTCGTAAGTCAGGACGACGGTCTGCTGGTCACCGGGCCGACCAGGCCGTCCGTCAAATCGACTGCGCGTATCCGGAATGCCCTCGGGGTTGATCTCGTAGTTGGTCTCGTAGGATGTCCTGCCTGCTTCGTCCTGCTCCAGGTTGTATACTTCGTAGTACACGTAAACCAATTGTCCCCGTCCGTAGGCGCGCAGGGGATGAGGTACAATGTTCAGACCCTGCCGGACGAAGGGACCGGCATCGTTCGTCGGCGTGATACCCGTGGACAGTTTGAGATCGCTTATCATCAGATTGCTCCCCCGGTAGTCTGGAACGGTAACCGGTCTCTCGTAGACGCCGATGCGCCGGGAGGCTTCGTCATTCATCTCCACGGCCGCCGTGAATTGGCCCGGAGGAACCTGTACGTCGACAGCCAGCGTGTAGGCTGACACCCGAGCCTGATCGGAGCTTATCTTACGCTTCGGCCGTTCGATAGGCCCGAAGCGGAACTTCTGATTGAATGCCGGGCTGAAAACCGAGTCGCGCAGCGTGGCCTGATTGTTCAGGAAAGTTTTGAGTCCCTGTCCGTCGGTAACTTCACCGAACTGCCAGACGGGAATGCTGTAGGCCAGTTCCATCACCGTCTTGTCGCCGGCCCCCCGGAAGGTGGTGATGTCGAAGGCATAGTCCAGAGACTCGCCGCCGAAGTCATGCGTATAGACCTCCGGACTACGGGTGATCAGTTCGGCTGCGCGCTGGCGAGGGTGGAAACGATCTTGCTGGACCATGTCCTGGGTGATGTGGGTGACGGTCTTGAGCGGATAGTCGAATCTCCCGTCCTTCAACGTGTCCACGAAGTACAGTTCCAGGTCGTGTGGTACGTAGACCCAGCTTTCCACCACGTATCCCGGTTGGGTCTCCATCCTGCTCCGCGCATTGAACCAGATAAATTCCACCCAGTTTACCGTCCCTTGTATCATGCCAATTGGCGACCCGCCGGTATGAAGCTGCAACCTGTAGCCGGCCAGAAGGTTCCTTTCGCGAATCGCGTCCACGGCCGGGTTTCCGGTAAGCATATGGGGAATGTCCGGGTTTTCAAAGTGGCGAAATACGAAACGGCGCCGATCGTCCGGCGCTCCGTAACGGACATACATCTCTCCACGGCGATCATAGGGGTGTTGTCCATCGGCAAAGTGCAGCCGAGCGTACATCACCCGCTTGTAATGCTCGACCAGGCGTTCGTTTTCGACCGTGGCCGGATTGGAATCCCGGGCGTTCCAGAAATCCTGCCATACCTTGTCCCGGTCTGCGCCTTCCGCGGCCTGCCAGGCTTCCAATACGTCCGGCGGCGCCACGTGGGACAGGTCCGCGTACACCTCCTGTTCCGCCGGATCAAGCGACTTGATGTAGGTCTCCAGCGACCGCTGCAGCAGATCGTATTGTTTCTCTTTGCTCATGGTCAGCGCTTCGAACTGCGTGAGCATGGCCCGGATAACATCCGGCGCGATGCCCTCCATTTCCGCCGCCATCTCCCTCAGCCGCTCCGCGCCCCGTTCGTAGTATTCGAACCTGTGGCAGATTCCCGCGAATCGCCGAAGCGTCTCGGGATGCTCCGGATTGACCTGGTACTGTTTCAGATAGGCGTTCAACGCCTGTATGTAGTCGTCGTAGCGGTCCCTGACCAGCTTATCATGGTCGGCAAGGTTCAGTTCCTCGTAACATCGTCCCAGTTGAAACCAGGCATCCGGATGCAATGGATCCAGCTCCACAGCCCGCTGGAAGTACTTCCGTCCATCCGGGTCACTGCCGATCAGCCAGCCCTTGTCGGCCTGGTCCATGAAGGTCAGCCCCATGATGTACTGGTATTCCGCGCTTCCGGGGTCAAGTCTTAACGCCGTGCGAAGCGCCTTCCGCGCATCGAGCCTCCGGCGGGGCATGCGCACGTATACGAGTCCCATGCCCACGTGACCCGGCGCCCAGTGCTTGTCCCGCCGCACCGCCGTCTTGAAGGACTCGAGCGCTTCCTCGTCCCTTGACATTTTGTACAAGGCCATCCCCAGCCAGTAGTGGGCGGGGGCCGCTTTTTCGTCATCGCGGACCGCTTGCTCCAGGTGGGACAATGCTTCGGTGTGCCTTCCCAGTTCGTAGAGGCGTTTACCCTCTTCGAGCGGGGACAGGCTGGCCGGCGTAGACTCCGGCGGACCGGTCGATGTCGATGTCGACACGGACGGACCGGACTGGGCCTGCAACGGACCGCTTGGCGCTCCAATGACCAACATCAGCGCTGCAGCCGGAATGAAACGAGCCGCCATCGGAATCAAACGGATTAAAATCATGGTCTCCGCGATACTCCGCTACCGTTCCATGACCAGGAAGTTGGCCGACCGGGTGACGTCCCTTCCCGCGTTCTGATCGGTGAAGGTGACAGTGAGCACGTACTCTCCGGCCGGCAGACCGGAGGTATCCAGCGACGTGTATTCATGGTCCTCGGTCGTATATCCTTGTCCCGAGAATGCCATCATCACCGTCTGCATGTCTCCCTGCCTGCGGCCCGTCCAGCCGCGTCGCCTGTTGCCGTCCCGGGGGCTGATCTCGTAGAGGATTTCGTACGCCGTTCTCCCTTCCCTGTCCAGGCTGAGATTGTATACCTCGTAGTAGACGTAAACGGGGTTTTCCCGTATGTAGAGGCGCCCCGGATTCGGCGTGATATTCAATCCATTGCGCACGAAGGGGCCCTGCACGCCGGACGGCGTGATCAGCGTGGCCAGCTTGAGATCGCTGATGAGCAGTTCCTCGCCGCTGTAATCGGACAAGGCGACCGGCCTTAGATACACCCCGATTCTTTGCGACGTTTCGTCCCGCACCTGGACCGCCATCGTGAAGCGTCCCGACGGCGCCACGACGCGCTCGGGCAAGGTATACACCGGGACTTTCACGTGGCTTTCGGCCATCTTCCGCTTCGGCCGGTCGAAGGGGCCGAATCCGAAGGCGTGGGTAAACTGCGGGCTCATGGCCGAATCGCGCAGCGTGACCTGGTGTTCAAGCCGGGTACGGATCCCCTGGCCGTCCGATACGTCGCCGAACTGCCAGACGGGGATGCTGTAGGACAGGTCCAGTTCCGTCGCACCGTTGTCCGCCCTGAAGCTAACGGCGTCGAAGGCGTACTCGAGTTGTGCGCCGCCGAGGTCATAGAGGTATTCCTCGGGCGCTTTGGCGATCATTTCCTCCGCGAGCCGCCGGGGGCTGAACTGTTCCTGCCGGACCATCTCCTGCTGGGAGGAAAGCAGGTTTCCCCAGGGGTAATCGAACCGGCCCCCACCGAACTGGTCGACGAAGAACAATTCGACGCCATACCGGGCGTATACCCAGCTTTCGGTGGCGTATCCATGCCCCATCAACTTTCTCTCATCCTGCATGGTCAGCTGTCCGGATGATGCGACGATCCCGTCGGCCAGCAATCCGCCGGCATCATTGATTTCTTCTTCAGTCAGTCCCTCGGGCGGGACGATCGTCATGCGGCCCCGGTCGACACGCAATCGATAACCGTAACGGTCATTCTGCTCCCGGATCGCGTCCACGACCGGATCATCGGAAATCGCGGCCGACCTGTAGGCGTTTCGATCTGCTATATGGACGTCGCTCCGGCGGTCTTCCGGTGCGCCGTAGCGGACGTAGATCTCGCCGCGGCGGTCATAGGGGTGCTGCCCCTGCGAGAAATGGTACCGGGCGAACATGACCCGCCGGTAATGCTCCACGAGGCGTTCATTCACCACCGAGACAGGGTTCGAGTCCCTGGCGTTCCAGAAGGCGTGCCAGCGCGCATCGCGTTCGCTGCCGCCGGCTTCCTGCCAGGACGCCAGTTCGTCAGGCGGGGCTACATGCGCCAGGTCCCGGTAGGCTTCTTTTTCTTCAGGTTCAATAAGGGAAAGGTAGGTTTCAATCACCTCATGCAACACGTCGGGCCGTGGTTCTGCGGCTTCGGAAAGCGTGCTGAATTGCTTCCGCAGGGTTCCGACGATCGCCGGTCCCGATGCGCCCAGGTCGTCCGCTGCGCCCAGGTCGTCGGCTGCGCCCAGGTCGTCCACGACCCCTTCGAGCAGCGCTACGGCCAGACCATACTCTTCGGCTAGCAAGGCCAGGTAGACGAAACGGCTGAGCGCGTCGTCATGCAGAGGATTCACTCTGAACTGCGAGAGATAGGCCGCCATCGCCTTGTCGAATTCGGGCGACCCGGGCGACCCGCGCGACACGGGCCGTTCGTAACAACGTCCGGCCTGAAAAAACGCATCGGGATGGGCGGGATCCAGTACCGCCGCCTTGAGGAAGAAGGAACGGCCGTCCCTGGCGCCGCCGACAATCTGGTCGGTCAGTCGCAGGTTCATATGGGCCATGCCCAGTTGGTACTGGATTTCCGGGTCCTCCGGCGCCAGTCGGGCTGCCATTCGCAAGGCGTTGCGAGCGTCCAGTCTCCGGTATTCCATCTGCAGGTAGGCCTTGCCCAGTCCCGCGTAGCCCAATGATGCCCACTTCTCGTCCAGATCGACGGTACGCTTGAAAGAGACGACCGCCTTCCGGTATGCTGCAAGTTCGTATTGTGCCATGCCCCTCCAGTAGTGCGCGGGGGCCGAATTCCCATCTTCTCGCACCGCTTGTTGGAAATGAGTGAGAGCGTCTTTGAATCGTCCCTGCTGGAACAGGATCTTACCCGCTTCAACATTGCCCTGGTTAACCGGGTTGACCACGGATCCCCTGGCATGAGATTGGGGTTGGGCATATGTCAACGCCGGACAGATGATCAACGCTGTAAACAGGAGGAGCCGGAAAAACAACCTAATGCCTGCCTTTGTTCGGTAGTGCGTTCATATTCTACAGCTACCTGCTGAGGAACCGATCTGTGGGCATGACCGGTAACCACGACCCTCTGAATCGGTAGGAGTGCGCCATTTACCGTTAAAGTAAGGCCTGGAGAGACCGAGTTACCATAGGGTGAAACCCTACTTGCCCAGTTTTTCAACGTGTATACAACAAACGTTGAGCATGGGCATGCCGTGACGACAGCGGTGTATAACAGAAAGCTACCGGAACGGCCCTCAAAGATCAAACGGTCTTGCCGATTCAGTAGTATCGCATCCCGGTCATGTGTGCACTTACTCGCGCCGCAGGGCGTCCGCGGGATCGAGCATGGCGCTTCGGAAGGCATGCGTGCTGACGGTGAGCAAAGCGATCGCCATGACGACCAGTCCCGCCGCGACGAAGGGGACGGCACCGATTTCGGTGCGGTAGGCGAAGTCCGCCAGCCACGCGTTCATGAGCCACCACGCCGCCGGCCAGGCCAGGAAGTTGCCGATGACCACGAGGACGACGAACTGTCTCGACAGCAGGGTGACGATATCGCCTGCCGCGGCGCCCATCACCTTGCGTATGCCGACCTCCCGCGTGCGGCGGGCGGCATCCAGCGACACGAGTCCGTAGACGCCGAGGCAGGCGATCAGCAGGGCGAAGGCCGCCGAGTAGCTGAAGATGCGCGCCAGATTCCGTTCATCCTGGTAGAATCGTGCGATATCGTCTTCCAGGAAAGTATACTCGAAGGGGGCTTCGGGCACGGTTTCTCTCCACGCGTCCCCGAGCAGGGAAAGCGTGGCGGACGTGTCCTCGCCGCCGATACGGACCAGGATAAACCTGAACTGGTTCGAGATCTCTCCCATGGCTAAAGGGGCGAGAGACAGAATGGCCGGTTCGACCTCCTGGTGCTTGGACTGGAAGTTGAAGTCCCTGACCACGCCGATTACCGTATAGCCATGGGGCAGTTTGCGGCCGACGGGATCGTCCCACTCCATCTCCCGTGCCGCGGCTTCGTTGATGATGCACGACCCGGCCTCGTCGCCTCCGAACTCCCGGGAAAAGTCGCGTCCGGAGACGACGTGCAGCTGGAGCGTGTTCAAATAGTCGTAATCCACGGTGAACATGTATGCCTCGAGCTGGTTCCCGTCCCGGTCAGTGTAGGATGATTGCCCAAGGCCCCGTCCATCGCCTATGGTATTGGACGCGCCGGACACCTGGAGGACCACTTCGTACGAAGCGATCCTGTTTCGATACACGTCGTAGATGGCTGAACCGGGATCGGTTTGAATGACGACGACGTTCTCGGCGTTAAATCCCACGTCCCCGGTCCGGACGAAATCCAATTGCCGGGTCATGACGAGGATGGAAATGACGAGCAGCGCGGACAGCCCGAACTGCACGGCCATGAGGCCCCGGACGAACAGGTTGGGTCCGCCGATCTGAACCTGCCGCCTGAAGATGGCGACGGGATTGAAACGGGAGAGCACCAGGGAAGGATAGCTGCCGGACACCAGGGCGATCAATGCAGTCAGGGCCAACAGCGCGGCGATCGTGGAGCCGCTGGAAAGGTAGTCGAGGACCAGCGTTCTCCCCGCCAGCATGTTAAATACGGGCAGGAAAAGGTGGGCCAGCACTACGCCGAGGACCAGGGCGAAGCCGCACTGGACCGTGGTCTCGCCCATGTATCGTCCCATGACCTGGATCTGCTTCGCCCCGAAGACCTTCCGCAGTCCGACCTCCTTGGCCCGCGAGGACGAACGGCAGACCGCCAGGTTCATGAAGTTGACGCAGGCGATGAAGAGGACGAGCAGCGCCGTGCAGATCAGGATGTAGGACAGGCTGGGGTCGCTGGTGGGTCCCAGGCCGAAACGCACTTCCTGGTCCAGGTACATCGTGGTTATGGGCTGAAGGATCAGTTGCGGCAACATGTACGACGGGTAATTTGACTTTACGAAATCCGGCAGTTGACCTTCGAGCGACGCGGCCTGTTCCGGACCCGAAAGTTCGACGAAAGTGGACGCGGAAGAGTAGTTCCACCGCCCGATAGCGTTGGAGATCCAGGGATCTATTTCAGGTGCCTTGTCGAAGGGAATGAGCAGGTCGAACTGGATAGTGGAATTGGCAGGGGCGTTCTCTGTAACGCCGGTTACGGTCAACAACGCGCCTTCGGCGAGGAGTTGTCTTCCCAACGGCCTGTCCCCGCCAAAGTACTTCTCCGCGGCGGTCCGGCTGATCACCACGGAATTCACGTCGTTCAATGCCGTGGATCGATCGCCTTCGATCAGTGGGAAGGAGAACGTCTCGAGGAAGGACGCGTCGCATAACAGCGCCTCCTCCCCCCGGAACTGTTCTTCACCGATGCGGATTTCCACATCCCTACTCCGAATGCGAACGGTCCTTACTACGTCGGGATACTGCTGTTTCAGGGCGGATGCGAGCGGAAGGGGTGTTCTCGCGGAGGTGTACGGGTTATCGGCGGCACCGAATCCGGCGGCGACGACCTGGTACAACCGGTCGGACTTCTCGTGAAAGGCATCGTAGGTCCATTCGTGCCGGACGAAAAGGAAGATGAGGAGGCAGCTCGCAATGCCGATGGACAGCCCCATCGTGTTGATGAAGAAGTAGCCCTTGTTGGCGAAGAGGTGCCGCAACGCGATGACGAGGTGGTTTTTGAGCATGGCCGCTATGTCCCCTGCGACTTACGATTACATGACGGCAAGACTTCACGGATGCAACTCGAACCTCGAGGTTAAAAAGGGGATCTACGGATTTGACCCGCCGATCCCCTTGAAGGTTGCATGTTGGAAACTGTTACGATGCAGAAACTTACAATACGCGTTCCAGGCGATCAGGGAACGACGAACGTGTTTTCGCTGCGGCGGAAATTCCTCACATCGTCGAGCGTCACATCACCCACCAGTCTGTACTTGCCGGCGGCAACGGGATCGTATGCGCAAGCGTCATACATCACCCGTGTGTCCTCGATATCCGTCCACGTACTGCCCATGTCGTCGCTTCGTTGCCATACGGAGTAATGGACAGTAATCTTAAATCCCAAAATATCGATGTCCTTCAGCCCGTCGGGTCCAAGCACGCTGACTAGTGGATCTTCGCTGGCACAGCCAGTCAGTGTTAGCGTACCCAGAATTGGTATGTTCTCGAAAACCACCCGGCCGGGATAGACCTTCACCCCGTCCCACGGAACGTAGTTGATCTCCTCGACATCCTCACCGTCATCGCCCTCTTCTCCCTCTTCACCGTCCGCGTCGGCATCCGGATCCATCACCGTAATGCTCACCATGTCCGATACGTCGCCGGATGCGGCCATGACATCGGCCATGCCGTTGCCAACCGCTTCTATCAGTCCATCCTCGTCCACGGTAACCACGGCCTCGTCACTGCTCATCCACGTGACTTCCGGATCGCTTATGGGTTCTTCGTTCGCGTCGCTGACGGAGACCATGAGCTGCAGGGTCTGTCCGATCTCGGTCAGGGTGGTGTCATCGGCGTCAACCTCGATACTGATGTTCGCCGGAACCTGCGAGACGGAGATCGCCGCGGTACCCATGGCGTCTCCGGCCTGGGCCGTGATCTCTGCCATGCCGTTATCCACCGCGGTGACGAGACCGTTCTCGTCCACGGTCGCAATGGCTTCGTCCCCGCTCGACCAGGTCAAGGTCACGTCCATCATCGCGTTCTCACGCTGGTCCAGCACGACGGCCGTGAGTTGCAAGGTGTCCCCGATCGCCCCGAACGTGTGCGCCGCAGGCTCGAGCGTGATGGTCGTCGGCACCGGACTCGCGACGGTTATGGTCGCATTGGCAGACAGGCTGCCGGATCTGGCCGTGATCTCCGCCATGCCGTCGCTCACCGCGGTCACCAGGCCATTGCCGTCCACGGTCGCTACGGCTTCGTCCCCGCTCGACCAGGTTATGGTCTGGCCGGACATGGCGTTGTTCCGCTGATCCCGTACCGTCGCCCTGAGTTGTACCGTTTCTCCGATCTCCTCCAGCGTATGCGACGCAGGCGCTATCGTGATCCGGGTCGGCATCGGCTCGGCCACCGTGATGTTCGCGGTACCCGACGCGTTGCCGGCACGCGCCGTGATCTGGGTTGTACCGTTGCTCACCGCCGTTACCAGGCCATTGCCGCTGACCGTCGCCACCGCGGTATTGCTGCTCGTCCAGGACACCGTCTGGCCGGTCATCGGGTTGTTGTTCTGGTCCCTCACGGTCGCCGACAATTGCACGGTCGCGCCGATCGACGCGAGCGTATGCGAAGAAGGCGCTACGGTGAGGCTCGTCGCCACGGGTGTCGGTGGCGGCGCCGGGGGCGTCGGTGTGGACGGCGTGGGGCTCGTCGGACTGCTGTCCCCGCCGCCGCATCCTGCAAGGATCATGAAGTACATGGAAGCCGTGATCATGGCGAACGCACGACTATATGGGCGAATCACGTTGGACTCCTCTCGGATAAGGTCTGAAAGCGGTTCATGTAAATCTTTTGCACGTGATTTTAATAGATAGGATCTGGATAGTCTATGCTTTTAACAATCTCGGTCTTTAATAATCTATGGTTTCAAAAGATTCATGCTCTCCCGGGCCGCGTCGAGGGTCCGGTCGATGTCCTCTTCGGTGTGGATCAGGGACACGAATCCAGTTTCGAGGCGCGAAGGCGCCAGGTAGACGCCCCGGTCCAGCATGTTCCAGAAGTACCGTCCGTACGTATCTGCGTCCGAAGTGGAGGCGGCATCGAAACTATCGACAGTCTGGTCGGTGAAGAAGGTACACATCATGGACCCGACGCGCGTCAGGTACGCGGGAACGCGGGCCTCTGCCGCCGCGGCGCGGAGGCCGTCGCCCAGCCGGGAAGCCAGGTCCTCGAGCCGATCGTAGACCCCGGGTTCCTGAAGCAAACGCACCGTTTCATACCCCGCGGTCATGGCCAGCGGGTTGCCCGATAGCGTGCCGGCCTGGTAAACCGCGCCGACGGGCGCCACGGTCTCCATGATATCCCTGCGCCCGCCGTAGGCGCCGACGGGGAGGCCCCCGCCGATGATCTTGCCCAGGCAGGTCATATCGGCCGTGATGCCGAACCGTTCCTGCGCGCCGCCGAAAGCGATCCTGAATCCGGTGATGATCTCGTCGAAAATCAGGATGATCCCCCGCTTCTCCGTCTCTTCCCGAATGGTTTCGAGAAAGCCTTCGGCCGGCGGGATCATACCCATGTTGCCGGCGACCGGCTCGACGATCACGCAGGCGATATCGTCGCCCCGATCCGACAGGGCGGTCCGGACGGCCCCGATGTCGTTGTACGGCAGGTTGAGAGTCATCTTCGCCAGGTCCGCGGGCACGCCGGGGCTGTCGGGGATGCCGAACGTGGCGGCGCCCGATCCGGCCTGGATGAGAAAGCTGTCTCCGTGTCCGTGGTATCCCGCCTCGAACTTGACCGCCAGGTCGCGTCCCGTGTATCCGCGGGCCACGCGCAGGGCGCTCATGGTCGCTTCCGTGCCGGAATTGACCATGCGAATCAGTTCAATGGACGGGAAGGCGGTCTTGACCAGTTCCGCCAGCCTGATCTCGGCCTCCGTCGGCGTGCCGAAACTCGTGCCCCGCTCACAGGCCTTCTTCAGGGCTTCAACCACGGCGGGATGGCCGTGGCCCAGGATCAACGGCCCCCAGGATCCCAGGTAGTCGATGTACGCGTTGCCGTCCACGTCGTAGACCTTGGACCCCGCGCCCCGTTCCATGAAGACGGGACGGCCGCCGACCCGCCCGAAATTACGTACGGGGCTGTTCACCCCGCCAGGCATGGACCGCAGGGCCTGGTCGAAGAGCGTGCTGGATCGGGAACGGTTCATTCGGTTCGTACCATTCGGTTCGTTCGGTTTAATCCGAACGGAGCCCTCGCGCGACTTCCCGCGCGAAGTAGGTGAGGATCATGTCGGCGCCGGCGCGCTTTATGGCGGTCAGCGACTCCAGAACGACCTGTTCTTCATCGATCCATCCCATCTGTCCCGCCGCCTTGATCATGGCGTATTCCCCGCTCACGTTGTAGGCGGCCACCGGCACTTCAAAGGTCGATTTCACCCGGTGTATCACATCGAGATAGGCCAGGGCCGGCTTGACCATGACGATATCGGCGCCTTCCTCGAGGTCCAGCTCCACTTCCCGGAGCGCCTCGTTGGAGTTTGCCGGGTCCATCTGGTAGGAACGGCGGTCGCCGAACTGCGGGACCGAGTCCGCGGCGTCGCGAAAGGGCCCGTAGTAGGCCGAAGCGTACTTGGCGGAATAGGCCATGATCGGGATGTGTGTGAGCTGCTCGCCGTCGAGGGCCTCCCGTATTGCACCCACGCGGCCGTCCATCATATCCGACGGCGCGACCAGGTCGGCGCCGGCCTTCGCCTGCGAAAGCGCGGTCCGGACGAGCAGCCGAAGGGTGGGGTCGTTCGCCACGTCGTCTTCTTTGATGACACCGCAGTGGCCGTGATCGGTGTACTCGCAAAGGCACACGTCGCCGATGACGGTGAGTTCCGGCGTCGCCTGCTTGATCGCGCGGATGGCCCTTTGGACAATGCCGTCGTCTGCGTAAGCGCCGCCACCGTAGGCATCCTTGTGCTCCGGGATGCCGAATAGCATGACGGCCGGAATGCCCAGGTCCGAGACTTCGCGGCAGACCTCCACGCCCTGGTCCACCGACAGCCGCTCCACGCCGGGCATGGAATCCACCGGAGCCCGGACACCTTCTCCCGGGCAGATGAACAGGGGGTAGATCAGGTCGTCCACGGAAAGCCGGGTCTCGCCGACCATCCTGCGCAGACTTTCGGTGCGGCGCAGGCGCCGCAGTCTGTGTACGGGAAATGCCATCAGGACCCACCGCAGTTGGCGCAGCCACCGCCGTCGAACCCGTTCAGGGCGCTGCAGCGTTCACACTGGAAAAGGACATGCCCTTTGTCGATGGATCGCGACGCCATCCACTCCCGCGCCGGCCCCTGGTGTTTCGAAGGCACGATTATCCTGGCCTCGTCGATCGATCGCGTGTCCAGGAGGAGGCCGGCGTCCTGTTCGGCCGAAAACACCCGGCAATCCACGCCCTGCTGCGCGAGGTAGCGCCGGTAGTTCAGCGCTTCCCGGTCTTCGGCCCGGTAGAGGATCTCCTCCTCGACCGGCGATTCTTCTTCCAACCCGTGTCTTTGACAGAAATACCGGCCCTGCCGGCGGATCCCGCAGTCCCCGCACACGTGCTGGCCGCAGACGACACACCGTCCGTGGGCGGGCTGGTCCGGTTGGGCCAGGCAGCGCAGGTCGTCGACGAAGGCCGTCCCGCAGACCGGACAAAACCGCGCGTCGCCCGGGATCTCCTCCTTGCATTCATCGCAGACCCAGGTCGACGCCTCGTTCAGCGTTTCGACCAGGGGTGATGCGCAGATGGGGCACTGCGCCACACCCTGGGCATATTTGCATTCGCATTCCGGACAGAAAGGCATAGTATTCGGCTGTATGTTAACTGTACTTACGCCCGACAAATATATACCGGGGCGTCATTTCAGGGCAATCGTTATTACGCGGGCCGCTCCCCCGCGGCCAGCCGGTCGCGCACGATCGCATCCACGAGCGCGGGGACCGTGGCCTGGCCGGGCACGATATCCACGGACAGGCCCGCCTCCGCGGCGGTTTCCGCCGTGGAAGGACCAATGCAGGCGATGCGTACGCCCCGGGTCCAACGTTGCGGACCTTCCGGCCCCGCGGCCTTCGCGAACGCCGACACGGCCGACGAACTCGCGAACACGGCCAGGTGGATCTTCCCGTCCTCCAGCATGGACGCTATGTCGTCCGGCATGCCCTCCACCAGGACCGTCCGGTAGACCGTCACCCGGTTCACGGACGCTCCGGCGGCGGCCAGTCCCTCCACTACGGCGGGACCCGCGATGTCCGCCGCGGGGAAGAGGATACGCGCACCCTTAAGGTCGCGGTCTCCGGCCAGGGCTTCCACAAGCTTTTCGGCCCGGAAGACCTCGGGTTGATCGTCCGCTTCGATCCCGTGACTTCGCAGCGCGCCGGCCGTAGCCCGGCCTACCGCGGCAACACCGACTCCGCCCAGGGCCCGGGCATCACGGCCCTTGTGACTCAGCCGGGAGAAAAACGCCTCCACGGCGTTACGGCTGGTGAATACCACGTGATCGAATCCCGAGAGATCGGCCAGCGCGGTATCCACTGCCGACCAGTCATCGGGCGCTTCGATCCGGATCAGCGGCGCTTCGACCGGTTCCGCGCCCTGGCGGACGAGCAGTTCCGACAGCTCGCCGGCCTGGTTCCGGGCGCGCGTGACCAGCACACGCACACCGAAAAGCGGTTTCGATTCGAACCAGTCGAGTTGCGGCCGCAGCGCCACCACCTCGCCCACGACGATCAGCACAGGCGGCGTGAAGGAAGCGGTCCGGGCCCGGGACACTATGTCGTCCAACGTGCCGACGAGCGTCCTCTGCTCCGCCGTGGTGCCCCACTGGATCAGCGCGACGGGCGTGTCCTTCGGCCGCCCGTGTTCGATCAGTCTTTCTGCGATGAAAGGCAGGTTCCGCGCGCCCATGTAGAAGATCAACGTGCCGATCCGTTTGGCCAACGCCTCCCAGTCGAGATCCGTCCGTTCCCTGTCCGGCGACACGTGGCCGGTGACGACCGTCATCGACGAGGTGATCTCCCGGTGAGTCACCGGTATGCCGGCGTAGGCCGGTACCGCGACGGCCGCCGTGATGCCGGGAACGACCTCGAAGGGGATCCCGGAACGCTGGAGATGCAGACCCTCCTCTCCACCCCGGCCGAACACGAAGGGATCGCCGCCCTTCAGCCGGACCACGGTCTTCCCGGCCCGGCTGTGCCGCACCAGCAAGTCGTTGATCTCCGCCTGCCGGCCCGGCCGCCAGGGCACGCGGATACGCTCGGCGTGTCCCGGTGCTTCCGCCACCAGCCGGTCGTCGGCGAGGAAGTCGGCAACGACGACATCGGCCCGCCGCACGCAGGAAAGACCCTTCACGGTAATCAGTCCGGGGTCGCCGGGGCCCGCGCCGACCAGGTATACCATGCCCGGCGCCGGGGCGATCGTGGAGCCCGACGGTGGGGCGGATGCGGGCCCGCCCGGGGATTCGCGGTTGCCTGGAGATTCGTCGTTCATTGAGATTCCGTAGTCGGGCTATGCGGCCGGGACGGCCGAGCGGGATCAGTCGGCGCGGCCGAATCGGCCTGGCCGGCCTGACGGGCCTGCTCGGCTTGATCCAGCACCGCCTCGGCCAGCCGGCGGCCCAGATCTTCGCCTTCTTCCGGCTGTCCGCGCAGGGATTGACGCACGAGCCATCCGCCGTCATCGGCGGCCAGGGCGGCATCCAGCACCAGGCTGCCTTCCTCGATCCTCCCCCACGCGCCGACCGGGGTATGGCAGCCGCCGCCGATACGATGGAGAAAGGACCGTTCCGCCGTCACGGCCCGCCTGGCCGGAAGGTCTTCGATGCGCCGCGCCGCTTCCAGGGCGGACCGATCGTCCTTCCGGGTTTCGATCGCGAGCGCGGCCTGGCCGACGGCCGGCATGCAGACTTCCGAAGACAATACCTCGGAGATGCGGTCCGTCCAGCCCAGCCGCTGCAACCCCGCCACGGCCAGCACGATGGCGTCCGGACCGTCCGGTTCTTCCAGCTTCATCAGCCGCGTGTCGATGTTCCCGCGGATCCCGGTGAAGCGCAGGTCCGGACGGTAATGCTGCAGTTGAGCCCGCCGCCTCGGACTCCCCGTGGCGACGCGGGCGCCCGGCGGAAGGTCGTCCAGTCCGGCGCCGTCGCGGCTGATCAGGGCGTCGCGCGCGTCCACGCGTTCCGGAACAGAGGCGATCGCCAGGCCGCCGGGAAGGGACGTGGGCAGGTCCTTGAGACTGTGCACGGCCGCGTCGATCTCTCCCGAGACCAGGGCCCGTTCCAGTTCCTTGACGAAGACGCCCTCGCCGCCGAAGGTGTCCAGGGAGGCGTCACGGTCCGCGTCGCCCTTCGTCGTGAGGACGCGCACCTCCACGGCCAGACCGTCGCGGCCCGCTTCCAGGTCCCTGGCCACCGAATGGGCCTGGACGAGGGCCAGCCTGCTTCCGCGGGTGCCTATGATCAGTGAAGAAGCCATGGACAGGGGATCGGTGTCGCGGCCAACCGGACGCGCCGCGCTATTCGTGGCTGGCCAACCGGACGCGCCGCGCTATTCGTTTTCGGCGCCGTTCTTGTCGTTCCCGTGCTCGTCGAGTCCGAAGAGATGACGCAGGCTGTAGAGGTGGTAGTCCCTGTGCTCCGGGTCGGAAGAGTTCCTGAGCTGGACCGTCGGTTGATGGAGCAACTTGTTCACGATGGCGCGGGTCATCTTCTCCACCGTCTGTCGGTCCTCATCGGAGAGATGACCGAGCTGGGCGAAGGCGCGGTCGACCTCCTGGTGCCGGACATCGTCCGCGTAATGGCGGAGCTGGGCGATGGTGGGCGCGATGGAGAGGTTCTGGTACCACGTGAGCAACCGCTCTACCTCGGTATCGACGATCGCCTCCACCTTCAGCGCTTCCGCCTTCCGTGCTTCCGCGTTGTCGTCCACCACCGACTGCAGGTCGTCCATGTCGTAGAGGATGACATTATAAAGGTCGCGCACGCGGGGGTCGATGTCCCGGGGCGCGGCGATATCGATCAGGAATATGGGACGGTTGCGGCGGTCGTGCATGATCTCCGCCATCCGGTCCCTGCCCACCACCGGTTCCGTGGCGCCGGTGGAACTGATGACGATATCGACGTCGGAGATCATCTGCAGTCCGTCCTGCAGGGAAACGGCGATCCCGTCGTAGCGGTGGGCCAGGTCGGCGGCCCGGTCGTAGGTCCGGTTGGCGACGATCAGCCGCTTCACGCCCTGGTCGACGAGGTACTCCGCGGTCCGTTCGCCGGTCTCTCCCGCGCCGATCAGCATGGCCGTATGCTGCCGCAGGTCCTTGAAGATCTTCCGCGCGAGTTCGACCGCCACGGAACTGACGGAGACCGAGCCCGTCCCGATCTCCGTCGTCTCCCGCACCTGCTTACCCACGGCCAGCGCCTTTTCGAACAACCGGTTCAGGACCAGTCCCGTGTTCTTCGAGTTCAGCGACTGCATGTAGGCCTCTCTGACCTGGCCTAGGATCTGCTGCTCCCCGACGACCATCGAATCCAGGCTGGAGACCACCCGGAACAGGTGCCGGATGACCGCCTCGTCCCTCCGGTGATAGAGGTAGGGGGACAGTACGCCTTCGTCCACGCCGTGGATCTCGTGAAACCACGCCTCGATCGGGCCGGGATCGGTATGTTCCTCGTCGGTGGTCGCGTACATCTCGCTGCGGTTGCACGTGGACAGCAACACCGCTTCCAGGATGCCGCTCGACGCCTTGACGAAGGAGAGGGCCTTTTCCTGGAGCGACTTCGTCAGCACCGCCTGGTCGCGCACGTCGATAGGCGCGGTATGGTGGCTCAGTCCGACGAGTGTGAGATGCATGACTCCACCCTGTCGCGCGCTTCTTCCGCGCGTCCGTCGCGCAGGAGGTCGAGGAGGTCGGAATCGACCAGGGACGTCCACAACCTCGCGCGGGTTTCGGTTTCATCGGGGTACGCGGCCTTCATCCGGGGGCGGTACGCGCCCAGCAGGTCGAGCAGATCGGCGTACTCGGGCCCATAGGCCCCTTCCAGCTGCCTGCGGATCTTCTTCGCCAGCGCGGGACTCTTGCCTCCAGTGGAAATGGCGATGCACAGGTCGCCCTGCCGGACGATGGAAGGCACGATGTACCGGCACAGCGCGGGCACGTCCACCACGTTGACCATGATGCCCTCCGCCTCGGCGTCCCCGTAGACCCGCTCGTTGACCTTCGTGGAATTGGTTGCCGAGATGACCAGCCTGAAGCCGCGGACATCGCCGGATTCGTACGACCTCGCTAACCAGCGCAAGGCGCCGCGGTCGGCATGGTCACGCAGTCCGTCCGTCAGATCGGGGCTGATCACGGTAACGACCCCGCCGCATTCGAGCAGCGAACCCGCCTTCTCCTCAGCGATCGCACCGCCGCCCACCAACAGGCACGGCTGTGCTTCGATGTCGACGAAGGCGGGATAGTATTTTTTCATGGCATGATTACCGTCGGTTGTCGTCCGGTCGCCGTCCAGTTGTCGTCGGTTGTCGTCCGGTCGCCGTCGTCAGTCGAATATGTGCAGATTGGTCCAGAGACCGGCGCCGAGATAGGCCAGCAGCACGGAGGCAAACCCGGCCATGGAGATGATGGCCGCCCGTTCACCCTGCCAGCCCGCGGTATAGCGGGTAACCAGCTGGCAGGTGTAGATGACCCAGGTCAGCATTACGCACAGTACTTTCGGATCCAGCAGCCAGGGCGTGATCGAGTCCCACGCGGCCGTCGCCCACCAGATGCCCGTGGCGATGCCCGCGGACAGGAACACCCAGCCGATGAGCGTCGCCTTCAGGTTCATTTCGTCCAGCATGCCCAGCGCGGGCAGCCGGGAGAACACCAGGCCCACGCGCCGGTGGTGGATGTAGTACATCTGCATCACATACAGCAGCCCGGTGATGAAGGAGAAGGAAAAGGCCGCGTAGGCCAGGAAGCTCGCCGTTACGTGGAAATTGAACCACGGGCTCTGCAACAGGGGCGGCAGCGGGTCGACGGGGCTCATGAACGCCGTGGACGCCGCCTGGGCCGCCAGGACCAGGGGCAGGACGAACACACCCAGCGACCGGTCGTGGAATCGGCGTTCCAGGAAGAGATAGACCACGGCGATGAGCCAGGCGAAGAAGCTCATCGACTCGTGCAGACCCACGAAAGGCGCGTGGCTGGATTCGACGGCTCGGGCGATCAGAAAGGCGCTGTGGCAGGCCAGGGCGAACACCAGGAAGAGGCTGGCATAGATCCCGGACCCGGGATGCTTCGTCCAGAAATGGCGGAAATAGACCACGGTGGCGACCGCGTAACCCGCCAGAATCATCCCATGCAGAATGTATATGCCCATGGATCCAGCCTCCACGTGATACCGCTCCAGGAATTCAGGCCCGACAAGGTATCGTAAAATACCGTCTTATCAAGTATTTATCAAGTCGAAAGGGGGCGGTTCAGTCCGTGTGCTCGATCTGCGCCAGGATGTCCATGCCCACCCGCCGACTCCAGGCTTCCATGGTCCGGCCGAACTGCGGACCGGGGCGGCCGTCGCCGATGGGCGTGTCGTTGATGCGCGTGCAGGGCGCCAGGCAGTACGGCGTACTCGTCAGCCAGGCCTCGTCGGCATTGACGGCGTCGTAGGGCTGCAGATCCTTCTCGACCCAGCCCAGGCCCAGTTCCGGCGCCATCTCCCGCAGCGTCACCAGACTGACCCCTTCCAGGATATTGCGGCTGGTGGGCGTATAGATCGTACCGTCCTCCACCAGGACGAAGTTCGCACCGGAACACTCCGTGAGATTGCCGTCCAGGTCGAGCAGCAGCGAGGTGGCGGCGGGGTCGACGGCCTGCGTCTGCCGGTCGGCCAGCCAGTAGTGCAGGCGCGAGAGGTTCTTGGTCTTGGGATCGACGCACTGGGGCGGCACGTGGCGGATGGAGGGCGTGACCACGTGGGCGCCCTGCCGGAAGTAGGGGCGCCATACGGAGAAGGGCAGCGGAAAGGAGTGGATGCACAGGGTGGGCTTGAGACGCACCGGCCTGCCCGCGCTCCCCGCGTAGATCGGGTTTTCCCCCGGCGTGACGAAGTGGACGACGCCCAGGTCCTGCTCCGGGCCGATCAGCCCGCTGTTGGTCTCGATGAGGCTGCGCGTGCACTCGACCAGGCCGTCGTGGTCCAGGTCCAGCTCGAAGCCCGCGTACTTGCATGACCGAAGCAACCGCCGCACATGTTCGTCCAGGCGGAACGGTTCATGCCTGAAGGTCCGGGTCATTTCGGTCACGGTGGCCCCGAGGACGATCCCCAGGTCGTAGATGTTCAGATGGGCCCGGGAAGCGGGGACGAATCCATCGTTGAGATAGACGACCGGTTCATTCATGGCGCGGTATGCTCCTGTGGGTAAAAGACTTTCTCTTTTGCGGCCGGCGAGTTACGTATAGTGAAACAAGGGAGAACGAAGGGTACCGTAAAGGATAACATCTCATGGAAAGCACCGGGCATATGTCTGGGCAGATGGCGGGCGCCCCCGGCGACGGATCCCATCGCGCGGGGTTCGTGGCCCTGGTCGGGAAACCGAACGTGGGCAAATCCACCCTGATGAACGCGCTGCTGCAGCACCGGCTTTCCATCGTGACGCCGAGGCCCCAGACGACACGCCAGCGGGTACTGGGCATTCTGACGAAAGACGACTGCCAGGTCCTTTTCCTCGATACGCCCGGACTGCTCGAACCTGGCTACCGGCTGCAGGAATACATGCTGCAGTCCGCGGTCCATACGCTGCACGACTCGGACGCGGCCGTGGCCATCGTGGACGCCACCCGTTTCGAACGCGATCTCGACGACCGGGTCGCCGGCTTCCTCGAGCAGAGCCGCGGACCGGTCATCCTGGCCATCAACAAGATCGACCGGACTTCCAGGACCTCCCTGCTGCCCATGATCGACCGGGCCGCGGACCGGTTCCCCTTCACCGAAATCGTGCCCGTGTCCGCCCTCAAGGGAGACGGCCTGCAGCCGCTTTTGTCCGCCGTGATCCGCGTGCTTCCGGCGGGTCCGGCGCTCTACCCCGCCGACATGCTCACGGACCAGCCGGAGCGGTTCTTCGTGGGGGAAATCATCCGCGAGCACCTGTTCCTGGCCCTGCGCGAGGAACTGCCCTACGCGTCGGCCGTGATCGTGGAGGACTTCACGGACCGTCCCAACGGCACGGCGTTCATACAGGCTGGGATCATCATCGAGCGGGCTTCCCAGAAGGGCATCATCATCGGCAAGAGCGGTCGCATGCTCAAACGCATCGGATCGTCCGCGAGGAAGGCCATCGTCGAATTCCTGGACCGCCCCGTATACCTCGACCTGCGGGTCAAGGTCCGGCCCTCCTGGCGGAAGAATGAGCAGGAGTTGAGGCGGCTGGGCTATACCAGGCGCTGAGCGGCCATCCCGATGTAGCGTTCCAGGTCCCCCCACAGCGCCTCCAGCGGCCGGGGTTCGTTCCAGGGCTGGACCGCCTGCCGGCCGTAACCTTCGATCAGGGACAGGACCCGCACGCACCATTGCACGGGAAGTATGGCCTGGTACACTTCCATCTTGCCGCTCGCGTAGGGGTCGGCGCTCCGTTCGCAGTAACCCGCGATGGCCGCCTCCCGCAACCCCGCCTCCAGGCCCAGACTCTCCGGATGCCACAAAAAACCGGCGACCTCGTAGAACGGGTCCATGATCCCCGCGTGTTCCCAGTCGACCAGTGCGACGCGGTCCGGATCCTCCTTGATCACGTTGGCCGGCCGGAAATCCCCGTGGCACAGGCGCGGCGAAGCATCCGCCCACAGTGCGGGCCGCAGGTCCATCCTGTCCAGGCTGCGTCTCAGTTCGCGCAGCCGGTCCGCGGTCCGGCGAAACGACGGGTCGTTCATGGTAGTGGACGCGGACAGCGTGCGCAGGCTCTCGTCCATGTACCGGAGGCAGTCTTCGGGTCGGGACGGACCCACCGGCCGGGCCAGTACCGAATCGCCGGGATCCTGAATACCGTGTACGCGTGTCACGATCCCGAGGAGCTGTTCGAGGTCTTCCCGGGTCATGCCGGCTGGTTCCACCGGCGATCCCGGAAGTTTCTCGTAGATCAGCACGGGCGCATTCAATCCGGCGGCCCGTGCGTCCGCCGATACGGCGACCGGCACGCCTTCCAGGGCGGAGAGCCGCCCCATCGCGGCGTATTCCCGTTCAAGGCGCCGGACGCGGTCATGGGGATACACCTTGAGCAGGTAGGACCCGTTGCCTGTATCTACTTCGTATATACGGTTGTTGAATCCACCCGCCATCGGCCGGATACTGTGCCGGCCGGCGGCGAACGCGTGTCCGTCAGAAGCCAGCCGGGCCAGGTAACGCGAAACGGCCTCTGGGGCCGGTTGTTGATTCATGGATGGCGGTCTCCACCCGGCCTTTTCCGATTGCCCGCGGGTCTCCAGGTCCCTATCTTCAGTGCTCAGAACCTTTTGCCTGCCTGTCCCGGATTCCGGGGTGATTCCAGATGAGGTCTCTTAGCCTTTTCCGGTGCGCCGCAAATTTCTCGGCACGCCTGGTCCGATCCCTGTCGCTTAGGACGACGACAAATCGCCTGGCCCGCCTGGCCCGGTCCCTGTCGATCAGGACGGCCGCCGCGTCGCTCACCATCTTCCTGCTTACGGCATCGGGCTGCGGCAGCGTTTTTAAAGACGTCAACGTGCTCTCCGAGGCGGACGAAATCGCGCTCGGGAGGCAGTTTTCGAGAGAGATCGAAAGAGAGATCAAGCTGTACCAGGACCCGGAGGTGGTCCGCTACGTCGACGGACTGTGCCAGGCCCTCGTCCTGCATTCCAAACGCTCGAATATACCCTACTACATAAAGGTCGTGGATACGGATGAAGTCAACGCCTTTGCCCTGCCCGGCGGCTTTCTCTACGTCAACCGGGGGCTCATTTCCATTTCTGAAACCGAGGCGGAACTGGCCGGGGTGATCGCCCATGAAATCGCCCACGTGGTGGCGCGCCACGGGGCCAAGGCCCTGACCCGGCAACTCGGGCTGGAGATCATTCTGGGCATGATATCGGGAAGAAACCCCACTGGGGTCCAGCGAATCGCGGCGCAACTGGCGGGAATCGGCGGCATCCTCTCCATGCTGCACCATTCCCGGGAGGCGGAACGGGAAGCGGACACCCTCGCGGTCGTCAACCTCCGGGAGGCCGGTTACGATCCCGAAGGCCTCTCGGGTTTCTTCGAGAAGCTGCTGGAGATCAACGACCGGGATCCCGGTGCGTTTGCTACCCTGTTCACAACCCATCCGCCGAGCAGGGAACGTATCGAGAACACCCGGGAACAGGCCGCGGCGCTGCCGGTCCTGGAGGGGCTGATCACGGATTCGGAACGGTTCAGGCAGATCAAGGACATGCTGCCGCCGCTTGAGAAAAACCCGCTGGAAAAAGAGAAAGCTGAATAACCGGCCGATCATTACATGGCAACACACTTCGAAAACCACCCCGGCCTCCTGCTTCGCGGCGGGACCGTCGTGGACCCGTCGCAGGCGCTGAACCGGGTATGCGACGTCGCCATTCGCGACGGTTCGATTTCGGCCGTCGGCGACGGCCTGCCGGACGATGGCTGCCGCGTCTATGACGTGTCCGGGCGGTACGTCTTCCCCGGCCTGGTCGACCTGCACGCCCACATCTGCTGGGGCTTCACCGACATCGGCCTGGTGCCGGACGACATCTGCCCCTCCACCGGGGTGACGGCCATCGTGGACGCCGGAAGCTCGAGCTGGCCGAGCCAGGACGCCTTCCGCCGCATCGTGGCGGAACCCTCCAGGACGCGGGTCTTCGGCTTTTCCAATATCTCCAGCGTGGGCATCCCGACGGCGGGCACGCCCGAACTGGCCAGCCTGCGGTTCGTGGACGTGGACCGTTCCGTGTCTGCGGTGTCCGGGAACCGGGACCTGATGACCGGCATCAAGGTCCGCATGGGCCGGCACCTCATCGGCGACAACGGGCTCGAACCGATGCACCTGGCGGTGGAGGCGGCCGGGCAACTCGGCGTCCCCGTCATGGTCCACGTGGGCAATACGCCCTGTCCCCTGTCCGGCATCATGGACCTGCTCCGGCCGGGTGACATCGTCACGCACGCCTATCACGGCCACCCTCACGGCATCCTCGACGATCACCGGGCCGTCTGGGACGACGTCATCGAGGGGCGTTCCCGGGGCATCCTGATGGACGTGGGGCACGGCGCCGGCAGCTTCAGTTTCGACGTGGCCAAATCGGCCTTCGAACAGGGGTTCTTCCCGGACGCCATCAGCACGGACCTGTACACGGTGAACGTAAACGGACCGGTCTACGATCTGCCGACCACCATGTCCAAGATGCTGAACCTGGGCATGCCCCTCGAAGACATCGTGGAGAGCACGACCTCCATACCGGCCGCGGCGATCGGGAGGAACGAGCTGGGCACGCTCCGTCCGGGCGCGGCCGCCGACGTGGCGGTATTCGAACTGGAGGAGGGCGACTTCGAATTCAGCGATTCGCACCGGAACCGCCGGAGGTGGCCGCGGCGCTTGACCTGTGAAATGACCCTGCTGGAAGGGGAAATCGTATATGAACGGAGATAACGCACCATGAAAACCAGGTACTGGGTGGGTGGATGCCTGTCCGCGATAATCCTGCTCGCCGTTATCGCCGGCGCAGCCTACTATTTCATCCTCCAGGCGAGCGACGAACTGGTGGAGACCTACACGAGCCCGGAGCCCCGCGATTTCGCCCGCGTGGACGAGGGGCGGGATGAAGTGCTCTCCGTAATCGACCGGTTTCGGGACTTCGCCATTGCTCTCGAGCGGGGCGAGGAGACCGAGCGCTTCTCGCTTTCGGCGGACGACATCAATGCCCTCCTGGAAAATGAAGACCTGCTGCGGGAGTTCCACGGGATGGCGCGCGTGGACATCCAGGACGACCGGCTGCTGGCCGAGATCAGCGTGCCCCTCGACCTGTTCAACGAACGGTTCGAGGGCAGGTACCTCAACGGCACGGGCGAGCTTTCCGTCGAGATGAGGGACGGCCGGCTCGAGGTCAACATCGACCGGCTGGAGGTCGCAGGCCGGAACCTTCCCGAAGAGTTCATGAATGAAATCCGGAAGAACAACCTGGTCGAAACCCTTCTCCAGGATCCCTCCCTGGAGCGGTTCATGGGCCTGGTGAAGTCCGTGAAAGTCGAGGACGGCCGGATCGTCATCGAACCGAAATAGGATCGCGCCCAGGCAGGATCCGGCCCTTCGCAACACGGAATCCCTTCATGCCCGTTCTCCTCGCCATCGCCCTGCACGCGGAAGCGCGGCCCGTGATCGAGCGCTTCCGCCTGAAGCAGGACGCGTCCTTTGAACTGCCCGTCTTCCGGCGGGACGATGTCTGGCTCACCGTGACGGGCACATGCAGCATGAAGTCCGCCATCGCGACCACCTGTTTGCTCACCAGGGTCGAACGGGATGAGGACACGGTCCTGTTCAATCTCGGCATCGCCGGCCACACGCAGCAGGCGGAGGAAGGGCCCGTGTCGGTGGGAGACCGGTTCCTCGCGAACAAAATCACGGAGCGGAGCACGGGCCGTTCCTTCTTTCCCGACCTGCTGGCGAGGACGCCCCTGGCGGAATCCGTGGTCACCACCGTGGAACGGCCCCTGGACCGCGCGGATGCCGGGACCGTGGAACCGGGCCTGGCCGACATGGAGGCGGCCGGGTTTTACCAGGCGGCGGCCACCTTCCTCCCGCCCCACCGGATCGGGTGCGTGAAGGTCGTTTCCGACCACCTTGAAACGCGGCGGATCGACAAGAACAGGGTAGGCGAACTGATCGCGGGCGCCCTGGATGAATTCGAAGCGACCGTCGCAGCCTACCGGTCGATCGACGACAGAGGAAAGGACGTGTTGACCGGCGCGGACCTGCGCCTCGTCCAGGACATACGTGACCGGCTGCGTCTGACGGCCAGCCGGCACCGGATGCTGTCCGACCTGGCCCGGTCCTACAAGCTCCACACCGGGTCGGACCTGCCCGATCTGACGCGGTTTACCCACGTCTCCGTGCATACGAGACAGGAAGGCGATGTGCACTTTGAGCGACTCTGGGGCATCCTCTCGGTGGAGTAACTTCTCCCACCTCTACATCGAGCGCGGCGCGAAGGAATACCCGCTCACGCGGCGCATCCGGGAACGCTTCGCGAAGGCCCGCGTGGTGGAGATCGACGACTACAAGGCGGTATTCGCCCGGCCGCGGCAGCGGTTCCAGGCCCAGAAGGAGAGCATGAAGCTGATCCTGGCCGTGAAGAAGGACCGGTTCCTTTACGACGGATCGGGAAACAGCCAGAACTTCAGCTTTAAGGACTTCCATTACAACACACTCATGTTCAACTGCGTGTACAACTGCGACTACTGTTACCTGCAGGGCATGTACCCCTCGGCGAATATCGTGGTTTTCGTGAACCTGGAAGACTATTTTACCGCGACGCGCGAGGGCATACGCGACAAATCGAATCCTGCGCAGCCCTTTTACCTGTGCATCTCGTACGACACCGACCTGCTCGCTTTCGAATCGGTCGTGCCCTACTGCCGCGCGTGGATCGAATTCACCCGAGAGGAGCCGGACCTGCTTGTCGAGATCCGTACCAAGAGCGCCGCGTATCATGCCATCCGGGATCTGCCGCCCACGGACCGCGTCATCCTGGCCTGGACGCTTTCCCCCGAACCGGTCGCCGCCCGCTACGAACACGGGACGGCGCCGCTCCACCGGAGACTGGAGGCCGTCCGGTCCGCCATTGACGACGGCTGGCCGGTCCGGCTCTGCTTCGACCCGGTCCTCGCTGTGCCGTCCTGGGCCTCCCTCTATGGCGACCTGGTCGAGGAGGTCGTCCGAAGGATCGACCCGGCCACCGTTCGCGACGTGACCGTCGGCACTTTCCGCCTGTCGAAGCACCATTTCCAACGCATGAAGCGCCAGCGACAGGATACGCCGCTGCTGTACGGCGACTTCGCGCAGGAGGACGCGACCGTGACCTACCCCACCGAGCGGCGTGAGGAAATGACCGCCTACATGCGGAAGCGCCTGGGAGACCACTTCGGAGAGGAGCGGATCTTCGCATGGACGTAGCACTCGTCACCGGCGCTTCCTCCGGGATCGGCCTGGCCATCGCCGCGCGCCTGGTCGAGTTGGGTTATGACGTATACGGCTATGCCCGGGACCACGGGAAGTCCGACTTCCGTCATGACCGGTACACAGCGGTCGAATGCGACGTCACCGATACCCGGGTCCTGCTGGACCGCACCGAGGAACTGCTCAGAACGACCGGGGGCCTGAAGATCCTGGTCAACAACGCCGGCGTCGGTTTCTTCGGTCCTCACGCCGCCATGGCGACCGACCGGATAGAACGCATGGTCCGGACCAACCTGATCGCGCCCATGGTCCTGACCCGGGCGACCCTGCGGCACCTGGAGGAATCCCGCGGTTACGTCGTCAACATCGCATCGACCGCGGCGTTGAATCCCGGTCCCTTCGGGGCCGCCTACGGCGCGACGAAGGCCGGTCTCCACCAGTTCGGGCAGGCGCTCTTCAGCGAGGTGCGCAAGAGCGGCGTCCGGGTGGTGACCCTGTACCCGGACATGACCCGGACGCCGTTCTACGACCTCGCGGACTTCGAGCCCGGTGAAGATCCCGCCACCCACATCACGCCCGGATGCGTGGCCGACGCCGTCGCGCAGGCCGTGGACCAGCGGGAGGGGACGGTGATCACGCAGATCGTCCTCCGGCCGCAGCGGACGCAGGTAGCGCGCAAGGGTAAGGCAAGCCTGAAGAAGGAGTAGCCGACCTTGTGTTTTAATAGAAAGGAACATCGATGCCTTACATTTCCTCCCTCCACGTCTATCCCGTCAAGTCCTGCGCCGGATACGAGTTGACACGGGCGGAGCTCGACACCCGGGGTATCCGGGACGACCGGTCGTGGATCGTTGTGGGTGAAGGCGGTGGACAGCCTGGACTGCTCGGACCGTCTGGCTCGTCTGGCACGTCCGGATCATCCGGCCCGCCTGGGTCACGCGCGCCGCTCTCGCCGCTTACCCAGCGTGAAGCACCCGCCCTGGCACTCGTCCAGCCTGCTCTTGCTTCGGGCGGACTGGCGCTTTCGGCGCCGGGCATGGAGGACCTGTCGGTACCGCGACTCGAGGAGGGCCCAAACCGGAAGGTGGACGTGTGGGGAGACCTCTGCGACGGGATCGACCAGGGCGACGACGCGGCGGACTGGTTCAGCACGTACCTGGACGCGTCCTGCCGCCTTTTGAGTTTCAGCCCGGACTTCGTGCGTCCCGTGGACCCGGACTTCGCCCGGCGACCTGGCGACCAGGTGGGTTTCGCGGACGGATTCCCGCTGCTGGTGATCTCCGAGGCTTCCCTGGCGGACCTGAACGCGCGGCTCGAGACCCCGCTTCGCATGAACCGCTTCAGGCCCAATGTCGTCGTGGCCGACTGCCCGCCCTACGCGGAGGACACGTGGAAGCGCGTCCGCGCGGGGGAGGTGGAAATCGACCTGGTCAAGCCCTGCGGCCGGTGCGCCACGACCCTGGTCGAACAGGAGAGCGGGACGCCGGGCAAGGAACCGCTGCGCACGCTGGCGACTTACCGCAAGTTCGACCGGCCGGCACCGTCCTTCGGCCATAATGCCGTGCACCGGTCACCCGGCGTGCTCGAAGCCGGGATGGCCGTTCAGATCCTGGAAATGCGGGACATCGCTTGAATACTACGGAAAGGAAGACGCCTTGAGCCAGCGCGTAATCGCCATGCCGGCCGGCCGGTGCAACCTGGGCTTCGCAAGGATCGACATCACCCCTCCCGCGGGGATCTATCACCGCAGCTGGGGCGCGGCGAAGCATGACGCGTCCACGGGCGTGCACCGGGAGCTGACCGCCTCCGCGCTGGTGTTCGCGGACCCCGGGTCCGGGGAGGAACACGCCCTCGTCGCCCTCGAACTGGGCTGGCTTCAGGCCGGCGACCTGCAGCGTCTTTCGGATACCGTTTCGGCTGGAACCGGCCTGCCGCCCGAACGGGTCGTCATCACCTTCTCCCATACCCACGCCGCGGGCAATTACGATCCGGACCGCCTGGAGCACGAGGGCGGCGCGCTGATCCCGGGATACCTGGACGGTCTCGGCAAGGGGCTTGCCGGCCTCGTGGATGACGCCAGGGACGCCGTGCATCCGGTCGACCTGGCCTTCGGATTCGGACGGTGCGACCTGGCGTACAACCGCGACTACTGGGACGACGAAAACCGGCTGTACGCCGTTGGGTCCAACCCGGGCCGGGCCGCCGACGACACGGTCGTGGTCACCCGCGTGAGCGACCGGGAAGGCCGGCTGGTCGCCACCCTCGTCAACTACAGCTGCCACCCGACGACCCTGGCCTGGGACAATACGCTCATCAGTCCCGACTACCCAGGCGCCATGCGGGAAGTCGTGGAGCGGGAAACCGGCGCGCCCTGCGTGTTCCTGCTGGGCGCGAGCGGGGATCTCGGACCGCGGTACGGGTTCGTGGGCGAAACGGAGGCGGCGGACCGGAACGGCCTTCAACTGGGCTATGCCGCGCTTTCGGCCCTGCAGGGCCTGCTGCCCGACGGGACCGAGCTGCGCTACGACGGCCCCGTGGTTTCGGGCGCCACCATCGGGGTCTGGCGTCAACGCCCCATGGATGCCGGGCGCGCGCAAGGGCTCCAAGCCTTCGACTCTGCCGCGATGACCCTGGACCTGCCCATAATGGACCTGCCCGGGCAGACGGAACTCGACGAGCAACTCGCCGAATGGACGTCCCGCGAAGAGGCCGCCCGGCAGGATGGGCAGGACAGGGAAGCCGCCGACTGCCGCGCGCACATCGAACGGGTCCGGCGGGCCATGCGGCGCATCGAAAGCATCCCGCCGGACAGCCAGTCCGTCCCCTACGACGTCACGCTCTGGCGCATCGGCGAAGGCGTCCTCGTGATGGTAAGCGGCGAACCGTACAGTGTGCTTCAGCGTGAACTCAGGGCACGCTTTCCGGCGACCGCCATCGTCGTGGTCGTCCTGTGCAACCAGAACCTGGGTACGGGCGGCTATCTGCTGCCCGCGGACGACTACGGCAAAGGGCTCTACCAGGAAGAGGCGGCGGCCGTCGGCCCGGGCGGACTCGAAGCGGTGATCGCCGCCATCGAACGCCAGCTAGCGGTCTGGGGCCTGAACTAGCTAAAAGACAGGAGCGAAAACATGTCGGCAGGCAATATACGCATCGGGCTCATCGGACTCGGATCGGTCTGCGAATTCGTGCATTACCCGGGGTTCTCCCGCATTCCGGGCGTGGAGATCGCCGCCCTGTGCGAGGTGGACGAAGACCTGCTGGCCCGCAGGCAGGCACAGTGGGGCGTCGCGGCCGGTTTCACGGACGTGGACCGGTTCCTGGCCGCTGTCAGGCCGGACGCCGTGACCGTTGCCGTGCCGAACGTGTACCACCGCGATATCGTGCTCAAGGCCGTCGCCGCGGGCTGTCACGTGCTGTGCGAGAAACCCATCGGCATGACCGTCGCGGAGACCGTCGACATGTACGAGTCCGCCCGGGACGCCGGCGTTCGGCACATGACCGCCTTTACCTACCGGTTCGTGCCCGGCATGCGCTACCTGAAGCACCTGGTCGACGAAGGCCAACTCGGCGAGATACGCCACGCGCGCTTCCAGCGTCTCCAGGACTGGGGCGAGCATTCCGTCGGATGGCGCCAGTACCGGCGCATGGCGGCGACGGGAGAACTCGGCGACATGGGCATACACCGCATCGACTTCGCCGAGGACCTGCTCGGTCCGATCCGGTCGGTGTGCGCGTCGCTCAAGCAGGTCGTTCCCCGGGACCACACGGAGGAGGGGCGGCCCTGCGAGCCGCAGGACGTGGAGGACTGGGTCGCCTGGATCGCCGAGTTCGAATCGGGGACCACGGGCGTGTTCGAGATGGGTAAACTGACCAAGGGCCACGGGCCCGCCGGCGACCATGACCTCTGCGAGTTGAACGGGAGCGAAGGCTCCGCCGCCTACCGGCTTCACACCCCCTTTGCCATCCAGGCCGGACCGCGGCGGGAGAAATACCGGCGGCGCAGCGTCCCGAAGCGCTTCCTCGCCCTGCCCGGTTCCCCCCGCGACCCGAAAGAAGGCGACCCCGCCCAGACCTTTCGCTTCGACCAGGCCTGGGAGTTCGTCTGCGCAATACGCGAGGGACGGGACTGCGTGCCTTCCTTTTACCACGGCATGCGCGCCCAGGTCGTGGCGGAATCCATCATCGAGGCGGCGGCATCCCGGAAGTGGGTGGACGTGCCGGGGTGACTTAATCCCAGCCCACCACGGCTCCTTCCGCCTTAAACCGCCCACCACCGAATTTTCATTTTACCGTCATAGATTCGTCATACACCTCCGTTATATTACGACCGGTTGAAATTCAGTTGTCCTGACGGGGTAAAAGGTGGAGATTGGCATGAAGGAGAAAACGTGAGAAAGCTCAGCTACCTGCTCATCGCAACGCTGCTGACGATTCCGGCCGGACCGTCCCGGGCCGGTGTCGGGCAGGCCGGCGGCCTGTTCCTGCAGATCGCCCCCGACGCGCGGTCCACGGCCATGGGCGAGACCGGCGTCGCCCACGCCCGGGGCGCCCAGGTCCCCGCGTGGAATCCGGGCGGACTGGGATTCCTCGAGTACAGCGGGGTGGCGGGGACCTATTTCAAATGGCTGCCCTACCTGGCGGACGATCTCTATTACCTGCACTTCTCCTACGTGCTTCCGGTTGAAGGCATCGGGACCTTCGGCGTCAGTGTGCCTTATCTTTCGCTGGGTGAACAACAGCGGGTGAGCGCGACAGGGGACAACCAGGGGACGTTCAAGAGTTCGGACATGGCATTGTCCCTCTCGTACGGCGCCCTGATCAACGACCGCCTGGGGGTCGGTTCCAATCTGAAGATCATCCGGAGCGCCCTGTCCGACGAAGACGACGGGGTGGGCACGAGCTTCGCCCTGGATGTCGGCGTGACCGCCCGCGTCATGCCCCGGTTCACCGTGGCCGGCGTCCTTCAGAACCTGGGGACGGAAATCAAGTACACGGACTCGAACCAGGGAGACCCGCTTTCCCGGAACCTGAAGGTGGGCGCCGCACTCACGGCGCTCGAAGACGAGTCGAACAGCCTGCTGCTTGCCGTCGACCTCAACCGCATGCTGATTGAAGACGGCGGGAACATCCTGAACGTCGGGCTGGAGTACTGGTACCAGGATCTGATCGCGCTGCGGACGGGGTATGTGCACGACGGGGACGGCGATGTGAAAACGCCCACGTTCGGCGGCGGCCTGCAGTGGAATATGTACCGCATCGACTTCAGCTACACCACGAGTTCGACGCTGCAGGACATCACCAAGTTCACCATTTCCGCCAGGTTTTAGGACAAGGAAGGCAGAGATCCGATGGTCGAACAGGGCAGGATCGGCCGGGTAAACGGTTACCCGGAGGGGTCCTGTTTTTCGACCAGCCGGATCTCGAAGAGCCGGGGCCACCACTTCCCGGTGACGAACAGCCGGTCCGCCGCGGCATCGTAGGCGATGCCGTTGAGCACGTCCACCGTGCCGACCGTTTCATCAAGTCCCGCCGATTCCAGCAGTCCCTCCAGGTCGATCCACCCCGTGACCCGGCCCGTTTCGGGATCGATGCGGGCGATGCGGTCCTCCTGCCAGATATTGGCGTAGACCTCGCCCTTCACGTACTCCAGTTCGTTCAGGTTGAGCACCGGGCCGTCCCCGCCCCGCACGACCACCCGGCCGGTCTCCGCGAAGGTCACCTTGTCGCGGAAGTACAGGTTGGATGAGCCGTCGGTCATGATGAACCGGGCGCCGTCGTAGGTGATGCCCCATCCCTCGCCGGGATAGGACACGCTCCGCAACAGCTCGAAGCTTTCCCGGTCGTAGATGAACCCGACACCCGATTTCCAGGTGAGCTGGATGATCTTACCGTCGTAGAGGGCAAGCCCCTCCCCGAAGATCGTCGCGGAAAGCCGGCGGACCCGTTCCACCGCGCCGGTCTGCAGCGCCACCTGGCGCAGGGAGGACTGGCCGTAGTTTCCGGTACTCTCGTACAGCGTTTCGCCCGTGATCGCCAGACCCTGGGTGAAGGCGCCCGTATCGTGGGGGAACGACTGGACCACCTCGTAGGTATAGGACTTCGCCGCGACCGCCGTGGTGTCGTTCCCCGCCTGCGTATCGGTGGGGCTGGTGCTCGAATTGGTCGGTTCGGTACAGGCGGCGAGGCCGGACAGCGCCGCGAGGCCGGTCAGGGCCGCGAGGCTGACCAGGACGGCGATCAGGTTCCGCTTCATGAGTCAGGTTCCTGCAATTTCCGGTACATGATGTGTACATCCACGAGGCCGTGCTCGGGATGGTCGAAGGCGGCCGGTACGGTGCCGACGATCGAGAACCCCAGGTCCCGCCAGAGCGCGACGGCCCGGTGGTTCGTGCCGACGACCATGTTGAACTGCATGGACAGGAACCCCGCGCTGCGCGCCTCTTCGAGGGCGTGGATGCCCATGGCCCGTCCCACGCCGCGGCCCTGGATGTCCGGATCGACCATGAACCCCGCGTTCGCCACGTGGGCGCCCTGTCCCGGCTGGTTGGGCCGGATAAAGTAGGTACCCACCACCTCGCGGCCGTCCAGCGCGACGTAGGTCCGGTTCGGCGGCGCCATCCACAGCGCGCGGGCCTGGTCCCTGTCCGTGTCGGGCGGATAGGGATAGGTGTCGGCCGACCGGACGACCCGGTGAAAGATGGACCAGATGGCATCGAAGTCGTCTTCGCCGGCCCGGCGTATCCGGATCATCCGCGCCCTTTCTCCAGGAGCATGGATTCGATGGCCTTCCTCTTCTTCTCGCGGGCGATGTCCAGCGCCGTAGCGCCGTCCCGGTCCGGGATCGACGGGTCGGCGCCCTGGTCGAGCAGGTAGGTGACGAATACCTTCCCGGCGCCGCGGACGGCGGCCCAGTGCAGCGCGGTGCGTCCGCGGTGATCGTCGACGGCGTTGACGTTGGCGCCACGGTCGACCAGGAAACGGGCCATGTTGTACGAGCCGTACTGCACCAGCTCGCTCAGGGTGTCGTCCACCGCGGGATGCCGGATGTCCGCCCCGGCCTTCAGCAGCATTTCCACCGAATCGTAATCCACGCTCCACAGGGCGTTGACCAGACCGGGATCGGGTTTCGCGCCGGCGTCCAGCATGGCCTGCATCATGGCCGGGTTGCCGATGGCGGAGGTCAGCGGCGGCGGAGGCCGGTTGACCTCGGCGCCCCGCTGCAGGAGCAACACGACGATCGCCTCAAGGCGGGCGGCGACCGCCGCGTCGTCCCGTCCCGCGCCGGAAGCCGCGGCGTAGTTCAGGGGACGCCACCGGTTCTCGTCCACCGCGTCGACCAGGCCTTCGTCCCCGTCCAGGAGCGCCCGGACGCGGTCCAACTCGCCCAGGGCCACGCTGGTGAATATATCCCAGTCCTCGATGTATTCGCGGAGCACCGGCAGGAACTGGATCTCCCCGCCCACGGCGGCGAGACACGGCGCCGTCATGCGGCCGTGGCCGCCCCGCAGGTCGATGCGCGCACCGAGTTCGAGGAGGGCGCGCACGGTGTCCACGTGGTGCGGGCCCTTGGGAATCGTCTTCTTGTGCTCCAGCACGCGATGCAGCGGACGGTGCCGATGGTTGTTGCGGCTGATCACGTTGGGATCGGCGCCGTGTTCGACCAGCATCCTGACGATCTCCGTACTCCCCGTGAATGCGGCCGTCATGATCGGCTGCCAGTGCCGGGCGGACTCCGGATCTTCCTTCAGCAGGGCTTTCGTAGCGTCCAGGTCGCCGGACCACGCCGCGCTCGTCAGTTGCTTTTCCAGGGCCATGGACCTCGTCCTCTGTTTCCTCGATGCCTTACGACCATTCTAAGGTCACCTTACGGCCACCTAACGGCCACCTTGATCACTTCGTCCGGCGCGTGCCGCATCTTGCCATACGCTTCCGGCAATTCGTCGGGCGTCACGACGGGATCGGGCAGGCCGTGCGGATGGAGCGTCCCTTCCCGGAAAAGGCGGACCAGGGTTTCGAAGATCCGGTCTTCTTCCCAGAACAGGTTGCGCTGCGGCCGGCTGCAGGCCCGCGCCGAGACGATGTCGATCTGGTTGAAGTGAAACTCCTCGCCCAGGTAAAGTCCCTTCGCGTCCCCCAGGTAGAAGGCCAGGGGCACCACCCGCCCCGCGTACCGGGTGGCCCGGATCGCCTGGTTGAGCGCGTGGTAGCTCCCGCTGGCCTCGATGGCGACATCCGCGCCGTGTTCCAGCCAATCGCGGGACGCCATGCCGAAATCGCCGACCTCCTTCGGATCGACCGCCATGGTCGCGCCGTGCAGCCGGGCCAGTTCGCGCCGGCGGTCGATCGGGTCCACCGCCACCACGTCGACCGCGCCGGACAGCCGGGCCAACTGGACGGTGAAGAGCCCGATGGCGCCCATGCCGAAGACGATGACCCGCTCGCCGATCCGCACCTGTCCGTCCCGTACGGCCGCCAGGGCGAAGTCGGCGGGATCCATGCAGCAGGCGGCCTCTTCGGTGAATCCGGGAAGCAGCGGCTTGAAGTGACGGCCCTGGTGAACCGGCCTGAACCCGCCGTAGCCGTATACCCGGTCGCCTTCCTTCACGTCTTCGACTTCGCTGCCGGCGGCCATGACCATACCCACGGTCGTATTGCCCACGGGCTTCCAGGCCGTCGGGTCGTAAGAATGGGTCCGCGACCGGTCGAAGACCCGTCCGTCCGGGTCCATGGGCACGCTGCAATAGATGGATTCTCCCGTGATCTCGCCCTTCTCCGTCCCGTGTTTCGCCGCGGTGAGTTCGCTGCGGACACGGACTTCGTCGGGACCGAGATCGTCCAGCGTATAGGATTCCCAACGGGGTTCGAAGGCGTTGTTGCAGACGAGTTGCCGCAGCTCGATGCCATCCACGGTGGCCATGCTTCCTCCATATCTGCCGGCCTGGTGCCGAACCGTCCTCCGGTGCTACGGGTGGTTCAGGACCATATCGGTTTCATCTTGTATGCCCGGAGCGACCGGACCCGGCTGTCGACGCCCTGGGAGCGGAAGGACACGCCCGTGCTGTCCGGACGGTCGGGATAGACGCGCAGCGCGACGCACTGGCGGCCGTTGGCGAAGACCTCCACAACGCTTCGGTCCACGAACACCCGCAGTTTCAGCGTTTCGTCCTCCTCCAGCGCCAGCGGCGCGGTCTCGGGCGCGCGGGACATTACGTCGGGCGCGGTGGACGCGTAGGAGGTATCGATGGAAAGCAGGCTCGTGCCGTGGAACCCGCGGCCCCGGTAGAAGGCGATGCGCGTGAACTCCTCCCGGTCCGGCGACCGCAGCACGTTCATCTCCACCATGGGCGACGATCCCGGGTCGATCTCCACCTCGAACTCCATGGTGTTGCCGCCCTCCGGCGCGGGCAGGACGACCTCCCGGTTGGCCGGAAGGTTGAAGCCGTCGAACCGGACCGGGGCTTCCCGCAGCAATTCGAGGGCCTCGACCGGCTCCTGGTACAGGTCGTCGCCGTCGACGGTCAGGCGACGGGGCAGGGACATGATCTGGTTCCAACCCTCCGTCGGCTTACCGTGGTTCATGTTGAAGATCGCGACGAGACCGCCCTCGCCGTCCGGCGTGGCCGAAGGCGCGTGGAGTCCGGACGGCTTGTATGCGCCGAAATTGAACTTGGCGCCGTAAGTGACGACGAACTTGTCCCGTTCCGTGTCATAATCGCCGATCAGGTACTGGGGTCCGCTCATGTGGCTGAAGAAAAGCAGGATGTGGCGGTCGCCTATTGGCCAGAAATACGGGCAGGCGCCGTCGTCCCCCACCAGGGTATAGTCGTCGTCCTCTACGAAAGGATGGAGATAGGTCCAGCGGGCCAGGTCCTCGGAGCGGAAAAGGTAGTTGGCACGCCTTTTCTTGCCGGCCGGCCCTGTCGGCTTGGTGCCCGCGGAGAGCGAATAGTACACCCCGTCCTTCTTCCAGATGCACGGATCGAACACGTTGTAGGGCGCGGGCGGACCGTCCTTCGGCGGCATGGGGATGACGGCCTGGCCGGTGACCTTCTCCCAGTTGAGGAGCAGGGGATCGCTGGATACGGCGACCATGTTGCCCGCAACCGTGCCGTGGTACATGGCGATCACGCGGTCTTCCTCCACCAGCGCGGCGCCCGAGTAACAGCAGCGCTCCGGGTTGGGGTAGATGCAGTAGGGCAGGTCGCGCCAGCGAACGAGGTCGTCTGAAACGGCGTGCCCCCAGTGCTGCCGCGTGTCCTCGGGCGGGTAGGCCTGGTAGAACAGGTGCCAGCGGCCCTGCCAGAAGCACAAGCCGTTGGGGTCGTTGAGCATGGCCTCCGGGTTCACGTAGTGGTACGCGGGCCGGTGGGGGTCCCCTGCGTAGCCTTTGCGGGACGCGTTCAGGCGCTGCAGGAGCGGGTTGTCCGCCAGCGCGGCCTCCTGTGCCTCGAGCGTATCCGAGGGAAAAGTGTAGTAGGGGACCAGGGAGGTGTAGTCTTCCATGATGCGCTCCGTATTTGGATTCGATGGCGGCCGGCGGCGCTCCGCTTCAAGATGCCGGACACCTTGATTGTTTCAGCGGTCAGTCACTTCGGACACCCAGGAATCGACCAGGAACCGGGCGATGGAGTCACGGCGGGGCAGGGCGTACGCGACCGACTCGTCACCCCACTCGCCGAAACCCAGGACTTCCTCGGCGGTGAACCACTGTGCCTCCACGAGTTCCTCCGGGTTCACCTCGATGTCGGTGGTTTCCGCCCGTGCGCGGAAACCCAGCATCAGCGACGAGGGGAAGGGCCAGGGCTGGGACGCCTGGTAATTTGCCGCGCTCACGCGGACGCCGACCTCTTCAAACACCTCCCGGGCTACGGTTTCCTCCAGGCTCTCCCCCGGTTCCGTGAAGCCGGAAAGGGTGGAAAACACGTTCGGCGGCGGCCTGTGGTGATTGCCCAGAAGACACATGGGCGGGCGGCCGTCTTCCGGCCGGTATTCCACCAGTGTGATCACCGCGGGGTCGATGCGGGGGAAGGCGTTCCTGCCGCAATCCGCGTCCGTGCACCGGCGCCGGCGGCCCCCTTCCCGACTTTCGGTCGCATGCCCGCATCGGCCACAGAACCGGTTCTCGCGGTGCCAGTACAACATCCCCCGCGCATACGCCATCAGCGCGGCCCCGCGTGCGTCGATCGACGGACCGGCCCGCCAGAGGTCCTGGTACTTCCCCCGGCCCCCGGCCGCCGCGACCGCTTCTTCTTCATCGGAACCCGAGAGGTCCACCGCGAAAACGGCACGGTCCTCCTCCATGCCCAGGAACACGGTTTCGCAACTGGCCGCCAGCACGTCCGCACCAGCCGTGCTCCCACAGATGACGGCGGACGGCAGGGACGTCCCATGGCCGTCATCGATCAGGCTCAGGTCGCGCCAGACGGGTATGAAGCGGGTATCGTCCCGGGCCAGCCGCCCGGCGAGCCACTCCGGATCGCCACGCCGATCCTCCGCCCGATCCAGCGGGACGTCCGCGAACTTCAGCACCGGATTGTCCATGGGGACCCGAGTCTCGCCTTAATGCCGCGCTACAACACCGCTTCCAGCGTGTTGATGAAGGCCTCGTTCTCGTCCGGGGTGCCTACGGTCACGCGCAAATGCCCCTTCAGCCCCCACCACATGGCGTCGCCGATCCAGACGTTGCGCTCCTGGAGCGCGCTGAACACGGATACGGCCTTGTCCCCGAGCCTGAACAGGACGAAGCAGGAATCGCTGGGCGTATACGGGATATCCAGCCGTTCGAAGGCCTCGCCCAGGTAGACCTTGCCTTCTGCCACCGACCTCCGGCTGCGCTCGTAGTGCGCGTCGTCGTCCAGCGCGGCGATGGCGGCGTACAGGGCCAGGTTGCCCGGTGGTCCGCCCAGGTTGTAAAGCGACAGCTTCCGTCTCAACCGGGGCGAGAGTGCGGCGTATCCGACGCGCATGCCCGCCAGGCCGTAGATCTTGGAGAACGTCCGGGATACGATCACGTTGTCGTTTTCGAGCGTCAGGTACATCGCGTCGCGGTAATCGGGATCGGTCGTGTAATCGATATACGCTTCGTCTATGAACACCGTGACGTGAGACGGTACGGACCGGACGAAATCCACCAGCGCGTCATGGTCCACCACTGTACTGGTCGGATTATTGGGATTCGTCACGACCACGACCGTCGTGTTGTCGTTGATCCTATCGTACATGGCGTTCAGGTTGTGCCGCAGGTCCCGGGTCAGGCGGACGTAGTTGATCTTGACGTCGAGGCCCTCTTCTTCTTTGAACCGTCTCCAGACGTCCGCCGTATCGAAGTAGGCGGGCTGGGCCTGAACCAGTTCCGCCTTGTCCCGCACCGTCGCCAGGCCCACGGCGTGCAGGATCAGGCTGGAGCCCGCGCTGAGGGCCAGCCGGCGGTTCTTCGTCACCTCTTCCCAGTTGTCCCACGTCGTCTCGGTGACCGGCAAGCCGTGTTTCCGTTCGAGGGCGTTGATCAGGCCTTCCACCGGGTCCGGCATGAAACTCCAGTGGTAGCGGTTCACGTCGAACATGTGTGCGGCGACCGCCTCGACCGCTCGTGGAGACGGTCCCAGGGGGTTCTCGTTGGACGACAGGTTCACGTAGCCCGGCGCGATGCCGTGACCCTGGATATCTTCCGGTTTCTTGCCCGACACCAGGGCCTGCGCCATCACCATCGGATCGACCGCCAGGGCACCCAGGCCCCCCAGCAGCGTACCCCCGATGAATCCACGGCGCGACAGATTGGATTCTGGTTTCATGACGTTTTCAACTCCTTTACTGTTACCCGGATGCTGTCCGCCAATATGTCCAGCATGAGGTCCGTCTCTTCCCGGGTGATGACGAGCGGCGGCGCCAGGGCGATCCAGTTGGGATCGAAGCGCGTCAGCAGCCCTTTTTCGAGCGCGGCCTGGCCGGCCCGCACGCCGAACTTCACCGATGGATCGAAGGGCGCACGGGTATCGGGATCTTCCACGAATTCAACCCCGGCCAGCAGGCCGCAGCCCCGGATATCGCCCACGATGCCATATTCCCGCAGTTCCTCCAGCCGCTGCCGGACATAGGCGCCCGTCTCGCGTGCCCGGGCGCACAGGTCTCTTTCCTGTATCTCCGCCAGATTTGCCAGGCCGGCCGCCGCGGCCAGCGGGTTGCCGCCGAAGGTGTGGCCGTGGGAAAACTCGACCTCGTCTTCTTCGCGACCGAGAAAGGCGGAAGCGATGGAATCCCGGAAGGCGATCCCCGCCAGGGGCACGTATCCGCTGGACATGCCCTTGCCCATGCAGAGGATGTCGGGCGCCGCCTCGAAAGTCTGGGCCGCGAACATGCTGCCGGTGCGGCCGAAACCGGTGATGATCTCGTCGTAGATCAGGAGGATTCCGTGCCGGTCGCAGATATCCCGGAGCTCGGGGAGATACCCCGGCGGCGGCATGATGATCCCCCCGGTGTTCCCCACGGGTTCCAGGATGAGCGCGGCGATGGTCTCGGCGCCTTCCAGCTCGATGAGGTCCTCCACCGTCCGGGCGCAGAAGACCTCGCAGTCCGGGAAGGTCTTTTCGTAGGGACACCGGTAGCAGGTCGGCGGGTGGACGTGCAGGAAACCGTGCAGCGTGGGTTCGAACATGGTCTTGCGCCGGCGCGTGCCCGTGGCCGACAGGGCGCCCATGGTCGCGCCGTGATACCCGTGAAACCGCGAGATCACCTTGAACTTGCCCGGGTTGCCGGTCTGCCGGTGGTATTGCCGCGCCAGTTTCATGGCCGCCTCGGTGGCTTCCGATCCGCCGGACAGGAGCTTGATGGTGTTCAGGTCCTCCGGCGTGACTTCCGCCAGCCGCTGGACCAGTTCGATGGCCGGCGGGCTGGTGGCGTGGAGCGGTGGGGCGAAGGCCAGGGTGTCCAGCTGGTCCTTGATCGCCTCGATGATCCTCCGGTTGCCGTGGCCGGCGTTCACGGTGAAGATACCCGACAGGCCGTCCAGGATCCGCCGCCCGTTCACGTCCTCGTACCAGACCCCGTCCGCCTTTTGTACGACGAGGGGATCCTCGATGAAGGTCTCCATCTGGCGCAGGTCGAGGACGAGCCGCCGGAGGGATTCAGGCGCTGTGAGCTGTTCAGCATTCATCATTTGATTGGCGGCTAGTACAGCCGGTCGATGACGACGTCCGCCCCGGAGTCTCCGACGACCACCCGCGCGTTGACCCCTTCCATGTCGCCGGCCTGCGGGACGCCGGCGTTCCCGTCCAGGTCGATGCGCGCGACGATGGTGACCTCTCCGGAGAAGGACGGGCCCTGGACGGCCTGGTCCGCGCCGGTCAGCGTGTACGGCATGGGGAACCGCAGGCTCCTGAAACGCTTGACGGCCATGGGCGGGCTGCCCTCGCCCCGTCTCGCCATGACGAACATGGTCTCCGACCCCCTGAGCCGCGCGAAGAGTTCCGGCGCAATGTCGATGGTGCCCGAAACGCTCGGACCGCCTGCCGGGGGCGCGGTGGGCTGTCCTTCCTCGAAGCTTCGGCCGGCCACCCGGCTGCCGTCGATCGGCCGCTGCGCTTCCACGAAGGACCTGCCGGACGCCTGTCCGCCGTCTTCGGGCAGGGGACGCAGGTTCTGGTCGCACCCGCACCAGATCAGCGCACCCAGCAATATCGATTTGAAATGTAAAAGGCGCATGTCAACAAAGGTCCCGGTAAAGGATCCCGGTTATGGGCCCCGGCTATGGGCCCTGGTCAGCGGGAAGGCCCTGTGCTGAAGGGTGTTTTTCGTCGTCCGGACACTCCGGATAGTCTAGGCGAACCCCCACCGGTTGTCAACCTCTATGTACCTGCGCGAAGGAACAAGAAAAGCCTTGACTTGACCTGTTCCGCAGACCTAACATGGAACTTCGCCGGCGACTCCTTTCCCGGGGTTGGCCGGCATGTTGTTTCAGGCAGGCGAAGCACGAGCGCTCATCTACTTTGCCCTGCCTGCCTCGGGTGGGAATGGCCGGCATGGCCTTGCCAGGTTCCACCTCCTCTTTTCGATAAACCGGGTCTTCTTCCAAGGTGGTTCCCAGGAACCGGGACTGGACAGTCATGCCGCAGGGTACGATCACCAGGCTGAACCACACCAGGGGTTACGGTTTCATCAACACCCCGGAGAACGAAGACCTGTTTTTCCATCGATCCAACATTACGGACGGGCAGTTTTCGTTGCTGCAGGTCGGCGACCAGGTGACGTATACCGTACAGTTCACTTCCCGCGGCCCCCGGGCCGATCAGGTCCAGGTCCAGAGTCAGTCCGTGAGACTCCAGGTCAACCTGGCCGTGAGGGACCTGCAGGTGTCCGCGGCATTCTACACGGAGACCTTCGGCTTCAAGGAATTGTCGAACGATCCCGGTTACATCCTGCTCCAGCGGAACGAACTGGTCCTCGGACTGAAGACCGACGAACTGCTCTGGTATCCGGACCCGGGGGAACAGCCCGTCGAGTCGCTCACCCGCGGCGTGGGCGTCGAACTGGTCCTGGAGATCTCGGATATCGGCCAGTTCCACGCGAAGATGCAACAGGCCGGGATGGCCATACGCGAACCTCTGACAGAGCAACCCTGGGGCGCCACGGACTTCCGCATGCTGGACCCGGATGGTTATTACTGGCGGATCACGTCCCCACGCGACCGCGATGCCGTCCAGGCCGAAGAAGAATCGACGGAAGGTGAACCCGCATGAGTCTTCTGGGGATCGATATCGGCGGAACGGGTATCAAAGGCGCACCGGTCTGCCTGGAATCCGGAAGACTCGAGACGGAACGCTTCAGGATCGGCACCCCCAGGCCGGCCACGCCTAAGAAAGTGATCGAGACCGCGGCGGAGGTCGTCCGGCACTTCGATCTGCAGGGTCCCGTGGGATTCGGCTTTCCCGCGGTCATCAAGCACGGTACGGTGCGGACCGCCGCGAACATCGACGCGTCCTGGATCGGCGTCAACGCCGTGGAACGCATGGCGAAGGCGACTGGCCGGCCGGTCGTTTTCCTGAACGACGCGGATGCCGCGGGCATGGCGGAAATGCGGTACGGCGCGGGCAGAGACCGGGACGGCGTGGTGGTCATCGCGACCCTGGGAACCGGCATCGGCACCTCCCTGTTCGTCGACGGCACGCTCGTGCCCAGCACGGAATTCGGACACATCGAAATGAAAGGCCGCGTCGCGGAAAAATACGCCGCCGAAAGCGTTCGGAAGGCGAAGGGCCTGAGCTGGGAGGTATGGGGCGGACGGGTGAACGAGTACCTGTGCAGGCTGGACGAGCTGATCCGCCCGGACCTGATCATCGTGGGCGGCGGCGCCAGCAACAAGTACGAGAAGTTCTCATCGTGCTTCACCGTGGATACCGAGGTCGTCCCAGCCCGGTTGAGGAACCAGGCCGGGATCATCGGGGCGGCCCTGGCCGCGCAGACCGCCGCGTGAGCCGCAGGCCGCCGCGTGAGCCGCAGGCCGCCGCGTGAGCCGCAGAAAGCGCCGTACATGTCCATTCTCAGCAAGTCGACACTATTTCCCATGCTGCCCGACGACGTCCGCGGGCGCGTGACCGAAAACCACCGCCTGTCCCCGTCGCGCCGCCTGAAGAGCAGGAAACAGGCCGGCGATTTCATCCTGGAACGGTGTTTCGTCTCGGTCTACTCCGGCACCGAACTTCCAAGTATCCAGGAGGCCATTGACGGCAGGACCGGCCTTGGTGGCAACGGTAACGGGATCAGCACGGGACAGGGCATCGCCAGCATCTGGCTGAGCGACCTGCCCGAAGCCGTTCCCTGCCTGTTCGGTACTTTTGTGAAGCGCAAACCCACGCTCGTCGCCCGGAAGCACTGGGCGGCCCTGCTGGCCATGGAAGGGGAAGGTTTCCGGGGCGCCCGGGAGCGCAACCGGATCTCACCGGCGGCGTTTCGCCTGGCCGACTGCATCGAGCGGGACGGCCCGGCCACGGGTCTTGCGCTGCGGGACCGGCTATCCGGATCCGTCCCCATGGACGGGCGGACTTTCCGCAAGGCATTGCTGGAACTCGAAAAGCTTTGGTTGATCGTACCCGGACGGACCGGACGGCCTGGAAGGAACGTCCATGACGCGGCCTCGTGCGTATGGGAGCTGACGAAGCGATGGGTGCCCGACGACACGGCGAGGGAAGCCGTTTCCATGACCCGCCGCCATGCCATGCGCAGTCTGCTCGTGGGCGCCGTGGAGTCCGCCGGGGCCGTCGACGAGAAGGCAGTCTACCGGTGGTTCGGCTGGCCCCGGTCCATGACGGGCGTGCTCATGGACGAAGCCCTGTCGGCGGAGGAATGCTTCCGGGTGGACGGTCCCAGTCCCGTGATCATCTCAAGCGCCCTGGCCGAAATCTGGCCCGAAGCCTGATGCGGCCGTTCCGGCCGCCGTCTGCCCTTACTTCCCGAAATGCGCCTTTACCACGATGACGACCAGGCCCGGCTCTGGCTGGGCGACGCGCGCAGGATGGACCCGATCCCCGACGGGTGCGCCGGCCTGGTCCTGACCTGTCCGCCCTGGTGGGAGAGCGGCGACTACGGCCACCCGGACCAGATCGGTTTCGGCCAGACCTATCCGGACTTCCTGGCCTCGCTCTCCGAGGTGTGGGCGCAGTGTTACCGGTGCCTCATGCCCGGCAGGGCGATGATCGTCTGGATCGCCGATCTGCTCTGGCGGGACGAACCGGTCGCGCTTGCGGCGGATACGCACCGTGGTCTGCAGGAGGCGGGATTTAAGTACGAGGCCACCTGGTACTGGTTCGAACCGGGGAAGGCGGTGCGGGAGGAACCGGCGGATGCCCGCGTGCCGTTCGGATGCCGGCCCAAGGTGCACGCCGAGACCATCCTGGCCTACAGGAAGCCCGGCGAATCCGAAGCGACGCCGCCTGGTGTCGTAGACGAAAGCAGAATTCCTGCGGAAGTATGGCGGGCGGCCCGCCAGGCCGTCTGGACGCCTGACGATAACCTGGAACATCCCTACAGGCGCCTGATCCGCCTCTGGTCATACGCGGGCGATACGGTCCTGGACCCCTTTGCCGGGCAGGGCACCATCGCGCTGGCCGCCCGCGCGCTCGGGCGCCGCAGCATCTCCGTGGAACTGAACCCCGATTCCTGCCGGCACATCACCACGCTGCTCTCATAGCCTCACATGCCGTTTTCGGCGAGCAGGCGCCGCAGGTAGGCGCCACAGTTTCGCACCTCACATGCCGTTTTCTGCGAGCAGGCGCCGCAGGTAGGCGACGGCCTTGGGTACCGCGATCTCCTCGGCTTCGACGTCCTGCCCTTCGTAGACGACCGACATCCAGCCGTTGAAACCGACCTGCTTCAGGATCCCCAGAATGCGGGGATAGTCCAGCCACTCCTCCTCGCCGGACTGGATGCGGTAGAACTTCGCCCGCACGTGCGCGGCGTAAGGCGCACTCTTCTCCATGCTGCCGTAGAAATCGTAGGCGGGGTCCGGGTTGCCCCTGCTGCCCGAAGCGCCCGGCGACCCGGCGTACTGGCCCGTGTCGAGGATATGTGTGAACGTGGGGCGATCCACCTGGTTCAGGATGCGCACGACGTCGTCGCCGGTACGGGTCACGCAGCCGTGATTGTGGTTGTGAAGCCCCACGGCCACGCCCCGGGCGGCTCCGTGATCCACCACCTCGGAGATGCCGTAGATCATCCGGGACCAGGTGACGCGCGCGGGCGTGTCCTCCCGGTCCCAGGCCGCGAATATCCGGACCATGGGCACGTTCAGCCGCGCGGCCACGTCGATCCAGTGCTTGACCATCTGGATTTCGGCGGCGATCTCCCCGGGCGGCTTCCCGAAGTTGTTGCTGATGCCCAGGTAGGAAATGGCAAGCCCCCGCTGCAGGCACCGCATGCGCACGTCCCGAAGGTACGCGTCATCTTCCGATTCCAGCGCCCGGGTATGGATGTCGATCCCGTCGAGGCCCATTTCGCGGGCGCGGTCGATGAAGTCGAACAGGTCCATGCGGCCTTCGGAAATGGCGTGGCCGTAACTCAAGGACATGCAACCGAGCTTGATCACTGCGTGTCGTCCTTTCTATCGCCGTCCATCGTGCAGGACTGCTCCAGGAAATAGACCATGACGTACTCTTCGGCCGTGCGCTTGGGACCGGGCAGGTTTCGGATCCGCCGCGCGTGGGCTTCGAGGTGGCGCTTGACGAAGAACAGGTAGAGCTGGGTGACGAAATCGGTGGCCGTATGGTTGTAGAGATAGGTGGGTGACAGGGACAGGGTGGTATCGACGCCCGGGTACGTCTCCCTGTGTTGCCCCTCGACCAGTTTGTCGCTCAGGGACTCGAGTTCCTCGGTGGACACGCTGAAGAGGAACTCGCGAAAGGCCTGCAGTTCCTCCGGCGGACAGGTCTTCCTGGAGAAATAGTCGAGGAACCGGATGTCGCCGCCCGCGCGCATCAGGGCGAAGACCTCGGAAACCCCCATGAGGGTACCCAACTGCACGGTGGTCTGCCGCCGGGCTTCCCAGGTGGCCTCGAGGACGGGCAGGAAGGCTTCGATCCGGCGGGAGAACCGGTCTTCCCAGAGGTGGGTCAGGGCGGTGGCCGCCTTGATGCGGACCGCGCGGCCGAGGCTGTCGTCGCAGACGATGGCGATCAGCAGCGATTCGATCACCTTGTTGTGAATGCTCTGGCTGATCCGGGCGCCGATGGCGTCTTCCACGGCCGTGAATTCGTCCCGGCCGCCCAGCGCTTCCTGGGCAACCTGGTGCAGGAGACGGAACAGGTTCAGCCGCGCCATGACGTACACCTGCCCGACCGCGGCCCGCATGGGAAGCAGCATGTCGACGGTGAAGAGCGTGGCGTTGGACAGCGCTTCGATGAGGGAAGTGGCATCCCGCCGCTGCTGGCCGAGGGACTGGCTTTCCAGCAGGGAGGGATAGGCGTTCATGACCCTGGCCAGGTCGCTCAACCGGGCGATGGACTCGCAGATCGCCTGGTCGAGGTGCGCGGCGTCCGGGTTCCTGCATTCCTTCAGCGAATCGGTGATGTCCCGGATCAACCGTTTTTCGTCTTGCGTCAGGACGGGCGTATCGAGGGTGGTGGTGTCCAAGTGGTCTTGTTTTACCCTTGTTATCCTGCGCGCGGGGGGCGCGCTTTACTTTCATTTCAGGTAGAAACCCGTCATTCCAGGTAGAAAACCTGCTCCAGCGGCACCATGTTCTCGTCGGCGTGCTTGCCGCCGAGGTTCTCGAAATATGGTGCCATGAACTCCTGCCAGCGGGCGTTGACGTCCGTCTCCGCCATCCTGGCCAGCGCCTTCTCGAAATCCGGGGTCTCGCAGTAACCGAAGAGCAGCCCGTCCTCGCGCATGAACAGCGAGTAGTTGCGCCAGCCCGCGTCCTGCAACGCCTCCAGCATCTCCGGCCAGACCTCCCGGTGGTGCTTCTTGTAGCCTTCGATCATGTCTTCCTTGACTTTGAGAATGAACCCCACCCGCTGCATGGTAATCTCCTTCACGCTTCGTACTTGTAACTGACCTTTTCGATGTTTTCATGGTCCGACCTGCGCGCCCGTTCGAGGGCGTAGGACGAGACGGGGAAGTAGTAGTGGGTTTCGGCATTGAGCGAAATGAAACCTTCGGCGTAGGCGACGTGGCCCGCGCTTCCGAAGGCCCCGTCGGACGTCTCGATGCGCTTGCGCGCGTAGGCGCCGCCGTAGCCCTGGCTCACCAGGGCGTCCAGCGCCGCCAGTTTCTTGTCGACCACGTCCGTGATGTCGATGAAGACGTCGTTGTAGTAACCGCCGCGGGCATCCCAGACGTTCCTGGGCAGGCTCGCTCCGCCGCAGCCCCAGTAGAACACCTGGGCCACCTGGTGGGGCGGACGCCGGTCGCCCGGGTCGACGGAACCGGCCAGGCCCATGGCGAGCATGACGATGCGGCCGGCCACGGCGTGGGGGTTCCACGTGCCGCCGCCTTCGTCGGGGAAATGGGTGAGGATGATATCCGGCTTCAACTCCCGCAGCAGGCTGGCGAGCTGGCGTACGATCGGCCGGTCGGGCAGGAGTACGGCATCATCCACGCCCATGAAATAGACGTCCTCCACGCCGAGGGCGCGGCACGCCGATTTCACCTCTTCCGCCTTCACGTCGGACCGTTCCGCCATCATCCGCTTCAGAGTGTCCCCGTCCGGCACCTCTTCCGCGTGGAACATGTCGTCGCTGATGACCTTGTCGTGCACGCGGGCGCCGTGGGTCAGCACGACGCATCCCACCCAGTCCCCGCGGGCGGTGTGATGGGCCATGGCGCCGCCCGACTGGTCGAAAATATCGGCCGGATGCGCACCGATGGACAGAATGCGAAGCCCGTCGCTCATGACGACACTCCCCTATTTCGAACAGGCGTGATTACGGCGTTCGAAAGGGTATGCGGAACGCTTGACTGTGGCCGATAGAAAGGCTTACTTGTCCCAGAATCACCGGCGGACCGAATTGTCGGAAGACGACGAGGAGATCCGGTTTTCGGTGGTGCCGATCGTTCAGATAAATCGGAATATAGATGGTCCCACCTGCCCGTCAACAGGATTTTCCACAGGGCGTCCATGTTCGTCCGGCTCGGCTCACGCTGGAAAGCGGCCCGTCTGCTTTCCATACCCGACTTTCGTAACCTCTGGATATCCAGCAGCATCTGGTGGCAGACGCGCTGGATGGACGAACTGATCGTCGGCTGGGTCGTGTTGGAAATGACCGACTCGGCCGGCATGGTGGCGCTGGTCAGCTTCTGCCGCATGGCGCCGTTCATGCTCTTCGGCCCATTCTTCAGCACGGTGGTCCGATACGTGAGCTACCGCCGGCTGATCGTCAGCGCCCAGTTCATCAACTGCATCGTCATCGGCCTCTTCTGGGTCCTCGCCCTGCTCGGCCACCTGGCCTTCTGGCACGTCGTCATCGGCTCCGTCCTGATCGGCCTGGGCAGTGCCTACGACTGGTCCTGCCGCAGGGCGCTCATCCCGGACCTGGTAGGCAAGGACCGGACGACGGACGCCATGGTGCTGGAGACGGTGCCCCAGAACATCTCCCGGCTGATCGGGCCGCTCATGAGCGGCGTCCTGCTCGAGTTCGCCGGGACGAAGGGCGGCTTCCTCGCACTCTTCCTCCTGCAGGTCGTCCAGATCGCCGTGATCGTCCGGCTCTCCGCCGATACGGACCGGAAGGGCCGGAAGAAGGGCCGGCTCGGCCCCTTGAAGGACCTGCTCCTCGGCTACCGGTATTCCCGCCGGCATCCCAGGATATCGGGCGTGCTGATCATCACGTTCATCATGAACGCCTTCGCCTTCTCCTACCAGGTCCTGCTGCCCGTCTTCGTCCGGGACGTCCTCTTCCTGGGTCCCCTGGAACTGGGCATCCTCGGCGCGGGCACCGGCATCGGCTCCATCCTCGGCATCGCCCTCATCGACCGGCTGGGCCAACGCTACCGCGACGGCCTGGTCTTCACCATCAGCTCCCTGGTCAACGCCCTGGCCACGCTGGTCTTCGCCCTCTCCACGTCCTTCCCGCTCTCGCTCATCATGCTGATTCTGGTGGGCGTTGGGCAGACCGGGTTCGGCATCATGCAGTCCTCCATCGTCCTCCGCACGTCCAGCGACGCCATGCGGCCCCGGGTCATGGGCCTCCTCGTCCTCGCCATCGGCGGCGGTCCACCGGGCCGCCTGCTCGTCGGCGGACTGGCCGCGGTCGCGGGCGCGCCCCTGGCCCTCACGATTTGCGGCGGGATCGCCAGCCTGGGGGTGGTCAGCGTGCTGTGGAGAGTGGGCGGGTTGCGGAAGGACTGAGGGGCGGATCTACCGCAGCCACCCCATCCGATCCTTGCGCCAGCCCAGCCGGTCGAGATGGTTCGCCCGGATCGCCTCGATGTGGCGGGTGTGCAGGTCCTGCTTCTCTTCCGTCCAACGGTAAGCGTCAAGCAGGTCGTGGTCGAGTTCCACGCCCAGGCCGGGTCCCTCGGGAACGCGGAGGCACCCGTCCTCGTAAGGCATCTTGCCGCCCTTGATGACGTCGCCCACCCACTGGTTGTAGTGGGCGTCCAGGCCGTGGAGCGACATGGGCATGGTCCCGTTCCCGTGCACGATGTGGTAGGGTATGTTATAGGGGAACGCGAAGGCGGCGACGTGGAGGCGAATGGCCGTCCCCGGACCCAGTTCGTAGGCGCTGTGCATGCCCAGTTCCATGCCCATGAACCGGGCGGTGTCGTAGTACCGCTTGAGGGCCAGCGGCCCCGCGTAAGCGTCCGGCGCGGACACGTCGGCGGCCACGTGGCGGTGCATGACGCCCAGATCCAGCGGCTGGTCCAGGGTCTCGTCGCCGTAGCGGCCCGAAACATAAGCGCCGTAGGGACGGGGCGCCGCGTCCCTGCGCAGCGGCGGCAGCCAGACATGGGATGAAATGGGGATGCTGCTCATGTGCCGCAGGCGGTGGCCGGCGCGGAAGATGTTCTCGAACCGGCCGCCGACCGGTTCCTCGATCCATTCGATCCGGCAGTCCTCCACCCCCTGCATGAACCGCAGGGCTTCACTCTCGCTCCACGACGCATGGGGATCGACGCGGATGTCCACGTCGAAACCCACCTCGTCGCGGATGTTGTGGATGAGCTCGATGTACCGATGGGGCTCGAAATCGCACATGGACAGCTTGATAATCCGGAAGGTCTCGTCCTCCATGAGCGACTTCACGTGCCGAGGATAGGTATCGAAGGTCACCTCGTGCTCGCCGTTCACGTCGGGGAAGCGGTACCAGGTGTAGGCCGCGATAGGGATCTTCGTGACCACCGGAGTCTCGAGTTCGAAGACCTCCCGCAGGTACCGGTAGAGGGGCTTGCCGGCGATCTTGCCGACCAGGTCCCAGTAGGCCAGGCCCATCAACCCGCGGACCTCCGGTTCGAAGGGGTTTTTTCCCAGGACCCGGGAACGCAGCGCGTCGGCCTCGCTGGACAAACCTTCGGCTACGCCCACCAGGCCCTGGTCTGTTTCGAATTCGGCGAATGAGAACCCCTCCGCGGACCCGTCCCATCGCTTCGTGCCCCGCCACGGCATCAGCACGCGCCAGGTACGCACGTCCGTGATCTTCAGCCCGGCCGCGCGCCCGTCCTCGTTGATCCGGCCCTGGCGGGCCTTGATGTCCGCCACGTTCTCACGGTCGAAGGCGGCGACGGCGTCCACGTCATACATGCCGGGTGCTCCTCTTTGTAGCTTCCGCGTCATACATGCCGGGCGCTCCGCTGGACGGTTTCCACGTCATACATGCTCGGCGCTCCTCTGGGCGGCAGGGCCCTTCTCGTACGGATTCAGCGTTTCGACACCGAGCCGGTCGTAGGATTCCGGATCCCCGGTGACCACGGTCAGCCGGTGCACCACGGCCGTCGCGGCGATCATGGCGTCGGTCATGCGGACGTCCCACCGGCGGTACAGGAGCTTTCCCCAGACGCGGAAGACCGCCGGATCCATGGGAAGTACACGCTGGGAATCCATCAACTTGCCCATCCAGGTCTCCAGTTCCGCCGCCCGGGAAGCATCCTTTGCCCGGGTAAACTCGATGCCCGTCTGAATCTCGCCCACGGTCACGGCCGAAAGGTAGACCTGGTCCGGGGCCAGTCCCAAAAACCACGCCACCGCATCCTGGTGCGGCTGGCTCCTGCGCAGTTCCGATACGACGTCGGTATCCAGAAGATACATGGGTCATTCCGGGTTCGCCGGGCCTGCCGGATCTGCCGGATCTGGCGTCCCGCGCGACGGACGCCGTTCCCGCAGTGGCGTCAGGGACTCGGTGCGCGCTTCTGGCGACAGCAGCAGGTCCTTCAGGCCGAGCCGGGCCGACCGCTCCATCCGTTCCCACGTTTCGATGGAAACCAGGACGGCCGTTTTCACGCCCCGCTTGGTCACGACCTGAGGCCCCTCCTCCCGGCTCGTTTCGAGGAGTTCGCTGAACTTCGCCTTCGCTTCCTGGACCTGCCATTCCCTGCCCATGATACCGTGGCCTGTTCGAAGATCGACGTTCTCATTTGGATCGAAGAACGATAATCTAACTAGTCAGATAACTAGTTATTTTGAGAAAGTCAAGAAAAACCGACCCAACGGACGATCAGCTTCCAATAACGTTCGGCCGGACTTAACCCTTGCCTTGTCGTTCCCGCCGGTTTTTATTCGATGCTACGTACGCCGGAACAAACTCGCGTTGTACGTGACCTTAAACGCCAAAATCGGAAACGGCATGACCACCGGCACAATCCCCCTGGGTGGCAAAATCGCCGGACCGGCGCAGATCCTGGACTGGGTCGATACGTTCAACCGCCAGGGATTCCTTTTCCTGGAGAACGTGCTGCCGCCCGACTGGTGCGAGGCCCTGCGCAGGGACCTGGACTACGGCCTGCAGGAGAACCCGAACGGGCTCAATTCGGTCAGCGAATACATGGCACTGTGCCACCGCATGTTCGAGTTCAGCGAGACGAACCGCCGCCTCTTCGACCTCGAACCCATCGTCAGCTTCGCCGAGGCATTGGTGGCCGAGAACTGCCACGTCATCCACAACAACTCCTTTAAGACGCGACCCGGCGGATCCTTCCGGTGGCACCAGGACGACGCGCCCCATTTCCTGGTGACGGACGGAGACCCTCCGGACAACATCCGACTTCCGGTCCTCTTCTTCACCTGCAACTACTATCTCACCGATGTCACCGAACCCGATCACGGCGGAACGGAAGTCATCCCTGGATCCCACCTCTTCGGCCGCCCCTGTCCCGATTCGCTGGAGGGTACCGAGTGGGAGGACCGGATCCACTACAACCTCGGCCTGGCCGGCAGCGTCACCATGTTCAACAACCAGGTCTGGCACCGGGGCGGGCCGAACCGGAGCGACCGCACGCGGTACATCACCCAGATCACCTACGCGCGGCGCGTTATTGGTCACAAGTACTTCCCTTTCATCGACTACACCATGCCCGAGCACGTGTACCGTGACGCCGATCCCCGCCAGAAACGCCTGTTCGGGTTCCTGGATCACGGCGCGTACGGGTGACGGCACGCCACATCTGACAGGAGACCTTCATGAGCACCATCAGGCAATCCATCTGTTTCGGCTGTTTCAACCGGGGCGGCCTGACCCCGGAATCGCTCATCCGGGAAGCGGCGCGTATGGGTTACGCGTCCGTCGAGATGCTACCGGAGGAGCACTGGAACCAGGTGCGCGACGCGGGCATGGACATCGCCATCGTCGTGGGCCATGCTTCCCTGCCCGACGGGTTGAACAAACGGGAGAACCACGACCGTATCGAGGACGAACTGCTGGCCAACATGGACCAGGCTGTCGCGTACGGCATACCCGGCCTGATCTGCTTCTCGGGCAACCGGGAGGGCAAGTCCGACGACGAAGGCCGCGACAACTGCATCGAGGGCCTGCTGCGCGTCGCCAAGGCCGCCGAGGAGAAGGGCGTGACCCTGTGCATGGAACTGCTCAACAGCAAGGTGAACCACCCGGACTACCAGTGCGACTACACGGACTGGGGCGTGTCCGTCTGCGAGGGGGTCGGTTCGCCGCGGGTCAAGCTGCTCTACGACATCTACCACATGCAGATCATGGAAGGCGACCTGATCCGCACCATCCGGGACAACATCGCGCACATCGGCCACTTCCACACGGCGGGCAACCCCGGCCGGAACGACCTCGACGAGACCCAGGAGATCTACTACCCGCCCGTCATGCGCGCCATCGCCGAGACCGGTTACGCGGGATTCGTCGGCCACGAGTTCGTGCCCCTGGGCGACCCGCTGGCGGCGATGCAGGCGGCCTACGATACGTGTAATGTTTGAAACACTTTTTCTGAAACACTTTAATCGATAAGGAACACCACATGATCGTCGACACCCACGTACACGTCTGGGAGATTGACCCGCCCCGGTACCCGGTGGGACCCACCGCGCCGACGTGGACGGCGGAACCGGACGAACCCGGTACGGCCGACGAGCTGATCGAGGACATGGACGCCAACGGCGTGGACGCGAGCGTGCTGGTGCAGACGTCGTGGTCGACATGGGACAACGGATACATGTCCGATTCCGTGGCCCGGTTTCCGGACCGGTTCGTGGGGCACGGCCTGATCGACCCGCAGGATACCGAAAGGAACGCCGAGCAGGTCCGGTACTGGATGGAGGACCGGGGGCTGGTCGGTTTCCGTTTCCACCCCTTCTACTATCCGGACGAGCAGATTCTCGTGAAAGACGACAACCGGGCCATGTGGGAGGAACTCGCCGCACGGAACGCGGTGATCCAGTTCCACATGAAGCCCTGGGACGCACCCCAGATCGACGAGATCGCCCGGCGCTATCCGGACATGACGCTGATCATCGACCACATGGGATATCCCGATCCGGAAACCGGGATGGAGGTTTTTCAGCCCATTCTCGACCTCGCCCGGCACGACCGGATGTTCGTGAAGATATCGGACGTGAAGGGACGGTCTCGGGAGCCCTTCCCCTTCCGCGACATGCACCCATTTGTCCGCGCGCTCCTGGACGCATTCGGCGTGGAACGGGCCATGTGGGGCACCGGATACCCTGGACACCACCGGGTGAAGCACAACTGGCTGTCGCTGGCCGACGAGCTCCGGCTGGTCCGGGAGGGATACGACTTCCTGACCGGCGACCAGAAAGACCGGTTACTGGGGGGTACGGCGGCGGAGGTGTGGGGGCTGAGGTGACCGAGCACGCGCAGGTCGGCAATTTAATCAGATTAGGTGATTAAAAACACGATACCGGCGGTCCGGGTTTCGACTATTTCGATTAATATAGTAATAAACCGGGTACGGCCGGCCTGTTCTGGATCGCCACACCACATGCCTGCCGTTCCCGGAAACTGCTGTACGAAACACGTCGGGCTTTCCCGGAAGGAGTCATAAAAATGGGCGCAACTTATGTTACGGTACGAATCACCAATCCCGCAGATCCGGAACGGCACTGGGAAGGACTTTTTCTGGTCGACACCGGGGCGACTGATACGCTCGTTCCCAGACCACATCTGGAAGCCATCGGTCTGCGTCCCAAAGGCCAGCGGACGTACCAGTTGGCCGATGGCAGCGATCTTGTCATGGACGTCACCACGGCGGACATCGGATTCATGGGTGAACACGTAGGCGGGACCGTGCTTTTCGGTGAGCCTGGTGCGGAGCCTCTTCTGGGCGTCACAGCGCTGGAATCCGTCGGTATCGAGGTTGACCCGCTGAACCAGCAGTTGAAGCGGTTACCCGCCGTCCGACTGAAGACCGTAGCGTAGGAGAAAAGTTCACCATGGTCATCGACATTCACGCTCACGTCTTCCGCTGGCCGGTGCTGAAGAAACGCAACAACGGCCTGCCCATGATGTCGGCCGAGGAGCAGGTCCGGCGCATGGACGAGAAGGGGGTCGACAAGGCGGTGATCCTGCCGCTCACTTCCGCCGAGGTGATCGGGGAACCCCAGAGCATGGGCGAGGTCTTCGACATCTGCCGTCTCTACCCCGGACGGTTCATCCCCTTCTGCGATTTCGACGTGCGCCGCTACGACCTGGACAGCGTGGAGGCGTTCCGCGATGTGCTGGATCAATACGTTGCGCGAGGTGCGAAGGGCGTGGGTGAGCTGACCAGCCGGGTGTACTGGGACGATCCCCGGCTCTGGAATCTCTTCGCCGCGTGCGAGGACCTAGGCCTGCCCGTAACCTTTCACACCTCGCCGCCGGAGGTCGTCACCTACGGACTGATCGACGAACTGGGTTTTCCACGGTTCGAGAAGGCCCTCCAAAGGTTTCCGAACCTGCGCTTCTTCGGCCACAGCGCCTCCTTCTGGAGCGAGATCAGCGGCGACCTGACGGCCGACGGGAAGGAAGGTTATCCCAAGACGCCGGTCGCGCCCGGCGGAACATTGCTCCGGCTGTTCAGGACCTATCCCAACCTGTGCGGCGACCTTTCGGCGGGCTCCGGTTTCAATGCCCTGACCCGCGACCCGGCCTTCACCTTCGAGTTCCTGGACGAGTTCCAGGACCGCCTGTTGCTCGGACTCGATCACACGGACGCCGAGCTCGATTTCCAGCATATCGAGTGGCTCCGCGCCCGGCGTGACGAGGGGAACATCGCCCCCGATGTGTGCGAGAAGATCCTCTGGCGCAACGCCGACCGGATCCTCGGGCTGGGCATCGCGGAAGGGCGCTGAACCCCGGCGCAATTGTTGCATGCTCACCGAGGCGAGATGGGTGCCCTGGGTCGGCGCGCCGTAATGGTCTGATTACCGGTTCGCGCGATTAATCATTTACACGCACCGAAATAAAGACCACATTAAGCACGATACCCCTTAACAATCCATCCTGAAAATCCCGTTCGAGGCAGCCATGAGCGATGCTCAAGGGGACGCCCGATCCGATTCCTTCGGGGAAGAGACCGAACTCAAGCGGGACCTGGGACCGGTCACGGCGACGACCGTGATCATCGGCGGGATCATCGGTTCCGGCATCTTCGCGGGTCCCGCCATCGTGGCCGGATACGTGGGTACTTCCGGCTGGAACCTCCTGGTCTGGGTCATCTGCGCCTTCATGGCCTTCTGCGGCGCGGTGACTTTCGCCGAACTGGGCGGCCTCATGCCCCGTTCAGGCGGCGTGTACGTATTCCTGAAGGAAGCCTACGGGCGACTGTGGGCTTTCCTCTTTGGGTGGACCTCGCTCCTGGTCATACGTCCCTGCGACCTGGCGGCCATCTCCATCGTATTCTCCACCTACCTGGGTTATTTCGTCAGCCAGTTCAGTCCATACCCGGACTGGGCCATGCGGGGCGTGGCGATTATCGCCCTGATCATCCTGGCCATCATCAACTACCTGGGCGTGCGGTTCGGCGGTCTCGTCCAGAACCTGTCTTCCTTCCTCAAGGTGGGCGGGTTGCTCCTCATGGTCGCCCTGGCCTTCGGGATCACGCCGGACACGAGCAATTTCCAACCGGTCTGGCCTTCCGATACCACGCTCACCATCGGGTTCCTCAGCATGGTCAGCCTCGGCATGATGGCGTCCTTCGGCGCCTACGACGGGTGGGACGGGTCGACCTACGTGGCCGAGGAGATCAAGAATCCGAGACGCTGGGTGCCCCTGTCCATCATACTGGGTCTCGCCATCACCACCGTCGTCTACCTGCTCGTGAACAGCGCCTACCTGCTGGTGCTCTCCAACGAGGGCGTCGCAGAAAGCGAACGCGTCGCATCGGAGACCATGCAATCGCTCGTCGGACCGATCGGGGCGGCTTTCATCGCCGCGACCGCCATGATCTCCACCTTCGGCACCGTGAACGCCGGCATGCTGACCGGACCGCGCGTCTTCTTCGCCATGGCCCGCGAGAAGATGTTCTTCTCATGGGTCGCGCGCGTGCACCCGCGCTACCGCACGCCGGCCAACGCCGTCTTGTTCCTGGCCGTCGTGGGCATCCTCAATATCATCTTCCTGGGCGACTGGGGCGCCATCATCGCGGCGCGGACCGGCTCCCTGTGGCTCTTCTACATCACGACCACCTTCAGCGTGTTCATCTTCCGGCGCACCCGCCCCGACGTGTCCCGGCCCTACCGCACCCTCGGGTATCCCGTCACGCCCGCGATCTTCGTGCTCATCGGCGTGATCTTCTTCGTGTCCATCGTCGTCAGCGACCCCGGAAACACCTTGATCGGGCTGACCATCACCTCGTTGGGCATCCCGGCGTACTGGCTGTGGATGCGGAACAAGCGGAACGAAGAGTCCAGTGATGAATCGGCTGATGGATCGGGCAAGGACCGTTGATTCTAGTCCCGGCGACTTTCCGGTTCATCACTCACAGTGACCACAGTTTGACCAGAATCGTCGCAACGCCGGCCAATAGCGCCGCGATGGTCGCAAGTATTGAAAGGCCCACCCTTTCAATCGTTCCCAATCGCTTGTCGATCTGTTCGATAATCCCCTCGAGCCGGCTTATCCTGCCTTCGTGGTTCAGATAATCGGACATGGATCCTCCCTCCTGTTTCCTTAAGTGCCCTGTTTGAGATCCTTCAGCGCGAGGACGGTTCCCGCCCCGCTACAGCACAGTTTGACCCTCTAATCGTATCTGTGTGAATTGGCAGCCCGGATCTCGTATACCAAGTACCTTCGCTAGGTGCGGGCCGTAATATTTACTATTTTGATCAAGATTGTGATTTTTTATGTTGACACCCCATTCCAGCCCCGATATACTGGGAGTTCGTTTTCAACAAATCATGGCCAGACGTACCTGGCAGACACATCTAGAAGACGCACCTGTCAGCCGCATCTCGAACGGGAACAAAATGGCGAAAGCAATCCGCAGGCCGAGGCGCGAACAACCGGAACCCACCTGGGACTTGGTCCGGAAGCGCAATTACGTGGAACGGCTCAAGCACGAGAAAGCGCCCATGGAGGTCATCAACGACCTGCCGGAGCTGATCGACCGGGGCTACGAGGAGATTTCGGAAGAGGACGTGGTGCGCCTGCAGTGGTACGGGCTGTATCACGACAAGCCCAAGGTGGGCCACTTCATGATGCGCGTCAAGCTGCCGGGCGGACGGCTCACGCCCCACAAGCTGCGCACCATCGGCCGGGTCTCCCAGGACTTCGGCGGCGACTACGGCGAGCTGACCACGCGCCAGAACATCCAGCTCCACGGCATGAAGCTGAACGACCTGCCCCGGATCTTCGAAACGCTGAACGGCGCGGGGCTGTCCACGAGCGGAGGATGCGGCGACACGGTGCGCAACATCACGGGCTGCCCGGTGGCTGGTCTGGCCGCCGATGAACTCTTCAACGCCCGTCCGGTCATCGAGGCAGTCGCCGATTTCTTCTACGGGAACCCCGATTACTGCGACCTCCCTCGCAAGCACAAGATCACCATTTCCTGCTGCCCCCTCCAGTGCAACGCGCCCGAGATCAACTGCATCAGCCTGATAGGGATCAAGCAGGCAGGCAACCCCGGATTCGCCGTACGCATCGGCGGCGGGCTGTCCACCTGGCCGCGGCTGTCGAGCGACCTGGGCGTCTTCGTGCCCGTGGACGACGTGATCCCGGTACTGCGCGCCATCATCGACGTGTGGAAGGAAGATCTCAAGTACCGCATGTCCCGCGTGAAGGCCCGCCTGAAGTTCATGGTCGCCGACCTGGGCGTCGAAGCCTACCGCGAGCGCGTGGAAACCCGGCTGGGATACCGGCTGGCCGACGGTGAGGCCCCCGCGCCGCCCGAGGTGGAACACGACCACACGGGCATACACGAACAGGTGCAGGAAGGACTGTATTACGCCGGTTTTCCCGTGTTCCTGGGACTGTGCACCGGCACGCAGATGATCCAGCTGGCCGACCTGGCCGACCAATACGGGGGCGAATTCCGGCTGACCCGCCGCCAGAACGTCATCCTCACGGACATTCCCGGAGACAAGCTCGAATCGGTCACCACTGCGGTGGCCGGCATCGGGTTTCCCATGGAGGTCAACGACCTGCGGGGGACCAGCATCGCGTGCACGGGCGAGCCCTTCTGCAACTATTCGGTCGGGGAGACCAAGACCAAGATGGCGGAGATCGTGGAACACATGGAGCATGTCTTCGGCGACCGGGCCAGGGGCCTGCGGCTGAACCTGGACGGCTGTCCCCACGCGTGCGCCCACCACTGGATCGGCGATATCGGGTTCCAGGCCACGACGCTCCGCGAGCGGGGCGAGGGCGGCGAGCGGCTGCGGGGATACGACCTGTTCCTCCGCGGCGGACTGAGCGGACAGGCCGCCATCGGCCAGCCCGTGCTCCGGCGCGTGCCCGCGGAGTCCGTCCATCTCTATACCGAACGGCTGTTCGGCGCTTACCTGGACCAGAAGACGGACGACGAGACCATACAGAAGTTCTTTCACCGCCACAGCGACGACGAGTTGACCGCGATTGCCACCGGAAACGAAGTCGCCGCGATTGCCACAGGAGAGGAATAAGCACCATGGACCGCCCGGAACACCTGGACCGCCCGGACCAACCCGGCCACACGACTCAACCGGACCGCCCGGACCAACCCGACCGCGACTTCCTGGACGAGTTCGAAGCCGGACAACTGGCCATCGAGTTCGACGGAGAATCCCCCGAAGCCGTGATCGAATGGGCCCTGGACCGCTGGGGCCGGCGCGCCGGGTTGTGCACGAGCTTCCAGGCGGAGGGGATGGTCCTGCTGGACATGGCCTGGCAGATCGATCCGAACATCCACGTGTTCACGGTAGACACGGGCCGGCTGCACCAGGAGACCTACGACTTCATCGACCGGGTCCGGGACCACTACGACATCGACATCCAGGTGTATTTCCCCGACCTGCTCCAGGTGGAGAACATGGTGGGCGCCCACGGCGTGAACCTGTTCTACAAGTCCGTGGAATCGCGTTTCAAGTGCTGCAACGTGCGCAAGGTGGAGCCGATCCGGCGCGCCCTGGAGGGCCTGGACGGCTGGTTCACCGGGCTGCGGCGCGACCAGTGGGCGAGCCGGGCGAACATCCGCAAGATCGAGATCGACCACGACCACGGCGGGCTGGCGAAGATCAGCCCCCTGGCGGACTGGACCGAGGAAGAGGTCTGGGACTACATCGAGCTCTATGACATCCCGAAGCATCCCCTCTACGAACAGGGCTATACCAGCATCGGCTGCATGCCGTGCACGCGGGTCACGAAGCCCGGCGAAGATTCGCGCGCGGGGCGCTGGTGGTGGGAGAAGAACGCGCCCAAGGAATGCGGCATGCACTGCCCGGTAGAGACCGGCGGTTTCGAGCACGAAATGGAAGCGCTGGTAGCGGAGGAGGTGGAAAAATGAGCAACGCGGCCATCCTCTACCTGCGCCTGTTGCGCAGGATCGTCCGTGAATCCGCCTGCCGGCTCGGCGGGGCCGAGGAATCCTTCCTGGCCGCGGGGTTTTCCGCAAACGACACGCCCGCGTCGCCGCGGTCCGTGGGACGGGATAGACGGCGCACGCACACCGTAGGACTCGACCAACAGCGCACGCCGCCCGTGGTGTGCGGCGGACCGGTCGAAAGGGACACCAGTGTCCGGACGTGACGGCGGCGCCCCCCGATTCGACGAACAGGACCGGGAACTGCTGCTGGAAGAGCTGGACGGGTTTACCGCGTCCCTGCCGGACGAGGAATCCAGGATCCCCTACCTCGCCCTGCGGCGGGACATCGAAACAGGGCAGGTTTCCCCGGAAAACGTCCCCAGCCTCGAGAACATCCTCGAACTCACCCTGCAGTCCGGCCGCGTGCGACGACGTCAGAGCGCCGTGGCCGAGAAGCGGCTCCTCCGGCTGTTCAACGGCACGCCAAGGGGAGCGGCCGTCAAGCAGGCCGTCGCGGAGACCAACGAGGCCCTGACCGCCCTCAAGGGCCAGATTATCGACACCGTTTCCTTCGCCCCGGGTACGCCGGGCGCCTACCGGCTCCTCATCGACACGGAAGCGTGCCGGGTCGACCTCGAGATCACCCGCCAGGGTGTGTCGGTCAAGAACGTCGAGATCGGTATCTGAAAAACGTTGGCGCGACCCGCCCCGGCCGTATATTAGCCTTCAGACAGGCGATCGATCCTCTCCTCCATGCATCATTTCTCCGGAACGGACGCCCATGGGCTACCCGCGCATTGATGGCCGAAGGGTGCAGGTTGAACCGCTGGCGGACCGGGAAAGCAAGCATCATATCGACGACATTCGCGTCGATCCCGATGGTCCGCTGCCCCCGGCTACATCCCGCCAGACCAGCCAGATCGGGACGATAGCGGACCGCATGCGCGATGCCCGTTCCAGGGGCGCTTCCGTCATGCTGGCCTACGGCGCGCACCTCGTGAAGAACGGGCTCGCCCCCGTGGTCACGCGCATGATGGAAGACGGCTGGGTCACCCACCTGGCCACCAACGGCGCGGGCGTGATCCACGATTGGGAATACGCCTTCCACGGTCGGTCCGAAGAGGACGTGCGGGGCCATGTCGCCCGGGGATGTTTCGGCACGTGGGACGAGACCGGCCGGCATACGGCGCTGGCCGTACTGGCCGGCACGGCGGACGACCTGGGATACGGGGAGTCGGTGGGCCGGATGATCGTGGAGGACGGGTACCACATTCCCGATCCGGCCGCACTTCGGCAGGCCCTCGCGGACTGGTCCGCCGATCCCGCGGACGACGAGGCCATGCCCGCCCGCGCCGACCTCCTGCAGACGATCGTGCGCCACGGAATCGCACCGGGCCACCACGTCGTCGAACATCCCCACAAGCAGCATTCATTGACCGGGAATGCCTGTCGCCTGGGCGTGCCGCTCACCGTGCATCCCGGTATCGGGTACGACATCGTATATACACACCCCCTGGCCGGCGGCGCCGCGTACGGTCGGGGCGGAATGATCGATTTCCAAGTTTTCGCCGAGGGCGTATCGCGCATCGACGGCGGCGTGTTCCTGTCCGTCGGCTCCTCGATCATGGCGCCCCAGGTCTTCGAAAAGTCCGTCTCGATCGCCAACAACCTGCGGCGGCAGGAAGGACTCGGTCCCGTGCGCCCCTTCATCGCGGTGAACGACCTCACGGAGGAGGACTGGGACTGGAACGCCGGGGAGCCGCCCATGGACGACCCGGCCTACTACAACCGCATGGGCAAGAGTTTCAGCCGCATGGGGGGTGAACTGATCTATGTCGCGGCCGACAACCGGCTGTTCATCCCCCATCTGTGCCGGCTGCTGACCTCGTAAAAGGAGAAGGAAATGGAAGCCTGGATCTTCGTCCACAACCCCCTCGAACGGTACATTTCAGACTACAAGCGGATCTTCGACGCGTGGCAGGACGGGGGCGTCACCGGCATCGTGGTGGGCTATCTCCACTTCGAACGGGACGACGGCACGAGGATGCCTGTTTTAGAGAGCGATCCCGCTGTTTACCGGTCCTTCGGCGTCGATCCGCCCGCGGAGGGACCGCGCGATCCGGAAAAGGAACGCCTCTTCGCCGCCATGCTGAACGACGCCAGGGAGCGGGGCTGGCACATCATCACCTTCGGCGCGGGTCTCGGCGGGGGCCAGCGTCCCGTGGAGGAAGATCCATACGGCGTGATCGGCCACGCCGCGACGGTTCAGGACGCCATGAACGCCCTGCCCCAGGCCCATGGCTTCCTCATCGACGGACCCGGGGAGCAACACTACGAGCTCGCCTTCCACCACGGGGGTGAACTCTTCGAGATCCGCCCCGGAGAGGACACCCGCTTCGCCGCCCTGGGGTACGACATGGGCCGCCTGCAGCGCGGCATCGAACACCTCTGGGACCGGTTTCACCAGCTCACTCCGGCTGAGGTGCGGTACCGCGCGCCGGGCGGCATGCTGGCGGGCATGCAGCTCTTCGACATCAACGAGGACGCCCTCTACTGGCTCCGCGCCCGCCGGGAAACGGCGCTGGGACACATGGCCGCCATCGCCGAACAGGTCGGCAAGCTCAACCGGAATGTGGATCTCGGCGGCATTCCCCGCACGGCGGCCTTCTCCTCGCTGACCTGCCAGGACTACCACGCCATGGCGTCCTGGTTCGACTTCATCTTCCCCAAGCACTACTACTGGCACCGGGGCTTCGACGGCATGTACGGGACGGTCTCCCGCTGGGTGCAGCGGCTGCGGAAGTGGAACCCGTCGCTTACCGAGGAAGACGCCTTCGACGTGGTCAAGCTGCTCTTCGGTATCGACCTGCCGGGCGTGCGCACCCTGATGGACATGGAAATGGGGTTTCCCGAGGAGTTCTTCTCCACCATCGTGTACGGGGAGACCCGCCGCGCCCTGGAGGCCATCGGAGATACGGACAAGTGCATCTGCTGGGTCTCCACGGGGCGCGCGCCGCACGCGGGCGACGCCATGCCGGCGCGAGACCTGGCCGGTATCCTGAACGCCTCCAAAGAAGCCGGACTGAAGCGCTTCCTCTTCCATCCCGATCCGGATATCGGCGCGGCCGAGTGGCACATCCTCACCAATATGTGCGGCAACCCCTGGCAGGAGTCCAACGAAGCGGTGTACTGGCCGCCCGATACGCCCCGGCTCGATTCCTTCAGCCACAGTCGCAAGCCGACGCGGACGGATTAGGCACAGTGCGGCGCGGCGGTAGCCGTCGCGGACCGATCACTAAACCGGTCTCGCGCGCAAGCCGACGCGGACCCACCTGGCCGCACGAATCGTCTAAGGAATCACTTGAATGGCGCTATCGGATTTCACCGGGCCGGACTACATCGAAGCGTGGACGAAAGACCTGGACCAGAGGTGGCCCGAGCGCGCGGCGATGGCGTACTGCGTCGTGCGGACGCTCGTTGAGTGGCGGGGTGAACAGCGCGAACGCGAACGTCACCGGGCGGAATCGCCAGGGAGCGATCATCTCGCGACGACCCGTTTGCTGGAATTGGGGGTTGGTGCGGGTGGTCTCGCCCAGGCCGTGTTAAGTGCGTTATTCGATGGGTCGGAGTCGGGAAGGACAAGTGCCGTAGAGTACACGGGGATCGAAATCGAGCCGGCGCTGGCCCTACACTTGGATGAACTGCTCGCGAAATCTGGCTACCAAGACGCTCGCGTAATTCAAGCCGACCTGAGGGGCGACGGCTGGACCTGCGGGCTCAGTCCCTTCGACGCCATCTTCACCCTTCAGACCCTCCACGACCTCGGCGGCGTCGACGCCCTCGAAGCCGTCTACCGGCAAGCCCACGGACTTCTGGCACCCGGCGGGATCCTGGTCAACGCGGATTTCGTGTTTCCCTTCGAGAAAGACGACCCCGATCGTCCACGGCGGTTGCCCATCGAAACGCACGAGAACCTGCTTTCCAGCCTGGGATTTGTAGATTTCAGGTGTGGACTGCGACAGGGAAAGATGGCGTGTATGTTGGCGAGGCGGGTGTAGCAGGTATTTCCAACATCCCCGGAGCGCTCCGGCGTCGCAGGCGCAAGGCAGGCATCATTGGGGTTGTATTTAGCAACGATGCCAATAGCTGGAAACTTGAACGAACTTTTTTACATAACCCACTTGACATATCTACAAAACAAATGTATAGTGTAATCATCATGCCCATTTAACGGGCGTAACGACAACCGCATCAGGATACCCTCGCGTCCCTTAGCGGACCCGCACCCCGCGGACCTTCAAGCGTCCCCGTGCTACTTCTGATCCACCCATGGCACGGGGATTTTTCATGCCCTTTTTCTCCTCAGCCTTACATCCGGATCAAACGTTGCGAGACGTAGGCCCGGCACACCCGGCAGTTCGCACCCGATCTGTTGATCGCCCGACATCCGGCACACAGTCCATCCCGAATCGATCGTTCGCATCCAGACGGCCGCGCACCGTGCAGCCGTCCATCTTCAAGACAAGGAGTTCATCCATCATGTCGGTGATCATCCGTTTCATTCATGCGTTAACATCGCGTTTTAAGCGCAATCACTCGTTCCTAATGACCATCGTAAAGGACCTCATCATGCCAGGACATCACCTGTACCGTTTCGCCCTGAGGACGCTCCTCGGCCTCCTCATCCTTTCCATGGCGGCGCTGACC